>CAWEGE010000016.1:0-327999 GCA_963808525.1 uncultured Alphaproteobacteria bacterium
CGCATTTGCGCTCCCGACCCAGACAAGTCCGCACGCTGAAGCCCACATTCGCGGAACATTTACTTAAATTCCTGCTTTTGAGTGACCAGCAGGGAGCGGCCTTCAAGGAATTCCAACTCGCACGCGAGCAGGCGGTGGAGGCCGCCAAGACCCGCCTCTGCGCAGACAAGCCCGAACTGCTCCCTCTTTTGAGGGGCACCTCGTTTTACACCAGAATTTTTTGAGGACCGGCTGGAGGCGTTGAAAGCAGAAAATCCGAAGCTATTGCTTTTTACAACAGCCTAAACGCCGAACAGAAGTCGAAATTCGAAAGAATCCGCGATCAAATGGCCGGGATACGAGGCGTCTGAGGCCAAGTGCTATTTGCCGCGCCATTTGCGCTTTCTACCAGACACAAGGAGAATCAGACGACGCTCATTTTAATTACCGGAATTGTGGTCGGGCAACAGTCCTTGCTACCGCGCCCGGTTCAGCCGGCCCGGTTGGCTTGTCCAATCCGGTATTGTCGAGCCCAGACCCGAAAATCGTTCAAGTTCGAGGAGGAGACGCGATTCCCGCCGCGATTATTGGCGGAGTCCTTGGGGGCGGGTTGGATAACGGCTGCTATTTGAACGATTGCGGCTACGGCTACGGTTACGGCTTTGGCGGGGGCGGCGGCCATGGCGGTCGCGGCGGTGGTCACGGCGGTGGCGGCGGTCGCGGCCATCGTTGATGGCAAAAGTAGGAATCGCCGTCGGTGGCGGGCAAGTGTCTCGTGAGGTTTCGCGCCATAATCGGGGCTCAGGGGGTGAGTTCCGTGCCCCGGCGCGAGAAATGTTGCGGGCACAACAGTCACATTCGGAGCGCAGGAGACGAAAATGAAAACGAGGATTGTTCTATTTGGGAGCATCCTGGCCTTAATGAGCGCGACAGCCGTCGCGCAAGCAGCCCCCAGCAACGTTGGAAAAACGATGGCGGGGAAAACTATGGGTGGAACAAGGATGACGAAGCCAGGGAAAACCCCCGGGATGCCAGGGAAACCCCGAGGCGCGGAACGATGATGAAGCCCACGCCATCCCCCCAAGTTGTAGCTCTCACTTTCGCTTCCAACGGGCCGTCAATGCGCGCCGCCGTCAACGCATTCTTCACGAGCGCATAGCTCGAATCCGCTACCCCTGATTCAGACACGGGGTTTGTCCTCAGTTTTGCACACTACGAGGTGAGGCAGCCTCTCGTCATGGTTTCAAATGTTCTCTTTTGCCGAGAGCTTCTCAAGATCGGCGACTGTAAGCGCGGCCCCACTTCGGTCGTGAATTTTGACGCTTGGCCTTTTCTCCGACTGAAGCTTTTTGACCAACTCTAGCGCCGCAGTCGCGGTCTCGCAGCGCTGTGTTGGTGCGGCGGCATCGGTCCCGTAATTGATTGCATACGCCATTGTTGCTCTCCGTCCTTTGCCCTAACCACACCATGGGAGGATGGGGGGACGCGGGACTTCGTCAAGGGGCTCAAATTTCAAGCTGAGACATTCCCGGGAGGCGCGGCGGGAGCCAGGAATAAATAGGGTTCGATCTTCGCGCCGCCGCAGATTTCCCGGACCCGGAGCGCGAGGATTTAGCACGGCGTTCCCGCTCGCTCTCGCCGCCCGCGTGGCGCTCTGGAGGGCCGCCAGTTGCCCAGGCCTCGAGCGAGCACAAGTTAGACTGTTAAAGACCATAATGGAGACGCACATGTTGCGAAAGCTCCTCCTCCCCATCGATCTCTCCGAACCCGAGTTTGCGCCACGCGCCATTGAAGAGGCGCAAGTGCTCGCCAAACCGCTCGACTGCGAGGTCAGGCTCGTCAATGTGCAGTCGCTCATCCCGATCCGCTTTATCGATTACGTTCGAGCGGATTTCGAGACCCATATTCGCGTCGCGCTGGAAGCCGAGATGGCGGCCCTTGCGGCCAAGATCGATCGTCCGCGCGATCGCGTCTCCAGCGCCGTGCTCTTTGGCCCCGTTCACGATAGTATTCTCGACGAGGCCGAAAGATGGGGTGCCGATCTGATCATCATCGCCTCGCACCGGCCGGGCATGGATCGCTTCCTCATCGGCTCCGTCGCCAGCGCCATCGTCAAACGGGCGAAGTGCTCGGTTCTGGTTCTGCGCGGATGAGAGGTCGCACGACCGATGCCCGGAGTTCCGCGTCCGGCCGGGGGCGTATCTTTGCTGCGCGCTCCATGTCGGCGCATCGGGCGACGGCGCTGCAAAATCGGTTGCTGGCCATTTCCCCGAATTTCCGATTTTCGGTCGCTCTAGTGCGCTGGCGTTCGTCTTGAGCCCGCAATTTCTGGGGGACCAAGCCGGGGATTAGCGCCGTCTCTCTATCTGTAAATAGTGTGAAACCAGTATCTTATTATGAATATTGGGCGGAGTGAGAAACACGCTTACTTGGCTTCAGTAAGCGCCCTCGCCGGCTACCACGGCATAGGGGGTACGGAGGAGGATCCGGAGATCGAGGAAGATCGATCGATCGCGAACATATTGGCGGTCGAGCGCAACCTGACCGACAAAGTCAATGTTGGCGCGTCCTCCAACCTGCCAGAGGCAGGTGATGCCGGGCTTCACGAGCAGACGATCCCGGTCGCTGGGGGCATATTTCGCCACTTCCGACGGCAGCGCCGGGCGCGGTCCGACGAGGGACATGTCGCCGGTTAGCACATTCCAGAACTGGGGGAGTTCGTCGATCGAATATCTGCGGATGAAGCGGCCGATCCGCGTAATGCGGGGGTCGTTCTGGTTCTTGTAACGGATCTCGTGGCGAGAGCTGGTGGCCCCTTGCATTTTCGCATGCAGCGCGTCTGCGCCGGCGATCATGGAGCGGAACTTCATCATGGAGAAAGGAAGCCCATTTTTGCCGATCCGCGTTTGGCGGAAAAACACCGGACCCGACGACTCCATCTTGATCGCGATCGCCGTCGCCAGGAACACCGGGGCGAACAGCGTGAGCGCTGCGAGCGCGCCAACAACGTCGACGGTCCGCTTCAGCAGCGGCGAACGCGCCACATCGCGAAGAAGCTCGTTATCGCCGAACCCTGCGGCACGGGCGAAGACGGTGGTGAAGGACATCTAAAACCTCTGATCGCTGAAGCTCGCCGTTATGGGCTTCGATGCGACAGAGATTTCACGAGACGTGCCAGGAGGCGTCCGCTCACGTAGAGATCTGATTTTATAGGCGAAGTGCGAACTGGGCCGTCGTCGAAACTGAATTTTCAGTGCCTGTTGCGACTATTCTGCGTTGCAATATGCAAATCGCGGGGGTGAGCCTTTTCGCAAATTGACAGCAGTTAACTATTTCACTTTCAAGATCTTTAGGACGGTCGTCGGTCTCATGATTTAAGTGCGGCCGGTCGGCGGCTGGCGACGTGTCGGCGCTCGCCGGTTCAATCGAGATTCCGGCGCTTCGCTGGCGGCTGCGTTGCTCGATCTGCGGGGCTAGGCCAAACGACGTTCGCCCCGACTGGCGCGAGCATCGGGCGCTTGGGCGGCGAGACAGGGCAACGGGGGAGCTTCCCGGTAGCTATGTGGTAGCTAGCCCCTCGGCGCGTATCTAGCCAGCGCTACTAAGCTATTGATTTTAATGGTGGGCGGCACAGGGATTGAACCTGTGACCCCTCCCGTGTGAAGGGAGTGCTCTCCCGCTGAGCTAGCCGCCCGGGACCTGACGCCTCGTTTACGGGCGGGCGGGCGCCCCCGTCAAGAGCGCGCGCCGGTCGCGGCTTGCGGCGGGGCGGATTGGGGGGAATCGGAGCGAGCTTGCCGCGACGCAGCTTGCTCATCAGAAGATAGATGACCGGCGTGGTGTAGAGCGTCAACAATTGACTGAGCAGCAGCCCCCCGACGATCGTGATGCCGAGCGGGCGCCGCAATTCGACGCCGACGCCGGTGGCGAAGGCGAGCGGCAGGGCGCCGAAGAGCGCCGCAAGGGTCGTCATAATAATAGGACGGAAACGCTCGCGCGCGGCCTCGAGAGCCGCATCGCGCACGGAGAGGCCGCGTTCGCGCTGCGCGTGCAGCGCAAAGTCGACGAGCATGATCCCGTTTTTCTTGACGATGCCGATCAACAGCAGAATGCCGATGAAGGCGATGACCGTGAACTCTTTATGGAAGAGCTCGAGCGCCAGCAGCGCGCCGACGCCCGCCGAGGGCAGCGTGGAGATGATTGTGATCGGATGGATGAAGCTTTCGTAAAGGACGCCCAGGATGATATAGACCGCAAGCAGCGCGCCCAGGATGACGAGGCCCATGCCGCCCGAAGTCTTGCGGAAGTCCGCCGCGTCGCCGGCAAAGCCGGTGCGCAGCGACTTGGGCGCGCCCGATATCCGTCACCGCCGCGTCGATCGCGTCGACGGCTTTCTCGAGCGAGCCTCCCGGCGCGACATTGAAGGTGATCGTGATCGCGGGGGAGACCACCTGGTGGTTGACCACGAGCGGCATGAGGCCGCGTTCGATGCGCGCGAGCGCCGTCAAGGGGACCTGGCCTCCGTTGACGCTCGTAACATAGACGCCAGAAAGATCGCGGATATCCTGCTGGCGCGCGCGCGGAGTCTCGACGATCACGCGATAATTGTTGCGCTGTGTGTAGATGATCGAGTCCTGCATCTGCCCGAAGCCGGCGTTGAGCGCGGCATCGATCGAGGCGATGGAGACGCCGACGCGCGAAGCGGCGTTGCGGTCGATCACGACTCTCGCGCGCAGGCCCCCCTCTTGGCGATCCGTCGAGACGTCCGCGAGTTCCGGCAGGCTCTGCAGGCGCTCCAGGACTTTCGGCGTCCATTCGTTGAGCTCGGAGAGCGAGGCGTCCGAAAGCGTGAATTGATATTGCGCTTTGCTGAGACGGCCGCCGGAGCGCAGGTCCTGCGACGGCACCATCGTCACTGAAAGCCCTGGAATACGGGCGAATTTCGGCCGCAGGCGATTGATCACCTCGAAGCTCGACGACGTCCGCTCGCTCGCGGGCTTCAGCGCGACGAAGAGCCTTCCCTGGTTCGAGGACGATGAGAGATTCCCCGAGCCGATGAAGGAGCCCACCTCCTGCACGTCCGGGTCCTCGTCGAGCACCTTCATGGCGAGCTTCTGCAGCCGCACCATCTCGTCGAACGACACGTCCGCCGCGGCCTCCGTCGTTCCATTGAGGAGGCCGATGTCGTCTTGCGGCAGCGCGCCCTTTGGGATCGTCTGATAGAGATGCACGGTCCAGGCCGCTGTCAGCAGGATTGCGACGAGTGACAGCCAGGGATGATCTACGACCTTCTCGAGCGAAGCATGATAGGCGTCGATGATCTTATCGAGCGTGCTCTCGAAGAGGATGTCGAACCGCGTCGGTTTCTTCTGCTCGGGCGCCGGGAGCCACGCGCAGAGCATGGGTGTCACGGTCAAGGAAACGACCATCGAGACCGCGATCGCAAAAGTCAGCGTGTAGCCGAATTCCTGCAGCAGCTTCCCGGCGATGCCCGGAAGGAACAGCAAAGGGATGAACACGGCGACGAGCGATAGGCTGATCGAGACGACGGTGAAGCCGATCTGTCGCGCGCCGAGCAGACTCGCGTCGAGCCGGTTCATCCCGCGCTCGACGTGGCTCTCGACGTTCTCGATCATGACGATCGCGTCGTCCACGACGAAGCCGACCGCGATGGTGAGCGCCATCAGGGAGATATTGTCGATCGAAAAGCCGAAGAGCCACATCGCGACCGTCGCGCCGACGAGCGACAGAGGAACGGTGACGCCCGCCGCAATGACCGGCGACGCCCGGCGCAAGAAGAGATAGACGACGGCCATCACCAGCGTAATGGAGATGAGCAGCGTGCGCTGAATGTCGGCGACGCTGGCGCGGATCGTCTGCGTGCGGTCAGCAAGCACGGAAATCTTGACCCCTGTCGGGATCCATTGTTGCAACTGAGGCAACAAGGTCTGGATGTTGTCGACCGTCTCCAAAACATTGGCGCCGGGCTGCTTGAAGACGAGGAGAATGACCGCCGGCGTCCCGTTGTACCAGCCGGCCGCGTTGCGATTGCGCACGCTGCGATCGACAGTCGCAACATCGCCGAGACGGACCACTCTGCCATTCTTGGAGGCGACAACGACGCCGCGGTAGTCCTCCGGCGTATTCAGCTGATCCGTCGTCCCCAGCGTCACGTTGGTTTGGTCGCCGCTGAATGCGCCTGTGGGGGACTGCACATTCGCGCTGGCGATCGCCGCCGCCACCTGGTCAAGCCCGAGGCCCATGGCGGCGACGCGCGAGGGATCGATCTGAACGCGGATCGCCGGCTGCTCAGCGCCGGCGACTACCACGCCGCCAACGCCGCCGACCTGCGAGATGCGCTGGGCGATCACCGTGTCGGTCACGTCAAAGACCGCATTCGTCGGCATCGAGTCCGACGTCAGCGCCAGCACGAGGATCGGCGCTCCCGAGGAGTTGGACTTGCGAAATGTCGGAAGATTGGAAAGATCGCTCGGCAGATCCGTTTGCGCGGCGTTGATCGCCGCCTGCACGTCGCGCGCCGCCGAATCGACGTTTCGGGCGAGATCGAACTGCGCGATGATCTGCGTGTTGCCAAGCGAGCTCGATGAGGTCAGCTCGACGAGCCCGGAGATATTGGCGAGCCTTCGCTCAAGCGGCGCAGTGACGCTCGCCGCCATCGTCTCGGGATCGGCGCCGGGCCGCGAAGCCGAGATGCCGATCGTTGGGAAGTCAATGGCTGGCAGACTTGCCACAGGGAGAAAAGCGTAGGCGACGGCGCCGAGCAGAAACAGCCCGATCGCCAGCAGGGTCGTGCCGACGGGTCTCCGGACGAAGGGTTCCGAGATGTTCATTCCGCCGCTTCCCGACGGGACTCCTCGTTCCCGGAAGGCCGTGCCGCGGGCGCCTTCTTCACGACCGACGCCGCCCCTCCGAGCGGCGTCAAGCCGAAGAGGCGGCGGCGCAGACGCTCGACAGCGAGATAGATGACCGGCGTCGTGTAGAGCGTCAGCATTTGCGACATCAAAAGGCCGCCGATGATCGAGACGCCAAGGGGAATGCGCAGCTCGCTCCCGGCGCCATGCGACAGGGCGAGCGGCAGCGCTCCCAGAAGCGCGGCGAGCGTCGTCATCATGATCGGGCGAAAGCGCAGATGGCAGGAGCGCACGATCAACTCTTCGGGCGAGGCGCCTTCGCTGCGTTCTATGTCAAGCGCAAAGTCGATCATCATGATCGCGTTTTTCTTGACGATGCCCATGAGGAGCACGATGCCGATCAGCGCCACGACAGAAAGGTCGAGGCGGAAGATCATCAAGGCGAGCAGCGCGCCGACGCCGGCGGACGGCAGGGTCGTCAGCACGGTGAAGGGGTGGATGAAGCTTTCGTAGAGCACGCCGAGGACGATATAGATCGCGATGACCGCGGCGAGGATCAGATAGGGCTCGCTTTGCAGCGATTTGTCGAACTCGGCGGCGTCGCCGCTGAAGGAGCCGAGGATCGACGACGGCAGGCCTATCTCCCGCTCCACCCTGGCGATGACCTTCAGCGCGTCGCCGAGCGATGCGTTGCGCGCGAGATCGAAGCTGATCGTCGAAGCCGGAAACTGCTCCTGATGCGCGACCGAGAGCGGCGCATCGGCCTTGTCGATGTGCACGATGGTCGACAAGGGCGTTTGCGCGCCGCCGCCGGGCGCGGCGACATAGAGCTTCTCCAGGGCCTGCGGATCGCGTTGATAATGTTCCGAGGCTTCCAGAATCACGCGATATTGGTTGGATTGCGTGTAGATGATCGAAATCTGTCTCTGACCGAACGCGTCGTTGAGGACGTCATCGACATTCTGCATCGAAATGCCGAGCCGCCCCATGGTCTCCCGGTCAATACGCACGACATTGCGCAGGCCCCCGCTCTGCGTTTCGGCCGCGACATTGCGCAGCGCTGGCTCGTCCCGCAGCGCGTCAACGAGCTTCTCCGTCCAGCGCATCAGCTCGGCGCTGTCGGCCGTCGTGATCGTGTATTGATATTGCGATCGGCTAGCTTTCGTCGTGATCTGAATGTCCTGGACCGGCTCAATATAGAGAGAAGCGCCTGGTATCGCCGCCTCGGCCTCGAGCTTGAGCCGGTCGGCGATGGCGTCGGAGCTGTCGGGGCGATGATCCTCCTCTCGTAAGATCACCGTGAGATGCCCGACATTGGTCGTCGGGTTCAAGGGACCGACGCCAAGGACCGAGGCGACGCCCGTGACGTCCTTGTCCTTGCGGAAGATTTCCGCGACGTCCTTTTGCATCTTTTTCATCGCATCGAAGGAAACGTCGGGAGCCGCCTCCAGAACGACCGAGAGCACGCCCGTGTCCTGGCGCGGCAGGAACCCCTTGGGGATGACGATATAAAGCGCGATGGTCAGAGCGAAAGTCGCGGCGGTCAGCATCAAGATGAAGCGCTGATGCCTGAGCGACCAGCCGAGCGTCCTCTGATAGAGCCGATCGAGCCACGAGGAGGGGTTTTCCTCATGCCCGCCGCTATGGCCCAAGGGGCGCAGCAGCTTCGCGCAAAGCATCGGCGTCAGTGTCAAGGAGACGAGCGCGGAAACCACGACCGCCATCGTCAGCGTCATCGCGAACTCGCGGAACATGCGTCCGACGATGCCGGTCATGAAAAGAAGCGGGATGAAGACCGCGATCAGCGAGACGGTGAGCGACACGACGGTGAAGCCGATCTCGCGCGCGCCGTCCAGGGCGGCGGCCAACGGCGTCTTGCCCTTCTCCATGTTGCGGACAATGTTTTCGATCATGACGATCGCGTCGTCGACGACGAAGCCGGTGCCAATCGTCAAGGCCATCAGGGAGAGATTGTCGAGCGAAAACCCCTTGGACCAGAGATTGGCCGACCACATCATCGCGAAGGTCGCGACGATGGAGAGGGGCAGACTGATGCCGGCGATGATGGTCGCGCGCAGGCTGCGCAGAAAGAGCAGCACAACGAGCACGACAAGGACTGTGGCGATGACGAGCGTAAACTCGACGTCGGCGATCGAGGCGCGGATCGTTCCGGTCCGGTCGTTGACGATATCGAGGGCGACGCCGCTCGGCAGCACGCTCTGCAGACGCGGCAATTCCTTCTTCAGCGCCTCGACGGTGCCGATGATATTGGCGCCCGGCTGGCGGAAGACGTCGAGGATCACCGCTGGTTCGCCATTGTACCAGCCGCCGACGCGACTGTTCTCGAGCCCCTCGACGACAGTGGCCACGTCCTTGAGCATGACCGGCCTGCCGGCGACCCAATTCACGACAACGCTCTTGTACTGATTGGCCTCGAGGATCTGATCGTTGGCGTCGAGCGTGTAGGATTGGCGCGCGCCGTCGAGCGAGCCCTTGGCGCCCGCGACATTGGCGGCGGCGATGGCGATGCGCAGATCGTCCATGCTCATGCGATTGGCGGCGAGCCGCGCCAAATCGGCCTGGACGCGGATTGCTGGCCGAACGCCGCCCTCGACGAGCACGCGACCAACGCCCGCGACCTCCGAGAGCTTCGGCGCGAGCTGCGTGTCGGCGAGATCGCTCATCGCCCGAAGCGTCGCGGACTTGGAGCGCAGGACCAGCGTGACGATCGGCGTGTCCGCCGGATTGACCTTCGCGTAGACGGGAGGATAGGGGAGGTTGCGCGGCAGCGTCGAGGCCGCCGCATTGATCGCAGACTGCACGTCCTGCGCCGCGGCGTCGATGTCGCGATCGAGCTCAAATTGCAGCGTGATCTGCGAAAAACCGAAAGCGCTTTGCGACGTCATCGTTGTGAGCGACGGAATCTGCCCGAACTGGCGTTCGAGCGAGGCGGTCACCAGCGAGGCGATCGTGTCGGGATTGGCGCCGGGAAGCTGCGTCGTCACCTGGATCGTGGGAAAGTCCACCTGAGGCAGAGGCGAGACGGGAAGACTTAAATAGCCGCCGATCCCGGCGAGCAGCACGGCGAGAGCCAGAAGCGTCGTCGCGACCGGTCGGCGAATGAAGGGCGCGGATATGTTCATGGCGCGCTCGATCGTCGCGGCGCGCCGGCGCCGACCGGCGCGACGGGCGAGCCTTGCGTTTCGGGGGCCCCTTGGCCGGCTGCCGGCTTCGGCTCGCCGCGCGCCGTCGCCTCTTCGCTCTGGCCGGGGGTGTTTGCGCCGCTGCGGCCGTCACGATTGCGTCTGTGCTCGCCTCTCGGGGGCGCGGGCGCGCCGGAATTGACGCCGGCGTTGGCGCGCGCCTTGTCGCCGGGGCCTTCTCCGACGGCAGGCTCGTCGGAAACAATCCGCACCTTCGCGCCGTCGGAAAGCCGGCCGAAACCGCTCGTGAGAACCGTGTCGCCCCCCTTCAGGCCGGAGGCGATGACCGCAATGTTCTCGTCCTGTTGGCTGACCTTCACGTTACGGGTGATGGCCACGTCGCCGTTGGCGAGGAGATAGACGTAGGAACCGCTCGGGCCCGGCCGTATCGCCGTCGCCGGGACGACGACGGCGTTCTTGAGCGTGTCGACCACCATGCGGACGTTCACGAACTCGCCGGGCCAGAGCTTCAGCGACTGATTGGCGAAGGTCGCCTTGATTTTCGCGGTGCCAGTCGATTGGTCGATCTGATTGTCGATCGCCGTGACCTGCCCCGGATTGCCCGGATCGACCTCCGTCTGATTGTCCGCGCCGAGCGCGGTCACTTTCTTGCTGCCGCGCGCCACGGCGTTCTGCACGGAAAGCAGCTGCTCCTGGGGGATCACGAAAATGACGTAGATCGGCTTGAGCTGCGTGATGTTGAGAATTCCGATCAGATCCGAGGCGTGCAGAATGTTGCCGACGTCCACGTTGCGAATGCCCACGCGGCCGTCGATCGGCGAGGGGATCTTGCAGTAGCCGAGCGTGGTCTTGGCGCTGTCGATGAGCGCCTGATCGGTTTTCACCAGCGCCTCGAGCTGCGCCACGAGATATTTCTGCGTCATGTATTGCTGCTGCGAGCCGTAATTGCTCGCAGCAAGCTTTTCGTAGCGCACGAGGTCGATGCGCGCATTTGCGAGATTAGCCTCGTCCTGCGCCTTTTTTGCGACGGCCTGGTCATATTGAGCCTGGTAGAGATCGGGCTCGATCTCGGCGACGATCTCGCCCTTCTTGACGTCCTCGCCCTCGGTGACGCGCAGCGCGACGAGGCGGCCGTCGACCTGCGTGCGGATCGTCGTGGTGTTGAGCGCCTGGACCGTGCCGATCGCGTCGATCGTCACGGGAACGTCCTGCGTGCGCGCGTCGGCGACGCGAACGGGAACCTCCTGTCCGAGGCGCCGGCCCTTCCCTTCTCCGTGTCCCGAGGCGTCGTCGCCGTAGCGTCCGGTCCACCAATAGGCCGCGCCGGCGACCGCCGCGAGACAGAGCCCGATTAGGATCGTCTTGCGCGAAAGTGCGATCATGGGAAGAAGCCTTTGTCGGCCTCATAGGCGGCGTTGGCGGCGGCGATCTCCTTCTCGCGCGTGGTCGGCGACCAGCCGCCGCCCAGCGCCTGGTAAAGGCTGGACGCGGCCTCGAAGTGCAGCAAGCGTGTCTCCTCTAGAATGTACAAGTTCTGGAAATAGGTGTTTTGCGTCGTCGACAATGTGACGATGTCGATCGTGCCTTCGCGCATGCGCGCCTCCGCCGCGTCGAGCGCGCGCTTCGCCGCCTCCACGCCCTCCTGGTCGATCTTCATCTCTTTGCCGGTCTCGACGATGGCGATCATCGCGTTTTCCGTGTCCGACAACGCCGTTAGAATCTGCTTGCGGTAAAGGGCCCCGAGTTCGGCGTATTTGCCTTGCTGCAGCATGTATTGACCTTGCAGATTGTAGCCGTCGAAGATCGGCTGCACGGCCTCGGCCGCCAATTGCCATGCGATCGCTTCCGGTTGCAGCAGATATTTGGTGACGATCGACTGAACGCCATAGTTCGGCCCCGTCAAAGTGAACGTGGGAAAAAAAGAGGCCCGCGCCTGCAGCACCGAGAATTCCTGGGAAGCGAGCTTGGCTTCGGCTTCCGCGACGTCGGGTCGGCGCAGCAGGACCTCCGACGGCAGTCCCGGCTGCACATTTGGGAAATGCAAGGTCTTGAGCGTCGATCCCGTCGTATGCAGGCTCTCCGGCGTCTGCCCCAGCAGCACCGCGAGGAGATTGCGCTGCTGGCGCAATAGCTGCTCGAGCACCGGAATATTGGCGCGCTGCGTGTCGACGACGGTTTCCTGCAGCGAGACGTCGAAGACGGTCGCTGTCCCCACGTCCTGCCGAAATTTGACGGCGTCCAGCACCTCGGTCGCGATGCGCACGTTTTCATGCGCAATGCGCAGCAGATCCTGGGCGTTCAACACGGTGAAATAGGTGTTGAGCACCGAGCCGATCGTCGTTATCTCGATGACATTGCGGTCGAAGCGGCTCGCATTGGCGAGGATGCGCGCGGCTTTGGACGCGTCGTCGTTCACGCCCCAGAAGTCGATGGTGTAGCTCGCCGTGAGGCCGAGCTTCCACAGGTTGAGCCGCTGGGCGTCGAAGGTGGTCTGGCTGTCGAGCGCGTTGGCGATGTCTCTGTGTCCGGCGGCGTTATAGAACTGCTGTAGAGGGTTGTAGTTCGGCGCCATGCTCGTCGCCGTGCCAGGAACGCGAGTCTGCTGAAACGTGTTCGCCGTGGAGAGCGACGGCCAGAGCGCCGAGCTCGAAACGCGCGCCTGTGCGTCGGCCTGGCGGATGCGCGCCAGCGCGGCGGCGATGTCGTTGTTGTTCTCGAGCGCACGGTCGACGCAGGCGACGAGCTCGCGCGAGCCAAAGCGGGCGCTGAAGTCGTGCGCCGCGCCGATGGGCGGCGCCGACTGGGGCTTCGCCTCCCGGAAGCGCTCGGGCGGCGGCAGGCTCGGATCGGGCTTCTCCCAATCCAGATTGCAGGCCGAGAGACCCACGGCGCCAAAGGCCGCCACAACAGCGAGCGCGCTGCGCGGACCGCGCGACAGGCGCGCGCCGCCCCTCGTCCCCTGACGTTGCGCCCGCGCCCGCGCCGCCGAGGCGCTTGACGCCGGCCACAGGCGCCCGAAGCCTCGCTTACCACTCCTAAAACCCATGAAACTTCGCCGCTTCCCTAAGCCCTGGCGGCCCGGTCGGGACCGCCAGGTTCTCTGAAATCCGCTCCGCCCCAGCCGGCGAACCTGCAAGACCCGACGCTGGCGGAAACCGCTCGTCCTGCGGGCGGCGCGCCACTCGACCGCCGGCCGCATCCCATCCCGAGCTTGGCGGTTTTTAACATTCGCTTCACCCGGAACTCAACACGCCCTCTCTCGCAGGCGCGGGTTTCCGAGCTTTGTCTCGGCGATGCGATCTGTGGCCAGATTGCGTCTTCTGGAGGGTCTTTACGCGCTTTGTTAAGGAATCCCCCCGCCGCGGCGGCGACGGGGGTGATCCTGCAGTGGCCTTTCAAGAGCCACCTTACCGTGGCTTCCCTTCCAACTTCCCAGAAAATGCAAAGCACTTAAATTCGAGATTCTCAAGATTTATACGTATATCTACTTAACGCCGCGGGGGCTTGCCCGCGGCGCCTCAATTTTCAGCAAGGGACATCACCATGCGCGTACTCGGTCTCGACGTCGGAACTGCATCGATTGGATGGGCGCTCCTCGAGCTGAAGCGCGCCGGGGACACTTCTCGAGATCAGGGCGCCATCATCGCATGCGGCGTCTGGACCTTCGATCCGCCCGAGGAGTGGACGCGCGAGTGCGCGCTCTCGAAAGCGCAGGTCCGCCGCGAGCAGCGCGGCAGGCGGCGAAATCTGCGCCGCCGGCGCCAGCGGATGCGCCTCATCCGGGCTTTGTTTCATCGGCACGGGCTCCTGCCGAGCGAGGATCGCGACGCCTTGCGCTGGACTGAGCCCGCACCCGTCGAGCTGCGGCGGCGCGCTTTGAGCGCGCCCCTCGCTCCGATCGAGCTTGCGATGGCGCTCGGCCACATCGCCCGCCGCCGCGGGTTCAAATCCAATGCGGCGCAATCCCTGGTCACGGCGCGCGACGAACTGATGCGCGAGGCCAGCGCCATCCTGCAAGCGCAGGCCTCGCTCTCCGCCGCGCCCCTACCGCCGGCGTTTGAAGCGGAATTCCTTCGTCTCGCCTTATCGCAACGCCCCTTCGCCAGCGAGGTCTCCGAGCTCGGCCCCTGTCCCTTCGAGCCGACACGGACACGCTCCGCCAGGCGAAGCTTTTCCCTGGAGCTCTTTCGCTCTTTGGCGCGGCTCAACAATCTGAAGATTTCGGAAGACGAGACCCTGCGCTCCCTGCGCCCGCCGGAAATCGCCCGCTTCGTTGACGCGTTCGGCGAGACCGCGGGGATCACCTATGCCGATTTGCGCAGACTCCTCGGCTTGCCCACCCTCGCGCGCTTTCCCGGCGTCGCGAAAAAGGAAGAGGCGGGGCTCGATTTCGCGACACCCACGGGCGCCGCGGCCGGCGTCTTCCGCCTGCGCAAGATCGTGGTCGCCGCGCTCGGCGAGGAAACCTGGCGGGAGCTGCGATCGGACCCCCGCCAACTCGATGGGCTCGGGGACGCTCTTACGCTTTGCCGCTCGCCGCAGTCCCTCGCCGCGGCGCTCGCCGGGCAAGGGATCGCCCCCGAGCTCACCGACGCGCTGGTCGCAGCGGCGCGGACGGGGGGGCTCGGCCTGTTTTCGGGCGCCGCGCATATTTCCGCGGAGGCCGCCAGAAAGCTCGTGGTCGGGCTCATGCGGGGACTGTCGCACGACGCGGCCTGTCGCGCCGCCGGCTATGATCCCGCCTTGACGCGCGAGCGACGCGCTTTCGACGTCGGCGGCCATGGCAAGGAGGCGTTGGCGCGCATCCTCTCGCAGGGGCGCATATCGAGCAAGCTGGTCGCGAGCCCCACGGCGCGCAAAGCGCTCATCGAGGCCGTCAAGCAGGTCAAGGCGGTCTTGGAGCGCCATGGCGTGCCTGATCGCATCCATGTCGAGCTCGCGCGCGGCCTCGGCAAATCGCCTGAGGCGCGTCGGGAGATCGCTCTCGAGGCGATGCGGCGGGAGACGCAAAAGCAGCGGCTGCGAACGGCCTTTCACGAGACGTTCGAGAGGGCGCCGCATGAGGGACCGGCGGGCGCCGAGGAGCTTCTGCGTTTCGCGCTTTGGCGCGAGCAGAACGGGCGCTGCCTATACAGCGGCGAGAGGATCGAAGTTGCGCAGCTTCTGGCGGGCAACAACAGCGTCCATGTCGACCATATTCTCCCTTGGGGACGATTCGGCGACGATTCTCTCGCAAACAAGACCTTGTGCATGGCGCACGCCAACCAGAGCAAGGGCGACCGCACCCCCGTTGAGTGGTTCAAGCGCGAGAAGTCCGCGCAGGCCTGGAGAGACTTCGCCGAGACGGTCGACGCACTGCCGATCAAGCGGCGCAAGAAGCGCAATTTTCTCATCGAGGACGGCGAGGCGCTCGCATCGAGCTTTCGGGATCGCAATCTCAGCGACACCCGTTGGGCCTGCCGCGCGCTCGCCGAGGCGCTCAAAGCGGTATACCCGTCAAGCGAGCGCCGGGCTGACGGCTCCGGCGTGCGGCGGGTGTTCATGCGACCGGGCGCCTTGACTGAGAGGCTGCGCCGCGCTTTCGGCCTGCAGGGCCTCAAGAAGCGCGACAATGGCGAGCGCATTCCCGACGATCGCCATCATGCGCTCGACGCGATCCTTGTCGCGGCGACGACCGAAGCGACGTTCAATCGTGCGGCGCGCGAGGCCCGGCGCGGCGGGGCCGGGATTGGCGACGGGCTCTTTTCGATCGATCCGCCCTGGCCGGGATTCCCGGAGGCGGCGCGCCAAGCCTGCGAGACCGTCTTCGTCGCGCGGGCGGAGCGGCGGCGTGCGCGCGGCAGGGCCCACGACGCCACGCTCCGCCACGTCGCGCTGCGCGACGGCCGGCGTGTTCCCTTCGAGCGCAGGAGCATAGAAGAGCTGACGCGCGCCGACCTCGATCGCGTCAAGGACAAGGAGCGCAACGCCGCGCTCGTCGCCGCCTTGCGCGCTTGGATCGATGCGGGAAAGCCGCTCGCCAATCCGCCGCGCATTGCCGAAGGCGAGCCGATCCGCAAGGTGCGCCTCGCGCTCAGCGAGCGGATTGGCGTCGAGATCGACACAGGCAACAGCGCCCGCCCTGCGAGCGCGGCGCGCGGCGGGCTGGTGCGCCTCGACGTGTTCTGCAAGTCGAGCGCCTCGGGCTGCGAGCGCTACTATTTCGCCCCGGTCTATCGTCACGAGGTCGCGACCGCGGCCCTTCCGCCGATGCGCGTCGCAAAGGGGGGCGTGGATGAGACGCTGTGGACGGCGATAGATGGGGGCTTCAAGTTCCTCTTCTCGCTTTATCTCATGAATCTGGTTGAAATGACGAAGCCAGACGGCGAAACGATACTCGGTTATTTTCGCGGCTTCGATCGCCATACTGGAGCCTTGGCGGTTTCGGATGTGGCCGATTCCTCGTCGATGCGCCGCGGCATCGGGGCGCGAAAGTTGCTGCGCTTCAGAAAGCTGCACGTCAATCGGCTGGGCGAGGCGCATGTCGTAGCGCGCGAGCCGCGGCTGTGGCGTGGCGAGATTTGCGGCGCGCCGCGCGGCCCCGCATGAAAAGACGAAGTCCGACGCGCCGGTCCAAGGGGCGGCTTGGGCGGCGCTTCGCAAGGAGGAAAAAGGCTTGCTGCTATCGCGTCGAGAGGCCCGTTCGATCGCCGACCGGCTGCTGGCCGCTTCCAAAGCCGACGGCTGCGAGATCGTGCTGCGCGGCGGGCGCGAGCATAATCTGCGTTTCGCGAACGGCGGCGCAACGACAAATCGAACCGCCGAAAAATCGACGCTTCGCGTCGCCGCCCATGTGAAGAACCGCGTCGGCGAGGTCGAGATCGCCTCTTTCGACGAGGCCTCGGGCCTCCGCGCGCTCGCGAAGGCCGAGGAGATCGCGCGCGCTTTGCCCGAGGACCCTGACTATACGCCGCCGCTCGGGCCGCAGCGCTATGCGCGGTCCGAGCTCTTTTGCGAAGACACGGCGGCCCTTGGTCTCGACGCGCTCGCCGCCTCGGCCGGCCTCGCCATAAAAGAGGCGCGCGCGCGCGACGTCGCGGCCTTCGGCCAGGTCGCGAGCGGCGCCTCCTTCCTGGCGCGCGCGACAAGCGCCGGGCTCTTTTGCTACGAGCGCCAGAGCGCCCTCGAGCTTTCGACGACCGCGCGCAATCGCACCGACGCCTGGTCAGGCTGGGCGGGCGCGAAGACGATCCAGGCCGCGGGCTTCGACGCCGCAGCCCTGGCGCGCCGCGCCTGCGACAAGGCCGCCTGGTCGAGCGAGCCCCGCGACCTCGAGCCCGGAGCCTGGACCGTCGTCTTCGAGCCCGAAGCGACGGCGGAACTCGCAAATTGGCTCATCGATTCGCTTCGCTTGCGCGGCGCCGACGAGGGACGCAGCTTTTTCTCGCGCAAAGGCGGCGGCAATCGTCGCGGCGAACAGCTTTTCGACGAAAAGCTGACCCTGCGCTCCGATCCCAGGGACCCCGTCGCGCCGCAGAGCGTGATCGGTTCCGAGGGCGCGCCGCATCGCGCGCGCGCCTGGATCGACAAGGGCAGGCTCGTCTCGCTCGCCCTCGACCGCGCTTATGCGCAAAAAGCGGCGCCGCGCCCCTCCCCCCGCCTTCGAGCTTTCGCATGGAGGGCGGCTCCGTCCCGATCGAGGAGATGATTCGCGCGACGAAACGCGGCCTCCTGGTGACGCGCCTCTGGTACACGAACATGCTCGATCCGCGCTCCCTGCTGCTCACCGGGCTGACCCGCGACGGCAATTTTCTCATCGAGAACGGGCGGGTCGCAGCGCCGGCGCGCAATCTGAGATTCTAATCAGAGCCTCGCGACGCTCTTCGCGCGCATCGAGGCGCTCGGCCCCTGCGAGCCCACATGGCGCGCGCTGCGGGAGGAAGGGCTCTGCGCCGCGCCGCCGATGCTCGTGTCCGGCGTCACCTTTTCGTCGCGCTCCTCGGGCATCTGAGCGCCGCGGTTCGTAAAGATACGCGTGGGAAGACAATTGTAAGGCCCGCGCGTCGCGGCTATATAGGCGCCGCCAATGGCGCCACCGGGGATTCGCTGCAATGGCGGTCGAGCTCGATAAAAACTACAAACCGACGGAGAATGAGCCGTTCATGAACGAGCGGCAGAGGGAGTATTTCAAACGCAAGCTCCTTGCATGGAAAGATGAGATCCTCGAGGAGAGCCGCGAGACGCTCCTCGTTTTGCAGACTGACAATGAGAACCATCCCGATTTCGCGGATCGCGCCTCATCCGAAACCGACCGCTCCATCGAGCTGCGCTCCCGCGACCGGCAGCGGAAGCTGATTTCCAAGATCGACGCGGCGCTGCAGCGCATCGACGAAGGCGTCTACGGCTATTGCGAGGAGACGGGCGAGCCCATCTCGCTGCGCCGCCTCGACGCGCGACCGATCGCGACTTTCTCGATCGAAGCGCAGGAGCGCCACGAGCGGCGCGAGAAGGTCTATCGCGACGATTGAGGCCAGAGGCAGCCTTCCTCCCGACCCTCGTCCTGAGGGGCCGCCCACAGGGCGCGTCTCGAAGGACGACGGCTGTCCTGAGATCGCCAAAAATTCCTGGCTCGGCCGTCCGTCGAGACGCCCGCTTCGCGGGCTCCTCAGGACGAGGATCGCAGAACGTCGGGCGCTCGCGCCTCTTTGCGCCGACACGCGCTTGTCATTGCAAGACCGATTTGTTAGACGGCTCCCCTCTGGCGCTCGAGGAGCGCCGGGAGCGGTCGTGGCGGAATTGGTAGACGCGCTAGCTTGAGGTGCTAGTTGGGCAACCAGTGGAGGTTCGAGTCCTCTCGACCGCACCAACCTCGTTTGGCTAGAACGCCCGAGGTCCCTTCAAGCCGAGAGCTCGCGCGCCAATCCGCGCATGAAATCCACGCAGGCCGAAAGCTCCGCGATCTCGATGAATTCGTCGGGCTGATGCGCCTCGTCGATGCGGCCGGGGCCGCAGATGACGGCCGGAGTTCCCCCGCGCTGGAAGCGCCCCGCTTCCGACGCATAGGGCACTGTGATCGTCCGGTTCGCCCTTGCGAGCCGAAGCGCCAGAACCTCCGCCTCCGACCCCGGCTGCGGCGCGAGGCCCGGCACCTCGGCCTCCGTGGTCGTCTCGACGCCCGTCCCGGGAAAATTGGCGAACTGCGGCGCCAGGGTCTCGACGAAGGCCGCGAGACGCTCCTGCGCGAGATGCATCGGCGCAGACGGCAGGCCGCGAAACTCCCAATGGAAGGCGCAGTCGCGCGCGACGATGTTGCGCGCCGTGCCCCCCGAGATCACCCCGACATGGATCGTCGAATAGGGCGGATCGAAGCGGCCCGTCGGGTCGCCTTCCTCGCGCAGCGCCGCGCCGATCCGCTCCAGCTCGACGACGAGCCGGCAGGCGATGTGAACGGCGCTCACGCCTCTGTGTAGATTGGCGGAATGGATCTCGAAGCCGCGCACATGCGTCGTATGCGTCGTCACGCTCTTATGGGCGTCCGCCACCTGCATCGAAGTCGGCTCGCCGACGATGACCGCCCCCGGCTGCGGCAGATCGTGGCCGAAGCGGCGGATCGCGTCGATGGGGCCGACGCAGGTCGTCTCCTCGTCGTAGCTTAAGAGAATGTGGATCGGCCGCTTCAGCGCCGCCGCCTTGAACTCGGGGATCATCGCGAGGCAGACGGCGTCGAAGCCCTTCATGTCGACCGCGCCGCGCCCCAGGAGCCGTTCGTCCTGCCGACGCAGCTTGAAGGGATCGGCGCTCCAGGCCTGGCCCGCCACGGGAACGACGTCGGTATGGCCGGAGAGCAGCACGCCGCCTTCGACATTGGGGCCGATCGTCGCAAAGAGCGCCGCCTTGTCGCCCGTCTCATTGGGGATGCGGACGAAGGACACGCCCTGCTCGCGCAGATAGGCCTCGACGTCGGCGATGAGAGGAAGATTGCTCTTGGAGCTTTCCGTGTCGAAGGCGACGAGCCTCTCGGTCATCGCGATGACCGCCTCGAGACGCGACATGCGGGGCCTAGTTCAGCGTCGGCTTCGACAGCGGGCTGTCGAGCGAGAAGGCCGGCACCTCGACGTCGAAGCTCTCGCCCGCGTCGTCGACCATGCGATAGCTGCCTTTCATCAGGCCCGACGGCGTCGTGAGCGGGCAGAAGGAATGATAGCGATAGGTCTCGCCCGGCTCCAGCACCGGCTGCTCGCCGATCACGCCCGGTCCCCGGACCTCCTCCTTGCGGCCGAAGGCGTCGATGATGACCCAGTGGCGCGTCAAAAGCTGCACGCGGCGACGCCCCAGATTGGCGATCTCGATCGTATAGGCCCAAAAGTAGCGGTCCTGCGCCGGATCAGAGCGCTCCAACAGAAAGTCGGGAATGGCTGTGACCTGAATGTCATGGGTGATCGAGACATACATGGCGGGCTATTGGTTCTGCTGCGTCGAGAAAAGCGGGGGCGAGCAGGTCATAGCCAAGCTCAGCTGTGATGTAATTTAGGGCGCCGGCGAGGAAAGTGAAGCCGATTTGTTGTTCCGTAACCGGCGCTTTTTTAGGCGGAAAGCCCGCCGCGATCAGAGCGATCACGGCGGGTCCCTGCGCCTTGACCCTTAGGGCTATGCTTAAAGTCTTCCGCCTCTCAGCAGTCCTCCGACCAGCGAGACGACGAACAGCACAACCGCAACCCAAACCAGGATTTCGCGCCCTCGACCGCGGTTCCCGCCGCGCCGCCGAAGCCGAAGATCGCCGCGACGATTGCGACGATGAGGAAGCCGACGGCCCAATACAAGAGATTTCCCATGACCTGCTCCTTTCGTTCACGATGAGCGGCTGCACAATTTTTGGACTCCTGCGCTCTGCCGCTCCGAGAGTTCCTTTGACGCGTCGTCGAGAGGCCGCCTCGCGCGCGTCTCCCGCAAAACGATTGACAACTGGAGAATGAGCTTGGCGCGGACCAGATCGGTTTGATCCTGTACGTGATCTTCGATACCCACGCGCCGGCGCGATATTGGAGGACTTGCGGAGCTTAGCCCCTGCCGGCCCTTCAGGCCCGCCTCATGGCGACGATATTGTCCCCGCCGGCGCGCTTTGCCGGACGTCCGTCGATGAGGAGCCCGTTCGCGTCGGCCGATACCGTTACGCGCGTCCCGTCCACGATCTCGCCAGCGAGCAGGCGCTCGGCCAAGGCGTCCTGCAGCTCCTTCTGAAACACCCGCTTCAAAGGCCTTGCGCCATAGGCCGGGTCGTAACCGCGCTGAGCGAGCCAGTCGCGGGCCTTGGCGTCGGGCTCGAGGGTGATCTTGCGATCCTCGAGGAGCTTCGCGAGCCTCACGAACTGGATATCGACGATCGCGCCCATGTCCTCGCGGCGCAGCCGGTGGAACAGGACAATCTCATCGATCCGGTTCAAGAACTCCGGCCGGAAATGCGCGCGCACGACGCCCATCACCTCATCCTGGACGGCGGCGGAGTTCTCCCCTTCCTTCTGCATGACGAGGAATTCGGAGCCCAAATTCGACGTCATGACGATCAGCGTGTTCTTGAAGTCGACCGTGCGGCCCTGGCCGTCGGTGAGCCTACCGTCGTCAAGCACCTGCAGCAGCACGTTGAAGACGTCGGGGTGCGCCTTCTCGATCTCGTCGAAGAGCACGACCTGATAGGGACGCCGGCGCACGGCTTCCGTCAGCGCGCCGCCTTCCTCATAGCCGACATAGCCGGGAGGCGCGCCGATGAGGCGGGCGACCGAGTGTTTCTCCATATATTCCGACATGTCGAGACGCACCATGGCGGTCTCGTCGTCGAAAAGGAAATTGGCGAGCGCCTTGGTGAGCTCCGTCTTGCCGACGCCCGTAGGCCCGAGGAAGATGAAAGAGCCGATCGGGCGATTGGGGTCCTGCAGGCCGGCGCGGGCGCGCCGCACCGCGGTCGAGACAGCGATCACCGCCTCCTTCTGGCCCACGACGCGTTTCGCCAGTTCTTCCTCCATATGCAAGAGCTTCTTGCGCTCGCCTTCGAGCATCTTGTCGACCGGCACGCCGGTCCAGCGCGAGACGACCTGGGCGATGTGCTCGCTCGTCACCGCCTCCTCGACGAGGACGTCGGCCTTGCCTTCGCTCTCCGCGAGCTTGCGCTCGAGGTCGGGGATCACGCCATATGTGAGTTCGCCGGCGCGACGGAAATCGCCGCGTCGCTGCGCCTGCGCCAATTCGTTGCGGGCGTTCTCGAGCTGCTCCTTCCACTTCTGCGCCTGCCCGAGCTTGTCCTTCTCGGCGCGCCAGCGAGTTGTGAGCGCTGCCGATTTTTCCTCGAGGCCCGAAAGCTCCTTCTCCAACCGCTCGAGCCGGTCCTTCGAGGCGGGGTCGCTCTCCTTCCTCAACGCTTCCTTCTCGATCTTGAGCTGCACGATCCGGCGATCGAACTCGTCGAGCTCCTCGGGCTTCGAATCGATCTGCATGCGCAAGCGCGAGCTCGCTTCGTCCACGAGGTCGATCGCCTTGTCGGGCAGGAACCGGTCGGAGATGTAGCGGTTGGACAATGTGGCGGCGGCGACGAGCGCGGAATTGGAGATGCGCACGCCGTGATGCAGCTCATATTTCTCCTTCAAGCCGCGCAGGATCGAGATCGTGTCCTCGACCGTCGGCTCGCCGACGAAGACGGGCTGGAAGCGCCGCGCGAGCGCCGCGTCCTTCTCGACGTGCTTGCGGTATTCGTCGAGCGTCGTCGCGCCGACGCAGTGCAGCTCACCGCGCGCAAGCGCGGGCTTCAACAGATTCGAGGCGTCCATCGCGCCGTCGGCCTTGCCCGCGCCAACCAGCGTGTGCATCTCGTCGATGAACAGGATCACCTGCCCCTCAGCGGCGGTGACCTCATTCAGCACGGCCTTCAGCCGCTCCTCGAACTCGCCGCGATATTTCGCGCCGGCGATGAGCGAGCCCATGTCGAGCGCGAGCAGCTTCTTGTCTTGCAGCGATTTCCGGCACGTCGCCGTTGACGATGCGCAAGGCGAGGCCTTCGACGATCGCAGTCTTGCCGACGCCAGGCTCGCCGATCAACACGGGATTGTTCTTGGTGCGGCGCGAGAGCACCTGAATCGTGCGGCGGATCTCCTCGTCGCGGCCGATCACCGGATCGAGCTTGCCCTCGCGCGCCGCCTCCGTCAGATCGCGGGCATATTTCTTCAACGCGTCATATTGGTTTTCGGCCGAGGCGCTGTCGGCCGTGCGCCCCTTGCGCAAAGCCTCGATGGCGGCGTTCAGCGTCTGCGGAGTGACGCCGGCCTCCGAGAGGATGCGCGCCGCGTCGGTCCCCTTCTCGAGGGCGAGCGCGAGCAGCAGACGCTCGACCGTGACGTAAGAATTGCCGGCCTTCTGCGCGATCTTCTCGGCGTTGTCGAAGAGCCGGGCCGTGGCGGGCCCCATGTAGACTTGACCCGCGCCCGAGCCCTCCACCTTGGGGAGCTTGGCGAGCGCGGCTTCCGTCTTGGCCAGCGCCTCGCGCGAGCGGCCGCCCGCGCGGTCAATGAGCCCGGCGGCGAGCCCCTCGTTGTCGTCGAGCAGAACCTTGAGCAGATGCTCGGGCGATAATTGCTGATGGCCCTCGCGCTGCGCCAGCGATTGCGCCGATTGCACGAAGCCGCGAACCCGATCCGTATATTTGTCGATGTTCATATGTTCCCCTGGAAGCGAACGGATGCGCTCGTCGAAGAGAGCGAAGCCTTAGGCGCGATATGGGAGGGATTTCATGATTTCAAAGGGGGCGGGACGATGCGTCGCGCGGGCCGAGGCGTCGTCTTGAGACTGCGAAGCGCGCAGGGTATCGTCGCCGCCGATGCGGCCGGGGATTGAGGAGACGTCTCGTCCCGGGCGGGACGGGTTCACGCATCAGGCGCCGTTCCAGAGGCTTCCCAAGGATGCATGATCCCATATCTTTGCCCCTCCAGGAGGAACGGGCGAGCTTCACCGGCGACGACGCCGAGTTTCGCCGTCTGGTCACGAAAGGCGCGCTCCTCGAGCTCGTCACCGCCGGCTTCTACCGCTTCTGGCTCGCGACCCGCATCCGCCGTTACCTGTGGGGCGGGACGCTCCTCGGCGGCGACCCTCTGGAATATCTCGGAACCGGGCGCGAGCTGCTCTACGGCTTTCTCTTCGCCCTGGCGATCCTCGCGCCCATCTACCTCGCCTATCTCCTTATCGGACTGGCGGCGGAGAGCTACAAGGCCTTCGCCTCCTTGCCGCTCGCCCTCTTCTTCATCGCCTTCGGGCAGTTCGCGCTTTATCGCGCGCGGCGCTACCGGCTGCATCGCACCGCCTGGCGCGGGCTGCGCTTCGGCATGGGGGGGTCGGGCTGGGCCTATTCCTGGCGCGCCATGCTCTGGGGCGCGGCCATCATCGGTTCTCTGGGTCTCGCCCTGCCCTGGGCCGAGGCGGCGCTCGAGCGCTACAAGATGCGCAACACTTACTACGGCGAGCTGGAGGGAAGCTTCGTCGGGCGCGGCTCGGACCTGTTCAAGCGCGGCTGGTGGATCTGGCTCGCCGCGCTGCTCGCGATCCCGCTGCTCGTCGCCGCCGCGCCAAGAGGGCCCAAGCCCAATCCCGCGCAAGGCGGCGTCTTCTTTTTTGCAATGCTCGCGGTCGTCATCGCCGCGGTTTTTCTCTACGGCGCCTACAAGGTCGTCCTCTGGAGATGGTGGCTCGAAGGCCTGCGCATCGGCGACATTCGCGCGACCTCCGATCTGCGGACCTGGGCCTATATCGGCAATTCCTGGAAATTCATCGGCTGCACGGCTCTCACATTCCTCGTCGTCGGCGTCTCTTTGTTGAGCTATCTGATGATGCGCTTCGCTGGCGTGCCCTTCGACCAGGCGCATGGCGCGCAGAGCCCCGCCATCCTTGTATTGGTGGGCGGCGCCTATCTCGTCAGCCTGCTGGCGCTGGGCGCCCTCTACCGCATCTACTTCATCCAGCGCGTCTGGAAGCTCGTCGTCCGTTCGCTCACCCTTCATGGGCTCGAAGCCGCACGGGACGTTCGGGCGCGCGAGGGAACGGCCGACGCTTTGGGCGAAGGGCTGATCGACAGTCTCGACGTCGTCGGATTTTAGCGGGTATCCTATGAGCGACGTAGACCAGAACGGCGCCCCGCCGGCCGATACGACCTTTTTCGACGGCGCCTCGAGCCGCAGGCGCGTCGTCACGCTGGAATTCGGTCCGACCCTCGCCATTCTCGAGGGTGGCGTCGCCATCGCCGAGTGGGCTTATGAGAGCGTCCGGCGCATCAGCGCCGATAACGGCGTTCTGAGGCTCACCTCGGCAGGCGCGCTTGAGCTCGCGCGGCTCGAGCTGCGCGATCCGGCGCTGCAGGCGCGCCTCGTCTCGCTCTGCCCCAAGATTGGCGAAGCGGCCTCGCCCGACGTCTCGACGCGCTCTGTGGTCTTCTGGTCGCTCGCCGCGATCGTGTCCATTCTGGGCCTCGTGTTCTTCGCCATTCCGCATGCGGCCAAGTCCATCGCCGATCATTTTCCCGACACGCTGGAGCGTCGCCTCGGCCGCATCGCGGAGGGGCAGGTCGTCAACCTCTTTCCGGGCCAGCAATGCACGGCGCCCAAGGGCGTCGCGGCGCTGCAAAAGCTCTCCAAGAAGCTCCAGGACGCCGCCGATCTCCGCCTGCCCTCAGAAATCGTCGCCATATCTTCGAGCGTGCCCAACGCCTTCGCGCTTCCGGGCGGCAAGGTGTTTCTCTTCTCGGGTCTGCTCGCCAAAGCGCAAAACCAGGACGAGATCGCCGGCGTGCTCGCCCATGAGCTCGGGCACCTCCAGCATCGCGACCATGTGCGCCGGATGATTGAGAATGGCGGCGGCGCCTATCTCATCGGGCTCCTCTTCGGCGACGTGAAGGGCGGCGGCGCGCTGGTCTTCCTCGGCAAGCAGATGTTTTTCGCCGCCCATTCCAGAGAGGCCGAAGCTGCGGCCGACGCTTTCGCGGCGCAAACGCTCGCGAAGCTCGGGCGCCCCGCGAAGCCGTTGGGCGAGTTGCTCGCGCGCGTGACCGGTCCGGAAGAGGACGGCGCCTTCACGATCCTGCATGACCATCCGCTGAGCAAGGAGCGGCTCGCGGCGCTCGCGGCCGCCGGCGCGAGCGCGACGGGCCTGCCGCTGCTGACGGACGAAGAGTGGGGCGCGTTGAAATCGATCTGCGGCGGCGTCGACGCGCGCCCGAACGGCGTCGCGGTCGATCCCTCCCATCTGACCGACGCCTATCGTCAGGCGGCGCCGCGGGATTGGGCGGCGGCTTGGAACCAGCGGGGTCTTGCGCTGAAGCACCAGGGCGACCGCGAGAACAGCCTCGCGCATTATAAGCAGGCGGCCGTCGCCTTTGAGTTGGCGCTGACGGTGCGAACGCGGGAGACGGTCCCGTTGGACTGGGCTGCGACGCAGCACAATCTCGGCGTCGCTCTGCTGGCGCTCGGCGAGCGCGAGCAAGGGCAGGCCCGGCTCAAGGACGCGGTCGCTGCGCTGCAAGCCGCGCTCACCGAGCAGACGCGCGAGCGAGACCCAAACCAATGGTCGGTGGACGAGCAGGACCTCGGCTTCGCGCTGATCCGCCTCGGGGAACGGGAGACCGGAACCGCGCATCTGTCGCAGGCGATCGAGGCCTTTCAGGCGGTGCTGTCGGAGCGCACCCGCGCGAAGGCTCCGCTCGAATGGGCGCGCGCCGAGAATGGGCTCGGCAGTGCGCAGGCGGCGCTCGGCCGGCGCGAGGCTGGCACGACGCATCTCGACGAAGCGGTCGCGAGCTACCGCGCCGCGCTCGAGGAGCGCACGCGCGAGCGCGGTCCGCTCAATTGGGCGAGCACGCAGCATAATCTTGGAGGCGTCCTGAAGACCCTGGGCGAGCGCGAGAACGGCAGCGCGCGCCTCGAAGAATTTGTCGCAGCCTATCGGGCCGCGCTCGAAGAGCGGAGCGCGGAAAAGGTCCCGCGCGACTGGGCAATGTCGCAGCAAGGACTAGGCGGAGCGCTCCTGGTTCTCGCGGATCGCCGGAGCGGAACCCTTGAGCTCGAGCAGGCCGTCGGCGCCTTCCGCGCCGCGCTGACGTTGTGGACGCCCGAAACCGCGCCCCAGGATTGGCTTCGAACCGAGGGCGAGCTGGCGAGCGGGCTGCACAAGCTCGGCGAACGACGCGGCGACCCGGTGTTGGTGCAACAGGCCGTCTCCGCCTATCGACTGATCTTGAGCGCGCAGACCGCGGAGAGAGATCCGCTAAGCTGGGCTGTGACCCAAAACAATATTGGCAACGCGCAGTCGACCCTCGGGAACTGGGAGCCGGGGCCGGCTCGGCTTGAGGAGGCCGTGGAGGCCTATCGCGCCGCTTTGACCCAGGCGACCCGCGAGCGCGCCCCAGTGATTTGGGCGAATGTGCAACATGGCCTCGGGGGCGCGCTGACGACGCTCGGCGGGCGCCAGCGCAATCCGGCGCGGCTGGAGGAGGCGATCAAAGCCTATCGCGAAGCGCTCTCCGAGCGATCGCCCGAACGCTTGCCCTTGCTCTGGGCGCTCACGCAGATCAGTCTCGGCAACGCGCTGGCGCAGGCCGCGCAGCTACAGGCCAATCCCGCGCGCCTCGAGGAAGCTGTCGCCGCCTATCGCGCCGCGCTGACGCAAGTCACGCCGGAGCGCGCTCCGCTTCCCTTCGCGAGCGCGCAGGAAGGACTCGGCAATGCGTTCGTCACCCTCGCCGCGCGCGAGCGCGGGACCGAGCGTCTGGAGCAGGCGGTCGCGGCCTATCGCGCGGCCTTGGCTGCAAGGCCGAAAGATCGCGCGCCGCTCGCCTGGGCGAGCGCCGAGCATAATCTCGGGATCGCCCTGCGTTACCAGGGCGAGCGCGAGACGGACACGGCCCGGCTTGAGGAGGCGGTCGCGGCCTTCGGCGCGGCGCTCACCGAGCGCAAGCGCGAGCGCGCCCCGGTCGACTGGGCGGCGAGCTATGGCGAGCAAGGCGTGGCGATGTTCGACATCGCTGGACGCAAGCAGGACGCCGCCTCCGCCAAGGCTGCGCTGGCTCAAATCGAGACGGCGCGTCAAGCGGCGAACGAGGCCGGCCGCGCGCCGCTCGCCAAATATTTCGAGGGAATCATGATGCGCGCGCAGTCCGTCCTCGCCAAGCTGGTCCCCCAACAATGACAGAGGAAACATCCAGCGGCAGGCGGAGGACTCAAGGAGCAGCTACGCGGCGGGGCAATCGTCGCCCCGAGGACGGGCGGCTTGCCCATTCTCGTCGTCACGGGCCTCGTTCGCGAGGCCGCCTCGCTCGGCGCCGGCGTCGTTCCGCTGATTAGCGGCGCTGACTGCGACGCGTTGCGGCGCGCGCTCACAGAGGCGGCGCAAACGCCCTTTTCCGCCGTCGTGAGCTTCGGCCTCGCCGGCGGATTGGATCCCGCTCTCCGGCCCGGCACGATGATCGTCGCGAGCGCGGTCGTCGCCGGGAGCGAGCGGCGCGATTGCTCGCGGGCGCTGGTCCGCATCTTGGTCGAGGGCTTTGCCGGGGCGGGCTTGGCGGCTCGCGAGGGGCTTGTCGCCGGAGTTGACGCGCCGGTCATGACGTCCGAAGGCAAGATGGCGCTGTGGCGGGAGACCGGCGCGCTCACCGTCGACATGGAGTCGCATCTCGCGGCGGCTTTCGCCAAGCGGCAGGGGCTGCCTTTCGCCGTGGCGCGCGCGGTCAGCGATCCCGCCAAGCGCGCGCTGCCGCCGCTCGCCGCCAAAGCCGTGCGGCACGACGGCTCCGTGGATATAGGCTTCGTCCTGCGCGAGCTCAGCCGCGAGCCGCGCCAGCTCACGGGGCTCATCGCCGCGGGGCTCGACTCGCGCGCCGCCTTCGCGACCCTCGCCCGCTGCGGACCTCTGATCTGCCCTCTGCTGCGCCTCGCGTTGTGACGGGGGCCGCTTTTCCGTAAAATGCACAATTTGTGCGGGAACCAAGCGACGGAGCGCTCGTTGAGCATGAGCGTGGTCTCGGTCGCCAAAGGCAAAGGTCGCGCAGAGGCGCCAAGCTGCAAAATCTTCGGCGGTCTCATAATGGGAGAAGAGCATGAAATTTTTCAAGTCCTTGCCGGTCATTCTGGCGCTCTGCGCCGGCGCGGGGGTGTTGGCGACGGGGAGCGCCTTCGCCAAGACGCCGCTCACGAGTCCAGCTACGGTCTTTTCCGGCCCGGGGGCGTCCTGGCCAGTGATCGCGCAGATACCGGCGGGCGGGCATGTGGACGTCATCAATTGCTATGGCGGCTGGAATCAGGGCTGGTGCCAGGTGCGCTACGGCAAGGTCACGGGCTATGTGAAAGGCGGCGTGCTCGCTCCGGCGGGTCACGGCAATGTCGCCATCGCGCCCGTCGTCGCGAAATGGGCGGTCCATATCCACAGCGGCCCAGGGCGGAACTGGCCGGTCGCCGGCATCGTGTCCCAGGGCAAGACCGTCAATAAGGGAAGCTGCGTTACGAGCTGGCGCGGGCATTGGTGCCGCGTGAGCTCCGGAGGCGTCTCCGGCTGGGCGCCCGAGTGGGAGTTGAAGCGCGCAGGCGCGATTTTCGACTGAGCCTAGGGCTGCGGCGGTCGCCAAAGCGGCCGCCGCTCTTTCAGTCTCAAGCCGCGGGGCGGTTCTTCGCCCGTTGCTCGGCCTCGTGCTCGCGCAGCTGTGTGAGCGTCGCGACATTGGCGTCGAAGACATATTCGGCCGAGCGCTGCTTATCGAGCGGAATGTCCGGCGCCGTCGGCCCCTCAGTATTGACGCCAAACAGCGCGATCTTGGCCGCGCGCCAGGGGCGTCTCACCGTGTCGGCGACCGCGGTCGCCTCGAATCCAGAGTGGACCATGCAGTCGGCGCATTTCTCGTAATTGCCGACGCCGTAGGAGTCCCAGTCCGTTTCCTCCATGAGAGCCTTGAAGGTCGGCGCATAGGATTCGCCCAGGAGATAGCAGGGGCGCTGCCAGCCGAAGACCGTGCGCAGCGGCATGCCCCAGGGCGTGCAGTGATAGCTGACGTTGCCGGCGAGGAAATCGACGAAGAGCCCGGACTGCTGCAGGGCCCAGTTCCGCCCGCCCCGCCCGCGCTTGAGGATCGCGCGGAACAATTCCTTCGTGCGGGCGCGATTCAGGAAATGCGTCTGGTCCGGCGCGCGCTCATAGGCGTAGCCCGGCGAGACCGTCATGCCGTCGACGCCAAGCTTCGTCATCTCGTCGAGGAAGGCGGCGGCGCGGGCCGGATCGGTGTTCGAAAAGAAGGTGCTGTTCGTCGTGACGCGGAAGCCCTTGGACTTCGCGAGCTTGATCGCCTCGACGGCGCGATCAAAGACGCCCTCCTGGCAGACAGCGGCGTCATGCGCTTCCTTGTCGCCGTCGAGATGGATCGACCAGGTGAAATAGGGGCTGGGCTTGAACTGATCGATGCGCTTGGCGAGCAGCAGCGCATTGGTGCAGACGATCGCGAATTTCTTGCGAGCGATGACGCCCTCGACGATCTCGGCCAGCTCCTTGTGCAGGAGCGGCTCGCCGCCTGCGAGGACCACGACCGGCGCGCCGCATTCGTCGACGGAGGCGAGCGCGTCCTCGACCGATAGGCGGCGGTTCAGGATCTCGTCCGGGTAATCAATCTTGCCGCAGCCCGCGCAGGCGAGGTTGCAGCGGAAAAGCGGCTCCATCATCAACACGAGCGGAAAGCGCTTTCTGCCGGAAAGCTGCTGGCGAAGGAGGTAGGCGCCAACCTTGGCGACGTAGCGGAAAGGTAAAGACAAGCTCAAGTCCTTGAGTTTCGGGACAATCGACCCGAGGGCGCGCCGCGCGCCTTCGTTTTGGGGTCTATATACGGCGCTAGAAAGGCGTTGCGAAGCCCCTCGACCGAGGGGCGCCCCCCTATCAGAGCGTTCCGCCGAACTTCAGCCCCGAGTTCGATCGTGAGGCCCATGCCGACACTTGCAAATTTACTCCCTCTCACGATCTTCGCCTGCGGCGTGTGCACCAGGCAGGCTCTCTCGACGGCCGGCGTCGAGGTGCTGCCGCCGGTCAGGAACACCGCATCGATGTCGTCGGCTCGAAGGCCCGCGCTTTTGATGCATTCCTCGACGCAAGCGGCGATTTTCGCGCATTCCGTTTTGATCGTCTCCTCGAACAGCGCCCGCGAGGTCTCGATCGAGAGGCCTTCGACGATAGAGGCCAAGTCGATGGTCGCGCGTTCATTGTCCGAGAGGAGCATCTTCGCTTTTTCCGTTTCTCCGGCGACCCTGTGGCCGGCGCGCTCATGCACGACCCTCAGGAAGCGTTCTATCCTTTCCGGTTCTGCAGCGATGGCGCGCAGATGTTTCAACTCCGCCTCCACCTTGTGGGTGTAAAGGAACGCAATCCGATGCCACAAGGCGAGCTCGTGGAAATAGCCGTTCGGCAGGTCGAGCTCCGGGCGCTTTCGCTGACGCGTCTGATAGCCGAAATGGGGCATGACCTGCTTCAGGCTGAGCTTGTAATCGAGATCCGTGCCGCCGACATGGACGCCCGCATAAGCGAGAATGTCCTGTTTCCGGTCAGCGCGGTTTCGGCGCTCGGCGGAGACGCGGACGATCGAGAAATCGGAGGTGCCGCCGCCGATGTCGGCGATGAGCGCGATTTCCTCTCCCTTGACGCCATGCTCGTAATCGAGCGCCGCCGCGATCGGCTCATACTGAAACTCGACATGCTTGAAGCCCTGCGCGCGCGCGACCTGCATGAGCTGGTCCTGAGCGAAGCGATCGGCCTCGGCGTCGCCATCGACGAAGAAGACCGGCCGCCCGAGAACCACCTGCTCGATCGGGGCCCCCGCCTGTTCTTCCGTGGTTTTCTTGATGTGGCCGAGGAAACTGCCGAGGATCGCGGTGAATCTGGCCCGCTTCCCGCCCGCCACGGTCGTTTCATTGATGAGCGAGCTGCCGAGGATGCTCTTGATGGCGCGGAAGAGACGCCCGTTCTCGCCCTCGACATAGGCGTCGATCGCGCGCCCGCCGAAGCAGACGCTTCCTCCAAAGGCGGGATAGAAGATCGCGCTGGGGATGGAGGTGCTCTCGCCCTCGACCTTCACGAGCACCGGCGCTCCAGCCCGCACGAAGCCAGCGGAGGAGTTCGATGTCCCAAAGTCGATTCCGCAGGCTGGGCTCACATGCATTTTCCTTGAAAGCGAGCGCGCGGACACGGGCCGCGCTGGGTCCGTCTCAGCGACATTCGGGGGGCGCGGAACAGGGCGGGCTTTCTACGAAGCCTGAGCTTTTCCATCAAGCCGGGGGCCCGAGCGATCTAGACGCCTTGCCCTGGCGCGCGGCTGCTGTCACCTTCGCGCGTCTCTTCGCAAGGAAGGCCGCCTGTGAGCTTCGATCGTCTCAAGCCCGCCCTGGACGTGGACATCCCCGGCGGCGTTTTCGTGCTGCGCTTCGACGAGGAGGGACGCGCGACGCCGGGCGACGCGAACGACGTGGAGAAGCTCGGCGCGCCGGGCGAGGGCTTCGTCTGGCTGCATCTCAACCTCGAGGACGTGCGCATCCACGCCTTCCTGAAAAAGCTCCCCGTGCTCTCCGACGACGCGCGCCAGACCCTAACGCAGCCGATCAACCATCAATTCATCGATCACTCCGACAATCTCGTGCGCGGCGCGATCGTCGATTACGAGCGGGATATCGGCGGCCCCCTGCCGCAAACGGGCTATCTGCGCTTCGTCTTCGGCGAGCGGTTCCTGATCAGCGCGCGGGAGCGGCCGCTCGAATCGGTCGAGGCGACGCGCATGGCCCTGTCGGCGGGCCGTCTGGCCGAGACGCCGCTCGACCTCTTCGAGACCGTCGTCGGGCATGTCTGCGACGAGCTTGGCAAGATCGTGTTCGAGCTCTCCGTCGCGCTCGACCACATCGAGGAGCGTATCGTCAGCGACGGCAGCGGCGCGAGCGAACGCGCGACGCTCGGCGTCACGCGTCGCTCGGCTCTGCGGCTCGCCCGCGAGATCGCCGGCCTTCGCTCCCCGCTCTTTCGCCTCGAAGCGACGCTGAGCGAGCCCGAGCACGACGAGTTGAGGGAAGCGGGCGCGCGGCTCGCGCATCGCGCCGACATTCTGGCCCGCGACCTCGGGGAAGTGCAAGATCGCGCCCGTCTGTTGCAAGACGAGCTTAATGCGATCACGGAGATGGTCCTCAATGACCGCCTGTATGTTCTGACCATCGTGACGACGCTGCTGCTGCCCGCGACTTTCGTCACGGGCTTCTTCGGCATGAACACGCGCAATCTTCCCTTCGCGGATGCGGAATGGGGCACGGCCTTCGCCTTCGGCCTCTGCATCACGGCTGGGCTCGCCATGTTTTTCTTCATGCGGCGCATGGGCCTCACCCGGCCACCGACAGCGCGGCGCTAGGCCGTTTCGAAGTCGATCGCCACGGAGAGTCCGTCGACGAAGGCGTCGCAAGAAAGGGCCGGCTTCTCGGTCGCCGCCGCTAAGGCGCGCGATATCGCAAACTTGTCGCGAACATGCCCCACGCGCGCCCGCGCTCGTGCTTTTCGGCAAGAGCCAGAGAGGCCCGAACATCCATCGGATTTTGCCTGAGGGCGGACAGGACGGCATATAGACGAGCGCGCTCGTTTCTCGAACGGAATCGTTTGGAATAAGACTGTCTTTCCCGCGGCGATAAAACCGCCTTCGTGGACATGACGGATAGGCTCACGTGATTCTCGATCTCGCCGCTGCGGCCCTGCGAGGGCTGGACCCGGAAACCGCGCATCGCGCGACGATCAAGGCCTTGCGGCTGCTCCCGAAAGCCCGCCCGCCGATCGACGATCCGCGGCTGAAAACGAGCGCCTTCGGGCTCGCCTTCGCCAATCCTCTCGGCCTCGCCGCCGGCTTCGACAAGAACGCTGAGGTCTTCGACGCCGCGCCATGGCTCGGCTTCGGCTTCGTCGAGGTCGGGACATTGACGCCGCTCCCGCAACCGGGAAATCCGCGCCCGCGCGCCTTCCGTCTGCCGGAGGATCGCGCTGTCATCAACCGCTACGGCTTCAATAATAACGGCCACGCCCCGGCGCTGGCGCGGCTTGAAGCGCGCGCGCGCAGCGGCGTCGTTGGGGTCAATGTCGGGGCCAACAAGGATTCGGCCGATCGCGTCGCCGATTATGTCGCGGGTGTGAGCACATTCGCCGGCGTCGCCGATTATCTGACGATCAACGTCTCCTCGCCTAATACCCCTGGCCTGCGCGATCTGCAGCAGGCCGCAGCCCTCAGCGAGCTTCTCCTGCGCGCCCTGGAGGCTCGTGAGAGCGCGGCGCGTCGACCGCCGCTGCTCCTCAAGATCGCGCCGGACGTGACGCTCGCGCAGCTCGACGCGATCGTGCGCGTCGCCCGCGATGCGAAGATAGACGGGATGATCGTCTCCAACACCACGATCTCGCGCCCTGGCGCCTTGCGTTCGGCTCTCGCGAAGGAGACGGGCGGGCTCTCGGGACGACCGCTCTTTGCGCTGTCCACACGGCGCCTCGCGCAAAGTTTTCTGCGCGTCGAGGGGCAGTTTGCACTCATCGGGGTCGGCGGCGTCGACGGCCCCGAGGCCGCCCTCGCCAAGCTCGAAGCCGGAGCGAGCCTGCTGCAGCTCTATTCGGCGCTGGTCTTCGAGGGTCCGGGACTGGTCTTCCGCATCAAGGAGGCCCTCGCAGCGCGGCTTTCGGCGAAGGGCGCGCCGCTCTCCGCCATCGTGGGGCGACGGGCCGCTGAGCTGGCCGCAGAGGCCTAGGCGCGCCGATCGGTCGGATCGCGCAGCTCGCCATCGAGCCCGCGCTGCGTTCGGTCTTCCCCGGCCCTTAACGCGCCACGAGGGGAGAGAAGGCTGAGCCAGAGCAATGAGATCTCGACACAATTCACCGAGCGTGACGAGAGCGTCGCGCTGGCGCGACGAATCCTGTTTTCGATTGCTGGGCGAGAAGCTTTTCGCCATGATCCACGCGAGCTTCGGAAATCGGCGCGCCCCTGGGCGAGGAAAAGAAAATGAAATGTGTGACGGCCGTCATTCGGCCTTTCAAGCTGACCGACATCAAAGACACTCTCCGCCGGATCGGCGTCATGGGACTGACGGTCACTGAGGTGAAGGGCTACGGGCGTCAAGCGGGCCACACCGACATCTACCGGGGCGCCGAATATGTGGCGATGTTCATCCCCAAGCTCAAAATCGAGGTCGTGGTCAACACCGAGCAGGTCGAGAAAGTGATCGATACGATCGTCGAGGTCGCGCGAACCGGAACGCATGGCGACGGAAAGATTTTCGTCCACACCCTGGACCAGGTCGTTCGCATCCGCACGGGCGAGCGCGACCAAGAGGCCGTCTGAGCAGCGCCAATAAGCTGTGGGACCTCGCTCAGAGCCTTGCGGCATAGCCCCGGAGCGTAAGAGAAGCCGAGAGTCGTCCGTGACTCCGGCTCAAAATGTCGGCGGATCGGGAATCTTGGCGGGCGTTAAGATAAATAAACATTACATATTTTCTAGGGTCGCGCGCCGACTGTCTCTACCTTCTGTCACTAATTTATTATATTAAAATAGGAAATGTCGTCGGTACCCGCCTGCCTTCCCATTGATTTTATAACAAATCTCCGCCAACTTTGTTATGCGGCGCCGGTGTCTAACAAGCTGGTATTTACTGGTAGCCTACAAAATGGATATGGCCAGCCCGGCGGGAGCGGCGCTATTGCTCCGCCAAAGAAGCGGCCGTCGGGCGTTCGCCCTTAAAAGAGGCATCCCTATGCCACAAGCGTCACTCTCCATCACGCCGGCGCAAGAGACCGTCTTCGCCGGCGGCGATCTCGAGGCCCCCGCCGAGCGCGGCGCCAAGACCATGGTGCTCTGCATCGAGGACGACTGGGACACGGCGACGCTGATTTCCGAAGAGCTGGTGCAGCGAGGCTTCGACGTGCAAATCGCCGCCGACGGTCGCGAGGGCTGGTCGCAATTGCTGCGTTCCCGGCCCGACGTCATTCTCTGCGACGTCAATCTGCCGTTCCTCTCGGGCTTCGAGATCCTCGAGGCGTTGACCGAGATCGCGCCGCGCTTCTCCCGGGTTCCCTTCATCTTTCTCACCGCGCTCAACGCGCGCGCCGACGAGTTGAAGGGCCGCCGTCTAGGCGCCGACGATTATGTCGCGAAGCCCGTCGACTTCGATCTGCTCGAGGCGATCATCAAGGCGCGCATCAAGGGCGTCGCGCGCATGAGCGTCTGGCCGGAGAAGTGCGCGCTAAACGATCGCGAGATCGAGACGCTGATGTGGGCGGCGCGCGGCAAGACCTGCGAGGAGATCGCGACGATCACCTCGATCGCCGAGCGGACCGTGAATTTCCACCTCAACAACGCGCGCGAGAAGCTCGGCGTCGCGACGCGCATTCAGGCGGCGGTGAAGGCGACGATCGCGGGCATCATCGAACCGTGACCGCTCGATGCGGCTGCGCGACACAATCGGCTTTCGCCTCACGGCGGCCTTTGTCCTGCTGTTCCTCGTGCTTTTCGCCTTTGGCCTGTTCGGCCTTCGGAAGCTCGACGCCTTCAATCGCGAATCCACGGCGATCCGCGAGCGCTGGCTGAAGAGCACGCGCTATCTCGGCGACATAAATAATTTCACCTCGGATTTCCGCGCGCTCGAGGCGAGCGTCCTGTTGGCGCCGGCGTCTTCCGACGTTGCAAGCCTTCTTCGCGAGGCGGCGGCGCTTGACACGGCCATCGCGCGATCGCAGCGGGACTACGAGGAGCTTGCTCATGATCGCGAGGAGCTTCGCCTCTATGGCGAATTCGAGAGGCTCTGGCGCGCCTATCGCAATGAAACGCAGCGCGTCTTGGCGACGAAACCGGGCCAGCGCGACGACGACGCGTTGTCGGTCTATCTCAATGCCTCCCGGAGCATCTTCGCCCAAGCGACCGATCTTCTCGATCGCCTGGGCGCGCTCACCAACGATAACGCGCAAGCCGCGAGCCGTCGCGCCGAGGGGGCGATCGAAGTCGGCGTGGAACTCCCTCAGCGCGGCGGTGATCCTGAGCCTGCTGCTCGTCGTGCTGATCCTGATTTATCTCTCGCGCATCGTGATCTTTCCATTGAGAGAGCTCGCCCACTGCATGCGGGTGCTGTCGAGCGGCGACGTGGACGTTGCGCTTCCCGACGCGGCGCAGCCCAATGAGATCGGGGAGATGTCGCGCGCCGTGGCGGTGTTCCGCAACAACGCCGTCGATCTGAAGCTCAGCCAGCTTGGCCTCGCGCGCCAGGCGACGATGCTCGAAGAGAAGCTCGCTCAGGAAATCCGCCTCAACGAGCAGCAGCGCAACTTCATCTCGATGGCCTCGCACGAATTCCGCACGCCGATGACGCTGATCGACGGCCACGCCCAGCGCCTGCTTAACGCCCGGGACCCCGAGCTCCCCGAATCCCGCCAAGGAGCGGGCGAAGAAAATCCGCTGGGCGGTGAAGCGCATGAGCGTGATGATCGACACGATCCTGCGCTCGTCGCGCCTCTTCGACGAGGCGCCGGCGCTTTATCTGCATCACACCGAATTCGACATGCGCGCTCTGCTGCATGAGGTCTGCAAGCTCAATCGAGAGATTTCCCCGAGCGCCGCCGTGCTCGAGGCGCTGGGATCCGAGAGCCTGAAAGTTTCGGGCGACCGCGATCTCCTATTCCAGGTCTTCGTCAACATCGTCGCGAATTCGGTCAAATACTCAAGCCCGGGACAGCCGATCGAGGTCTCCTGCCGCGGAGAGGGCGAGCGCGCCCTCGTCGAGATCGCGGACAATGGGATTGGCATTCCCAAGGCCGATCTTCCCCATATTTTCGAGCGCTATTTCCGCGGCGCGAACGCTTCGAGCGTCGTCGGCACGGGGATCGGACTCTATTTCGTCAAGCTTGTCGTCGAGCTGCACGGCGGCACGGTTAAGGCGGAAAACCAGGAGCGCGAGGGCGCCAAATTCACGATCGAGCTGCCGAAGACCGCAAGCATGGATGCGGCAGGCGCATCGCCCTGAGCGCCGCGCGCGCGCTCACTGCGCCAGAGAGTTGCCCTCGTCGATGTTGTAGACGTCGTCGCGGAAATGCACGGTTCCGTCGGCGGAGGCCCAGCCCGTCATATAGACCCAGACGACCGGCACCGGGTGGTTCAAGCGCACGTCCTCGCGCTCGCCGCTCGCGATCTTCGCCTTTAGCGTCTCCGCATCCCATTGGCCCTGCCCATCGCCTTGCAACAGCCAGAGCGCAAGCTCCTCCACGCCCTGCACGCGCACGCAGCCATGCGAGAGGAAGCGATAATCATTGGCGAAAAGATTGCGCGACGGCGTGTCGTGCATATAGACGGCGTGCGCATTTGGCATGGAGATGCGGATCAGGCCCAGCGAGTTGTGCGCGCCCGAATCCTGGCGCAACGTGTAGTTCAGGGCGCGTTCGCTCGACCAGTCGACGCGGCGCGGGTCGACCTCCTCGTTTTGATGATTCAGCACGCGGATGTGCATGCGGGAAAGATAATTGGGGTCCTGCTGCATCTTGGGCGCGATCTCGTTCTTGATGATCGAGACGGGCACCGTCCAGGTCGGATTGATGTTGATCGCCATGACCTTGGCGGCGACTTCGGGCGACCGATGCTCGGGACCGCCGACGATCGCCGCATAGCGGCGCACGACGCGGTCGCCTTCGACGGCGTCGACGGCCGTCGAGGGAATGTTCACGGCGATATAGCGAGGGCCATAAGGGAAATCGACGGCGGCGAGGCGCATCGCGCTCGCGGAAAGCTGCCGGTAGCGCACTTCCGCCGGCACGTCGAGCTCGCGCAGCGTGGCGCCGGCGACGACGCCCGTCTGACGCAGGCCCATGCGGAACTGAAAACGCTTGACGGCTTGCACGAGCGGCGCGTCGAAAACGTTTCCCGTCGCGGTCACGGCGTCGTCCTCGGCCCCGAGGCGGCGGCGCAGCGCCTGCACAGCCGCGCCCTTTGCGCCCGGATTAAGCTTGCCGCCGACGCGCGGCCAGCCGCCCTGATCGACGATCGTCGCATAGCGCTCGGCGGCCTTGGAGGTCGCGAAATAGGTCTCGGGCTGCAGTGCTGGCGTCGGGTCGTCGGAGAGGGACGTCTCGCGCGGCGGCGGCTTGAGTTTCGGCTTGGGCTTGGGGGCCGGAGCCTCGGCCTCGGCAGACGGCGCGACCGTCGAGGGCGCGACCGTCGAGGGAAAGACCGGCTCGTCGCTCAAGAAATCTTCTAACGACTGCGCGACGGCAGCAGCCGAGATAAGGCTCGCCACGGCGGCGAGGACGAGAAGCGACAGTCTCAGTCGTCGAAGTTCAGGCATGCCTTGGCCCGCAGCGCGAATCGCTCGCCCATCTTACACGAGCAGCGCGATGGGGCGCTCGATCGCGCGTTTGAAGGCCGCGAGAAGGTCCGCGCCGAGCGCGCCGTCGACGGCGCGGTGATCGCAGGAGAGCGTGACGGTCATGAGCGTCGCCACCGCGGGCGCCCCGTCCTTCACGATGACTCGCCGCTCTCCCGCGCCAACCGCGAGGATTGTCGACTGCGGCGGATTGATGAGCGCCGTGAAATGCTTCACGCCGCGCATGCCGAGATTGGAGAGGCCGGCGACCCCGCCCTCATATTCCAGCGGCTTCAGCCGCCGTTCGTTGGCGCGCGCCGAGAGGTCGCGAATCTCGGCCGAGATCTCGCGCACGCTCTTTTCCTCGGCGCGGCGCACGATCGGCGAGACGAGACCGCCGTCGGAGAGCGCCACCGCGACGCCGATATCGCTGTGATGGTGACGCAGCATCGCATTTTGCGTGAAGGTCACGCGCGCCTCCGGCGCGTCGCGCAGAGCCACGCCGAGAGCCTTCACGATGAAATCGTTGACTGAGAGCTTCCAGGCGGGCTTTCCCTCGGTGAGGCCCGGCGCGGCGGCGTTAGCTTCCTCGCGCAGCCGCAGCAGCGCGTCGAGCTCGACGTCGCAGGTGAGATAGAAATGCGGGATCGTCTGCGCGGCCTCGGTCATGCGCCGCGCGATGGCCTTGCGCATCGTGTCGTGCGGGACTTCCGTAAAGCTGTCGATCTCGAAGAGCTTGCGCGAGGCCTCGTCCGAGCGCGGCGGCGCGAGGGTCGGCGGCGCGGCGGGAGAGCGCCCCTTGCCCCCCGTAGCGAGCGCCTGCGCGACGTCGCGCTCGACGATGCGGCCATGCGGGCCGGAGCCCTGAAGCGCGGAAAGGTCGATTCCGCCCTCCCGGGCGAGCCGGCGGGCGAGAGGCGAGGCGAAGCTGCGTTCCGGCGCCGCCGGCGCTGCGAAGGTCATCGTCAGGGTCCTCTGGCTTTCTGCGGGAGGGGGTGGCCTGGGCCTCGCATTTGCGCCGGCTCCTGGTCGATTATATTAGGCGGAAGATACGGCCGCGTCCACGAAGCCGCCTCGGCGCCTTAAATGGCCGCGGAAGCTTGCGCCGGCGCTTAGCGCCTCGGAGAGCTTACGGATGAAGCGCCTCTGCTCTTTTCGAGCATTCCTGCTCGCTTTCGCGCTCGCGGCGGCCGGGTCGCCGGCGTTCGCCGCCAACGAGAAGCGCTGCGGCTGGATCGTCAACCCGACGCCCGGCAATTGGAGCCTCATCGATCCCGAGGGCGAGTGGGAGCTCGGCGCGCAAGGCGGCCATCAGGCCTACGGCATGGATAATCTGCCGGACTTCACCACAAGGGAGTGGGTCAAGACCAATGGGGATTATGGCTATGGCTGCGCCTGCCTCACGGTGCACACCGATCCCAACGCGATGCGCGTGAAGAAGGTGATCAACGCCGTGCAGAAGCCGCTCAAGCTGTGCGAGGCTGACAAGAAGCTGAAGAAGCCGCAGGAGTAAGTCAGGCTGCGTGCTGCGCTCAGGCGCGACGCAGAGAAACAGCGCTTTTTGACGAAGAGGAGATTCCCTTACCTGTATTCAAAGCGCCGCATTGATTTGCGCCGAAATCTTCACTCCGGCGCTTCGGCGGCCGGGCCCTTGGGCGCCCTTTCGGCTTCGGCCTTCGCCGCTTCCTCCTGCCTTCGCGCCTCGAGCTCGCGCTTGCGCCGCACCGAAAAGGGCTCGCGTCGCGGCCCTTCGACAAGCCGCACGACGACGCCCCAGAGCGTGCGCACATCCTGCTCGGTCATCGCCATGCGGTGGAAGATGTTGCGCAGATTGCGCGCCATCACCGGCTTCTTGCTGGCCGGCCGGAAGAACTCGCGCGCATCGAGCTCATTCTCGAGAAAGTCGAAGAAAGCCGCCGTCATCTCGCGCGTCGCGGGCGGCGAGCGCTCCGTCGCGTCGAAAGGCAGCATGTCGCCATGCGCGGCGCGAAACCATTCGTAGCCCGTGAGCAGCACGGCTTGCGCGAGATTTAGCGAGGCGTAGGCGGGATTGACCGGAAAGGTCATGATCGCGTCGGCCTGCGCGACCTCGTCATTGTCGAGGCCCGTCCGCTCGGGCCCAAAAAGCACGCCATGGCGCTCGCCGGCCGCATAGCCCGCCGCCAAGCGCGGCATGGCCTCCGAGGGCAGATGCACGGGCTTGGCTTGGCCCCGCCCGCGCGCCGTTGCGGCATAGACGAAGGCGAGATCTTTTATGGCGCTCTGCACGTCGGGGAAGACTTTCGCGCCCTCCAGGAGATGCACGGCCCCGGCGGCGGCCGCGTAAGCGCCCTTGCGATAGGCGTCTGTGCGAGGCCAGCCCTCGCGCGGCGCGACGAGACGCAGATCCGAGAGGCCGAAATTCGCCATGGCCCGCGCGCACATGCCGATGTTCACGGCAAGCTGCGGGCGCACGAGGATTACGGCGGGGCCACCCTCGATCCTCAGCTTGCTGCGGTCGGTGCCGGCGCCGGTCATGGGAAGGAGTCGGCCGGCTGGATGGCCGAGGAGAGGTCTCGGCGACAATGCAAAATGTTGACGATCTCCACTTGCGTGTGAGAGCAGCGGGAGATCAGTCCCCGCAGTCCTTGCGCTAATTCTTCTCGCGGACGTCCCAACACCACCGGAGACGCGGCGATTTTCGCACAATGATGGCGCGGGTCGCCGAGGCGCTCGGATGCTGCGTCGAGATCGCTCCTCTCGCGAATTATGTAATCGCCCCTGGCGAGCCGATCGCGATGAAGGGAAGGCGCGCCGCTTGCTACTTCTTGCCGAAGGACATGTTGCCGAAGCGCGTATTAAAGCGCGATAGGCGTCCGCCGCGGTCGAGCAGCTGCGCCGAGCCGCCGGTCCAGGCCGGATGCGTCTTGGGGTCGATGTCGAGATGCAGCACATCGCCCTGCTTTCCCCAGGTCGACTGGGTGAAAAATTCCGAACCGTCGGTCATGACGACCTTGATCATATGATAGTCGGGATGGATATCAGCCTTCATCGCTTCGCTCTTGATCGCTATTTCGGTTGATTTTGCGAGACTTGTCGGACAGCGCGGGCGCGCCCGAAACTCGCGTTGCGGCGCTCATAGCCCATTGGCCGGCCGAGGGCAACAAAGTCGCTCCCGCCAAAAAAACAGGTTTGGTCGCGAGCCCGCTTTGCGCCGGCCAAGTTCACGCTTGCGGTCGCGGGCGGCGCCGAAACATTGCGCGAACACAGCAGGAAAATTGAAAGGCGAAACAAAGTCAATGGGTTAACGAGAGGCATCGGCGACGGCCCTTCGTCGTAAAGCCTCTTGCGGGACGCGGCGTTTGGCGCCACATTCGGAAGTGATGACTCACGCCGCAGAATCCCGCTTGCTCGAGGCGCTCAAAAGAGTCGACCTCCATGGCGACATCGCCCCGGCCTATGTGCAGGACCCGATGACGATCGCGCTGCGTCAGACCGCAATTCAGGCGGACCTGATGCGTTGGGACAACTCTCGCGGCCATTACGTGCTCACGGGCACAGGTCGCAACCGCATCGCGCAGCGCAATCGCGCGCCCGGGTCGGTTGTGCGCTTCCGGCGCCGAGATGATTCCGAGATCCCTCAGCACAAGCCGCACCGGGCCGGCGAATAGCGCTTTCCTCTCCAAGGAACCCGTTTCTGCCGAGGCAGCCGCGCAGCTCAAGAGCCGGCGGGTCCCGTTCACGCGCGCTGATCCGACTTACAGGCCGCCCAGAACATCGGCGACCGTGAAGATGTCCTTATCGCCGCGCCCGCAGAGATTCATCACCATCAGATGATCACGCAGCTTTTGCGGCGCAAGCTCCAAGACCTTGGCGAGCGCATGCGCGGGTTCTAGCGCAGGAATGATGCCCTCCAGCTGCGAGCAGAGCTGAAAGGCGTTCAGCGCCTCCTTGTCGGTCGCGCTCAGATATTTCACGCGCCCCGTCTCATGCAGCCAGCTGTGCTCGGGTCCGATCCCCGGATAGTCGAGGCCGGCCGAGATCGAATGGCCCTCCAGAATCTGCCCGTCATCGTCCATTAGGAGGTAGGTGCGGTTGCCGTGCAGCACGCCGGGCTTGCCGCCGGCGAGCGACGCCGCATGGCCGTTCTCGACGTTGAGGCCGTGGCCCGCCGCCTCGACGCCGTAAATCTCGACGCTTGAATCGTCCAGGAAGGGGTGGAAAAGACCGATCGCATTCGATCCGCCGCCGATGCACGCGACGAGAGAATCGGGCAGGCGCCCCTCGGCCTCCTGCATCTGCTCGCGCGTCTCATTGCCGATGATCGACTGGAAGTCGCGCACCATCATCGGATAGGGATGCGGCCCCGCCGCCGTGCCGATGCAATAGAAGGTGTCGGCGACATTGGTGACCCAGTCCCGCAGCGCCTCGTTCATCGCGTCCTTGAGCGTCCTCGCGCCGGACTGCACCGGCACGACCTCGGCGCCCAGCATCTTCATGCGAAACACATTCGGCTTTTGCCGCTCGACATCGACCGCGCCCATATAGACGACACATTTCAGCCCGAAGCGCGCGCAGGCGGTGGCGGTCGCGACGCCGTGCTGGCCAGCCCCCGTCTCGGCGATGATGCGCGGCTTTCCCATGCGCTTCGCGAGCAGTATCTGGCCCAGCACATTGTTAATCTTATGCGCGCCCGTGTGGTTGAGCTCGTCGCGCTTGAAATAGACTTTAGCGCCCCTGCCCTCCCCACCCTTCGCGCGAACGCGCTCGGTGATGCGCTCGGCGAAATAGAGCGGACTCGGCCGGCCGACGTAATGCTTGTGCAGCGATGTCAGCTCGGCGTGAAAGGCCGGGTCGGCCTTGGCCTGAGCATAGGCCGCCTCGAGATCGAGCACGAGCGGCATGAGCGTCTCGGCGACGAAGCGCCCGCCGAAAATGCCGAAACGGCCGCGCTCGTCGGGTCCGGCGCGGAAAGTGTTGGGGGCGAGTTGGTTCACGGGAGTCCTCGATGGGCGGCACGCTGGGGAGTTATGTAGACCGTCGTTGGGTGGAACGAAAGCGGCCGAGAAAAGCTGGAACGCGGGTCCCCTCACAACGGCCGCGCCTTCCGGGATTTCCGTGCTTTCTAGGATTTTTGGGGGCTTGGTGCATTTATCGCACGGGGAGGGCCTTCACCGGCCGGCCGCCGCTTCATCGTAGCTTGCGCCATATATATGCCCGGCTGAGAGTGGCGCGGGCCGGGCGCCCGGTCTTCCGCCATAGTTTCAGGGGCGCCGGAAAAGCCGCGCAAGAACATCGCGGCATGGTAGCGAAGGAGGTCGACATGACATTCTCTATCGGAGACACCGCGCCGGATTTCGAGGCGGACACCACGCAGGGACGCATTCGCTTCCACGAGTGGATCGGCAACTCCTGGGCGGTTTTCTTCTCGCATCCGAAGGACTTCACGCCGGTCTGCACGACCGAGCTTGGCTATGTTGCGAAGATCAAGCCGGAGTTCGACCGCCGCAACGTCAAGCTGATCGGGCTCAGCGTGGACCCGACCGACAATCACGCGAAGTGGGCCGTCGACATCGAGGAGACGCAGGGCGCCGCGCCCAACTATCCGATGATCGGCGATACGGATCTCGCCATCTCCAAGCTTTACAGGCTCTTGCCCGCGAGCGCCTCGGGCGACGCCAGCGTGCGCACGCCGGCCGACAATCAGACCGTGCGCAACGTCTTCGTCATCGGGCCGGATAAGAAGATCAAGCTCATCATCGTCTATCCGATGACGACGGGCCGCAATTTCGACGAGGTGCTGCGCGTCGTCGATTCGCTTCAGCTCACAGCCAGGCACCGCGTGGCGACGCCCGTAAACTGGAAGCAGGGCGAGGACGTCATCATCGCGGGCTCCGTCTCCGACGAGGAGGCGAAGAAAATCTACCCCGCCGGTTGGAAGGCGCCCAAGCCCTATCTGCGGATCGTGCCGCAGCCGAAGTGACGCCGCGGGTTTCCGACCCTGAACTGGCGATCGCGTCATGCCCGCGCTTGTCGCGGGCGTGACGGGCAAAAGTTTGTAGCGCTGGCTGTGAGCGGCAGTCTTGTTTGCTAGGATGCCGCCATGCCGATCAAAATCTACATCGACGCCGACGCCTGCCCGGTGAAGGATGAAACCTACAGGGTGGCCCTTCGCTATGGATTGCAGACCTTCGTCGTCTCCAACGCTTTTATGCAAGTCCCGAAGGCGGCGCTCATCGAAAGGGTCATCGTGAGCGCGGGCCCCGATGTTGCGGACGATTGGATCGTCGAGCGTCTCAACGCCGGCGATGTCGTCGTCACCAATGACATTCCTCTCGCGGCGCGCGCGCTGGCGAAACAGGCGCACGCGGTCGCGCCGCACGGCCGCGCCTTCACCGAAGATTCCATCGGCATGGCGCTCGCCCAACGCGCGCTCATGGAGCATATCCGCTCGACGGGCGAGATCACCGGCGGCCCGCCGCCCTTTTCTTCCGCCAATCGCTCGCAGTTCCTGCAAGCCTTGGATCAGATCGTCTCGCGCGAGCGAAGGCGCAGCTCTTGAAGAGGCGTGCGTGATTCCCTGGACCCTCATCGACAGAGCGCAAATTCCGGGCGGCGAAGGCGAACTGCGGCTCATGCGTCGCGGCGACGAATTCTCGATCAGGCTCGGGAATAATGAGCTGATGAACAGCCGCCTCAGCGGCTCAGAGGAAGCCCTCGCGACACTCTCGCTCGAGCGGATTCAATCTCGTCCCGCGGCACTCGTCCTCATCGGCGGACTCGGCATGGGCTTTACCTTGCGCGCCGCGCTCGCGGTTCTGGGGCCGCAGGCGCGCGTCATCGTCGCCGAGCTCGTTCCAGAGGTCGTCGCCTGGGCGCGTGGTCCGATGGCGGAGCTCCATGGCGCGAGCCTCTCCGATCCGCGCGTGCATATCGAAGAAGGCGACGTCGCGCGCCTCGTTCGTTCCGGGCCCTCGCGCTATGACGCCATTCTGCTCGATGTCGATAACGGCCCCGAGGGCTTCACGCGCGACGCCAATGACGGCCTCTACACCAAACTCGGATTGAGCGCGGCCCGCGCAGCGCTCAAGCCCGGCGGCCTGTTTGCGGTCTGGTCGTCGTCGGGACCGGACGAGGCTTTCAAGCGCCGCCTTCGCCAGGCGGGGTTCGGCGTGGATGAGATCAGAGTGCGCGCCAGGGGCCTCCGAGGCGGCGCCCGTCACCTCGTTTGGATCGCTGAGCGCGGAGAATCGAGGACAAGCGCCCGCCCCGGCTGAGGCGGAGCCGATCCCCGTTCCGCCCCCGCCATTGTAACGCCATTAGCCCTTCGATTTGCTCTGGCTTTTTTCGTGAGCCGCTTTGCTAGCGGAGGTTTCTGGGCTTTTTGCGAATGCTGCGCTCCCTGCTCGTGATCACCCTTACCGTGGTGCTCGGCAGCCGTGCGATGGGACTTCGCCGCCGTCTCATGGTGATCGGCAGCATTTTCATGTGACGTTTTTGGCATTGTTGCCTCCTGTGTGAGATCAATACCAGGCTCTGGTTCAATGAGCGGAATCGCGAAGCCTCTTGATGAGATCGTGGTTCTCCACCACGCCCGCATACTGCCTGCGCACCACTGCGATGATTTCCGGAGCGAGATCGGCTTTCAGCGCATTTTCGTACGCGGCCTTCGCCACGTCCTCGCCTTTTTCGCACTCCTCCAGAATCGCCTTTTCGTCGCCGCCGGTCGCGGCCGCCTTAAGGTTCGCCCAAACCCTGTGCACGGCCCCAGTCAGGGTCCCGGAGTTGGTCGTCGAGCCGCCGAGCTTGGTGATCTCCCGCTCCAGCTCCCTTGCTCCAGTCTCGCAGCGCGCAGAGGCCGCGCGAAAAGTTTGCTGCAGATTGGCGTCCTTCACCGCTTCGGCGGCTTCGAGAAATCCTTTCGTGCCGTCTCGGCTGATGTCGGCGAGATGTTGAAGCGTCGATATCGGGCTAGTGCTCATTTTTTCCATCCCTGATGGGTTTGTCGAACGCATCGCGCAGATGCGCCGGGCCTTAACAAATCCGATCGGGATATGTTCCCTCGTGGTAAATCTTGCGCGGGTCAGCTCTTGAACGTCGCGTTAAGAGGGCGCGATCCGTACGCGCTTTGAAAGATTGAATGGCCTGCGCTTTGCGCCACTTGTCGCTGTCGACAGGACGCTGGACATAAACATGAGCGGATCACTTTTCGTAAAACGCGGCTCGTGCCCGCCTCGAGAGTTTGCGCAGAGCCTGTGGCTCGCACAGCAGGAGCCGCGGCCCCCAGAGACGCCGCCCCCGACGCCGGCTCCTCGACCTCCAGAGCCGCCCGGTCCGGATGTCGTCCCCCCGCTGACGCCGGAGAAGCCGGGGCCGACGCCACCAGATATTCCTCCGCCTATTCCAGGAACGGAGCCAACGCCTCCCCCGGAAATCCCGCCGTGGCCCGATCCCTTGTTACCGACTCCGCCGCAAATGTGAGGCTGAAGCGGCCCGCGCGCATGGCCGGGACGCGCGGGTTCCCTCTCCCCCTAAGCGGGGAGAGGGAGAGACGCCCTCATCGCCTTAGCCCTTGCTAGCCCGCCTAGTTCCGCATCGCGCCGGTGCGGATGATCGTCCCGACATGCTCGCCGCGCAAAGCGGCGGTGAGCCCTCCGGGAACGAGGCCGTTCACGACCTGCACATGCTGGATGTGGCGCGCCGTCGCCATGACCTCGAGCAAGGCGCGGTCGAAAGGCAGGGTCGCATCGGTCTTAGCGAGTTCGGCGTAACTCGTCTCGGAGAGCAGCTTCGCCTTGTCGCCGCCCTTGCCCCTGGGGTCGGCCGTGTACACGCCATCGACATCCTCGACGATGGTGAGCCCCGCGGCGCCAAAGGCGTCGGCCAGCAGAAAGGCGCCCGTGTCGGCACGATGCCAGGGAAGGCGCGAGTTCGGAAACTCGTGATGGTGGTAGGGCGGAAAGCCGCTGCCGACCACTGCGCGGGCGGCGGTGAGGTGGATCGCCAGCTGGTTCGCGATGGTCGGGTGCTCGACGTAAGAGACGCCTTCCGCCGCGAGCAGCGAGGCCAGGATATGGCCGTTCTGCCCGGCCTCGCTCGCGGCGAGCGGGGCGAGCGATCCGACCGGCAGGCCGAGGTCGAGGCCGACGCTGTAAAGATGGCGGGCGCGCAGGCCCGCGCCGGTCAGGATCAGCAGGCGGTGCTCGGGCAGCAGCCGGCAAATCTCGTCGACGATTGGCAGGATCGCCTCATGCCCGCGATCCATGATCGCACGGCCGCCGATCTTTACGACTTGCAGCCAGGGGAGGAGCCGGATCGGACGACCGCCGGCGACGGGACGCGTCAAGGCGTCGTCCAGAAGCGTCTGGCGCGCGAGCGGCGAGGCGACATGCTTGATGGTGTCGGCTTGAGTGGTCATGGTTTCGATCTCTATTTCGCAGTGATGATGGTGCCGACGTGCTCGCCCTTGAGCGCGCGTGTAAGATTGCCCGGGACGAGGCCGTTGACGACCTGCACCTCATGGACGTGGCGCGCCGTCTTCAACAGATCGAGCATCGGAAACTCGAGGATGGAGTCGTGCAGGCCGCGCGCCTTCATCTCATCGACTGAGATCTTGGGGATCAGCTTGGCCTTCTTGTCGGTCTTGGGATTGGCGGTGAAAAGGCCATCCTCGTCCTTCACGAAGATCATCGCCTTGCAGCCGAATTGCTCGGCGAGCAGGAAGCAGCCGGCGTCGGTGCGGTAGGGCGGGATGACGCCTTCGGGCGCCGGCCGCATCCATAGACCGTAGGGCGGCATGCCGCTGAACACGACGGCGTTCACCTCTTCGAGGAAGAGCGGCACGGCCGAGAGCCCGGCGTGGCTGACATAGGAAATGCCGTGCTTGGCGAGAAGCTGGCCGAGCATCGCAGCGTTCTGGTCGGCGACCGAGGAGCCGAGCTGCGAGAGCACGCCCGCCGGCAGATTGAGCCCCGCCGCGATCGAATAGAGGTGCCGCGCCCGCGTGCCCGCGCCGGTGCCGATAAGGAGCTGGTGATTCTTGCGGACGGCGACGATTTCCTCGACGAGCGGATAGAGAGCCGAGCGGCCACGATCGATGACGCTCTGGCCGCCGATCTTGATCACCGTCGCGTCGGGTAGAATGCGGTAGTCCGCCGCTTTTTCCGCGCTTGCGAGAAGCTCCGGGTCGGTCAGCGACCGTTGCATGAGGAGCGTTTCGAGCTCCGCTGTCGTAATGGCCATGGGATGTCCTTATGCTGCGTTTCCGCAAAACACATAGGAGCGAAAAAGCTGGGCAGCAAGAGGCGAACACCCACTCATGGAAGATTTTTTTCAGATTCGCTTGGTATTTCAATGATAAAGCGTGATAGAAAATAGTATAGATTGAGAATATCGTGATATAACTCTATGCGATTGCGCTACGAATAAAAAGTCATATTCAATTTATGCTGGATTACGAGATCCGACACGCGCGGCTTATCATGTAACTCAAGGGAAGGGTTGGAGGAAGAGCTTGCGTCAAGTAAGAAGCCAGCGGCCGCTATGCGGTCCCGTGAGCGTGCGCCTCGCCGGCGCATTGCGCGGCGAAATGCTGAGGTTTTGTTTGCGAAGCGGACGGGCTTCTTGTGAAATAAAACATTCGTTTGCGAAATTCGGCGGGGACGCGTCGGCTCAGGCCGCACGCTCCGGCATCTCCCTTAGAGAAACCTCGATCTCGTCGCGCCACTGAAGCAGCTTCAGCGACCAGTCCCGCCCGTCGCAGGAGGCGTCCTTGGCGTGCCGTTCGAGCGCAGCCTTCACGACCTCGAGCTCCTGGCTCAACAAATTCCAACGCTGGTCCAGACGGTCATTTTCGATGGCGTCTGTCATCGCAACCTCCCGCTCATTTGGCAGCTCCGATATTGAACGCAGAAAACGTCGGGAATAAGGGCGAGCCGCGACGGGGCTGGACATTGAGGCGCGGGGCGCCCGCGTCAGCCTGCCCCCTGGACGCGGCGCGCGGCAGCGACTAAGCAGCGGCTCCGCCCAAGAAAGGACATGCGCCGCATGACGACGAGGATCGACCAGCGCTTCGCGCAACTGAAAGCCGAGGGGCGGGCGGGGCTCGTGACTTTCGTCATGGCGGGAGACCCCGATCTCGAGACCTCGCTGCAAATCCTGAAGGCCCTGCCGGCAGCCGGCGCCGATGTGATCGAGGTGGGCATGCCCTTCACCGATCCCATGGCCGACGGGCCGGCCATTCAGGCGGCGGGCCTGCGCGCGCTCAAAAGCGGCGCGACGCTCAAGAAGACCCTCGACCTGGTCAAAAGCTTCCGCGCCGCCGACGCGACCACGCCCATCGTGCTGATGGGCTATTACAATCCGATCTACGTCTTTGGCGTCGAGCGCTTCCTTGAGGCCGCGAAGGCGGCGGGCGTCGACGGACTCATCGTCGTCGATCTGCCGCCCGAGGAGGACGACGAGCTCTGCCTGCCGGCACGCGCCGCAGGGCTGAACTTCATCCGGCTGGCGACGCCGACGACGGACGACAAGCGCCTGCCGAAGGTCCTCGAAAACACGAGCGGCTTCGTCTATTATGTTTCTTTGACTGGGATTACCGGGGCGGCCCTCGCCGACTACTCCGGCGTCGAGGCGGCCGTGAAGCGCATCAAACGCCATACCGATCTGCCCATCGCGGTGGGCTTCGGCGTGAAGACGGCGGAAAGCGCGGAGGCCCTGGCGCGCGCGGCGGATGGCGTCGTCGTCGGCACGGCGCTCGTCAGCGCGCTGAAAGACTCGCTCGACGCCGAAAACCGGGTCTCGCCGCAAAGCGTCGCCTCGGTCTCGCAGCTCGTCGGGGCGCTCGCCGCCGCCGCCCATGGCGCGCGCAGCGCGAAGGGCGGCAAGGGCGCAGGACCCGGCTGGCTGCGCCGGTTCTTCGGGAGGAGCGCCTCATGAATTGGTACTCAAATGTCGTGCCGCCGAAGATCAAAGCCATCCTCAAGCGCGAGGCGCCCGAGAGTTTTTGGGTGAAATGTCCGGAGAGCGGCCAGCTCGTCAATCACAAGGACATAGAGGCCAATCTCTACGTCATTCCGGGCTCCGGCTTCCACATGCGCTGTCCGGTCGAGATCCGGCTGCAAAGCCTCTTCGACGACGGCGCCTATGAGGAGCCGCCGCCCCCGGAAGTGCCGACCGATCCGCTCAAGTTCCGCGACATCAAACGCTATATCGACAAGCTGAAGGAATATCGGGTCAAGACGAACCGTCCGGACGCCGTGACCATCGCCGTCGGGCGCCTGCACGACATTCCCGTCACGGTGGCCGTGCAGGACTTCGAATTCATGGGCGGCTCGCTCGGCATGGCGGCGGGCGAGGCGATCGTCGCCGCCGCGACGCTCGCGCTGGAGAAGCGGACGCCCTTCATCATCTTCACGGCGTCCGGCGGGGCGCGCATGCAGGAGGGCATGTTCTCGCTGATGCAGATGCCGCGCACGACGATCGCGGTGCAGAGGCTGCGCAAGGCGCGCCTTCCCTATATCGTCGTCTTGACCAACCCGACGACCGGCGGCGTCACGGCCTCCTACGCGATGTTGGGCGACATCCAGATCGCCGAGCCCGGCGCCATCATTGGCTTCGCCGGCGCTCGCGTGATCGAGCAGACGATCCGCGAGAAGCTGCCTTCCGGCTTCCAACGCGCGGAATATCTCAAGGATCACGGCATGGTCGACATGGTCGTGCCGCGCCAGGAGCTGCGCGATACGCTGGGCCGGCTCTGCAGCCTGCTGACGCGCGCGCCGGCGCCGCGCCCGTCGGTTGCGGCCTGAGCACTCGGGATTCGGAGCCTCGCGCGACAATGGATCAGCACGACGCGATCCTCTCGCGCCTTCTCGATCTGCACCCCAAGAAAATCGACCTGTCGCTGGGGCGCGTCGAGCGCCTGCTCGAGGGGCTGGGCCGCCCCGATCTGAGGCTGCCGCCGACGATTCATGTCGCCGGCACGAACGGCAAGGGATCCACGCTCGCCTTCCTGCGCGCGATGCTGGAAGCGCAGGGGGCGCGCGTTCATGTCTACACCTCGCCGCATCTGCTTCGCTTCAACGAGCGCATCCGGCTTGGCGCAGAGGGCGGCGGCAAAATCGTCGAGGACGCTGCGCTACGAGCGGCTCTGGAGAGCTGCGAGAGGGCCAATGGCCAGCAGTCGATCACCTTCTTCGAGATCACCACGGCCGCGGCGTTTCTCCTGTTCAGCGAGACGCAAGCCGACTGGCTGCTCCTCGAAACGGGGCTCGGCGGCCGCTATGACGCAACCAATGTGATTCGCGCGCCCAAGGCGACCATCGTCACCTCGATCTCCGTCGACCACCCCGAGTTCCTCGGCGAGACGGTGGAGAAGATCGCCATGGAGAAGGCGGGCATCTTCAAGCCCGGATCGCCCGCGATCATAGGCTTTCAGCGCGACGCGGCGCGCGACGTGCTTGAGCGGCATGCGCGGCGAGTCGGCGCGCCGGCCGTGATCGCCGGGCGGGATTTCAACATTTACGAGGAGAGCGGCCGTCTCGTGTTCGAGGACGAGCGCGGGCTCCTCGATCTGCCGGCGCCGCGCCTGCAGGGCCGACACCAGCATGAGAACGCGGCGGCGGCCATCGCCGCGCTGCGCAGCATCGACTCCGATTTTCCGGCGAAGGCCCTGGAGGCCGGACTGCTCAAGGCCGAATGGCCGGCGCGGCTGCAGCATCTGGCGCGCGGGCGCCTCGTCGATGCGGCGCCGCCCGGCGCCGAAATCTGGATCGACGGCGGCCACAACGAGGACGGCGGACGCGTGCTCGCCGCGGCCATGGCCGAGTTCGAGGAAAGAGAGACGCGCCCGCTCGCCCTCGTCTGCGGCGCGCAGACGACGAAGGACATTTGCGCCATGTTGCGCCATTTCGTGGGACTGGCGCGCGAAGTCATCGCCGTGCCGGTCGAAGGCGAGCACAAATCCTGGCCGCCCGAGGAGGTCGCCGCGGCGGCGCGAGCGATGGGCGTCTCGGCGCGGCCCGCGCCAAGCTTCGAGCGCGCCGTCGAAATGCTCGCCGCCACGCCCTTCGAGCGGCCGCCGCGCGTGTTGATCGCGGGCTCCCTCTATCTCGCCGCCTGCGCGCTGGCTTTCAACGGCTCGCGAATCGAGTGAGCGCGCCCATGGAATTTGTTGTAGATACCTGCTGTCTTCCCGATTTGGCGGGAGTTTTGGGCGAACCCGCATGACCTTGATGCTCGCCAGCGTGCTCTCGAGCGCGGAGGCCGAAACCGCCGTCGCTTGCGGAGTCGACATCATCGACTGCAAGGATGCCCGCCGCGGCGCGCTGGGCGCGCTGCCGCTCGACGAAGTCGCTAGGATCGTCGCGCTCGTCGCGAAGCGGCGCCCGGTCAGCACCGTCGTCGAGCTGCCGCACGACGTTTCGCACGCCCGCGCGGCGATCGACGCGGCGGCGACGACCGGCGTGGATTTCGTCAAATTCGCGTTGCCCATGACGCCCGACATGCGCGAGGTCGTCGACCAGCTCGCCCCGCTCTGCGCGAAAATCCGTCTCGTCGCCGTGCTCTTTGCGGATCTCGGTCCCGATTTCGAGGTGTTGGCGCTTTTGGCGCGCGCCAGCTTTCACGGTGTGATGCTCGACACCGCGCATAAAGGCAGGGCGCGCCTGCTCGATTATGTCGGCGTCGGCGGACTTGGCGAGTTCATCTCGCGCGCGCGCGCGCTCGGCCTCTCCCACGGCCTCGCCGGGTCGCTCGAAGCGCCCGACGTGCCGCGGCTGTTGGTGCTGGAGCCCGACGTGCTCGGTTTTCGCGGCGCGCTCTGCGCGGCGGGCGAGCGCCGGAACGCGCTCTCCCCGGAGGCGACGACGCTTATCCGCGCGATGATCCGGCGCCCGCATGCGCCCGCGCCGCGCTATGGCGAGGTCGATCGCATCTTCGTGCGCGACCTCGTGATGCCGGTCGAGATCGGCGCCTATGGCTATGAGCACGGCCTCAAGCAGCGCGTGCGCTTCTCGATCGAGGCCGAAGTCTACCGCGACATCGGCCCCGACGACATGCGCGGCGTGTTCTCCTACGACGTGATCATGGACGCGATTCGGATCGTGCTCGCCGCGGGCCATGTGGAGCTCGTCGAGACCGTGGCCGAGCGTGTCGCCGAAAGCGTGCTGCTGCATGAACGCGTCCGCGCGGTGGAGGTCTCTGTCGAGAAGCTCGACGTAGCGCCGCCAGCCTCCGTCGGCGTGCGCATCCGGCGCGAGCGCGCCCATCACGGGGCGCAAAGCGCGATCCTTCACGTCAAGACCGGAGCATGACGGCGCTCGTCGCCAAGATTGGCGGAAGCCTGTGGCGCTCGCCGCGCCTCGGGAGATGGACCGCGGCGCTTCGCGCCTGGCCCGGCCCGCTCACGATTGTTCCCGGCGGCGGTCCTTTCGCCGACGCGGTGCGCGCGGCGCAAGGCCCCATGCGCTTCTCCGACCGCGCCGCGCATGAGATGGCGCTGCTCGCCATGGAGCAATATGGGCTCGCGCTTTGCGACCTCTTCCCGTGTCTGGCGCTGGCCGACACCCCGCAGGAAGCCGCCGCTCTGCGTGCGAAAGGCCTGACCCCCGTCTGGCGCCCGCGCGCGAGAACGCTCGAAGGCGGGCTTCCTGCAAGCTGGGACGTGACCTCGGACAGCCTCGCCGCCTGGTATGCTCAGGAATGCGGCGCGCAAGACCTTCTCGTGATTAAGAGCGTCGACGCCGGCGACGCCCGCGATGCGGAGAGCCTCGATCCCTGCTTTTCCAACTATGCCCGCGCGCTGCGGGTCCTCCTTCTCGGCCCCAAGGACCTCGATGCAGCGGAAGCGCATCTGCCGCGCGGAACGCTTGCCTGGAAAAGAGCGGAGCCTTTAGGCCTTCCGCGTCAGGCCCCTGGCGTCGCGCCTCGGAACTCCGCCGGCCTCGGCGATCGCGGCGGGGCTTGAAAAAATCAACGCCGCCGTTCCCGGCATTGATGGTCGAGCAGTTCCTCCGCTGTTCCACCGGCCCCTTTTACGAGCAGCACGAAGCCTTGCCCCCCCTTGGGGTCGCTGACGCCGGCGACGGCGACCGTCTCCGCGCCCATGTCGGCCTTCGCGCCAGGAATCTCCTTGGCGACCGTCTGGAAAGGGTTGTGCTCGAGGCCGTTCTCTGCGAGCCGCTTGGCGTGATAACGGCCCCAGGGTTTCAGGTTGAGCGTGGTCCAGCGCTGCGTCGAGAGCTTCGCCTCCGCAAGCGCCGGCTTCAGACGCGCGTCGAGGCAATCGACGTGAATGTGCATCTGGTCCTGCGTGCGCCCGTTGCGAGAATTTATCGCCATGCCTATGTCGCCCCAGCCGAGCGGCCGCGGCGCGGCGTCGGCGACCCGGCCGCGTTCTTCCCAGGCATAAGCCCAATAATTGGGCGCGTCATCGCGCAGCAGGGCGGGACTCTCGATCCCTTCCAAACGCGCCGTCGGCACGACGATAATGCGCGTCGTGTCGCCCGGGGCGCGGATCACGACGAAGCCGCGTTGGTCGTCGACCGCGAGGCAGGGCAGCGAAAGGCCGAGCGTCGCGTGCATGGGCAGGCAGAGCTTGTTAACCACCTGCCAAAGCGCCCCGCGCTCGGCAAGGTCGAAGGCTGGAGCCGCGCGGGGCGCCAAGAGGCTTGCGACCAAAGCGGCCGCGAGCGTGAACCGGAGGGGGAAACGTGTCGGCGGAACAGCCGAAGCCGCGGCGGAGGTCTTTGTCGTCAATGGTGTTCGATTCCGTCCGTCTCGCCCGCCGGTCAATCGCTCAAACGACAAGAAGTCGCGCAAAATCAATACGCCGGGGCGATTTCCGATCGCAAGGCCTCGCAACTTTTGCGAAGGTCCGTTCTATTGGAGCATTCTCGCCGCAACATCAATGCTCGTGTCTTGGCGGACGCGCTCGAAGCGGAGACGACGCGCAGTCGACCGATAAGCGCCCGCAGAGTCTCCGGCGGAAAACGGAAACGCCTTGTCTTTGGCATGGAATTTTCTACAAAGAGCCTCGCGCTCTCCGCTTTCGCCAAAGGATCCGCCAGCATGGCTTCTCTCGACAGTTTCAAGGCCAAAAAAAAGCTCGCCGTCGGATCCAAGACCTATCATTTCTATTCGCTCGCCGCCGCCGAGAAGAACGGTCTCAAAGACGTCGCGCGCCTTCCCTATTCTCTCAAAAGCCTGCTCGAGAATTTGCTCCGCAACGAGGACGGCCGTGCGGTCACGAAGGAGACGATCCAAGCCTTCGCGAGCTGGTTGACGCATAAGGGGAAGACGGAGGTCGAGATCGCCTTCCGCCCGGCGCGCGTCCTGATGCAGGACTTCACCGGCGTTCCGGCCGTCGTCGATCTGGCCGCGATGCGCGACGCCTTCGTCGCTCTCGGCGGCGACCCGCAAAAGATCAACCCGCTCGCGCCCGTCGATCTGGTCATCGACCACTCTGTCATCGTCGATCAATTTGGCACGTCGCGCGCGCTAAAGGAAAATGTCGCGCTCGAATATGAGCGCAACGGCGAGCGTTACCGCTTTCTGAAGTGGGGCCAGGAGGCCTTCGACAATTTCCGCGTCGTGCCGCCCGGCGCCGGCATCTGCCATCAGGTCAACCTCGAATATCTCGCCCATACGGTCTGGACCAAGAAAGAGCGCATCAAGCACAAAGGAAAGAGCGAGACGATCGAATGGGCCTATCCCGACACGCTCGTCGGCACGGATTCGCATACGACCATGGTCAATGGCCTCGCGGTGCTCGGCTGGGGCGTCGGCGGCATCGAGGCGGAGGCGGCCATGCTCGGCCAGCCGCAGACGATGCTGGCCCCCGAGGTCATCGGCTTCAAGCTCGAGGGCGAGCCGCGCGAAGGCGTGACGGCGACCGATGTCGTTCTGACCGTCACGCAGATGCTGCGCAAGAAAGGCGTCGTCGGCAAGTTCGTCGAGTTCTTCGGCGACGGGCTCCCGCATCTCTCTCTCGCGGACCGCGCGACGATCGCCAATATGGCGCCCGAATATGGCGCAACCTGCGGCTTCTTCCCCATCGACAAGATCACGCTGGATTTCCTCAAGGCTTCGGGGCGTCCGGCGGCGCGTGTCGCGCTGGTGGAAGCCTACGCCAAGGCGCAGGGGATGTTCCGCACAGCGCGCGCGGCGGAGCCGGAGTTCACCGACACAGTGACGCTCGACCTTGCGAGCGTGGTTCCGTCGCTCGCCGGCCCGAAGCGCCCGGAAGGGCGCGTCGCGCTCCAGGACATGAAGTCGACCTTCCTGTCGGCGCTCGAAGGCGAATATCGCAAGCCCGCCGGGGTCGAGGCGCGGAAGGCCGTCGAGGGCGAGGATTACACGCTCGGCCACGGCGACGTGGTCATCGCCGCGATCACCTCCTGCACCAACACCTCAAACCCCAGCGTGCTTGTCGGCGCGGGGCTGCTCGCATGCAACGCGGTCTCGCGCGGTCTGAAAGTGAAGCCCTGGGTCAAGACCTCGCTCGCGCCGGGGAGCCAGGTCGTCGCCGCCTATCTGGAGAAGGCGGGGCTGCAGAAGTCGCTCGACAAATTGGGCTTTAATCTCGTCGGCTTCGGCTGCACGACCTGCATCGGCAATTCCGGACCGCTGCCGGCGCCGGTCGCCAAGACGATTCAGACGCATGATCTCGTCGCGGCGTCGGTCCTCTCGGGCAATCGCAATTTCGAGGGCCGCGTCAACGCCGACGTGCAGGCGAATTATCTCGCCTCGCCGCCGCTCGTCGTCGCCTTCGCGCTCGCCGGCACGACGGCGATCGACCTCACGACCGAGCCTCTCGGCCTCGATAAGAAGGGCAAGCCGGTCTTCCTGCGCGAGATCTGGCCGAGCAATGAGGAGATCGGAGCGGTCATCGCCAAGAATGTGACGCGCGCCATGTTCCGCGACGCCTACGCCAAGGTCTTCGACGGCGACTCGCATTGGCGCAAGCTCAAGGCGCCGGAAAGCGAGACCTATGGCTGGGACGCCAAGTCGACCTACGTGCGCAATCCGCCCTATTTCGCGGGACTGACGAAGGAGCCCAAGCCCGTCGAAGACATTGTGGGCGCGCGCATTCTCGCGCTGTTCGGCGACAAGATCACCACCGACCACATTTCGCCGGCCGGCTCCATCAAGGCGTCCTCCCCCGCCGGCAAATGGCTGCAAGCCCAAGGCGTCGAGCCCAAGGATTTCAATCAATATGGAACGCGACGCGGCAATCACGAAGTGATGATGCGCGGCACTTTCGCCAATATCCGCATCAAGAACTTCATTCTCAGGGACGCCGCCGGCAATGCGCCCGAGGGCGGCGCCACCAAGCATTTCCCCGACGGCGAGACGCTGTCGATCTATGACGCCGCGATGCAATACAAGGCGGAAGGCGCCCCCCTCGTCGTCTTCGCCGGCGCCGAATACGGCAATGGCTCGTCGCGCGACTGGGCCGCCAAGGGCACGGCCCTGCTCGGCGTCCGCGCCGTCATTGCGCAAAGCTTCGAGCGCATCCACCGCTCGAACCTCGTCGGCATGGGCGTGCTGCCGGCGACCTTCGATCCGGGGACGACATGGCAGTCGCTCGGACTCACGGGCGCCGAGAAGGTCACGATCGAGGGCTTGGGGGCGAGCCTCGCGCCGCGCCAGACCCTCAACGCAAAAATTGCCTACGCGGACGGCAAATTGCGCGAGGTTCCGCTGCTTGCGCGCATCGATACGCTGGACGAACTGGAATATTTCCGAAACGGCGGGATTTTGCCCTATGTTCTGCGAAGCCTCTTAGGCTAAGTTCAAGCTTCAAGCGATAGCTGCAGAGCTCCAGACCGGCCGGAAGGTGGATCAGCCGGCACAAAATGCTATACGTACGGGAATCTTTTCTTGTTTGGCGGCGCGGCTTTGCGACCGTCTTGGGGGTGCCGGGGGCCCTGCAATGAATCGAGTTCCGGACTATTCATATCGTTGACGACGATCCCAGCGTCACCGAGGCCTTGGGGTTGTTCCTGACGACGGAAGGATATTCGGTACGCAAGCATGGGTCCGCCCGTTCGCTCCTCAATTCACTTAAAGAGGGCGAGACGGGCTGCGTCGTCACCGATATGCGAATGCCCGAGATGACAGGGCTCGAGCTCATTCAAGCCATGAAAGCGCAGGGCGTTTCGATGCCCGTTATCCTCGTCACCGCCTATGCGGACGTCCCTCTGGCGGTGCAGGCGATGAAAATGGGCGCGGTGGAGTTGCTCGAGAAGCCTTTCCACTATGACACTCTGCTTGCCACCATCCGCGAGGCCTTGGAGCGAACGCATGTCGACGAACAGCGCAAGGAGAAAACGCAGGCGATCCTCAGGAAGTTTTCCGCCCTGACGAAGCGCGAGAAGGAGGTGCTCTCGGGATTGCTCAAGGGGCGCTCCAACAAGGTTATCGCGCACGACCTCGGCATCAGCATGCGCACGGTGGAAGTGCATCGCGGAACGCTGATGATGAAGATGGAGGCGAAGAGCCTGCCGGAACTGGTGCAACTCGCCCTCGTGGTCCCGCCGGAGGAATTGCCCGCGAGTCCCTGACCAACCGGCCTCTAAAGGCTTCAGCTTTGGGCTTGCAGGTCGAGGAGAGGAAGCCAGAAGGACACCGCCGTTCCGCCGTCCGCATTTGGCTTGGCCCATATCCTCCCATGATGCGCTTCGATGATTCCGCGGGAGACGGAGAGCCCAATGCCCATGCCGGCGCTCCCGTTCTCTGTCGTCGGAAAGGGCTCGAACAAGTTTTCGAGCAGCTGCGGAGACATGCCTGATCCGGTGTCGATGACGTCGACTTGGAGCTGCTGCTCGTCGCAAGCTGTTGCGATGGTCAGAACGCCTTCCCCGGAAGCCGCCATCGCCGCCTTCGCGTTGCGTATGAGGTTGACGAGGACCAGCACGAGCTGCGCCTTGTCGACCAGCACGGCGTCTCTGGCGGCGTTGAGAGCGAGCTTCACCGTAACGGTCGCGTCCGATCCCAGGGCCTCCACCAGCGCCTCGCGGACCAGCTCATGGAGACCCGCCGGCAGCATATCAGGCTCGCCGTGGTCGATGAATTCCCGCAACTTCGTGATGACGCGTCCGGCCCGTGCGACCTCCGCGGCGGTCTTTCCCATGATCTCGCCGACATCGGCAGGCCCCCCGCCCGAGTGCACGTCCAACATGCGCCGCGCCGCCGCCGCATAGGCGCCTGCGGCCGTCAGCGGTTGCGTGATCTCATGCGCGAAGCCCGCCGCCATGCGCCTCATCATGTCGAAGCGACTTGCATAAAGCCGCTGCAGCTCCGCTTCGGCGCGTTTGCGGTCGGAGATATCGAGCGCGAAGGCGACGCCATTCTCGCCCGCGGCGTCGAAGGCCGAGGCCGCGATGAGAATAGTCAAGCGCTCGCCGTCTTTGCATAGGTATTCCTTTTCGAACGGTCCTTGCGTCGCGCCGATCCTCTTGACTTCCGCCAGGGCAGCCTGATCGGTCGACGCGTACTCGGGCGGCGTGATCTTGATCCAGTTCAGGCGCCCGGCTTCTAAATCCTCTCGGCTGTAGCCGAGCATTTCGAGAAACTTGTCATTGGCTTCCGAAATCGCGCCATTGGCCTCCCAACACATGACTCCAAGCAAGCCTAAATCGTAGAAGGCGCGCAGATGCGTCTCGTTCTCCTTCAGCGCATCCTCGGCTCGCTTGCGTGCGGTCACATCCTGTAGAAAGCCGTGCCATACAATAGCCCCGCTCGGCTCGAACACCGGAGCCGACTGTCCTTCGATCCAGATCCATCCCTTGCGGGGGTGTTCATAGCGGAATATGTCGCGCCATAGTGTCCGCGTGCGCGCCGACTGTTCTATGCTGGCGGCGACATGATGAAGGTCGTCAGGATGAATACGCTGAAACACCGGCGCGCCGTCATCCTTCACATCTTCCGGTAGAAGACCGTAGACCTCCTGAAAATGCGCCGAGACGTATGGAAAGGAGCCTTTGCCGTCGGCGTCTCTGCGGAAGGAGCAGATCACGCCCGGAACTGACGCCGCGACCTTCACCAGCTGCTCAGCCAGCTGAGCCTTTTCAAGAAGCAGGCTCTCGGCCTGTTTCTGTTGCGTGATGTCGCGGCTCACGCCAATCAAGCCGACGGCCCTGCCTTGCACAAGGCTCGCCTGGGCCTGCGAGCTGATCCAGCTATCGGCCCCATCGGCGCGACGAATGCGATATTCCGCGGCGTAGCGGCCGTCGCGCGCCGGATCGAGCGCCGCAAAGAAGGCTTCTCTCGCGGCGGGTCGATCCTCGGGCAGCACGGCGTCGAAAAGGACGGACGGATCAACGCGGGCGTCGGAGGAAAGACCGAAGAGATCGCGAAGCTTTGGGCTCGCGTCAAAAACATTCGCCACGGCGTCGAAGTCCCAGGCGACGACGGCCCCCGCCGACATCGCCAAGCGCAGGCGCTCGTTGGCGACTTGCAGCCGATCCTTGTCGGCGGCGCGCTCGCGGGCGAAATCCGCTTCAAATCTTGCGAGATGCAGAGCTTCGCCTGTGCCCGAAATGATCGCCGAGCTCGTCACAAAAATGGCGAGCCCGATCCAATCGCCGGCGTCCGAGAGGGGAAAGAACCACATATGCGCTATGCCTGCGCACAGCGCGGCCGCGATGAGGCCCGACATGGCGCCGCCGAAGAACGCCGCAATGGTCACGACAGGATAGAATGTCACATAGGCGAGGCGGCCCCCGAGCAGATCTTGTACGCCGAAACGCAGCGCAAGACCGAGGGCGGCGGCGCCTACGCCGAGCGCGACACGCCGAGCAAGGAGATTGCCGGGTAAGAACGAGCGCAGCCACCGCCGGGCCGTCGCGGCAGCGAGCTTTGGGGCCGCAGTGACCTGTTCGAGGAAGCCTGCAGCCGCGTTCACATCCCGCATCGAGCTCCCCTCGGGCAGAAACCCGGCTTCAGCATGGCCCAGAACTCAGCGCCTTTGACAAGCTTGTCTGGCGCATGCGGAGGCCGCGATGGCGAGTTGAAGGCTCCTTCGTGAAGGCTCCTGCGGATTCTTACAGGGAAGCCGCAGGCGCTGGCCGCGCCCGCGACCTGTTCACGGGGGTGACGCGCCTCTCTGGCTCCGCGCAGCGCGCGGAAAGCCTGGGCGCGTAACCTCAGTTCGAGTTCGCTGCCGGCGCTTCCTGCTTTCGCGGCAGAGCCGACTTCACGGCGTTCGCCGCGGCGGCTTCCAAAGGCCGGGTGTCGATCCCTTCCTTGGCGACTCGGATCGACTGGTTCGCCACGTCGGCGTAAATGCTGCCAATCTTCGTGACCTCCGCGGTGAACTCGTCGAAGGTCAATTTGGCGAAGTCGGAATTGAGCTGAATGATCTCGTCGAGCTTGCGCGCGCGAGAGAGCTTCTCGCCAAATGCAAAAACATTGGCGACGCTTTTTTGGGAATATCCCGTCGCCGCCGTGGTGACGGCCCAGAAGCCTTGAGTTGCCGAGGATACGGCCGCCGTCGCCGCCTCGAACGGAGCGAAACCGACGCTTCCGAATTGTTGTGGGTTCATGAACATCAAACGTCCTCTCTGGAGACTTTGCGCATGCTGTCCGCCATGCCGACGCACGTCACAGGGAGCGATGATAAAGCGCTGCGACGCCGCGTTCGGTCAATTTCGTATTTTCTCGTACCGTCGGCTTTGCGTCGAAGAGTTTGTGAAAAACGCGCGAAGCGAGGATCGACATCGTGCGCGCAACAGCAAAGGTCGAGCGCGACCTACCGCGCCACAACAACGCGGACGCTCTCACTCAATTCTTGATTCGGGATAGTCCGCCAGGAACTTGCGCAGCACGATGAGCAGATCCGACGCCTGCTCGGACATCCCGAGATCGAGCCACATTTCGATGTCGGCGACGATCATTCCTCGCACGGTCCTCGGACCGCGCCAGAGGCACAAGAGATAGCTCGAGAGCAAGACGCGATGCTTGCTCGAAGGCGTAGCGCCCAGAAGCATCTGATTTGGCGCGAGCCTCGCAAAGATGGCGCACTCCTTGACACTAACCATCACTGAGCCTCCAAAGCCACTGCGTCCTTGATACAGTGTCAGCGTGACCTTTTGAATTGTGGTCAATTCGTACTTCGCCGCGGCACTTTCAGCATGCCAAAATGATAAATCACGAAAAGCTAACGCGCCGCTCGAGCCTGGAAGCGACAATGTCGACGTCGCGATACGACCTGCGACCAAGTCGGCGCAAGAGCCGCTCGGCGGCCCGGCGTCGTCTTCCAGTTAGGAGCCGTGGGTTGGCAGATGCTGAGAAGGAAGGATGCCCCGCGACGCTGCGGCCTGCATTGTGAGCATGAGCCGCGCCGGTTTCTCCATCTTATGCTCTTTCGCTTACGGTTGCCGCGCATCGCGAAGCGCAGACTCCTGATGCGCCTCCGCGCCGGGATGGCCGCTCGATTTGGGTCATTGAAAAGCATGACCGAACGCGCCATGTTGTTGCGTGCGTGTCGGGCTCCCAGCGGGAGCGGAGCTCTGAGGGGCTCCCCAAGGGGCCGAGGCCCGAGATTGAGGAAGAGGGACCATGCTTCCTTGGATCGGCGATCTCAAGGGCCACGCGATTTTCCTCGATTTGGACGGGACCATCGCGGAGATCGCGGAGCACCCTGACGACGTCTGCGTGCGGCCGACCACGCTGCGATTGCTCGAGTCGCTCAACGACGAGTCCAACGGCGCGCTCGCGGTGATATCGGGACGCGAGCTCTCCGCGATCGATCGTTTGCTGCACCCCTTGAAACTGCCGGCTGCCGGCGTCCATGGCCTCGAGCGTCGCGACGCCGAGGGCGTTCTGCACGGGTCGCAGCCCCTGGAGCTCCAGCCGATCAGCGTTGTCTTCGAGAAGGCGCTGGGCGACGAGACGGGCGTCGTCATCGAAAGGAAACGCGGAGCCGTCGCTCTGCATTACCGCTTGCGGCCCGATCTCGAACGGCGTTGCTGCGAGATCGTCGAGGAGGTCTTGGGACAGCGGGGCGACATTCGACTGATTCATGGAAAAATGGTGTTCGAGATTCTTCAGAAGGGGTCGGACAAAGGGAGCGTGATCGATGCGTTCCTCAAGGAGCCGCCATTTCAGGGCCGCATCCCCATTTTTGCAGGCGACGACGTTACGGACGAAGCGGGATTCGTCGCCGTCAACCGTCAAGGGGGCATATCGATAAAGGTTGGCGCCCAGGAGACCGGCGCTCGCTTCCGCGCCAAAAATGTCCAGGAGCTGGAAGGCTGGCTGCGGGATCTTATCACCGGCGCGCGCGGGGAGCGGCTGCAGTGATGGAGCTTGGCGTGATCGGAAACTGCGGCTTCGCCGCGCTTGTCGATCGCGACGCGAGAATCGTCTGGTGCTGCGTTCCGCGCTTCGACGGCGACCCCGTGTTCCATAGTCTTCTCGGCGCGCCGCAGGGCGCCGAGGGCGCCGGAGTGTTCGCGGTCGAAATCGAGGATTACGTCCGCAGCGAGCAGCGCTACATCGGCAACACGCCCATCTTGGAAACCATTCTGCACAGCAAGGACGGCTCGGTCCGCGTCACGGATTTCGCGCCTCGCTTTTGGTGGCGCGATCGTCTCTTTTTTCCGCAAACCCTCGTACGCCGCCTCGCGCCGATCTCCGGAAGTCCGCGCGTGCGCATCCTCATGCGCCCGCGCTTCGATTATGGCGCGACAGCCCCGATGCTCACTTCCGGTTCGCACCATATCCGCTATGTCGGCCCCAATACGACGCTGCGCCTGACGACAAACGCGCCGGTGGACTATGTGCGCAACGAAACCGTCTTTAACCTTCATTGTCCCCTCGATCTGATTCTCGGCGTCGACGAAACCCTTAGCGCCGGCGTCACGCAGACCGCGCAGGATTTCGAGATGCGCACGCATGAATATTGGAGCCAGTGGGCGCATCGCCTGGCGATACCTCTGGAATGGCAAGAGGCGGTCATCAGAGCCGCCATTTCGCTCAAGCTCTGCACTTATGAGCAGACGGGCGCGATCGTCGCGGCGCTGACGACCAGCATTCCCGAGGCCCCCAACACCGAGCGAAATTGGGATTACCGCTATTGTTGGGTTCGCGACGCCTATTTCGTCGTGCGCGCGCTCAACAAGCTCGCGGCGATGCGCAAGATGGAGAATTATTTCCGCTGGCTCATGAACGTCGTCGCTTCCGCCGATGATGACCACATCAATCCTGTCTACGGGGTCGGGCTCGAAGCCCAGCTTCCCGAGAGGATCGTGCACTCCCTGCCCGGCTATCGGGGCATGGGTCCGGTGCGCGTCGGCAACCAAGCCTATGAGCATCTGCAATATGACAGCTACGGGAACATCGTGCTCGCGGTCACGCAGGCGTTCCTCGACCGGCGGCTGCTGTCGCCGCCGACGCGGCTGGATTTTCTGCGTCTCGAGTTCGATGGGACGCAAGGCTTTCACCTTCTACGACCAGCCGGACGCCGGCATGTGGGAGCTGCGTTCGCGCGCGCGCGTGCACACGACTTCGGCCCTTATGTGCTGGGCGGCGCTCGACCGACTGGCGATCATCGCTCAGCATGTCGGCGAGCCGCAAAAAGCCAGCGATTGGAGAGAGAAGGCCAATCAGGTCAAAGGGGTCATTCTCGATCGCGCCTGGTCCGAGCGAAGACAGGCGTTCACAGAGTCCTTCGAGGGCGAGCATCTCGACGCCGGCGTCCTTTTGATGATCGAGGTGGGCTTCCTCGACGCGAGCGAGCCGCGCATGAGTTCGACTATCCGGCAGGTCGAGGCGACGCTGGCGCGCGGTCCTCACCTGCTTCGTTATGAAGCCGCCGACGACTTCGGCCTGCCGACTACGGCGTTCAACAGCTGTTCCTTCTGGCGCATCGACGCGCTGGCGCGAATGGGCCGGACCGAGGAGGCCCGCGACTATTTCAACCAGCTTCTCGAGTGCCGCAGCGCACTCGGAATGATGTCGGAGGATTGCGATCTCAAGACCGGGGAGGCCTGGGGAAACTATCCGCAAACCTATTCCATGGTCGGAATCATCAATTGCGCGGTGCGGCTTTCCCGCCCCTGGGAGAAGGCGACCTGAGATCTTCGCGCGCGACATGCGCCAGAAAGCTGGCCGACGCCTATTCCCAGACGCGCTCGGCGGCGGGCGCCTCTGCGAGAGGCAGGGTGAAGCTGAAGCGCGCCCCGCCGCCGTCGTCGGGCTCGGCCCAGATCTTCCCCTGATGCGCCTCCACGACTGATCGAGAGATCGACAGACCGACGCCGAGGCTGACAGTTTTGCTCGAGGCGTAGGGATCGGAAGTGTCCGCATCGACGGCCCGCGAAAGACCGATGCGGGAGTCGACCACATCGATTCTCAGCGTCTCGTCCTTCAGTGAGGTTGCGAGGATCAATCTTCTGACCTTCGACGAGCGCATTGCGTCGCAGGCCTTGCGCATCAGACTGAGCAGCACCTGCTGAATCTGCGCTTCGTCCGCCAAAACCAAATCCTTATCGGCGTTGAGATGCAAGGTCAGCGCAACCTCGTGATCCTTGATCATCTGATCGGCGCGCTCGCAGCTCTGGCGGATGATCTCATGCAGGCTTCGCAGGGTCTTCTCGGGATGGCCTTGCGAGATGACCTCTTGCAGATCTCTGACCATCCGCCCTGCGCGCAGCATCTGCGATGCGGCGTGATCCAATGCCTCGGCGAGTTGGGGCGTGCGCTGCGGGTTGGCTTGCAGAAGGCGCTGCGCAGCCTCTATGTAATTTGCTGCCGCCGATAGCGGCTGATTAAGCGCATGGACGAGCTCGGCCGTCATCTCCGTCATAGAGGATTGTCGGTCGCCGAGCCGTCGCGGCGGACGCAGCTCGACTTCGGCTTTTGTGGGGGCGTGATCGTCGGCGGTCATGGCCAATTTTTTCGCCGCCTCATGAGCATTGTCAAATAGGGATGACCAATTCCTCGGCGAAGCCGGAGACCGCGGCCGCCTCTTCGTCGAGCGGACGATCGCCTCGGAGTTCAGCTCGGCTTGCTTTCGAGGATCAAGGCCATGCGGACAAGCGCCGAGAGGCTTCCTGCCCCGGTTTTCTTCATGATGTTCGCGCGATGAACCTCGACGGTTCGCTGGCTGATGCCGAGCTCCGCCGCGATCGCCCTATTGGTCTTTCCTTTGACGAGCTCTTGGAGAACGCCCTTCTCCCGCGTGCTGAGGCTCGAGAGGCTGTCACGGACGGCTTGCTCGGAGGCGACGCTCTCGCCCTTCTCCAACATGCTCGCGAATGCCTGTCGGAGCGTGTCGATCAAAGCCGATGGGTCGAAGGGCTTTTCAAGAAGATCGACCGCGCCCTGTTTCATCGCGCAGACGGCGAGCGAGACATCGGCGTAGGCCGTGATGACGATCGCGGGAAAATCGAGACGGCGCTTCTTCATGCCTTGGATGAGCTCAACCCCGGTCAGCCCGGGCAGGCGCACGTCCGTCACGACGACACCCCTCTCGTCTGGCGCGACGGTCGCCAAAAATTCCTCCGCCGTGGAAAATGTTTTCGGCTCGAACCCCTGAACGGACAGCAGAAATCGCATCGAGCCGAGAACGGCGGAGTCGTCGTCGATGACGTAGACGATTTGGCGGCGGCTGGGAGCTTCGCGTCCGACCGCCAAGAGGTCCAGCGGCTTGCGAGCTCTTGCGTCGTCGGACGTTTTTTCCCTCGCGTGTCGAGACTCTCGCTGCTCCTCGGCGGGCTGCTCAGCCGCGCATGCCCTCATCATCCACTCCGGATTTCTGTCGCAAAGCGACGCTTCGATCCAACCCGTCTTATATAGCGCAAATTCGGCGCTATAAAAGGGCGCGATGCGGCGTCCTTTGGCCGCAACCCGCCGACCTGCAGCGCCGCGGTGATCGCGCTATAGTGGACGCGGCCTCAATTGCAGCGGCTACGTAGTCATCCGGATGGTGGCGGCTTCTATTAACCCTTATTCTTTTGACTTGGCGGTCGGGAGACGGGTCGTGATCAGCGTCCGAGAGTGCGCGTCGTTCGCTGGTCTCCCGGGCAGGGATATACACCGTTTGACGGAATTCGGCGCGCCTGAGCTGCCCGCCGAGGCCTCGATCATATTTCGCCGGTTTCTATCCAACTTTTCCCAAGTTCGGCTTGAGCTCGCGCAGGCGAGCAGCCTCGAGCTTCGCCTCGTCCAATCGAACAATTCCCCCGAAACGATCTCGCCGAATGAAGAAGTCCGCTCGGAGAAGCTCGAGACGGCGCAACGCCAGCCTGTCGCTGGGCGGGCGTCGTAAACCGTGGCGCGGCTGTCGCGCCTGGGAGAAGGCACATGAAGCGGCTTGTCGTGGTGTCGAATTGGGTGGCTGACCCCGGCTGCCCCGCGTCCGGCGGCTTGGCGGTCTGCATTCTCGACGGGTTGAAGGAGCGCGGCGGCGTCTGGTTTGGCTGGAACGGGGACGTCGTCGCCTCCGAGGTGGAGATCGGCGTCTCCTGCCGACGAGACGGCCAGGTCACCTTCGTCACCATGCCCTTCTCGGAGCGCGATTACAAAGAGCACTATCTCGGCTTCTGCAACGCGGCGCTCTGGCCCGTGCATCATTACCGGCTGGACCTCGCTCGCTTCACGCCGGAAAGCTGCGACGCCTACCGGAAAGTCAACCGCCGCTTCGCCGAAGCGCTGGCGCCTCAGCTGCATCCCGACGATCTCGTCTGGGTTCACGACTATCACCTCATCCCCGTCGCCGCCGAGCTCCGCGCGCGCGGCGTGCGCAACCGCATCGGCTTCTTCCTGCATATCCCATTCCCGCCTCCCGACATGCTGGTGGCGGTTCCCGAGCATGAATGGCTGATGCAGGCGATGCTCGCCTATGACGTCGTCGGCTTTCAAACGAGCACGGATCAGGGGAATTTCTGTCGCTTCCTATGCGAGGCGATGGGCGCTGAAATGCTTTCCTCGGACGTCGTCCGCGTCGGCGGTCGCTTCGTCACCGCAAGCGTCTTCCCCGCCGGTGTTTGCGTCAACTCCTTCTCCGCAATGGCGATGCGAGCCGAAGCGGAAAGGCGCATCCAATGGCTGCATCGGCGCGGCGAGCCGCGCATCAACATCATAGGTGTGGATCGTCTCGACTACACCAAGGGCCTGCCGGATCGATTCCGCTCCTTCAAGCGTCTGCTGGAGCTGCATCCGGAAAACCGCAAGGCGGTCACACTGATGCAGATCGCGCCGCCGACGCGCGAGGAGGTCAAAGCCTACGCCGACATTCGCCATGAGCTCGAAGCGCTTTCGGGCGAGATCAACGGTCAGTTCGGCGACTTCGACTGGACGCCGGTCCGCTATGTCCACCGGAGCGTCCCGCGCGAGACGCTCGCCGCGCTCTACCGCGGCAGCCAGATCGGACTGGTGACTCCCCTGCGAGACGGCATGAATCTCGTGGCGAAGGAATATGTCGCAGCCCAAGACGAAAAGGACCCCGGCGTATTGGTGCTGTCGCGCTTCGCCGGCGCCGCTGAAGATTTGGAGGAAGCCCTCATCGTCAATCCCTATGACGCGGATGAGGTGGCGCAGGCTATGCAGCGCGCCATTCTGATGCCGAAGCCGGAGAAGATCGAGCGCCATGCCGCGCTGCTCGCGCGCGTGCGCGAGCGTAACGCGCACAATTGGATGGAGGGCTTTCTCGAGGCGCTGGACGCGCCGCCTCTGTCATGGTCGGCCTCGTTCTCCATGCCCGCTCCGACAATCGACGCACTACGGCCCTGGGCTCCGACGGATCATTCGTCAGCGGCGCCGAGCGGACGCGCGACGGCCTCGAGGGGCTTGCGTTCGGCGGCAATCCCCCACGCCCATTCGATCAGACCAGCGGAAATCATCAGAACGGCGCCGAGAGCGTAGCCTTCAAGGACGCGTGCGCGGCTTCCGGTCCCAATCAAGGTTCCGAGCAGCCAGGGACTCAACGCGCCGCCGACAAGTGTCCCGAGAGCATAGAAAATGGCGATGGCCATGGCGCGAATTTCGAGCGGGAAGGAACTCGCTGACGGTGAGATAGGCCGAGCTCGCGGCCGCTGAAGCAAAGAAGAACACGACCATCCAGCCCATCGTCTGCTCTTGCGCGGTCAGCAGACCTCTTTGGAAAAGATAGCCGACGCCGAGAAGCAGCAGGCCGGAGATGAGGTAGGTCGCGCTGATCATGATCCTGCGCCCCAGCGTGTCAAACAATTTCCCGAGCAACAACGGGCCCAGAAAATTGCCGGCAGCCAAAGCGAGCAGATGCCAGCCGAGCTTGTCAGCGCCGACCCCATAGAAATCGGTCAGGACCAGCGCATAAGTGAAAAACACCGAATTGTAGAGGAAGGCCTGAGACGCCATGAGCGCCAGAGACACGACGGTGCGCTGCGGATAGAGGTGGAACATCGCGCGATAGATTTCGGAAACCGGCGTGTAGGCGCGGGCGCGCAGCTTGATCTTCGGAAGCTTCGCGAGCTCCGCCTGCGATACCGGGTGCTGGGCCTCTCTCTCGATCTCGGCGACCGCCTCCTCGGCCTCCTGCGCCCGTCCGTGAAGCATCAGCCACCGCGGACTTTCAGGAATCCACCCGCGCAGCAGGAGAATGACCAGCCCGAGCGTCGCGCCGATCAGAAAGGCGAGGCGCCAGCCTAGACGGGGATCCACGAGGGCCGGATCGAGGAGCAGGATGGACGCGCCCGCCCCCAAGGCTGCGCCCAGCCAGAAGCTGCCGTTGATGACGAGGTCGGTCCAGCCGCGCAGGCGCGCAGGAATGAGCTCTTGGATCGCCGAATTGACTGCCGCGTATTCGCCGCCGATGCCGCAGCCCACCACGAAGCGAAAAACCGCATAGCTTGTGAAGCCCCAGGCGGCGGCCGTCGTCGCCGTCCCGGTGAGATAGACGGCGAGCGTGATGAAGAACAGCTTGCGTCTTCCGAGGCGGTCGGTCATCCATCCGAACGCCAGCGCGCCGAGGACGGCGCCGCAGAGATAGGCTGCGCCCGCAAATCCGATCTGCGCGGCCGTGAGATCGAGCCCGACGCTTTGCGTCAGCACCCCCGCCACCGAGCCCGCCAAAGTCACTTCCAGCCCGTCGAGAATCCAGGTCACGCCAAGCGCGACGACGACCAGACTGTGGAAGCGGCTCCAGGGCAGCGCGTCGAGACGCGCGGGGACATTGGTCTCGACGAGCGTTTCGTCCTGCGGGGAGCTCTTACGGCCCTCCTCGGTTCGCCATGCGGCAGGAGCGCGAAAGGGTTGGGCCGGCTCCGTCGAGCCCTTTGCGTCGAGGGCCATGGTCACGCTCCGCTTGCGCCCAGCGCCGCCAGTCCTTCGAACACGGCTCGGAACGCCGGTCAGCCTATCTCAGGCGACTCCGCCTCGGCAGCGGCGGCGCAGCAGGTCGCCGCGACGATCTCCCCTGCGATCGCCACGAGAGCGTCGGCGTCGTCTGGCTTGACGAAAACCTTATTGGCCCCGGCCCGGATCGCCTCCTCATGGATTGTGGCCGAGGTCGTCGTCGTCAGCACGAAGATGGGCAGATCCTTCAAGAGGAAGGATTGGCGCAAGGCTTTGAGAAACTTCACGCCGCCGAGACGCGGCATGTTGAGGTCGAGAACCACCGCATCGGGAAGCTTGTCGGTGAGATCTTCCTTGGACACGACATAGAGCCCCTCGAGACCGTTCTCGACGTGCTCGTACTGGATATCCAGCTTAAGATTGTCGCGCACGCAGTCTATCGCGCGCTCCAACAAAAAGACGTCGTCCTCATCATCTTCGATCAGCAAGAGCCTGCAAGGCCCTTGCCTGCCTGATTTTACCGCCATATGAACCCTCATTCCCCGGCCTCACGCAGGCGGCGACGCCGGAACGCAGCCTAACTAATCTGACTTAGAGCGTCGTACCGGGAGGACAAGGGTTGGTCGTCAATCTCCTCGAAGATGGCGATGAGCTGTTTCGTCTGGCGATCGAGGCGTCTCCCGCCGCGGTGATCGTGACCGACGTCCAAGGCCGAATACGCTTCGCCAACGCCGAGACGCTGCGCATATTCGGCTACCGGGCCAGCGAGCTTCTGGGAATGACCATAAATGCGCTCATTCCCCGCAATCTGCGCGAAAACCACGCTCAGCTCCACCGTGACTTTTTTCGCAACCCTAGCAAGCGCGCCATGGGCGTCGGCCGTGATCTACGTGCGGTGAGACGGGACGGAACCGAGTTCCCCGTGGAAATCGGATTGACGCCGATCGAGACCACAAAGGAAACCTTCGTGCTGGCGACGGTGCTCGACATCGAAGCGCGACGCGAGTCCGAAGCCGCGCTGGCGCGACGCGCCGCCGAGCTCGAGCGGGCCAATGCGCGCCTGGCGCAATTCGCCTATGTGGCTTCGCACGATCTGCAGGAGCCGCTGCGAAAAATTGCGGCCTATGCGAAGCTCCTCGACCAGGCCATGGCGAGCGCCAATCAGGCGGAGGTGTTTCGCGCCAAGGACGTTATTCGGGCCTCGGCGCTGCGGGCGCGCGAGCTCGTCGACGACCTTTTGACCTATTCCCGAACCATCAATGACGTGCTGGAGCCGAGCGTCCTCGATCTGAGGAACGAAATCGACAGCGCGCTCGTCGACTTGTCGCAGCTCATCAGCGAGACCGGCTCGGAAATCGACAATCGCGCGCCGCATCTGACCTTCGAAGCCGACCGCTCGCAATTTGCGCGCTTGCTGCAGAATATCGTCTCCAACGCCGTCAAATATCGCAAGCCGAATGAGATCGCCAAAGTGCGGATTCTCGTGGATCCGATCGAAACAGGCGGCATCTGCATCTCCATCGTCGACAACGGAATTGGTTTCGAGGCGAAATATGCGACAATGGTCTTCGAGCCGTTTCAGCGCCTGCATTCGCAAGCCAAATATCCGGGAACAGGGATTGGACTTCGCGATCTGCAAATCCATCGCCGATAGACACGACTGGTCTTTGGCCATCGAGTCAGAACCTGGCGAGGGCGCGACCTTCTTCATCACCATGCCGAAGCTGCCGGCCCCGTCACTTGAGGCGGAAGCCGACGGCTGACCTAGCGCCGGATGGCCGTCGGCGCTTCAGGCCGCACGCTGCTCGCGCTCTTGCGTCCACTGGCCCTGCTGGGCCAGCGCGTTCATTTGCGCGCGGTGCGTGAAAGCGGCTTGCGCAGCCTTTACGTTTTCTGGCTTTCCCGCCCAGCTCTTCTGCGCGGACTCCTGCAAGGCGCGGCCGTAGCTGAAGGTCAGGCTCCAGGGGCCGCCGATGTGATTGATAGCGTCGAGATTGGCGGTGGCCTCCACATCCCCCTGTCCGCCGGAGAGGAAGGCGATTCCCGGCACAGCGCTTGGAACTGAGCGTCGCAGCACGCGAAGCGTGGCCTCCGCGACCTGCTCGGGCGACGCCTGACGCGCACTCTTCTTTCCCGCAATAACCATATTGGGCTTGAGCACGATCCCCTCGAGAAAAACGCGCGCCTCATAAAGCGCAGCGAAGAGACGGCGCAGCACGAATTCAGTGACCTCGGCGCAAACCTCTATGTCGTGATCCCCGTCCATCAAGACCTCTGGCTCGACGATGGGCGTGAGGCTTGCCGCTTGGCAATGCGCGGCATAGAGAGCCAGGGCATGAGCGTTGGCGTCGACTGCGTAGCGCGTCGGCAGATTGGCCTCGCGGCTGATATCGATCACAGCGCGCCATTTGGCGAAGCGCGCGCGCATGCCATAGTAGCTCACGAGCCGATCATGCAGATTATCGAGGCCATCCGTGATCGTCTCGCCAGGAAAGCCGGGAAGCGGCCTCGCGCCCAGGTCAACCTTGATCCCGGGAATCGCGCCCCCCGCCTCAATGAGCTTGACGAGCGCCGTCCCGTCGCTCGTCGACTGCCTGATGGTTTCGTCAAACAAGATCACGCCAGAGATGCAGCGTCGCAGCGCATCCTTGGAGCGAAACAAGAGCTCGCGATAATCGCGGCGCGTTTCCTCTGTCGATGCGACGCCGACGGCCGCGAAGCGCTTCGCGATCGTCCCGCCGCTCTCATCGGCGGCGAGAAGCCCTTTCCCCGGCGCGACCAACGCCTTTGCGGTTCGCGCAAGCTGGTCCTTATTCATCGCGTGGATCCGCTGCACCCAAAGCTCCGCGCGCCTGCAGTTAGAGCTGCGCGTGGCTGAACCGCTCCTCAATCGGCGCGAGGAAGCCCACCAGCAGGAGAACGACCGCAAGGGCGGCGTGCAGCCAGTGGTCGGCCATGTTCATATGCAGCCCTCTGAGCAATCCGGCGTCGGGAAAGGCGAAGCCGATCACGGCGACGATCGCGTAGAGAACGGCGATGACGCGGATCGTCGTGACCGGAGCCCCGAGCAGCGCGCCCAACAAGAACAGGACGCCGGTGCCGATATGCAGGTAATTATGCAGGTCGTTCACCGTGAAGAGGCCATTGGCCGAGACGATCGGATTTGCGGTGAATTCCGACTGCTCCCACCACCAGGAAGAGAAAACCGAAAATCTTCGCCAGCAGATCGGCGTTCCAGTGTGACTCGATCATGACAAGGCTCCTCTACGCGCAGCGTCGGCCCTGCGGCAGCCGCGCTCACCGCGAGTGTGATTGATCGCAACATGTCGCCGACAATGGCGTTTTCCATCCCCGCGCCTGTTATTCCGGATCTTGTGGAATTCTACGTGCGGACCGGATAGAGCATAGGCTCAACGATCGATCTCGCCGAAGACGATGTCGAGGGCGCCCACGATGGCGGAGGCGTCGGCCAGCATATGCCCTCGGGACAGACGCTCCATCGCCTGCAAATGCGCGAAAGACGGCGCTCGGATCTTGCAGCGGTAGGGCTTGTTGGCTCCGCCGGAAACGAGATAGACGCCGAATTCTCCCTTCGGCGCCTCCACGGCGGCGTAGACTTCGCCGGCGGGCACGCGGAAGCCCTCGGTATAGAGCTTGAAGCACTCGATCAACGCCTCCATGGAGCGCTTCATCGAGTGGCGCTGCGGCGGCGCAATCTTGTGGTTCTCGATGATGACCGGCCCGGCGCCCTCCGCCGACCGGAGCTTCCTCAGGCACTGGCGCATGATCCGAACGGATTGGCGCATCTCCGCCATACGCACGCAATACCGATCGTAGCAGTCGCCATGCTTGCCGACGGGAATGTCGAAATCGAGACTTTCGTAGCATTCGTAAGGCTGAGCCTTGCGCAAATCCCAAGCGGCCCCGCAGGCTCGGATGAGGACGCCCGAAAATCCCCGCCCCCAGGCCTCCGCCAGCCCGATGGCGCCGATGCCGACATTGCGCTGCTTGAAGATGCGGTTATCGGTGAGCAGCACTTCCAGCTCGTCGCAAGCCTTGAGAAAGGGATCGCAGAAGGTCTCGATGTCGTCGAGAAGCTCGGGCGGCAGATCCTGATGCACGCCGCCGACGCGGAAGTAATTTGCGTGCAAGCGCGCCCCCGACGCGCGCTCGTAGAACACCATCAGTCTTTCGCGCTGCTCGAAGCCCCACAGATTGGGGGTCAGCGCACCGATATCAGAAGCCTGCGTCGTGACGTTGAGCAGATGCGACAGCAACCGCCCGATCTCGCAATAGAGGACACGAATGAGCTGCGCGCGGGCAGGAATGGCGATTCCGAGCAGCTTTTCGGCGGCGAGGCAGAAGGCGTGCTCCTGATTCATCGGCGCCACGTAATCGAGCCGGTCGAAATAGGGGAGAGCCTGCAGATACGTTTTCTCTTCGATCAGCTTCTCGGTTCCCCGATGTAGAAACCCGATATGCGGATCCGCGCGCGTGACGACCTCGCCGTCGAGCTCGAGAATGAGACGCAGCACGCCGTGCGCGGCGGGATGCACCGGGCCGAAATTGATCTCGAAATTTCTCATCCCCGAGGTTTCCATCCTCGCCTCCTCATTTCTAACGGCCGAAAGACAGAGGCCACGCTCGACGGCGGATAGCTTCAGGCCGAGATTGACGCGTGTTTTGTTCCAACGGGAACGGCGTGAAGCTGACCGCGCTCTATATGTCGCGGAGGAAGCCCACAGAAAGCCGCGCGTCGCCTTTGACGAGCGCAAGCTGCGTCGAGGCGGTTGAGGCGGAACGCAAGGGAGATGGAGATGAAGCCCGTCGCGATCGGAGTTCTAACAGTTTTGCTTCTCTCAACCGGTTCCGCCCTGGCGGCCGATGAAATCGACGCGCACAAGGTCTTCTTACCGCAGGACATGCAGTGGGAAACGGGTCCGGCGAGCCTGCCCGCGGGAGCGCAAATGGCAGTGCTTTACGGCGATCCGCAAAAGCCCGGCGCTTTCGTGCTGCGTATGAAGTTGCCGAAGGGCTATAGAATTGCGCCGCACATGCACAAGCAGCCTGAATTTCTAACGGTGATCTCGGGAAGTGTTGGTCTAGGCCTGGGTCCGGCGACCGACAAGGCTTCCGTCGAGTTGCTGCCGGCGGGGAGCTTTTCCTCGATGCCGCATGGCGTGGTGCATTATGTTTTGGTCAACGAGGACACGATCGTGCAGATCAACGCCAACGGTCCTTGGGGGATCGACTACGTCAATCCGAAAGACGATCCCCGGCTGAACGGCGCGCCGGACCCGACCTCCGACCTCTTTTCATCGAGGTCGCGCTGAGACTGTCGCGCTTGGCGAGCGCCCGCTAGGCCGGGGCCTTCGCAATCCTTCTTGCGACTTAGCGCTCGCCTTTCGCCTGCCCGACCTCGCTGGCCAGGCGTGCGAAAGAAAAGACTCGCCCGTCGGAGTTAGCCTTCAACGCCTGTCTCAGCAGGCGCGCGGGAAAGCAGATGGCGTCGACATTGGCGTCGCGCACCTCGGTCGGACGACGCGCATCGCTGGCGAGCGCCGATTCGACTCCCGCAAGCAGGCGATCCAGCTCGTCGCTGTTCATGAGGCTTTTGTCCCTGAGGGCCGCGAGCAGAGCGGCAAGCACGGCGTAAACGCCTTCAAGCTGAAGATTGGCTGTGTTCATGCTCCACCTATGCTTTTGCCAGGCGCGTTGTCCTGCCAGCGCAGGCCACGCGATAAGCGCCGCCTTTCTAACTAGCACTCATCGGCGACGGCGTCGCTATGAGTTCGCCACTGTCAGCCGAAGGCTGCGCGTCTATTTTTATTCATAGCATTGCATCTGCAAATGATGCGGATCAACGGAAATGCCTCTCAGCGTCGCGCAAAAACTGATCAAAGCCCATCTCGTGCAGGGCGTCATGGCGGCGGGCGAGCCGATCGCCTTGCGCATCGATCAGACCCTCACGCAGGATGCGACGGGCACGCTCGCAATGCTATCGCTCGAGGCGATGCAGGTCGATCGCGTGACGACCGAGGTCAGCGTGCAATATGTCGACCACAATCTTTTGCAGATCGATAATCTCAACGCCGAGGACCACCTCTTCCTCGAGAGCGCCTGCCGCAGGTTCGGACTCTGGTATTCCCCGCCGGGCAACGGCATCAGCCATGTCGTGCACATGGAAAGTTTCGGGAGCCCAGGAAAAACCCTGCTCGGCTCGGACAGCCATACGCCTGCGGCGGGCGCGCTGTGCATGCTCGCCTTCGGCGCCGGCGGCCTGGATGTCGCGCTGGCGATGGCGGGAGAACCTTACGCAATCTCAGCGCCGCGCATATTGGGGGTCGAGCTGACCGGCGAGCTGCCGCCCTGGGTCAGCGCCAAGGATGTCATCCTCGAGCTGTTGCGGCGGCGCGGCGTCGCCGGCGGCGTCGGCAGGATCATCGAATATTACGGAGCCGGACTAAGCGCTCTCGCGGCGATGGATCGGCATGTCATCGCCAATATGGGCGCGGAGCTCGGCGCGACAAGTTCCGTCTTTCCCTCCGACGAGGAAACCCGGCTCTATCTCCAATCGCAGGGCCGGGAAGACGATTGGCGCGAGATCGCGGCGGATGCGGGCTGCGAGTATGACGAAAATGAACATATCGATCTCTCGCAGCTCGAGCCGCTCATCGCGAAGCCCTCGAGTTCCGGGCAACGTGGTGCCCGTTCGCGAGATTGCGGGCTTGGAGATCGCACAGTCCTACATCGGCTCTTCCGCCAATCCGGGATGGCGCGACTTCGCCATCGCAGCTGAAATCGTTCGAGGCGGGAGGGCGCCGCCGCAGGTCTCCTTCGACGTGAACCCCACCTCGCGGCAGGTGCTGCGGGCGCTCTTGACCGACGGCCGGCTCGAAGCGCTCGTCGCCGCGGGGGCGCGCATTCATCAGACGGGATGCAACGGTTGCATCGGCATGGGTCAAGCCCCCGCGATCGGTCGCAACTCGCTGCGCACGACTCCGAGAAACTTTCGCGGCCGCTCAGGCACCGAGGAAGATTTGGTTTTTCTCTGCTCTCCCGAGACCGCCGCAGCTTCGGCGCTCGCCGGCAGGATCGTCGATCCGCGCACGCTCTCGACGCCCTATCCAAAGCTCGTCGCGCCCAGCGCCTCCCTCTCTTCCCAAAGTCTGATCGAGAAGCCGTATGCGCTCGCGGAGGCGCGGAGGGTGAAGCTCGTGAAAGGCTCGAACATCCATTCCCTGCCCCAGTTCGACGCGCTGCCAGACGCGCTCGACCTGCCGATCCTGCTGAAGATGGGCGACAATGTCTCGACCGACGAAATCCTGCCCGCCGGCGCCAAGGTGCTCCCCTACCGCTCCAATCTGCAGAGGATCGCGACTTTCGCCTTCACGCGCATCGATCCGTCCTATCCGGATCGCGCTCATCGCGAGAGGGCGCGTGGCCATGCGGTGATGGGCGGCGAGAATTACGGGCAAGGCTCGTCGCGCGAGCATGCCGCAGCTGCGCCGCGCTATCTCGGTCTGCGGATCGTGCTCGCAAAGTCCTTCGCCCGCATTCACCGACAAAATCTCATAAACTACGGCGTGCTGCCGCTGCGCTTCGCTGACCTAAGCGACTATGACCGGCTGGGCGCGGGCGATGTGCTGCGAGCCGACAATTTGCGGCGCAGCCTTGAACAAGGGGAACCCATCGTACTTCGCTGCGACGGACGGGAAATAGAGACTTGGCACGATCTGACGACAGATCAGATCGAAACCATTTTGGAAGGCGGCGTCGTCAATCGGCGGCGCCGAGATGTGGCTTGAGGGAGCCTCGTCGCCTTGCCAAAGCCTGGCGACGAGACGCTGCAGGGGCGTCCCGTAGTCGCATTAAATTTCTGCGCCCTGCCCCTCCCAATAGGGCTGCGTTTGATAATGCTGATGAACCTGCGTTTCCCATTCCCGGCTCATCGAGGTCTCGGGCGTGAAGCCGGGCGCCGCCTCGAGCATTTTCTCACCGACGTCCGCGCTATAGCGCTCCCGCGTCGCGTCATAGGTTAGCGCGGTCCACGGCAAGGCGTGAGCGCCGTGACGCAACCCCATGAAGCCGTGAAAATCTACGATCGCGTAACGGACCTGACCCGACACCTTGTCGATAAGCAGCCGATCGATCTTGCCGACCGCTTTGCCATTCGCGTCATAGACGCTCGCGCCTTCGAGATGCTCGCTTGGGATCAGATTGAGCTTTGGATGAGAGGTCCCCATTTCGTACTCCTTCGTGAGGGACGAGTTCACGCTGGGGCGCGCGGCGACGTTAAAAGGCTGCCTGTCGCAGCGCCTGGACCGACGCGTTATCGATGGAGATGCGCCCTGCGGACTGCGACCTTAAATGGGACCGTCCGCGATATTGGCCAGTCGCTGCGCATCCTTGATCCTGCGTCGTGCAACGCTCGCGCCGCAAGCTTCTCAACTATGGCGCCGCCTACTGGGACCAATTCACTTGCTGTCATAAACCTGCGAACGCGCTTCGGGCGGAATGAAAGGGGCCGGAGCGGTTTCGCTGAGGCGCGGCAGGGCTCGCAGCAGGTTTAGAGCCTTAAGGCTCGTCGTCAGCGACTGAGCCTCGATCGCGCCATAGAGCGATTGCGCGTCGATAACGGCGCAGCCCAAGGCGTCCTCGAAGCTTTGGCGATTTGCGCGGCCCAGATGTTCGGACTCGCCGCAATCGCCGAGATTCGAGCGGAAAATGCCTGCCGCGCTCGCTGGCAGAAAGTCCTCGTAAAGGATGGGCTCGATCGACAGGCGCCCTTGCGACAAGAGATCCTGGATCGAGAGCTGCGCCTGCACTCCGTCGCTGTCGAGAGCGGCGGCGACCGCAGGCTGGTAACGGAAATAAGCGAGCCCTTTGGCCCAAAGCGTCGTGTCGTTGTCCGGAAAGGCCTCGAACTGGCGATTGAGCTCTTGCTCATAGTCTGCGCCTGAAGGCGCTGTCGAAGCCGCGGTGAGAAGACGATCGTAAAGCGCACGACCCTGATCGGTCAGCGCCGCGCCACGCTGCTCGACCTCGCCAAAGCGCGCGCTGTGCAGGGCTTCGCCGCCGTCAGCGAAAGCGATCGGTTCCGCAAGGGCCTTGAAGCTCGTCTGGCGCAAAAGAATCGGACGGCAGCGCCGCGGCGGACCTTCGATGACGTCCTTGGGCGCGAACCCTTCCGCCCGCAGTCCCCGCTGCACCGCGTCTATGTCGAGAGTCGGCGCAGCCAGATGATTGATATGCGGTCCCTCAAAGCAGCAAATATCGGCAAGCAGCGGATGCGCGCGGTAGAGCCGTTGGTAGACGTCGATCGACACTGTCGCCGCAGGTCGCCAGCGAAAGGTTTCAATAGCCTCCCCCACGAATTCCCTGGCATCCTTTTCGCTGAGGTCGCCCTCCCATTCGGCTCGCTCGAGCAATTCCAGGCCCCGCGGCGTCACGAGGCGTCGCCGCGCGAGGATCGCGGCAATCTCGTCTCGCAGCGTGGCGTCGCTTATCAACTCCAGTCGCAGCAGCGACACGAAGACGCGAAACGGACTTTGTCGGAGCGCGGCGTCGGTTAGGGGGCGAAAAGCGGTGGAGTGAACGGGCAGGCCCGTGACCGACAAATCATAATAACCCACGGGCGCCATGTCCAAGACGGCGAAGAGTCGTCGTAGCAGAACCAATTCGGCCGCAGAGCCAACACGAACGGCGCCGTGGCGTTCGATGTCGAGGGCAGCCGTATCGTCTCTCATACGCTCTGGCTGCGCGGCGAGAACGTCTTGGTTCACGCGTCCCACGAGCTCGGTCATCGCGCGGTAACGCGACATTTCCGACTTGCACATGACCGAAAGCCGCGCTGCGAACATCGCACGCATGCTGTCGGGGGAAATCGGGGAGGCCATGGAGTTCCTGTTGCTCCTCGCTCGGCCGCTTTTCTATCGAAGCGGCGCCGTGGTTTCTGCCCTTCTATCTACCGTCGCGCGTCGCCTCGGTGAGTTCGCTAGAGCCCGTCGATCTATGTTCAAAGGTCGAATTTGACGCCCTGCGCCAGCGGCAAATCCTTGGAGTAGTTGATCGTGTTGGTCGCTCGCCGCATATAGGCCTTCCACGCGTCGGAGCCCGCCTCGCGCCCGCCGCCGCTCTCTTTTTCGCCGCCGAACGCGCCGCCGATTTCGGCGCCCGACGGACCGATATTGACATTGGCGATGCCGCAATCGGAGCCCTCCTGGGAGAGAAACGCTTCAGCCTCGCTGAGATCATTGGTGAAGATCGCAGAGGCGAGGCCGTGCGCAACGCCGTTGTGCAGCGCGAGCGCCTTTCCGAAATCGCGATAGGGCATCGCGAAGAGAATGGGCGCGAAGGTCTCGCGTCGCGCCACCGCTGCCTGCTCTAACAGCTCGACGAGCGCCGGAGTCACGTAAAAAGTGCCAGGAAAGCGTTCGGCCAAGACGCGTTCGCCGCCAAGGACAACGCCTCCGGCCGCGCGCGCTTCGTCGAGCGCCGTCTGCATCGCGACATAAGCGGCCTTATCAATCAACGGACCGACCAGCGTCGGGCTCTCGCGCGGATCGCCGACGCGCGCGGAAGCGTAAGCGGAGCGCAGGCGTCGGAGAAGCTCCGTGTAAATGTCCTCGTGAACGAGGAGGCGACGCAGCGTCGTGCACCGCTGCCCCGCGGTCCCCATTGCGGCGAAGGCGATGGCGCGCGTCGCGAGCTCGAGAGAGGCGGAAGGACAGACGATCGCAGCGTTATTGCCGCCCAGCTCCAGGATCGCGCGCGCAAATCGTTGCGCCAAGCGCGGCGCGACGGCGCGTCCCATCGCGCTGGAGCCGGTGGCGGAAACGAGCCTGACGCGTGCATCCTCGACCAGACGCGCGCCGACGTCCCTTCCGCCCGGCAGCACGCGCGCCAGACCCCCGGGAGCCTCACCGAAGCGCGCGGCGGCGCGCTGGAGCAGCGCCTGTGTAGCGAGCGCCGTGAGCGGCGTTTTTTCCGACGGCTTCCATAAGACGGCGTCGCCGCAGACGAGCGCGAGGGCCGCATTCCACGCCCACACCGCTACGGGGAAGTTGAAGCTGGTGATGACGCCGATGACGCCGAGCGGATGCCAAGTCTCCATCATCCGGTGCCCGGGGCGTTCCGTCGCGATCGTCAGGCCGTGCAGCTGCCGAGAAAGGCCAACCGCAAAGTCGCAGATGTCGATCATCTCCTGAACTTCGCCGAGGCCCTCGCTGACGATCTTCCCCGCCTCGAGCGTGACGAGACGCGCGAGCACCGGCTTGGCGGCGCGCAGCTCCTCGCCGAATAGACGCACGAGCTCGCCGCGCCTAGGAGCTGGAACCTTGCGCCAAGCGCAAAAGGCTTCCTCAGCCTCGCCGATTGCGTGCTCCACCTCGGCGGAAGCGCTCGCGCGCACGCGCCCGATGGCCTCGCCGGTGATCGGCGAATGCGCCGTGAGCTCTCCATCCGTAAAGGCCGCGGTCTGGACGCCCAATTCATGAAGCAGACCTTCGGCTTCGCGCGCGACATCGCCGATGGCGCTGGAGGCCGTCATCGCATTCTCCTCGTTCGCATCGCCCGTTCTCAGTGGACTTAGTCTTCGCCGAACCTAAATATAGGGCGTGCGGGTCACGACGCGCTTCTCGAAATCAGTTAAAACTTCGCTGTGGGGGCGGAAAGAGTGGGAGGGACCTTCATGGGTTTCTCAGGCTTTGAAGGCCCGTTCTGCGCAAAAAACTACGATCCTCTGCCGGTCGTCCTGACAAGGGGCGAGGGCGCGCATCTCTGGGATGTCGATGGCCGACGCTACATCGACATGATGAGCGCCTATTCGGCCGTCAGTCTTGGCCACGCGCATCCGCGCATACTCGCCAGGCTCTCGCAGCAGGCCGGTCGTCTCGCGGTGCCGTCGCGCGCTTACTGCAACGATCGTCTGAGCCCTTTCCTTGAGGCGCTGTGCAAGCTGACCGGGCTCGACGCCGCTCTGCCGATGAACAGCGGCGCCGAAGCCGTGGAGACGGCGATCAAAGCGGCGCGTCGTTGGGGGCATCGCGTGAAGGGCGTCACGTCGCCGGAGATCATCGTCGCCGAAGGCAATTTCCACGGCCGCACCACGACCGTCATCAGCTTCTCCTCCGAAGCGGAATATCGCGACGGCTTCGGACCTTTCACGCCGGGATTTCGCCTCGTTCCTTTCGGCGATCTCGAAGCGACGCGAGCGGCGATTTCCGAACGCACCGTCGCGATTCTCGTGGAGCCGATTCAGGGCGAAGCTGGGGTGATCCTTCCGCCCCGCGGCTGGCTCGCGGGCTTGCGGCGCCTCTGCGACGAGAGGCGCATCCTCCTCTTGCTCGACGAGATTCAGTCTGGGCTAGCTCGGACCGGCGCGTGGTTCGCCTATCAACACGAGGATGTGCTTCCCGACGGCGTAACGCTGGGCAAGGCGTTAGGCGGCGGCGTGCTGCCCGTCTCCGCCTTCGTCGCTCGACGCGAGGTCATGGACGTCTTCACGCCGGGGTCGCATGGCTCGACCTTCGGCGGCAGCGCTCTCGCCGCGGCTGTCGGACTCGAGGCGCTAGACGTTATCCGCGAGGAAGGCCTCGTCGAGCGCAGCCGGATGCTCGGCGCCCATTTGCTCGAGCGCCTGGATGCGCTGCGAAGTCCCGTGCTGACTGGCGTTCGCGGTCTCGGACTCTGGGCGGGCGCGGACATCGAGCCGCGCTTCGCCAGCGCCCGCGTTTTCTGCGAGCGCTTAATGGCCAAGGGCGTGCTGTCCAACGCGACGCACCAGACGGTCGTTCGTTTTTCCCCTCCCCTCGTCATCTCAAAGACGGATTTGGATTGGGCGCTCGATCGCTTCGAGGAAGTGCTCGGCGAGTTCGAGCGTGACGGGGCTTCCTCGCAGCCGATGCGGGACGCCTCCTGATCGAGACTTGGAAAGAGTGATCGCGAATGGTCATGCCCGCGGCCGAGGCGAAGATGCGAACCGTCCGCGGGCTGTTGCTCGATCTGGACGGCGTCGTGCACATTCGAGGCGCCGCCCTTCCGGGTTCGCTGGAAGCGATCGCGAAGCTGCGCGCGGCGCGGCTGCCGCTCAAATTCGTCACCAATACGACGCGGCGTCCGCTCGCGCGCATTCTGGCGGATCTCGCCGCGCTCGGACTCGATGCGACAAGAGACGACGTCTTCACGCCCGCGGCGCTGGCTCGCGATTTCCTGCGCCAGCGGAACCTCAGTCCTTTTCTGATCGTGCATCCCGAGCTGCGCGAGGATTTTCGCGATCTGCCGAGCGGGACGTCGGAAGCTGTCGTCGTCGGCGACGCTGGCGAGTTTTTCACCTATGAGCTGCTCAACGAGGCCTATCGCAAGATCCTCGACGGGGCTCCGTTCCTGGCGCTCGCGAAGAACCGAAATTTCCGCGACGCGGACGGAAAGCTTAGCCTCGACGTGGGCGCCTTCATTGCGGGACTGGAATATGCGTCCGGGCGAGAAGCCATGGTCATTGGAAAGCCGTCGCCCCTGTTCTTCGCGCTCGCGCTGCAAGGCTTGGGCTGCGCGCCCGAGGATGTCGTGATGATCGGTGACGACGCCGAGGCCGACGTCGGGGGCGCGATGGCCGCAGGACTTCGCGGCGTGCTGGTCAGGACCGGGAAATACCGCGCCGGAGACGAAGCGCGCCTGCAGGGGCCCCCAGCGGCGGTGGCGGACGATCTGAGAGACGCCGTCGAGCGGTTGCTTGGCTGGGCCGCCTAGTTCGATCGAGCGGCGGCGCTATCTGAGCCAGGGGTTGGGCGTCACACAGGGGGAACAGCATGAGCGAGAAGGAAACTTCCGTCCACGGCAGCGAGAAGGTCATCTTTCTTCTCAACCGCATCATGGAAAGCGAGCTGGCGGGGGTGGTGCGATACACGCACTATTCCCTGATGGTCTTCGGCTACAACCGACTGCCGATCGTTTCCTGGCTGCGCTCACAGGCGGACAAGTCCCTCGCGCATGCGCATGACGCGGGCGAGCTGATCACGCATCTGGGAGGGCACCCCTCCTTGGCCATCGGCTCGCTGCTTGAGACGCATAAGCACGACATCGGAGACATTTTACGCGAGTCGCTCGCGCATGAGGGGCTCGCCTTGCAGCTCTACAAGGATCTTCTGAAGGAGGTGGAAGGCGTGTCGGTGATGCTGGAGGAATATACGCGCAAAATGATCCATATCGAGGAGCTGCACCAGGGCGAGGTCAACAAGATGCTGCGCAAGCCGGGCGACCTCGCCCCCTTCGCGGACCGCTGAGCGGATGGCCCCTGCCCCGACGCTATGTGGCCGAGGCGACTGGAGAGAGCCTGGAGGCCTTCTGATTGAAGAACAGGCTTTGGCAGATCGTCGCTTTCACCGCCTCGACGTCATAGGGCTTGCTGATGAGGAAAGTCGGCTCGGGGCGCTGGCCGGTTAGCAGCCTTTCGGGATAGGCGGTGATGAAGATGATTGGAGCGTGCGCCTGCTGAAGAATGTCGTTCACGGCGTCGATGCCGGAGCTTCCGTCCGCGAGATGGATGTCGGCGAGGACGAGCCCAGGCATTTGTTGCGCCGCGAGCGCTTTTGCTTCCGCTTGTGTTCTTGCGACGCCGATGATCGAATGCCCGAGCTCTCGCACGATCATCGACAGTTCCGCCGCGATCAGCGCCTCGTCCTCGATGATGAGGACGTTCGTGGCGATGCATTCGGCGATTTCGCGTCCCGCCTCCGACATCAGACGCGATACGGCCTCGAGGTCGAGGTCGAGGATGAAGGCGATGTCCGAGCGCGCGAAACGCTCGACGGCGTTCAGCAGAAAGGCCTGCCGCGAATGTGGCGCGAGGCGCGCGACATTCTGCATCACCGAAGACGACGCCGTCCACTCCGACTGATTCTCCGAGAGCACCGGCTCCTCTGAAACTGTCGACCAAAGCGTGGAGAACACGCGATAGAGACCGGCGCGCACCCCCTGCTGTTTGGGAAAGGAAGCGGGCTCTTCGATGATCACTTCGAGCGTCTGAACGACGAATGCGTCGCCGATCTGCTGCGAGCCGGTCAGCGCGCGCGCGTATCTGCGCAAATAGGGAAGGTAAGGACCAATCTGTTGAGAAAGCGTCATCTGGCTTCTCCTCCCAAAGCTGAACGCGGACGGTTTGTCTTGGACCATTCGCGATCATATATATACTCGAAGGCGCGCGAGTCGAAACCTGTGGCGAGAGGCGACGTCGATGTCGGGAAGCGGCCCTGATCGGAGCCAAAAGTCGTCGCCAACTTTGGGGCGCAAAAGCCTCGACGTGAACGCGCCCGAGCTTGACGAGGCGACCCAGTTGCGCCTCGGCGGCTTTTTGGCGCGCCGCGCCGATCAACTCGTCCGCGACCCTTTGCCCGATGTGTTTCTCCTTCTCCTGGCCAAGATGAACGCCAAGGAGGAAGGCGAATGATCGAGGCGCGCGCTGCTCGGCTTACGCTCGACGACGTCTCTGCCCTTTACGTTGAAACCGCGTCCGCGCGCGGAAAAATTACCGCTGGCGACGATCCAGGAGGGCGCGATGCCGCTGTCTGGATTTGAAGGGATGTTCATGGAGCCGATCGAAGCGCCGGAGCATGCTCGGCGCTTGAAGATGGTTCTGAACTGCCTGCCGGTGGGAGTTCTGCTCGCCGCAGCGCCGAAGGGACGCATCGTCTTCGGCAACCAGATGCTCGAGACGATGCTGGGCCATCCGGTGCGCTACTCCAAGGATGCGGAATCCTACGGCGAATGGATCGCCTTCCACGAAGACGGCAAAAAGGTCGAGGCGCAGGAATATCCCCTCGCACGCGTGTTGCGAGGCGAGGCGAGTGCGACATTGGAGTGTCGCTACATGCGGGGCGACGGATCCTCGCTCTGGATCAAGATCAATGGCGGCCCTCTCTACGACAAAGAGGGGAAGGTCTCCGGCGCCGTGGTGTGCGTCACGGACATCGAAGCGGACAAGCAGGCGCAGACGCGCGAGCGCCTGATGCACATGGAGCTGCATCACCGTATGAACAACGCTTTGACAATGATTCGATCGATCACCAATCTGAGCGCCCGATATCCGAGCGATGCGGGGGATTTTTGCGAGGCCTTCTCGGGCAGAGTGGGCCTGCTCAGCCGCACTCAGGTGATTTTGAGCAAGAACTCCTGGTCTACCGTGCCGATCGACGAGCTCATCGCCACTGCCCTCCCGGACGCGCTGGCGGATCGCCGCATCGAGGTGTCGGGATGCGAGCTGAGCATGCGTTCGGACGTGGCTCTGGCGCTGGGCCTCGCGCTGCATGAGCTAAAAACGAATTCGGTGAAGTTCGGCGCTTTGGGTCAAAGCCGAGGTCACGTGGCGCTCCACTGGAGGCCGATCGAGGGCGCTGCCGGCAATCAGCATGTCCTGGAATGGGAGGAGACCGGCGGACCGGCTACAACGCCTCCGAAGACCCTTGGCTTAGGCATGGAACTTCTGCAAAACATTCTGCCGATGCAGCTCGGCGGCCCCACGAAACTCAATTTCGGGCCGGGAGGCTTTAGCGCGAGCATCGTCGTCACCCCTTGAGCGGGAACCTTCACGGTCTCGGCCTTTACGGGAAAGGCTCAGTCCTCCTCGCCGGCAAGTTGATCCTTAAGATCTGCGAGTTGCGCCCCGATCGCGGCGGCGAGCCTGCCTTGCAAGGTTGCGCCTTTCTCCAACTGGCCGAGCTTTGCGACATCGGCGTTCAACGCCGCCTCGCGTCGGCCATAGGCGTCGACCTCATGGGGCGCGGGCGCCGGCACATTGGCGTCGCTCCATTCCAGTTTGTCGAACCAGCTCAGATCGTCCTCGGTCAAGCCCAACTTCGTAAGCCGCGTTTTGAGAGTTTGAATTTCGGAACTCGGGTGGGTCATCGCTAGCCTCCGTCACAAACCGCTCGCACGGGCCCGTCGCGCTGCAGCTAGATAGGGCGTGAGCCAATCGATTGAAGTAATCAGCGCCGGGAGGCTTGGCGGGCGCAAGCCTTGGAACAATCCGGCGTCGAGTGCAGTTATCGGGCGAGCTGCTGAGAGGAGAGATCCATGAGCGCGCAACAAAACGAAGGCGAAGGCAATCAGACCGAGGCCAAGCGCTACAATGAGGCGCAAGCGAAGTTCGCCAAATCGGGGAAGGTCGCCGAAGCGGCGGAGAATGCGAAGGAAGCCCTGGAGGGTCCCGAGCGCGAGGCGTTGGAGGAAGCGGAAGCCAAGGGCAAATCTCACGCGAAAAAGTAACGCGAGCTCCCTCCGGCCGCGGGCGATCACGCGAGCTCCGTCGGATAGCCGGGCTCGTACCTCATCGCGCGGATGTGCGCCCCGATATCCGCGGGACGCGGAATTCGCGCGAGGCCCTTGTCGAAAATATACTCTGCGATCTTTTCAGCGGTGTGCAGCGAGGCGTTCAGAATGTCGGTCGTGGGCGGATAGATCAGGCCGATGTTTAGATGCGCGTCGGTCACCTGCTCGGCGACGGCCTTCGCGGCGATGATGAACATCTCTTCCGTGACGCGCGTCGCCTCCGTGGCGAGAACCGCCATGCCCATGGCCGGGAAGATATAGACGTTGTTACCCTGGCCCGGCACGAACTTCCGGCCCTGATACTCGACCGGCGGAAACGGACTGCCGCTCGCGAAGACCGCGCGGCCAGCAGACCATTGATAGGCTTCCTCGGCCGTGCATTCCGAGCGCGAGGTCGGATTGGAATAGGGGAAGATGATCGGGCGCTCGTTGATGCGCGCCATGGCCTCGATCACCTGACGGTTGAAGAGCTTCGGGACGGTGCTGACGCCGATGATGCAGGTCGGTCGCAGCGCCTCGACCGCGTCGACGAAGGACGTCAGCGGCGGATGCTCATGCGCGAAGGGCTTTTGAAATTCCGCAAGATCCGTGCGCGAGGTCGTCAGCAGTCCGTTGACGTCAAAGAGCCAGTTGCGCGCCCGCCCCTGCGAGAGCGAGGGTTCTTCGAGCGCGATCGCCTCGCTGATGAGCTCGGCGATGCCCGTCGCCGCCGATCCTCCACCAAGGAAAAGGAAGCGCTGCTCGGCGAGCTTCCCGCCCGTGATGCGCAGCGCCGCGAGAATGCCAGCGAGCGCGATCGCGGCCGTGCCCTGGATGTCGTCGTTGTAAGTGCAGACCTTGTCGCGATAGCGCTCGAGGATCGGCGTCGCGTTGATGTTTGCGAAATCCTCCCATTGGATGCAGCATTTGGGAAAGAGCTCCTGCACCGCTTGCACGAACTCGTCGATGAATTCGTCATAGGCCGCGCCGCGCACGCGCTCCTGTCGCAGGCCCAGATAAAGTGGGTCCTCGAGCAGCTCGTGATTGTTGGTGCCGATATCGAGCGTGATAGGAAGCGTCATCCGCGGCGGCACGCCGGCGCATGCGGTGTAGAGCGCGAGCTTACCGACCGGAATGCCCATGCCGCCGACGCCCAGGTCGCCGAGTCCGAGAATACGCTCGCCGTCGGTCACCACAATGAAACGCACGTCGGTGGTAGACCAGTTCGAGAGAACTTTCTTCACCCTTCCCTTGGCGCTTATCGGCAGATAAATGCCGCGCGAAGCGCGAAAGACGTGATCGAACCTCTGACAGGCCTCGCCGACCGTCGGCGTATAGACGAGCGGCATGAAGCGGGCGGGGTCGGACATCAGAACGGCGTAAAAGAGCCCTTCGTTACGCGCCTGCAAATCGCTCAGAAAAAGATATTTCTGCAAATCGTTGTCGAGCATCTCGAGCTGCCGGTTGACGCGGGCGATCTGCGTCGCCAGCAAATCCGGCACGGGCGGAAGCAGACCCTCTATGCCGAGCGCCCGACGCTCCTCGAGCGAGAAGGCCGATCCGCGATTGCGATGTGGATCGCGCAGAATGCTTGCGCCGCGAGAGGGTGCTGAAACGTCGTTCATGGAAGACCGTCTCCAAAGAAGAGTGACTCTGGTGTTTTCAGTCGTGCTTGCTTTCCGCCTTGGCGAGCGCCGCGCCGGGATCGTGGGTCAGATCGGCGGCGAGAAAGGCGGGCGTCTCTGGCAAGGCGAGATGCAGATTGGACTCGAGATGCAGTTCGAGCGTCAGGCGCCGCGCCGAGAGATCGAGCACATGGCCGGCATGTTGGTAGTCGCCGCTCATGAAATGCAGATGATAGCCTGGCACGTTGATCGTGCGCGCATAGGACGGCGTCCAGAAGCCGACCAAAACGCCGGGTATCGCCTCAAAGGAGAATTCGGCCTGCCGACTCGTCGCGCTAACGAGATCGGTTCCCGGCGCGCTCTTGCAAGCGACGCGATATCTGATCGTCTGGAACTCGCCCCGCAGGCGAATGGCGGCGAAGATATTGTCGCTCGGCCGGAAGGCGTCGATGCGGCGGCTCAGATCGTCCCAGTCGCGAATATCGTCGAGAACATGCGTCTGATCGGCAAAGAAATGCGTCGCGACCCAAAAGGGCGCGCGCGCGTCTGGCGGAGCCTCGCGAACAGAGCCGTCGCCGCGCGCCTGCCAGCATCGGCCGTCGATGAGCAGACCTTCGCCGTCGAGGCCGTCGAAAGTGCCGAGGCCGAAGTCGCCATGGCGCAGAATATCGGCGACGCGCACGCAGCCGCCGAAAACGCCCTCGACGAGCGCGCCGGAGGTCGAGACCTGATAGATCGTGTGATGTTCGACGTCGAGCATCTCGGCGAGCGCCGTCGCCGCCGCATGATCGAGGCTCTCGCCGGTGCGCGCGCAATGCGCCTCCAACGCGTTCCACAGCGCGTCGGGCAGGTTGATTTGCAGGGCGCGGCTCATGGGCGGCCTTCCGGCTCAGTGAATGAAGTCCTGACGGACGTTCTGCATCAATTTGATGTTTTCTGTATAATCGATCGGGATGTCGATCAGCACCGGCACGGGCGACAGCAGAGCCTCGCGCAAGATCGGCCCGAGCTCTTCCGCTTTGGCGATGCGATAGCCCTTGCAGCCGAAGCTTTGCGCGTAAGCGACAACATCGTAATCGCCGAGCGCCACGCCGGCGGTGCGCCCATAGCGCGCCACTTCTTGGAAGGACACCATATCGTAGGAGGAGCTGTTCCATATGAGATGCACGAAACGCGCGCCGAGGCGCCTCGCGGTCTCGAGCTCCATGGCGCTGAAGAGAAAGCCGCCGTCGCCCGAAACGGAGATCACCGGCGCGCCGGGGCGGGCGAGATTTGCGGCGATGGCCCAGGGCAAGGCCACGCCGAGCGTCTGCTGACCGTTGCTGACCAGAATCTGGCGTGCATGCGAGGCGGGAAAATAGCGGTTCATCCAAATGTAATGCGAGCCGACATCGAGCGCCACAGTCGTCTCCGGCGTCACCACCTGACGCAGCTCGTGGATGACGCGCAGCGGATGCACCGGCGCGCCGTTGGAATGCGCCCCCTCGGCGATGGTCGCGGCGACGTCGGCCGCAGCCTCGGCGAGCAACGTGCGGAAGTCCGCCTCGACCTCGACCCGCAGCACCGGCGCCAGCGCATAGAGCGCGGCGCTGAGATCGCCGTTCAGCTCTGCCGCCGGCAGGAAGGCCTGATCCTGTTCGGCGGGTATGGCGTCGATGGCGACGATAGGCCGCGCCGATCCCTTGTTCCATGCGACCGGGTCATATTCGATGGGGTCGAAGCCGACGGTCACGACACAATCGGCCGCAGCGAGCAGGCGGTCTGCCGGCTGATTGCAGAAGAGGCCGACGCGCCCCGCGTATTGCGTCGCCCCAGCGGGCGCCGCCCAGCCGCCCGCGCCCTGGAAAGTCGACGCATAGGGCAGCCCGCTCGACGCGAGAAAGCGGCGGATCGCCTCGGCGCTCCGATGTTCCGAGGACTGCATGCCGAGAATTGCCATGGGCCGGCGGGCCGCGTTGATCAGCTCGGCGGCGCGCTGCAATTCGCTCGCGGCCGGCTGGCCCCCCGGCGCGCGGCGTCCCCAGCCGGAACCGAGGTCGCCAGGGAAGGCGCCGAGTCCAACGTCTTTGGGCAGCCCGAGGAAGGCTGCGCCGGGCCGCCCGCTCTCGGCCGCCCGCACCGCATTGCCGAACACCTCCGGCAGCATATGGGCATTCAACGCCTCGGCCGCAAATTTGGTGATCGGGCGCATGACGTCGACGCCGTTCAACGCCTGATGTGTGTGTTTGAGTTGCTCGCTCGTCTCGACCTCGCCGCCGATCGCGAGTACCGGATCGCCTTCCGAGGTGGCTGTCGCGAGGCCCGTGACGAGATTGGTGACGCCCGGCCCGGAGGTCACGAGACAGACGCCGATGCTGCCCGTCATGCGGCCCATGGCCGCCGCCATGAAGGCGGCATTCTGCTCGTGACGGCAGACCACGAGCTCGATCTTCGAGTTCGAGCAGCGCGATGAACACGCTGTCGATTTTTGCCCCGGGAATGCCGAACACATGGGTTACGCCATGGTCCTCGAGCAGCTTCACCAGAGCTTGCGCGCCGTTCATCGCCATGACGGAAGATTCCGGGGAGGGCCTCGAACTGGGCGCGAGCTTAGTTTGCGAAGCCTCTGGGCGTCAAATGCGAGAGCATGGCTTTGGAGGCGCGGTCAAATTCCCTGCGAACAGTCTGGCGGGCTCGGCGGAAACTCGTCCGCCACAGCATAGGAAAATCAGTCAGTTCCGGGAAGATTCCCTACGACCGAAGAGGGAATTTTATCGAGGAAAATATGGCTGGTGATGGATCGTAATTCGCTCCGCTTCCATTTAACACAGGGGCGAGACCGCGGGCGGCGTGTCTGGCAGGGCAGAAGCGGGCGTCTGCCCTGCCCTTCCGGACGTCAGCTTTACGACTCAAGCACCCCTTTGCCCTCATTGAACCGCGCCTCGATGTAAGCGTACTCTGCGCCGGCGGCGTCGAGCGGGATGGTCTGGTCGACATGTGGGTTCACGCCGAATATGACGCGCGCACGCTGGCGTTAGAGTTTCCCGGCGCCGATGCAGGTTCTGGGGACGTTAAAATGCGCGTCTTCGCCCTCCTCCTGGTCAGCCTGTAAATGCTGAGCGCCGCGCCGCAGAAGAGGCGTCTCGGCGAGAGGCTCTTTTTCGACAGAAGCCTCTAGATGCCGTAATGGGCCGGGCCTCGCGAGCATAGCCAGATTGGGTGGCTGTCCCTCAGAATGATGGTGTTTGAAACGGAGTTCGAGCAATCGGCTCCAAGCATCAGGTGAGGAACAGCCATGGAATATTATGCGGGAATTGACGTGTCTTTGAAAGAAAGCAGCGTCTGCGTCGTGGATGCAACGGGCAAGGTCGTCCGCGAGGTCAAGGTCGCCAGTGAGCCCGCGGCGCTTGTTCGGTATTTTGACGAGCTGGGATTGCCTGTCAGCCGCATCGGGCTCGAGGCTGGGCCTTTATCGCAATGGCTGCATGCCGGTCTTATGGCCGCCGGACGCGATGCTGTGTTGCTGGAGACGCGGTACGTGAAAGCGGCGCTCTCCGCCATGACGGTGAAGACCGACCGGAAAGATGCTCGGGGTATCGCTCAGCTTCTGCGAATGGGATGGTATCGTCCGGTTCACGGGAAATCGGCGCCTTGCAAGGACACCCGCGCCCTTCTCGCTGGACGTAAACTTTTGCAAGGCAAGCTTCTCGATGTCGAACTCAGCATTCGCGGCATCCTGCGGGGCTATGGGCTCAAGGTCGGCGAAGTCAGCCGAGGACGGTTTGAAGCGCGCATCCGCGAACTGACGGCCGGCCACGCCATCTTGGAGACGGTCATTGGCGCGATGCTGGCTGCACGAATGGCGTTGTGGAACGAGTTCACCCGGCTCCACCGCGAGATGCTGAAAATCGCGCGCGCCGACAGAGTTTGCCGGAGATTGATGAGCGCGCCAGGCGTGGGCGCCTTGGTTGCGCTGACCTATCGCTCGGCGGTGGATGATCCGTTGCGGTTCACAAAGTCCGGCACGATAGGCGCCTATTTCGGATTGACGCCGAAAAAATATCAGTCGGGCGAGACTGACCGTGACGGCGGCGTCAGCAAGGTCGGCGACAGCATGGTGCGAACCGCGCTCTTTGAAGCGGCCCATATCATGCTGACACGTGCGGTTCGCTTTTCGAGCTTGAAACGCTGGGCGCTCGGCGTCGCGCAACGGCGTGGCATGAAGCGCGCTAAAGTCGCTCTTGCGCGTAAGCTGGGCGTCGTCCTCCATCGCATGTGGGTGGAGGCGACCGAGTTCCGCTGGAGCAGTGCTGTTCCGGCCGCATAGGGGGATACGGGAAGTTTGAAGCGGATCGCATACGGCCGCTTCTTCTGAGGTCCCGTCGCTGGGACGAAGGCTTGGCAAGGTCGTGCGTAGTGCTGTGAATGCTACGGCAGATCACGCGTCTTAGATTGACCTGCCGGCTTTGGATCTGATGGCATGGTGTGGCGGCCCTTCGTGCCGACCACGGACAGAAGCATGATCCTGGCGACGAGAGGTCATTCAGAGGGACTTGACGACAAACGGCCCATTACAGAAGCACTACTTTGGCAGATTTGACCTGAAGCGTTTCGCGAGAAGTCTCTCACAATGAGGACACCGCTGGGGTGGCGGTTGCGCGAACAGGTCGAGGATGGCCTGCCGGATGGCCGGCATGCTCGGTTGTGGCGGCGGCCCTCCGAATTTTTTTTTCCGTCCCGCGGCTTTGAGGCGGCGGGATTGGAGGAAAGCGTAAGCGATCATGGTCATCAGCGCGTGTCGGTGTAAGCCGGTCCATGAGCGACCTTCGAAGTGGTCGAGGCCGAGTTCCTCCTTGAGCTGCTGATGCGCCTGCTCGCAGACCCACCTGGCTTTGATCGTGGCGGCGAGCGTCTTGAGGCTCGCGTCGGCGGGCAAGTTCGACACATAGTATTTCTGCTCGCCCGTCGAACGGCGTTCGCCGACCAACCAGATCTCATCGCCGGGCATGCGCTGCATGCGATTGTCGCGCATACGGTGCTTATGACCCTCCGCAACGCGGACGCGGCGGGCGGCAAAGAGGCATGTCAGCCGACCTTTCGTGCCCCGTCGCCAACTGACCTTTTGCCATTGCGCGTCGGCCAACGCTGCTTCAGAGGAGACTGGCGGCTGATCGGGGATATGGTATTTGCGGGGCTTGCCCGTTCTTGCGACAGGAAAAACCAGAGCGATGTTGGCCGGGTAGACGTTCTGGCGCCGCGAAAGCCCCACTGCCCACAGCAGACCGCGCTCGCTCAGCGCCTGACGGAACAACCCGCTGGAGCCGTAACCAGAGTCAGCAAGAACGCACCCGAACCGCGCGCCCGACGCGATGACGCGGTCGATCTCCTCGATCGCGATCTCCGGCTTCGTCAAAGCGGTTCGCCTCTCTTCCGGCACGCGCGCCCGCGCCATACGCTCAGGGTCATCCGTCCAACTCTCGGGCAGGAAGAGTTGCAGGCCCACCATCACCGGAACCTCGCGCGACGCCAAGGTGAGCGAGACCAGCGACTGGCAGTTGGCGGTCTTTCCGAGCGCGGAGGCGTATTGCGGCGCGACGCCGACCGAATGCGCGCCTTTCTTCGGCAAGGCCGTATCGTCGACGATCAGCCATGCGTCCGAGCCGCCGACCATTTTGTCGGCTTCGACGAGCAGCGCCTTTTCGAGTGGCGCGGCGTCCCACACGCCGCTGGCGATAAAGTGATGAAGCTGATCGTATCCGACGTCGCCCTCGCGCGCCGCCATGGGCTGCACGCTCTTGCGATCACCCGCGCCGATCAGACCCCCGATATAAACGGGGCACATCCGCGCCCGCGCCTTATGTCGAAAGGCGTTCAGAAAAGGCGTCAGCCACCGTTCCAGATCGGACTTCCAGCTCTGATCCATGGTCGGCCCTCCAACAAGCCGACCACCCATGAATTACGCATCGCGCGTTTGGGGAATCCCAAAAACGCCCACCCTCTCAAAAATCTGCCAAAGTAGTGCTAGGCCCACGGCACATTGTCCTGCGCGACGTGCCACATTCCGGCGCAGGGCTACGCCTCCAATCAAAGCGCTTTGCGATCGGCATGGTGGGGCGCACGCTGCAGCGCAACGCGCCTTCGCTTCACAACGTCGGCTTCAAGAAATATCTCTTTCACGACGGACGCGAGACCGACCTCGGCATCTAATAGGGCCGCGTCGGATGGCAGTCGGCGTCCGTGCACCTTGGCTCATAGGCGTAGGGGATCATCGCCACGATGAACATCAGGACCCCTATGATTATGATCGCAAGCCGATAGTTCATGACGCCTTCTCCTTTCCAGAAGCGCAATGTGAGCGAGAACGCCATTTTAACGCGTCTCCCGATTAAGCGCATCCCGTCCTGAGCGCGAAGACCGCTTCCTCGTCACGCCCTTTGCTCTGTCGCCGCGCGGTGGATAAATGCGTCCTCGTCAGTCGCCTTCACTCGAACATGACCTGCGCCAGGGTGACAACGCGGCTTAAGGGCTCATCCGGGAGATAGCAGAGCGGATTCATCGACACGGGCGCTTCCTGGCAATGCCGATGCTCGACGGTCCAATGATAGCCTGCGGCTTTCATGCAGCCGACGATATGGTCCTTGATCACATGGGCGGTGTCGCCCCGGCGCTCCTGCGGGTGAGCGGTCTCGCCTTCCAGCTCGCAGGCCGAAGTCTGGATCTGCTGCGCCTTGTAGAAGGAGGAGCTGGAGCCTGCGAGCATAGCTTCTCCCCCGGCGCCGAGGAGGAGGCCGATGACGATGGCGAGGCTCGCTTGCAGGCCGTTCGAGAATACGAGCCGCGCACCGAGAAAGTAGAGACCGCCGAACGCGGTCAGAAGGCAGGCAACGAAGACGAAGATGAGGATCATGGAACTCTCCCTGTGGCCGGCCGACTCCCAGTCGGCCCCTTAGGAGACATTTGGCCATGCCCTTAACTCTGCGTCTGCGATTTAGTCCCGCGCCGCGAGCAGCGCGTTGAGCGCGGCGGCGTTGAGGATCGCCACAGCGCCACGCGACAGTTTAACCCAGCCGGCGCGCTCGAAATCCCGCAGCGCTCGTCCCACGACCTCGCGAGCCGTGCCTAGATCGGCCGCAAGCTGTTGCTGGGTCGTTGCGACTTCGCCCTGTGTCTTGAAAATGGCGAGCAGCCGCTCGGCGAGGCGCACGTCGATGCGCGTGCAGACGATGTCCTCGATACGGGCCATCAGACTCGCTAGGCGCTGGCTGTAGCCGCGGAAGACGAAAGCGCGGAAGCCCGCGGACTCCTGCATCATTCTCTCGAACGAATGCCGCTTCAGCGCGTAAGCGACGACCTCCGTTTCCGCGGTCCCCTCGGCGGCGTATTCCTCGCCCGCCAATAGCCCGGCGATGCTGAGAATGCAGGTTTCATGCGGGGTCACTCGGTAAAGGACGATCTCGCGGCCCGTGCTGGTGATTTTCTCGACGCGAATGCTTCCCGAAATGACGAGCGGGAATTGCGTCGCGGCGTCGCCCGGACGAAAGACCGTCGCGCCCTGCGGCACCACGATCCGCGTCGCAGACGCTTTCAGCAGAGCCTTTGTGGCGGCGTCCATGCCGCGCAACGCCGGCATGGCCTCTATCCAGTCCGGTGCAGGCGTCTCCATGCGGGTCTCGTCCTCGTCCAAGCTGACGGTTGGCGGTGAAACAGCTCATGTGCCGCCTGCGCTCTGCTACTTGGCGGGATGGACTACGCCTCATCCGGACTCATCGAAGGGGGATTGGCGGCGTCCTTCGTCGGCAGCGCTCCAGGGGCGTGCGCCGCGCGACGGCTCGCCAAGGAAGCGGGCCGTCGCGCGAGGATTTTCGCGGTGATCGTTTTCGGCGTCGCCCTTTACATGCTGGCACGGACAGCAGGCCTGGTGAGATCGCGAATCCTGATCGCGCCTACACGTCAACCGATCAATGTTCGAGCGCGCCACCGCTCGCCTTCCAGCCGCCGGTGCCCAGCGCATAATGGCAAATGTCGCGGCAACCGGAATCGAGCGCCTGCTGCAGGGCTTTCGCCGAGCGTCCGCCGGCCTGACAGATCAGGACGACCGGCTGACCTTTCGGTAGAGCGGCCGGCAAAAACCTCGACAGCGGCATATTGACGGCGCCCGGCACATGGCCTGCCGCATATTCATGCGGCTCGCGCACGTCGACGATCGCCGCCGCCTTTTCTTCAACCGCCTGCGCAAAGGCGCCATGCTCGATTGTCGGCAGCGCGCCGGCGCCTTGCAGCCTCGAGAGTAGACCTCCAAACATCTCACGCTCCTTCTTTCGTCGTCAAACCGTCGTTTTCGCGGCGGCAAATTGCGAATAGGCGGCGAGCGCATGGCTCGCATACATAGCGGAAGGTCCCGCGCCCATGTAGATCGCCATGCCCAGCGTCTCCATGATTTCATCGCGAGTTGCGCCGCGATCCACGGCAGCCTTGACATGGAAGGCGATACAATCGTCGCAGCGCGTCGAGACCGCGACCGCAATCGCGATCAACTCCTTGGTCTTGGCGTCGAGAGCCTTCGCGGCGCTGGCCGTCACGGCGAGCGAGCCAAAAGCCTTCATAACATCGGGCGCGCCCATGCGCAGCTCCCGCAAATCGGCGCTGAGCGCTTTCGTCAGCTCTGGCCAATCCTGAACTTGAACCATGGTTTGTCCTCCTTACCGGGGGTCGGCAGCTCATCATCGCGCAGCACGACATAGATCGCCGGGATCACGAGCAGCGTCAGCGCTGTCGACGACGCGAGCCCGAAGACGAGAGAGATCGCCAATCCCTGGAATATGGGATCGGTGAGGATGAAGGCGGCGCCGATGATCGCGGCAGCCGCCGTGAGGAAGATCGGTTTGAAACGCACAGTGCCGGCTTCGATTAGAGCCGGCCGCAGGGGCATCCCGCTCTCGCGCAAATGGCGGATGAAATCGACGAGCAGGATCGAATTGCGCACGACGATGCCGGCAAGCGCGATGAAGCCGATCATCGAGGTAGCGGTGAAAGCGGCGCCGAAGAGCCAATGCCCCACCATGATGCCCACCAAGGTCAAGGGCACTGGGGCCAGAATGACGAGCGGCAGCTTGAAGGAGCCGAACTGCGCGACCACGAGAAGATAAATGCCGAGAAGCGCGACAATGAAGGCCGCACCCATGTCGCGAAAGGTCACATAAGTCACCTCCCATTCGCCATCCCACAGCAGCGTCGGCTTTGCGTCATCTATTGGTTGCCCGTGATATTTGATCGTCGGCGGCCCTTCCTTGCCCCAATCCATGGCTTTGATCTGATCCTCCACGGCGAACATCCCGTAGATGGGGGCCTCAAATCGGCCTGCAAGCTCACCCGTGACCATTTCCGCAAAGCGGCTATCGCGGCGGAAGATCGGATAGGAGCCCAATTCCCGCGTCGCTTTGACGACGTCGCCGAGCTCCACATTGGAGCCCAGGCGCACCGTGCCGCCGGCCGGTAGCGGCGTTGAGAGAATGCGCTCATTCTCGGCCATCGCGGAGCGAGGCAAAGCGAGCGTGATGTCGATTGGCTTCGCTCCGCCACCCCGCTGTGAAAAACCTATCTTCACGCCGCCAACGAGCGCGGCGATTGTGTCGTAGACCGCCTGCTGCTCGACCCCGTGAAATTCCAGGGACTCTTGATCAATTGAGTAGCGCAGCCGTTCCTGACGCACGCCAAAACTGTCATCGACGTCGACGATGAAATCGACCGCTTCGAAAGCCCGGCGCACTTGCGCTGCAATGTCGCGGCGGGCCTGCGCCGTGGGTCCATAGATTTCGGCGAGCAGCGTCGAGAGCACCGGCGGTCCGGGCGGGACCTCGACGACCTTGATCGAGGTATGCTCCGGACGTTCAATCCCCTCCAGGCGCTTGCGGATATCGAGCGCGATGGCGTGGCTCGCGCGCTTTCTGTCACTCTTGGGTAGAAGATTGACCGCGAGATCACCCATATTGGGAGCGTTACGCAGATAGTAATGGCGCACGAGCCCGTTGAAATTGAAGGGCGCCGCCGTCCCGGCATAGGACTGGATCGAAGTCAGTTCAGGCAAATCGCGCAATTTTTCCGCGGCCGCCGTGAGAAGGCGGTCCGTCGCCTCGAGCGAAGCGCCACGCGGCAAATCGACGACCACGGAGATTTCCGACTTATTGTCGAAAGGCAGGAGCTTTACGCGCACGCTTTTTGTTGCAAATAGTCCGAGCGCCACTAGCGTCGCGAGCCCGACATAGAGCAGGAAGCGCTTCGAGTTCTCCCGGCCTCGCAAAAGACGCGTCGCGATCTTCTTGTAGAAGCGGCCCATTGGGCCTGGATCGTGTTCGCCGTGCCCATCGCCCTTTAGATTCTCGAAGCGCTTGCCTGCGATCTCCATCAGTAGCCATGGCGTGATAGTCATGGCCACAAAGAACGAAAAGACCATGGCGAGCGAGGCGTTCGCCGGGATTGGACTCATATAGGGGCCCATCAGACCGGAGACGAAGAGCATCGGCAGCAGCGCCGCGACGATCGTCAGCGTTGCGACGATCGTCGGATTGCCGACCTCTGCGACGGCCTCGACCGCCGTCTCGGTCAGACTACGGTCCCCCCGCATCTCCCAATGTCGCACGATGTTTTCGACGACAACAATGGCGTCGTCGACGAGAATGCCGATCGAGAAGATGAGCGCGAAGAGACTGACCCGATTGATCGTGTAGCCCATCATATAGGAGGCGAAGAGCGTCAGCAGGATGGTCGTGGGGATAACCACTAGAACGACGACGCCTTCGCGCCATCCCACGAGAAAAACGATCAGGGCAACGATGGAGACGGTTGCAAGCGCCAAATGGAAGAGCAGTTCATTGGCCTTCTCGCTCGCCGTCGCACCGTAATTACGAGTCACCTCGACGTCGAGATCGTCCGGAACAATTCGCCCTTTAACGATCTCCAGACGATGGAGAATTTCCTCGCCAAGCACAACGGCGTTGGCGCCCTTGCGCTTGGCGATCGCGAGGCTCACGGCGGGTCGCTTGTCTAACTCTCCCTTTGCGTTGCGCGTGAAGGTCCAACCGAAGTGTTCCGTTTGCGCGGCGCCTACCCGCACGCTTGCAACGTCCTTCACATAGACTGGGCGGCCATCACGCGAGGTCAGCAGCAATTGACCGATGTCGGGCACGCCCTGGAGCGTCTGTCCCGCCACGACGGAGATGGATTTGTTTTCGTCTCTGAAAGCCCCGACCACCATGGAGCGATTGGCTTTGTAAATGATGATGTCCACGAGCGGCACGGAGTCTGCGGCTCCTCCTCGCGTGGCAACGCCTGCAGGGTGATTAGCCGACGAGCACGCGCGATGAAGTAGAAGAGGCGTGAGCGGCGACCGATGAAGGTTCGGTCAGAGGTCGGAGACGCCTAAGCTTCATGGGACGATCACACGTCGCGTCTTTGAGGCCGAGAGTATTTCCATTTCGTCGCGCGGGTCTCGCCGGTCTGCACAACCATCTTCTCGATTCATGGAGGCGGACGAAGTCCACGCCGGCGCGCCGGTAGACGCGGCGCGAGGGAGGAAGATGGCCTTGCGCTTGCCTGTTGGGACATAGACGCGCGTGCGCTCGCCTACGAAATAGTCGCCAGTCCCTCCACCTCGACGTCAGCGATCACTCGCCCCCCCTGGATCTGGAAATTCACAAGACGCACGCGACCGGGAGTTCGGACCTCTCGACCATTCTCCTCGACGCCGCGTCCGCCGATTTGGACCGTATCGCCCGCTCGGAGGAATCTCCGCATGGCGTTCGGGCAATTGCAGGCGGAGGAATGGAAGATTCCCCGGTGACCGTTGCGATGGTCTCTCCGGGCATGACGGCGCGTCCGACCGAGACGGGAACCGTCAATACGCGTCCCGCGCCCGAGGCCAAAACCTTGCCTTCGGTCGTCTGCTGTTCGACCACCCCGCGGTCGCTCTGCATCGCAGCCAGACTTTTTTCGGCGACATCCAAGGCCGTTCTGGCCTGATCGAGGAGAACCTTGGTCGTCACACCGTGACGGAAGAGGTCCTGAGCGCGGTCGAAATCAGCCTTCGCCTTGTCGCGCTGCGCCTGCAGGGACTGGATTTGCTGGTCGATCCCCTGAATTTGTAGATACAGCTTCTGATCGCTGATGAGCGCCACCTCTTCTCCCGCTGCGACGCGATCGCCTTCCTTGACCTTTAGGACTGAGACCGTGCCGCCGATGCGCGCGCGCAAAACCTGCACGTGAACGGGTTCGACGGTGGCGAGCACGGATTTGACGTCGTCGACCGGCGCTGGACGAACCATCACCTCGGCAGCTGCGCTCTCGCCTCCGCATCTCATCAACAGCGCCGCAAGCAGGCCAAGCATAATTCGCATTCGCATGGTCGCTGTCGTCCCCCGCTCCCGTTGCTGCCGCTTGACATATATATTAGTAATATATAAATTAGCAAGGATGAATTTATCCGAGCTCGCTCCCAAGGCCGCTGAGGCGGAAAGGTTCCTTAAGGCGCTGGGAAATCAGCATCGTCTGATGATCCTCTGCGAGCTCCACAATGGCGAGGCCGGCGTTTCGGAATTGCAACGGGCGCTGGGCTTGAGCCAGTCCTCTCTGTCCCAGCATCTCGCGCGATTGCGGAGGGACAGGCTCGTCAAGACTTGTCGCGAGTTCGCAAGCGATATATTACTCGCTCGCCACCGCCGATGTGTCACGCGTTATTGCCCTGCTCGCGGAATTGTTCTGTGGTGGGGATAGAAAGCGCGTGAAACTCCCGACAATCAAACGCAATGGCGCCGCGAAGGCGAGGTGTTCCTTCACTGTCGCTTCTCGAGGACAAAAAACATGAGCATCGATCGGATCGTTATGGCCTTCGCGGGCGCCATGATCTTGATTAGCCTGTCGCTGGCCCATTTTTTCGGCGAATGGTGGTTGCTGCTGGCCGCTTTCGTTGGCCTCAACCTCTTTCAGGCCGCCTTCTCGCGACTTTGTCCTCTCGCACTGCTTCTGAAGCGGTTCGGCTGCGCTTCCGGGGCAGCTTTTTCATGACCGTTATTGCGACATTGTCGCTTTCAACCGCGAGGCGATGCGCTAAACGGCGAGATTGCGAAGCGTTGCGCCCGGCTCCGGATTCCGGGCCGTTAAGCATAACGACCTGACAGCGGACAGTCAGCAGCGGCTTGCCCGATACCCTTTGGGAGCTGTCGAGCCAAAATAGCGGACTGCGCATCGATCGGCTTCCCTGACCGGTCGGCGCGAACACGGCGCTCAAGACTGGGACGACTGATGCGCCAGCCCGTTCCGAATGCCTCGTCTCAAACAAACACGCGGCGAAGCCAGAGAGCGACCGCGGCACGGAGAGAGAAACGCCATGACTAAGATTGTTGTGCTGGGCGCGGGCATCGGCGGAGTGCCGCTCGGCTTCGAGCTCAAGGACATGCTGGAAAAAGCGCAGAGATCACCGTCGTCTCGCAGACTGATTATTTCCAGTTTGTACCTTCAAATCCATGGGTGGCCGTCAAATGGCGCAAACCCACGGACGTTAAGGTCAGTCTTCCCGAGGTGTTCAAAAGGCGCAAGATCGGCTTCACTTCGGTTGGCGCGAAGCGCGTCAAGCCTAACGAGAATCTCGTTGAGCTCAATGACGGGACGGCCCTGCCCTACGACTATCTGGTCATCGCGACGGGGCCGCACCTCGCCTTTGACGAGATTGAGGGGCTTGGTCCCAAGGCCAACACCAAGTCCGTCTGCCATGTCGAGCATGCGGGCCTCGCGGGAGAGGAATGGGAGGAGTTCTGGAAGAATCCCGGACCGATGGTGATCGGCGCCGTTCAAGGCGCCTCCTGTTTCGGACCCGCCTACGAATATGCGCTTACGGTCGTTTCAGATCTGCGCAAGCGCAGAATTCGTGACCAAGTGCCGATCACCTTCGTGACTTCGGAGCCCTATATCGGCCATCTCGGCCTCGGCGGCGTGGGCGACACCAAGGGCATGCTCGAATTGGTCATGCGGGACCGCGACATCAAATGGATCACAAACGCCAAGATCGATCGGGTTAACGCCGATTTGGTCGAGGCGACCGAGCTGAACGAGGAGGGCTCGGTCAAGAAGGCGCATAAAATCGCGACGAAGTTTACAATGTTGCTGCCGGCGTTCCGCGGCGTCGATTGCTTCAAGGACGAAGACGGGAAGTGGATCGAGGGCCTTACCAATCCGCGCGGATTTATCACCGTCGACCGCAAGCAGCGCAATGCCAAATATCCGAATGTCTTCGCCGTTGGCGTCTGCGTCGCTCTGCCGCCTTTTGAGCCCACTCCGGTTCCCGTCGGAATGCCGAAAACGGGCTACATGATAGAATTGATGTGCACGGCGGCGGCGCATAACATCACCGATCTCATCGCCGGCAAGGAGCCCACGCATGAGGGCACCTGGAACGCAGTGTGCCTGGCCGACTTCGGCGACAACGGCATCGCCTTCATCGCGCAACCGCAAATCCCGCCGCGCAACATCAACTGGTCAGCCAAGGGCTATTGGGTGCATCTCGCCAAGGTGGCCTATGAGATCTACTTCCTGCGCAAGGTGCGCAAAGGACAAGCCGAACCAATCTATGAGCGCCTCATCATGAAATGGCTCGGCATCGTGCGGCTTAAGGGAAAACACGCGTAGCGGAACCCTGCGTGGTGAGGTCTTTCGGGCCTCGCTAATCTGTTCTAAAGGCGATCAGCCGGGTCCTGCCGTAAGGACGCCGGGGGAAGGAACATGCGGCGGATGGGCATGGCCACGCCAAGATCTGTGTCTTGCCTGCCGGACCCGAGGCCCAAAAGCCTTGGGACTGGCGTTGATTTGAGTTCAGGAACCGCCGTGCGAGGTTTCAAGAAATCACTGAGCGCCCTCGTGATTCTCGCCGCTACCGCGGGAGCATCTTTTCGGACCCAAAACGCCGCGGCCGAGACGATCGATTCCGCTCTCGTTCGCGCTTACACCTCCAATCCCGAGCTCAATCGGGATCGCGCCAGCGTACGGGTTCACGACGAGGACGTCGCCAAGGCCTGGTCCGGATTGCGGCCCAGCGCCGGCGCTCAAGGCAGCGTCGGGCCACAAAGCACCGAATTCAAGTTTCCCATTCCGGATATCCGCGTCCCGCTCACCGGGACCAGCATCGCGCCGGTCAGTCCGATCAACGGCAAACGTTGGGCCATTCAGCAGTCTTATTTTGGAATCCCCCGGGGCGGTTCCTTCAACGTCTCGCAAACGCTCTTCGACGGCGGTCGAACCACCAACGCCGTCGGGGAGGCCGAGGCCGGCGTCTTCGCCTCGCGCGCTATGGCGGAGCTTTCCGAGCAGATGATTTTGCAAAATGGCGCCGCCGCTTACATGAACGTCCTACGCGACACCGCAATCCTCTCGCTGCGTAAGAACAACGTCTCCAATCTCGCCCTGCAACTCGATCACACACAGCAGAGATTCTGCGTCGGCGAGGTCACCAGCACCGACGTCTCTCAGGCCGAAGCGGCCCTCGCTCAAGCGCGCTCCGAATATTCTGCGGCGCAGGCGCAACTGAAAAGCAGCATTGCAGATTACCACCAGATCATCGGCGCAGATCCTGACCGACTGGAACCCGCGTCCTCAATCGAGCGATTGCTTCCCGCGTCGGTCGAGGGAGCGATAGACGTCGCGATCAAAGAGCACCCCAGCGTCAGGGCCGCGATGAGCGATGTAGACGCCGCCGAATTTGCCGTGCACGGCGCGGAAAGCGTCTTGGTCGCCGACTCTGTCCTCGATGGACAGGTCCAGCAGCAAGAAGACTTCTTTGGCTATCACGGCGCGCGCCTCTTTACCGCCGACGTCCGCGCCTCGCTCAAAGTGCCGCTCTATCAGCGCGGCCAGGAATACGCTTCAATTCGCCAGGAAAAGGAGAAATTAGGGCGGGCGAGGCTCGAGCTGGACGTCCAAAGAGGCAAGGTGCGCGCCAATGTGGTTACGAGCTATGGCCGTCTACAGGCGACCAAAGCGCAAATAAAGTCTGATCTGGCGGCCGTTAAAGCGGCCGAGGCGGCGCTTGACGGCGTTCGGCGAGAAGCGCAGGTAGGGCAGCGCACGACGCTGGACGTGCTCAACGCCCATCAGGCTCTGCTCAACGCGCGCACCAATCTGCTCATTTCGCAGTCCGATCGCGTCATCGCCTCCTATATGGCGCTCGCCGCGGTTGGGAGGTTGTCGGCTGAGAACCTCAATCTCAACATCATACCCCGTGATCCGACGCTTCACTTCGAAGAAGTCAAATTCAAAAGCTTCGGAGTTGACACCGGCGGAAGGTGAAGAGGGCGGCAACTGGCTGCGACCGAGCGCTTGGAATATTCGAGGGATGGCTTCAATCTTGGTGTCGCCAGTCTAAGCGGAAGTCTGGATGAGACGCAATCTCGTGCTCGAGACATTTCCGCGGCGCTCGGGTTGGCTGCGCTTCATTTCCTGTTTTTCGGCCACGCGCTTCAAACGCCAGAGCGGCGCGGTTGACCGCGGTGCAATTGGTGCGTTCGCGAGAACGCCAGACTGAATTCAGCGGTGAAAGGACGAAACGCTGTACATTGTGAGCGGCTGTTGGCGTTGCTGCAGGGAACGATTGGGCTTTTGCCTGGCCCGACGCGAGGACTCGGCCGAGATGGTTTTCTTGCGGCCTCTTCCGCCACGTTGTCGGCGCCGGTCGCGCCGATACCCTATTATGACACTATTGCGCACAGGGTTCGTTTCAGCTGAAGTCGGCGCAAAAATTGCTCAACGTCATGGAGTTGCAGGAAGCAGGAGAGACCGCATGGAAGTCGATTGGACTCACTTCACTCCTTGGGCGTCTTTGGCGGGCGGGTTGGTGATCGGGCTCGCCGCGGCGTCTCTACTCCTGCTCTCGGGTCACACACTTGGCATTAGCGGCATTCTTTACGGAGCCATGACGGGCCTGGGCGCGGAGTTTCGCTGGCGCGCAACTTTTTTGCTCGGGCTTTTGGCCGCCCCCACCATGCTTATGGTCTTCGTCATGCCGACGCCGCCGCGCTTCGACGCGCCGATCATCCAAATCGCAGTTGCCGGACTCCTCGTCGGCTTCGGCGCCCGTTTGGGTTCCGGCTGCACGAGCGGTCATGGGATTTGCGGACTTTCGCGAATGTCGCCACGCTCCCTGGTCGCGACCCCGACCTTCATGCTCGCCGGCTTCCTGACCGTCTATGTCATCCGTCATATCCTTGAATGAGGTAGACCACTGTGCGCGCCCTCATCTTATTCGCGGTCGGTCTCGTCTTCGGGACGGGGCTCTATCTCTCCGGCATGACGCAACCGACCAAGGTCCAAGGCTTTTTAGACATTGCCGGCCGCTGGGACCCTTCGCTCGCCTTCGTCATGGGTGGCGCGCTTGCGATTGGGTTCCTGGCCTTCTGCGTCGTGAGGCGACGGAGCCAGACTTTTCTCGGCGACCAATTGCAACTGCCTCCGATCGGCAAGATCGATAAGCCGCTCGTCGCCGGCAGTTTCATCTTTGGCGTCGGATGGGGTCTTGCGGGCGTCTGCCCCGGACCGGCTCTCTTCAATCTGGGTCTTTTCGACCTCGCGTCGATTGTCTTCATCCTCTCCATGGCGGTCGGCATGGCGCTCGAGAGGACGCTTAGGAACTTGCCGGCGTTCAAATCCACGTCCGACCCCGCGCCGGCGGCGACACCGCCGGTCGTCGTCGATGCGTGAAGTGGGAGTCGCTCAGGGCTCGCCTCGGCTGGTTCGGGGAGGCGAAGGCGTCTCTTCGGCGGCGCGGCAGGGGGTTCGGGCGTCGCCACGTCGCGGGCAAAGAGGCCAAACTCCTGAACCGAAACGCGCCCCTTCCCCGATCGACAAACCGAGGCCTTGCCGCAGATTCTAGCAATCCTACATAGGCTCCCAATCGCGATAGCATAGCGGAACTTTGTGACATTGATATTACAAAGATGCGCTCTTAGCGTCGCGGGCCAAAAAAGGAGGAAAAACTCATGACTCGTGGAAAATTCGCACTTTGCGGGGCCTTGCTTTTTGGCGGCTTGCTGGCGCTCGCGCCGCTTAGCGGGGCGAAGGCCTACGACGACTACATGACCGCTTGCAGCAAGTGGACCGGACAGGGCGCCGGCGAGCAATATAAATGCTTCGACTGCATGAAGACCGTCACCGACGCTTCCGGCGTCTCGCATTGGGTCAACACCTGCGCGGACGATCGCGGCGGCGGTTGGTCATGGGGTCCGGGCTGGTAAAAAAGATCGCCAGCCGACCAGCGGCTGGCGATCCTCGATTGCGATTCGGCGAGACCCGCTTTTCCCGTCAGTTGAAGGGATAGTAACGGAAGCTGCCGAAGACCATGTTTTCCGTGCCCTTATAAGCGCCGCCGACGCCCTGGAAGGAGTCGCGGACAGTATAGGAGTATTGTAGGCCGACGCGGATCTTGCCGGCCGGTCCGTCGTAGAAGTTGTGCCAGAGGCCGGTCGTGGCCTGGCGAGTATCCTTCGTCTGGCCGACGCAGGCGCCGCGGTACCCGAAGTTCGTGCTTGACAGTGCAGAGGAGCTTCCGATCGAACCTTCGAAGTTACAGCCAGTGTTCACGAAGGCCGGATTGCCGTAGCCGAAGGCGTAAAGCCCGGCGGGCACGTAGGCAAGGCCCTTGGGATATTTGTAGTCGCCCCAGTTCGCGGCCGCGAATTCGCCGCCAGCGAAGAAATAGACGTCCGTCGCCTTGTCGAGGTGGGCCGTCAGGCCGAGCATGACCTGACGCTCGTGGATCGGCGACAAACCGCCCGTCCATTGGATGGCGACGTCCGGAATGGTCTGGCCCGCGGCGCCATAGCGAGAGATGCCCCTGCCGGAGACGCCGGAGGCCTGAAAGTCGAGCCATTTCGGAATGACCTGGAAAACCACGCTGGCGAAGCCGGCTCCCCCCCACACGTCATGAGTGCCGCCGAAGGTTCGGTCTTCGAACTGGCGCAGGATGCCGCCACCTTCGACGTGGAGTGAGTGACCCCACAGATCCGGATCCCACGCGCCCTTGACGATTTGGTCCGGAACGTGGTTCAGGGTGACGTTGTTCAAGCTGTTATAGAGCGACCCGGAAATGGGATAACTCAGATAGGCGCCGGGGATATAGCCTGCGGGGAGCGAGCCATAAGGTGTCAAGCCCGAGACGGCGTTGGCCGGGATCGGCGCCGTCGTGTTGTTCCACGCAAGGCCGGGCGTCGTCCCGCCGGGGATGCTCGTATAGGAGTATTCGGCCCCGTAGGCCACCTGGAAGTCCTTGGTGAAGTTCTGGCTCCATCGCAGGCCCACCTGACGGGCCCATGTGTAGCCGGGCATGTACTGGTCGTCGATGACCGGCGGCGTCAGGAATGTGTCGGGCGTCGTACCCTTAGAGTTCAAGCTGAACAGCGTGTACATCTGGCCCAGAGAGAAGTGCGAGGCGTAATCGGCCCCGAAATCTTGCCGATCGAGCTTGAAATAAAGCTCGCGCCAGCGAAGCGCCCATGAATCGCTCTGCGTGAGCGTGGCCGTCTGGGGACCCGACAGGAAGTCGGTCGCCAGATACATTCTGGCGTGCGTGATATCGTCGAGATCCGCGTCCGTCTGCAGAATGAAGCGGCTGCGGCGCGACGAGAAGCGGAATTCCGGAGTGTGCTCCGTCGGGTTGTTCGGATAGGGGATCAGGCTGAAGGGCGTCGCAATGTCCGAACCCATGCCGTGATCGCGATAGAACGGCGCGAATTCGAAGAAGCCGCCCGGCGTGATCGACACGTTCTTGAAGTAGAAGGCGCTGGGCCACAGGGCGCCGTCCGCCGGGGCTTCGCCTTTATAGATAGGACCAAACAGGGGGTGGGTCGCCTGGCCGCCAGCGGCCTTGGCCTTGGCCACAGTGGCGACCTCGCGTTGGGTCTCCTTCTGCGCCTCCGATTGCGCCTCGAGCTTTTTCTCCAGGCGGCGGAGCTGCTCCTTCAAGAGCCGAATTTCCGCCTTGGTCTCGTCATCCGCGGCGAGCGCCGGAGCGCAGAAGGAAACCAGCAGCGCCCCTGCGGAGACGCCCGCGAGCATCTTCTTGAGGCCCGAACGGCCCTTGATCTCGGTTTTGCGTGTCATACCCGTTCTCCAGCGTTCGGCCCCTGCTTCAGCTCGGCCTTCTCGATGGGAAGAGGTAAAAGCGCTCTGTGACGGTTCTGTAACAGGTTTTTCTCAAGGCCGTCATTTGGAGAAAAAGATTTCCGGTGTTGCTTAAATGCAACATCGGGGAGAGAGTGTGTTGCTTAAATGCCACAGTTGAATATTCCGGTGCTGAAACATGAAAAGATCCACCCATGCCGCGTTTTTTAACGGTTCATTAACCTGTGAAGCCACGATTCGTCGGAAAAATTTGCACAAAGAACAATAAAGTTTTTGTGGTGCGCCGATCTATGCTCTCGAGGACGCTCTCCGATTTTGGAGCCTGATGCGGCCACTCGGGCGTCCTCAGCGGCAGCGGTCGCCCAGGATGGCGACCTTGTTGCCAGAATTCTCCCTTACCAATAATCTCAAGAACTTAGGCAAGCTCGACCGTAAACGCCGCAGAGGCCCCGTCGCCGCGGGGCCTCGTTGAACGCTTTCGGGGCGCCTCAGCGGCAGTTGTCATCAAGAGTCTCGGCGATTTTCACGTTGTAGTTGGTCGTTTCCTGGATCTGGAAGCGGAACTTTTGTCCGGGCTCGACCGTGAAGGGTCCGTTAGGGCCGACGATCGTGACCCTTCTCACCGGAGTCCAAGAGCCGTCCGCATTGTGCTTGAAGTTCTCGCAGGCAAGTCCTTCATACCTCGGGAGCGGAGGCCGCCCCGGATTGCTCCCAGCCGCGCAAGAAACTGTCATGAGCGCTAGGCTCGCCATCAGTGCAAACTGTTCGATTTTCATGAGCTTCGTCTCCGTTTTCTTTCATAGCCAGTCGGCCGGCTCCCTTTAGAATCGCGAGCGCCAGTCGCGCGCTTCGCTGTCTCCTCACGCCGCCAAAGATGCGCGCGCCGCATCGGAAGCTCGTCGCCCCCCAGAAGGAGGCCCGGTCCTCGCTCACCAGTCGACTTGCGTGCGAACGACGAAGAGATTGGGGTGGCTGCCATTGGTCCAGGGCTGGCTGTAGGACGCCGTAAGATCCATAACTCGCGTCCAGTTGGCCTTTACGGCGATGCCGGGCTCGGGATACCAGTTCAAGCCGATGGTCATGTCCTCCTGACGGCCGCCCAGCACACCAGAGTTGTAGACGGCAAGCTTCGAGAGACCAAAACCAAGCTTGGTGATAGCTCCCATCGGCGCCAGGGCGTAAAGGTTGTTGTAGTAAGTCCCTTGGAAGGGGCCGCTGTTCAGATCGACTTCGCTCAGCCTTGCCGTGAGCGCCACGGCGCCGAAGCCGCCCGCGCTCATGGGATGCTTAATCGGCACTCGCGCGAAGCCGCCGCCGTTGGTGTTGCTGTCGACCTGATAGGCTGCAGCTTTCGTTTCGCCGGTCAGGAACCACATGGTGTAAAGGTAAAAGCCGCTAAAATACTCCGAGGCTCCGCCGGGCGAGAAGGGATAGGGGTAGAAGCTCTTGGCGGCAGGACCCCAGTAGCTGTTGGTCACCGAAGCAACATAATTGGCCCGAAGGACCGCGTAGGGGTCGCGGTTATATTGCGAGCCCATATATTCCGCTTGGAAGAACAAGGGACCGTAGGCGGCGGCAATCTCGGCGCCAAAGGTCAACACGCTCTTCAGGCAATGGCCCGCGATCGCGGTCTGCGTCATCTGCGGCGTAAAGAGCGGCACGTAACCCGCGCCGGTCGAGGAGATCACGCCGTTCGGATCGGCGGTCACTCCCACATTTCCGGTGGGAACGTTCGAGCAGGAGAGGTCCGGCGTGCCGAGGAAGTTCTCCTTCAGCACATTGCTTTCGGAAGCGGTGCTGGAGCCAAGCGCCAGAACGCGATCGTCGTTAGCCGCGGTCAAGTCGTTTGGCCGGTGATAGCGGCCTGAGGCGCCGATGTGCAGCAGTTCGTCCTCCTGCCAGATCGGCGCCCAGCTCGCCCTGGCGGTGATGTCATAGTACCTGCCTGCCGCCGGTCGAGACCCAGTTCGCCTGGTCTCCAACCCCGACGGGCACGGCCGTCTCCGAGGCCGGCTTCAAGGACGCGTCCTCGACGCTCGTCGAGGAGATCGCCGCCTTGGCGAACCAGTTGTTGCCATGGGTCAGCAGCGCGGCGCCGACGTGACGCGAGGCGCCGAAAGTGTCGGACATGAGCGCGCGCTCGTTGAAGTCGATATTCACCTTCGAGTAAGCCGAGCGCTCCAGGCCGTGCGGTAAATAGAAGTTGCCGACCTGCACCTCGATCGGATTGGGCAAGAAGGGCGGGGTGAGCGCGGGGTGGATGAACGCCAGATAGGCGTCGCGAATGCCGCCGACGGCTCCGGCGGTGGTCGCGTTGCTGCCGCCCACGAAGTCATATTGGAGCTTGTACTCCCAGTAGCTTCGGAGCCGGCCTTCGACCTGCAAGCGCGCTTGGCTCAAGTTCGCCGCTTCGGACAAGCCTCTTCCAGGCTGGGTCGAGGCGCCCCCATCGACGAAGATGCGGCCGCCGACGTGGAAATAGTCGGAGCGATCCGTCGTCGCGATCGTAAATCCATGGCTCAGATCAACGATATAGGGGAAGGCGGTCGGAGCGATCGGCCCCTTGGTGATGAGCTCTTGCGCCGACGCGGTCGCAGGCTTGCTCGCCTTGGCGGCGACCGCATCGATCTTGCGATCCTGCTGCGCGCTCCTGCCCTTGTAGCGATCAAGCTCCGACTTCAGCGCTCGCACTTCGCCGATCGTGGCCCTGAGTTCCGCCTTTAGCTCGCAAATCTCCGCCGCAGTGTCCTCGGCCATGGCCGCGCCGGGGGGCAGGAGTGTCGCCGCGCCGAGAGTCGCGGCGGCCAGGGTTCTGTGTCCGATGATTCGCTTCATGACTGGCCACCTCTTGGCGCTTTTCCTTGGAGCTAGAGGGCTGAGCGACGGGACGCGGACTCAGCGCACGTTCCTTCGCATCAGCTCTTGACGACAAGAGAAAGCGAGCAGCCCTCTAGGTCAATCGAAATGATAGGCTTTATCGCCTGTGGCGTCGCAATTCCGTTACCCTGTGTCCTGAATGCCACAGATCGCGGCCAAACCCTGTTGCTTTTCTGCAACAGCTTTAGGAATTTGCTAGGGCGCAATTTCCGGATGTCGCGCCGCTGGGCTAGACGATGAGGCTTGCCCCGACGACGCGGCGGGGGACGGTCGCATCGCTATGGAGTTCCCCGCAGCATGATCGGCATTGTCCGTATCGCCCTCCAGCGACCCTACACATTTGTCGTCATGGCGATGCTGATCCTGATTTTCGGGATCAAGGCGTGGATCCAGACACCGACCGACATTTTTCCCAACATCGGCATTCCGGTCATCAGCGTGGTGTGGACCTATAACGGCCTGCCGCCAGACGAGATGTCGGGACGCATTGTCTATTTTTACGAGCGCACGCTGACCGCGCAGGTCAACGATATTGAGCACATTGAGTCGCAGTCCCTGCCGAGCTACGGCGTCGTCAAGGTCTATTTCCAGCCCAATGTGAGGATCGACTTCGCCATCGCCCAGGTGACGGCTGCCTCGCAAACGGTTCTCAAGTTTCTGCCTGCCGGCGTGACTCCGCCCTATGTGCTGAGCTTCAACGCCTCGAGCGTCCCGGTCATTCAGCTCGCGCTGTCGAGCGAGACGATGTCCGACATAGAGCTCTTCGACTATGCGCAGAATTTCGTAAGGCCGCAGCTTGCGACCGTCGCCGGCGCCGCGATCCCGTCACCCTATGGCGGCAAAGTGCGGCAGGTGCAGGTGGAGATCGACCCGGCCAAGCTGCGCCGCTACGGCCTCTCGGCTCAGGACGTGGGCGCCGCGCTCGCCCAGCAGAACCTCATCACCCCCGTCGGCACGCAGAAGATCGGCGACTTCGAATATATCGTCAATCTCAACGTCTCGCCTCGGGAAATCGCCGAGCTCAACGATCTACCGATAAAGAGCGTCGGAGGAACCATCGTCTTTATGCGCGACGTGGCCTACACGCATGACTCAGCCCCGCCGCAAACCAACATTGTCCGCGTCAACGGCCGCAACGCCGTGCTCATGACGATCCAAAAGATCGGCACGGTTTCGACGCTCGACGTCATCGAGGGCGTCAAGAAACAGTTGCCCAAAATCAAAGCTGGCCTTCCTGAGGGGCTCGACCTCGTCGCCGTGGGGGACCAGTCGCCCTTCGTCCAGGACGCCGTCGCCAGCGTCCTGCGCGAAGGCCTCATCGCCGCGACGCTGACCGGCCTCATGATCCTGCTTTTCCTCGGCAGCTGGCGCTCGACGCTCATCATCAGCATTTCAATCCCGCTGTCGATCCTGACCGCCATAGTCGGCCTTTCCGCCATTGGCGAGAGCATCAACGTCATGACTCTCGGCGGCTTGGCGCTCGCGGTGGGGATTCTCGTTGACGACGCCACGGTGACGATCGAGAACATCGATCGCCATCTCGAAGACGGGGAGGAGATCGTCGAGGCGATCATGAACGGCGCCAGCGAGATCATAATTCCGGCGACCGTTTCCATCCTCGCCATCTCGATCGTGTTTCTCCCGACCTTCTCGTTGGGCGGCGTGGCGGGCTATCTTTTTCGTCCCATGTCCGAAGCCGTCATCATTTCCCTCCTCGCGTCCTACGTCCTCACCTACACGGTGGTGCCTACGCTGGCTCGCCATCTCCTGGGCAGACAATCCGTCCATGGCGTGGAGTCGGCGGCGGACGAGATTCAAAGCGCCAATCCCCTCGAGAGGTTTCAGCGCGGCTTCGTGCATCGATTCGAGCGCGTGCGAGAGCGCTATCGCGAGCTTCTGGAGCGCGCGCTGACAAGGCCGTGGCCTTTCGTCGTCGGCCTGCTCGGCGCGGTCGTGCTCTCCTTCGGGCTCGCGCCCTTTCTCGGCAAAAATTTCTTTCCATCGGTCGAATCGGCGCAGATGAAGCTGCATCTGCGCGCGCCGATCGGCACCCGCATCGAGAACGTGGCGATTCTCTGCGACGATGTCGAGGCCGCGATCCGCCGCCTCATCCCCGCTTCCGCGCTCGCCTCGATCGTCGACAACATTGGGCTGCCGATCAGCGGCATCAATCTGGCTTACAGCAATTCCGGCACGATCGGCGTCGTCGACGCAGATCTGCTGATTACGCTGAAGGAGGGTGAGGAAAGCCATACGCGCGAATATATGAAGACGATGCGAGAGAAGCTGCCGCAGCTGTTTCCGGGAACCACCTTCGCCTTCCTTCCCGCCGACATCGTCACGCAAATCCTGAACTTCGGCCTGCCCTCGCCGATCGACGTGCAGATCGTCGGCAATCAGGGGAGAGGCCAATCGCGCCCACGCGATCAAGCTCTATAAGGAAATCGCTAACGTGCCGGGCGTGGCCGACGCCCGCATCCAACAAGCGTTCAACGCGCCGACCTTGCAGGTGGACGTGAACAGTTCCTTCGCGATCGACGTGGGCCTCGACCAAAAAGACTTCGGCTGACGCTATGCAGAACACGCTCGCCGGCAGCTTTCAAACCGCGCCGACCTTCTGGCTCAATCTCAAGAACGGCGTGTCCTATCCGATCGTCGTGCAGACTCCGCAATATTGGATGGACACGATGCCTTCCCTGGTCAACATGCCGCTCACGTCCGGGGGCGAGTTCCGCTCCTCGGTGGCGTCGCGTCAATCTCGCGCGGGCGGATGGACGCGGTCGTATCGCATTACGACGTGCAGCCGGTCGTGGATATTTATGCGACGAATCATCGCGTGACCTGGGCGCCATCGCGAGCGACATCGAAGCGATCCTCCAGAGCCACGAAAGCGAGGCGCCGCGCGGGTCGAGCGTCGTGCTGAGAGGGCAAGTGGTGACCATGACGAGCGCTTACACGCAACTCTTCGGCGGCCTCGCGCTGGCGGTGATCTTGATCTATCTGCTCATCGTCGTCAATTTCCAGTCCTGGCTCGACCCTTTCGTCATTATTACGCGCGCTGCCAACCGCGCTTGCGGGCATCGTCTGGATCTTGTTCCTGAGCTTCACCACGCTGTCCGTGCCGGCGCTCCTCGGCGCCATCATGTGCATGGGCGTCGCGACCGCCAACAGCATTCTTGTCGTGAGCTTTGCTCGCGAGCAGCTAGCGGAGGGCGTGGACCCGCATCACGCCGCGCTCCAAGCCGGCTACATGCGTTTCCGTCCCGTGCTGATGACAGCGCTGGCGATGGTTCTCGGCATGCTGCCCATGGCGCTCAGCGCCGAACAGAACGCGCCACTGGGCCGCGCGGTCATCGGGGGGCTATCTTGCGCGACCTTTGCGACGCTATTTTTTGTGCCGGTCGTGTTCAAGCTGGTCCACGCGCGCAAAGCGCGCTCCGAAGAGTTGTCGAGCGTGTGATGTTGAGGACTGTACATCCATGATGACGACAGAGAAGAAGAGCGAGACGACGGCGCCGCCTCGTCAACTAAGGGTCGCTTGATGCTTGCCACACTCGTCGCGCTGGCTGTCGCGGCTGCGGGCGTTTTCAGCCGCAACAAGGACTTGAGGCAACTCACCGAGGCGACGAAGCAAGGCGCGATCCCCGCGGTGGCAGTCGTCACGCCGCAGCCGGGACCCGCCTTGGAGGAGATCATTCTCCCCGGCAACATCCAATCTTTCTTCGACGCGCGCATCCGCGCGCGTGTTCAAGGCTATGTCCGTGACTGGAAATACGACATCGGCGCCAGAGTGAAGGCCGGTGAAGTGCTCGCGACCGTCGAGGCGCCCGAACTCGACCAGCAACTTCAACAAGCAAAGGGCGAATTGGCCCGCTCCGAGGCGGAGCTCGCGCTTGCAAAGATCACGACGCAGCGCTGGTCGTCGCTTCGCGCCTCGACGGCCGTCTCGCAGCAGAGCGCCGACGAGAAGAGCGGCGAATACAACGCGAGGGTCGCCGCGACGGAAGCTGCGCGCGCCAACGTCGACCGACTCAAGGCGCTGACTGGCTTTCTGCAGATCACCGCGCCTTTCGCGGGCGTCGTCACGGCGCGCAATGTCGACATCGGCGCATTGGTGGGCCCGGACAATAAGCAGGAGCTTTTCTCCGTCGCCGACATCCATCAGGTGCGCATTTATGTCGGCGTGCCGCAGACTTTCGCGGCGTCGATCAAGATCGGGATGATCGCCGAGTTGAAACTGGCGCAATTTCCGACCCGACCGTTCACAGCCAAGGTGCTGACGACCGCCAACGCCATAGCGGAAAATTCCCGCTCTCTGCTCGTGCAGCTTATTGCGGACAATCCTGAAGGGTTGCTGCTGCCGGGATCCTATGCCGAGGTCCACTTCAAGCTGCCGGGACGACCTGGCGTTCGGCGCATTCCCGCACCGGCTGTCTTTTTTCAAAGGAACGAGCTGGCCGTCGCCACCGTCGGCGCGGACAACAGGGTGACAATCAAGCCGATCACGATCGTGCGAGATCTCGGCACGACAATCGAGATTTCCTCGGGCCCCTCGCTCGACGACCGCATGATCCTCAACCCGCCGCAAAGCCTCAGCGACGGCGACGAGGTTCGAATTGCTCAGAGCCAGCCGAGCGCCAAGGCGGAGGCGGAATAGTGAAAGAGGTTGCGCCGGGCCAGATAGACGCGCCTCGGGGCCGAGCGACCCTTCGCCTTTCGGTTCTGGTCGTTGCGCTTCTGCTCTCAGGCTGCAATTTCGCCCCCCCTTATGCGCAGCCGCCGGTCGAGGTCCCGGTCAAGTACCAAAGAGGGCGGCAGAGGGCTTGGAAGCTGGCAGGAAGCGCGCCCACGAGACGACCTGCCGAGGGGCGCTTGGTGGTGCGCGCTCGGCGACCCTGTGCTCAATGAACTCGAGGAGCAGGTCGACGCCGCCAATCCCAATCTCGCGGCGGCAGTCGCCTCCTTTGACCAGGCGCAAGCCTACTCGGCCAAGGTCGCCTCCGCCCTCCTGCCGCACGTCGATCTCGTCAACACTCTCACAGCCAACAAGGAATCTCAGCATCGACCGTTTCGCAAATCCAACCGGCCCTTCACCATTCCGGGCTACTTCAACGAGCTGACCGACAACCGCCCGCTCAATGAACCGGATCACTACGGCAACAATCTCCTGACGCTGCAATCGTCTTACGAGATCGACCTTTGGGGACGGGTACGCAACGCCGTGGCCGCCAGCGTCGCGAACAGCGAGAGCGCCGCCGCGATGCTCGAATCCGTGCGCCTGAGCCTGCAGGCCGAACTCGCCCGCGACTATGTCGCTTTGCGCGGTCTCGATTCCGAGGTCTCACTTCTCACAGACACAGTGCGGTCCTATACGCAGGCCTTCGCGCTGGCGAAGACGCTCGTGATTGGAAAAATCGGCGCGCCGGCCGACGAACCGCGAGCGCAGGCGCAGCTCGAAGCTACACGCGCGCAGTTGCTGGACCTGATATCGCGTCGGGCGTTGATGGAGCACGCGATCGCTTCGCTCATTGGCAAGCCCGCGTCATCCTTCACCATCCCACCCGCCTCGCTTTCTGTCTTCGAGCCGAAAATTCCACCAGGCGCTCCGCTCGACCTTCTCGAGCGCCGGCCCGACATCGCCGCCGCCGAACGCCAGGTCGCCGCCGCCAACGCTCAAATCGGCGTCGCCAAAGCGGCGTTTTTCCCCCGCATCATGATTAACCTGACTGGAGGCACGCAGGACACCGGCCTGAGCCTGTTCAATTTCCGCAACAGCATCTGGACGCTGGGTCCGACGATAACGCTGCCAATCTTCGACGCGGGCCAGCGCAACGCCGACCTTGCCGGCGCCGACGCCGCCTATCTTGAAACGGCGGCTCGCTATCGCGCGACGGTTCTCTCGGCTTATCAGGAGGTCGAGGACGCTCTTTCCAACTTGAGCTGGCTTGCCAAGGAGCAGCAAAGCTTGTCCATAGCGTCGAACGCGGCGCAGAAAGTGGTGAACATCTCGCTCACGCTTTATCGTGACGGCGCGACGAACTATCTTGATGTTGTGTACTCGCAGACCACGCTGCTTGCGGCGCAGCGCGCGGTCCTGGCGGTTCGAACGCGTCGGCTCGAGGCGGATGTCGCGCTGCTCGTGGCCCTGGGTGGCGGCTGGTCGATACCCAGTCCGCCGCCCGCAGATCGCGCGCTCGTCCAAATTAGCGAGCCAGCACATGACGGAAACTAAGCCCCAAAGTCCTCGCTGTGGCGACTGCCATTTTTGGTGGCGCATTACCAGCCATGTCGGCGCCTGTCGGTTGCAGGCGCCGCGACCGGGCGAGAGCCGCGACGAGGTGACGCACTGGGCCCAGACCTCTTACGAAGACTTTTGCGGCGAGTGGCATGCCCAGGACCGCGACGGCGCGTCGATGACGCTGTGCAAGAGTTGCGCTTACTGGTTTTTCCGCGAGGGCGGTCTCACGCCCGTCGATCGCCGAGACCAACTGGGAAAATGGTGGAAACGCGCCGGCCACTGTCAACGCCACGCTCCGCAGCCATCGGAACTCCCTGGCCACAGCGCCTTTTGGCGGGCGACTCACGGGGATGACGGCTGTTTTGAGGGGAAGCCGCCTCCTCCGGGAAGGTAGGTTAGGGCGTCTTGAACCTTTGGCCCTGTCCGGGAGACACGGCGTTTAGGGCGGCTCGTCGAAGGGAGGCAGGATAGGTTCGCGCACGGATTATACCGATGCCGAATAGGCATCTTTCGTATCATTTTTGATTGAGACCAGACTCCTTCCCGAGGATCGTCGGCCTGTTGACGGTGTTTTCTGAACCGCCAGGATTGGAACGCTGTGGCGCAATCTGCCGGCGCGTTCGTTTCTGCGATTGAGCCACTCAGAAGTGTGGGACCTGCTGCTGGACTCGCTGGGCCACCGCGAGACCGTTCCGGCACACTATCGACTCCACCATGCTGCGCGCCCACTACTGCGCAGCGGGCGGAAAAGCGGGAGTCAGAAAGACGCTCTTGGCCGTTCGCGAGGCGGCTTTTCGGCCAAGGTCCACCTCAGAACGAACGCGCGCGGCCTCCCCCCTCATCTCGCTCAGAGCCGCGACCGCGAGTTCAACATTGATCCCGCTGAAGACAAGGAGCATCGCGTTCGTTTGGTCTCTGAAATAAACTCTCGATTGGCTTGCGTTTTCTCGTCGCGATGCTGCTCGTCACCTCGCCGATGTGCGTGGCGTCGAGAACAACGACGCAGCCGGATTGAATCTCATGACAATTCTGGCTTCGGCAACTTTTGTTGCGTGCAAGTCGAGGCATGGCGATGTTGCGTTGTGGGCGCGCGCGAGTTCGACACCTAGATCTTCTTTGCTACGATCGTCGCGGCGCACGGAGCGCGAACTCCAAGGGAGTATCGCGCGAAACTGCAAGTTCACCTGAAAAACGAAACTTCTGCCGTTCTGCTCGCGTCGGAGGAGCGTGCTCCTTGAACTCCTCGAATTGCCTGTTGCGCGGAGTTGCATTAGTCTCGTGTTGCGATAGAGTTCGCCGCGCGTGCAGGACCACGCCCAGCCTAAGGCTGAGAGACAGCATGAGCACGGAGTTCCCCGTGTCCAATTGGCCGCCGCGATGGGATCCGCTAGCAAAACAAGTTCCAGACAATTGACGGACGAGGAACTCGCGGACCTTGCAGAGTTTCGTGCGGCGCTGAGGAATTTTCTGGCGTTCAGTGAACAGGTCGCCGCGGCGCAGGGCGCCACGACCCAGTGGTATCAAGCGCTTCTAGTCATCAAGACTTTCAATTCGAGTGAACCCATCACCGTTGGAGCGCTGGCCAATCAGCTGATGATTCGCGACAATAGCGCCACCGAGCTTATTTCGCGCCTGGTTGCGGCCAAGCTCGTTCAGCGAAAGCCGGATCCAACCGATGGCCGCAAGGCGCATCTGCATATTACGCCGCGCGGGGAACGAGTTCTTTCTACATTGGCTTTCGCCCACTTCGAGCGGCTGCAGGAATTCAGAAATGCGTTTCTGAAGCCGTTCAAGGTGAGAAAATAGCGTCGGCTTCCGGACTCGCTTTTTGTGGCTTTTCCCGGGGTTGGCGTCGCTGATGCCGCTCGTATTCGCGGCGGCGCATTCCTGCACCCGCCCCCTTCCTGGCTTTGGCCAATTGACACGCCGTGAGGACGGGGAATCTCAATTTGAACATATTACGCGTTGACATATCTCGTGGCACGAGATAGGTGCTTCCGATAGAGACGCTTACTAATGGCAAGCGATCGCTTGCCTCGCGCAGCGAATCAAGCTCTCGAAGTGGCATGCAGGCGCGGAGAGCGCGGGTTAGGGACATGGCCTCTTACAAACGCAGTAGCTTCCATAAGGAGAGCTTCACTCACCTGGATCAATGGCGCCTTACGCCGGCTTTTACCGCGGTGATGGTTGTGGACACGAAATGGTGGCGACCCGCAACGGCTCCTAGCCCCACGTAAACCATCATCGGCAGAGCGAGGAACAGAGGGCGATAAGGTGGCGGCTGATCGTCTTTGCCGATTATGCGACCGAGTAAGCTAACCCGGCGCTCAGATGCCTCTCGGACGTGAAGCAGTAGAGGGCGGCAAATGGATATCTCGACAGACAGCGTCCGACCGCGGGCGCTGCATTTGGCTTGAGGGGCATGGTGAGCGCAGCAGCCTTCGACGAGGACAGGGCCTTGCGTGGCTGGCGGCTGTGGCTGTTGACGGCGACGCTGGCGTTGGGGACGATCGTCGTTCTGTCCAACGTTCCCGGCTACACGATCAGCGTGCCTTATGTTGCGGGGAGCCTTGGCGGCGTCGCCCCGAGCTACGGCTCCTGGGCGACGACCAACCACATGGTCGGCATTGCGCTCGGGCTTCCCTTCGCGCGCTGGTTTTCCGGACGCTACGGCGATTACCGCGTCTATGTCGTCGCCATGCTGCTTTACGCCTTCGTCGCCTGGATTTGCGCGACGAGCGAGACGCTTTGGCAGTTCCTGCCGGCCCGCATCCTGCTCGGCTTCATCGGCGGCGTGACTTTGCCGCTCGCCCAATCGCTGGCGCTCAAGGAATTCCCCGAACATTCGCGCACTTGGGCCGCCGGCATTTGGGGCGTGCTGAGCATGACGCCTTTCACGATCGGCGTCTTCGTGAGCGGCTGGTACGCGGAGTTCCTGAGCTGGCGCTATCTGTTTTACAGCGACATCGCCACGGGCCTCATCGCCGCGGGAGTCGTGAGCGCCATGCTCTACGGCCGCACGGTCCACCGCCGCATCGTGCGCTTCGACTTCGTGGGCGTCGTCCTGCTCACGGCGATCGTCTATGCCGCGCAGACGATCTTCAACATGGGCAACGACTTCGACTGGTTCGCCTCGCCCATTCTGCAAATCGCGCTCGCGGTCGTCGTCATCGCCCTTCCCCTGTTTGTGATCTGGGAGCTCGGCGAACGCCATCCGGTGCTCGATCTGCGGCTCTTCCGCTATCGCAATTACGCGATCGCGACCTTCTGCTCGGTCTTCGGCTTTCTCGTCATTCAGGGGATGCTGTCCGTCTTCGTGGGGCAATTGCAGCTCCTCAACGGCTACACCTCCTCTCTCGCGGGTCTGATCTATCTTTCGATGTTCGTCATCGCGGCGCCCATGGTCGCCATTTTGCACGAGCTCAACAAGACGGTCGACGTGCGGCTGCTCAGCTTCTTCGACTTCATCGGCCTTGCGGGCACCTTCACCTGGTTCGGGCTCTTCGACCGGCTCGCCTGGTTCGACCAGATTTCCTGGCCGGTGTTTTTCTGGGGCTTCTTCATCGCCTTTTTCTTCGCGCCGCTGGCCAGCCTCGCCATGCATGGGCTCGCCGGCGCGCAGCTCATTCGCGCGGCTGAGGAGCTTGCGCTGCTGCGCACCGTGTCGGGCGCCTATGGCATCGCGCTGCTCGCCACCGTGCAGTTCCGGCGCGCGCCTTTTCATCAGCTCGATCTCGCCGATCATCTCGGCGGCCGGCAATTCGCCTCGCTCGACCTTTTGGGACAAATCACCGCGAAGCTCGAAGCCGCCGGCGTGAAGCCCGCGGCGGTCACGCGCGAGCTCGGCAATCTGATGCATGAGCAGTCGTGGCTGCTCGGGATGAACGACGCCTTCCTCTTCGGCGCCGTCGTCTTCGTCGCGCTGGGATTTCTCGTCTGGTTCGCGCAGCCGACGCTGATCGCCTTCTGGCGGCGCGACGATCAGGCGCATCTCGAGGCCGAGGAGCTCATGGAAAGCTCTCCGACATGATCGACGCCGTCCACATCGACGCCCTGCACGCGCGCATTTTGGCTCTCGCCGCATGACCCGGCGTCGCGCTTCAATTGGGCTGGCCTTGTTGGCGCTCTCGCTCGCCGGCTGCAACGTCGGCAGCGAGGATCGGGCGCTCTTCGCGCCGCCGCCCGCCATGGAGCGCACGCTGGGCCGCGCCGCGTCGAAGGAGGTCGGCGCCTGGCCCGTCGCAGATTGGTGGCGCCAGTTCCGCAGCAATGAGCTTGATGGTCTGATCCTGGCGGCGCTCGAGGAGAATCAGGATCTCAAGCGCGTCTACGACCGTCTGCATCAAGCCCAGGCCATTACGGAAGTCGAGGGCGCGAACCTCCTGCCCTTCTTCAAAATCGACACGAACATGGTCCAGCACCGCGTCGCCAAGCATGGCGTCGAGGCGTCCTACAATCCGGCCATTGCGGGCCAGGAAAAGACCGCGGGCAATCTGATCCCGAACTTCTATTACGAGTTCGACTTCTGGGGGAAAAACCGCGCGGCGCTGCATGCGGCGCTGGGAGAGACGGCGGCGGAGACGGCGGAGCTCGCCGAGACGCAGCTCTTGCTCGCCACCGCTGTCGCGCGCGCCTATTTCCGAGGCGTCGCCGCCGCCCGGCAGCTCGAGCTCGCGCGCGAGATGACGAAAGTGCGGCGGGAGCTGGTGACCGTCGCGGAGACGCGCTTCCGCACCGGGCTCGACATCGAGGATGCGACCGCCAGCGCGCGCATCGATCTCGAGATTGCCTTAAAACGCGAGGCCGGCGTCGAAGCGCTGCTGGCCTTGCAGCAGGATCTGCTCGCGCGCCTCGGGGGACAAGGGCCGGACGCCGGGCGCGGTGTGGCGGTCAAGGGCCGCCTCGGCCTTCCCCCCGTTCCGCCACTGCCGAAAACGCTGCCGATCGAGCTGCTGGCGCATCGGCCCGATCTCGCCGCGGCCATGCACCGCGCCGAGGCGGCGGCCGAGCGCATCCACGGCGCCAAGGCGGAATTCATGCCGAGCGTCGACCTTTCGATCCTCCCGGAGTTTCAGGCGTCGCAGCACTCGACGCATATCGACAAGCTCGCGACCTATCTCTTCCGCGCCTCCGCCTTCAACTACTATGTCCAGCCCGGATTCCATCTCCCCGTGTTCGAAGGCGGGAGGCTGCGCGGCAAGCTGGAAGAGCGCCGCTCGGAATATGACGAGGCGGTCGATGAATATAACGAGACGCTGCTGCGCGCCGCGCAGCAGGTCGCCGACAGCCTCGTCAACGTGCGGCAGACCGGCACGGTTGTGGGCGCGCAGAAGCGCCTCGTCGCCGAAGCGCGCGAAAAGCTGGCGCTCGCCAGGAGCCGCTGGAACTCCGGGCTCAAAGATCGGCGGGAAATCCTGGAGCTCGCTCACGACGCCTTCGAGGCGGGCTATTTTCTGCACGCGCTCGAGGCGGACATGCTCTCGGCGCAAGTCGATCTGATTCAGAGCCTCGGCGGCGGCTATGAGCTGGGACCAAACCCGGTCTTCCCTCCGCCTTCGCCGGAGGACGACGCTCTAAACCCTTACGTCAATTTCATCGAATCGCTGGGAGGCGGATAGCGTGACCGAGCAGCAAGAGGGCGTCGCCGCCGCCGCGCCGAGTGGTTCGGGGGTCAAAAAATCCAAAGCGCTCACTCGCCGGCAGATCAGGACGCGCCGCAATGTCGGTCTCGCGCTCGTCGCGCTGATCGCCGGCCTCGTCGCGATCTACTTTCTCCTCAGATGGCGGGCGGTCGATCGCTATGTCGTCCAGACCGACAACGCCTTCGTCACCGGCAACCTCATCCCTGTCTATGCCGACGCGACCGGCGTCGTGACGCGGGTGCTCTTCGAAGAAACGCAAAATCTGAAGCTGGGCGATCTGGTCATGCAGCTCGACGCGCAGCGGGCCAGCGCCGGGCTCGCGCAAGCCGAGGCGGATCTCTCACGCGCCGTACGCTCGGTCGGCGCGCTCTTCGAGAACCGTCGCCGCGCTTGCGAGCGCATTCTTTCGCGCATTGCGCTGCGCGACAAACTCCGCCACGACTACGCGCGCTATCAGCAGGCGGCGCCCTCCGGCTCCGTGTCGCAACAGGTGCTGCAGAACGCCGCCGACACGCTCGCCTCGGCCGAGGCGGACGTGCGCGAGGCGCGCGCCGACACGCAATCCTTCGAGGCGCAAGTCGGCGGCGTGACGCGATCGAACCACCCGGACATTCTCGCAGGGCGCGCGAAATATCTCGACGCCTTCATCGAATATGCGCGCCAGCGCATCAGAGCGCCGGCCTCGGGCTTCGTCGCGAAGCGCAAGGCGCAGGTCGGCGATCGCGTGAAGCCCGGCGATCAGGTCATGACGATCGTCCCGCTCGATCATCTCTGGGTTGAAGCCAATCTTTGGGAAAACGACCTGCAGCGCGTGCGGCCCGGCCAGAACGCGACGATCGTCGCCGATCTCTATGGCCGCAAGGTCGTCTATCACGGCAAGGTCGAAGGCCTCGTGCCGGGCACGGGCAGCGTCTTCGCGCTGCTGCCGCCCGACAACGCCACCGGCAACTTCATCCACATCGTGCAGCGCGTGCCCGTGCGCATTTCCTTGCACGCCGACGAACTCGCGAAAGAACCCCTGCGTCCCGGCCTCTCCACCGTCACCACAATCGACGTGAGCGACGATCAGACGCCGGTCGACGCCTCGCAGGCCACGACCGCCGCGCCCGAATATAAGACGAACATCTATGACGACGATCTCGCGCGCGGAAAAGCCAGGGCCGACGAAATCGTCAAAGCCAATCTCGTCGGCCCAGACCACGATGCGGGGCCGCGCTGCGTCGTGCCGGAATGAGGACGAGCGCCGTCACCTTTTGCCTCTTTCGGTTTTGTGGCGACGGGTCCATCGGAGGGTTGCAGCAAGCCTATGTATATCGTAGTACGAGATAGAACGAGGTTTCAGGGCGCGCGTCCCGCGAAGCGCCGTCCGCAGCGGCTTCGCGTCGAGAGCCGATGGACGAGGATGTCGTCCTGCCCGGCGGGAGTGGATCTTGGGTCCGGCGGCGGGGGCCCTGTTCGTTGTGACAAAGGCTTGCCGCCCACAATAATCGCGAACGACCAGCTAGCCGAAGGAATTAGCATGACAGCCACTCTATCCATCGCCGCTCTATGGATCGCGCTGGCGCTGATCGCCGGCCTTCTCTCCTATACATTCCGCGTCTCCGCCGCTCTGATGGAAATCCTGATCGGGGTTCTGGCGCAACTCCTTCTCGGCTCGGAGGTCATGGGCGCCGACGCCAGCTGGATCAAGGTCCTTTCGACGGTCGGCGCGGTGTTGTTGACCTTTCTCGCCGGAGCCGAGATCGAGCCGGAGGCTCTAAAGGCGAAATGGAAGGAGGCCGGCGCCGTCGGCTTCGCAAGCTTCCTCGCGCCCTTCCTGCTCTGCGCGGCCGGCGCTCATTATTTTTTAGGCTGGGGCTCCACCGCGAGCTGGCTCGCGGGCCTCGCCATGTCCACGACCTCGGCGGCGGTGGTTTATGCGGTGATGCTCGAATTCGGCTTTAACAAGGTCGAATATGGCAAGACGCTTCTGATATCGACCTTCGTCACCGACGTCTCGACGGTATTAATGCTCGGACTGACCTTCACTCCGTTCACGATCAGGACGGCGATCGCCGTAATCGCCGCCGGGGCCCTGCTGTTCGTGCTCCCTAGGGTCGCGAAATTGGTTTTCGCCCGCTTCGGCGGCCTCCTGTCGGAACTGGAGACGAAGTTTCTACTGCTGTGCCTTCTCGGCGGGGCCGCGCTGGCCACCTGGGCGGACAGCGAAGCTGTGCTAGGCGGCTATGTCGTCGGCATAGTGCTCGCCGGTAGCGTCGGCGGCGACCACGCGCTGATGAGACGACTACGCACATTGACGTTCGGGCTGCTCACGCCATTTTTCTTTATTTTAGTGGGCTCGCTCGTCTCGGTGCCGGCGCTGATCGCCGCGCCGGGCGCCACCGTCTTCTTCTTCATCATCAAGGTGCTCACCAAGACCGGCGGCATCTTTCCGGTGGCGAAGTATTTCGGCTCGACGACGCAGGAGGCGATGTACACGAGCCTGCTGATGTCGACTGGCTTGACCTTTGGCACGATCGCAGCGCTATTCGGTCTCAAGCACGGCATCATCGACGCGTCACAATATTCAAGCCTCGTCGCCGCGGTTATTACGACGGCGGTCATTCCCACCATCGTCGCGAACATCTACTTTCTGCCCACCCATCTGCTCCCCAAGGGGCAGCCGGAAGAAAACTCTTAGAACCCGAGGAGGCCCGAATGTTCGCCAGAATCCTAAACGCCAATGACGGTTCCGAAACCGGACTTCGTTCCTTTGCGATGGCGATTGCCCTCGCCAAGGAGAATGGCGCCGAGCTTCACATGGTGTGCGTCGAGGAAATTCCCTACATGCCCGAGTTCGTGCAGGAGGTCGAGGAACAGGATGAGAGGACCGCGCACCGCATCCAGGGACTGCTCAAACATTCCCGAGCCATGGCCGACGCCGAGCAGGTGAAGCTCAAGACGCATGTGCTCAAAGGCCATCCCGTTCGGGATATCGTGAGGCTTGCGGAGGATCTTAAGGCCGATCTGCTGGTGATCGGGGCCGTCGGCCATTCGGCGCTCTATGAACGCCTCATCGGCAGCCGGGCCGACCGCATCGTTCAGCTCGCCAAATGCCCCGTTCTCGTCGTCAAATAGGAGCGGGAAAACCCCGAGGTTGAGACCACTGTCTAGCGACTGCAGTCTCGGCAGCGCGGGGGCTTACGCGCTCGCCGGCGCGCGGGCAGGCACGCCGGCGCTCATCGTGAGGTCATCCGAATAGTCTGATGACCAATTCGACGAAGCCAATGCTGAACGCCAGGATCCCGGCCATCGTGGCCGCCACCAGCCTGGGAGGGGCTTCCTCCGCGGCTTTCAGCACGGCGTCCAGTGTCTCCAGGGCGCTGCTCCCGTGTTTTTTCACGAGCGACTGAATGGCAGAAAGCTTGGGCGCGATTGCCGCCGCCAGCCTTTCCGTCATCATCTGTCCAGATATCTCTTCGGCAATCTTCATGGCTGCATTCTCCCCGATTGCGCGGGTTACCCGCCGATATACTTCGTACCACGATATATCTAAATTTCAGTTAGAGCCAGCACGCACGCTCCCCGTGAATGCGTCGGATCGACGCATCGCCCACCGCGGCGCTAGACTGGAGGCCATAGCGCTTCATGCGGTCAGTCTCTTCGAGGAACTCGCATCCGCCCTTTGAAGGATCCATCCTGCGGCCGGAGCCGAGACGGAAGCTTGCTGTCTCGCTCGAGTTTTCAGCGATCATGATCGCCATAGGTGTACGGCGAATAATGTTCGCCATTTTCAGAGGGATAGGCGTAGCCGTTGGCCGGATGTTGATAGCCATAGTCGGGCGACCGCCTCTCGACGTGGCGCTGATATGCATAGGGATAGGAATGCTCCCCAGAGAGGTAGGAGTGGCGCGCGTCGTCACCATAGTCCTGCGCGCGGACCGTCGGGGCGGCGGAGCTCAGACAGATGACCAAACAGATGCATGGCAGCCTATTCATCGGCGTTCTCGCTTTCGACGAAGTTGCTCCCTTTGACTCATCGATGGGCCGACGACCGGTTCCCGCCCGCAACGCCCTGCTCGGTGCCGCGTCGCTAAATTCCGCAACATGGAACCCCGGTTGCGGAGGTCTCCGACGCGTTACGCAAAGCCACTGACGCGTCATCTCTCGGTCAGACCAAACTAGCCTATCTCGTGACACGAGGCAATAGCTCTTGCCGCCTTCGCGAAGCGACGCGAGTTTCGCTCCCTCGGAAAGTTACCTTCTGACCTCAGCGCGATGTGTTCTAGGCGCCTTTGCCCGTGCGTCCATGCGAAAGACCCAGCCAAAGCGGCCGGGCGTTCCTCGCACGAATTGCGACGCCTTGCTCTTTCACTGCTGAGCAAGCTCTAAGAGCGAACCAGCGTCATCATCACCACCAACCCCAGCTTCGGCGAATGGGCCGCCGTGTTCGGCGACCCCGAGATGACCACGGCGCCGCTAGATCGGCTCACCCGCCGCTGGCGCAGCCTCTAAACCGGAAACGACAGCTTCCGCTTCAAGAACAGCTCGGCGAAAGCCGCCAAGGAGAAATCTAGCACCTTGACGAACGCCTGACCCTCAAACCATCATCGACCCGGGTCATTTCTCAATGGAAATCCCGGGTCAAATCTCGGCGGAAATCGACAAGCCAAATTCTGGAGATCCGCAATCCAGCATTGCAGACCGAAGCCGGAAATCCAGCCCGGAGACCCCGCCTCCGACGGTCTCCGATCTTCGGTCTCGCAAAGCCTCGGGGAATCCGGCCCTCTGCGCCTTCAGCGGCGAAGTCTGCGGACCCGGGCAATGCATGGCTGGGGCGGGAGGATTCGAACCTCCGTATGGCGGAATCAAAATCCGCTGCCTTACCACTTGGCGACGCCCCAACGCCGCGACGGGGTCGCCGTCGCGGGCGATACCCTTAAGACCGGGCGTGCGCCGAGGCAACAGCCCGAGAAGCCCTTCCGAGCAAGCCTAAGCGGGAATCGCGCCGGCGATCGCCGCCGCCGACCGCAAGGCGGCGATGTTCTTCGCGTAGCTCGCTCTGCCGCCGCCGTCGAAGACCGCCGAACCTGCGACAACGACATCGGCGCCCGCCTCGACGACCGCGGCGATGGTTTTCGGCGAGACGCCGCCGTCGACCTCGAGATGAATGGGCCGGCAGCCAATCATCTCGCGAATGCGGCGGATCTTTTCGAGCTGGGAGGGGATGAAGCTCTGCCCACCGAAACCCGGGTTGACGGTCATCACGAGGATCAAATCCACGGCGTCGAGCACATAGTCCAGCGCCCGCTCGTTCGTCCCTGGATTGAGCGAGACGCCGACCTTCTTTCCAAGCCCGCGGATCGTCTGGAGCGTGCGGTCCAGATGCGGTCCCGCCTCGGCGTGCACGGTGATGAGGTCGGCGCCCGCCTCGGCAAAGGCGGCGAGAAAGGGGTCGGCTGGAGCAATCATTAGATGAGCATCGAATGGTTTACTGATAACCTGCCGCAGTGATTTTATGAGCGCGGGTCCGAAGGTGATGTTCGGGGCGAAATGCCCGTCAATAACGTCGAGGTGGATCCAGTCCGCACCGGCCGCGACGACATCGGACACCTCCTCGCCGAGTACGGGCGAAGTCGGCGGTCAGGATCGAGGGCGCGATGAGAAGATCGGACAAGCGCTCCTCCTTGCATCTTGGGGTGGCCGGCTCCCGGCGAAGACGGACCGCGCGCCCCTATAGCAGCCAAGCGCGGCGCCCGCCATCGCCGGCGCTATAGCAAGGCGAGCTCCTTCTCGACCCGCCGCGGGTTCTCCGCCCAGGCCTTCGCGATACGGGCCGCCATCGGATCTGGGAAAATGTCCTCCACGCCGGCTTCAATTCCAGCCACGATCGCGCGGGCGCAGGCCTCGGGACTCGTCTTGTCCATGGAAATGCCCGCCGCCATGTCGGTATCGATCGGACCGGGAAAGATCGCATGAACGGCGACGCCCTTCTTCGCGAGGCTTCCACGAAGCCCCTGCGTCAAGGACCAGCTCGCGGCTTTCGAGGCGCAATAGGCGGCGAAGCCCGGCATGCTCGCGAAGGCGGCGACGGAAATGACATTGGCGATGGCGCCGCCGCCGTTGAGCTCGATGACCGAGGCGAAGGCGCGGGCGGTTTCGAGAACGCCCACGACATTCACCTCGAAGACGCGGCGCAGCGAATCCGCCGAGGTTTCCGCGGCGTCCCCGAGCTCGAGAACGCCGGCGTTGTTGACAAGCAGCGTGACGTCCCGCGCCACGCGCGCCGCCGCGGCGATGTCCTCGGCCCTGGTGACGTCGAGCCGGAGAGATGCGACGCGGCCCGCGCCGGCCCCGTCAAACCCTGGCAGTTTTCTGGGGTCGCGCCCTGTCGCGTAGACTTTCCGCGCGCCCGCTTCGAGCAGGGCCGCGACGAGCGCGCGGCCAATTCCGCAATTCGCCGACCGTGACCAGAGCGGTGCAGTCATTGACGATCATGGCTACCTCCGAGGGGAACTCGGAGTTTATCTAGGCCAGGGGGCGCAAATGGCGCGCTTCGCTCTACCCTTTCCCATGACTTGGCGATAAAGATCCCGCGACGGACCTTACGTGCGGGCCCTAAGTCCTGGCGCGAAATCTTATAAATTAGCTAGATAGTTATGCGGCGCGGACGGTCCTCGCCGAAATCCGAGATTCTGCGTTTCGGCGACATCCGGTTTCGCCACCAAGGACACGCTGCCTCCGGGAGAGGTTGTCAGTCAGTCCTTTTGACCAAGAATTCGCGTGCATGACCGCCCCGTTGAACACGGGGTTGAGCGCGCAGAAATAAATGACTTGCGCAATCTCGGCAGGAGCGATCAATCGCTTCATTAGCAGCTTGTCCATGACGAAATCGAAATTCGCCTCTCCGCGGCTGCGCTCGCCGCGCAGCATTTCCGTGTCCGTGAAGCCGGGCGCCACCAAGCAGCAATGAATGCCAGCATTTTCGAGATCCTGACAGGTGGCGCGCATTAGTCCCGCCAGCGCGTGTTTGGACGTAACGTAAGAAAGGACGTTGGGAGCGCCTTTTTCGGACAGGGTCGATCCCACGAAGATCACCGATGACGACGGGGGCAGCCATGGAATCAAGACCTGATTAATGCATTGCGGCGCGGCCACATTAATCGACAGGACGCCCATCAACGCTTCGGCGTCGAGGGATTTGTAATTGTCGCGCCGCATATGCGCGGCGTTATGAACGACGCACGCCTGGCTTGCGTTTCGGATGGACTGCTCCAGACCTTCGAAACTCGCCCTCAACGAGGCAAGATCGGCAAGGTCGGCGCAGAGATTGGCCACCCCCGGCTCGGCGCACGCACTTCGCGAGATGTTGACCACGTCCCAGCCCTTGGAGCGAAAAATTTGAGCCGTCGCAGAGTCCGATGCCGCGGCTGGCCCCCGTGACGACCGCAAGTCGATCGGCGCTTAGGTTTTGCAAGTCTGCTTCCATTCCCGGCTCCCCGATTGTCCCGGTCCGGAGCCGATCTTCACCTTGATGCGCACGATGGGAAGGCCCGCCTGTGCGCAGAAGATCGAATGAAGTTCGTGACAGAAATACTTAGCCAGCTCCTCGACGGTCACATTGGCTAGAGGTAAAATCCTCACGTCTCGTTCCAGAAAAACCAGGGTTTCGTCGCCGAATTGCGCAATCACCTTGCCATTCGCACGCACGACCTTAAGATACGGCGATCGTTCGGGCAGCAGAAAGTATTCGTCCAACGAACTGCACAGCCGCTCGATCTCGCATTTCGCCATTCCGTAATCGACGCTCATCCCGTCGGCACTGACCATTATGTCCAACTCCACGGCGGCAGTGAAGTTGTGGCCGTGAAAATTTTCGCGATCCTCTGCAGAAAATATAGTGAAATGCCCGCTTGAAAACTTGAAATTTTCTTTTGCCAATTCGATCGTTGTTGAATGGCCTGTCACGTTTTGCATGGCGCATACGACCCCTGTGTAACACCCGACATGAACCGCAAAGGTCCGTTACCTAAATTAGGGGAATGCATTGGAACTATACTTGCTGGAGAATGAAGAATTGCATGAAAAAATGATACATCGTGACAAATTCAGTTGTCAACCGCGCCATTAATGCCCCTGCGCCGTATCAAATTCGTCCAACAATGGGGCTACAGCAACGGCCCCGGAGGCATGCGCGCGCTTTCAGTCAGAAGTCAGCACGGGTCTATGTAAGGCTGCGACCAGAGCGTCCTCAACGACGCTCAAATTCGTATACGTATGAAGTCGGTGTTGCCATTTTGTAACTCCAGGTTAGTGCTAAGCGTTAGCAAAGTTTGCGCCGCCTGGACGGACAGGCAAGGCTTCGGGCTAAAATCGGCGGCTTCCAAAGCGCTCCGCGACGCCGCGCACAACAAGCTGCAGGAGGGGCGCGAAGTGAAGCCGGAGGGGATGCCCCGACGGCAAGCGCTCGATCGTCGGCGGTTTCAATGTGTTGCTAGACGAGGGAACGGTCTGAGCTTACTTGCTCCGATCCGGCGGGCGAGGTCTTGCCGACGGCAGAGGCGTGCCGACGAAGACGCGCCTCTGCTAGAATGCGATGCGAAGATGTCGCCTAGCCCGCGATCCGCGGATCAAGCTTGCCCGCCGCATAGAGCTTGGCCATCTCGGCGAGCGGGATCGGCTTGATCTTGTTGGCCTGGCCCGCCGCGCCGAACTCCTCGTAGCGCTGCTTGCAGACCTTCTTCATCGCCTCCTGCGCCGGCTTCAGATATTTGCGCGGGTCGAACTCGCCCTTGTTCTTGCCGAGCGTCGCGCGGATCGCCGCCGTCATGGCGATGCGGCAATCCGTGTCGATGTTGATCTTGCGAACGCCGAACTTGATCCCGTGCTGGATCTCTTCGACCGGCACGCCCCAGGTCTGCGGCATCTCGCCGCCTGCCGCGTTGAAGGCGTCCTGGAGGTCCTGCGGCACGGAGGAGGAGCCGTGCATGACGAGATGCGTGCTTGGCAGCGGCGGTGGATCTCCTCGACGACCTTCATCGCTAGGATCGCGCCATCTGGCTTGCGCGAGAACTTATAGGCGCCATGCGAGGTGCCCATGGCGATGGCGAGCGCATCGACCTTGGTCTTGGCGACGAAATCGACGGCCTGGCCCGGGTCGGTCAGGAGCTGGTCGTGCGAGAGCTTGCCCTCGGCGCCGTGACCGTCCTCCTTCTCACCCTCGCCGGTCTCGAGCGAGCCGAGCACACCGAGTTCGCCCTCGACCGACGCGCCGACCCAATGGGAGAGATCGACGACGTTCTTCGTGACCTTGACGTTATAGTCGTAATTCGCCGGCGTCTTGCCGTCGGCCTCCAGCGAGCCGTCCATCATCACCGAGGAGAAGCCGAAGCGGATCGCCGAGGCGCAGGTCGCTTCGCTATTGCCATGGTCCTGATGCATGACGATCGGTATCTCGGGATACATGATCACGAGCGCCTCGATCATCTTCGCGAGCATCGTGTCGTTTGCATAGGAGCGCGCGCCGCGCGAGGCCTGGATGATGACCGGCGCATCGACCGACGACGCCGCCTCCAGCACGGCCAGCCCCTGCTCCATGTTGTTGATATTGAAGGCGGGAACGCCGTAGTCGTGTTCGGCGGCGTGGTCGAGCAATTGGCGGAGCGTGACGAGGGCCATGTGTTCTCTCCCGGAGGGACGGCTGGCTTTTCGGATTCGCGCGATGCTTTACACGCTTCGGGGAGGAGGTTCCAGGAGGGAGCGGGCCTGGGTCAGGGCGGTCGGGCAAAGGCAGCGAATTTGCGCGGTGAGGCGAAATACCTCCCCTTGGCGGGGAGGTTGGCGGTCGAAGACCGCCGGATGGGGGCGGCGGCTTTAGTAACGGTGCGGCGACAGGCCGAACGCCTCGTCCGCGCGTTAAGCGCGTCCTTGACAAAGCCCGGCCCCTCGCCATGCTCGCCGCGATGAGATGTAAGGCGCTCCAGAGCTAGCGGCGTCACCAAAACCGTGTCGAGAGCCGGGCTAGCCTACCAGCCCAACCAAGAAGATCCCCATGCCCCGCCGCCTGCTCGCTCTGCTGCTCCTTTTCCTCTTCGCCGGCCTCGCTCCAGCGCACGCGCTCGACAAGGTGAGCTTCGCCACGAACTGGCGGGCGCAGGCCGAGCACGGCGGCTTCTATCAGGCGGTCGCCGACGGCACCTACACCCGCTACGGGCTTGACGTGCGCATCTTGCAGGGCGGCCCGCAGATGAACGCGCGGCTGCTGCTCGCCGCGGGCCGCGTCGATTTCGCCATGGGCGGGAACCTCATCCAGACCTTCGACGCGGTGAAGCAGAAAATCCCCGTCGTCGAGGTCGCGAGCCTCTTTCAGATTGATCCGGCGATCCTCATGTCGCATCCGAGCATGGGCTACGACCGTTTCGAGGATCTTCCAAAAGCGCCGACCGCCTTCATCGCCGGCGACACGCTGGTTTCGGTCTTTCAGTGGCTGAAGAAGGAGTATGGCTTCCGCGAGGAGAGGGTGAAGCCCTATGGCTTCAACCCAGCGCCCTTCATCGCCGACAAGAACTCGATCCAGCAGGGATTATTGACCTCGGAGCCGTTCCAGATCGAGCGGCAGGGCGGCTTCAAGCCCAATGTCTTCCTCCTCGCTGACTACGGCTATGACAGCTATTCGACGATGATCGAGGCGCGCGCCGACACCATCGCCAAAAACCCCGACCTCGTGCAGCGCTTCGTCGACGCCTCGATCATTGGCTGGCGCAATTATCTCAATGGCGATAACCGCGCCGCCAATGCGCTGATCAAGCGCGACAATCCCGAGATGACGGACGATCTCATCGCCTTCTCGATCGCCAAGATGAAGGAGAGGGGCGTCGTCAACTCGGGCGACGCCAAGACCCTGGGAATCGGCGTGATGACCGACGCGCGCATGAAAAGCTTCTTCGACAAGATGGTCCAGGCGGGGGTCGTCCCGGCCGATCTTCCTTACCGGAACGGCTACACGCTGCGCTTCATCGGCAAGGGCGTGGGGCTCGAGGAGGACGCGAAATGAGCAATCCCGACGATATCGCTGCGGCGTCGGAAATCGCCTATGATCGGGTCATGACCTCGCCTGCGCGCGTCGCGCTCTACCCCGGCACCTTCGATCCTTTGACCTTCGGTCATCTCGACGTGATCCGAAAAGGCGCGGCGCTCTTCGACAAGATTATCGTCGCGGTCGGCGCGCATCCGGGCAAGACGCCGCTGCTGCTGCTCGAGGAGCGCATCGCGCTGATCCTCGAAGCCTGCGCCATGCTCGATCTCGACAAGCCCTGCGAGTTCGAGGCGCGGGCCTTCGAGGGTCTCGCGGTCGAGGCGGCGCGCGGCTTCGGCGCCGCAACGATCCTGCGGGGTTTGCGCGACGGCGCCGATTTCGACTATGAAATGAGCATGGCGGGGATGAATGCGGCGCTCGCGCCGGACATCGGCACGATCTTCCTTCCCGCCTCGCCGGAGGCGCGCCACGTCAACGCGACGCTCGTGCGCCAAATCGCGAAGCTCGGCGGCGATGTTTCCGCCTTCGCGCCGGAAGCCTCGATCGCCGCCTTGAAGAGGGCTGTCGGCCGACTTTAAACCCGCTTATGCAGAAGCAAGCGCGCGACAGACGCGCTCCAGAAGATGAAAGACCGGGAGGAAAGATGACCATCGACCGCCGCTGTTTCGTTGCGGGCGCCGCCGGCGCCGCGACGCTCCTCGCCTCCGGCGCCGCCCGCGCCGAGGACAAGCTCATCAATCTCGACACGGTCTATGGCCGCACCGTCATCAAGCTGCGCCCGGACTTGGCGCCCAAGCACGTCGCGCAGATCGAGAAGCTGGCCCGGGAACACTTCTACGATGGCATCGTCTTCCACCGCGTGATCCCGGGCTTCATGGCGCAGACGGGCGATCCCACCGGCACCGGCATGGGCAAATCGAAGCTGCCGAACATTCCGGCCGAGTTCTCCAAGGAGAAATTTTTGCGCGGAACCGTGGGGATGGCGCGGGGCCAGGACGAGAATTCGGCGAACAGCCAGTTTTTCATTTGCTTCGGCCCGGCGCGCTATCTCGAGGAGCAATATACGGTTTGGGGCAATGTGGTTTCCGGCATGGAGTTCATCGACCAGATCAAGCCCGGCGAGCCGCCGGCGAATCCAGACAAGATCGTCAAGCTGCGCATGGCCGACGACAACAGCTGAGGTCAGGCCTACTCCCTCACCCTCCCCCGATTCGCGAGGGGAGGCGGCCAGCGTTTCGCGAAAAATCGGGTGAAGGGCGGAATCCGCCCCCTCTCCCGCGCGAACGGGGGAGGCTGGGGAGGGGGCTCACACCATATCCGCAAAGGAAACCGCATGTCAGAAGAAATCAACACGCTCACGCTCGAGACGACACAGGGTCCCGTGACGATCAAATTGCGTCCCGACCTCGCGCCAAACCATGTGGCGCGCATCAAGCAGCTTGTCTCCGAGGGATTTTACGACGGGATCGTCTTCCACCGCGTCATCGAGGGCTTCATGGCCCAGACCGGCTGTCCGCACGGCACGGGTACGGGTGGCTCGAAATATCCGAATCTCACGCAGGAGTTCAATGTGGCGCCGCATGTGCGCGGGACCTGCTCGATGGCGCGCGCCTCGCACCCCGACACGGCCAATTCGCAATTCTTCATCTGCTTCACCGACGCGCGCTTCCTCGACAAGCAATATACGGTCTGGGGCGAGGTGACCGCCGGCATGGACAATGTCGACAAGATCAAGCGCGGCGAGCCCGTGAAGGACCCCGACAAGATCGTCAAGGCGACGCTGAGCTGAAGCGCACGAGGGTGAAGCGGGATTAAGGTCGTCGCGTCTAGATCGTAGCGGCTTGCATGAAGCACGATCGGCCGAGCCTCACCGCGCGCGGAGCCGCCGGGCATCGCGCCGCGCATCAGCTGCTGGAGAAGGGTAGCGTCTTTCGCGATCCCTTCGCGCGCGAGATTCTCGGCGTCGAGGGCTGCCTCGAGGCCGACGAGCGGGCGCGCGACAAGAGCTTGCGGCCGCTGCGCCTGCTCATCGCCGCGCGCAGCCGCTTCGCCGAGGAGGCGCTGGCCGAGGCCGTGGAGCGCGGTGTGCGCCAGGCGGTCGTGCTGGGCGCCGGAACTCGAGACCCTCGGGCTGCGCAACCCGCATGCGGCAAGTGGCTTGTGCGTCTTCGAGGTCGACCATCCGGCGACACAGGCCTGGAAGCGGCGGCGGCTCTCGGAGGCCGGCTTCGCCATGCCGCCCTCGCTCACTTTCGTTCCCGTCGACTTCGAGCGCGAGAGCCTGGCCAAGCGACTGGAGCGGGAGGGCTTCGACGCCAGCGCGCCCGCCTTCTTCTTCTGGCTTGGGGTCGTCCCCTATCTCACGCGCGATTCCGTGATGGCGACGCTCGGATTCATCGCGCAAGTCCCTGGCGGCGAGGTCGTCTTCGACTATTCCGAGCCGCTGGACGCCTACCCCCCCGACCGGCGTGGCGGCGTCGAGGCGCTCATCGCGCGCACGGCCGCCGCCGGCGAGCCAATGATCTATTTCCCGCCGTCCGCAGAGCTCGTCGAGGAACTCCGGGCCTTCGGCTTCGAGGAGGTCGAGGACCTCGATCTCGGGGCGATTTCGAGCCGTTTCCTGGGGGGTCCGAAGGGTCTCTCCCGCCGCACCGGACCGCATTTTTTGCGCGCGCGGCGGCGCGGGTGAACGGGCGCGCACCGACTCTCGACGATTTTGATCGCTGAACTGCATTGACAGCCGCCGCCCTCGCCCCTATCTCCCTGACGTCGCTGCTGGCACTCATCGATGACGAGTGCCAGCAGCACTTTCTGTTGACCCTTGGCCGTGCGCGCTCTCCCCGGGCGGCCGGCGCATCGAAGGAAGATTGCAACATGGCGTTCCGTCCCCTGCACGACCGCGTCGTCGTCAAGCGGCTCGAAGGCGAAGAGAAGACCAAGGGCGGGATCATCATTCCCGACTCCGCCAAAGAGAAGCCCCAGGAAGGCAAGATCGTCGCCGTCGGCCCTGGCGCGCGCGACGAATCCGGCAAGCTCGTTCCCCTCGACGTCAAGGCTGGCGACCGCATCCTTTTCGGCAAATGGTCCGGCACCGAGGTGAAGATCGACGGCGAAGATCTGCTCATCATGAAAGAGAGCGACATTCTCGGGATCGTCGACTAAGTCGCGCCCGCACCGCAACCAGAGACATCCCCGTAACGGAGTGGACCCAACATGGCCGCCAAAGAAATTCGTTTCTCCTCGGACGCGCGCGACCGCATTTTGCGCGGCGTCGAGATCCTTTCCAACGCCGTCAAGGTCACGCTTGGCCCGAAGGGCCGCAACGTCGTGATCGAGAAGAGCTTCGGCGCCCCGCGCATCACCAAGGACGGCGTCACCGTCGCCAAGGAGATCGAGCTCGCCGACAAGTTCGAGAATCTGGGCGCGCAGCTCGTCCGTGAGGTCGCCTCGAAGCAGAACGACCTCGCCGGCGACGGCACGACGACCGCCACGGTGCTCGCCGCAGCCATCGCCAAGGAAGGCGCCAAGGCCGTCGCCGCGGGATTGAACCCGCTCGATCTGAAGCGCGGCATTGATCTGGGCGTCGAGGCGGTCGTGAACCACCTCAAGACCCATTCGAAGAAGGTCACCTCGAACGACGAGATCGCCCAGGTCGGCACGATCTCCGCAAATGGCGACACCTTCATCGGCTCGGAAATCGCCAAGGCCGTGCAGAAGGTCGGCAATGAGGGCGTGATCACGGTCGAGGAGGCGAAGAGCCTCGAGACCGAGACCGTCATCGTCGAGGGCCTGCAGTTCGATCGCGGCTATCTCTCGCCTTACTTCATCACCAACGCCGAGCGCCTCGTCGCCGAGCTTGAGGACCCCTACATCCTCATCCACGAGAAGAAGCTCTCGACGCTGCAGCCGCTGTTGCCGATCCTCGAGGCGGTCGTGCAGACGGGCAAGCCGCTGCTCATCATCGCCGAGGACGTCGAGGGCGAGGCTCTGGCCACGCTCGTCGTGAACAAGCTGCGCGGCGGCCTCAAGATCGCGGCCGTGAAGGCCCCGGGCTTCGGCGATCGCCGCAAGGCCATGCTCGAGGACATCGCCATTCTCACGGGCGGCGAGGTGATCTCCGAGGATCTGGGCGTGAAGCTCGAGAACGTGACGCTCGGCCAGCTCGGCCGCGCCAAGCGCGTCAAGATCGAGAAGGAGAACACCACGGTCATCGACGGCGCCGGCGCCAAGAAGGACATCGAGGGCCGCGTCGTTCAGATCAAGGAGCAGATCGAGGAGACGACCTCGGACTACGACCGCGAGAAGCTCCAGGAGCGTCTGGCCAAGCTCGCGGGCGGCGTCGCGGTGATCCGCGTCGGCGGCGCGACCGAGGTCGAGGTCAAGGAGAAGAAGGACCGTGTCGACGACGCGCTCAATGCGACGCGCGCCGCGGTCGAAGAGGGCATCTCGCCCGGCGGCGGCGTGGCGCTGCTGCGCGCCATCCCGGCGCTCGTCGATGTGAAGACGGCCAATTCGGACCAGAAGACCGGCGTCGACATCGTGCGCCGCGCCATTCAATGGCCGGCCCGCCAGATCGTCGACAACGCCGGCGGCGACGGCGCCGTGGTGGTCGGCAAGATCATCGAAGGCGCGGAGTACGGCTTCGGCTTCGACGCGCAGAAGGGCGAATACGGCGATCTGATCAAGCTCGGCATCATCGACCCGACCAAGGTCGTCCGCACGGCGCTGCAGGACGCGGCCTCGATCGCCGGCCTCGTCATCACGACGGAAGCCACGATCGTCGACGCCCCGAAGAAGGACGCGCCCCCGATGCCGGGCGGCGGCGGCATGGGCGGAATGGATTTCTAAATCCCTACGCCAAGAGCGAGATTTGCAACCCCGGGCCGGAAGGCTCGGGGTTTTTCTTTGGTCGTTTTATTCGCAGAAACCGGCGTTCTGTCCTCAGCCCAATCCGCTGAAAGCTTATTTGCCCAAATCATGTCAGCCATAATGCGGTTGACGGCTCGGGGAATAGGGGCGCCGCAATAGACTTCGCCTATTTCACCCAGGTGATTTTTTGCTGATCCTCATTGGGCAGCGTCGCGATGAAATAAAACGAGGTCACGACGAAGACGACGAAGACCGCCGTATAGCCCAGGGTGCGGATGATGTGCTCCTTCGTGGTCATGCTCGTCTCTCCTCGCGCTGGGCTGGCCCCACTCGACCCTCGGCCGAGGCGCCCAGCGCGCGCATCTTGATCGCCTTCGAATCTGGATTGCTTGCGCGTAAGCTGCAACTGTCGCCGTTGACGCAGGCCATGGATGGGGATGTCGCGCTGCCGCTTCGCGCGGCGCATCTCTCGCAGTCCCCGCCCTGCGAACCCAGGAGGCCCGATGAACGCCCCAGCACCCCCTAAGGAGAAGCCTATACCCTGCGCGGTCATTCGCGCCTGTGACAACGTCACCGGCAAGCAGGGGTTGAGCTTCAAGCCCGGCATTTCCACGCAGAGCGTCGGCGCGACGGGCATTTATCTCGAGCTCTTGACGATCCCGCCCGGCGCGCGCGCCAAGGCGCATAAGCATCTGTCGCACGAGACGGCGATCTACATGATCGCGGGCGAGGCGACGACCTATTACGGGGAGCGGCTCGAAAACAGGGTCGAGACGCGCGCCGGCGACTTCGTCTATGTCGGGGCCAATGTCCCGCATCTTCCCGTCAACACGGGGAGCGGGCCGGCGGTCGCCGTCGTCGCGCGCACCGATCCCAATGAGCAGGAGAGCGTCGAGCTTCTGCCGCATCTCGACGCGCTCGTGCCTTGAGATCTTCTGCGCCCTGATCACGCCGCAAGATGCACGGCAAGCCAAACGGTTGGCCGCTGGGCGTCGGTCCAGTCGACGCGATGCCGGGCGTGGGCGGGGATTTCGAGCCAATCGCCGGGAGCGAGCACGCGCGGCTCGGGCTCGCTTTCTAAGCGCAAGGCGGCGCTCCCGGAAAGTAGGACCACCCATTCCGTCTCGGCCTGGTCGTACCAAAATCCCGGCGGACTCGCCTGGCCGGCGGAGACGATCCGCTCGATGCGCGCGCCCGCCGTCTCGGCGAGGAACGAAACCGCCTCCTGCTCCGCCCGCGCCGGAATTTGCGCGAAGAGATTTCCCGCCCTGATCATGCCCGCCTCCTTGTCCTCGCCGCGCGCCTTTCGCCGCGGGGGCGGCGCCTTTCCCGCCGGGACGCCGGCTGTTAAGACAGGCCTTCGGCCCGCTGGCCGCCCCGATCATTCCAAAGACGCGCGAGAGCCATGGCCTCCATACCCGATTTCTCCCAGGTCCCCTTCGCGCCCGCCAAGGCGCCGCCGCCGACGCCGGAGCCGCGGCGCTGGCTGACGCCCGAGGGGATCGAGGTGAAGAACCTCTATGCGGGCGCGGACAGGGACGGGCTCGATTTCGCGCAGTCCTATCCGGGCCTCGCGCCATTCGTGCGCGGCCCCTACCCGACCATGTATGTCGCCCAGCCCTGGACCATCCGGCAATATGCGGGCTTCTCCACGGCGGAAAACTCAAACGCCTTCTATCGGCGCAATCTCGCCGCCGGGCAAAAGGGCCTCTCGGTCGCCTTCGATCTCGCGACGCATCGCGGCTATGATTCCGACCATCCGCGCGTTTCGGGCGACGTCGGCATGGCGGGCGTCGCGATCGACTCGATCTATGACATGCGCACGCTCTTCGACGGCATTCCGCTCGATCAGATGAGCGTCTCGATGACCATGAACGGCGCGGTTTTGCCCGTTCTCGCGCTCTTCATCGTCGCGGCCGAAGAGCAGGGCGTCTCCGCCGACAAGCTCACGGGCACAATCCAGAACGACATCCTCAAAGAATTCATGGTGCGCAACACCTATATCTATCCGCCCGCACCCTCAATGCGCATTGTCTCCGACATCTTCGCATATGCCAGCAAGCATATGCCGAAATTCAACTCGATCTCGATCTCGGGCTATCACATGCAGGAGGCGGGCGCCTCCGCCGATCTCGAACTCGGCTACACGCTCGCCGACGGCGTCGAATATGTGCGCGCCGGCATGGCCGCCGGGCTCGACATAGACGCCTTCGCGCCGCGCCTCTCCTTCTTCTTCGCAATCGGCATGAATTTCTTCATGGAGGTGGCGAAGCTGCGCGCCGCCCGCCTCTTATGGGCGCGGCTCATGAAGGATCTGGGCGCGAAGTCGGAGAAGAGCCTCACGCTGCGCACCCATTGCCAGACCTCCGGCTGGTCGCTCACCGCGCAGGACGTCTATGTGAACTCGATCCGCACCTGCATCGAGGCGATGGCGGCGACGCAGGGCCACACGCAGTCGCTGCACACCAATGCGCTCGACGAGGCGCTCGCGCTGCCGACCGACTTTTCGGCGCGCATCGCGCGCAACACGCAGATCGTGCTGCAGCAGGAGAGCGGCACGACGCGCATCATCGACCCCTGGGGCGGCTCCTACTATGTGGAGCGGCTCACGGCCGAGCTTGCCAAGCGCGCGCTCGTGCATATCGAGGAGATCGAGAAATTAGGTGGTATGGCGAAGGCCATCGCGGCGGGAGTGCCCAAGCAGCGCATCGAGGAGGCCGCCGCCAAGACGCAGGCGCGCATCGATACGGGCCAGCAGATCGTCGTCGGCGTGAACAAGTATCAGCCGACGGACGACATCGCCCCCGACGTGCTGAAGATCGACAACTCCGCCGTGCGCGCCGCCCAGCTCGCCAAGCTGGAACGGCTGCGCGCCGAACGTGACGAGAAGACCACGCAGGCTGCGCTCGACGCGCTGACGGAGGGGGCGACGTCAGGCGCCAATCTCCTTGACTTCGCGGTTAAGGCGGCGCGCGCCAAGGCGAGCGTCGGTGAAATCTCCTATGCGCTCGAGAAGGTTTTCTCGCGCCATCAGCCCAAGGCCAATGTGATCTCGGGCGTTTACGCACGCGAGGCTGGCATCCACACGCCCGTCGTCACGCGCGTCAAGGGCATGACGCAGGCCTTCGAGGAAAACGAGAAGCGCAGGCCCAGCATCCTCGTCGCTAAAATGGGCCAGGACGGGCACGACCGCGGTCAGAAAGTGATCGCCTCGGCCTTCGCCGATCTCGGCTTCGACGTCGTGATCGGCGACCTTTTTGCGACGCCCGAGGAGGTCGCGAAAAAGGCGGCGGAGGCGAACGTCCATGTCGTCGGCGTCTCGACGATGACGGCGGGCCATCTGACGCTGACCCCGCAGCTTCGCGCCGCGCTCAAGGACGCCGGACGCGACGACATCATGATGGTGGTCGGCGGCGTGATCCCCAAGCAGGATTTCGACGCCCTTTACGAAGCCGGCGCCAGCGCGATTTTTCCGCCCGGCACGAACATCCCCGAGGCGGCGGAGAAGCTCTTGGAAGAGCTCAACATCCGGCTGGGCTACGCGCAGCGTCAGCCGCGCTGAGATCGGTCAAGCGCCCTAGTCGCGTTTTGCGGGCGCGTTCCGCGGGGCGGGGCCGGCCTCGGTCCCCGGCGCGGCCTCCACTCCCGGCGCGCCGGCCGCAGCCTCGCTTTGCGAGGCGCGACCGGTGACATAGGGGTTGTCCTTCTGGACGACGGTCGAGGGCTCGACCGGAGTTCCAACCGCCGGACCGCTCGTGTCGCCCGCCGGGTGCGGCTGCTGCGCCGCTAGAGCCGCGCCGCCGAACACCATAGTCGACGCGAGAAGCAGGAGTTTGATCGCCTTCATGCGCACTCTCCTCAGCGCTCAAATGACGGCTGACCATCCATTCGCCATTTGCGTTTCGCTTCGCTCAAATAGAGGCGTGCGAGGTGCCGACAACACTGTCGGCGGGCGTCGAACCTCACAGCTGCGGCTTGGCTCAATCGGCTCCGCAACGAAACGCGTCAGGACGAACAACTCCGCGCTCAGAATGCCGAGATTGTAGCCCGCAACATGCACGAGATAGCGTTTATGGACGTTCTCGCGACCGCGCAACCACGTGCGGCGCATGCCGCCGCGATCCAGAATATGGGCGAAGCTACGTTCGACGAGCTCGCCGCGTTTGCGCATGGCCTCCCTGCCGACGCCCGACTTCAACCGATTGCGATTCCCATAGACCGCCTGTCGCGCCTCGTCGTCGCCGCGCCAGCGTGAATAGCCCTTGCTCGGCTGGGGTTCGGCGATGCGCGTCTTCCAGGGGCCGTCGTCGAGGCCCTTCAGAACGTCACGCGAGTGATAGCCTTTGTCGGCCACGAGATCGCAAGGGTCTTCCGGCGTCGGCGCGCAGCCTACGGCGGACAGGTTCTTTTCTGCTTCCTTCAGCGTGGGGTCGAGCGTCGCCGTGTCGCCTTTGTCGGCCTCGTGGATCGGAGCCGCCACGATCACGCCCGTGTCGAGATCGACCGCATGTTCGGGCTTGTAAGCAAGATGCGTCGAACCGTCCTTCATCTTGGCGATCTTCGCGTCCGGATCAGTCTTGCTCATCCAATCTTCGTTTGAAAGCTTCTTGCTCTTACGCTTGCGGTCGAGCCGGATGAGATCGTTGATCGTCGGCGTCTCGACCCCGCTCTCCTTGGCCATCCGCGTCAGCATCTCGCGATAGGTCTCGCCATTGTCACGGCGCACGATCGTCCGCAGCGCGGCGTTGGCCTCCATCGTCGATCCATCAACGCCAATGCGCTCGCCCTTCACCAGACCGCGCTCGGCAATGAGCTTCAGAACGAAGGCGAACACTTTCTCGTGAACTTCATGAGGCAGACGGCTGCGCGTCTTCGACAGCCACGAATGATCGGGAACCTTGTCACGCTTGCCAAGCCGCAGGAAATCTCCCAGCGATCGAGAATCCGAGCAGCGCCAGACAATGCCGCGTTCGCTGTCGAGCCCTTCGAAATAACCGATCATGTGCATGCGGAAATAGCGGCCCGGCGGCAACGACGGCGCGCCCATCCTCGGCGCGTAAAACGGCTTGCACGTCTCTTCGACGAAAGCGTCAAAACCAGCATCGACCAAGAGCTTCTGCAGACGGTCATAAAATACATGGCCCGGCGAGCGTGGCATCTCCGCCCAGGTCATCATGAGGTCGACCTGGACCTCGCCCTCACGCCCCATCGCCATCGTCGCAGCCCGTCGAGAATTTCGTTCTTCAGACAGAATCAAGCGGAAGCGACTTCGTCAACAGCTGCTGAGCCTGAGCCTTCTGGATTTTTTCTTTCAAGGCGCCCGAGGGCCTGAAGTTCACGCTTCTGCGGGCGGGCGGAGACGCGCTCTCCGCTGCAAGAGCTTCGCGCTCTTGACGCTTCGTTCGCCGCCGTATGATGAAAGTCCCGAACTCGTGAAGCTTCACCATTTCCTCTCGCTTCGAAAGCGCGTCTGCGATCTCCTGCAGAGCGCATTCGAAAACCTCCTGCGCCTCTCGCCGCGATAACGCCGGCACGCGCTTCATGATAGCAGTGGCGATATCGTAGCGAGTCAGGGTGCGAGAGGTCTTCTTTTCCGAAGCACTGTCGTCCTTTTGCAGAGAGGAGGGCTGGGGCGCATATTGGCGATCGGCGTACATATTGGCTGATCCGTTGGGTGGTAGTCTTGCGGAAGCGCGCCGCAAACGGCTTAGAAGTTGACCTCGGTCTGCGCGAGGTGGCTTGGGAAGATGGATGCGGCGCTCGAGCGCTCCGCGGCCAGCGTCGCCATGACGCCGAGACTGACGAGCACTAAGAGAAGCCGCCGTAACATTGCCTGCGTGAGCATGGGGTGATCCTCCGTCTCGCTTCCTGCGAAGCCTCGTGAATATGTCGACAAGGCCGGCGCGGCGCCGTGCGCGGACGCACGCGGCGAGAACGAAGCATTTGAATCTGTGCGCCAGCGCAAAAGCAAGCTTAGCCAAGGTAAGATGAGCGTTCAGCCCTTCCTTGCAATCAACAGGCCGACTCTTATTGCTTAGCCGCGTGACAAAAAGGTAAAGCCAATGATCTTGCCGCCAATCGATCCCGTTATCGCTCTCGGGGTCGTGCTTTCGACCGCCGTCACGGACGCCGTTTATGTGTTCTTCAACGCGGCAGTCGTGGCGCGCCGCCGCATCGCCGCCGCAAGCTGGAGCAGCGCCTGGTATTTGCTCTCCGCCTTTGCTGTGATCAGCTACACGTCCAACTGGGCCTATGTGCTCTTCGCGGCGCTGGGCTCCTGGATCGGCGGCTATTTGTCGATCACGGCGCTAGAATATATTGCGCCGGCTCGACCCAAAACGGACGCTTCAGCTTAAGCTTTTCGCTTTCGCGAGAGGGTCCGCATCGTGACGAGCTCCTCGGCGAGCGTCGGATGCAGCGCCATGGTCGCGTCGAAATCGGCCTTGGTCGCGCCCATGCGCAGCGCGATGGCGAGAAGCTGCGCCATTTCCGCCGATTGCGGCCCCAGGAGATGGACGCCGAGCACGCGCGCGCCCTCCCGCGCGACAACGAGCTTCATGTAGGTTTTCGTCGCCCGCCCCGTGAGCGGCGCCTGCATCGGCCGGAACTCCGCTTCGTAAATATCGAGCGCGCCGAAGCGGCGCGCCGCCTCTTCCTCCGTGAGGCCGACCGTGCCGATCTCGGGCGTCGAGAAGACGGCGGTCGGCGTGAAATCGTAATCGACCGGCGGGGCGCCGCCGCCAAAGAGCCGGTCGGCGAGCGCATGGCCTTCGCGGATCGCTACGGGCGTCAGATTGAGCCGGTCGGTCACATCGCCGACCGCGTGGATCGAGGCGACTCTGCTTTGGGAAAATTCGTCGACGACGATCGCGCCATGCGGCGTGCAGCTCACGCCGGCGGACTCCAGGCCGAGCTTCTCCGTCGCGGGTTTTCGGCCGGTCGCCGCCATCACGACGTCGGCTTCAAGCGAGCTGCCGTCCTTGAAGCGCGCGACAAGCCCCGCGCCCGTTTTTTCAAGGGAAGCGAGCTTCGCCAGGGGGAAGAGGGCGATCCCCGCCTCGGCGAGCCCCGCCGCCAGCCGTGTGCGCAGATCCTCGTCGAAGCCGCGCAGCGGCAAGTCAGCGCGGTAATAGAGCGCGACCTTCGAGCCGAGGCGCGCGAAAAGCGCCGCGAATTCGACGGCGATATAGCCGGCGCCTAGAATGAGCAGGCGTTTCGGAAAGACGGGAAGATCGAAGATTTCGTTCGAGGTGAGCGCGAGCTCTATTCCCGGAACCTGGGGCGCCAGCACGGGCGCGCCTCCGGTCGCGATGAGGATGTGGCGCGCGCGCAAGGCGCGGCCGTCGGCCAGGCGGACGGCCTGCGGACCTTCGAGCGCCGCACGCAGCGGATAGATCTCGACGCCGGCTTTCTCGAGATTCGTTCGATAGACGCCCTCGAGCCGCGTGATCTCGCGCTCCTTGGCCGCGACGAGCCGGCTCCAATCGAACTCGGCCTCGCCGATGCTCCAGCCGAAACCCCGCGCGTCCTCGAAATCGTCGGCGTAGCGCGACGCCATGACATAGAGCTTCTTGGGGACGCAGCCGCGAATGACGCAAGTGCCACCGAAACGGGAGCTTTCCGCAATCGCAACCCTGACTCCGTGCCCCGCGGCGACGCGCGCCGCGCGCACGCCTCCTGAGCCCGCGCCGATCACGAAAAGGTCGAAGTCGAAGTCCGCCATTCCAGCTCCGTCTCTCGCAGCCGCCCCTGGCGCGCGCCAGCGGGGCTTAACGTCGAAGCGGTTGCAATAGCGGGAATTCTCGTCGGCTCAAAATTTCCTGCGGTCGCGGCGGGGCGACTTGCGCGACGCGAAGCTCAGGGCGCCTCGGCGATCAGCTCGCGCTCGAGGCCGTCAATGCCATCGGAAATCGCATTGTGCACGAGGTCGCGCACCGCCGCCTCATCTTCCTGCGCCGCCTCGAAGCGCACGGTCCAAAGGAGTCGGCTTGCCCCGGAGCCGCCGTCGAAAACCTCCACTGTGCCGAAATAGTCGCTGACCGGAAACGGATGATGGGTGCGGTGACAGCGCAAACGCCTTTCTTGAGGCGCGATCTCGACGATGCGGTCGCTGATCTCGCCCGCGCCGCCCGCCAGCGTCATCACGCGCAGCGCGCCTTCGCCCGAGCCTTCGACGCGACAGGTCTCAATGATCGGAAACCAGCGGTCGAGACCGCCGACGGACTCGATCGCCGCCCAGGCCTTTTGCGCCGACGCGCGCAAATTTTTGTCGATGACGACGGTGGTGGTCATTGACGCGGCTCCTCTCGCGACGCTTGCGTGATCAACTTCTGCGCAACGAAGTCCGCCGCGCGTCGGAAGGCGCGGTCGTCGTCTCCCCGAAAGCTCAAGTGACGTTCGTCGAGGAGGCGGTTCTCCTCGACGTCGACGAGCTCAACGCGGCCCCATTGAACGAGCGTGCTCATCTTGTGCAGCGCCCCAAAAAGCATGAGCTTGGCCCCCGCCCGGCGCGCCATGGCGAAGAGCTCGTCCGGCGCATAGTTTTTCGCCGAGCACGGCGCGGCGGGACAAGTGGCGGCGACGACGCGATAGGCGCCGCTGCTAGCAAGCGCGGCGCGGATGAGCGCGGCAAATTCCTCGAGCCGCGCGCGATGGACCGCCGTCTGCTCCCGCGGCTCGCCCGAGCTGTCGGAGTAGTCGAAGTCGAGCACCGCGATGGGCGTGGGCTCCGAGGCGCCGGCGAGCGCCGTGACGACGAGAAGCGCCAGGCTCAACGCGGCGACTTTGCAAGACTTCCTCACCGGCCCCTCCAACCTCAAAAAGACCTCCACGCAGTTTCGACAATGAGCCCGCGGCGCCGCGAACGCAAAGTCGAGGCGGCGCGAAAGGTCATGGGCAATTTGCCCGATGTTGAGGGGCGTGCATTGGCCGGAGCGGGGGAATAGGATTAGTTTCGCAGAGCCAAGGAGGATGATCATGCCGATCATCGCGCAGTCGGTATTGCGCCTCGTTTGCGTCGCCGCTCTCTGTCTCGCGGCGACGACGCTGTGGGTCGTGGACGCTGCGCATCGGTCGATCGGGGAAGCGACCGCAGTTTCCGCGGATCGCGTCGCTGGTCAGCTCGAACATCTTTACTGGCGCGAGCTCCTGTGGCGGGGCAGTCTGCACAAGACCCTCATCTTGCCGACGCCCGAATGGGAGACGCTGGAGACGCTGAAGCTTCTCTCCCCCGGCGTTTGCGTCGATTTCGCGCCGGGGCGCGCGCCTACGAAACGCCTCTGCAGCCAGATCGACGGCGTCGGCGCGGCGGCCCCCGCCTGGTTCTCGCGCGCTTTCACGGCTTGGTTCGGCGCGCCGCCGCTTGTGTCGCGATTTATGACCGTTCGGCAGCAGGACGCCGGCGTCGTCACGGCGCAGGCCGACGGCCAAGCCGCTGTTCGGCTTGCTTGGCGCGAGGCTTCCGTCGTGCTGCGCGTCGCGACGCTGATGGTCTTCGCCATCGTGCTGCTGGGGGCGATCGCGCTCGGCCATTTGCTGGCGCCCACCCAGGCGATCGTCGCAGGGTTGCGGCGACTAGAACGCGGCGACTACGGCGCTTCGCTCTCGACTTTCGGCGCCGCCGAATTCGGGCTCATCGCGCGCGCCGTCGACGATCTGGCGCGCCGGCTTGCGCAAGCCACCGAGGAGCGTATCGCGCTCACAAAACGCCTGTTTGAGGTGCAGGAGGAAGAGCGGCGCGCGCTGGCGCGCGATCTGCACGACGAATTCGGCCAGAATCTCACCGCCGCCACCGCCTTTGCCGCCGCGATCGAGGCCGGTGCGCAGGACCGGCCCGATCTCGCCGAAGACGCGCGCGCCATCTCGCGTCTGACGCACGGCATGCGCGCCGCCTTGCGCCAGGCGCTGGCCCGTCTGCGCGCACAGGAGCTCGAGGAGCTGGGTCTCGAGGCGTCGCTCGCGCGCCTCGTCGCCGGCTGGAACGCCCAGGGCGGGCGCGGCCCCACTTTCAGGCTCGACGTCGGCGGCGATCTCGCGGGACTACCCGGCGGCGTGGCGATCGGCGTCTATCGCGTCGCGCAGGAATGCTTGACCAACGCGGCGCGCCACGGGCGCCCGAGCGAGGTGCGCCTGCGCGTCGTGCGAAGCGCCGCGGCCGGCGGCGGCGTGGCGGTCAGCGTCGAGGACGACGGCGGCGGCCATGCGAGCCATGTGCTGGCGGAGCCCGGACGCGGCGTGCTGGGCATGCGCGAGCGCGTCGCCGCCCTTGGCGGAAACCTCCGCATCGCGGAAGCGCCACGCGGCGTCCGCGTCGAGGCGTACATTCCTCTGCGCGAGGCGGCATGAGCGAGCTTTCCATTCTGCTCGTGGACGACCATCCGGTCGTGCGCGAGGGCTATAAGCGCCTCTTGGAGCGCCATCGGGGCTATCGGGTGGTCGCCGAGGCCGGCGACTCCGCTGCGGCCTATCAGGCCTACCGAGAATTCTCACCCGACGTGACGATCATGGACCTCGCTCTGCCTGGCGCGGGCGGGCTCGAAGCGCTGCGCCACATTCGGCAGTGGGATAAGCGCGCGCGTGTGCTGATTTTCTCGATGCACAGCGGCGCGGCCTTCGCCTTGAAGGCCTTCGAGGCAGGGGCCATGGGCTATGTGACGAAGAGCAGCGACGCCGCCGAGCTGCTCCGCGCCGTCGCCTGGATCGCCGCGGCGGCGCCCGGGGCGCGGACGCCGGCGCTCAGCCATGACGTCGCGCGCGAGCTCGCCGCGGAGCGGCTGGCGGGCGCGTCGTCGCCCATCGAGGAACTCGCGCCGCGCGAAACGGAAATCCTGCGGCTCGTTGCGACCGGCATGACGACGCACGCCATCGCCGACGCTCTCTGTCTCAGTCCGAAGACTGTCCAGAACTACACCTATCAGATCAAGTCGAAGCTTGGCGTCGAGACCGACGCCCATCTCGTTTGGGCCGCGCTGCGCGCCGGGCTCATCGCTTGGTCATGAGCCGACCTGGGAAGAGAGCGCGCCGTCGCCCCGAGCTATATCTGGGAGATTCGTCTGCGGCCGAGAAGCGGATCGTCAATGCGTGTAGGCGACCGAGCCGCAGTTGCGGAGGTTGTGCAGGGCGCCCGCTGAAATGATCCCGCCGCCTACCCGCGCCGCCTCCTGGCCCGCGCCGAGCGCCGGCTCCAGCAGGCGCGCCAATCCCTTCAATATGGGCTGGTCGGCGCCGGCGATCTCGCAGGAGAGCGCTCGCATGGCCTCGCCGTCGGCGCAGCGCGCGAACTCCTGTACCGTGACCGCGACAAATCCCCCGACTTCCATGCCGCGCTCGCGCGCGGCGGCTCCGACGCGCTCGGCGAAGGCTCCGCCGATGCAATACACCGCCGCTTGCGCGACATGGGCGTTGGAGCAGGAATGGATCATGTCTGCGATCACCATGAGATCCTCCGCTTTCCGTCTCTTTCTGCGCCTTTCCGATCGACCTGAGCTTTGCGCTCTTCGCTTCCTCGATCTCTCCGGTGAGCCCGGAGCGGTCGGAACGCGGCCAAAGCCACCCGCAAGGAAACGCCTCCGCTTGGGACGCTTACGCAAAAAACTCGCCGGGACAGACGAATCCCGGCGGGCAATGCTTTTTTCGCGCGGGTGGCGCCGTGCAGAGGCTTTCCGCGCAAGTCCGTAACGCATGCGCTTAAGCGTTGGTTCCCTCGCTTGGAAACATTTCTATTGTGCGCCGCGCAATCCTTAGACGATTTCGGCTACCATGAACCTGTGTTCTGCATGGATTTCCAGGGTTCCGCTGGTGGAAGCGGCGAACCGCGCTGCAGCAATTCAATAGAAATATTGTCGGGTGTTCGCACAAACGCCATATGTCCGTCACGAGGCGGGCGGTTAATCGTGACACCATGGCCAGAGAGCTTGGAGCAGATTTCGTATATATTGTCGACGGCAAAGGCCAGATGTCCAAAATTACGGCCGCCGCCATAGTCTTCCTCGTCCCAATTAAAGGTCAATTCGATCATGGGCGCGTCATCCGCGCGCGCCGCCGCCACATCTTCGGGCGCCGCGAGATAGATGAGCGTGTAGCGACCTTTTTCATTGCTGACGCGCCGCACCTCCACCAGTCCCAGCCCGCCGCAAAAAAAGGCGAGCGACGCCTCGAGATCGGACACTCTGACCATCGTGTGCAAATACCGCATCGCGCCACCTCTTGAGCTCGGCGCGCCGAAAGCGAAGACGCCCTGCGCCTCTAGGAACCGCCAGCCGCGCGCGCGTTCGCCAAAATTTAACCCTATTTTCCGGTTTCCGCTATGCTGGCGTCGCCCGCGTTTTCCGGCGTCGCACGGCCGATCGTGCGACCGGCGTTAGGGCGGAGGGAAGCCATGGCGGCTCTGGAGCAAAAGCGCCTCCTCGAGGCGTGTCGCGCATTGGGCGAGGCCGTGGGCGGACAGCCTATGCTGCCGCCGCTCATTCGCGAGGCGGGCGAAGGAGAGGGAAACGGCGGGACGATCCGTTATTCGGCCGCCGGCGACGCCTGCATCCGCTTCGAAACGCGCTTCGACAAGGCCTATGTCAACCGCCATGAGTTTCCGCTCAAGCGCCTGCCGCTGGTGATTGACTGCGCCTTGTGCGACAGCGACCGCCGCCCGCAAGAAGACGGACTCGACGAGCGAGAGAAATTCGCGCTGCTCTGCGCCTTCTTCCTCGCGGCCCAGACCCCGATCGGGGTCGAGCCCATCGAGGACACGGGGGAATACAGGCTCAGCCTGCGGCTTTCTCCGACTTTCGTCGTCGAGTGGCGCGAGGCCTTCGACCCCGCCGCGCTCGAATCCTGCGAAATGCTCTGCCGGCGCGTGGCCGCGAGCCTCTGGGACAAGTCGCGCGAGTTCTTCGTCAGCGAGCGGATCGGCGTGGCCGTGTGGAGCCTGCGCGCCGCGGAGGAGCTTTTGGGCGCGCCGCGCTTGTCTCCCCGGGCTGTCGGGGAGTTCGTCGCCGCCTCGCTCGCCGAGAAGCGCCAGGAGCCCGCCGAGGCGTCGCCTGCCCCGGTTCCCCAAGATCGGGGCGAGGCCCTGGCGATGATGCTTTCGCCTCCTGCGGCGGCGGAGCCCGACACTTACCTCGCGCCCGCGCCGCCCGCCTCGGGCGTGGGCAGTCGGCTCGCCCTCGGAGGCAAGCCCTGGCGGGGCCTCATGACCGGCGCGTTTGCCGCGCTCATTCCGCTCACGCTCCTGGTCAGCGTCGGGACTTTCATAAGCGTCTACCGCAAGGGAGACGTCGAGACGGCCCGGGTCGGGGCGACCGTCGCGCAACCCGCTCCGGCTCCGACCGCCGCGACCGCCGCGGCGCCGCCGAGCGCGAGAGAGGACGTCGCCTCGCTCGAGCCCGCGCAGGCGGAAAAAGCCCAGCCCGCCGTGGACCCGAAGGCGAACTCCGACGCCTCGGCCACAAAACCCGCGGCCGCGTCGAAAGGGGTCGCGCGACGTGCGGCTCACGGGAAATCCCGCCGCGGGAAGAATCCCTTCGCCCAGGTCGGGCGCGCGGTCGGCCAGTTTGCGACGGATTTCTGGGATGGGATTTCGTCCATTCCCAAGCGCCTCAATCGGGCTTCTTACTAGGGTCATTTAACTCGGGTCATTCAAGCGCGATCGTCGCGCTTACTTTGCGCTCAGGGCTCAAACGACGATTCTTACGCTCGCGCTTGACGAGCGCTCCAGGGGCTGCTCTCCGCAGGACGATGAACACGATCGAAGACGCCGGGCGGACGACCGCCTCACGCAAGCAAGGCGCCGCTTTGGCCTCCATCGCGGCCAGCGCCTGTCTGGCGCTCGCCAAGCTTGCGGTGGGGCTCTGGTCGGGCTCGCTGTCGCTCTTGTCGGAGGCCGGCCATGCTGGCGTCGACACGGGGGCGACGATCCTGACCTATTTCGCGGTGCGCGAGGCCGACAAGCCCGCCGACGCCGAGCATCACTACGGCCACGGCAAATATGAGTTGCTTGCGGCGCTCGTCGAGACGGGCGTGCTCTTCGGCCTTGCGATCTTCGTCGTGAGCGAAGCGCTGCGACGCTTGAAAGAGCCCTCGGAGGAGTTCGACGTCAGAGCGGGCTGGCCAGCCTTTGCCGTGCTCGGCGTCTCGATCGTCGTCGATCTCGTACGCTCATTGCAGCTTTCGCGCATCGCGAAGGAGGAAGGCAGCGACGCGCTTGCCGCCGACGCCATGCATTTTGCGAGCGATCTCGTTTCCTCCGTGCTCGTCGTCATCGGACTTGGCGCCATGCGTTTGGGTTTCGAGCGTGGCGACGCGATCGCCGCGCTCGGCGTCGCGGTCTTCATCGCGATAGCCGGATTCAGGCTCGGCAGGCGCACAATCGAGACTTTGCTCGACGCGGCGCCGAGCGAATTCGTGCCGCACATGCGCGCGGTCATCACGGAAGCCCCGGGCGTGATCGCGCTCGAAAAGCTACGGTTGCGCCGGGTCGGCCGCAAGATCGTCGGCGAAGCGACGATCGCGGTCTCGCGCAGCCTCAGCGTCGATCAGGCCGAGCGCATCAGCCAGGGAGTCGACGCCGCGATCAGAGCCTATGCGCCGGAGGCGGAGATCACTCTGACCGCCGCCCCGCGCGCGCTCGACGACGAGACCGTGATCGAGCGCACGCGCCTGGTCGCGGCGCAAAGGCATTTGCCCGTCCATCATATCGTCGCGCAGGAGATCGGCGACCGCCTGTCGATCAGCCTCGATCTCGAGGTCGACGGCGGCATGAGCCTGCGTAGCGCGCATAAGATGGCGAGCGAGCTCGAAGAGGCTATTGGCGACGAATTCGGCTCCGATGTCGAGATCGAGACGCATATCGAGCCGGCTGCGCCGGTGGTGATGGTGGGCCATGACGTCGACGCCGCGACGCGCGAAAGGATCGAAGCGGCGCTGGATCGGTGCGCCGCCGGGGGCGGTGTGCTGCGCCACGTGCACGACGTGCGGGTGCGCGGCGTGAACGGCGGGCTCGTCGTCAATTATCACTGCGAGGTCGACGGCGCGCTCTCGGTCGAGGCGGCGCATGAGGCCGTGGACGCGGTCGAACGCGCGCTACGCGAGGACTATCCAAAGATCATCAGAATAGCGGGCCACTGCGAGCCGATTGGCGCGAACAAGACGGCGTAGCTCAACCCTGTCGGAGGCGTGTCCGCCTTGTGCGTGCGCCTCGGCGCGTCTTCAGGCCGCCAGGGCAGGATCGTCACCCTCTCTCGCTTGGACGGGCGCTCTCAAACCGCGGGAAGCAACGGCTCCTCGATGGTCTGTGTCGTAATAAAGCGACTCGCGCAAAAATGCGGCGACCAATGGCCACGCGGCAACCCTGCTTTCGCTCTCAGATGCGCGAGAAACTCTTCCTTCCCGGCCAGCTGCTCCCAGACGGCGGGCAGGAACACAGCCTGCCGGCCCGCGTCCTCGATCAGAAGGCCGTCCCGATGCGGCTGCAACTGCGAAAGGAGATCGGCTTCGTTCTCGAAGCGCATCGGCTCCAATGGCGAAAGCAACGTCACGGTCAGCGAGACCTGCCCCCATTCGGTCGGCTGCAAGGGCGTGAAACGAGGGTCTCGAAAGGCCGATCGCGTCGCATTCGCCCTGATGTCTTCGACGAGCGGCCGTCTCGCCGTCACCGAGCCGCAGCAGCCGCGCAAGCTCCCCGACTTGTGCAGCGTGACGAAGCTCGCGCCCATGCGCTTCAATGCGGGAGGCAGCGCCTCGGGCGGATGCGAAGCCCTGTGGCCCAATATCGCGCTGCGGGCCACGTCGTTCATCAGCGCGCCATGAAGCCTCACGACCTCGGCGTCGTCGGGCGCGATCTTGGCGCCCTCCTCGAAGAAAGCCCAGGCGCCATACCCCACGACGCGATGGCGCGGACCGGCGGTGTCGCCCGAGTTGCAAAGGTCGAGCGTTCTCACGCGCAGGCCCCGCCGCTTCGCCGCGGTGAGCAGCCCGTGCACCGGCGCGGCGCCGCAGGCCTGCTCGGAGCCAAGCGCAGAGGGATCGAGCCGCTCGATCGCCGCACGGCTTTTTTCATCCAACGCGCGGCAGGCCTCATAGTCGAGGTAATGCGAAAGATCGGAGGAGACGACGATGAGCGTCTCCGGACCGCCCCACAAGGTCTCGAGCAGGTCCGCCGCCGCCTCGCTGTCGACGCGGCCGAAGACGATGGGGGAGAGCTTGAAGTCTCCAAGGGCCACCTGAAGAAACGGCAATTGCGTCTCCAGGCAATGCTCGCCTTCGTGCGCCTCGTCCAACACGCGAAAAAGCGGAAGATCGCGCGCGCGGCTCAGCCACTCTTGATCGATCGGAACGAGACCCAGCGGCGTCTCGTAAGCGCTAGCCGATGTCGCCGCCATGCCAGCGAAAGCGACGCGGTGGGAAGGCCCGAGCAGCACTACCCGCGTGATCTGGCCGCGCGCCTTGGCGAGCAGGCGATAGGCGGCGCCGGCGACGGGTCCGGAATAGACATAACCGGCATGCGGGACGATCAAGGCCTTCGGCGGCGAAGCCTCCACGGCCACGGCTTCCGCGGCGTTTTGTGCAAAAGTCACCGCGCGCGGAGAGCCGGCGTGTTCAAGCAGCGCCTTGACGTTGGACCGCAACTGCGAGGCATTGGCGGGATAAAATAGCCCCGCCACCGCTGCGGGTCTGATCGCGCCTTGAGGTTCCATCTCAATCAACGCCGGCCCCTTTCATCGCGATGTGGCCGTCTCCATCTACTCGACATGAACGCCACAGAACTCATCCGTCCCGCTTCCCTGCCGGCGCCTGCTCGCTATTGGCGTCGGCTCGACGACGGTCGTATTCAATGTGATCTCTGCCCGCGCTTTTGCAAGCTGCGGGAAGGACAGCGCGGGCTTTGCTTCGTGCGCGCCCGCCAAGGCGACGCCATGGCTTTGACGACCTACGGCCGGTCGTCCGGCTTCTGCGTGGACCCCATCGAGAAGAAGCCGCTCAACCATTTTCTGCCGGGCACGCCGGTGCTCTCCTTCGGCACGGCGGGCTGCAATCTCACCTGCAAGTTCTGCCAGAACTGGGATATTTCGAAAGCCACCGAGTTCGATCGCCTGCAGGATCAGGCTTCGCCCGCGCAGATCGCGCAAGCGGCGAAGGATATGGGCGCGCGCTCGGTCGCCTTCACCTATAACGACCCGGTGATCTTCCTTGAATATGCGGTCGACGTCGCGCAGGCGTGCCGCGAGGCGGGCGTCAAGACCGTGGCCGTGACCGCCGGCTACATCACGCGAGAGGCGCGCAAGGAATTCTTCGACGCGATGGACGCGACGAACATCGACCTCAAAGGCTTCACCGAGGAGTTTTACAAGAGGCTCTGCACGGCGGAGCTGCGCGCGGTGCAAGAGACGCTCGAATATGTGAAGCACCAGACGTCATGCTGGCTTGAAATCACGACACTGCTCATTCCCGGCAAGAACGACTCTCCGGCGGAGATCGACGCGATGACCCGGTGGATTTACCAGCGACTTGGCCCCGATACGCCGTTGCATTTTTCCGCCTTCCATCCCGACTGGCGAATGCGCGATATCCCCAGAACGCCGAAGGCCACACTCGACACGGCGCGGCGCATCGCTTTGGAGACCGGCCTGCGCTACGTTTACCTCGGCAACGTCCACGACGAGGCGGGACAGAGCACCTATTGCCACGGTTGCGGAACTCGTGTCGTCGGCCGCGACGGTTACGACATCGCCTCTTGGGCTCTCACGGCCGACGGCCGCTGCGCCCGCTGCGGCGAAGCCTGCGGCGGCGTCTTCGAGGCGCGCCCGGGGGCTTGGGGATCGCGACGGGCGCCGGTGCGTCTCGCCGCCATGGACGCCGCGACCGAGCCTGTTCGCGCGCTCTGACGGAGGCTCTACGGCGCACGCTTCTATCTTCACATCGCAACGCGAAAGCGCGCAAAGTTGGAAGCCATGCGATGCGGCCGGCTTCGGCTCGACGCGTCTGAGACGCTGCGCTATCGTGAACCGTCTTTTGCCGCCGACAAGAAGAACGCATAAGAGAGCGCCCCTCATGCATCACAAGATTCACGAAGTCCCCGAGGCCTGGGCGAGCGAGGCGCTTGTCGACGCCGCGAGCTATGAGAAGCTCTACGCTCGCTCCTACAGCGATCCGCAGGGCTTCTGGCGGGAGCAGGGGAACCGCATCTCCTGGATCGCGCCCTACACCCTCGTGAAGAACACGCGCTTCGAACCGCATGACGTGTCGATCCGATGGTTCGAGGACGGAACCACCAATGTCTCGATGAACTGCATCGACCGGCATCTTTTGACGCGCGGCGACAAGGTCGCGATCATCTGGGAGGGAGACGATCCCTCGCAATCGCGCCATATCACCTATCGCGAGCTGCACGAGGAAGTCGGCCGTTTCGCGAATGTGCTCAAGAAGCACGGCGTGCGCCGCGGCGATCGGGTCACGATCTATCTGCCGATGATTCCCGAAGCCGCCTTTGCGATGCTCGCCTGCGCGCGCATCGGCGCGATCCATTCGGTCGTCTTCGGAGGCTTCTCGCCTGAGGCGCTGGCCGGACGCATCGAGGATGCGCAATCGCAGGTCATCGTCACGGCAGATGAGGGCGTGCGTGGCGGAAAGCGCGTGCCTTTGAAGGAAAACGTCGACAAGGCTTTGACGCGAGTGTCCGCGAAGACCGTGCTCGTCGTGACGCGCACCGGCGCTCCAGTTGACCTCGAGGCGGGACGCGACTTCCGCTACGAGGAGGAACGCGAGGGCGTTTCCGCCAATTGTCCCTACGCCGAGATGGGGGCCGAAGATCCCCTCTTCATCCTTTACACGTCGGGCTCCACGGGAAAGCCCAAAGGCGTCTTGCACACGACGGGCGGCTATCTGGTTCACGCCTCGCTCACCCACGCGCTCGTCTTCGATTATCGCGAGGGCGACGTTCATTGGTGCACGGCGGACGTGGGCTGGGTGACGGGCCACAGCTACATCGTCTACGGCCCGCTATCGAATGGCGCGACCACGCTGATGTTCGAGGGCGTGCCGAACTATCCGAGCGTGTCGCGCTTCTGGGAGGTCGTCGACAAGCATTCCGTGAATATTTTCTACACCGCGCCGACGGCGATCCGCGCGCTGATGGCGGCCGGCGAGGAGCCGGTCAAGAAGACGAGCCGCAAGACCCTACGGCTTCTCGGCTCCGTCGGCGAGCCGATCAATCCGGAAGCCTGGGAGTGGTATCACCGGGTGGTCGGCGAGGGACGGCTCCCGCTCGTCGACACCTGGTGGCAAACGGAGACCGGCGGCATCATGATCTCGCCTCTGCCGGGCGCGACCGCGCTGAAACCCGGCTCGGCGACGAAGCCCTTCTTTGGGGTCATCCCCGAGATCGTCGGCCCGAATGGAGAGGTTCTGGAGGGCGCCTGCGAGGGCAATCTCGTCATCGCCGATTCCTGGCCCGGGCAGGCGCGCACGCTCTGGGGCGACCACGAACGCTTCGCGCAGACCTATTTCAACGCCTATCCGGGCAAATATTTCACCGGCGACGGCGCGCGGCGCGACGAGGACGGCTATTACTGGATCACCGGTCGCGTCGACGATGTGATCAACGTCTCCGGCCATCGCCTGGGCACGGCCGAGATCGAGAGCGCGCTGGTCGCGCATGAGCTGGTTTCGGAAGCGGCGGTCGTCGGCTACCCCCATGACCTCAAGGGACAGGGAATTTACGCCTATGTTACGCTCATGGGGGGCGTCGAGGCGCACGACGCGCTGCGCAAGGAGCTCGTCTCCTGGGTGCGCCGCGAGATCGGCCCGATCGCCTCTCCCGACGCCGTCCAGTTCGCGCCGGGCCTTCCGAAGACGCGCTCGGGCAAGATCATGCGCCGGATCCTGCGCAAGATCGCCGAGGGGGAATTCGGGACGCTCGGGGACACCTCTACGCTCGCGGACCCGACAGTGGTCGGCGACCTCATCAAGCACAGGGCGGACGTCTAGGCGAGGGGCCGGTTTTCCGAGCGCTCGCCGTCCATCTTGCCAGTGATCGCGAAGATGGTTAGGCAACAGGCGCCTGCCCCAGTGACAGGCGGGGAGAAACGCGGCTGGAGGCTTCGGCCTCTTTCCCGAAACCCAAGAAGCGAAGCGCTACGCGCGACAAGGCCGGGATGACGACACTGACTCGCCGCAAGCTGCTCGCGGCGCTCGCCGCCGTGGCGGCGCCCGAGGTAACGCCGGGATCGGCTTTCGCGCAGGGGCAAATTCCGCCGTCGGCCCCCACGGCCGACGCCGCAAAGGGGCCGCGTTTCGCCTATCAGGAGGTCGTCGAGCGAGCGAAGCGGCTCGCCGAGCAACCTTTTCAGGAGTCGACCTGGCGCCTGCCGCCGGCTTTCGACAAGCTCGACTATGACACCTGGCGCGAGATCCGCTTCAAGCCGGAACAGGCGATGCTCGGCACGGCCGGCGGCCCTTTCCGCCTCGAGACCTTTCACTTAGGGTTTCTCTACCGGCGCCCGGTCACGATCAATCTCATTCGCGACGGGATCGCCGCGCCCATCCCCTATTCGACCGCGCTCTTCGACTACGGCCGCATCAAGCTGGATCAGACGCCGCCGGTGAATTTCGGCTTCGCCGGCTTCCGCCTGCATTACCCGCTCAACGACCCGCATGTGAACGACGAGGTGATCTCGTTTCTCGGCGCGAGCTATTTCCGCTTTCTGGGGCGCGAGCAGAAATATGGGCTTTCCTCGCGTGCGCTCTGCGTCGAGGCTGGAACGGAACATGAGAGCTTTCCCTTCTTTCGCGAATTCTGGATCGAAACGCCGGTAGTGAACGCTGGAAAGGCTACAATCTATGCGCTCCTGGACGGCGACGCGGCGACGGGAGCGTTCCGTTTCGAGCTGACGCCCGGCCAGACTAGCGAACTCGACGTCGAGGCGACCCTGTTCCCGCGAAAGGCCAATGTAAAATTTGGCCTGGCGCCGCTGACCTCCATGTTCCTCACCGGTGAGAATGACCGCCGAATCAGGGACGGCTTCCGCGCTGAGCTGCATGATTCAGACGGTCTGCTGATGGAGACCGGCGCGGGCGAATGGATATGGCGCCCGCTGCGCAATCCGCTTTCCGCGCGCACAAACTCTTTCCTCGACAAGGATATCAAGGGCTTCGGCCTCCTGCAGCGCGACCGGACCTTCGAATCCTACCAGGATCTCGACCTCGACTACGAATCTCGTCCGAGCTATTACGTCGAGCCGCAGGGCGCCTGGGGCGCCGGCCGCGTCGAACTGATCGAGCTTTCGACTGAGGACGAAACCAACGACAACATCGTCGCATGCTGGACGCCGGCGCAGCCGCCGGAACCGCTCAAGCCTTTCGTCTTCGGCTACAAAATTATCGCCTTTCTCGACGAGCCGCGGCTCTCGCCGAACGGGCGCGTGGTCAACACCTTCCCGGCGCCACCCAAGGCGCTCGGCTCATCCGAGACCGCCGCGCTCAACTCGCGTCGGTTTTTGGTCGATTTCGCGGGTGGCGATCTCGGCTATTACGTCGCCGACCCAAGCGAGGTGGAGGTCGTGGCGACCGCGACGAATGGACAAATCCTGCGCAAGGCCATCGCCGCAAACTCCCATATCGAAGGGCTGCGCGCGATGTTCGACGTCTCTGTGAAATCGGGCGAGACCGCGGATCTGAGGCTGTATTTGCGCGCCGGAACTCGCACTTTGACGGAAACCTGGACCTATCCCTGGACCTCGCCCTAGTCGCTCGTACAAGCTCGAACGGATCGCGCATGAGCAAACCCCTCGCGTCGCGCCGTTTTGACATCGATGGGCTCCGGGCGATCGCCATCGGCGTGATCGTGCTGTATCACGCCGGTGCAGAAGCGCTGTCAGGCGGATTTATCGGCGTCGACATATTTTTCGTCATCTCCGGCTTCCTGATCACTGCGAACATGCTCCGCGAACAGGAGAGCGGCGCATTCTCGCTCGCGTCATTCTATCGCCGCCGGGTCGTGCGCATCCTTCCAGCGCTCGTCGTGATGCTCGCCGCGAGCCTTGCGGTCGGCTGCGCCCTTCTCCTACCAGACGACCTTCGCAAGCTCGCCGCAACGGCGGCCGCCGCGGCCAGCTCGGTCTCCAACATCTATTTCGAGAGAACGGCCGGCTACTTCTCGCCGGGGGGCGGAACCGCGCCTTTGCTGCACACGTGGTCGCTCGGCGTGGAGGAGCAATTCTATCTGTTCTATCCTCTGCTGCTCATTGCGATCCGTCGCTGGGCCCCGACGCAGTTGCGCATGGCGCTGGCGCTCCTAGCCGCGTCCTCCTTCGCTTACAGCCTCTATCTCGCCGAGCGTGCGCCCGAGGCGGCGTTTTACCTCTTGTCGAGTCGGGTCTGGGAGCTCTCGCTTGGCGGCCTTGCCGCCGCGGGCGCCATTCCCGTCGTCGCCGCGCCGCGCGCGCGTAGCGCGATGACGGCGCTGGGTCTGGCCGCAATCGCGGCTGGCGTTGCGCTGATTCGATCCGATAGCCTGCTTCCCGCCCCATGGGCGCTGCTGCCGTGCGGCGGCGCGGCTTTGCTCATCGTCTACGGGCAGGGCGCGGCGACGGAGGGAATGCTGGCTTCGGCGCCCCTTCGGGCGCTCGGCGCAGTTTCCTATTCCCTCTACCTCTGGCACTGGCCGATCATCGTCTTCTACCGCCTGTACACCGATATGCCGATGACGATTGGGTCGGGCGCGGCGGCGGTGATCCTTGCGATCCTTCTCGCGACGCTATCCTATACACTAGTCGAACAGCCGTTCCTTATTCGCTTTCGCAACGCGCCGTCGGCGCCCGTCTTCGCCAGCGGCGCGGCTGTTCTTATGGCGATGTTGGCGTTTTCGGGGCTCGTTTTCTCGCGCGCCGATCTGTGGCGCGATCTGCCTCTCAGCGTCAGGCGCGTCGCCGCCTATGTCGATTATCCCTTCTGGCCCGACCACAAAGCGCAGTTCATCGAAGGGACTTGCTTCGTCAGTCTCGGAGAGACATTCGATCGCAAAAACTGCCTCGCGCTCAGCGCCACAAAGCGCAATATGCTCGTGTTCGGCGACAGTCATGCCGCGCAGTACTGGCGCGCCATCGCGGAGCGATTTCCGAACTGGAACGTCATGCAAGCGACGGGGGCGGCCTGCCGCCCGATGCGCGGCGTCTCGAGCGAGTCGCATTGTAACGATTTCGTACCTATGTGCTCGACCAATTTCTCGCGCGCGAGAAGATCAATGCGATCGTGCTCGCAGGCCGTTGGCTCCCCGCAGAAACCGGCAGGTTGGAAGCGACAATTCGGGAGCTGACGGCGCGAGGGATCGCAGTGACGGTGGTTGGCCCGGGGGCCGAATACGAAGGCGAATTTCCTCGCCTGCTCGCCAACGCCATGCTCCGGGGGGACCCACATTTGGTCGATCGGCTGATGGTTGTCGACCGAAAGCCGCTCGACGACGAGCTTGCGCGCATGGTCGCAACGACCGACGCGCGATATCTTTCGGAGATCGACGTCGAATGCCCATCTGGCCAATGCCGCCTGTTCGATCCCGACGGCGGTCCATTCCATTTCGATTATGGGCATGTCACCCTGGCTGGCGCACGCGCGATAGCCGCGCGGCTGTCGCCGCCCTGACGTGGCGCTCGGCGCCGTCGCGTCGCGGCCCGGGCAAGATTTTGGCCTTGTCGAATCGCGCCAGTTCCGGCATGGCCTTCGCCATCCGCTCGAGCGGGCTCCTAGCGTCCGCCGCAATCAGGCGGCGGCCTTGCGCGCCGGAGAACTCTCGACCGCGGCCTCAGCCGCAGCGGCGGCTTCGCGTTGCGCCGTCGTCGTGCGCCAGTAAAGAATCTCCAGGCGTCCGTCCTCATGCTCGCCGATCGCCGTGCAGCTCTCGACGAAGTCGCCGGTGTTGACGTAGAGAACGTCTTCGATGGGCTTGATCGCGGCGTGGTGGATATGCCCGCAAACCACGCCGTCGAAGCCGCGGCGACGCGCCTCGCCCGCGAGAGTCTGCTCGAAGTCGCCGATAAAATTCACGGCGTCCTTCACTTTGAGCTTCGCCCAGGCGGAGAAGGACCAGTAGCCCCATCCGAGGCTGTGCCGCAGGCGGTTGAAATGGGTGTTCAGCTCGATCGCCAGCTCATAGGCCCAGTCGCCCAGATAGGCGAGCCATTTCGCATGGCGCACGACGATGTCGTATTGATCGCCGTGAATGATGAGCAAGCGCTTGCCGTCCGCGGTGATGTGCTCGGCCTCGGAAACGACCTCGACGCCGCCGAAGATCAGTCCGGTGTAATCGCGCGCGAACTCGTCGTGATTGCCGGGCGTGTAGATGACCTTCGTGCCCTTGCGCGCCTTGCGCAGCAGCTTCTGAACGACGTCGTTGTGGGATTGAGGCCAGTACCAGCCGCCCTTCAGGCGCCAGCCGTCGACGATGTCGCCCACGAGATAGAACGTGTCCGCATCGTTGTGGCGCAGAAAGTCGATCAGCAGCTCGGCCTGAAGGCCGCGCGTCCCCAAATGCAGATCCGAGAGAAACAGAGCGCGATAGCGATGGCTCGGGATTTCTTCCGTCATCCGATCTCCACCTGCCTCCGGCGGTCGCCAAAAGGGCAACTCGCGTTCCAACCGCAAGCGAAGAAGAATCAGATTTGCATTGCGGAATCATGACACAAGCCGCGAGGCGTTAAAGGAGCTCGCGCGCGGCGACCGTCGCGACAGGGACGCCTTCGACCGCATGAATCTTCGCCCAGGAGGCCGCAGGCGCCATGCCTTGAGGGTCGGGACTCTCTGCTTTTTTCTGTGGAAGAATCGTCCCAGCGCTCACCAATTGCAAATATTTGCTGAAGGGTTAGTTCTTCATTACCTATCTGTGGACATGCTGGAGGTTTCGGTCATGCGCTTCGGCGCCGCCTGCGCTCGTCTGGACCTTCAAAGATGAGCAATCTGTTCGAAGCGGCGGGCCTCGGCGATTCGGCGCCGCGCCCGCTGGCGGATCGGATGCGGCCGCAGCGCCTTTCCGATGTGGTCGGTCAGGATCGGCTGCTCGGTCCCGACGGCGCGTTGACGCGGCTGCTGCACGGCGGCGCTCTCGGTTCGATGATTTTCTGGGGTCCCCCCGGCTCGGGCAAGACGACGGTCGCGCGACTGCTCGCGGGTGAGACGACGCTCGCCTTCGTGCAGGCTTCGGCGATTTTTTCCGGCGTCGCGGAGCTCAAAAAGATTTTCGACGCGGCGCGCCTACGCCGCTCGACGGGTCAGGGCACGCTGCTCTTCATCGACGAGATTCATCGCTTCAACCGCGCTCAGCAGGACAGCTTCCTGCCCGTCGTCGAGGACGGCTCGATCACCCTGATCGGCGCCACGACGGAGAACCCGTCCTTCGAGCTCAACGCGGCGCTGCTGTCGCGCGCCCGCGTCATGATCTTCCAGCCGCTCGACACGCGCGCGATCGAGCAGCTCCTTGCGAGAGCCGAGGCGGTCGAGGGAAAGACGCTTCCGCTCGACGCCGACGCGCGCGCTGCGCTCGCGGCGATGGCTGATGGAGACGGACGCGCCGCGCTGACGCTCGTGGAAGAGATCTGGCGCGCCGCTAAGCCCGGAGAGCTGTTCGACCGCGCAGCTCTCGTCGAGATCGTGCAACGGCGCGCGCCGATCTACGACAAGGCGCAGGAGGGGCACTACAATCTCATCAGCGCGCTGCATAAGAGCGTGCGCGGCTCCGATCCCGACGCGGCTCTCTACTATTTTGCACGCATGCTCGACGCGGGCGAGGACCGGTTGTTTCTTGCGCGGCGAATCATGCGCATGGCGGTCGAGGACATCGGCCTCGCCGATCCGCAAGCGCTCGTCGTCGCGAACGCTGCGAAGGACGCCTATGATTTTCTCGGAAGCCCCGAGGGCGAGCTCGCGCTCGCGCAAGCCGTGCTCTACGTCGCGACCGCGCCAAAATCCAACGCCGCCTATGTCGCCATGAAGCGGGCCGAAAGGCTCGCGCGCGAGAAGGGATCGCTCGCGCCGCCAAAAGTCATCCTCAACGCGCCAACGAAGCTCATGCGCGAGGAAGGCTATGGCGAGGGCTATGAGTATGATCACGACCAGCCCGACGCTTTCTCCGGTCAGAATTACTGGCCCGAATCGCTTGCGCCGCAAAAACTTTACGAGCCTGTCGAACGCGGCTTCGAACGAGAGATCGGCAAGCGTCTCGACTATTGGGCGCGGCTGCGCAGAGATCGCAGCTAATCACGAAACGCGCTGAATCTTCGGCGGTTTGAGAATCATCAAACGCGTCGCGACTGTGGCGGATATGTCACGCTCGCGGAGATTCGACACGCAGCGCGGGCAAACGCCTCAGATTCGATTGACCGAGAAACAGGCCTCGACTTAGGGTTTTGGCATCGGCGAAGTCGAACGACACATCGCCAAACTGACGTGCAGCTCGCGATTCGCCCGAACAGCTTTGCGGTTGCGCCTAACTCTAACGACGAGGCGAATATCATGATCAAGCATTCTGCCGTCGCTGGCCTGGCGCTGGCGCTCGTCGCCGGATCGGCGCTCGCCGCCGATCTTCCCTATCGCAAGGCGCCGCTCGTCGAGCCGCCGCCGCCGCCCTTCACCTGGACCGGCCTCTATGGCGGTATCAACATCGGCTATGGCTTCGGCAATGGCGATCAGGACCAGGGCGGGCTGGGATATTCTCCCTTCGGCTACCAAGTCCCCTGCGATTGTAACAACGGATATAGGCAAGTAAACGTCAATCCCGCGGGCGCGGTTTGGACAATTCCGAACGATCTGAACGGCGTGCTCGGCGGCGGACAGGCCGGCTACAACTATCAGTTCAATCCTTGGCTGGTTGTCGGCCTCGAGGCGGACCTCCAGGCCACCGACGTGCACAGCCAGGGTAACGGCTATGGCGCGGCGAGTGACTCCCTCGGCACGCACACGGCCTACGTCACCCAGAACAAAAGCGTCGATTGGTTCGGCACCGTGCGCGGTCGCATCGGCGTGACCTTCCCGAGCTTCTCGAACGTGTTGATCTACGGCACGGGCGGCCTCGCCTATGGCGGCGTGGTCCACAGCGTCAATGTTTCGGACTTCTGGGGGTTCAACGGCGGCGTCGCGGGCGCCGTGATCGGCGCCGGCACCAACTACGACCAGACCAAAGTGGGCTGGACGGTCGGCGGCGGCATCGAGTGGTTCCCGATGCCCAGTCACGCGCTGTTCAAGGCCTTCTCGCTGAAGCTCGAATACCTCTACACGGATCTCGGGCCGACCACGGTCTATGGAGGGTCGATCGCCACCGTCCCCGCCAACGGGCCGGTTTTCGCCTACCAGCACACTTCCGAGACACGCTGGAACACCATTCGCCTCGGCGTCAACTGGCACTTCAATCCCTTCGTGAGCGCTCCGGTTCTCGCGAAATATTGATCCCGCCTAACAGACTCACCGTCTCTGGAGACCCGGCCCTCGCGGCCGGGTTTTCTTTCTTCCGGCTCGATGACAGCGCCGCGCCGATGAGCTAGAGCGAGCGTGGAGCCAGCCCTCATGATCCGCGCCATTCCTCTCGCAATCCTGCTTCTCGCATTCATCGTTCCTCGTTGCGGCGCGGAGCCGCCGCAGCGTGCGGAAAGCGACTGGCCCTGCCGGCAGGTGAAGGTCGCGAGCCTCTCGCTCGAGGCCATTTGGACCGGGCCACCGATCGACCGTTCGGCGCAAAGTGAGCCCGATCCTGCGCTCTCGGATCTCGTCGCGAGGCTCGCGGCGCGGCGCACGCCTCTCGAGGAGGCGCAGAAGCTCGTCAACGAATATGCGCAAAGCGCGGGAGACAAGCGCAAGGAGCGGCTGACGCAGCTTTTCGCGCGCCTCTACGACAAGCTCGATGCGGAGAGAGGCCAAGTCATCGCCGGCCTGGAGCGCTATGGGCGCGCGCAGAGGGACGCCGCGCAACGGCTGCGCGAGGAGACGCAAAAACTGCGCGAGGCGCAGGACGCGCATCGCGACGCCGCCGAGATCAGCGAGCTCTCCACCGCGCTCGCCTGGAACACCCGCGGCTTCGAAGAGAGGCGAAAAGCGGTGGTCTACGCCTGCGAGACGCCCGCTCTGATCGAGCAGCGCCTCGGCGCGCTGGCGCGAGTCATACTCGCTGCGATGGGGTGACGCAAAAAGGCCCGGCGATGCGAGTCGCCGGGCCGCAATTCAACGTGCATTGGCCTCAGGCGTCGAAGCCGCCGTCGCCCCCGCCGTCGTCATAGTCGCCCGAATCCCAGTCGGCGTCCTGCGCTCCGGAGGAGTCGTCGTCGGGGGTGTCATAGGAGGCGTCACCGGCGTGACCGCCGCCAGGCTGATCCTCGTAATAGTTGTTGACGATGGTGGTCTCGTTCAGGCCCCCGTGCTGGAAGCCCGAATCGATGCCGAGACCCGAGCCGAGCCCGCCGCCGTGAAAGAGTCCGCGCAGGCTGTCGGCAAGCAGCACGCCGCCCGCGACGCCGGCCGCCGTACCGAGCGCGCCCTTCAGAAATCCGCCGCCCGGCGCCGGAGCGCCGAAGCCCCCTTGGCCGAAGCCGCCTGGGCTGGGACCGGGACCATAGCCCGGCTGGCCATAGCCTTGCGGAGGCGCGCCCCAGGGCCCGCCCTGCGGCGGAGCATAGCTCTGCGGCGGGGGAGCGGGACGCGGCGGGGGTTGCGGAGCCGCGGCTCCGCCGAACAGACCGCCGAGAAAGCCTCCGGAGGGTTTCGACTGCGACTCGAGCTCAGCCGCGCGCGCTTCGAGCTGCTGAATCTTCTCATTCGCCGCCCGCAGCGCGAAATCCTGCACGATCACGGACTGCGCAAGCAGATAGGGCGCCTCGGGCTGCGCCTTCACCTGCTCGGCGATGAAACTCTCCGCCTCCTTGTCGCGCGGCGCATTTCCGTTGGCTTTGATGCGCTCGAAAAGGCCGCCGAGCAGCTTGGCTTCTTCGGGGGACATGGATCTCTCCAATCTGAACCGCGCAAGGGCGCGGCGCGGTGGATATGGGCACGGGTCCGAAGGGCGCCAAGGGGCGCGCGACAACTTTGGCGCAGCGGAGTGGATTCGATAGCCGGCGAACGGGGTTCCATGCAAAGCTGTAGAGATCGAAACCCCCGGGTGGCGCGGCCTTGGCTGAGGAAGCATCGTTGAAGGCGTCGATCTCGCCCTGGCGTTCGCTGTGGCTCTCTCCGGGGGACACGATCGCGCGGATCGTCGCCGAGAATCCCCGCCGCCACGTGCTCGCGCTCGGCGCCGTCAGCGGCGCTCTGGAAGCGCTCTACCTCCTCGACCCGGAGACCCTCGGCGCGCCGCTCGCCTCGCTCACGCAGATATCCGGCGCCGCCATCCACGCCCTCGCCGCACTCGCCGGCGCGCTCACCGGCGTCGCCAATCTTTACCTCTCCGGCTTTCTCCTCAACGCCATCGCGCGCTTTTTCAAGGGCGCCGGATCGCCGTTGACGACCCGCGCCGCGCTTGCCTGGGGCTCGGCGCCCTCCGCGCTCGGCAGCGCCGTCGCGCTCCTTCTCGGGGCCTTCGGCGCGCATGGCGCCGGCAGTGGCGAAGCGCTGTCCTTCCTCGGGTCGACGGCGCTTTTGTCTTTCGAGCTGTGGGGGTGGGTCGCGACCGTCGCGATGGTCGTGCGCGTGCAGCGCCTGTCCTGGCCGCGCGCCTTCCTCGCGGTCTTTCTCGTCGAGATCGCGGCGGCGGGGCTGATCGCCTTGGCGGTGCGGACTTTTGTCTTTCAGCCTTTCAACACGCCGAGCCGTTCGATGGAGCCGACTCTGCTGCAGGGCGATTATTTCTTCGCAAACAAATTTGCCTATGGCTACAGCCGCTTTTCCCTGCCGTTCGCGCCGCGGCTTTTCTCGGGCCGAGTCCTCGCAGCCGAGCCCAGGCGCGGCGATGTGGTCGTTTTCGCCCTGCCGAGAGAGCCGCAGATCGTCTATGTCAAGCGCATCATCGGCCTGCCGGGAGACAGAGTGCAGCTCATCGCTGGACGGCTGTATATCAACGGCGAGGTCGTCTCGCGCAAACCCCTCACGGTCGCGACGGCGGAGGGCGATGTTCCAACCTATGAGGAGACGCTGCCCGGCGGCGTCACCCATCTGATCGAAGAGGAGTATGGCGATGCGGCCGTCCTCGACAACACCGAGGTTTTCGAAGTGCCGCCCGGGTCCTATTTCGTGCTCGGCGACAACCGCGATAATTCCGTCGATTCGCGCGTGCGCCCGGAGAAGAAGGGGATCGGCTATGTTCCCTTCGAGAACCTCATCGGCCGGGTCGCGTGGATTTTCTTCTCGCTGCAGTCCGAGGAAGACGGAAAGGGAAAGAGCGTCCGCAGCGAGAGAATCGGGCGGGCGCTGCGCTGAGGCGCCGGCCTCAGCCGGCGGTCTCCTGCTCCTCGCGCACGCTCATCTCGTTGCCGTGCCACACGAAGTCGTCAAAGAGACAGGCGTCGACGAACATCACCGGCAGCATCAAATCGCGGACGAGCATCGCGAAGGGGAGGCGCCAGCCTCGCGTCCAATTGCAGACTCGGGCGAGCCGATATTCAGCGCAATAGAGCGCCGCCAGGATCGAGACCGCGACGGTCGCCGCGAGCCAGGGACCGACGAGAAGCTCTGCCGAATAGGCGCCGAGCAGCACCGGCATGAAGGCGCCGTTCTGGAATTCGGGGATGAAATAGCTCGGGGAAAGTCACGCGCCGCAGCCGCGACCATCGCACATGGCGGGAATAGACCTCATGCGCCTTGCGCCGGCCCAAGGGCTGCTCGAAGGGCATGTCGACGAGACGGATCTTCATGCCCTGCGCGCGAATGATCTTGGTGGAGGCGGCGTCCTCGGCGATGTCCGAGGCGAGCGCGCGGATGCCTCCCGCCCGGTCGAGGACCTCGCGGCGCCACATCATGTTCTTTCCCTGGGCGAAGCCGATCCCCACGAACTCCGCGCCATATTGCCAGCGCGCCTGGAAGGTGTTCAGAATCGCGCATTCGACCAGAGCCCAGAACCCGTTAGGACGGGATCCGATCGGCATCGAGACGGTCATAGCGGTTTCTTCGTCCTTGAAGGCCACGAGCATGGTCTGAATATAGTCGGGCGGCGTCAGCGCGTTCGAATCGGCGAGGATGACATGTCGGTGGCTCGCGGCTTCCCATCCCTTCACGCAATTGTTGAGCTTGGGATTGGCGCTCACATAGTCGTCGCCGATGAGCAGGCGCGCGCGAATATGTGGGTTCTCGGCGATCGCCTTCTGCACATGGGGGATGATCGGATCATGCGGCGCCTGCACGCAGAAGATCACCTCGTAATCGGGATAGTCGAGCGCGAAGCTCGCGCTCAGCGTCTCTTCGCTGAAGGCTTCGATCCCGCGCAAGGGCCGCACAAGCGACACGGGCGGAGCCTCGGCGGGCGCCGGAAGGCTGCGTTCCCGCGCCCGGCATTTGCGAGCCGTGACGGTCATCGCAAAAAAATTGAGGGTGAGAAGAAGCAAGCACCAGGCGGCGCAGAAATAGGCGACCATCGTCATTGCGGCGTCTCGTTCCTTTTTCCATCTTTCATGAAGCGCACAGGAAGGGTGCGAACCGGGCTCAAAGCGCGGGCGAGGCCCCGCGAGGGCTCGTCCGCCGCCGACGAACCGGCAAATTCGGGTCAAAGCGGAGGCCCGGACGGGGCAGCGTCAATATTCCGCCTGACATTTGCTCCGCGTCTTGGCAGAAAGGCCTAAGCTCGAAGGCCCGGATTCGCCTTGAGCTCTCGGGAACATCGCGTCGAAGCTTGCTCATGAATGCTCCAATCGTACGATTCGCCCCCTCGCCCACGGGACGCATACACATCGGCAACGCGCGGGTGGCGTTGTTCAACGCCCTGTTTGCCGTGACGCAACATGGAAGATTCGTGCTTCGTTTCGATGACACCGATTTCGCCCGCTCCACCGCGGGTTTCGCGCGGGAGATCGAAATCGATCTCGCTTGGCTTGGGCTTGAGCCGGATCTGGTCGTGCGACAGTCGGAACGAGGCGCGCTCTACGACTCCGCGGCGGCGCAGCTCAAGGAGCAGGGCAGGCTCTACCCTTGCTATGAAACGGCCGAGGAATTGGAAAAGCGGCGCAAGCTCCAGCAGGCGCGCGGCCTGCCGCCTCTGTACGATCGCGCTGCGCTCAAGCTTTCCGAAGCGGAGCGCGCGCGCTTCGAGGCTGAAGGACGCCGCCCGCATTGGCGCTTCCGGCTCGAGCACAAGAGCGTTTCCTGGAAGGACCTCATTCGCGGCGACGCGCATATCGACTGCGCGTCGCTTTCCGATCCGGTGCTGATCCGCGAGGACGGCAGCTATCTTTATACGCTCCCCTCCGTCGTCGACGACATCGATCTCGAGATCACGCATATCATCCGCGGCGAGGATCACGTGACCAACACCGGCGTGCAATTGCAGCTTTTCGAGGCGCTCGCGCCCGATCGCCCCGCGCCGGAGTTCGCGCATCACAATCTGCTCATCTCTGGCGAAGGCGAAGGTCTCTCGAAGCGCACCGGCGCGCTCTCGATCGCCTCGCTGCGCGAGGATGGCTATGAGGCGCTGGCGGTGGCGGCGCTCGCGACGCTCACCGGCTCATCGGAATCCGTGCGCGCAGTGCGTTCGCTCGACGAGCTCGCGCATCATTTCGATCTCGCGCATGTCTCGCGCAATCCTGCGCGTTTCGATCCGCACGATCTCGACGCCCTCACGCATCGCACGCTGGCGATCCTCGAATTCGAGGATGTGCGCGAACGGCTGGCGCCGCATGACATCGTGGGCTTTAAGGCGGAACCTTTCTGGAACGCCGTGCGCGGAAATCTGAGGCGCTTTTCCGATGCGCTGGAGTGGTGGCGCGTCGTCGAGGGCGAGATCGAACCGGTGCGCGAGGATCTGGGCTTTCTCGAAGAAGCACGCGCGCTCTTGCCAGAGGAGCCCTGGGATCACGGGACCTGGAGTCAGTGGACCACGGCGATCAAGGCGAAGACCGGGCGCAAGGGCCGGGCGCTGTTCCACCCGCTGCGCCTTGCGCTGACCGGCGCGGAGCAAGGCCCCGAACTCGCGGCGCTGCTGCCGCTGATCGGCCACGCCCGCGCCGCCGCGCGGCTCGCGGGAGGGTGAGTTGCGAAGGTAATGTAGTGGATCCGATCAAACTGGCCGCTGAATCGCTGCGCCCTGAGTAACTCCCATCTGTTGAAGTGAAATTCGCGAAAGCACATTCGGCATCTGGGAAGTTTCGAGGCCGCCTTGAGGGATGCAAATTTCGGCGACCCAATCCCTCGCTTTCACTTCATGTGTTGTTGTCTCAGGAGACCCGATATGCCGCTCAAACCGCCAACTCCGTCAGGCCGAAAAAAATCACCAAGGTTTAAGGGTGAGAAAGACGAAAGGCCTGTTACCCAAAAAGGAGTGACGCTTCGGGACCTCATTCGAGGTATGCCAGAGAAAGACGATTTCGAAGCCATAGAAAAAGAGGTAGAAGATGCGAGCGACAGAAGCGCTGCCATAGTAGTGGCAGCGGTCATCGATCGGTATCTGGAGTGGGCTATTCTGGAAGCGCTTGACCGAAAGGATGATAAAACGAGAAGAAATTTGACATCGAACGGCGGGGCTTTGGACGGATTTTTCAGCAAAATACATTTAGCGTACGCCATGGGTTTAATTAATAGACAGAAGAGAAATGAGCTTGATTTGATAAGACGTATTCGAAATACATTTGCTCATTCTGCTAAAAATATCACTTTCGATACCTCTTCTATAACGGAAGAATGCAAAACATTCAAGCCACTCCGCGCCTTGGGGCCAAACCCAAGCGCTCGGACAAAATATATTTCTGCATGTAATAGAATAACTAAAATTTTAATTGCCATCAAAACAGCGAAAGATCTAATCGGGTCTGGCAAGGTAGATGACGAAGATCTTAGAGCAAAGATTGCTGGGCTAGAGAAGAATATGCTAATACTTTCCCAGTAATATTCGAACGATTGCAAAAGTTTGCTCCGCGCAAATTCAAGCCGGGTGATTAAAGGCATCAGCGCCCTAGGTCGCTTGTCGCAGCCCGCTCTGGGCATCTTGCCCGCCGCGCCTCCCGGCGCCAGAACGGCGCATGAACCTCGCTTCATTCGCCCCGCGAAGTCGCTCCCGCGCGCTTCAACCTCGCGCGCTATTGTCTTAGCGACAACGCCCGCACGCAGCCGGACCGCATCGGTCTGACCATCGTCGGCGACGCGGGCGCGCTGCGGCTCTCCTATCGCGAGATCGACGAGCGGACGCGCCGCCTTGCCGCCGGTCTGCAATCGCTGGGCTTGCCGCGCGGCGCGCGCGTGATGATCCGCATGGGCAATGAGGCCAACGCCGCGCTCGCCTATTTCGCCGCCATCGCCGCGGGCTATGTCGCGCTGATCGCCTCCTCGCAGCTCACCTTCGAGGAGGCGGAGTTCTTGCGCGCCGACAGCGAGGCGAGGGCGCTCCTGCTCGGCGCGGAGTTCGAGAAGGAGCCGCACAAGGCCGAGGGGTTTCAGCTGGTGCGCCCGGATAGGCTCGCGCGCCTCTTCGAGACGGAGCCGCTCGCCGATTATGTGGACACCGGCTGCGACGAGCCCGCCTATCTCGTCTACACCTCGGGCACGACGAGCCGCCCCAAGGGCGTGCTGCACGCGCATCGCGCCGCCTTCGCGCGCCGCCTCATGTATCCGCATTGGATGGGCCTCACAAAGGCCGACACCATGCTGCATGCGGGCGCGATCAACTGGACCTATACGCTCGGCGTTGGAATCGTCGATCCCTTCGCCTGCGGCGCCGAAGCTGTGCTCTTCAACGGCAGGCCGGACCCCACGATCTGGGCGCGGCTAATCGAGGAGCGGCGCGCGACGATCTTCGCCGCCGTGCCCGGCGTCTATCGCCAAATCCTCAAGCATGGCGCGCCGGAGGCGCACGATCTTTCGACGCTTCGCCACGGCCTCTCCGCCGGCGCGGCCTTGCCGCCGCCACTGCTCGCCGAGTGGCGCGCACGCACCGGCAAGGAGATTTTCGAAGCCTATGGCATGAGCGAGATTTCGACCTTCGTCTCGAGCGGCCCGACGACGCCCGTCCGCCCCGGCTCTCCCGGACGGCCGCAGCCCGGCAGGATCGTGGCGGCGCTCCCGCGTGAGGGCGGAACGGAGCCTGTGCTCTGCGGCGAGACGGGGCTCCTCGCAGTGCGCCAGGACGAGCCGGGCTTGATGTTGCGCTATTGGAATCGCGAGGCCGAGGAGCGCGAGGCTCGGCGCGACGAGTGGTTCGTCTCGGGTGATCTCGTCTCTTTCGACGCCGACGGCTATGTGCATCTCCAGGGTCGCGCCGACGAGGTCATGAACGCGGGCGGCTATCGCGTTTCGCCGGCCGAGGTGGAGCGCTGCCTGCTCTTGCATCCCGGCGTCGCCGAGGCCGCGGTCGCCGAGCGGCCGGGGCGCGACGAGGGGACCTCGATCATCAAGGCCTATGTCGTCGCGCGCGAGGGCTGCGAGCCGCAGGAAAGCGATCTCCTCAGCTTTTGCGCCGAGCATCTCGCCGCCTATAAGCGTCCGCGCGCCGTCGTGCGGCTCGAGCATCTGCCACGCAACGCCAATGGCAAGCTGATGCGCTCGGCGCTGCGTTGAGGCGCACCCTGCCACGCTGGAAGTCTGGCATTCTGAAAGAAAGCTGAACGACGCGCTCAGCTTCCATTCACGACGCGCCGCCTAATCTTGCGCATCGGTTTGAAACCGAGCGGCGCGGCGATCCATTCGGGGCGGCGCTCGGGAGCCTAAGGGGAAGCTCGCCATGATCTCGAAGCGCGCCAAAGTCCTTGCGGCCGCGACACTGTCGGCCCTCGTTCTTGCTTCGCCGGCGTTCGCCGGCGGATGGGGATATGGGCCCCGCTGGGGCGGCGGTTGGGGTCACGGTTGGGGATATGGCCGCGGCGGTTGGGGCGGCGGTCCCGGCTGGGGCGCGGCGGCAGCGGTGGGCGCGATCGGGGGTCTCGCCGTGGGCCTGGTCGCCTCGCAGGCGGCGGCCTATCCGGCCTATCCCTATTATTATCCGCCGCGCTGCCGCGTCGTCAGCCAGCCCGTGTTCGACGCTTACGGCTACGTCGTCGGCTATCAGCCGGCGCAAGTTTGCGGGTGACGTTTAGCGGCCCTCCGCTCGCGTTCTCGCAAGCCCGTCGCCGCTCCCAGCTCCCCGCCCCATGGCGACGGGTTCGGCCTCTCGGAGCCAGCCTCCGGGAGGCCGTCTTTGCGTTTGGGGGGGATGGTCCAAGCACGCGCGGTACTGTTAGAAGGACTGAGCTTCGCGAAGAGGAAAACCGATCCATGGCGTCGAGCCGCCGCAACATCCTCGCCCTCACGGCGGTTTCGGCTTTTCTCCTGGTCTCCCCGGCGCTGGCGGATGGATGGTGGGAGCCGGCGCCGCTGCCGGGCGGCGTGACGCCGAGGCCCGATCCAAAGCTCGACCCCGCGCTCCATACGATGTTCGACCTCATTACGGCGCCGACGTCCTGGCCCCTCCTTTTTCCGGTCTGGGCGCCACGCTGCTATGTCGTCGTCGCGCCCGTGTCCAACCACGGACGCGCGCGCTCCGATCGCCAGACGCAAGTCTGCGAGTGACGTTCCTAGAGATGGATGCCGGAGAACCGGTAATTCAGGCCGATCCTGGCGGTCTGGACGCCGCTCACCGTGCCCGACGCCGTCCATTTGAAATTGCAGGAGCAATAGCCGTATGACGGCTGGGTGTTCGAAATTGCGAAATACAAGTATTCGAGCTTGATCGAGACGTTTTCAAATCCAGGAAGGGCATATTCCACACCGCCGCCGACCGCGAAGGAGAGCTCGTTTACGGCGCTCGCCATGCTCAGATGCGGCAAGGGGTTGATCACGTCCTCCTTTTTGACCGCGAAATAATCCGTGTCGATCGCCGTGAGCAGCGCGGCCGCCTTCACATAGATCAGCAGGCTGTCGAGGGCGTAGCCGATGCGTCCCCCGACCAGCCCGTAGCCATAATGGGTCCCGATGCTCGTGCGATGTGACGAGCCATAGAAGACCACATCGCCAATGACGGCGCTGTAGGCGAACTGATTGACGTCTCTCCCGGAGCCCTATTCGCCGAGATACCCCCACTCTCCCTCAACTCCCAACAGGACCGGCGTTTGAGGGATTTGCTGATTGTAGCCCAACGTCACGCCGCCGATGGGAGACGCGTCGAGCCCATATCCGTAGGGACTGCTAAAGGGCCGGAACCAGAAATTGAAATTTTCGAGCCTGAGGGCTCCGTCGTATGAGCCGCTGCGCCGCTCGCGCCGCCGACGAAGCCGCCAATATAAAAGCCGTCCCAAGCATGCGTTGTCGATGCAGCCGGAACCTGCGGCGCGGAGAGATCCGCGGCCGCAGCGGAGAGCGGGAGCGCAACGAGTAGCGCGACGATCGACGCAGATTTTTTCATGAGTTGGTCAGCCGATAGACGCCTGCCGAGGCCTAGCCAGCCAATGCGGAAATCTTCGCCAATCAAGGTAAACCGACAATTAATTCCTCACCTTGCGGTCACATCGGGCGCAGGCTCAAGGCCTTTCCTTCCTTGGAGTCGCGCCGCCAGACGCCGCTCGCCTCGTGATCGAAATGCGCCGTGTGGCCCTTGCGCGCGACGAGCGAAAGCCGGCCATGATCCAGGCTCCAGGCGACGGGATCGAAGACGACGAGGCCATTGTCGCGGCAGGCGGGAGCGAGCTGCGCCTTGAAGCCGCCCGGCGCCGGGCGCTGCTCGAGGGTCAGCATGCAGCCCGTCTCCTTGTCGTCGGCGCGCAGAATTGCGTAACGGCCCGCGGCCTCCGTGCGCGACTCCGACTGAGCGGAGTCCGCCGTCGCAGCGACGGCCGCGGCCATGACGAGAATCTTCCATGCGCGGAGTCCTGGATTTTTTCCAAAGACCATCCCGTCGAACTCCTTAGGTGTTGAACCTTCTTTGCCACTCTGCGCTTTTCCCGCTCTGAGGCCAAGAGGCGGCGCTGAGGCTGACGAAGGCCCGGCAAGGAGAGGAGATGAGCGAAGCTAAGTGGAGATCCGTATACATGCGGCAAATTGTCGCGACAAGCTCGCCCCTTGTTGTTGTTGCGGCCGACTTGCGCGCAGCGGTTGCCGGACCTCGCTTGCGGTCGCCGCTCGGCGATGGGCTCTTTATCCCTCTTGTTCGCAAGGCTACGTTCAAACCGACCTCGATCCCGCGAGACCCACGCCCATGGCCATTGAGTCCAAGCATCCCGAGACCTTGCAGCTTCATGCCGGCTGGCGCGCCGACGCCACGAACGGCGCGGTGGCCGTGCCGATCTATCAGACGACGAGCTATCAGTTCCGGGACACGGAGCACGCCGCCAACCTCTTCGCTTTGAAAGAGCTCGGGCACATCTACACGCGCATCGGCAATCCGACGACGAGCGTGCTCGAGGCGCGGCTGGCCGCGATCGAGGGCGGCGCGGCGGCGCTGGCTTTGGCCTCCGGACAGGCGGCCTCGGCCTTCGCCGTGCAAAATCTCGCCAAGGCGGGTGACAATATCGTCTCCTCGACCGACCTCTATGGCGGGACCTGGAACCTCTTCGCCAACACGCTCAAGGATCAGGGTCTCGAGGTGCGCTTCGTCGATCCTGCGGACCCGGAGAATTTCCGCCGCGCCACGGACGACAGAACGCGCGCCTATTACGCCGAAACGCTGCCCAACCCCAAGCTCATCGTCTTCCCGATCGCAGAGGTCGCCGCGATCGGGCGCGAATATGGCATTCCGCTCATCATGGACAACACCGCGGCGCCCATTCTCTCGCGCCCCTTGGATCACGGCGCGGCCGTCGTCGTCTATTCGACGACGAAATATCTCGGCGGCCATGGGACCTCCATCGGCGGCGCGATCATCGACGGCGGCAATTTCGACTGGGAAAAATTTCCAAAGCGACAGCCCGCGCTGAACACGCCCGACCCCTCCTATCACGGTGCGGTATGGGTCGAGGCGGTGAAGCCGATCGGTCCCGTAGCCTATGCGATCAAGGCGCGCACGACGCTTCTGCGCGATCTCGGAGCCGCGCCTTCGCCCTTCAACGCCTTCCTCACGCTGCAGGGCATTGAGACGCTTACGCTGCGCATGGAGCGCCATGTGCAGAACGCCGCGGCCGTTGTCGCCTTTCTCGCCAAGCGTCCCGAGGTGACGAAGGTGATCCATCCCTCGCTGCAAACGGGCGAAGCGCGGGCGCGCGCCGACAAATATCTCAAGGGCGGCTACGGCGCGCTCGTCGGCTTTGAGCTGAAGGGCGGGTCGGAGGCGGGCCGGCGCTTCATCGACGCGCTGGAGATGTTCTATCACGTCGCTAACATCGGCGACGCCCGCAGCCTCGCCATTCACCCCGCAACGACGACGCATTCGCAGCTCGCGCCCGAGGAGCAGCTCAAGACGGGCGTCTCGGAAGGCTATGTGCGTCTTTCGGTCGGCCTCGAGCACATCGACGACATCTTGGCCGATCTCGAACGGGGTTTGAAGGCCGCGGACTAACGAGGAGGGTACGCCGCGGCGAGATCGGGCGACAGTCGCTTGTGCATGCGCACCATGAAGGCCGTCGCAAAGAGCGGGGTCAGCAGGTTCAGGCCCGGCGTCGCGACGAAGACGGCGATGAACAGTCCCGCGACGAAGAGCGTGAGAGAGTTGAGGCTGCGCATCTCCTCGGCCTCGCCGCTGCTGCGGAAGCGCATGGCGGCGAGCATGAAATATTCCCGTCCGAACAAATAGGCGTTGGCCAGGAAGAAGGCCATCACATTGACCCCTGGCACGAGCAGCAGCAGCAGCGCGACGAAGTTGACGCCGAGCGACACGAAGGAAAAACGGATCGCCGAGCGCAACGCCTCGACGTGATGCGCCGGCGTTCCCTCGCGCCCCGCGGGATAGATCTCGCGCTCCACGATCGCCGCGAGATCGTCGATGAAAAACCCCGCGACGAAGATCGACACTGGGCCGATCAGAAAGGCGAGCGCGAAGACGATGCCGAAGCCTGTCGCGAAAGCCAGGATCGTATGCAGCAGCGGGTGGTCGACGACGAGCATCGAAAGCGCGAGGCGATCGAGCCCCGCCCACACAAGCGCGAGAAGCAGGAGGGTGAGGCCGACGCTCTTCCAGAGGACCGAGCGAAAGGGCGGCGTCAGAATCTGCCGCAGCGCGGCGAGGGCGGCGTCGAGCATAAGGGGCCTCTCCAAGAACTGCGGGTGAGATGGCGCCCGCAGCGCAGCCGCGCAAGAGGCGGTTGTCGACCGGCCCGCTCGCGCGGCCCTTGCTTCAAGCCGGGCTGCGGACTAGCTTCAGGGCATGTTCGAAGCGAAATTCCAAAGCTTTAGCGATAGCGAGCGCGGCGCTGACTCCGCCGCCAGGGTCAAGGCGTTGCGCACGCGGCTCGCGGCGCTCGGGCTCGACGGCTTCATTGTGCCGCGCTCGGACGAGCACCAAAACGAATATGTCGCGCCCTGCAGCGAGCGCCTCGCCTGGCTCACCGGATTTTCAGGCTCGGCCGGAATCGCCATCGTGCTGAAGAAGGAGGCGGCGATTTTCGTCGACGGACGTTATATCCTGCAGGTCAAGGAAGAGATCGACGCCAAGCTCTTCAGCCCGAAGGAGCTGACGGCGACGCCGCCCGCGCGCTGGCTCGCCGATCTCGTCGAAAAGGGCGCGCGCATCGGCTACGACCCGCATGTTCACACCAATCGGCAAATCGACGCCTTCGCAAGGGCGCTGGCGGCAAAACGCGCCGAGCTGGTTCCCGTCGAGCCCAATCCCATCGACGAGATCTGGACGGATCGTCCGGCGGCTCCCCTCGGTCCCGTGCGGCTGCATCCGACGCGCCTCGCCGGCAAGAGCGTCCCCGAAAAACTCGCGGAGCTGAGACGCGCCTTCAACGGCGCCAACGCGCTGCTGCTCTCCGATCCGCACTCAATCGCCTGGACCTTCAACATTCGCGGTTCGGACGTGGCGCATACGCCGATCGCGCTCGCCTTCGCGCTCGTCCCCGCGCGCGGCGCGCCCACTCTCTACGCCGATGGGCGCAAGATCCGGGGCGAGGCGCGCGAGGCGTTGGAAAAGCTGCTCGTCATCTCGCCGGCGCAAAATCTGCGCGGCGACCTCGTCGATCTCGGCGAGAGGCGCAAGACCGTGCTCTTCGACCAGGCGACGGCGCCGGTGCTGCTGGTCGAGGCCCTGCGCGAAGCGGGCGGCGAGCCGCGCCTCGTCGAAGATCCGGCGGCCCTGCCCAAGGCGATCAAGAACGAACGCGAGCTTGCGGGCATCAGGGCCGCGCATCTTCGCGACGGCCTCGCGCTGACGCGTTTCCTCGCCTGGTTCGAGAATGAAGCGAGCAAGGGCAAGCTGACGGAAATCGCCGCGGCGCAAGCGCTCGAAACTTTCCGCCGCGAGAGCGGGCTCTTGCGCGACATCTCCTTTCCGACCATCTCGGCCTTCGGGCCACATGCGGCGATCCCGCACTACCGCGTCACCGAAAGCAGCAATCTGAAGATCGAGCGCGGGATCTACCTCGTCGATTCCGGCGGCCAATATCTCGACGGAACGACCGACGTGACCCGTACGGTGGCGGTCGGCTATGCGGCGCGCCCGATCCGCGAGCATTTCACGCGCGTGCTGAAGGGACATATCGCGATCGCGACCGCCGTCTTCCCCAAAGGCGCGGCCGGCGCGCAGCTCGACGCCATGGCGCGCCGGCCGCTCTGGGAGGCGGGGCTCGACTTCGATCACGGAGTCGGACATGGCGTCGGCGCTTATCTCAGCGTGCACGAGGGACCTCAGCGCATCTCCAAGCTCGGACATACGCCGCTGGAGCCCGGCATGATCCTCTCGAACGAGCCCGGCTATTATCGCGCGGGCGAATACGGAATCCGGCTCGAGAATCTGATCGTTGTCGAAAAGCGCGAGATCAAGGGCGGCGAGCGCGAGATGCTCGGCTTCGAGACGATCACGCTCGCGCCCTTCGACCTCAACCTCGTCGAGCCTGCGCTGCTCGCGCCGCAAGAAGCCGACTGGCTCAACGCCTATCATGCGCGCGTGCGCAATACGCTCTCGCCGCTCGCCGACGCCGAGACGCGGAGTTGGCTCAAGAAGGCGACCAAGCGGCTTTCGCACTGACTCTTGCGCGGCTCACTCCGCCGCGGCGGCCGAGGCTGCGGCGGGGAAGGCGATCTCGACCAGCGTGCCTTCCTTCTTGCGGCTGCGGATCGCGAAGCTCGCGCGATTGGCCTCGATCAGCGCCTTTGTCACGGGGAGACCCAATCCCGTGCCCTGCGACTGCCGCGCGCTGCGCACCTGACGGAACGGCTCGAGCGCCAGCGCGATCTCGTCCGCCGACATGCCGATGCCTGTGTCCTTTACGCGCACCAGAACATGGCCGTCTTCAGTGGGCGCGCTCGAGACGATGACCTGCCCGCCCGGCTCGTTGAACTTGATCGCATTAGAGAGCAGATTCAGCAGGATCTGACGCAGAGAGCGCTCGTCCGCGGCGATGCGCGGTGCGAGCGGCGCGAGCGACATCCGGATGATGACTTGCTCTCGGCTGGCCTCGTTCTGCATGATTGAGACGCATTCCTCGATCGCGGCGTTCACATCGAGCCGCTCGACGACGAGGTCCAGCTTGCCCGCCTCGATCTTCGAGAGGTCCAAGAGATCGTTGACGAGGCTCAGCACATGCGCGCCGGAGCTGTGCACGTCCTTGAGATATTCCTTGTAGCGCTCGGAGCCCAGCGGACCGAAGCGCTCCTCCATCATGACCTCGGCGAAGCCCATGATCGCGCTGATCGGGGTGCGGATTTCGTGCCGAGATTCGCGCAAGAAAGGCCGTTTTCGCCTCGCTCGCGCGTTCGGCTTCGGCTCTCGCCTCCTGCGCCTCGCCCATGATCTCCCGCGCCGCCTCGCTGATCGCCACGCAGAGGATGCGCGTGACGTCGAGCGGTCGCGCGGTGAGACGCCAGGCGGCGCCCGCGGGATCGCGCAGCCTCACGACGTCGATCGGAGCGGCGCCACCGGCCGCTTCGCCCAGCGAAAGACCGAGGATTTGCGCGCGCGCCCGGCTGCGCTCCTCGTTGCACAAGAGAGCTGCGAGCTCGTGGCCGCCGATTTCAGCCGGCCGCCTTTCCCAGAAGCCTGGCGAAGGCGCTGTTGGCCCGCTCGACGCGCCCGTCCTTGGCGAGCAACGCCGCCGGGGCCGGGCTTTTCTCGAAGCTCGCCTCGAGCAGCGCGATTTGCGCGGCGAGTTCCGCGATTTCCGCGTCCTTCGCGCGCAGCCGCGCGTCTTCCGTCGCTTTCCGCGAGCTTAGACGCCGCAGGCTGATCAGCGTCGCCGGCGCGCCCTCCCAATCGATCGTCTGCAGATGCGCTTCGACGTCCCCATCCTGCGCCCGCAGCTCGAAGCCGCCGTTCGCGGGCCCGTGAGGCGGCGAGCGCCCCGTGAAAATGCGCGCAAGCCCGCCGTCGTCGGCGAGCGCCGCCAGATCGGCGTAGCCGAGTTCATCGAGAAGCGTACGGTTGGCGTAGAGCGCCCCCGCCTCTCTCGCCACGATGACGCCGAAGGGCAGCAGATCGAGCAGTCTCGCCTGCTCCCGCGCGCTTTCCTGCTTTGAGCCCGCCGGCGCGCGCGCCTGTTCCAGCGCCTTAGCCACCTGATCGATCAGCTCGCGGGCGGAACCCTGCGCAGGCGCGGCCGGCGCCTCTTCGCCCAAAGCACGTCCGATCTCCTCGAAGGCGTCGCGTTCGGCGGCGGTCAGCCGATCGACCCCGTCCTGGCTGGGCGCGCTCGGGGGGCGCAGGGCCACGACATTGTCGACGGCAGGCCCGCGCTCCTCAGGCGCTGACGCGGGCGCAGATTCCCACGCCTCCGCCTGGTCGAGGCGCAACACGCCAAATCCCTGGAAGCCGAGGAAGCCGCGCGTCTTGTCGAAGACCGGCATGCCGCCAAGGAAGGTAGGCGCTTTGCAGCGGGGGGCCTCGATAGGCCACTCGACCCTCACCCCGCTCCAGGAGCGGCGGGACGCGAGCGCGTCTTCGAAAGCGGGGCCAAGCTCGAGCGCGCGCGCGACCTCTTGCACCGATCGCCCGCAGAGCGCGGCATAATCCGCACCGGCCACCTCTGAGAGCAGGGGAGAAGCCTCTGTGAAGACTCCCTTGGCGTCGGTCTTCCACAGGAAGCGGGGCGCGCTATCGCCGCAGCGGACGACCAGGGCATCCCGAATCTGCTTGGCGAGGCTCGGGGTCGGCGCGGCGCGAGGCTCGCCTTCGACCGCTCCTGGCGCCGACCCGCCCGCGGCGGGTTGGGAGCGGAGGCCCAGGGCGGCGATGACAAAAAAAGAGTCATGCGGGGATTGCTCAATCTGGCGGCAGAGTATCGTCACGAAGAGCGACCCGTCGCTCAGCTGGATCGGTGCGCGCTCCAAACGGGGCGCGACGCCTTGCCGGGCGGATTGGAGAAGCGTCTCGAGTTCTTGAGACTCCGCCCTCTTTCCCGAGGAGCGCTGTCGCGTCGACATTGCCTTCGAGCGCCGCGAGCGCCGCCGCATTTTTGTAGACGATGCGCGTCGGCTCGCCACGGACCGCGACGATTGGCGCGCCGGAGGCCTCGAGCGCGGCGAAAGCCGGATCGGCGGCGATGAGAGCCGCGGCGGCTTGGCGCTCCTCCTCGACCATCTTGGGTTTTCCCGCCTCTTTTCGGCGCCGGACGGTGCTTGCCGCCTTAGCTCTCAAGTTAACGCAAGATTAAACGCCCGTCATGTCCCGACGCGCACAATTACCCACGATTTTAAGGATTTGGTCGTTCATCGTAAATTCGGCAAGCGCCCGCAAAAAACTTTCCGCGGACCGGATTTCAGAGCTTATGTTGCGCTGCACAATTTTTTGGTCCATACTCCTCCAGGCTCGCAGATTTATCGCCGCGCCTAAAGGCGCGGCAGAAGAGTTCGGAGCCGCTATGAGCGTGGAGAAGAACATGTCCGATTCGAGCTATCAGATTCCCTCCGAAGTACGGGATTTTGCGGAGAAAAGCGTTGAGCAGGCGCGCAAAGCCTTCGAGGGCTTTTCCGGCGCCGCGCAAAAGGCGATTTCCTCCTTGGACGCTCCGGGCGTTCCCTTCAGCGACGGCGCCAAGGATCTGAGCATCAAGGCGCTCGCCTATGCTGACGCCAACGTCAAGGCGAGCTTCGATCTCGCGCAGAAGCTCGTGCAGGCGAAAGACCCCCAGGAAGTCCTGCAGCTCCAGTCGGAATTCCTGCAGTCGCAATTCCAGTCGTTCCAGGCCCAGGCCAAGGAATTCGGAACGTTCTTCCAGAAAGTGGCCTCGAAGTAAGCCGGCATAGCCGCTCATCCAGGGGAGCCGCCTCCGGCCTCGCAGCCGGAGCGACGCCCGGACGAATGAACAAGGAGCCGAGTGCATGACGAAGCAGAAATCGGGCGCAGAGGACAAATCGATCACAACGCGCGGGCGCGCCGCGAAGACCCCTGTCGTCCCGGCAGCGCCGGTCGAGCAGAGCCTCGCCGCCGTCGGAGAAATGGTTTCCTCCGCGGAAGCGGCGCCAGAAACCGTCCTCGCCACAGCGCTTGAGCCGGTTCAGCTCGAAGCTGCGCCCGAAGTCGTCGTGACCGCGACGTCCGAGACCGCCGACCTCCCGGCGCAGATCGTCCTTCTCGCCAACGAGGCCGAAACCTTCGCTCGCGAGGAGGCCATGGCCTTTTCCTGGTCCAGCGGCAGCCTCGACTTCTGGAGGGAGAACGCCAAGGCTCTGTATCGGCTGGCGGAAGAGCTGGGCGCCGCACGGACGCCCAGCCAGATCGTCGAGGCGCAGACCAAATTCGCCGTCGAACAGCTGCGCGCCTTCGGCCGTCACGCCGAGGCGCTCTCCGCCGTTCGCGTCAAATTCTTCTTCGCGGCTTAAAAGCGTCCCGAAAATTGCGCCCGCGCCTCAGTTCAAGAGCGCGGACGCCGCTTCATCCGAGCCATTGCTTGAGCGCCCCCCGCAGCGGCTCGAAGAGAAACTCGATTCTGCGGCGCCCCTCCGGCGCGTCGACGGCGCGAAACATCACATTGGCGCGCAGCAGCGGCGCCTCGACCCCGTCGACATAGACGTACCACCAGGGATGCCAGACGTCGTTTAACACGAGCCAGCCGCCGCCCGGCGGCGCTTCGGCATCGACCACGACGCGGGTGTTCTCATAGGAGACGATACGCGCGACGCCGGAGTGAGTGTTCCCGGCATGGCGGCACATGGTCGGTTGCTCGAGCAGCACCGTCTCGCGAAAATCGACGCTCGGCCAGACGCCGTCCTCCATCATTTTTGCAAAATCGACCCGGACCACGCAGGCCGGCAACAGCACCCGCGGCAGCGCGCCGGAATATTCATAAATATGGGCGTCCTTGGTCCGCGCGATTTCGGTGACGTCCCCCGGCTTGAGATTTCGCGTCGATCTCCTCGATCGGCACGCCCGTCGCAATATAGCGAAGCCCGAGCAGATCGGAGACGGGAGAGCGGTAGCGCGGATAGAGCTTCGAGAAGCGGCGCTGGTCCGGCAGCGCGACATGGTCTATCGCGCCGGTCGTATCCTCGAAAAGCTTGAGGCGGATCGGATTGTAGCCGAGATCGTGATCAAGATCTTGCACGAGGCTCGCGTTCGGCCAGTGGAAATCGATCGCCGCGAGCTCGACGCGGTCGCGCCGATCCGGCGCCTGCCCTCCGAGCTTCTGCTTGAGGAGCGCGATGGTCTCGTTTTTCGTGTCGGCCCGCAGCACGTCGAACTGCGCGGGCGGCAGCGCCGTCAATTCATTGGGCTTGTTGCTCAAGCCGAGGTCGAGCGCCGTGGCGACGCCGATCAAAGCGAGCGCGGCCGCGCCATGCGATCGAGCGAGGCGCGGGGCGAAAACCGCCACGCCAATGGCGATCGTCCATAGGAGCACGGCGATCGCCAACGGTCCGTTCGCCTGCGCAAGGCGGTCCTTGTCAAGCGCGACGCCCGCGCAAAGCGCGAGCAGAGCCGCAGACGCCAGCGCAAGCCGCCCGACATGAGCGCGCGTTTCGCCTTCGAGGAGGAGGCTCAAGCCGTAGCCGCCGAGCAGGGCCAGCGTGAAGCCGAGAAGGAAGGTCGCATCGGCGGGACGGCGCCAGAGATCGACGCCGGGAATGTGGAAGAGCAGCGCGAAGAGCGGCGTGTAGCGACCCAGCGCATAGATGACGAAGACGACGAGCGCGCCGGCGAAGAACTTGATCTCTGCGGGCAGCAAGAAGCGTCGTCCGCCACTCGCGATCAAGGCTACGAGCGGCAGCGCGCCGAGATAGATCGTCGTCATATTGCGCGCCAGATAAATGTCGGTCGTGCCGAAGACCTGCGAGGGCGGCCCCCAGAAATCCTTCAGCGGACCGTCGACGCCAAAGAGATTTGCGCAGATCAGCGTGAAGAAGGAGCCCGGCGGCAGCGAGCCCTTGAAGGCGCCGTCGAGATCGATCGCCGGCCGGTTCGATTGCGCTGCGAGAAGCAGCGTGAAGAGAAGCGGGACCGCGATGAGCGCGCCGCCCGCGAGAGCGCCCGAGAGGAGCGGGCGAAGCGCGGTCTTCCAGTCCGCCGCGTCGGTCCCGACCCGAAACACGGCATAGGCCGAGAGCATCAGCACGGACAGATAGCCGATCTGATCGCGCCCCAACACCAGAAAAGCCGCGGCGATTCCGGCCGCTGAGCCCCATAGCGCCGAGCGCCGGTCGAGCGCGCGCGCCAGGAGCCAGAGCGTCACCGGCAGCCAAGCGAGGCTCATGATCTGGCCCGTGTGCTGGATGCGCCAGCTCGCCGAGCCCCCGAAGGCGAAAGCCAGCGCCGCAAGCAGCGCGCCGCCGGCATGCCAGCCGCGATCGCGGAAATAAGCCATCAGCGCGAGGCCGCCCATCGCGAGCATCGCGAGGACGAGCGCGTCCTCGAGCCAGAAGGAGGGCTCCGGCGCGAGCGCGGCCGCGACGAGAAAGAAGGGAGAGAAGATCAGCGACTGCGGATCGGCGATCTGCGGCATGCCGGCGAAGATATTGGGCGTCCAGAAGGGCGACTCTCCGCGATGCAGCGCATGCGCGAGAAAAGCGAATTGCGGCTGAAAATGCGCCTTGGCGTCCCAGGGGATCGTGTATGCGCCCGAGAGGAACGGCCACGCGAGCGCGAGCGCGCAGAGCAGGAAAATTCCTGCGGCGGCGCGGTAGAGCCCGAAATCGTCGCCTTGCGACGCAGCGTCGGGGCGCTGAATGTGCGATTCCCGCGCCTTCATGCCGAGCAGCTCGCAAGATGGGCGCCTCGAAGGACGGACAAGCCTGGAATCTCACGAAATCTCGGGAAGCCACATCCTTCGAGACCCCCGCTTCGCGGGGTCCTCAGGATGAGGGCTGTGGAATCTCGCCTACTCCTCCGTCCCCTCGCCCTGAAGAGCGCCCGCAGGGCGCGTCTCGAAGGGCGCCTCAGCTCGCGAGCGCGCTCAACGAGAGCCATTCAGACGTCCCATGATCGCGTCGAGCTTCTTCAACAGCGCGGGGTCGCGCGCGTCGGGCTGTGTGATGATCGCATTGTCGAGCGCGCGGTCGGACCCGATCGGACAGGGCTCGTGCTCGGGGGGAAAATCCTGCAGCAGCCGCGCGAGCAGCCGGCTCGCGCTCTCGGCGTTCTTCCTCACCACCGCGATCACGGAAGCGACGTCCACACTGTCATGCTCGAGATGCCAGCAGTCGAAATCCGTCACCATGGCGATGGTGGCGTAGGAAATTTCCGCCTCGCGCGCGAGCTTCGCTTCCGGCAGCGCGGTCATGCCGATGACGTCATAGCCGGCGGCCTTGTAAGTCAGGGATTCGGCGTAGGTCGAAAACTGCGGCCCTTCGATGCAGACGTAAGTTCCGCCCGCGACGCAGGCCACATCCTCGGTCTTGGCCGCGGCCTGAATGCGCCGGGGGAGCAGCGGCGCGACGGGATGGGCCATCGACACATGGGCGACGCAGCCGTCGCCGAAGAAGGAAGAAGCGCGCGCGAAGGTGCGGTCGACGAACTGGTCGACCAGCACGAAAAGACCTGGATAAAGGTCCGCCCGGAAAGAGCCGCAGGCGGACACCGACACGATGTCGGTGACGCCGGCGCGCTTCAGCGCGTCGATATTGGCGCGATAATTTATCCCGGAGGGCGAGAGCGCATGGCCGCGTCCGTGGCGCGGCAGAAAGACAGCGCGAGTGTTGCCGATGCGGCCGAAACGCAGCGCGTCCGAGGGGGAGCCCCAGGGGGTCTCGACCCGCTCCTCGCGCATATCCTCTAATCCGGGAAGCTCATAGACCCCCGAGCCTCCGATGATTCCCACGACGGCAGCCGTCATCGCAATCCCCGTTCTCAGCGCGCCTTCGCAGTTGCGGCGCGATCCGCCCGCTTGATAGCCCGCGAGGGCGGCGCTGTCGCGTCCTTTCGCCCCAATCGCAAGCGCCCAATTATTGGCCTCGTCGCAGGGTTGCGAGTCAAATGGCGCTGTGTTAGGGGACCGGCGCGTCGGAGCCCTGGACGTTGCTGTTCGAGCTCCTCCCGACCTTACCGTCGTTTAAGCACTCCATGCTGCATTGCGGCGGCGCCTCCGGGCGCGACCGGAGAGCAATAAAACGACGCCGATCTGAAAGAGCAAGGCCCAGTGGCTCAAGACGGAGTCGACCTTTCCAGCGTCGCGGGACGTTACGCTTTCGCCTTGCACGAGCTCGCGACCGAAAGCGGCGCAGGCGAAACGGTGTCGGAAGCCCTCAAAACGTTCCGGCAGCTTTACGATGGCAGCTCGGACCTTCGCCGGCTGGCGCAAAGCCCCGCCTTTTCCGCCGCCGAGCAGGTCAAGGCGCTCGAGGCGCTCCTCAAGATCGCCAACATCGAGGGCGTCGCCGCCAACTTCCTCCGCCTTGTGGCGGCGAAGCGCCGGCTTTTCGCGCTGCCCTCGATCATCGACGCCTATCAGCGTCTGGAGGAACAGGCGAAGGGCCTGACGCGCGCCGAGGCGACCGTCGCCAAGCCGCTTCTCCCCTCGCAGGAGCTCGCCTTGCGCGACGCCGTGCAGGAAGCCGCAGGCGGCAAAGCCGTCAGCCTCGAGGTTAAGACCGATCCGTCGATCGTCGGCGGCATCATCATCAAGCTTGGATCGCGCATGGTCGACGCCTCTTTGAGGACCAAGCTCAACTCCATTCGAACACGCATGAAAGAGGTCCGCTGATGCATGACGTCCGCGCCGCGGAAATATCCGCGATCTTAAAGCAAGAGATCGCCAATTTCGGCAATGAGGCCGAGGTCAGCGAGGTCGGCCAGGTCCTCTCGGTGGGCGACGGCATCGCCCGCGTCTACGGTTTGGACAATGTGCAGGCCGGCGAGACGGTCGAGTTCGAGAACGGCGTGCGCGGCATGGCGTTGAACCTCGAGAGCGACAATGTCGGCGTCGTGATCTTCGGCTCCGACCGCGACATTAAGGAAGGCCAGACGGTCAAGCGCTCGGGCGCGATCGTCGACGTTCCGGTGGGTCGCGAGCTTCTGGGCCGCGTCGTCGACGCGCTTGGCAATCCGATCGACGGCAAGGGCCCGATCAAGACGGAAAAGCGCGCCCGCGTCGACGTGAAGGCGCCCGGCATCATTCCGCGCAAGTCGGTGCACGAGCCGATGGCGACCGGCCTCAAGGCGGTCGATGCGCTGATCCCGATCGGCCGCGGCCAGCGCGAGCTGATCATCGGCGACCGTCAGACCGGCAAGACCGCGATCGCGCTCGACACGATCCTCAATCAGAAGTCGCTCAACGAGGGCACGGACGAGAAGGCGAAGCTTTACTGCGTCTATGTCGCCATCGGCCAGAAGCGTTCGACCGTCGCGCAATTCGTGAAGGTGCTCGAGGAGCGCGGCGCGCTCGACTATTCGATCATCGTCGCGGCGACGGCCTCGGACCCGGCGCCGATGCAGTTCCTCGCGCCCTTCTCGGGCTGCGCGATGGGCGAGTTCTTCCGCGACAGCGGCTCTCACGCTGTGATCATCTACGACGATCTCTCCAAGCAGGCCGTCGCCTATCGCCAGATGTCGCTGCTGCTGCGCCGCCCGCCGGGCCGCGAAGCCTATCCCGGCGACGTGTTCTATCTGCACTCGCGCCTTCTGGAGCGCGCGGCGAAGCTCAGCGACGAGCGCGGCGCCGGCTCGCTGACGGCGCTGCCCATCATCGAGACGCAGGCCAACGACGTGTCGGCCTATATTCCGACGAATGTGATCTCGATCACCGACGGCCAGATCTTCCTTGAGACCGACCTCTTCTACCAGGGCATCCGCCCGGCGGTGAACGTCGGCCTCTCCGTGTCGCGCGTGGGCTCCTCCGCGCAGACCAAGGCGACGAAGAAGGTCGCCGGCAAGATCAAGGGCGAGCTCGCGCAATATCGCGAGATGGCGGCCTTCGCGCAGTTCGGCTCCGACCTCGACGCGGTGACTCAGCGCTTGCTCAACCGCGGCGCCCGCCTCACCGAGCTCTTGAAGCAGCCACAGTTCTCGCCGCTCAAGATGGAAGAGCAGGTCGCGGTGATCTACGCCGGCGTCAACGGTTACCTCGATCCGCTGCCGGTCAATCGCATCAAGGCCTTCGAGGACGGGCTGCTCACGCTGCTGCGCACGCAGCACGGCGACCTCCTGGAGGCGATCCGCTCGTCGAAGGACCTCTCGGACGACTCGGCTGCGAAGCTGAAGAACGTCGTCGAGGGCTTCGCCAAGACTTTCGCCTAAAAGGCGTCATAGCCGGGCTTGTCCCGGCCATGCACGCGCCGCAGATCCGCCCCCTCGGGCAGAGAGCGGCGCGTTGAAACAGGAAGAACGCGCGTCAAAGCGCGTCTCTTCCTGCATCCGGTTCAATGCTTCCTGGCGTGGATGGCCGGGACAAGCCCGGCCATGACGGTCCGGGGTGGCACGAGATTAGGCAAGAAGAGCGCCCATGCCCTCGCTGAAGGATCTTCGCAACCGCATCTCTTCCGTCAAGGCGACGCAGAAGATCACCAAAGCCATGCAGATGGTCGCGGCGGCGAAGCTGCGCCGCGCCCAGCAGGCGGCGGAAGCCGCGCGTCCCTACGCCGAGCGCATGGAGAGCGTGCTCGCCAATCTCGCCGGCGGCATTTCCGCGGGCGGCGCGCCGGCGCTTCTTTCGGGTAACGGCAAGGACGAGCTGCATCTCCTCGTGGTCGCCACGGCCGAGCGCGGCCTCTGCGGAGCCTTCAATTCCTCGATCGTGCGCCTCGCCCGCGAGCATGTGCAGCGCCTGCAAGGCCAGGGCAAGACGGTCAAGATTCTCTGCGTCGGCAAGAAGGGCTACGACCAGCTCCGCCGCCAATATGAGAAGGATATCATCGAGCTCATCGAATTGCGCGGCCTGCGCCAGATCGGTTTCGACAACGCGGATCCCATCGGCAAGAAGGTCATTAGGCTGTTCGAAGAGGGCGAGTTCGACGTCGCGACGCTCTTCTACTCGCGCTTCAAATCCGTCATCTCGCAGATTCCGACGGCGCTGCAGCTCATCCCGGCGCAAATCCCGATCAATGAGAACGCGCCCGCCGTCTCCGGCGCGCAGTCGGCCTATGAATATGAGCCCGGCCAGGACGAGATCCTCGCCGAACTGCTGCCGCGCAACATCTCCGTGCAGATCTTCCGCGGGCTGCTTGAGAACGCCGCATCCGAGCAGGGCGCGCGCATGAGCGCGATGGACAGCGCCACGCGCAACGCCGGCGACATGATCAAGAAGCAGACCATGCAGTACAACCGCTCGCGGCAGGCGATGATCACTAAGGAACTCATCGAGATCATTTCGGGCGCCGAGGCGCTCTGAGCAGGAAAGAGGACGAAAAATGGCGACGGGCAATCAGGCTACGGGGCGCATCACGCAGGTCATCGGCGCGGTCGTCGACGTGGCTTTCGAGGGGAATCTGCCGGAAATCCTGAACGCGCTGGAGACCGAGAACCAGGGGCAGCGCCTCGTGCTCGAGGTCGCGCAGCACCTCGGCGAAAACACCGTGCGCGCCATCGCGATGGACAGCTCGGAGGGCCTGACCCGCGGCCAGAGCGTCACCGACACCGGCGCGCCGATCTCGGTTCCGGTCGGCGACGAGACGCTCGGCCGCATCATTAACGTCATCGGCGAGCCGGTGGACGAAGCGGGCCCCATCAAGACCAGCGCGCGCCGCGCCATTCATCAGCCGGCGCCCTCTTACGCTGAACAGGCGACCGAGGCGCAGATCCTCGTGACCGGCATCAAGGTCGTGGACCTGCTCGCGCCTTACGCCAAGGGCGGCAAGATCGGCCTATTCGGCGGCGCGGGCGTCGGCAAGACCGTGCTGATCATGGAGCTCATCAACAACATCGCCAAGGCGCACGGCGGCTATTCGGTCTTCGCCGGCGTCGGCGAGCGCACGCGCGAAGGCAACGACCTCTATCATGAAATGATCGAGGGCGGCGTCAATCAGAAGGGCGGCGGCGGCAACTCCAAATGCGCGCTGGTCTATGGCCAGATGAACGAACCGCCGGGCGCCCGCATGCGCGTCGCGCTCTCGGGCCTCACCGTCGCGGAGGACTTCCGCGACCGCGGTCAGGACGTGCTGTTCTTCGTCGACAACATCTTCCGCTTCACCCAGGCGGGCTCGGAAGTGTCGGCGCTTCTCGGCCGCATTCCTTCGGCCGTCGGCTATCAGCCGACGCTCGCGACCGACATGGGCGCGCTGCAGGAACGCATCACCACGACGAACAAGGGTTCGATTACCTCGGTGCAGGCCATTTACGTTCCGGCCGACGACCTGACCGACCCGGCCCCGGCAACCTCCTTCGCGCATTTGGACGCGACGACCGTGCTGTCGCGCTCCATCGCGGAAAAGGGCATTTATCCGGCGGTGGACCCGCTCGACTCGACCTCGCGCATGCTCTCGCCGGCCATCGTCGGCGAGGAGCATTACGAGATCGCGCGCAAGGTGCAGTCGACGCTGCAGCGTTACAAGTCGCTGCAGGACATCATCGCCATTCTCGGCATGGACGAACTCTCGGAAGAGGACAAGCTCGTCGTGGCGCGCGCCCGCAAGATCGAGCGCTTTCTGTCGCAGCCCTTCCATGTCGCCGAGGTCTTCACCGGCTCGCCCGGCAAGCTCGTGTCGCTCGCCGATACGATCAAGGGCTTCAAGGGCCTCGTGAACGGCGAATACGACCATCTGCCGGAGGCGGCCTTTTACATGGTCGGCACGATCGAGGAAGCGGTTGAGAAAGCCGCCAAGCTCGCCAAGGAAGCGGCGTAAACCAGGCTCTCCCCTCCCAGCGGGAGGGGAGACTTTCCGGCGATTGAACTGCTAGGGCGACGTTAATGACCGCATTCCACTTCGAACTCGTCTCTCCCGAAAAGCTCCTGTTCTCGGGGGAGGTCCAGTCCGTCGTCGCTCCGGGTTCGGATGGGCAGTTCACCGTGCTCGCCCAGCACGCGCCGGTCATGACGACTCTCAAAGCCGGGGTCGTGACGATCAACGGCGACGAAAAGCTTTTCGTGCGCGGCGGTTTCGCCGATGTTTCGGAAAAGGGCTTCACGATCCTCGCCGAGCAAGCCATCGCAATCAAGGATCTCGACGTCGCCAAGGTCGAGCAGGACCTCAAGAACGCGCGCGAGGACCTAGCCGACGCCAAGACCGATGAGGCTCGCCGCCAAGCCGCCGATGCGCTTCAGCAATTGCAGGATTTGCGCGCTGCGCTCGGCTGAAGCTCGCTGAAGACTAGTGTAAGCTGACGGGCTGCAGCTGATTCTCATAAGCGCTGCCGAGTGCGCCTTCCCTCGTGTCGGCGAGCACGATGGGTTGACCGTCGGCTGAAAGCAGCGCGAAGACGGTGAGCCCCGGGGCGAGTTCCGGCGCCTGCGGATAGAGCCGCGCAACATCCTCGGAGCGCATTGTCCGTACATAGGCTAGCGCCCCTGCGCCAAGATGCGCGAACTGCTCGGCCGTCAATTGCGGCGCTTCCGTTTTGGGCGTCATGACCGGCCTCCTGGCGACTCCTGACGAGCCCGCCCGTTGTGGCGCCTCTCCAGCAGCGCGCCTCTCGGATTAAATACGTAGGCCCCGCGGCTTTTTAAAGTCCTTGACGCGAAAGCGCGCTCGCTAGAGGTCGAGCGCCAGACGCTCCGGCTCCTCGAGCTGCTCCTTGACGCGCACGAGGAAGGTCACCGCCTCCTTGCCGTCGACGATGCGATGATCGTAAGAGAGCGCGAGATACATCATCGGGCGGATCTCGATCTTGCCGTCGACGACGACCGGCCGCTGCTCGATCTTATGCATCCCGAGAATGCCCGACTGCGGCGGGTTGAGGATCGGCGTCGACATCAGCGAACCATAGACGCCGCCGTTCGAGATCGTGAAGGTGCCGCCGCGCAGATCTTCGACTGAAAGCCGTCCTTCGCGCGCCTTGGCGCCCAAAGCGGCGATCGCCGTCTCGATCTGAGCGAAGCCCAGACGATCGGCATCGCGCAGCACCGGCGTCACGAGCCCCTTTTCGGTCCCGACAGCAACGGAAAGATCGACATATCGCTTATAGACGATGTCCGAGCCGTCGATCTCGGCGTTGATCGAAGGAATTTCCTCTAGGGCGCGGCAGCAGGCCTTCACGAAGAAGCCCATGAAGCCGAGCTTGACGCCGTGCTTCTTCTCGAAAAGGTCCTTGTAGCGGTTCCTCAAGCCGATCGCCACGCTCATGTCGACCTCGTTGAAGGTCGTGAGCATGGCTGCGGTGTTCTGGGCCTCTTTCAGGCGCAGCGCGATGGTCTGGCGCAGCCGGCTCATCCGGACGCGCTCTTCCTGGCGTTCGCCGCGAGGAGCCGGCGCCGCGGCCGAGGTAGGCGCCGCAGGCGGGGCCTGAACGGGCGCAGCTACGGAAGCAGGACGCGCCGACGCGGGCGCGGCGGTCGCGGCCAGCACGTCGCCCTTCAGCAGTTGTCCGCGCTTTCCCGAGCCTTCCAGGCTCGCGGCATCGACGCCGCGGTCGAGCGACGTCTTCAGCGCGGCGGGCGAGGGAGGCATCGCGGAGGCCGAAGGAGCGGAGGGCTTTGGCAGCGGGGCCGCTTGCGGCGCGGGCGACGGCGGCGGCGGAGACGCCGGCTTTGCCGCGGGCGGCGGGGCGGCGGCGCCCTCGCTGATCCGCGCCAGAAGCGCGCCCGGAGCCACGATCGCGCCCTCGGCCGCGAGGATTTCGGCGAGCACGCCGGCCGCCGGCGCGTTGACCTCGAGTGTGACCTTATCCGTCTCGAGCTCGGCCAGGGGCTCATCGAGCCGCACCGGCTCCCCCGCCTGCTTGAACCAGCGGCCTACCGTCGCTTCCGTGACCGATTCGCCCAGCGTCGGCGTAATGATGTCCGTCATCTCAGAGGTCCCCAAATCCGCGTATTCGCGTTGCAAAAACATTAGGGCGCTTTGCCGCGCCGCTCCAGCCCTATCGGACTTTTGGCTTCCTCTTGTCTCGCCCTTCGCTTAAATCCTGGCCTTTGCGGCGCGGAAGGGAGCCTCCTGGCCCCGCCGACCATCGCTGCGTTGCAACTGGGGCGCCGATGCGCATTGCGAGCTGGAACGTCAATTCGGTGAGGCTGCGCCTGCCGGCGCTTCTCGCCTATCTGAAGGAAGCGGCGCCGGACGTGATCGCGCTGCAAGAACTCAAATGCCAGGACGACGCCTTTCCCGGCCGGGAGATCGAGGACGCAGGCTACAATGTCGCGGTGTTCGGGCAGAAGGGCCTGAACGGCGTGGCGCTGTTGAGCAAGACCCCGCTCGAGGATGTGACGCGCGGTCTGCGAGGCTTCCCCGACGAGCAGTCCCGCTACATAGAAGCGGTCGTATCGGACGAGACTGGCGGCGTCTGGCGCGTGGCGTCGATCTATCTGCCGAACGGCAACCCGCCCGACAGCGAGAAATACCCCTATAAGCTCGCCTTCATGGACGCGCTAGCGGCGCATGCGCGAAAGCTGCTGACGCTGGAGGAGAAGCTCGTCCTGGCCGGCGACTATAATGTGATCCCGGCGCCCGACGACGTTTACGACCCCAAGGCCTGGGCCGCCGACGCGCTGTTCTTGCCGCAGACGCGGGCGAAGTTTCAGGCGCTCCTGAACCTGGGCTTCACCGAAGCCTTGCGCGCGACGAGCGACGCGCCGGGCCTCTACACCTTCTGGGATTATCAGGCAGGCGCCTGGCAAAAGAACAAGGGCCTGAGAATCGACCATCTGCTGCTTTCTCCGCAGGCGGCCGACCGCCTGACGGGGCTAGCGATCGACAAGGCGCTGCGCGGGGGCGAAAAGCCCTCGGACCATGTGCCGATTCGAGCGGATTTTGCGTGAGCAAGACGATGAAGCTCGTTTCGGCGATCATCGTCCTCGCCTTCCTGACGCTCGCGCCGCAAGCCGAAGCGGCGGTCAAGGGCCACAAGACGATCACCTGCCCGCTGCCGAGCGGAGAGAATCTGACCTTCATCGCGCCCGCGAAGCTCGGCGAGCTGCCGAAAATCGACCTCGACTATCCCTCGAAGCTCACGCTGTTCAGCTTCCGCGACGGCAATTTTCTCGCTGTGGCCATGGACGAGTCGGAGCCCTCGCGCCTGCGTCTCGTGATCTCGGCGCAGCTCAACAAGGCCAAGGGAACCTACGACGGCCAGCTCGTCATCGATGAAGGCGGCAATGAATTGCAGCTCGACAACGCGCCGGTCAGCTGCAGGGCGGGACCGTGAGTATGCAACGCATCGGATCTTGTGCTCGGGCTGAGCGCCGATGGCTCACCAATCCTGAGGGTTTGGTGAACGAGCCGCGAAAATGCGCCGTCAGCGGCGACGCAAATGGAATCCTCGCGCCGAAGCGCGCGCTTCTCAAAGCGGAATATTATCGTGCTTCTTCCAGGGGTTCTCGAGCTCCTTGTGTCGCAGCAGCGCGAGCGCGCGGCCGATGCGCTTTCTTGTGGAGCTCGGCATGATGACCTCGTCGATATAGCCGCGCTCGGCGGCCACAAACGGCGACAGGAAGCGATCCTCATAGGCCTTCGTGCGGCTCGCGATCTTTTCCGGGTCGCCGATCTCGGAACGGAAGATGATCTCCACCGCGCCCTTCGCGCCCATCACGGCGATCTGCGCCGTGGGCCAGGCATAGTTCACGTCGCCGCGCAAATGCTTCGAGGCCATGACGTCATAAGCGCCGCCGAAAGCCTTGCGCGTGATGAGCGTCACTTTCGGCACGGTCGCCTCGGCATAGGCGAAGAGGAGCTTCGCGCCGTGCTTGATGAGGCCGCCATATTCCTGCGCCGTGCCTGGCAGGAAGCCCGGCACGTCGACGAAGGTCACGATCGGAATGTTGAAACAGTCGCAGAAGCGCACGAAACGCGCGGCCTTCTTCGAGGCGTCGATGTCGAGCACGCCGGCGAGCACCATCGGCTGATTCGCCACGAAGCCGACCGTACGCCCCTCGATGCGCCCGAAGCCGATCACGATGTTCTTGGCGTGCGTCTCCTGGATCTCGAAGAAGTCGCTTTCGTCCACGACCTTCAAGATCAGCTCCTTGATGTCGTAGGGCTTGTTAGGATTGTCGGGAATGAGCGTGTCTAGCGAATAGTCAATTCGCTCGGGATCGTCGAAGCTCGGCCACTCAGGGAGCTCGTCGCTGTTCGACAAAGGCAGGAAGTCGAGCAGCCGCCGCATCTGCAGAAGCGCCTCGACGTCATTGTCATAGGCCTTGTCGGCGATCGAGCTCTTGGTCGTGTGCACCGAGGCGCCGCCGAGCTCTTCGGCCGTAACGATCTCATTGGTCACGGTCTTCACGACGTCGGGTCCGGTCACGAACATATAGCTCGTGTCGCGGACCATGAAGATGAAGTCGGTCATCGCCGGCGAATAGACGTCGCCGCCGGCGCAAGGCCCCATGATCACCGAAATCTGCGGAATGACGCCCGAGGCGAGCACATTGCGCTGGAAGACCTCGCCATAGCCCCCGAGCGCCGCAACGCCCTCTTGGATGCGCGCGCCGCCGGCGTCGAAGAGGCCGATGATCGGCGCGCGGTTCTTCAACGCCATGTCTTGCAGCTTCATGATCTTCTGGGCGTGCGTCTCGGAGAGCGACCCGCCGAAGACCGTGAAGTCCTTCGCGAAGACGAAGACGGGGCGCCCATTGACCGTGCCCCAGCCGGTCACGACGCCGTCGCCGGAAATCTTCTCGCCCTCGTCCATGCCGAAGTCCGTGCAGCGGTGCTGCACGAACATGTCGAATTCCTCGAAGGAGCCGTGATCGAGAAGAAGCTCAATGCGTTCGCGCGCCGTGAGCTTGCCGCGCCCGTGCTGGGCGTCGATGCGCTTCTTGCCGCCGCCGAGTTGGGCGGAGTTGCGTCTTTCTTGGAGCTTGTCGAGAATATGCTTCATGTTCCACGCTCTGGATCGCGCCGCGCCGGCTCCGGCTGACGCATGTTGAGTTGGCGGTTTGGGATTAGGGCCTTCGCGGGCGATCGCGCCGATGGCTCACATCCGTTGCGAGGCGAGCCGCCAGCGCTGAATCTCCGCGCGCGTCAGCACGTGAACCTGATCCGAAGAGCCGCGCTCGGCCGAGTCGATGATCCCGCTGTCCACGCCCATGCGCCGCGCATAATTGGCGAGCTTCCGACGCATGCCGCCGTCGTCGTAATAACGTTCGCTAACGAAGCCGCCCTGGGCTGCGTCGAAGTTCGTCTCGTAATTATACATGCGGTGTGTCGCCACCCGGCTCTGTGGCGGGACGACGCGCCTCGTGCCGCCCATGAGCGCATAGACACAGGCGGAGTAGCAAATCCCCGGCGGCAAGTTCGTGTCAGAGGCCCCCCCGCCGCCGGGCCGCGCCACCACCACGGCTAAGCCCAGCCGGCGGATCGTCGCGCCGAGCTCCATTGCCGCCTGCACATGCCCGCCAGGAGAATCGAGCAGCAGGATGCGATGCCCCCGGCCCCCATTCTGCTGGAGGAACTCCACAAGGCTCTGCGCGGTCCCGTCGTCGATCTGCCCCTGGGCAGCGATAACTTGCGGAGAGACGAGCGAGAAGCTCATGGTGTCCCCCGCCCGCGCCGGATGACCCGTCGCTAGAAGGACGAAAAGGCTGAGCCCCGCAGCAAGCCGAGGGAACAGATCGGCGCCCATGCTTCTCATTGCGAACCCGCCTTAAGCTTAAAGATTGAGCCATCCTAATCGGTCGCGACGGCGCGGTGAAGGGCGTTCTAAGCGCCGCGGCTGCAAAGGAGAAGCGTTTTCTTGGTCGCTTCGCCTTGCCGCGCGCCCGCCGGCCTGGGCGCGGCTTCCGCCTCCCACGATTGCGGCGGTTACCGCTGCTGGGACACTCGCCGCCACCACGGACATTCCCGCTATCATAGAGAGGCGGGAGATCACGTCTCTGTCCGTCTCCATCACAAGAAGTTCTGAACGAGCGGATGCGATCGAATCGCCGCGACGCCAGCGTGAGCTTGTCAGATTCGCCCTTGCCGTGGTAACGCGATAAGCAATCTGCTCGTTTTTGGGGGTTTGGACGCATGAAGACGATGAGGCTCTTTGCGATCGCTGCGATCCTCGCCACCTTCGCGGCTCCCGCGGCCTGGGCGGCGGGCACGGCCCAGCAGCGGGCGGCCTGTCAAGACGACGCCTTCCGGTTTTGCTCCGACGACGTGCCCGATCCCGGCGCCATCGAAGCCTGCCTGAAAAGAAATGTCCGGTCGATCAGCCCGGCTTGCCAGGCGCAATTCGGCTATATGCCCGCCAAGTTCAAGCGCACGCGCAGATAGTCGTCGCAAACCCTGCTCAGCGCGGCGGTTGCTGGCGGAGCCGGTCGCGCCGTAGCCAAAGCGCCGCACAGACCAGAGCGATGAGCGAAGCGGCGCCTGCGCCCGTCTTGGGGGACGGAGCCGCCGTGATGTTTACGCTGCCCGAAATGCCGGTCAGTTCGTTTGAGAAGCTGAAATCCCACGCCGTATAGAGGCTGGAGAATGTGCCGGCCGCGCCAAGGTCAGAGAAAAAGGCGAGATATTGCGGCGCCCCCGTGATCCCGCTGTGCGTCACCTCCAGCTCGGGCGAGGCGCCTGTCGAGAAGACGGTCAGGTTACAGGATGAAGAGACGCCACAGAGATTCGATATCTTGGTCGAGTCGGACACAATCGTTTTGGTCGAAGCATCATAGATGAACGAGCCTGTGATGGCGTAGCCGTTGATGCTCGCATTGCGCCATGTGTCGAGAGTGAACGTGTCGGCGCGCGCTAAGCTTGGGGCGACAAGGGCAAGTGAAAGAGCCAAGCCGTATCTCACCAATGAAAGCGAAGGAATCATCATGGCGCGCCCCTGAATTTTGTCGCGCCTCCGCTCGAGGGCGACCAATAGCCGTCATAATTGCTTTTTTTTGGCAGAATTTGTAGCGTTCGCACCACGGGACGAGGAAATCGGCGCTCAAGCCCTTTAGCAGCTAACGCATGAATAAAATGGTGGGCGGTGACGGGCTCGAACCGCCGACCCTCTCGGTGTAAACGAGATGCTCTACCAGCTGAGCTAACCGCCCACGCGCGCCGAAGACTTAAGCGATGGCGCGGGCCGGGCGCAAGAGCCGGGGGCTGCACAGCTGGTCGCCGAGAGCTTAGCCCTCGGCGGCGAAGGTCTTCCGATCGGCGCGTCCTGGCGCCGGGCTCACTTCTTGTTCAGCGCCGCTTTCAGCGTCGCGCCGGATTTGAAGCGGGCGCTCTTGGAAGCCGGGATCTTGATTTCCTCGCCAGTCGCCGGATTGCGGCCCTTGCCGGCGGCGCGCTTCTTGACCGAAAAAGTGCCGAAACCGACGAGGCGGACTTCCTCGCCTTTCTTGAGCGCCTTGGTGATGCCTTCGATCACCGCGTCCAGCGCCGCCGCCGCCGCGGCCTTCGACGTATCCGTCGCTTCGGCTATGTGCTCGACCAGTTCCAATTTATTGACCATGGGCTGTTCCTTCTGCTCCGCGCCGTTTCAAAGCCTCTGAGGCCCCCCTGCTTCGCTCGTTCCGGCGAGGCGAAATCGAATCGGCCCTCAACGGCGGCAGTGCGACGGTGACCTCGAATCTGCGAGAATGCAAGGGCTGCAACGGCGTTTGGCTCAAAATAGCCCGTCATTCCGGGGGATTACCGGCGCCGCGTGGGAAATATCCAGAAATTCCGCCGCCTGGAGGGGCACGATCGCTCCCAAAACCCGCGAGGGGCGGCGCTCAAAACGCGCACGCCCCGCCCCGGAGGGGCGAGGCGCGCAGGATCCACGTTCTCAAAGGATCGTGTCGGCTCTTGCGTCGCGGGCTCTAATGCGCGCGCACGCCCGAAGCATCCTCATCCGACCCATGCGCCGTCAGCGACGCGGGCGGCTCATGCCAGACGATTGGCGTCGGCTGCGAGACGAGCGCATGCTTGAGGACCTCCTCCATGCGCGAAACCGGCACGATCTCCAGGCTGTTCTTCACCGCGTCGGGGAGTTCGGCGAGATCCTTGGCGTTCTCCTCGGGGATCAGCACCTTCTTCAGGCCGCCGCGCAACGCCGCCAGCAGCTTCTCCTTCAAGCCGCCGATCGGCAGCACGCGACCCCGCAAGGTGATCTCGCCCGTCATCGCGATTTCACGCCGCACGGGAATTCCCGTCATGACCGAGATGATCGCCGTGGCCATCGCAACGCCCGCCGAGGGTCCGTCCTTGGGCGTCGCGCCTTCCGGCACGTGCACATGGATGTCGCGCCGGTCGAACAGCGGCGGCTCAATGCCGAAATCGACCGCGCGCGAGCGCACATAGGACGCCGCCGCGGAGATCAACTCCTTCATGACGTCGCGCAGATTGCCGGTGACCGTCATGCGGCCCTTGCCCGGCATCATGACGCCTTCGATCGTCAGCAGTTCGCCGCCCGCCTCGGTCCAGGCGAGGCCCGTGACGGCCCCGATCTGATCCTCGAGCTCCGCCTCACCGTAGCGATATTTCGGCACGCCCAGATAGTCGGAGAGGTTGGCTTCGGTGACAACCACTTCCTTGCGGTCCTGGTTGAGCAGAATCTCCTTCACCGCCTTGCGGGCAAGGTTGGAGATCTCGCGCTCCAGATTGCGCACGCCCGCCTCGCGCGTGTAGCGGCGAATGAGCGTCTTCAGCGCGGCGTCTTCGATGCTCCACTCCTTGGGCTCGAGTCCGTGCTTCTTAACCGCGTTGGGGATGAGATGCCGACGCGCGATCTCAGCCTTCTCGTCCTCGGTGTAGCCGGCTATGCGGATGATCTCCATGCGATCCATCAGCGGCGCCGGGATATTGAGCGTGTTTGCCGTCGTGACGAACATCACGCCCGAGAGGTCGTAGTCCACCTCCAGGTAATGGTCGTTGAACGAGCCGTTCTGCTCCGGGTCCAGCACCTCGAGGAGAGCCGAGGAAGGATCGCCGCGGAAATCCATTCCCATCTTGTCGATCTCGTCGAGCAGGAAGAGCGGATTGGCGGTCTTGGCCTTGCGCATCGACTGAATGATCTTGCCGGGCATCGATCCGATGTAGGTCCGGCGATGGCCGCGAATTTCGGCCTCGTCACGCACGCCGCCAAGCGACATGCGCACGAATTCGCGTCCCGTGGCGCGCGCGATGGACTTGCCGAGCGAGGTCTTGCCAACGCCGGGCGGACCGACGAGGCAGAGGATCGGACCGGCGAGCTTGTTGGCCCGGGTCTGCACGGCTAGATATTCGAGGATGCGCTCCTTGACCTTCTCGAGGCCGAAGTGGTCGGCGTCGAGAACCTCCTGGGCCAGGCCGAGATCCTTCTTGACCTTGGAGCGCTTGCCCCAGGGGATGGACAGCACCCAGTCGAGGTAGTTGCGCACGACCGTGGCTTCGGCGGACATCGGCGACATCTGACGCAGCTTCTTGAGCTCCGCCGTCGCCTTCTCGCGCGCTTCCTTCGAGAGCTTGGTGTTCTTGATCCGCTCTTCGAGCTCGCCGAGATCGTCCTTGCCGTCCTCGTCGCCAAGCTCCTTCTGGATCGCCTTCATCTGCTCGTTGAGATAATACTCGCGCTGCGTCTTCTCCATCTGGCGCTTAACGCGCGTGCGGATGCGCTTCTCGACCTGCAGCACGGAGATCTCGCTCTCCATCAGGGCGAGGCACTTCTCGAGCCGACGCGCGACGTTGACCGTCTCGAGCACGTCCTGCTTGTCCGAGATCTTCACCGATACCTGCGAGGCCACCGTGTCCGCGAGCTTCGAATAGTCTTCGATCTGCGTCACGGTGCTGAGGATTTCCGAGGAGACCCGCTTGTTGAGCTTCACATAGCTCTCGAATTCCGAGACGACCGAGCGGCCGAGCGCCTCGATCTCGACGGGCAACTCGATCACATCGGCCAAGACCTCGGCGTCCGCCTCGTAGAAATCGTCAGTGCGCGTGTAGCGGCGCACCTTGGCGCGGCTCTGTCCCTCGACAAGCACCTTCACCGTGCCGTCGGGCAGCTTCAGCAGCTGAAGCACATTCGCCAGCGTGCCGATCGTATAGATCGCTTCGGTCGTGGGATCGTCGTCGGACGCGTTCTTTTGCGTCGCAAGCAGAATGGGCCGGTCGCCCTTTGCGACCTCCTCAAGCGCGCGAATGGATTTCTCTCGCGCCACGAAGAGCGGCACGATCATGTTGGGGAACACGACGATGTCGCGCAACGGCAGAACCGGAAAACCTTCGATCGTCCCGGGCGCGACCGCCCCGCGCTTCTCGTTCGTCATCGCTTGGTCCCTAACCTCTTCATTCGATCTGGCACGCCGCCTGAGGCGATTTGATGCAATCCCGGCGCCGGGGTGAGAGCAGACCTAGTCCTGGCCCGCTCCAACGCTCTGGATAGATAGGCAAATGGGCGCCGCAGGCGCCGTTTCAAGGCGCAGCTTCACCCCGCATCGAATCGACGCGCTCCGCGCAAGACGCCACTGACTTTGCGAGAAAGGTGCGGGGGCCTCAGGCCGAGGCGCCCGCTTTTTCATTGCGCTCCGCATAAATGTACAGCGGACGCGCCTTGCCATCGACCACCTCGGGACCGATGACGACCTGCTCCACGCCTTCGAGACCCGGCAGGTCGAACATCGTATCGAGCAGAATGCCCTCCATGATCGAGCGCAGACCGCGCGCGCCCGTGCGCCGCTCGATCGCCTTGCGGGCGACCGTGGTCAGCGCCTCGTCCTGGAAGGTGAGCTCGGTGTTCTCCATCTCGAACAGGCGCTGATACTGCTTGACCAGCGCGTTCTTTGGCTCGGTCAGGATGCGCTTCAGCGCCGCCTCGTCGAGGTCCTCGAGCGTCGCGATGACCGGCAGACGACCCACGAACTCCGGAATGAGGCCGAACTTCAGAAGATCCTCCGGCTGCACCTGGCGGAAGATGTCGCCCGTGCGCCGCTCGTCGGGCGCCTGCACGCTGGCGCCGAAGCCGATCGAGGTGCTGCGGCCGCGCGCGGAGATGATCTTCTCGAGTCCCGCGAAGGCTCCACCGCAGATGAACAAGATGTTCGTCGTGTCGACCTGCAGGAATTCCTGCTGCGGGTGCTTGCGTCCCCCTTGCGGTGGCACCGAGGCGACGGTGCCCTCCATGATCTTGAGCAGCGCCTGTTGAACACCTTCGCCAGAGACGTCGCGCGTGATCGAGGGATTGTCGGATTTCCGCGAGATCTTGTCGATCTCATCGACATAGACGATGCCGCGCTGCGCGCGCTCGACATTATAGTCTGACGCCTGCAGCAGCTTGAGGATGATGTTCTCCACGTCCTCGCCGACATAGCCCGCCTCGGTGAGCGTCGTCGCGTCGGCCATGGTGAAGGGCACGTCGAGGATGCGCGCGAGAGTCTGCGCCAGCATGGTCTTGCCGACGCCTGTGGGGCCGATCAGCAGTATGTTGGACTTGGCGAGCTCGACGTCGCTGTGCTTCGTCGCGTGGTTCAAACGCTTGTAATGGTTATGCACCGCAACCGAAAGAACACGCTTGGCCTGCGCCTGGCCGATCACATAGTCGTCCAGCACCTTGCAGATTTCGCGCGGCGTCGGGATGCCGTCCCGCTGCTTGACCAGCGCGGTCTTGTTCTCTTCGCGAATGATGTCCATGCAAAGCTCGACACATTCGTCGCAGATGAACACGGTGGGACCCGCGATGAGCTTGCGAACCTCATGCTGGCTCTTGCCGCAGAACGAGCAGTAGAGCGTGTTCTTCGAGTCGGTGGAGCCGACCTTGCTCATCTTTCTGTCTCCTGGTGACCGACCATAAGTGCCTGATGCATCATCCGAGCCACGATCCGTTGTCTGCCGTCGCCGGCGACCCGGATTCGCCATTTCGCCTGGCGCGTTCGCCGCCAATCTCAGCGCAGGCGTCGCAGATGAACACGCGGGGGCCAGCAATGAGTTGACGCGTCTCGCGCTCTCTCTTGCCGCAGAAGGAGCATGAAAGCGGCTTCGGCCGTCGTCCGAAGATCCCCTTCAACAACTCTTTCTCCCCTGCCGAATCCGCGCCACCTTAACGTTATCCGCTCCCGGCTAATAAAGCGTTGGGCCTGCGAGCATCGTCTCGCGCCGCCCCTCCAACCGGGAACCCTAACCCTTCACTTTAATTGCCCTGGCGGGGATTGCAACTCGGCCGAGCGAAAGAAAACCCCGCAGGGGGTCGGCCTTAGCTCAGGCTTAACCTTTTACGAGCTTCTGGACGGGCGCGAGCCTCAGCCGGAAGGCGTCGGGCATGCCGCTGCCGAGCAGGGGCCGCAGGTAGAATCGGAACGCGTCGGTCACGTCCGAGCCGCAAGGCGCGATGAACTCGTCGGGCATGACGCGCGTCTTTGCGGCGATCTCCTCCAGCGGGGTCAGCCGGTAGTCGGCGGAGTAGAATCCCGTGCGGTGGATGGTGACCGAGCCGCTGCGGTCTCCCCAGATCGCATATTGCACCGCCTTCTCGCCGACCTCCCGCGCCTCGCGCTGATCGACGTCGGAAACGCAGCCCACGAAGCTTCGCTGCAGATAACCGAAAGTGTCCGCCCGCACGCGCTTGAAGCCGAGCTTGTCGCGCACGAGATCGGTCAGCTCGTCGGCCAGGGCGCCGCCGCCCAGATGCACATTGCCATGCTCGTCGCGCTCGACGCGCTTGGCGAGCTTTTCGGCGATCGGCGTGTGATTCTCATCCGACACCCCTTCCGAGACGGCGACGACGCAGCGTCCGAGACGCTCCATCGTCGACTTCACTCCGGCCAGGAACTTGTCGACGACGAACGGGCGCTCCGGCATGTAGATGAGATGCGGGCCGTCGTCGGGAAACTTCTTTCCAAGCGACGAAGCCGCGGTCAGAAAGCCTGCATGCCGCCCCATGACGACGCCGATATAGACGCCCGGGAGCGCCCAATTGTCGAGATTGGCGCCCGCGAAGGCCTGAGCGACGAAACGCGCCGCCGACGGGAAGCCCGGCGTGTGGTCATTGACCATGAGATCATTGTCGATTGTCTTGGGGATATGGATCGCGCGCAGCGGATAGCCGGCCTCCCCCGCCCTTTCGGAAACGATGCGCACCGTGTCGGAGCTGTCATTGCCCCCGATGTAAAAGAAGCAGCCGATCCCGTGAGCCTTGAGGACCTTGAAGATCTCCTCGCAATATTTCAGGTCGGGCTTGTCGCGCGTGGAGCCGAGCGCCGAAGAGGGCGTGCCGGCGACGAGCTCGAGATTGTGCGTCGTCTCCTGTGTGAGGTCGGCGAAATCCTCGTTGACGATCCCGCGAACCCCGTGGAAGGCGCCATAGACGCGCGAAACCTCGCGGAACTTGCGCGAACTCGAGGACGGCGCCAACGAGCGACTGATTGATCACGGCCGTCGGTCCGCCGCCCTGCGCGACGAGCACTTTGGAAAAGTCTATGGCGGACAAGAGCAAGCTCCCAGATTAAGCGAATGGCGAATAGGGATTAGCGAGCAGCGGAGCGCCGACGAACCCTATTCGCCACTCCCCATTCGCTAAGCGCTTCCTAAACCAGCACCCCGTGGCAATGCTTATACTTCTTGCCGGAGCCGCAGGGGCAAGCCTCGTTGCGCCCCACCTTGCCCCAGGTCGCGGGATTCTGCGGATCACGCGCCGGGGCGGCCTCTCGCGGCACAGCGAGCGAGGCGAAATCCGTTGAGTTGATTCGCGCGTTGAGATCGGCGAGCGCCGCTTGCGGCTCCCCCCCGCCGTCACCAAGGCCAAGCGGCGCCGGATGCAACATCTGCATCGGCGGCAGCTCCATCGGGGCCGAGGGCGGCGCCTCAAAGGTCACGTCGATGCGCATGAGCTGCTCGGTCACGCGCTCGTCCCAATGCGCCATGAGCGACTTGAAGAGCTCGAGGGCCTCGGCCTTGTATTCGTTCAAAGGATCGCGCTGCGCCAGACCGCGCCAGCCGATGACTTGGCGCAGATGATCGAGCGCCACCAGATGATCGCGCCACAAGAGATCGAGCGACTGCAGCACGAATTGCTTTTCCAGCATGCGCTGCAAACGCGGCGTGTTCTTCTCGACACGCGCTGCATAGGCCTCTTCCGCCCCGGCGTGGAGCCGCTCCCTGATCTCCTCGTCGGCGATGCCCTCCTCCGCCGCCCAGGCGGCGACCGGCACATCGAGGTTGAGCTTCGCCTTCACCTCGCGATCGAGACCCTCGACGTCCCAGGCGTCAGCATAGGCGTCGTGCGGGATGTGACGCGCCACCAGCGTGTGGATCACGTCCTCGCGCATTTCGGCCACCGTCTCCTCGACGCTCTCCTCATTCATAATCTCGCGGCGGCGCTCGAAGATGACCTTTCGCTGATCGTTCATCACATTGTCGAACTTCAGCACGTTCTTGCGCATGTCGAAGTTGCGCGCCTCGACCTTCTGTTGCGCCTTCTCCAGCGCCTTGTTGATCCACGGATGGACGATCGCCTCGCCCTCCTGCAGGCCGAGCTTGACGAGCATCGCGTCGAGCCGCTCGGAGCCGAAGATGCGCATCAGATCGTCTTGCAGCGACAGATAGAATTTCGAGCGGCCGGGATCCCCCTGGCGGCCGGAGCGGCCGCGCAGCTGGTTATCGATGCGCCGGCTTTCATGGCGCTCGGTGCCCATGATGTAGAGGCCGCCGGCGGCGATCGCCTGCTCCTTGAAGCGCGCGACCTCCGAGCGGATCTCGGCCTCCTTGGCGCTGCGCTCCTCGCCCTCCAGTCCGACGCATTCCTGCTCGACGCGCATCTCGACATTGCCGCCGAGCTGAATGTCGGTGCCGCGGCCGGCCATATTGGTTGCGACGGTGATCGCGCCCGGCACGCCGGCTTCCGCGACGATATAGGCTTCGAGCTCGTGGAAGCGCGCGTTCAGCACCGCGAAGAGCTTGGACGGCTTGCCGGACCGCGCCGCCTCGTAAAGCTTGGGGATCCCTTTCTTGTCCTCGAAGTCGATCTGCTTATAGCCGCGCTTGATCAGATATTGTGCGAGCTGCTCGGACTTCTCGATCGAGGTCGTGCCGACGAGCAGCGGCTGCAGCCGCGCGCTCGCCTCCTCGATCTCCGCCGTGATCGCAGCGAGCTTCTCCTCGGCGGTGCGGTAGACCTCGTCGTCCTCGTCCTTGCGCTGCAACTCACGGTTTGTCGGGATCTCGACGACGTCGAGCTTGTAGATTTCCGCAAACTCCAGCGACTCGGTCGAAGCCGTGCCGGTCATGCCGGCGAGCTTGCCGTAGAGGCGGAAATAATTCTGGAAAGTGATCGAGGCGAGCGTCACGTTCTCCGGCTGCACCTGCACGTGCTCCTTCGCTTCGAGCGCCTGGTGCAGTCCTTCCGAGTAACGCCGTCCCGGCATCATGCGGCCGGTAAACTCGTCGATGATGACGACTTCGCCCTTGCGAACGATGTAGTCCTTGTCCTTTTGGAAAAGCTTGTGGGCGCGCAGCGCCTGATTGATGTGATGGACGATCGTGACGTTTTGCGCCTCGTAGAGCGCGCCGTCGACGAGCACCCCGGCCTCGGTGAGGAGCTGCTCCATGTGCTCATTGCCGGCGTCGGTCAGATTGACCGTGCGCTGCTTCTCGTCGAGCTCGAAGTCCTCGGGCCGGAGCTGCGGAATGTAGCTGTCGATCGTGTTGTAGAGATCGGACTTGTCGTCGACCGGACCCGAGATGATGAGCGGCGTGCGCGCCTCGTCGATTAGGATCGAGTTGACCTCGTCGACGATCGCGAAGCTATGGCCGCGCTGCACCATATGCGCGAGCTCATATTTCATATTGTCGCGCAGATAGTCGAAGCCGTATTCGTTGTTCGTGCCGTAGGTGATGTCGCAAGCGTAGGCCTTGGCGCGCTCGTCGTCGGAGAGGTCGTGGATGATCACGCCGACGCTCATGCCGAGAAAGTTGTATATCTTCCCCATCCAGTCGGCGTCGCGCTTGGCGAGATAGTCGTTGACCGTGACGACGTGGACGCCTTCGCCCTTCAGCGCGTTGAGATAGACGGCGAGGGTCGCGACGAGCGTCTTGCCTTCGCCCGTGCGCATCTCGGCGATCGCGCCTTCGTGCAGCACCATGCCGCCGATGAGCTGCACGTCGAAGTGCCGCTGTCCGAGCGTGCGCTTGGCCGCCTCGCGCACCGTGGCGAAGGCCGGCACGAGAAGCTCCTCGAGCGTCTTGCCGGCGGCGAGCTCTTCGCGGAACGCCTGGGTGCGGGCGCGCAGCTCTTCATCGGAGAGCTTCTCTATCTCCGGCTCCAGCGCGTTGATCGCCTTGACGCGGGGCTGATAGGTTTTGAGCCGCCGTTCATTGGCCGAGCCGAAAATTTTCTTGGCGAGCGCGCCGATCATACGTTGTGTCCTTGATGAAAGCCGTCGTCCCCGGCTTTGAGGGGCCGCGCGAGGGCCGACGCTTTGGCGCGCCTTTTTCGGCCGGAGAGATAAGAGGGGGGGCTGGGGATGTCAATGTAACGGCGGAGCCCACGGGAGCCGGCCTAAATCGTGAGGTTTGGCGGCTTTCGACGGCGGGGAGACGAGGCCAAGACTGGCCAAGCCTTTGGCGACGGCCGAATTAGACTTGCGGCCTCCGCCCGCCCGAGGCCATCTGCGAGCGCCATGAATCAGACACCCGTCCCGCGGATTTCCCCTTCCCCCCTCCTCGAGGTGTGTGGGGTCGTGAAATCCTACGCCACGCCGCAGGGGCGGCTGCAAATCCTGAAGGGCGTCGACATCTCCCTCGCGCCGGGCGAGACGCTGGCGCTCATGGGGGAGTCGGGGAGCGGCAAAAGCACGGTGCTCAATCTCGCGGCGGGTCTCGACGCGCCGGAAGAAGGCGAGATCCGCCTTTGCGGCCAGTCGCTCGGCGCGCTTTCCGAAGCCGAGCGCGCGAGGCTGCGGCGCGAGACCGTCGGGCTCGTCTTCCAAAGATTCAACCTGATCGCGAGCCTCACAGTCGCGCAAAATCTGAGTTTTCAGGCGCGACTCTGCGGGCGGCTCGATCCGGCGTGGCAGGCGGAGCTGACCGCCCGGCTCGGTCTTACGGGGCTCGAGGGGCGGTATCCGGAAGCGCTCTCCGGCGGCCAGCAGCAACGCGTCGCGATCGGCCGGGCGCTGGCGGCGCGGCCAAGGCTGATCCTCGCCGACGAGCCCACCGGCAATCTCGACGAGGCCTCGGGCGACGAGGCGCTGAGCCTCATGCTCGATCTCGTCGCCGCGTCGGGCGCGGGGCTGCTGATCGTCACGCATAGCGCGAGGCTCGCCGCACGGCTGGGCCGTCAGGCGCGGCTCGAGCATGGCGTGATGGCCTCCTCAGTCTTGGCCTCGCCATGAGGCAGCTCCTCCAGACGCTGCTCGCGCTGCTCTCCCACTGGCGCCGGCGCCCCGGCAATTTCGCCGCGCTTTTCGTCGGCCTTGCGCTCGCGACGGCGCTCTTCGCCGGCGTCGAGGCGCTCAACGCCAAGGCGCGTGCGAGCTACGCCGAGGCCGCAGCGCTCCTCAACGAAGCCTCGACGCAAAGCCTCGTCGCGCCACATGGCGGGCTCTTCCCGCAGGATCTCTACATCCGCCTGCGCCGCGCCGGCTGGAAGGTCTCGCCCGTTCTCGAAGGGACGCTGCGCGTGGGCGAGCAATCCTTCACGCTCCTCGGCGTCGATCCGATCGCCGCGCCGGCCGACACGCGGCTCGCGGCCGTGGCCGAAACCGCGGGGGCCGAGCGTTTCCTCAAGAGCCCGGGCGTCACGCTCGCCGCGCCAAGCACGCTTCAAGCGCTCTCGGCGCAGGAGGGCGCGAGCGTGCAGGCTCGCCTGCCGCCGCTCATGGCGAGCGCCGCCGCGCCGCCGGGCTATCTGATCGTGGACATTGGCGTCGCACAGGAGGCGCTCGACCGGCCGGGACTGCTCTCTCGCCTCGTCATGCGGTCCGGAACCGAACGCGGCGCGCCCTCGCTCGAATCCGTCGTCGGCGACGCGCTGCAACTGCAGGATCCCGACGCAGCGCCGGATCTCGAAAAGCTCACGGAGTCGTTTCACCTCAATCTCTCGGCCTTCGGCGCTCTCGCCTTTCTCGTCGGGCTCTTCATCGCTTATGCTGCGAACGGCCTCGCCTTCGCGCAGCGCCTGCCGACGATCCGGACGCTGCGCGCGATCGGCGTCTCGGCGCGAGTCCTCGGCTGCGCGCTGCTTCTCGAGGCTCTGCTCTTCGGTCTGCTCGCCGGCGGTCTCGGGCTTGCGCTCGGGCGCCTCATCGCCGCGGCGTTGCTGCCCAACGTCGCAGCGAGCCTCGGGAGCCTCTATGGCGCCCGTTTCGACGAGGCGTTGCCGCTCGAGCTCCGCTGGGCGGCGCTGGCGCTCGGCGTCGGGCTGCTCGGCGCGGTCGCCGCGGCGTCAAACGGCCTGATCCGCACGCTGCGCCTGCCCATTACAGAGACCGCTCAGCCGCAGGCGCGAAGGATCGACATTCCCCTCCGCGCCCTGGCGGGCGTTCTCGCTCTCGCCGTCGCCTGGGCGGCGCTCTCACTTTCCGACCGGCTCGGGGCGGCCTTTGCAGCGGTGGGCTTGCTCGCTCTCGGCGCGATCCTGCTCTTTCCCTTGCTCGTCGCCGGCGCGATGCGCCTCGGCGAGACTTCTGCCAAGAGCGCCCTCGCGCAATGGTTCTGGGCGGAATGCCGCGCCGAGACGCCCGTGCTCGCTCTGGCGCTCGGGGCGCTGCTGCTGGCGCTCGCCACGAACATTGGCGTCGGCGCGATGGTCGGGGGCTTCCGCAACACCTTCGTCTCCTGGCTCGACGAAAGGCTCGTCGCGGAGGCTTATCTCGAGGCCGCGAGCGACGCGGACGCGGAGCTTATCCGCGAATTCCTCGCCGCCCGCCCTGAGGTGACCGAAATCCTGCCCACGTCGCGCGCGCCGTCGCTGTTCGCCGGCTGGCCGGTCGAAGTCTTTGGGCTGAAGCCCAGCGACACCTATCGCGCGCATTTCCCGACGCTCTCCGCGAAGAGCGACGCCTGGGAGAAGCTCGCCTCGGGGAAAGCGGCGCTGATGAGCGAGCAGCTCGCGCGCCGCCTCAAGATCGGCCTCGGCGCCACGATCGCGCTCCCGACGCCGGAGGGCCCGTGGCCGCTCGAGATCGTCGGAATCTACGCCGATTACGGCAACCCCAAAGGGCAAATCCGAGTCGATCTCGACGCGCTCGTCCGCCACTGGCCGCAAGCCAAGCGCGTCGCGCTGAGCCTTCGCGTCGCGCCGCGCGACGTTCCGCAGCTTCTGGCCGAGCTGCGTTCCCGCTTCGGCCCGGGGCTTGCGCGGTCGATGGATCAGGCGAGCGTCAAGGCTTTGTCTCTGCGCATTTTCGACCATACTTTCGCGGTGACGGCGGCGCTCGGCGCGCTCACGCTTTTCGTCTCGTGCGTGGCGCTCTTCTCGAGCCTGGCCACGCTCGCCAATATGCGCCTTTTGCGGCTCGCGCCGCTCTTCGCGATCGGCGTGACGCGCGGACGGCTCGCGCTGTTCGAGCTCGCGCGCGTCCTCGCGCTCGCCTTCGCGACCGCCCTCTGCGCGCTGCCGCTCGGCCTCGCCATGGCCTGGATTCTCGTTGCCGAGATCAATGTGCGCGCCTTCGGCTGGCGGCTGCCCTATCATCTCTTTCCCGAGCAGTGGGTGGCGATGCTAGCTCTCGCCCTCGTCGCGGCGCTCCTCTCCGCCGCTCTCCCGGCGCTGCGCCTCGCGCGCACGCCGCCCGCCGCCTTGCTGAAAGCCTTCGAAGATGACGCTTGACCGCCGCCGCGTCCTGGCCGCGCTGCTGCTTCTCGCCTCTCCCAGAGTGCGCGCCGAAGGCTACGCCGGGCTCGCCGACAAGGCCGAGGGGTTCGAGCCGGTTCTGCCCGGCCGTAAGCTCGTCTTCCCGCAGGATCACGGCGCGCATCCGGGCTTTCGCATCGAATGGTGGTATCTGACCGCCAATGTTTTGGGCGACGACGGCGCGCGCTATGGCGCGCAATGGACGCTGTTTCGCATGGCTCTGCAGCCCGGCGCGGAGGGGAAAGGCTGGGCCGACCGCACCCTCTACCTGGGCCATGCGGCGGCGACGAGCGCCTCGGATCATCTCTTCGCCTCGACGCTGGCGCGCGGCGGCGTGGGGCAGGCGGGGGTCACCGCTTCGCCCTTCGACGCCTTCATCGACGACTGGCGTTTCTGCGAGGTGGACGGGCGCTGGCGCATCGAAGCCACGGCGCCGGACTTCTCCTACCGCCTCGATCTTTCCGCGGATGGCCCGCTGGTTCTGCACGGCGATGAAGGCTTCAGCCGCAAGTCGGATCAGGGACAGGCGTCTTACTATTACAGCCAGCCCTTCTTTCGCGTCGCCGGGGGGCTGCTCACCTTGCGCGGTCGCGCGGTGAAGGTGACGGGGCGCGCCTGGATGGATCATGAATGGGCGAGCCAGCCGATGAGCGCCGATCAGAAAGGCTGGGACTGGTTCGCGCTGCACCTCGCGGGCGGCGCGAAGCTGATGCTGTTTCGCTACCGCGGCGCGACGAACCACTTCGCCGGCACATGGATCGAGCCCGACGGCGCGACGCGTGCGCTCTCCTCAGACGACATCGTGCTCACGCCTCTGGAGGAGACCTTAATCGACAACCGCAAGCTGCCGACGCGCTGGCGCGCGACGGTCAAGAGCCTCGGCCTCGACATCGAGACGACGCCGCTCAACCCGCGCGCGCTAAACGGCGCGCGCAATCCCTATTGGGAGGGACCGATCAGCTTTCGCGGCAGCCAAGAAGGCGAGGGCTATCTGGAGATGACGGGGCATTGAGGGAGCGAGGCGCCTGAGTCCCGGCCCTTGAAGGTCTGAAACGCCGTCACGGCCGGGCTCGTCCCGGCCATGACGGCTTTCTGGAAAACCGCTCACACGTTCAAATGCTTCAACGCCGCTTCGGCGCTGGAGACGGTCGCCTTGCTCGAATCGTCCTCGGCGCGAATCCACAGCACGACGCCGTCGGCGATCAGCGCGGCGTAGCGTTTCGAGCGCACGCCCAGCCCATGCGACTTGAGGTCGAGCTCCGTCCCGGTCGCCTTGGCGAAATCGCCCGAGCCGTCGGCGAGCCCGTCGATCTTGCCCTTGGCGCCGGTCGAATCGAGCCAGGCGTCGAGCACGAAGGGATCGTTGACCGCGACGACGGCGATCGCCGCGACGCCCTTCTTTTTGATTTCGTCGGCCTTGGCGAGGAAGCCCGGCAAATGGGTCTTGTGGCAGGTCGGGGTGAAGGCGCCGGGGACCGAGAAGAGCAGCACCTTGCGGTTCTTGAAATAGTCGGAGGCCTTCACGGGCTCGGGGCCCTTCGCGCCCACGAGGGTGAAACTCGCCTCGGGAATTCTGTCTCCGGCCTTGAGGGTCATCACGTCTCTCGCTCTCTAAAACGATCAGGGGGTTCACGAGCGCATTGCGCCCACCCCGTCATAACATGAGACGGCGGCGGGCGAGATCAAGCTTGCATCGCCCTCGCAAGGCTCTAGATCGAGCTACCGCGTGAGGCGATCGGGGAGAAGCGAGATGACGAGGGGCGGAGGGAGTCTTGAGGCGGTAGGCGTCTTCGCCGATGCGGCGAGCTTGCAGAGCGCGGTTGACGAGCTGCACGACGCGGGGTTCCCGGATGAGGCCTTGAGCCTCCTCGCGTCGGAAGCGGCCGTCGAAGCCAAGCTCGGCCACAAATATCAGAAGGTTTCCGAGCTCGAGGACGATCCCGCGGCGCCGCGCGCGCGTTACTTGCCTTTGGATGAAACCGAGCGCGCTGCGATCGGGGCCTTCGGACTGCTCGGCGCGCTCGGCGCCACGGGAGTCGTCGCCGCCTCGGGTGGAGCGCTCGCCATCGCCCTGCTGGCCGCGGGCGTCGGGGCGGGCGCTGGGGGCGTGCTCGGCGAGCTGCTCGCGAAATTCCTCGGGGCCGACCATGCGGAGAGCGTCACGCAGCAGATCGCGCATGGCGGGCTCCTGCTCTGGGTGCGCTGCGCCGACGCCGAGCAGGAGGCGAGCGCCCAGGACATTTTGGAGAGACATTCGGGCCGGGACGTGCATGTGCACTCGCTGCCGGCGACGGCGTGACAATCCTGCGTCCCTCGTCCTGAGGGGCCGCGAAGCTGCCGTCTCGAACGACGACCGCGCCATCCCTCGAGACGCGCCCTGCGGGCGCGCCTCGGGATGAGGGAGCCGCGATGCCAAATCATGCTCTATAATGGGAGACGAAAGGGGCTCGCATGGCCAATCTCGACGCCGTTCTTTCCACCATCGACGCCAATATCGACGCCTCCAAGGGCCGGCTCGTCGATCTGCTCAGCATCCCGTCGATCTCGACGGACCCGGCCTATACGAAGGAATGCGAGCGCGCCGCCGATTGGCTCGTCGCCGCGCTGCAAGGTCTCGGCTACACGGCCGAGCGGCGCGCCACGCCCGGTCATCCGATCGTTGTCGGACACGCAAAGGCGAAGCGCGCGGGCGCGCCGCATGTTTTGTTTTACGGCCATTACGACGTGCAGCCCGCCGATCCGCTGGAGCTTTGGGAGTCCCCGCCTTTCGAGCCGCGCAGGCGCCAGGGCAAGGACGCCGAGGAGATCGTGGCGCGCGGCGCCTCCGACGACAAAGGCCAGCTCATGACATTCGTCGAGGCCTGCCGCGCCTATGAGGCGAATGGCGGTCTCCCCTGCAATGTGACCTTCCTCTTCGAGGGCGAGGAGGAGACGGGCTCCCCGTCGCTCCCCGAGTTCCTCGCCAAGCATCGGCAGGAGCTGTCCGAGCCCTCGCTCGCGCTCGTCTGCGACACCTCCATGTGGAACGCGAAGACGCCGGCGATCACCGTGATGCTGCGCGGCCTTGCGCATGAGGAGGTCGTGCTGACGGCGGCGAGCCACGATCTCCATTCGGGCATGTTCGGCGGCCCCGTCGTCAATCCGATCCATGTGCTGAGCAAGATCATCGGCGAGCTGCACGACGCCGAAGGCAAAGTGACGCTGCCGGGCTTTTACGACGGCGTCCCGGAGATTCCGGCGGATGTGGCGGCGCAGTGGCGCGGTCTCGATTTCGACGAGCGCGCCTTCCTTTCGGCCCTCGGCCTCACGACGGTCGCGGGCGAGCGCGGACGCGGGGCGCTGGAGCAGATCTGGGCGCGTCCGACCTGCGAGGTGAACGGGGTCTATGGCGGCTATATGGGCAAGGGCACGAAGACCGTGCTGCCCGCCAAGGCGGGCGCCAAATTCTCGTTCCGCCTCGTCGGGACGCAGGACCCGGAGAAAGTTCTGGAGAGCCTGCGCGCGTTCGTGCGCGCGCGCCTGCCGGCCGATGTGAAGGTGGAGTTTTCCTCGCATGGCGCCTCTGGGGCGCTCAGCCTTCCCTTCAGCTCGCCCGAGCTGTCCCGCGCAAGAAAAGCGCTGGCCGAGGAATGGGGCGTCGACGCCGCGCTCGTCGGCTGTGGCGGCTCGATCCCGATCGTCGGCGCCTTCAAGAGCGAGCTCGGCATGGATGCGCTCATGATCGGCTTTGCGCTCGACGACGACCGCATCCATTCCCCGAACGAGAAATATTCGCTGACCTCGTTCCACAAGGGCGCGAGGAGCTGGGCGCGCGTGCTCGCGGCGCTGGCGGGGTGAATTCGACGCTCCCGACTCTGAACGCCGGCGGGCGTCAACCTTCACCGAGTCCGAGATGTTTCTCAATCCGGCGGTCGGGAACGACCCACATGACGGCGACGAGGGCGTAGAGCGCGATCGCGACATAGGGGAAAAGGAGGCTCAACCCGAGCCCCGCGACGTAAAGCGCGAGCGAGCTGCGGCCCTTCCAATCTTTTCCGATCGCCTCCGCGACTTTGGGCTCGAGCGCGCGCGACGAGATCAGAACACGATAGAGCGCATAATAAGCGGTCCCTGGCGCGAGCAGCGTCAGGCCGTAGAGAGCCGTCGGCGCTTGCGCGAAATGCGTCGCGCTGAGCCAAGCCGTCGAAAAGGGAATGAGCGAGAGACAGAACAGCAGGATCGTGTTGGTCCAGAGGATCGCGCCATTGACCCATCGCACGGCATGCATCAGGTGATGGTGATTGTTCCAATAGATCGCCACATAGGCGAAGCTCAGCGCATAGGCGAGAAAGGTCGGCGCCAGCGGACGCAGCGCCTCCCAGCGGGCTTCCGGCGGCGCCTTCAGCTCCAGCACCATGATCGTGATAATGATGGCGATGACGCCGTCGCTGAAGGCCGTCAGCCTCTCCGTGCGCATTTCCAACTCTCGGGTTGATGCCCCTCGCGGGGAGAGAGACAACTACGTCAGCTTGCGCAAAGTAGCCAAGCCCCTCACCCTGGAGAGCGGAAAGCGGTGAAAAAGCGCCTGCTCATCATCGCCCATGCGCCCTCGCCGAATCTCGAGCGGCTGCGCGACGCGGCGCTTTCCGGCGCGCGCGCGCCCGAGATCGAGGATGTCGAAACGCGGGCGCAAAACCCCTTCGAGACGCAACCGGAGCACGTGCTGGCGGCGCAGGCGGTCATTCTCGGCACGCCCGAGAACCTTGGCTATATGAGCGGCGCGCTGAAGGATTTTTTCGACCGCTGCTACTATCCGCTGCTCGAAAAGACCGAGGGGCTCCCCTATGCTCTCTTCGTGCGCGCCGGCAGCGACGGCACGGGAACGCGCCGCGCCGTGGAGAGCATCGCGACGGGCCTGCGCTGGCGCAAGGCGCGCGAGCCTCTGATCTGCCGCGGTCCTTGGCGCGAGGCGTTCGTCGACGAAGCCCGCGAGCTCGGCGCGCACATGGCCGCGAGCCTCGACGCGGGGATTTTGTGAGGCGGTGGCGGGCTTTGCCCCCTCCCTCACCCTCCCTCGCCTTGCGGCGGGACGGGGGGCGGCAAATGTTAGGCGAGCCTTCGATGACGCGCATAATCGGACTCCCTCTCCCGCGAAGCGGGGGAGGGACGGGGAGGGGGCGCGCCGCGCCGCACAACTTTCGGACTTGACCCCCGCGCGCCGGAAACGCTCTATTCAGGCCTCCCTCCGAATCGCCCGGCCATGAGCCTCTCCCACAGCTTTACCGACAGCTTCACCCCCAAGCTCCTATCCACGGTGCGCGAGGGCTACGGTTTCTCGCAGTTTCGCGCCGACGCGCTCGCGGGCCTGACCGTCGCGATCGTCGCGCTGCCGCTCTCCATGGCCATCGCCATCGCCTCGGGCGCCAAGCCCGAGAACGGGCTCTATGCGGCGATTGTCGGCGGCTTTCTCATCTCGGCCTTCGGCGGCAGCCGCTTCCAGATCGGCGGTCCGGCCGGCGCCTTCATCGTGCTCGTCGCCAAGGTCATCGAGACGCATGGCTATCCGGGCTTTCTCGCCGCGACGCTGATGGCGGGCGTTCTGCTCGTCGCGATCGGCTATCTGCGGCTCGGCACTTACATCAAATACATCCCTTATTCGGTGACGATCGGCTTCACGGCCGGCGTCGCGCTGATCATCTTCTCGAGCCAGATCAAGGATCTTCTGGGGCTCAAGGTCGCCCATGAGCCCGCGGACTTTCTCGAGAAGCTCGAAGCGTTCCGGCCGGCGCTTCCCACCGCCTCGATCCCGGCCATCGGACTGGCTGCGGGGTCACTCGCCTTCATCCTGATCCTGCGGGTTTGGAAACCGCGTTTTCCCGGCTTCCTTGCTGCGATCGCGCTCGGCGGCCTCGCCGTCTGGGCCTTCGACATCCCCGTCGAGACGATCGGCTCAAAATTCGGCGGCATCCCTCGGGGGCTCCCCGCTCCCTCGCTTCCGGATGTGGGCCCGCGCCAACTTTTGGAGCTCGCGCCCTCGGCCGTCGCCATCGCGCTTCTGGGCGGCATCGAGTCGCTGCTCTCGGCCGTCGTCGCTGACGGCATGACCGGGCGGCGGCATCGCTCGAACTGCGAGCTGGCGGCGCAGGGGTTCGCCAATATCGGCTCGGCGCTCTTTGGCGGGCTTTGCTGCACGGGCGCCATCGCCCGCACCGCGACGAACATCCGCGCGGGCGCGCATGGGCCGGCCGCCGGAATGCTGCACGCGCTCTTCCTGCTGATTTTCATGGCCGTCGCGGCGCCTCTCGCCTCGCATATTCCGCTCGCGACGCTCGCCGCCGTGCTGACCATCGTAGCCTGGAACATGATCGAGCGCGAGCAGATCATCTCGATCTTCAAGCATGATCGCGGCGAGGCCTTCGTGCTCGCGACGACCTTCATCCTGACCGTCTTCCACGACATCACGGTGGGCATCGGCGCCGGCGTGACACTCGGCTCGCTCCTCTTCATGCATCGCATGGCGGAGATCGTCGAGGTCGAGACGAGCGACAGCAAGGCCGAGCTCGATCTCGCCGAAGGCGACGTGACTGACAATTGCTACGTCCCGTCGCGGCGACCCGACAAGATCATGACCTATCGGATCAGCGGCCCGTTCTTCTTCGGCGTCGCGGCCTCCGTCTCCGCCGTGCTCGACGCGATCGGCCCGAGGCCCGAGGTCTTCGTCCTTGATCTGACCGGCGTCCCGCTCGCCGACGCCGCCGCCGCCCATGCGCTGGCGAGCTTCGCCAAGAAGGCGAAGAAGCGCAAGACCCGCGTCTTCATCGTCGGCGCGAGTTCGCGGGTGCTCGGCTCTCTGGAAGCCAACGGACTTTCCGCCGATCTCGTGGAGTTCGCGGAAGACGAGTTTTCCGCGAGAGCGCGGATCGCGCTGTAAAGCCGAAGGCATGGACGCTCTCACCACCTTCGGGCTCTTCGCCGTGACGGCCATGCTCGTGGCCTATGCGCTCGAGGCGCGCAGTCCATGGTTCATCCTCGGCTTCGCCTTCGCCTGTGCGCTCGGCTCGATCTATGGCTTTCTGCAGGGCGCCTGGCCCTTCGGCCTCGTCGAGGGCATATGGTCGCTCGTCGCGTTGCAAAGGTGGCGGAAGGCGACGCGAGGCCGAGGCCTGTAAGGCTCCGAGGGGCGCTCGCGCTTTGCGCGAGCGCCTTTGGCCTCACCAGCGCCAGCGGCGACGGCGGCGCCAGCGATACCACCAGACATTTTCGATCTCCTCATTGAGGAGCAGCTTTTCGGGGATCGGCAGGCTCGGCGCGGCGAGCGCGACGCCCGATGCCGCGAGCGCTGCGGCGGCGAGTTCCGCGCCAGCCAAGAAGGATCTCCGTTTCATTCTAGCTTCCCTTTCGCCCGCGCGGTCGTCTCCGGCGGGACCTACGCCTATTCCAAAGCGGAAACGCAGCTGCACCCATATGGTTCCAACTGGGCCTGCGGGTCGGGGCGTCCGCGGCCTTTGCCTCGCAAGGCCTCGGGTGATAGCCTTGTTTTCGCCATATTCTAAGAAGGCGCGAAAATAGGGGGAAAGTCATGAGAAAGCTTCACGCAGGGCTGATCGGAGCTGTGGCGCTTGTCGTCGCGATATCGTCGGCGGCGACGCCGGCCTTCGCATTGGGGGGCTGCGGTCCTAACGGGCACCGCAACGGCTGGGGGCAATGCGTCTTCGGCGGCCAGAATCAGGCCTGGTGCCTCAGAACGACGGGCCATGTCGCCACGCGCATGCCCGACGGCACGCTGCGTTGCTTCAGGTAATCACGCCTTCCGTTGCGAATTTTGCGTGAACTCGAGGGTCATGCCGCAAATCGAGTTCATGCAAATCGCCTGAGCCTGGAGCGCCGACGGCGTCGATCTGCAGCGGTGTTCGCAGGGGGATGCGCGAAACGCTGCCTTGGCGCAGAGCCGCCTCTCACGGCCCCGCGCTTTGACATCGGCGGTCCCGCCCGGCATTACAGCCGCACTCCACCCCGAGCCCCGCGGCGCCCTCATGAGACCCGATCGCTATAATTTTGCCGTCGCCGAGCCCAGATGGCGCAAGGCCTGGGACGAGGCGCGGGTTTTTGAGGCCGGACAGAATCCGAGCCAGCCCAAATATTACGTGCTGGAGATGTTCCCCTACCCTTCGGGGCGCATCCACATGGGGCATGTGCGCAATTATTCGATGGGCGACGTGATCGCCCGCTTCATGCGCGCGCGCGCATTCGACGTTCTGCATCCCATGGGTTGGGACGCCTTCGGACTTCCGGCCGAGAACGCCGCCATGGCGGGCAAGCGCCATCCGGCCGAATGGACCTACGCCAATATCGCGACGATGAAGGCGCAGCTCAAATCGCTAGGCCTGTCGCTCGACTGGACGCGCGAGATCGCCACCTGCGATCCTGCTTATTACGGCCGCCAGCAGCAGCTCTTCCTCGATTTTCTGAAGGCCGGGATCGTCGACCGCAAGCAGTCCAAGGTGAATTGGGACCCGGTCGACAACACCGTGCTCGCCAATGAGCAGGTCATCGACGGGCGCGGCTGGCGGTCCGGCGCGCTCGTCGAGCAGCGCGAGCTGACGCAGTGGTTCTTCAAGATCACCGATTACGCCGAGGAGCTCCTCTCAGGGCTAGAGACGCTGGAGCGCTGGCCCGAGAAAGTGCGGCTCATGCAGCACAATTGGATCGGCCGCTCGGAGGGTCTGCTGCTGCGCTTCGCCTTGGCCGCGCCGCTCGGCGAGGCCTGCGAGGTCGAGGTGTTCACGACGCGCCCCGACACGCTCTTTGGCGCGAAATTCGTGGCCATCGCCGCCGACCATCCGCTGGCGAAAGCCGCCGCCGAGACGGACGAAAAGCTCGCCGCTTTCATCGAGGAATGCCGCCATATCGGCACCTCGGTCGCGGCGATCGAAACCGCCGAGAAGAAGGGCTACGACACAGGGCTCAGGGCGATCCATCCCTTCGACGCGAACTGGACGCTGCCCGTCTATGTGGCGAATTTCGTGCTGATGGATTACGGCACGGGCGCGATCTTCGGCTGCCCCGCGCATGACCAGCGCGATCTCGATTTCTCCAATGCTTATGGCCTGGGCGCGACGCCTGTCGTCTGTCCCGAGGGGACCGACCCGGCTAGCCTGAAAATCACCGACGCGGCCTTCGACGGCGACGGGCGGCTCATCAATTCCGGCTTCCTCGACGGCTTGACCGTCCCCGAGGCCAAGGAAAGCGTGGCGCGCCGGCTCGAGACGACCGCGCTCTTCGGAGCGCCGCAGGGCCAGCGCAAGGTGAACTACAAGCTGCGCGACTGGGGCGTCTCGCGCCAGCGTTACTGGGGCTGCCCAATCCCGATCATCCATTGCGAGAGCTGCGGCGTCGTGCCGGTTCCCTCAAAAGACCTGCCGGTGAAGCTCCCCGAAAACGTCACCTTCGACCAGCCCGGCAATCCTCTCGACCGCCATCCGAGCTGGAAGCATATCGCCTGCCCGCAATGCGGCAAGCCCGCGCGGCGCGAGACCGACACGATGGACACTTTCGTCGACTCGTCCTGGTATTACGCGCGCTTCACAGATCCGCACAATGCCGAGGCGCCGGCCTCGAAGGCGGCGGCGGAGCGCTGGCTTCCCGTGGACCAATATATTGGTGGGATCGAGCACGCAATTCTGCATCTGCTCTATTCCCGCTTCTTCGCGCGTGCGATGCGCGATTCCGGCCATGGCGCACTGGCCGAGCCCTTCGCCGGCCTCTTCACCCAGGGCATGGTCGTTCATGAGACCTATAAGGGCCCCGACGGCTGGGTTTCGCCGGCCGGCATCCGCATCGAGGGCGGCCCCGAGGGGCGGCGCGCCTTCCTGCTCGAGGACGGGGCGGAGATCGCGATCGGCCCGATCGAGAAGATGTCGAAGTCGAAGAAGAACACGGTCGACCCGGACGACATCATCCAGAGCTACGGCGCCGACACCGCCCGTCTTTTTGTGCTTTCGGACAGCCCGCCCGACCGCGACGTGATCTGGTCGGACGAAGGCGCGCAGGGCGCATGGCGCTTCGTGCAGCGCTTGTGGCGCCTCACCGGGGAGCTCGGCCGGGTCGCCGCTCCGGCAGGGACCGCCACGCCCGCACAATTTTCGCCCGATGCGATGGCGCTCCGGCAATCGACCCACCGGACTGTCGCGCAAGTCACGGAAAACATTGAACGACTGCGTTTCAACAGCGCCATCGCCCGCATCCGTGAATTCGCCAATGAGCTGACCGCGGCGCTCGACGCCGTGACCGAGGCGGGCGTCCCGCCGGACGCCGGTTGGGCCTATCGGGAGGCGGCCGAGGCTCTGATACGGCTCGTCGCGCCGATGACGCCGCATATCGCCGAGGAGTGCTGGGCGGACCTTTCCGGCCAAGGTCTCGTCGCCGAGGCGCCCTGGCCGCAGGCCGACCCAACTTTGGTCGCAAAGGAAATGATAAGCTTGCCGGTGCAAGTTAACGGCAAGAGGCGTGCGGAAATACTCGTCGCGAGGGACGCGGGCGAGGAGGCTGTGCGCGCCGAGGCGTTGGCGCAGGAGGCCGTTCAGCGCGCGCTGGAGGGCCGCTCCGTGAAGAAGTTCATTCTCGTCCCGGGCAGGATCGTCAATGTCGTCGTCTAAGCCGGTCCTTGGCATGATCGCGGGTCTCGCCGCGCTGGGGCTTTCGGGCTGCATCGAGCCGATGTACGGCCCTCTCTCCTCCAATCCCGACCTCCCGAACCAGCTCGCCGCGATCGACGTCACGCCGATCCCCGAGCGCATGGGCCATTATGTGCGCAATGAGTTGATCTTCGACCTCAACGGCACGGGCGCATCCTTCTCGCCGCGCTATCGGCTCGACGTGAAGCTCAGCGAGCAGGTGCGCACGCCCATCGTCGATACGGTGACGGGGCGCGCAACCTCTGCGTCCCTAATCATCAAGGCCGACTATAAGCTCGTCACCATACCCGACGGAACGCTCGTGACCGAGGGCTCCGCCACCTCGCTCGCGAGCTACGACCGCTTCAGCAACCGCCTGGCCAACGTCCGCGCCGCTCGCGATAGCGAGATCCGCGACGCCAGGGTGCTCGCCGACATGATCCGCACGCAACTCGCCGTGGCGCTCGGCGGACCGCAGAATGCGCCCGTCGCTTCGGCGGTAGTCGCCGCGCCGGTGCGCTGAGCGAAGCGACTTGGCCTGAAGGCAGCGCGCTTTAGACTAGCAGCGCGCTTTAGACTAGTGGTGAATGTGAAAGCTCTCCACATGGGGATTGATGCGGCCGGCCAGGGACATTAACGACAGGCCCTTGTCGCGATCGCCCGCGGCCGAATGAATTTGGGCGGCCTGATGGTAGAGCTTGGCGGCGCAAGCGCCCGAATTGAGAGCGCGGTCCATCCATTGGACCGCCTCGTTCAAGCGACCGGCCCGATAGAGCGCCCAGGCGAGCGCCGACTGCGTCGAAAAATTCTCGCGCAGCTCGACGTCCTTCGTCGCCCAATAGGTCGCAGCGTCGCCCTCCTCGGCGACATCCGCGTAATAATCGACGAGGTGGTGGTAGTAGTGCGTCTCTCCCGCCTGCGCCGAACGCAGATAGGCGGCGAGCGCCTTTGCTTTCCATGCCGCCGCTTGCTCGGCGCGTCCCGCGAGCTCGCAAAGCTCCCCCAACGCCTGCTCCAGGTCGGGGCGATCGACGGTTTTGAGGATCGACGTCAGCAAGGCGATGGCGTCGACATAGCGACCTTGCGCGCCCCAGAGCTCGGCGATATGCTCCTGCACGAGCCAATAGCCGGGGTAGGCCTTGTCGGCGGCTGAGTATCGACGCTCGGCCTCAGCCAAGCGCCCGCGCTGGAAGTCCATGAGACCTCGCTGCGTTTCAAGCCAAGCGAAGGGCCGCATCTGCTTTGCGGTCAAAGAGCCCTGAGCTTCCTCATAGAGCTGCTCGGTGCCGCGGGCGTCCCCCATCTTGAAGAGGAAGTGCGCGAGTTGCGCGAGGCCGTCCCAGCTTCGCTCCTCCTCGAGCAATTGCTCGTAGCCCATGCGTGCTGAGTGGTAGCGCCCCTCCTGAAAGGCGAGATCGGCCGCGAGCATCCGCGCCTCGCGACTCTCCCGAACGCTGGAGGCCGCCGCGAGTGCGGTGCGGACCCCATCGAGCCGATGCAGCTTGAAGGCGAGGTTGGCCTTCAAAAGATAAAAATCCGCAGCGTCGGCGAGACGCGCGATCGCTCTGTCCAGCACGCCGTCGACGGCCATGAGCTCCTTGAGATCGCCGGCGACCGCGGCCTTCTGATATCGACGCCACGCATAGCGCGTGATCTGTTCCGTGTCGGCCGCCCGCGCGATGACATCGTCGCCAAATTCGCGAAGAGCCTGATCGATACGGCCCATCTCCGCCGTGTAGCCCTCCAGGACTTCGACCCTGTAATTCATGCGCGGCTCCTCCTCCTGCGCGGCGGCTACCAGGGCTCGGCCAGATAGGGGAAGCTCTTGAGAAACTCTTTGTCGTTCTTCCTCGGGTTGGGCGGCGTGCGCGGCTCGATCGGCGCGCTTTGCCAAAGCGCCGGATCGTTGAGCAGCTCGACGTGGTATTTCTTGCCGTTCAGCGTCGCGCTCATGTCGAGGAACAGCGACAGGAACCGCGTCGCCACCTGATCTTCGAGGCGTCGGCCAAATGGCCAGGTGCCGCTTGTGTCCATGTCGATCGAGTTGACGTTGGGAATGAAGACATCGACCGGACGGCGCAGAGAGATCGGCAGGCCTTTCGGGTTCCATGAATTGTCGGGCATGTTGAGCTCCTGGAAGAGCATTTTTTTCACGCGCGGAAAGGCCTCGACGACGGTCGAATAAGTGCGGTGGATGGAGATCGGCGAATTGTCATGATCGAAAGCGCTCGCGAGGCCGAGCGCGGTGACCGACGGGCCAAAGCCCCAGCCGAGATGGCCGAGCCGTTTGACGAAATGCGGGGCCAGCCAGAAATTATTGGCGCCGAGCTGCCGGTTGTCCTCGCGTTCGCTGAGCGCCGCATCGGCGAAGGCCTGACCGTCGGTGTCCACGAGCTTATATTTCTTGAGCTCGTCGTCGAGCGTCCAGGCGTCGAGCAGCACATGCGGATGCTCGAGCCAGAAAGGATCGTCGGGGATCGTCTCGATCTTATGCGCGGCCTTGAGCACCCAGCTTTCGCCCCAGGCGTTGACGGTGCGGTCTCGCGCAGGATTTTGGGTCAGAAAAGCCAGCGGAATTTCGAGGATGATCGCGTTGCAATTCTGCCCGGCGCGCGCGTCCTCGCCCGAATAGACGAAACGGAAGTTGCCGTTTGCGTCCTTCCTGTATTTCGTGCCCTTCCATTCGTAAGGCCCTGGCGGCAAATCCTTCTTGAATCCCCGCCCCCAGTTCGGGAAAGCCGGATCGTAATTGAAGAAATCATTGCCTTCGAGCTCGAGCAGCGTCTTGGGGATCTTCAGCTCGCGCAGCTCCGGCATCGAATGCGGCACATGATAATATTGCGGCGCATAATTGATCGATCGGAAGAAGCCCGGAAGATCGTTGAAGAAGGCGTCGTCGCGCCCACCGATGAACACTTTGATGGCGTGACCCTTTGGCGAGGTCAGCGTCGCATTGGCGTTTGTGTCGATCGTGGCCGAAAAGGCGCCACCGGGGAAATTGAAGAAACGAATTTGCGCGCGATTGTCGCGATCGACGGTCACCCGCACTTCGCTTGGCTTGAGGACGCTGAGATATTTCGTCTTCACCCCGTCGAGATAGGCGAGGAAGCTATCCAGAGTGTGATCGCCTTGGCTCGGACGCGTGATGCGCGCGTCCGGCGCGATCAATATGCGGTAGAGCATGTCCGTGTCGAACACGCCTGCGCTGGGCACGGCGGCGAAGGTGAGCGCGATGACGACCTTTTCCCCGTCGCTCTGATCGTCGGAGGGGAAACCAAAAATATCGTAGAGATCGGCGGCGCTGACATCGATGTCGGAAAAGATGGAGTTAACGGCGTTCGGGTCGTTGTGGTCGGCCATTTCTGCGTCCCCCTGACAAGGAGTTTCCACGCATAAGCGGCGAAAGGTCTGCTTGGACGAATTGCGCCGCTCCTTCACTCCCGCGGCGAGGCGAGCCGATGGCGCAGGCGAGCTTTTCGGTCTTGCGCCGAGACCAGGGATAACGATCCCCGCCCCACAAGGTTCCGGGCCCGTCTCATTATTAGATGATGCGCTCATATCGTCGCATGGGAAGTCAGGATCGCAACGCGCCGATTTTGGCGGCCTCTCGTCGTCAAGCTGAGATTTTCTTCTGATTTTCTTGCGAAAACGAGGGCGCGAAGCTCGGGCGGGGCCCGAGAGACCGAAAGAAATTTCTCTGGCGCCGGGAGATTGGCAGGAGCTCGAAAATGCACGATGTGAGCACTGAGCTTGAACTCAACAGAGAGACAGTCGCGCGATCGGTGCAGTCTTACATCGACGAAGATGCGCATTGGTCGGATGGAACGGTCCTCGTCGGCACGCCGATGACCCGCATGCAGTGGCGGATCTGGTATCTTGCGGCCGCCGGCAAGTTTTTCGAAGGGCTGATCGTTTTCATGACCGGCGTCGCGATGCCGCTGATCGCGACAGAATTCCACATGACGAAGGCCGAGCACGGCGTCATCGGCGCGGCGTCGCTTTTCGGCATTCTCGTCGGCGCGATCGGACTTGGCGGCCTCTCCGACCACTTCGGTCGCAAGCGCATGTTCATCGTGGAGATGTTCCTGTTCTTGGGGTTTCTCTGCCTCGTCTGCTTCAGCCCCAGCTATTTGTGGCTCGCCGTCTTCCTCTTTGGGCTGGGCGTCGCGCTCGGCTGCGACTATCCCACGGCTCACGTCATCATTTCCGAGAGCATTCCGAGCCGGATGCGGGGACGACTGGTTCTGTCGGCCTTCGGCTTCCAGGCGCTCGGGGCGCTGACGGGAACCGTGGTCGGCTATCTCGTTCTGACCAAAATGCCTGAGATCGGCGCTTGGCGTTGGATGTACGCCACCGCCATCATCCCCGCCTTGATCGTCGCCATCGCGAGATTTTGGATTCCCGAAAGCGCCCATTGGTTGCTGCATCGCGGCGAGCATTCCAAGGCGGAAGCGCAGATCAATCTGCTGTTGCAGCGCGAGCCGGCCTATCCGAAGCGCGTCAAATTATCCGAGCCGAAAGGCGGAGCGAAGCGGAAGAGCTTTCTCTCGCTTTTCAACCGCAAGAACCGCCGCGCGTCAATTTTGGCTTCGGTTCCCTGGTTTCTTCAAGACCTCGGCACCTATGGCATCGGCATCTTCACCCCGACCATCCTGGCCGCAACGATTGGGCACAAGAGCGACCATGTGCGCAATCTGGCGGACCTGATCAACAATGACGTTCTTGCGGCCAAAGGTTCGGGCTTGATCGACCTCTTGCTAATCGTCGGCATCGTTTGCGCCTTCCTTTTCGTGAACAAGGTCGGCAGCATCAAGCTTCAGATCTGGGGGTTCATCGGCTGCGCCGTCGGCCTCGCCATTGCGGCAGCCTCGACCTTCTTTACCGGGGGGACGGAGGTCGCGCTGATCTTCCTCGGCTTCATGACCTTCAACTTCATGACGAACCTTGGACCGAATGCGCAGACCTATCTCCTCGCAGGCGAGGTCTTCCCGACCGAGGTGCGGGGCATGGGCGCCGGCTTCGCGGCGTCCTTCGCCAAGATCGGCGCCGTGGCGACGGCTTTCCTCTTTCCCATTCTCCTCGAGGACATCGGCGAGAAAGCGCTGCTCCTCGGCCTCGTCGGGACCTCGCTGCTCGGCGCCTTCGTCACCTGGGCGTTTCAAATCCACACCACAGGCGTGAATCTCGAGGAAATCGGAGCCGAATAGGCCCTGAACGAGGCGCCGCCGCTCATCGCCCGGCGAGCTTTTCTTTACGCCTCGGCGTAACAATGGCGGTATGAGCGATTCGAGGAAACGGCTCCCTGCCCCGCCGGCCTTTCTCGCGAGCGGGGAAATCCGCGGCGAAGCCGCGGCCTGGCTCGAAACGCTCGCCCTCGAGCGACGCTACTCGCGGCATACGATCGAAGCCTATGGGCGCGATCTGCGCGTCTTCCTCGCTTTTCTCGCGGAGCACCGCGGGCGCCCTGCCGACGCGTCGCTGCTCAAGGAGCTCGAGCCCTCGGACTTGCGCGCTTTCCTTGCGCGACGGCGCAATGAGGGGCTCGGGAGCCGCTCGCTCCTGCGCGCGCTCGCCGCGACGCGCTCCTTCATGCGTCACCTCGAAAAGAAGGGGCTCGGCCGCACCGACGTCTTCGCCGCGGTGCGCCCCCCCAAGCGCCCGCATCATCTCCCCAAGGCGCTGGGCGTCGAGGACGCAAAGGAATTGATAGATCCGCAGACACGGGCGGGCGAGACGCGCGAGCCCTGGATCATCGCGCGCGACTGCGCCGTGCTCGGCCTGCTCTATGGGGCCGGCTTGCGCATTTCCGAGGCGCTGTCTCTCACCCGCGCCGATGCGCCGATCGGGACGACCGACCGAGTCTCCGTGCTGGGCAAGGGCGGCAAGACGCGCGTCGTCCCCGTGATCGAGCCGGTGCGACGGCTCATCGAGGACTATCTAACGCTCTGCCCTTACGATCTCTCGGGGGGGCCGCTTTTTCTCGGCGCGCGCGGCGGGCCTTTGAGTCCGCGCATCATCCAGCTCGCGGTCGAGCGCATGCGCGGCGCGCTGGGCCTGCCCGCCGGCGCAACGCCGCACGCGCTGCGCCATTCCTTCGCGACGCACTTATTGGGACGCGGAGGCGATCTGCGCGCCATCCAGGAGCTTCTCGGCCACGCCTCGCTCTCGACGACGCAAATCTACACGGCGGTCGACAAGGCGCGCCTCTTCGAAGCCTACCGGCTGGCGCATCCGCGCGCGCAGTGAGCCGCCAGAGGGGGCGCCGCCTTTGAGCGAAAGCGCCCGGCGCAAATATCGCGCCCGCCCTTTTTTATCGCGCTCCGATATTTCCCGCCACTCGGCCGAGCATCAGCTTTAGGGCTCCGATCCAAAGCGCATTGGCTTTCGACGTGAAATGCAGTCCGTCGTCGGTCATCTCGGGCCGCCGCGCCCCGCCGTGAGACACTAGGGGATTAAGATCGAGCACAGTCACTGAATATTCGCGGCAAAGCTCCGCCATCGCCGCGTTCGCCGCGTCGATGCGAGACGCTTCCGCCTTGTCCGAGACATGCGGCATGAGCGTGAAGACAGCGCGCGGCGGACAAGGCAGCGCGTCTAGCACCGCGCGGAAGTCGCGCGCGATTGCAGCGGTCGACGCGCACGCCCCGAGAAGATCGTTGAGGCCGCCGTCGATGACGTAGCTCAGCGCGGCGCGGCGCGGCGCATCGCGCAATTGAACTTCCACATCGGCAAGGCGCGCGCCGCCACGCGCGAGATTGAGCGTCGCAAGCGGTCGCGCGGAGAGTTGGCGAAAGGGACAGCCAGCCGCGAGACTGTCGCCCGCGATGACGACCTTGGCGAGCCTCCGTCTCAAACTTGTGTCTCTCTTGATCATCCGTTCCGCCTCAGCAGCGCCGCGGCCAGAGGCGGCGTCGATGCGCTTGCATTCGAGGCTCTAAGAGTTAAGCTCAGGCAAATGGCTCGTCTCCCGATTTTTTTCCGCGGCCGCTTGCATCATCAGTTTATTGCTTTAAATATCCGCAGCGTAACAAGGAATTGAGATGGAAGAGTTTCTCTCCGAAGGCGTCAAAATAGCCTATGTGGTATTCGCACCCCGAGAGCAGGATCGCAATGAGCCGATTGTGCTCATCCACGGTTTCGCTTCAACCCATGCGGTGAACTGGCTCTTCAACCAGTGGGCGAAGACACTCACTGAGGACGGTCGAACAGTGGTCATGTTCGACCTGCGCGGACATGGCGCCTCCCAAAAGCTCTATGAGCCGGAAGCCTATGGTTTCGATATAATGGCTCAAGACACGCTGCGGCTCATGGACCACCTTGGCATGGAGCGTGGCGACATACTGGGCTACTCGATGGGAGGCCGTATCGGGACTCATCTCGCGCTCGCCCACCCCGAACGCGTCCGTTCCCTCATCATGGGCGGCGTCGGCACGAATCTTCTGGCGCCTTCGGCGCTGCTGCCGGGCATGGCCGAGGCCATGGAAGCCAATGAGATTCAGGATATCGAGGACCACAGCCTGAAGATTTTTCGCGGCTTCGCCGAGTTCGACGCGAAGCGATCTGAAGGCCTTGGCGGCCTGCGCGCGCGGCGTGCGGCCGACCTTCGGGCCGCAGGATCTGGCGCGCGTCGAGACTCCCACATTGATATGCGCGGGAACGCGCGATGATGTGGCGGGCGATCCGCATCCGCTCGGCAAGCTGTTCAAACAGGCCGATGTCGTCGACATACCTGGGCGCGATCACAACCGCGCCGTGGGCGATCGTGTCTTCAAGCAGGCCGTCCTCGAGTTTCTCGCGGCGAGGCCCTGAGCGGCGCAGGGCTCCTGCGCCCTGTAGCGAAACCGAAAGGAGCGCGGATGTCCGTCGTCACTTCCGCATCCACGCTCGAGGCTTCGGACCCCTTGTTCCAGCGTCTGCGCGCCGAGGCCGAAGCGGCGCTGAAGCAGGAGCCGGGGCTAGGCGCGCTCCTCAACGACACGATCCTTGCGCAGGCGAGCCTCGAGGACGCGGTCGCCTATCGCGTGGCGGATCGGCTCGCTGGCCCCGAGGCCTCAGGCGCAGCGATCCGGCGCGCGTTCACGCAATATTTCGAGCGACAGCCTGACGCGAGCGCCATTCTGCGCGCTGATCTCCTAGCCGTTCTCGAACGGGACCCCGCCTGCACGCGGCTGCTCGAGCCGATTCTCTATTTCAAAGGTTTTCACGCCATACAGGCGCATCGCGTCGCCCATGCGGCGTGGCTCGGCGGCCGCAGCGACCTCGCGCTCAGCCTGCAATCCCTCTCCTCGCAGAAGTTTCAAACCGACATCCATCCGGCCGCTCGCATCGGACGCGGCTTTTTCTCGATCACGCGACCGGCGTCGTGATCGGCCAGACCGCGGTGATCGAAGACGAGGTCTCGATGCTGCACGCGGTGACGCTGGGCGGGAGCGGCAAGAAGAGCGGGGAGCGCCATCCCAAGGTGAGGCGAGGCGTGCTGATCGGCGCGGGCGCGCAGATCTTCGGCAATATCGAGATCGGCGCGGGCGCGCTGGTCGCCGCAGGCTCCCTCGTTCTCAAAGACGTGCCTCCGCACAAAACGGTCGCCGGCTCGCCTGCGCGCATCGTCGGCGACGCGACCGAAGTCGCGCCCGCGCATGCGATGGATCAGGTCCACGATGTGATCGACTCGGGGATTTAAGCGCCGGGACGAACCCCAAAACCATTGATGTGGCGTCGGTTCGAGACAAGCCGAATCAAGGGGTGAGGGTGGCGGAAGCTCCCCGTTAAGACTTCCCGGTTACTATCAAAACGCATCAACTGTCGCGCTGCGGATGCGTCCGGCGAAGGCGTCAGCCGGAAAATGTGGCGGAGCGTCCGCTTCAGCGCGCTATAGGCGTCCTTCCTTGCGTACGCGTGCCCCATGAGCGAAGTCACCGCCGAAATGATCGAGAGGGGGCGCGGGGCGGACCCCCGAAGCGCCGCTCTGCGCCGCAAGCGCGGCGCGAAGGTGCAGCAGGCGCGCGAGCGGCTCACCACCTCCGACACCGGCCATCGCGGCTGCGATCTCCGGCTTTTGCGCGCCTATGCGTCCACACGGCTCGACGCCGCTCCTTCAGCGACGGCGCTGATCGCCGTCGTGTGGCTCGTCGCATTTTGGTGGCTTCGATCGAACGCCGTGATCCTTTGGGGCGCGCTCACTCTCGCGAGCCTCGTTCTTTGCTGCAGGGCGGCAAAAGTCTTCGCGGCGTTCGAAGACTCTAAAGTTCAGTTGCGCCAATGGAACACGCGCCTCAGCATGATCGAATGCGCTCATTCGGCGAGCTGGGGGAGCCTTGCGCTGGTCGTCGGTTACGACGACCCTAAGGCGCAAGTTTTCACGATTGCGATGCTGCTGCTCGTTTCCGCGTTCAACTGCGTCGTCACAGCCACCATGCCGCTCGCGGCCTATGCGGCGTCGATCCCGATCTGCGGCGCGACGCTCTGGATTGTCAGCTTTCACTTCCTTGGCGACGGGTCGACGGCGGCTCTCGCCTTCGCTTTCGTCGGCGCGGCGCAGCTCTTCTTCGTGCTGCTGGCGCGGCGTTTCCATCAAGTGTCCTTCGAGAGCGTCCTCTATCGCTGCGAAAAGAGCGAGCTCATCGCGGAACTCGAGCAGGCGAAGGCGAATTCGGACGAGGCGAGACGACGCGCCGAAGAGGCGAGCCTCGCCAAATCGCGCTTCCTCGCGACCATGAGCCATGAGCTGCGCACGCCGCTCAATGCGGTGCTCGGCTTTTCGGAAGTGCTCAAAAACGAGATTTTCGGCGCGCACGCCAATCCGACCTACAAGGATTACGCGAGCGACATCCATTCGAGCGGGCAGCATCTGCTGACGCTCATCAACGAGATTCTCGATATCTCACGCATCGAGGCCGGGCGCTACGAGCTCAAGGAGGAAGGTCTCTCGCTTGCCGCCATCGCGCGGGATTGCCGCCATCTGCTGGCGATCCGCGCGCAAAAGCGCGACCTGGAGCTCAAGGAGCTCATGGAGCCAAATCTTCCGCACATCTGGGCCGACGAACGGGCCATGCGCCAGATCGTGCTGAACCTCCTCACCAATGCGATCAAATTCACGCCGCGCGGCGGGCTCATTACGATCAAGGTCGGCTGGACCAGCGCCGGCGGGCAATATCTCTTGGTCAAGGATAACGGGCCCGGCATTCCTGAAAATGAGATTGCGGTCGTCATGTCCTCCTTTGGGCGCGGCTCGCTCGCGCATAAGCATGCGGAAGAGGGCACGGGCCTCGGCCTGCCGATCGTGAAGGGGCTCATCGAGCTGCACGGCGGACAATTCCTGCTGCGCTCGAAGCTGCGCGAGGGCACGGAGGCGATCATGGCGCTGCCGCCCCAGCGTGTCATGGACGCCCTGCCGCAGCTGGAGACCGAAGCGAAGCCGATGGCGAGGCCGAGCTTCGCCGCTTCGGCCTGAGGCGCGGAGATTGCGGCGCTGGCAAAGGCCAATACCAGCAGTTGGCTTTGAGGCGGAAAATCCGACGTCGAGACCGGCTATCCGTGGTGAGTCCATTGCGCCCTCGCTCCGCCTTGGTACCGGGTGGCGGCAATGCATCGCGCTCGGCACCATCGCCAACAGGCGGTAGGCACGGCGAACAAAGTAGCGAATTAAGACGAGCGAAACAGCATGCGTCGCTATTTTTGCACAACAACACGCTTGGAGTGGCCACGTCGGCAGAGAGTCAAACAGCGCTCCAATGGCAACCGCATGCCACTCTCGCTGCAGCGGGCCCCAAGTGTTAGATTTTGACCAAAGGGAAGTTACGAAGGCTCCCCCAACGCGATTGAGGCCATGTCCCAGACCGCTGAGAACGCCCCAAACGGCGGCGCCCTGGTTCTCTTTTCCGGCGGACAGGACTCGACCGTCTGCCTTGCCTTCGCGCTGTCGCGCTTCGAGCGCGTCGAGACGGTCGGCTTCGACTATGGTCAGCGTCACGCGGTGGAGCTGAAGCAGCGTGCGCGGATTCGCGAAGGCCTCTGCGCGCTCTCGCCGCTCTGGCGCGAGCGGCTGGGCGAAGACCACACGCTGGCGATCCCGACCCTCGGCGAAATCTCCGAGACGGCGCTGACGCGCGAGGCGGAAATCGCTTTTTCCGCGGACGGGCTGCCCAACACTTTCGTGCCGGGCCGCAACATTCTCTTTCTCGCCTTCGCCGCGGCGCTCGCCTACCGGCGCAAAATATCAACGCTCATCGGCGGCATGTGCGAGACCGATTATTCCGGCTATCCGGACTGCCGCGAGGCGACGATCCGGGCCACCGAGCAGGCGCTTTCGCTTGGCCTCGACCGACGCTTCGAGATCCTCACGCCCCTGATGCACATCGACAAGGCCGCGACCTGGCGCCTCGCCGAGGAACTCGGCGGCGAGGCGCTCGTCGCGCTCATCGTCGAGGAGAGCCACACCTGCTATCTCGGCGAGCGCGGCCAAAGATTCGACTGGGGCTATGGCTGCGGCGAATGCCCTGCCTGCCAGTTGCGCGCGGCGGGCTGGGAGCGCTACCGGGCCGGCCGCTGACCGGTCCGCTCAGGGCGTCGGCGGCAAAAAAGGCCCCCGCCCCGGCGAGGCCGAGACCACCCCGCTGATCGTGAGCTGCTCCGTCAGCTTATAATCGAAACCGGCCCCGACCGCGCCGCGCGCCCGCAGGCGCGAGGGACCTGAGAAGACATTGTCGATGGAGCCCAGGGCGTTGGGCGCGCCGGCCGGCCCTGCACTGGGCTTCGCGAGCTCAAGCTCTCCCATGACGAAGGTTCTCAAACGCCCGAAGTCCTGGCCGGCCCGGACGCTCGCCGTCGCATAGTCGTAGCCCGTCGCCCAGCCTGACCCCCAGCCCGGCCCCCAAACCGGGCCCGTCGCCCAGCCGGCTGGAAAATACGCCGGAGAAAAGCCCGCGCCGCCGCTGAAGCCGACGAAGGAGCCGTCGCTATATTCGCGAGTCCACTCCGCGAAGCCGCCGCCGCCGACATGCGATTTGAGGCCCTTGCCGGAAATTCCGAAGACTTCGCTGCCGATCGTGAGGCCGCTCCAGGGATTGGCGTCGGGCGGCGGGAGGTCGGAGCTTGGCGGAAGGGCCAGCGGCGCGCCGGGGACGTCGGCACCCCGCGCCGGCGCGTTCGCGCCCTCAACGAGCAGCAGAATCAGAAGGGCGCTCACTCTGTTCATTGGCTTTCCGTGCCGGAGCGCCCCACTGGCGCGAATCCGTCTCGCCTCAGTCTCGACCCGAAGATGGGAGAAAACATGGCTGAGCCTTTCGCTCGGCGACAAGCGATAGAAGGCGTTTTGCCCGACGCCTTGATCGAAGCCTCGATTTAGGGCATAGGCTCCCGCAACGACGCGCTGGGCGTTCTTCCCGGCAAAGAAAACTATTTTTCGAGGATAAGAACGATGAAGGTCCGGAACTCCCTGAAGTCCCTGCGCGGTCGCCACCGGGCGAACCAAATCGTGCGCCGCAAGGGCCGCGTGTTCATCATCAACAAGGTGCAGAAGCGCTTCAAGGCCCGCCAGGGCTGAGGCCGCCTGAACTGAAGCGGGGCGCGCCTTGCAGCGCGGCGACATGCGCCGCGACGGATCGCCCGAGCGCGGCGAGATCGTAGCCGCCCTCGAGGAGGGACACCAAGCGGCCCTCGCAGCATTTATCCGCCGTTTCCAGCAGCCGCTGCGTCGCCTCGAAATAGTCCTGCTCCTCGAGCCGCATGCCGCCGAGGGGATCGTCCCGATGCGCGTCGAAGCCCGCCGAGATCAGCAGCAGGTCCGGCCCGAAGGCTTTGACCCGGGGCAGCACGACTTCGCGCAGCGCCTCCAGGAAGACCTCGCCGTCGGCGCCCGCGCGTAGGGGCGCATTGACGATCGTGCCGTGCTCGCCCGTCTCCTCGCGCCATCCCGTTCCCGGATAAAAGGGCGCCTGATGCGTGGAGCAGAAGAGGACGTTGGGATCGGCCCAGAAAATCTCCTGAGTGCCATTGCCGTGATGGACGTCGAAATCCACGATGGCCACGCGCTCCGCGCCATGGCGCGCGATGGCGTTGCGCGCCGCGATCGCGACATTGTTGAGGAAGCAGAAGCCCATCGGCGTCGAGACGCCCGCGTGATGGCCGGGAGGACGCGCGACGACGAAGGCGTTGCTCGCGCGCTTCTCGATGACGGCCGCGACGGCGGCGACGGCGCCGCCCGCCGCGAAGAAGGCCGCGTCGAGCGTGCGCGAATTCATCGCCGTGTCGGAGTCGAGCGCGATCAACCCTTCGCTCGGCGACGCGCTTTCGAGCGCCGTGACATAGGCTTCGCTGTGAACGCGCAGCACGTCCTCTCGATCGGCTTTGGAAGATTGGATTTGCAACAGCTCGCCGAAACTCGACTCATCGAGCGCCTGCTCGATGGCGCGAACGCGATCGGGGCGCTCGGGATGGCCCCGCCCCATGTCGTGCTCGACGGCGCTCGGATGGGTGGCGAGAAGCGTGCGCAACAATCTTCGTCCCTATGCGCTGACGCGGCGCAAGCTAATGAGATCGCACGTCATTTGCTTCGCTCCATGCTTTCCTGCCTACGTCTCTACTGTGGCGCCGAAGACACACAGAATTTATATTGTTCTCGGTCGGCTCCTAAACCCGAAAGTTTGTGGTAACCACAGTATCAAGCTCTCCTGAGGCCCAAAGGAGTTTCTCGATGTCCACAAGAAGATGGTTCCTCCTGGCGCTTGGCGCTGTTTCCGTTTCCGGCTGCAACGTGGCCGGTCAGCGTACACCCGATCCGAGAGTTTCGGGTCGCGACGCGGAGTTTCTCGCTCTCGCGCCGAAAGCGGCGATTCCTTCCGAATTCGAGCGCTATCAAGTTGATTATCGCACGAGCGAGCCGGTTGGATCGATCGTCGTCGATTCTCACGCGCATTACCTCTACTACATCCTGCCGGGTGGCAAGGCGATTCGTTACGGCGTCTCGACCGGCAAGGACTCGATGGGCTGGACCGGCCGCGCCTATGTCGGCGCGATGCAGGAATGGCCGCGCTGGATGCCGCCCAAGGACATGCTGGAGCGCTGGCCGCATCTGCAGCCGACCGCGGACGCGGGCGGCCTGCCCGGCGGTCCCGACAATCCGCTCGGCTCGCGCGCGCTCTACCTCCACTATCCCGACGGCCGGGACTCGATGTATCGCATCCACGGCACCAACGAGCCGGAGAAGATCGGCCAGGGCGTGTCCTCGGGCTGCATCAGAATGCGCGACATCGACGCGATCGATCTCTACAGCCGCGTGAAGATCGGCACCAAGGTTCTCGTAATCTAAAGTAGCGCCCGCAGCCTTCTGGCTGGCGGAGTGAAAAGCCCGGCGGCGGCCTTTAGGACCCGCGCCGGGTTTTTCTTGTGCTCAGCCGACCGACGGTCTCGCGCCGCAAGCCAAGAGCAACTCGCGCATATGCTCCGGCGCGGGCGCCGCAACCTCGATCGGGGGCTTATCGTGCTTGAGCGGCACAGCGAGGGCGCGCGCGTGCAAATGCAGGGGCGGCGCGCCGGCGGCCCGGCCCGAGCCATAGATGGGATCGCCGAGAATGGGCCATCCCATGGCCTCGGCGTGGACCCGTAGCTGATGCGTGCGGCCGGTGCGGGGCCGAAGCTCGAGCCACGTCAGCGGCGCGCCGTCGCTTGCGCTGCCGCGGCCGAGCACGCGCCAGCGTGTGAGGGCGGGCAATCCCAAGGGGTTGGTCTGCATCCACCAGCCGCGCTGCGCGTCGAGGCGCGAGAGGGCCAAGTCGATCTCGCCGCGCTCCTCCGCGGGACCGCCCTCGACCACGGCCCAATAAGTCTTCTCGATCGCGCCATGCTTGAATAATTTGCCCAAAATCTCCAACGCCTTGCGATGGCGCCCGAGAACGAGGCAGCCCGAAGTGTCCTTGTCGAGGCGATGCGCCAGCGCCGGCGCGCGCGGCAGGCCGAAGCGCAGCTGATCGAAATAGTCTTCCAGGCTCGGCCCGCCCTTCGGTCCCCGGTGAACCGGCCAGCCCGCCGGCTTGTCGATGACAAGCATGAGCCCATCGCGGTGTAGGAGGCGCGCCATGAGATCGAGCTCGCCCCCTGGGCGAGGGTTTTGGCGCGCTTCCAGCAAGGGTCCCCTCCCGGCGCCTTTTTTGCGCCCATGCAAACCCGCTCCTCGCTCCGGCCGCATGGCCGTAGGCTTCTCAGGCGGGCGAAAAAGCATTACCTCCGGGACAAGGGCGCGGACAAATCCTCGAACCGCGACAAGCGAGGCTCACGGATGCTCGAGATCGCGGTCCAGATGGACCCACTGGAAAAGATCAACTTTTCCGGCAACTCGACCTTCGCCATGATGCTCGAGGCGGCGCGCCGCGGGCACAGGCTCTGGTTCTACACCCCCGATCGGCTCTCGCTCGAGGACGGCCGGCCCAAGGCTTTCGCCCAGGAGATCGCGGTGAGCGACGAGCCGGGGGCCTATTACACTCTCGGCGAGACGCGCGAGCTCGATCTCGCGGAGGTCGACGTGGTGCTGCTGCGTCAGGACCCGCCCTTCGACCTCGCCTATATCACCTCCACGCATTTTCTCGAGCGCATCGCCTCGCGGGTTCTCGTCGTCAACGATCCCGCCCATGTGCGCAACGCGCCCGAAAAGCTCTTCGTCACCGAGTTTCTTGACCTCATGCCGCCGACGCTCATCACCCGCGACAAGGCGGCGATCGAGCGCTTCCGCGCAAGGCACGGGGAGATCGTGATGAAGCCGCTCTATGGGCATGGCGGCGCGAGCGTCTTCAAGGTCGCGACGCGCGATCCGAATTTTGGCTCGCTCTATGACTTGTTCGCGAGCACCTTCCGCGAGCCCTGGGTCGTGCAGAGCTTCCTGCCGCAGGTCGTGCAGGGCGACAAGCGCATCCTGCTCGTCGAGGGCGAGGCGCTCGGCGCGATCAATCGCGTGCCCGCGCAAGACGACATCCGCTCCAACATGGTGCGCGGCGGCATGGCCTCGGCGACAGAGCTCACGCCGCGCGAGAACGAGATTTGCGCGCGGCTTAAGCCGGCGCTTCTCGAGCGCGGCCTCCTCTTCGTCGGCATTGACGTCATCGACGGCTGGCTGACCGAGATCAACGTGACTTCTCCGACGGGACTGCGGGCGCTCGTGCGGCACGGCGGCCCCGATCTCTCCTCGACCATCATCGACGTCATCGAGCGGCGTCGCGACCAGCAGCGGGCTTAGTCGATGATGGACGCAAGCCATCCCGCGCCCTTCGCCGCTTTGTCCGCTGCGCCCGGCGCGCCCGTCGACTTGAGGGCGCTCGGAACGGAACTCGACGCGCGCATTGCGACGATCTCCGCGGAGACGCCAGCGCTAACGGCGGCGCGCCCCGCCGTCATCGAAGAGTTTCGCGCGGCGCTGGAAACCGGCCGCGAGCTCGCGCGGCGCGAGCTCGAGGCCGGCGGCAAGGGGCTCGCCTGCGCGCGATTTCTGTCCGATCTCGAGGATGAGCTCATCCGCGCGATCTACCGCTACGTCACGCATTACGTGCATGTCTCCAACAATCCGACTTTCGGCGACCAGCTCACGATCGTCGCCGTCGGCGGCTATGGTCGAGGCGCGCTCGCCCCCGGATCCGACATCGACCTTCTCTTTCTGCTTCCCAGCAAGCAAACGCCCTGGGGCGAGAGCGTCGTGGAGGCGATCCTCTACGTGCTCTGGGATCTGCGCCAGAAGGTCGGTCACGCCTCGCGCTCCATAGCCGAATGCATGAGCCATTCGAAGACGGACATGACGATCCGCACGACGCTGATCGAGGCGCGTTTCCTATATGGCAATGCGCAGCTCTTCGACGAGCTGCTCGCCACTTTCGAACGCGAGATCATGCGCGCCGGGACGCGCGAATTCGTCGGCGCGAAGCTCGAAGAGCGCAACACCCGCGTCAGCCGCGCCGGCGCCTCGCGCTATCTCGTCGAGCCCAACGTCAAAGAAGGCAAAGGCGGCCTGCGCGATCTCAACACGCTCTTCTGGATCGCTAAATATGTCTATCGCGTGCGCGAGGCGCGCGATCTCGTTGGCGTCGGCCTCTTGACGAGCGCCGAGATGAGCCTGTTCGAGCGCTGCGAGGAATTCTTGTGGAGCGTGCGCTGCCATCTGCATTTCGCGACGGGACGCGCCGAGGAGCGGCTCTCATTCGAGATGCAGCCGAGATTGGCCAATCGGCTCGGCTATCGCGACCGCGCCGGCCTATCGCGCGTCGAGCGCTTCATGAAGCACTACTTCCTTGTCGCCAAGGACGTCGGCGATCTCACCGCCATCGTCTGCGCGGCGCTGGAGTCGCGAGAGGCGAAGCCGCGCCCGTTCTTCGACAGGATGTTCGGCACGCTGCGCCGGCGCAAGGTCGACAATGTGCCGGAAGATTTCACGGTCGACTTCGGCCGTCTCAACACATTAGGCGATTCCGCCTTCGCCAAGGATCCCGTCAATCTGATCCGGCTCTTCTGGCTCGCCGACCGGCTCGGGCTGCCGCTGCATCCCGACGCGCTGCGCGGCGTGACTCGCAATCTGCGCCGGATCGACGCGGAGCTGCGCGCCAATCCGGAGGCGAACCGGCTGTTTCTCGAGCTTCTGCTCTCGCGCAACCTCACCGAGCCCGTGCTGCGCAAGATGAACGAGACGGGCGCGCTTGGCCGGTTCATTCCAGACTTCGGGCGCGTCGTCGCGATGATGCAGTTCAACATGTATCATCATTACACAGTGGACGAGCATCTGTTGCGAGCGGTGGGCGTGCTCTCGGATCTCGAAGCCGGACGGCTCCCGGAATTCCAGCCGGTCGTCGCCGAGATCCTTCCCAAAATTCTCAACCGCAAGGTTCTCTACCTCGGCCTGCTGCTGCATGACGTCGCCAAAGGCCGCAAGGAAGATCACTCCAAAGCCGGACGCGACGTGGCCCTCACCCTGTGCCCGCGGCTGGGCTTCGAGCCGGGCGAGACTCAAACCGTCGCCTGGCTCGTCGAGCATCATCTGCACATGTCGATCGTCGCGCAAAATCGCGACATCAGCGACCCGCGCACGATCGAGACCTTCGCCGGCGTAGTGCAGAGCCTCGAGCGATTAAAGCTTTTGTTCGTGCTGACCCTGTGCGACATCGCGGCGGTCGGGCCCAACGTCCTCGACGCCTGGAAGGCGCAGCTGCTGCGCCAGCTCTATTGGGAGACGGAAGTCGTGCTCGGCGGCGGCCACTCCGCGGTCGACCGCAGGAGCCGGGTGGCGGCCTCGAAGGCGGAGCTGCGCGCCGCGCTCCCGAAGTGGAGCGAGGAGCAGTTCGCGGCCTACTCCAATCGCCATTATCAGCCCTATTGGCTGAAGATGGACCTGCCCCACAAGTTACGCCACGCTGAGCTATTGCAGGAGCTCCCCGAGGACCGGCCGCCGCTTGTCGTCGCCGTCGCCCTCGACAGGGCGCGCGGCGCGGTCGAGCTGACCGTCATCGCGCAGGACCATCGGCGCCTCTTGTCGACCATCGCGGGGGCCTGCGCGGCCAGCGGCGCGAATATCGTCGACGCGCATATCTTCACGACGGCGGACGGGCTGGCGCTCGACACGATCCTGTGCTCACGCACCTTCGATTTCGACGAGGACGAGATGCGACGGGGCGGACGGATCGCCCATTACCTCAACAAGGCGCTGCGCGGCGAAATCGTCATTTCCGAAGCGATCCGCGCGCGCTCCGGTCAAGCCTCGCCGACCTCGGCCTTCTCCATCGCCTCCGAGGTCCTGATCGACAATTCGCTCTCCGCCGATTGCACGGTGATCGAAGCCTCGGGGCTGGACCGCGAGGGGCTGCTCTTCGAGCTCACCAACGCGATCTCCAAGCTCAGTCTCAACATCGTCTCGGCGCAGGTGACGACCTTCGGCGAGCGGGCCGTCGACACCTTCTACGTCAAGGATCTGACGGGCGACAAAATTCTCTCGCCGTCACGCCAGGCGACGATCCGACGCAATCTCATCGACGCCTTCGCGCCGCCGGCCGACAAGCGAGCGGCGCGCGGGACCGCGCCGCAACGCGCAGGTTCCGCCGCCGCGTCTTGATTTTTATGGCCTCAAGCCTGATATCGGGTGCGGCAATGAATGGGAACCTTTCAAGATGAATGATGAGAACGGCGAGAACCTTCCGCAGCAGGACAATGCGCAAGGGGCGGCCCCCGTCGACGCGGCTGCGGAGCTCGAGACGCTGCGCGCCGAGCTCGCCGGGGCGAAGGACCGCCTGCTGCGCACACTGGCCGAAATGGAGAATCTGCGCCGCCGCACCGAGAAAGAGGTGGCAGACGCAAGACTTTACGGCGTGACCAGCTTCGCGCGGGAGAGCCTCGCGCTTGCCGACAATCTGCGTCGCGCGATCGCGGCGTTTCCGGTGAAGGCCAAAGAGGAGCTGGAGCCGCATGTCGCGGCGCTACTCGAAGGCGTAGAGCTAACGGAACGCGACTTTCTCTCGCGTCTCGCGCGCTTCGGCGTGAAGAAAATGGAAGAGGGAGACAGTCGCTTTGATCCCAACAAACACGAAGCGCTGTTCGAGATCCCCGACGAGAACCAGCCGGCCGGCACGGTCGCGCAATGGGTCGAGCCCGGCTATATGATCGGCGAGCGCGTGCTACGTCCCGCCAAGGTCGGCGTGACGAAGGGCGGTCCGAAGGCGTAACGCGATAGCCGCGCGCGCCTCTTAAGTCGCCAATAGGAAAAAGCCGCGCGAGAGGCGCGGCTTTAGATTCGCTGCAATCGGAAACTTTCGCGTCGAGAACCCCGCGCGCCCTTAGGCGGCAGCGGCTTCGCTGAGCTTCTTGGCGATCTGGCGCTTCAGCTCGCGGGCGTTCTGCGAGAGCTCTTCCTCGCGCGCCTTGGCGAGAAAGGCGTCGAGGCCGCCGCGATGCTCGACCGAGCGCAACGCCGCCGCCGAGATGCGCAGGCGCACGGCGCGCGCGAGCGCGTCCGACACGAGCGTCACATTGACGAGATTCGGCAGGAAGCGCGTGCGCGTCTTGCGGTTCGAGTGGCTGACGAGATTGCCGGACTGGACGCCCTTGCCGGTCAGTTCGCAACGTCGCGACATGTTCTTTCCTTTCGAGACGCTCGCAGGATCCTGGGGCGCAAAGCGCCGCGCTTGGACCTTGGAACGGGAAACGTGAAAAAGGCCCGCGCGCGAGGCTCGAGCCCTTCGATGGCGCGCTTATAAGGGAGGAAGGCGGGCGCCGTCAACGGCGCGGGAGAGAAGCGCGCGGGCAAACCCACGAGGCGGCCGGGTTTTGTCTAACACTGCGGCCAGAAGAAGAGGCCCAGCACGCCCACCCAGATCAGGCCCCAGCCGATCCAGGTGAGGTTGGGGTGCTCGACCTGCCATTCCAGGATTTGTTTCAGAATGGGCATGCAGCGTCCCCCAGGCTCGGCGCGCAGCCAACTCATAGACCGGCGCGACGTCAGAGAGTGCTGCAAATCGCGCTGCGGGGGAAGAGCCGATAAGGCCGAGAAAAGAGGCCAGCCGCGTCATCTTCGCATGCTTGCTCAAGCCCGGCCCCTCCTGTATGACGCGCGCTCTAAAGGCCTCGTGGCGGAGTGGCTACGCAGAGGACTGCAAATCCTTGTACGGGGGTTCGATTCCCTCCGAGGCCTCCAAAAAATCAATCGTCTCGCAGCCGCGGCTCCTTGCAAACGCCAAGACGCGACAAGGGTCGCGCCCTGGGAAAAGCGCGACCCTTCGTAAATGGGCGCCGCGTCGGTCAGCAGTCGCTAGGCTTGGCTTGCTTTGGCTTTCCTGGTCATCATCTCGATAGCCGTCACCGCTTCCGAGACGTTCAACCAGTTTTCCGCCTGCTCTTCGGTCTTGAACTCCTTTCCCAAACTGATCGGAGCCTCCTGTCCCGGCAGGTGTAAGAAACAAGCCCATTTGCCGCTGGGCAACTGCTCGACTGTGACCTTGGGATCCGCCATGTCCTCACCTTCTGTGCTGGCGCGTCGTTCAGGCGCCGTAGGCCGCTCGCTGCGCCGGTGAGCAATAACTGCGCCAATGGCCGATGTAAGAAAGGTTACAGAAGAGCGAGCGCTATAACCTTCAGAAGAATTACGCTCCCCAACAGCCTCAATCTCTGCAACAATTCGCTCTAAGGAACAGCACTGATCATGCGGTCCAAGAAAATAATCTATCTTGCCGGCCCCGAAGTGTTCCTGCCGGACGCGATCGAGGTCGGGAGCCGCAAGAAAGCGCTCTGCGAAAAGCATGGTTTCGTCGGCCTCTTTCCTTACGACACGGAAATCAACTCCATTCCAATCAACGCGCGCGAGGACCACTTCATCTGCCGCGCCAATCTCGCGATGATCCGGCGCGCGGACGCGGGCGTTTTCAATCTGACGCCATTCCGCGGCGTGAGCGCGGACCCGGGGACCGTCTTCGAGCTCGGCCTCATAATGGGTCTGGGAAGACCCATCTTCGGCTATTCCAACGAGAGCGACGACCTGTTGACGCGAACACGCGAAGTCATGCCTCTCACGCTCGAGAACGGCGTCTGGCGCGACGCACAGCATATGAAGGTCGAGGATTACGGCAATGCGGACAATCTCATGATCGACGCTTCGCTCGCCATCGGCGGCTGCCCGACCGTCCGGCGCAAGACCGCCCAAGGCGAACGCTATCGCGATCTCGGCGGTTTCGAGGAATGCCTGCGCATGGCGCGCGAGGCTTTTGGGCTGGCGCCGGCCGAAGCATCCAGCCGTCGCGTTGGCTGAGCGCGCGCCGCCGATCATGACCGCTCCAAACCAAACGCCCGACCGTCCCCGGCTCGCTCGTCTGCCCGAGGTTCTGCTCGTCTTCCTGCGGCTCGGGCTCATGAGCTTCGGCGGACCGATCGCGCATATCGGTTACTTCCGCGCCGAAATCGTCGAGCGGCGCAAATGGGTGCATCCCGAGACCTTCGCCGATCTTCTCGCGCTCTGCCAGTTTCTGCCCGGCCCGGCGAGCAGCGAGCTCGGCGTCGCGCTCGGCATGACGCGCGCGGGCTATTTCGGCGGGCTCGCGGCCTGGATCGGCTTCACCGCGCCCTCTGCGCTGGCGATGATCGCTTTCGCCTATGGGATCGGCTTCGTCGCGCATCCCGAGACCATGGCCTTTCTGCATGGGCTGAAAATCCTTGCGGTGGCTGTCGTCGCGCAGGCGGTCTGGGCGATGGCGAAAACGCTCTGTCCCGATCGCGAGCGCGCGACGCTCGCCGTCGCCGCGGCGATTCTCGTGCTCGTCTTTCCCTCGGCGCAGGGGCAGATCGCCGCCATTATTCTCGGCGGCTATCTCGGCTGGCGCTTTCTCCCGGCGGAGGTGAAGCCTGAGCCGGTGGAACGGCTTTCCCCGCTGGTCTCGCGCCCCGTCGCGATCGGGGCGTTCTTTCTGTTCGTGCTGCTTCTCGTGGCGCCATCCTTCGCGGCGAGCCTCACGGGAGACCGCACGACGCTGCTCTTCGCGAATTTCTACCGCACTGGCGCGCTCGTCTTCGGCGGCGGGCATGTCGTGCTGCCGCTGCTGCAAGAGGCTGTTGTGCAGACCGGCTTCGTCGGCAAGGAGGCCTTTCTCTCGGGCTATGGTGCGGCGCAGGCCGTGCCGGGGCCGCTCTTCAGCTTCGCGGCTTTCCTCGGCGTCGTGGCGCAGGACGCGCTTTCGGGATGGCGCGGCGGGCTCTTCTGTCTCGTCGCGATCTATCTGCCGTCCTTCCTGCTGCTCTTCGCCGCTCTGCCCTTCTGGGAGCGGCTGCGCCGCGAGCCGCAGGCGCAGGCGACGCTCAAAGGCGTCAATGCGGTGGTCGTCGGGCTCCTGGCCGCGGCGCTCTATACGCCCCTGTTCACGACCGCCATCCACACGCCCGGCGATTTCGGCCTTGCGCTCATCTGCTGGCTGCTGCTCGAAATCTGGCGCGCGCCGCCCGTCACCGTCGCGCTTTTTGCGGCTCTTACCGCCGAGGCGCTTGGCCTGTTGCGCTATTTTTTCCTGATCGGCTGAGCGTGCTCAACCCCGCAGCGCGGTGGCGGCCTCGGACACTCCCGCATGCGCGCCGAACAGCGTATCGAAGCCGCTCACCGACATCACCTTGCCGACGCTCCCCTTCAGCCCGCAGAGCGTCAAGGCGCCGCCGAGCGACTTCGCCGTCTTCGCGGCGACGAGCAGCGCCCGCAGGCCGGCGGAACTGATGTATTCCACATCGGCGAAGTCGACGATCACCTGGGCCGGTCCCGCGCCGATCAGAGAACCGCAGCGCGCCTCGAAGATCGCAGCCGTGTCGCCGTCGATCCGGCCCTTCGGCCGAATGACCAGCAGCCCGTCCGACACCTCATGCGCCAGATCCATCGTCATTTCCTCGGTGACGCTCGCCCGACCGCCTCGTATGATCGCAAGGCGGCGGTAGCTTTAGCCCCTGCCCGTAGCGGACGTCCAGCGGTCTCATGATTTTAAGGAATACGCATGAGCATAGATTTGCATTCTGCCGAGAACGCCGAAACCCTGCCGCGCATCGGCCTCGTCGAGGAGCTTCTGCTTCTCGCGCTGGAGGACAGCGGCGGCGAGTTCGACAGCGTGCCGGAGATTTATCTCAACTGCGGCGTCGCCGGCGCGGCGCTGATGGACCTTGCGCTGCGCGACCGCATCGATTCCGATCTCGACGGCGTGTTCGCCATCAACGCGACGCCGACCGGCGACGCGGCGCTCGATGGCGTGCTCGCGGAGATCGCCGCAGAGCCCGAGCGCCTCAGCGCGCAGGAATGGATATCGCGCCTCTCCAGGCAAGCTCCCGCTCTGCGCAAGGCGGCGCTCGCGACGCTTTGCGCGCGCGGCGTGCTGCGCGAGAGCGACCATGAATTCCTCTGGGTGCTCAAGGAGCGCCGCTACCCCATCGTCGAGGGACATGAGCGCCCTGAGGCCAAGCGACGCATTCTCGCATTGCTCTATAACGACGACCTTCCGTCGCCCGAGGATGTCGCGTTGACCGCACTCGCGAGCGCTTCCTTCGTCTTCGAGCGCATCCTTGCGCCGAGCGAGCTGAAGCGCGTCGCGCCGCGCATCGCGCAGATCGCGCGCATGGATCTCATTGGCGGCGCGATCCTGAGCACGGCGCATCGCGTCAATCTGGGGACGCGGGCGGCGGAGCGGCGCACCGTCATCGCTGGCCTCGCCGGCAATGTGATGGAATGGTACGACTTCGGCGTTTACGGCTTTTTCGCCGCGGCGATCGGCTCGCAATTCTTCCCAAGCGACGACCCGTCGACCTCGCTGCTCGCCTCCTTCGGCGTTTTCGCGGTGGGCTTTATCGCGCGACCTTTGGGTGGGTTGCTCTTTGGCCATATCGGCGATCAACTCGGCCGTCGCGCCGCCGTCGTCTCCTCCGTCGTGCTGATGATCATCCCGACGCTCTTCATGGCCTTGCTGCCGACCTATGCGCAGATCGGCGTCGCGGCGCCGATCTTTCTCGTGCTGCTGCGGCTCGCGCAGGGTCTTGCGGTCGGCGGCGAATATACGACCTCGATGGTGCTGCTCGTCGAAGAAGCGCAGCCGAGCCGGCGCGGCTTCGTCGGCAGCTTCGCGCCCTTCGGCGCCCTCGGCGGCCTGCTGCTGGGTTCCGCGGTCGGCGCGACGCTGATGGCGATCCTGCCGGAAGAGGACGCCTCGCGCTGGGGCTGGCGCCTCGCTTTCTTCAGCGGCTTGCTCATCGAACTCGTGGTCTTTCTCATCCGCCGCCGCCTGCCGCCGGACAAGGAAATCCTCGCGACCGAGGCGGCCCGCAAATCGCCGATCGGCGAAGCGTTCCGCGCGCATTGGCGGACGATCCTAAAGATCGTCGGCTTCTCGCTCGGCAATGGCGTGGGCTTCTATCTCTGCTTCGTCTACATCTCCACCTGGCTGAAGGAGCATCAGCACGTCAGCGCCTCGACGGCGCTGGCCCTAAACAGCCTCGCGCTTTTCTCTATGCTGTTCCTCACGCCGCTCGCCGGCGCGCTCTCGGACCGCATCGGGAGGAAGCCCGTGCTCTTCCTCGGCGCGGCGGGGTTTGCGCTTTTCGCCTGGCCGGTCTTCTGGTTCATCAACACGCCGCATCTGCCCACGATCCTCGCCGGTCAGCTCGCTTTCGCGCTGTTCATGTCCTGTTATGGCGCGGGCCCGGCCTTTCTGGTGGAGGCCTTTCCCAAGCATGTCCGATGCTCGGGTCTTTCGATCGGCTATAATCTTTCGCAATCGATTTTCGGCGGCACCGTGCCGATGGTCGCGGTCTTCCTCATCAAGATCACCGGCAATCCGCTCGCGCCGGCCTTCTACCTCATGGCCGCGGGCGCCGTGTCCTTGGCTATGGCGCTGCTCATCGGCAAGGAGGCGGAGTCGGACGAAGATTTGTGAGCGCGGCGCGGAGAGCTTCGTCATGAGGCAGAAATCCATCCCTCTTGCGGGGAGGGCGGCGAGCGTAGCGAGCCGGGTGGGGGAGCCGCGACAGCAAGCGATCGCGTGGGAAGCGGAGAGGTTTTCACCCCCACCCGTCGCGCCTTGTGGCGCTGCGCCCTCCCCGCAAGGGGGAGGGATAGCGGCTGCATCCGCCAGGAAGAGCGTGACCCCTTTCCCCCGTTGTCCTGCTAAGGGAATCGCCGATGACTGACGCGAAGGCCGTTCGAGACCGATGCGAGAAATTCGATCGCTTCGAAATTGTCGAATGGATGTGCGAAACCGCCAAGGGCGATCCGTCTCTCAATGAAGATCGTCTCATCATCAATGATCAATTCGTCGCGGTCGTCGACGGCGCCACGGCGTCAGGATTGATCAATGGCGTTCCCGGAGGAAATCGTCGCCGCCGGCTCTGTCGAGGACGCCATCGACAATTTGCAAGCGGATGCGGCCGTGCATGAATTCGTCGACGCCGCAAATTCTCTGTTTAAGGACAGAACAAGAGGCTTGCTTGCTCCTGGCGCCATGCCGCCTTTCGCGGCCGCGGTTGTCTGGAGCCAGGCAAGAAAAGAAATCTGGCGCGTCGGCGATTGTCACTTCCGCATCGATGAGAAGGATTACATCGGCGAGAAGGAAGTCGACCGCGTGGCTTACGCCTTTCGCTGCGGCGTCATCCGCGCGCGCCTCGCGCTCGGCTTGACCACGATCGAAGCGGAGCGAAAAGTCGCCACGCTCGACCAGCCCTTCAGGCCGCTCGTCCTGGTCCAACATGCCTTCATGAATATGGATAGCGACGATCCCCTGGCCTATGGGGCGATTAACGGGTCGCCGATACCAAATCGATTCATCGAAATTATCGACACCTCTCAGGCAAGGCAGATCGTTTTATGTTCGGACGGTTTTGTAAGGCCGTATCGCAGCTTGCAAGAGGCGATCAGAGAAACAACGAAGCTCAGCGAAATCGACCCGCTTTTGGTCAACGAATATAACGGCTCACGGCCGTTCTCAGAGGGCCGCATATTGTTCGACGACACGACTTATGTGCGGTTTGCGCTGAGCTAGCTACCGCCCGCTGCGCGACGCCGTCCAGCGGCCGCCGCAATAATCGCTGCCCGACGACCAGGCGCCCTTGCCGCTGGAGCCGGCGAGCTTGCCGACCGCCCGCGAAACATGGCCATTCGCATCGGTGAAACGCGCGACGAAGGTGCCGTTCCCCTCGACATAGCCCCAGGGCTGCGAGGTCCCGCCATTGGCGGAGACGACATGGCCGCCCTGGATCGTCACGTCGCGCGGCTCGAGCTGCGGGCAATTGCCGGCCGTCGTCGACGAGTTGAAGGTCCAGACGCCGTCATTGCGGCCGCTCGTCGAGCCGTCGCCGTCGCCTCCTTGCGAGGAACGGCGCGCCAGAGCCGGATTGGCGGCGAGAACGAGCGCGGCGATGGACGCAGCAAGAAGAACGCGCAGAATCATGTGGCCTCCTCGATCGCGCGCTGCAACATCGGTAGCATGTCGCAGCCCGCGAAGATGAATCTCTCCACTCCCACCTGGCGCAGCTCGGCTTCGAGATCCCCCGGCCGCCCCGCAAGGTAGAGCGTCGCGCCGGCGCCCCGCAGCGCGAGCGCGGCCGACTTTGCTGCGTCGCAGTAAATCGCGTCGGAGGAGCAAAGACAAGCGAGTTTCGCGCCGCTCGCGCGGAAGGCGGCGACGATTTCCGACGTATTGTCGCTCGTCGGGCCGAAGACCGCCTCGACGCCGCCGGCCTCGAAAAAGTTTTTGGAAAAATTCGCCCGCGCCGTGAAGGCTGCGACCGGGCCGAGCGTCGCCAGAAAGACGCGCGGCCGCGCGCCGGTCTGCGCGAGCTGCGCGTCGGAGCAGCGACGCAGCGCCTCGAAAGGCTCGGAAAGCCGCGAGGGCAGAAGCGTTTTCGGATCGGCCTTCGCCTCGCCACCCGAGCAGGCGTCGAAGGGCGCGAGCACCGAGAGCGGCCTCTCGGCGATGTCGGGAAATTCGTTGGAGCCCGTGATCTTCTCCTTGGCGCGCGCGACGGCGGCGGCGCGGCCCTTGGCGATCTCGACGACCTCGGCCGGGAAACGGCCAGCCTCCAGCGCTTTGGGCAGGCCGCCCTCCGCCTCGATCGTGCGGAAGGCGTCCCAGCCGCGCTCGGCGAGCGCCTCGGTCAAGGCCTCGAAGCCGCCGGCGCCGGCGGTCGGATCGTCGACGACATGCAGATAGCTCTCGTCCTGCAGCACGAGTTGCGTGTCCCGTGAGAGGCGGCGGGCAAAAGCGTCCGGCGCGCCGAGCGCCTGCGTGAAAGGCAGCGCTGCGACGGCGTCCGCCCCGCCGACGGCGGCGGAGAACACCGCGACGGTCACGCGCAGCAGATTGCTCCACGGGTCGCTGGCGCTCATCATGCGCCAAGCGGTCTCGGCGTGAATCAGCGCGGGTTCCGGCGCAAGGCCGCAGGATTCCTCCACCTTCGCCCAGAGGCGGCGCAAGGCGCGCAGCTTCGCCACAGACGCGAACTCGTCGGCGTCGACGGCCAAGCGGAAAAGAATCAGCCGGCGCGCCTCATCGAGGCCAAGACCAGCGTCGGTCAGCGCGCGCAGATAGGCGACGCCGGCCGCGAGCGCATAGCCCAGCTCCTGAGCCTCGGTCCCGCCCGCGGCGTGGACGAGGCGCGAATCGGCGGCGACGACGCCCTGCTTAAAGCCCAACGAAGCGAGGCGTTTCGCTTTTTCGCCAAAAGATTTCGCTTGCGAAGCGAAAGTTTCGCTTCCGAAGCCAAATCGCAATGCGGCGCCGAGCGGATCGAGGCCGAAGAGCACCTGCGTGATCGAGGGCTCGATGTGACGGCTTTGGACGAGCCGCGCCAAGCCTTCGGCCGCCTGTGGCGCGAGGCTCGAGTATTCGAGCGCGATGGGAAGACCCCATTCGATCCGCACCTTGTCGAAGAGCTGCGCGAGCGCCGCGTCGCCGTCGCCGGCAAGCGCCGTTCCATAGGCGCCGAGCGCGCCGCGAAAGACGAGCTGTAGCCCCTCGGCGCCGCCTTCGAGATCCTCGAGCGCCTGGGCGTTGGCTTTCTCGGCGTCGGCGAGATCGACCCTCGCCAGCACGGCCCAGCGGCCCGGCGCCTTGCGCAGGGCGCGCGGCCCCGGCGCCTCGGCCGGCGGATAGAGCGACTCGATCTTGCCGCCGTCGTAGGATTTCGCGATGAGCTTCTCGAAGGCGCCGCCCTTGAGCGCGCGTTCGACGGCCTTGCGCCACTGGTCCTCGCTGGCCGGCGGGAAGTTCCCGCCAAGGCCCTTATCGTCAAACGTCATGCCTGCAGCCCGGATTTATGTCTGATCCGCCGGCCTTGTGACACGAACCGCGCCGATGTCCAATCCCGCGCGTCGCCGCATGCCGCCCGCGCTGCGCCCTTCCCGGCCGCCCTTGGCGCTTTTCACAGGAGCGCCCATCGGCCTCTTTCCTTCCCCGATTGGCAGCGCCAGTTACCAGGGCTGGCGGCGCGGGCCCATTGCGGTTTTGCCCGCTTCAACGACCCCCGGCGCGCCTCATGGACGAGCAAAATCCCGTGGATGTCGGCGAAGGCTATGCTTGGCTGAAAATGCTGGTCGACACGTCCTTCGCCAGCCGCTTCCTCGTGAGCAGCGAGGGCAAGATCATCTATGCCAATCCCGCGGCCGAGGCCATGTTCGGCTATAAAGCGAAGGAGCTCGAGGGGCAGCCGATCGATGTGGTTTTCGCGACGCAAGCGGATCATAATTTGGCCATGCCACCGCTCAGCCAGCCCATTCGCCTCATGGCCGGCGACAACCATGAGATAAGAGGCAAGGCGAAGGACGGGGCCCAACTCGTGATGCGCGTGGGAACCACGCCCTTTCGCACGCTGATCGGCACCTATCTCGCGGTGACCTGCTTCGACGTGACCAGCTATAAGGAAAAGGAGCGGGAGCTACTGTTAAAGACGGCGCAGCTGGAATCGGCAAATCAGCGCATTGAAGCTGCAAACAAGCGCATTTCCCAGTTCGCCTATCTCGTCTCCCATGATCTTCAAGAACCCATCCGAAAACTCTCCTCTTTTGCCGGTCTCGTGAAATCCTCGCTCGCCACAGGAGATATGGAGGCGGCGTTGCACGCCAGCGACGTCTTGCAGACTTCGGCTTCGCGCGCGCGCGGCCTGGTTACGGCTCTCTTGGAATATTGCTTCGATACGGCCGCCGCGCTGAACATAGAATCGATCAATGTGCGAGACGAGGTCGAGCGCGCCATTGCCGACCTCTCCATCCTGATCCATGAAGCCGAAGCAAAAATCGACGACGTCATCCCGGCGCAGCTTCATGTGAAGGCCGACAAGACGCAGTTCACGCGCCTTGTGAGGAATTTGGTCGCGAACGCGATAAAATTTCACAAAGTGGACGAGCCTCCGCAGATCGTCATCTGCGCCACTCGCCAGCGAGCCGGGGATGGGGTGCAGCTCTCCGTCAGGGATAATGGAATAGGCTTCGAGCCGGGATATAAGGAGGCCATATTCGAGCCTTTCTTCAGGCTGCAATCGGCCACAAGAATCCCCGGCAATGGCATCGGCCTTGCGGCGGTGAAATCCATCTGCGAGCGGCACGGCTGGAATGTCGAGGCCAAGTCCTTTCCGGGCCAAGGGGCGACGTTTCGCGTGCATATGTCGGGCGCGGAGCCGCCAAAAGCGGCTTTTGGGCTCTGAGAATTTTTGCGCTGATCAATTTAGCTCCGCGTAATGGCGGAATATCCCCTGCTCGTTGAAGGGAATGCGGCGGTCGCTCTTAAGATAGGCGCGGAGCCTTGGCCTTTCCGCGATGCGCTGGCGCAACGACGCCACGCGAGGCGCTTTCGCGAGGCGCTTTTTCGTCTCCTTGGGAAAAGCGTAGAGCAGGCCTTCGACGAGCTGGAATAACGACAAATCGGCATAGGTTGCGTTGGCGCCGACGAGATAGGCGTCGCCTAACGGATTGCGCGCCAAGATTTTGTCGAACCAATCCAAAAATTTTGGGATTCGTTCTTCACGGAAGTGCTCCGCTCTGCGTCGCGCTTCAGGCTTTTGATCCTCGTAGTAGAGATGCGCGCCCAGCGGATGATGCGTGTCGTGAGCCTCGCTGACGGCGTCGGCGATGGTGAGCTGGATTTGCTGCGCCCAAAGCCGCTGCGCTTCGTTTTGAGGAGCCAGCCCGAGGCGTTGTCCGAGATGCAGGAGAATAGCGGCGGTTTGAGCAATCACGAGAGCGCCGTCGCGCAGGAAGGGCGGAGCGAAGGGCGGCTGTGTTTGTTCGTCCTTTTCGATGACCGCCATGAGCTTTTCGTCGCCTTGCGGTTCCAGCGCGATATCGAGATAGTCCGCGCTGGCGTCCTCAAGGGCGAGGCGAACGAATTCGCCGCGCCCTTGAATGCCGCTCCAATAGTAAAGCTCATAGCTCATGAATCCCTCCCTTCAGCTGCGCTCCCAAGAGTTCTGGGAAGTCACCTAGGGCGGGGGCCGCGTCCCACAGAGGGCGATCCCCCGCCCCCCTCAATTGTCGAAGCCTGAGAAACCGGGCATAGAGGCGCCATCGAAACCGCGAGGGAGACAAGGGCGCCGATGGGTGGGCTGCTGCGCAAATTCCTGACCCAGTTCATCCGGGTCGGCAATCTGGAGATCGAGTCCGCCTCGGGCCAGAAATATACAGTAGGCGATGGCACGGGGCCCGCGGTCGGCGTGCGCTTCATGGACGCAGGGGCGGAGCTCGGCCTGCTGCTCGATCCCGAAAGCGCCTTCGGCGACCTCTTCACCGACGGCCGTCTCGTGGTCACGAAGGGCTCGATCTTCGACGCGCTGATGATCGGCACGCGCAACGTCAATGTCGCGCAGCCCCCGAAGTGGCTCGCCGCAATCCAGCGCTATCGCGCCGCGATGCGGCTCTTCATCCAGCGCAACACGCCGGCGATCGCCAAAAAGAACGCCGAGGCCCACTACGACATCGACGGCCGCATCTACGACCTCTTCCTCGATGCGGATAAGCAATATTCCTGCGCCTATTTCGAGCGCGAGGGCCAGAGCCTGGAAGAGGCGCAGCTCGCCAAGGAGCGCCACATCGCCGCAAAGCTCGCCATAGAGCCCGGACAAAGCGTGCTCGACATCGGCTGCGGCTGGGGCGGCCTCGGGCTCTATCTCGCCCAGAGCGCGGGCGCCAATGTCACCGGAATTACGCTTGCGAGCGAGCAGCTCGCCATCGCGCGCCAACGCGCCGAGAAGGCCGGCCTCAAGGACCGGGCGAATTTCGAGCTGATCGACTATCGCGACATTGCGTCGCGCTTCGACCGCATCGTCTCGGTCGGCATGTTCGAGCATGTCGGCCAGCCGCATTACGACGAGTTCTTCAAGCGCGTCGCGGAGCTCCTCAAGGACGACGGCGCGGCGCTGCTGCACACGATCGGCAACACCGGCGTTCCGGTTCCCACCAACGCCTGGGTGGTCAAGAACATTTTCCCAGGCGGCTACATTCCGAGCCTCTCGGAAATCGCGCCGGCGATCGAGCGCGCCGGTCTGATGATCTCGGACGTCGAGATCCTGCGCATCCATTACGCCGAGACGCTGCGCCATTGGCGCGAGCGCTTCCTCGCCCGCCGCGACGAGGCGAAGGCGATCATGGACGAGCGCTTCTGCCGCATGTGGGAGTTTTATCTCGCGATCTCCGAGGCCTCCTTCCGGCTCGGGATCACGGTCATCTTTCAGATTCAGCTGGTGAAGAAAGTGGACGCGCTGCCGCTGACGCGCGACTACATCGGCGAGACCGAGAAGAATTTGCAAAAGAGCGAGAAGGCCGTGGTCGCGGCCTGACGGGCTTTGCGCCGCTGCGCCACCCTCCTCCTGAGGAGCGCCCGCAGGGCGCGTCTCGAAGAAGGAGGATGGTTCCCGCTTCAGACATTCTTCGAGACTCCCGCTTCGCGGGCTCCTCAGGATGAAGATTTCGGATCGTGGCCAAATGGGCGACCGGGCTTTATTTTCTCCGCCAAACCGCTTAACCAAAGGTCTGGTATTCGGGGGCGCGAGGGGGCGGCGACGGCGGCAGACGCCCTGCTCAAAGGCCCCTTCCGCCGAAGTGAGCTCCGGTTCGGCGCGGAAAGCGCGCCAAAACAGGAATTTAGACCGAGCGCCGGCCATTTGGGACCGGGGTTATCGAAACGGAGAGAGACTTGACGGATAATCCTCAAGAGAGAGAAAAGCTCGCCAACGAGATCATCGACGTTGTCGCCGCCGAAGGCATGATCGATCGCTCCAAGGTCACGCCGGACGCGACGATCGAGAGCTTGGACCTCAAATCCGTCGACATCGTCATGATCCTCACGGCGCTCGAGGAAAAATTCAACGTATACATCCCGATGGACGGCACTCTGCAAGAGGCCAAGGACGTCAAGAGCCTGATCAACGCCATCGTAGATCTGATCATCAAGGAAAGGGAGAAAATCTGAGATGATCGCCGCCACGGCAAGCGGCGGACGCGCGGCGACCGGGCCGGGCGAAGCCTCACCGCGCGCCCGCGAGTTCCCGCGCGTCGTGATCTCCGGCATGGGCGCGGTTTCGGCGGCGGGCCTCGGGATCGAGGCGCTTTGGCGGGCTGCGCGCACGGGCGAAACCCAGATCCGCGAGCTTTCCTTGAAGCGCCCCTATGATGGGCGCATCAAGATTGCGGCGCAGGTTCCGAACTTCAGCGCCGCCGAGCATGTCGAAGAGGCGCTTCTTCCGCTCTGCGATCCCTTCACGGCCTTCGCGATCGCGGCCGCAGACCAGGCGATGGCGCATGCGGGCTTCGGCAAGAAGGATCTCGCCGGCCCGCGCACCGCGCTCTTGCTCGGCACCGGCATCGGCGGCGCCGAGACCATCGACAATGGGCTTCACACCTATTACCGCGAGTCGAGCCGCATGGACCCGCTGTCCATCCCCAAGCTCATCCCGAGCGCGGCGCCGACGACGCTCGGCATTCGCTACTCGGTGCTCGGTCCGACCTTCTCGATCTGCAGCGCCTGCTCATCTGCGTCGCAAGCCATCGGCCTCGGCCTGCAGATGATCCGGTTCGGCCTCGTCGACCGGGCGATCGTCGGCGGGACAGAGGCCTGCGTCATCAACGGCCCCATGAAAGCCTGGGAAGCGCTGCGCGTGATGACGCCCGATCGCTGCCGCCCCTTCTCCAAGGGCCGCAACGGCATGACGCTCGGCGAAGGCGCCGCGATGTTCATTCTCGAGACCGCCGAGTCCGCGAAGGCGCGCGGCCATCGTCCGCTTGTCGAGCTTAAAGGATACGGCACGACGAGCGACGCCAAGGACCCCGTGCGCCCCGATCTCGCGGGCGTGACGAGCGCCATCGCGACGGCGCTCGAGGATGCGCAGATTGCGCCCGAGGAGATCGACTACATCAATGCGCATGGCACGGCGACGCACGCCAATGACATCACCGAGTCGGAAGCCATACTGAACGTCTTCGGCGCCAAACTCGGGCGAAAGGTTCCCGTGAGCTCGACGAAGCCGATTCACGGCCACGCGCTCGGCGCGAGCGGCGGCCTCGAGCTCGCGATCACGATCAACGCCATGCGCGACGGGATCATCCCGCCCACGATCAATTTTCTCGAGCCGGATGAACGCTGCCCCATTGACGCCGTGCCCAATGTCGCGCGCGAGGCGAAGATCCGCACGGCCATCTCGAACTCCTTCGCTTTTGGCGGCATCAACGCCGTGCTCGTGTTGAGAGCGCTGGACGATGAGTTCTGAGATCGCGTCGATCGACTTCGGACCGCCGGTGGAGGTTTTCGTCGACTCAGCCGCGGTGCAGCGTTACGCGCGCGAGACGGGCGTGGAGCTTGAAGGAGACAAAGCGCCCGTGGCCTATCCCGCCGTGTGGCTCGCGGAGCCGCGCCTGCGAGAGCGGATTGCGCAAATCTGCGCCGAGGCCGACGCTCTGCCCGTGCATGAATCGCAGCGTTTCGCCTATGATGCGCCGCTGCGTCAGGGCGCGAGCTACAAGCTCGCCGTCGCCGCGAGGCGTGAGGCCAAGCCTCCCCGTCTCGTGCTCGACGCATCACTATCGGACTCCGCCGGCGCGATCGTCGGCCGCGTGGAGACGGTCCTGCGGCTGGTCTCCCGCGCCGAGCTGCCCAAGAAAGGAAACGCATGAGCGCGGCGGCGGCGCTGCCTGAGGTCGGCGAACGCCTTCCGCCTATGGATATCGGACCTTTCGACGCGCAAGCGCTGACGCGCTATGCGGAAGTCTCCGGCGACGACAATCCGCTGCATCTCGACGACGCGCTCGCGCAAAGCGTCGGCTTCTCTGCGCCGCCCGTGCATGGCATGAAGCTTCTCGCGGCCTTCGAGCGCCTTCTCGCCTCCTGGCGCGGCGATCTTTTCATCGCCTCGCTCGGCGGAACCTTCGTGCAGCCGGTGCTGCGCGGGGAGAAGGCGACGCTCACGGGTCGCGTGCTGCGCGTCTCGCCGGAAGAGGGCGTCTTCGTGCGTCTTTATGCGCATGGACCGGGCCGCGCGCCCGCCATCATCGCTGACGCAACCTTGCGGCCGCGGCCAGGAAGCGAGGGGCAATGACCGGGAAACACGTGCTCATCACGGGCGCCTCGAGCGGCATCGGACGCGCGCTCGCTCTGCGCTACGCTCAGGAAGGCGCGCGGCTCGAGATTTTCGGGCGCAATGAGGCGCGGCTTCGCGAGACCGCCGAAGCTTGCCGCGCGGCAGGCGGCAACGCCGAAATACATGTCGCCGACGTGCGCGACCGCGAGGCCATGCGCGCGGCGGTGGGGAAGGCCTTGGAGGCGGGACCGCTCGACGTCGTCGTCGCCAACGCCGGCGTCTCCAGCGGCCCGGCGCCGGACCAGCCGCTCGAGTCCGAAGAGACCGTGCGCGCGATCTTCTCGATCAATCTCTTCGGCCAGCTCAACACGATCGAGCCGGCGCTGCCGGCGCTCGTCGCGCAGCGCTCGGGGCTGGTCGCCTTCGTCGGCTCGATGATGGGGCTGCGCGCCATGCATTTCTCGCCCAGCTATTGCGCGACCAAGGCGGCGCTGCACAGCTACGCGACCTCGCTGCGGGCGAAGCTTTCACTTTATGGCGTCGACGTCAGCCTCATCGTTCCCGGCTGGGTGGACACACCCATGTCGCAGCGCACGACGGCCTGGAAGGCGAGCATGATCACGGACGCCGAGGCCGCGGAGATCGTTTTTCGCGGCCTCGAAAAACGCCGCCCAGTCATCGCCTTTCCGCGCTATATGTATTGGGCGCTGCGAATCGTCGAGCTGCTGCCGCCGCGCCTCGTCGATTTCTTTGTGCTGCGTTTCTCCGCGACTGTTCCGGAAACGATCGAGAAAGAGACCGCCTGATGCCCTCGGCGCTCGAGACCGCGCAATGGGCCGCCGCCGCCTTCTGGACGGTGTCGTTTCTATTGCTGCTGCTCTCGACGCTCGCGGCGCTCCTGCAACCCTGGATCGCCGCGCGACGCGCAACCCGCAAGGATCGGCCGCTAGTCTCTATCGTCCTTCCGGTGAAGCTCCTCGAGAATTGTTTCGCGCGCGCCCAGGAATCGGCCTTCGCGCAGCGCTATCCCGAGTACGAAGTCGTTGGCGCCTCGACCGAGCCCGACTCCGAAGCCTCTCGCGCGTTGCAGGCGATCTTCGCGCGCCATCCGGAGCGGCCGACCCGCTTTCTGCGCTCCACAGCCAAGATCGCCGCCAGTCCCAAGGTCGATAATCTCGTCGCGCCCTTCACCGAGGCCGCGCACGACACGATCTTCATGAAGGACGCGAATGTCGTGCTGCGGCCAGACGATCTCGCCGAGCACATCCGCCAGCTCGAGCCCGACGTCGGCCTCGTCTGCGCGATCCCTTATTGCGCCGACACGCCGAATCTTGCAGCGAAGATCGAGGCCTCGATCGTGAACGGCCCGCATGGACGCATGCTCTATCTCGCGTCTTGTCTTGGCCAGGGCTATGGCGTCGGCAAAATCATGCTGTTTCGGCGCAGCGACTTTTTGCGGGCGGGGGGCTTTGCTGCGATTTCGCACACTGTCGGCGAGGACAACGCCTTGGGCCACGCCTTTGCGCGCATCGGCTTGCGCACCGTGTTCTCGCACAAATCCGTGAGACAGGATCTCGGTCGACGCTCCTTCGAGGAGGTCTATCAACGTCAACTGCGCTGGAGCGTGATACGCCGCGGGGACGCGCCGTTGTCATTCCTGCTCGAGCCTTTTTGCCAAGCCGCGCCGGCGATTCTCGCGGGCATGCTCGCGGCTCCACTCACAGGATCAGGACCATTGCAAGGCGCCGCCGCGACATTTATGCTTTGGCTCGTGGTCGAAAGCCTGTTGAGCTGCGCCAAGGGCTGGGGCCTGACATGGGGAGCGCCGCTGGTTTTGACTGCGCGCGAGATCGTCATGCTGTCGGTCTGGCTCCACGCCTGGACTACGAATCGAGTCGTCTGGGCGAAAGAGAGTTTCGGTGCATGGGCGGTCGCGCCGTCTTGCGAGCCCCCAACCTCGAAAAGCGCAGCCGTTGCGGCGAGAAAAGAGGGGTAGGGCTTAGGTGCTCGATCTGCTGACCTTCCTGGTGGATATGGTTGTGGTCCTTTGCGGGCTCACGCTCATCGCGATCGGGGCGGGCTTCCTCCTGATCATCGGCCGATATCTCCTCGACGAGCTCCGCGGCGTGCGCGACCGGGCTCCGGTCACGCTGCCCGAGGACGATCTGCCGCACGTGCTTTTGCAAATACCAGTGTTCAACGAGCCGGCCGTCACCGAGCAGGCGCTGCGCTGCGCCGCTCAGCTCGATTGGCCTAAGGACCGGCTGCGCATCCAGCTGCTCGACGATTCGACTGACGACACGCCGCTGCGCGCCGCCGCGGTCGCCGAGGAGCTGCGCGCTCAGGGCGTCGACGTCGAACATGTGCGCCGCCCCGAGCGCGAGGGATTCAAGGCCGGCGCCTGCGCCTATGGTCTGACGCTCTCCGAGGCGCCCTTCGTCGCCATGCTCGACGCCGATTTTCGGCCGCCCTCGAATTGGCTGAGGGCGTCGGTCCCCTTGCTCGTCACCGACCCCACGGCAGGCTTCGCGCAGTCGCGTTGCGAATTCGTCAATTTCGAGAAGAACTGGCTCACGCGCGCGCAGGGACTCATTCAGGACGGACATTTCCTGGTCGAGCAGCGCACCCGCGCCCGCGCCGGCTGGCTGTTCCAGTTCAATGGCACGGGCGGCGTCTGGCGCCGCGCGACGATCGATCGCGCCGGCGGCTGGTCGGATTATTCCCTGGCCGAGGACCTCGATCTTACCGTGCGCGCCGCCCTCGACGGCTGGCACGGGATTTTTGTCTCCGAGCCCGCGATCCCGGGTCAGGTGCCGGAAGGCATCCGCGACTTCCGCCGCCAGCAGCGGCGCTGGTCCAATGGATTCGTGCAGGTCGCCAAGCGCACGGTGGCGCCGCTTTGGAGCGCGCCTTGGACGCTGACGCAGCGCATCGCGGCCGTGACGCTGATCAGCCATCAAATCTTCTTTCCGGCCGCCGCGATCGGCTTGATTGCGTTCCTTCTCGGCATCGGCCTGCACGGGTCTCCGGCGCCTTACACGCTGCTGCTCGAGGTCGTGGGCGCCATGGTCGTGGTCATCGCGCTCGGCATGACGCTGCCGGCCTACCTCAGCCTAAGGCGCGGCTCGCTCGCCGATTACGCCAAGACGGTCGTCTCGATCCCGCCGCTCTTGGTCTATCTCGCCTTCTCGAACGGCGCAAAAGTCGTGCAGACCTTGCGCGGGCGTCGCTCCCACTTCAAGCGTACGCCGAAGGTCGAGCATGTGGAGGTGGCGCCCCTTGATATCGACGCCGAAGCCTGACCCCGCGCTGGCGGGCTTGCGTCTCGTCTCGACGCTGACCTGTCCCTCTTGCGGCTTTCAGGAAGCGCTTGCCATGCCCGAAGACGCCTGCGTCATACGCCAAGCCTGCGCCTCCTGCGGGGCGGAGCTGCGGCCCAAGGCCGGAGACTGCTGCGTTTTCTGCAGCTACGGCGACGTTCCCTGTCCGCCGAGGCAAAATGGGGCGTGCTGCTCCGTATGATCGCGAAGCCGGGGCGGCATCTTGGAAAGAGATTGCCGAGACATTCCGGCGAGCGCATGCTTACCCTTCTCGCTCGAGCGGGGGCCGCCGCGCGCAATCGCAGAGACAAAGCGGGTGACGTCCGCCGGGACCGGGACAGGGCCAGCGACAATGGTCGGTTTCGATTTACGAGAGAAGATTGAAGATCTAAAGCGCGCCGGAATCGCACGAAAAGCGTTCGTTCTCGCAGGCGTCGCGGCCGCCGTCGGGTTTTCCTTGAGTGGAATGGTGACCGTCTCCTATCAGAGCAATCCCGCGGCCTGGGCCTATCAATGGGCGGTGGTCCTCGTTTTGGTCGGCCTCGCGGTAGCTGCGGCGGCCAGATTTCTCGCCCCAGCGCAGACGCCGCGGGAATGAACGCCGAAGCGTCTCTGAGTTTCACGCCCGTGGACAGCGCCTCCACGCATCGGTCTTTTCGACTTTTTGCTTCAGCCTGAGCGACGGCCTGAACTTCAGGCTCTTGCGCGGGTCCATTGAGTTCTTTCCGGTGAGCGGATTGCGCCGCTTGCGCGCTTTCTTCTCGCAGACATAGAAGGTTCCGAACTCGTGCAGCTTGACGATTTTTTCTTTGTACATCAGCGCGTTGGCGATTTCTTGCAAGACGGAAGCAAGAATGTTGATGGCCTCGCGCTGGGATAGGCTTGGCGTGCGGCGCATGATCGCGGCGGCGATATCGCTTGGTGTCAATGTCTTCGGCTTGTGACAGACACATTTCGGGTCCTTCTCTATAAAAGATGCCGGATCATTTCCATGATTGTTTGACATAGTTTTGATCCATATGTTATCGCTTCTAGAAGATGAAATGTGCTCATTCATCTCCATCTAAGCCCTACGTAAACGACTTGATACATATACAGATCAAAATCTGTAGACTGAACGTCTACAGATTGTTTGCATTTCGGCTTAGGTTTAATTGTGATAACTGTAACGAATTCTAGCTTTGTGCGGGAAGGCGGTCACGCGGCGACGGAAAGAACGATCCTGCGCCCGAGCGGCTTGGGCCCGCCGCGCGTGGAGAGCTTTGTCTCGCTCAGCGCAAATTGAGCCGCGCGGCGGAGGATGATAAAGCCTCGGCCGACCCCGCGATCACCGCGCAAAAACACCGAATCGGCCGCAATGAAGCTCACACTGTCCTGGCTCAAGGAGCATCTCGAAACAGACGCGCCGCAGGGTGAAATCGTCGAAACGCTGACCCGCATCGGGCTCGAGGTGGAGGCCGTTCACGACCCGGCCGCCGCTTTGAAGGACTTCGTCGTCGCCGAGATCGTCGAAGCGGGACGCCATCCTGACGCCGATCGGCTGCAGGTCTGCAAAGTCGCGACGGGTCCGGGCGACCCGTTGCAGGTCGTCTGCGGCGCGCCCAACGCCCGCAAGGGGCTGAAAACCGTGTTCGCGGCGCCGGGAACCCATATTCCCGGCAAGAATTTCACGCTCGGCAAGGGGGTCATTCGCGGCGTGGAGTCGCACGGCATGCTTTGCTCGGCCGAGGAGCTGGGGATCGGCGGCGACTCGCACGGCATCCTAGAGCTCGATGCGAGCGCGCCCGTCGGCGCGGCCTATGCGCTCTGGGCCGGGCTCGGCGATCCCGTCATCGAGATCAATCTGACGCCAAACCGGCCGGACGCCGCGGGCGTCGCCGGGATTGCGCGCGATCTCGCCGCCGCCGGCCTCGGCCGCCTCAAGACACATGAGCCGGAACCCGTCGAGGGCAAATTCCCCTGTCCAGTCAAGGTGACGCTCGATCTCGCGCCGGGAGACGCGCATCTCGCGCCGCTCTTCGGGCTGCGGCTCGTGCGCGGCGTCAAGAACGGCCCGAGCCCCGCCTGGGTTCAGGACCGGCTGCGAGCGATCGGCTTGCGCCCGATCAACGCGCTGGTCGATGTGACCAATCTGCTCACCTTCGACCGCGGCCGGCCGCTGCATGTCTTCGACGCCGGGAAGATCAAAGGCGATCTCACCGTGCGCCGCGCCCGCACGGGCGAGCAGCTGCTCGCGCTCGACGGCCGCACCTATGCGCTCGACGAGAACGTCGTCGCGATTTGCGACGAGGCTGGGCCTGAATCGCTTGCGGGTCTCATGGGCGGCGAAGCCTCGGGATGCGACGAGAGCACGACAGACGTGCTCATCGAGACGGCGCTGTGGGACCCAGCGAATATCGCCAAGAGCGGCCGCAAGCTCGGCATCGTCACCGACGCGCGCTATCGCTTCGAGCGCGGCGTCGATCCGACCTTCGCCCTGCCGGGACTGGAGCTGGCGACGCAGCTCATCCTGCAGTTCTGCGGCGGCGAGCCGTCCGGGATTTTCCTCGCGGGCGCCGTTCCCCGCGAGCGACGGCACATCGATTTTCCTTTCGGCGAGACCAAGCGCCTCGCAGGCGTCGACATCACGCCGCCCGAGGCCGAGGACATTTTGAAACGGCTCGGCTTTTCCGTCGAGCAGGCGGGCGAGGCCAGCGCGCGCATCACGGTCCCGCCCTGGCGGCCGGACATTGAGGGCAAGGCTGACCTCGTCGAGGAAATCCTGCGGATCGCCGGCGTCGAGCGCGTTCCGGCGATTCCGCTCCCGCGAGCGGAAGGGATCGCGGCCCCGATCATGACGTCGCTGCAAAAGCGCGCGCGCGTGGCGCGGCGGACGCTCGCTGCGCAGGGCCTCGTCGAGGCCGTGACTTGGTCTTTCGTGTCGGCGAAGGAGGCCAAGGCCTTCGGCGGCGGAGAGCCCTCGCTCGCGCTCGCCAATCCAATCGCCGCCGAGCTCTCGGACATGCGGCCGAGCCTGCTGCCCGGGCTCGTGGCCGCCGCCGGCCGCAATGCGGCGCGGGCCTTGGGTGACGCAGCGCTGTTCGAGATCGGCCAGATCTTTCAGAGCGACGAAGAGAAAGGCCAACGACTCGCCGCCGCGGGACTGAGGCGCGGGCTCGCCACGAGCGAATCGCAAGGAAGGCACTGGGCTGCACAAAGCCGCAAGGCCGGCCTCTATGACACCAAGGCCGACGCGATGGCGTTGCTCGCGGCGCTCGGCGTCGCGGGCGCGCAGATCGTCGCGGGCGGCCCGGTCTGGCTGCATCCGGGTCGAGCCGCTACGCTGCAATTCGGGCCGAAAGCGATTGTCGGAGTGTTCGGCGAGATCCACCCGCGCACGCTGGCGGAGCTCGATATCGAGGGGCCGATCGCCGTTTTCGAAGTTTTTCTCGACCTGCTGCCGGCCGCCAAGGCCAAGGCGACGAAGACCAAAGCGAAGCTCGACATCTCGGACCTGCAGCCCCTGTCGCGCGACTTCGCCTTCATCGTCGACCGCGACCGGCCGGCGGGCGAGCTGCTGCGGGCCGTGCTCGGCGCCGACCGCACGCTGCTCGCGGACGCGACGATCTTCGACGTCTATGAGGGCGTCGGCGTTCCCGAAGGCAAGAAATCGATTGGCGTCGCCGTGACCCTGCAGCCGCGGAGCAAGACCCCGACGGATGCCGAGATCGAGGCGATCGCCGAGAAGATCGTCAATGAAGCGGCGAAAAAGACCGGAGCTGTCCTCAGGGCATGAGAATGCGCGCCATCGCCTGTCTGATGGGGGTGTTGCTCGCGACGACCGCCGTCGCCGAGCCGCTCAACTACAATTCCTGTGAGAATATCCAGGATTCGCGCGAATACGCGCATTGCATCGCGACGCTCGGCGCCGGGGGCGCGGGTAGGAAGACCGCGGTTCCGGCGGCCCCAGCCGAGCCCGCCGCGACGCCGCAGCCGCAAGCCGCAGCCCCCGCGAAGGAGGCGCCGGCGGCGCGTGTGGCGGCGAAGACGACGCGAGGCGGCCGGGCGGTGTTCCACGCTTCGCCGCGCGGCGGCGGACGCGTCCGCGCGGCCGTGAGCACGGGTGCGCAGAAGACGCCCGCGCGTGTCGCGGCGCCCGCGCCGCGGCGCGGAAAAGGCCGCCGCTAAATCGCCACCGCTCCGACGCGAACATCGAGGATCCCGCCGATTCGCTCTCAGTCGATCTTGATCCAGCTTTTAGGCAGCAGGTCGCGAGTGTTGAGGTCAGCATAGCCGGGGCCGAACCATCGTCCAGGAAGCGATCACAATCTTGTCCGAGACGCCGCCGAGCCAGGCGCCCCACCAACTGAAGCTGCTGTTCGCAATGATATGGTGGTCGCAGAGGCGCATCGCGCACAGATCGACGATGTTGGACGCGCTTTGTTTCAAGACAAAGCGGTCGCTGCGGAAGGGCGGGTGGTCCCTGCACCAGGCGATGTCGTCGCTGAACACGACCACCGGCAGCTCCGGCGGTAGCCGCTTGAGGGCGCGCGCGTAGTAGTCCGGGTCGCACGGCGGGTGACGATCCGCATGGGCAAGGTAGTCTCCGCGCCGGACATGGAGGCTGATCTTCTCGCCAGCCACCGCGCGGAGCAAACTTTCGGCCTCGGCAGTGGTCGTGCGACGGAAGGCGAATTCCCGGCGAACCGCATCGGCGGCGTCGCTGAAATACGCCTCGCTCTGGAAATAGCCGTGGAGGTCCGAGTTATCGGGGCAAGTCTCAGCGAAGACGGGATCGTATTCGAATCCAGCTGCCTGCGCCTGCGAAAAACCTTGGCTGAAGCCGGCGTAGCGGGCGCCTGGAAGCTCGAAGGCGGCGAAGAGTTGATGGTCGACCCATAGGTCCTCCGCCGAGGACGGCGGGATCATGAAGTCGAAGCCGCGGCGCCGGGCGACTGCGAAGATCGCCGCACACTGAAACATCTGATTGCCGAGCCGGCCCATTTTGCCGAGCGAATTGAAACTGAGGATGGCTATTGATCACTCACTCATGCGGCCCGCGACGATGGCGCAGCAGGCCAAACACATGATGCGCTGGCGAGGAACGGCGCCTCAGGCGCAAGACCCGCAATGCGGCGGGACCTTGCGATTGAAGAACCGCCGCCTAGCCTTCCCCGGGAACGATCCTTTATACCAACCCGCGCTGAAGCTGACTCACGCGGGGGATTCCCGAATCGGGCGGTTTCTGATTCGACGTGGCGAACAGGAGGTTCGCCATGGCGGCTGCAATCGGTTTACGGGAGGACTTTGACGCAAAGGCTCTTCGGGCTCTGGCAAGCGCGCGAAGGATGGGCCGCAGGCGCGTCGCCTCTTGGCGCTGGCGGCGATTTACGACGGCGCGACGCGCAGCGAGGCGGCCAAGATCGGCGGCGTGACGCTCCAGATCGTCCGCGACTGGGTGTTGCGCTTCAACGCCTAGGGCCCGAAGGTCTCGTGGACCGCAAGGCGCCGGGACAGGCGTCACTCTTCAACGATGAGCAGCGCGCCGCTCTGGTCGATATCGTCGAGGAGGGCCCGACGCCGGCGATCCACGGCGTCGTGCGCTGGCGCATCGTCGACCTCTGCCAATGGCTGTTCGAGACGTTCCGCATCTGCGTCTCCGAGACGACGGTGAGCCGCGAGATGCGCAAGATGGGATATCGCAAGCTCTCCGCCCGCCCGCGCCATCATGCGCAAGCCGCAGGCGTGATCGAGGATTTTAAAAAAGTTTCCGCGCCCGCCTGGAGGAGATCGCCCGCGAAAAAGGCGTCGAGGCAAGCGACATAGAGATTTGGTTTTCCGACGAAGCCCGCGTCGGCCAGAAGAACAAGATCACGCGGCGTTGGGCCAAGCGCGGCTCGCGCCCCTGCGCGCCCAAGGATCAGCGCACCGCTTCAACCTATATCTTCGGGGCGATCTCGCCCAAGGACGGCAAGGGCGCCGCGCTCGTGCTGCCCAAATGCGACACCTATGCGATGAACCTGCATCTGGCGGAAATCTCCAAGCGCGTCGCGCCCGGCGCCCACGCCGTGCTGATGCTCGATCAGGCCGGCTGGCACATCACCGCCAAGCTCGAACTCCCCGAAAACATCACCATTCTGCCGCTGCCGGCCAATGCCCGACCTGAACCTGACCGAGAACTGTGGCAGTTCCTGCGCGACAACTGGCTCTCCAACCGCGTGTTCGGCTCCTACGACAATATCGTCGATCACTGCTGCGACGCCTGGAAAAGCTCGCCGAGCAACCCTGGCGCATCATGTCCAACGGACTGCGCGATTGGGCTCATGAGTTCAACCGGATAGCGGTTGGTATTAGAGCGAATTCCGCAAAAGTTGACAGACTTTTGCGATCAGAATTCGCTCCAACTTGGCGCGTTTCCTTCCAGCTCGAATGATTCCGTTCGAGCGGGAAGCGCGCTAGAAGAGTTGGAGCGTCCGCTCGCTCCTGGACAAAAGCCATGACCGCGTCGAAAACAACGATCCGCAAGCACGCTTTGGAGAGCGCGACCTCGTCAGCGCGGCCGAGGCGCATGAGGCGGCGAGCGCGATGAAGGCCGCGGCCCTGGGGTTGATCCGGCGGCTTTCAGGCGACGCCCGGCCCGCCGTTGCGCTCTACTGGCCCATCCGCAGCGAGGTCAACACGCGGCCGCTGATCGAGGCGCTGCACGCGCAAGGCGTTCCCGTCCTGCTCCCGGCGATGACGGCGGTCCGCCAGCCCCTCCACTTTCGCGCCTTCACGCCCGGAGACGAATTGGAGAAGGGACCCTTCGGGCTCTCCGAGCCCGCGCCGGGGCGGCCCGAGGGGCGGCCGGAGATCGTCTTCGCGCCGCTCGCGGCTTTCGACCGGCGCGGCGTTCGTCTGGGCTATGGCGGCGGCATTTATGATGCGACGCTGCAGGCCTTGCGCGCCGGCGGGCCGGTCACGGCCATCGGCCTCGCCTATGCGTTGCAGGAGAGCGACGCGATCCCCGCCGAGCCCCACGACCAGCGGCTCGACTTCATTATCACGGACCGCGAGACCATCGACTGCGCAAAAAAGCCCTGAGCGCGAAAAGCCTCAGTTTTTGTCGATCTTCTCCCCGATCAGCGCGATGGCCTTCTCATAGACCTGCGCCGCGTTCCAGGCCTGGATCGCCGCGAAATTCGGCTCGCCCGGCTGGTAGCCGGCGCCGGCCCGCCAGCCATGCGCGTGCAGGAAATTCGCGGTCGACATGAGCGCCGCGCTCGAAGCCTCGAGATTGCCTCCGACGCCATATTCCAGAATGTTCTTGGGCAGGAACTGCGTCTGGCCGATCTCGCCATGCATGGACCCGCGCGCGCTGGGCTCGACCCGGCCGTGATCGATCAGCGTCAGAAAGGCGTTGAGCTGGTCAGTGAAATATTCGCTGCGCCGGCAGTCATAGGCGAGCGTCGCAATTGCCGAAAGCGCGTGTTGATTGCCGTGCACCGATCCAAAGCCCGTCTCCATGCCCCAGATCGCGAGCAGCGGCCCAGGCGGAACGCCATAGCGGGATTCGATATTGTCGAAGAGCGGAGCGAGGCGCTGTTTGTAGGAGCGGCCCTTGGAGGCGATGACGGTGCCGCCTCGCTTGGCGAGAAATTCGTCGAGCGAGAGATGGAAGCTGTGTTGACCGCGGTCGGCGCCGATCGTCGGATGGTTGTAATGCGTGTCTAGCAGCGCATCGACCGCCTGCTGGCTATGGCCGGCTGAGCGCGCCTCCTGAGCGTAGGACTCTTTCCAGGCGTCGAACCCTGCGGCGCCATTGCCGCAGCGCGCGGCCTGCGCAGCCGGGGCGAGGGCGAAGCCCGCAAGAATAGCAAAGGTAAAGCTCAAGGTCGAGCGCGCTGAGCCGATCATCGCGAAATCCTTATTTGGGGTGGGGACAGCGCCCCGAGAGAATGTTTCGGTTCGCATCAAGAGCAAGAGATTCAGCCAAATAGATGGCGCGGCGCTTGTTCCTGGGGGCAAGAGCGCCGCTCTCGCCCCGTATTTACATTTTTTCTCGCGGAACCCCGCTCGCGCGGCTATGTTGTTTCAATGCGGAGGCAGACATGCAGGTGCTTGCGGATAGAGCGATGACCGTCGAAGAATTCCTGGCATATGCCGCCGAGAAGCGCGGCAAATGGGAGCTCGTCGACGGCCAGGCCCTCGCCATGTCTCCGGGGCGGGTCGTCCATGGCGATCTGAAATATCGCGTCGCCCGGGCCCTCGACGCCGCCATCACGAGGGCAAGAATCCCCTGCCGCTTCGTGCTCGACAGCGCCGCGGTGAAGATCGACCAGCTGAATAGCTTTCAGCCGGACGCCATGGTCTATTGCGGCGCGCCGCTCCCTCCCGACGCCTATTTCGTGCCCAATCCGAGCGTCGTCGTCGAAATTCCCTCGCCGGGGAGCGAGCGTCGCGATTCGTACCAAAAGCTCGCCGGCTATTTCAAGGTGAAGAGCGTCGCGCATTACCTCATCGTCAGTCCCGACGCGCCGCTCATCATCCATCACCAGCGGCACGGCGAGGACGTGCTCACGCGCATCATTCACGAGGGAACGATCGGGCTCGATCCGCCGGGGATGGAAGTGAGCGTGGAGGAGATTTACGGGTCCGCAGGCTGACGTACGGCGGCCAGCCGTGACAGCCGTCATTGAAAGTGTAGCGAAGTCATCCAAGAGCCGCACGACATAGGCTGATGCGCCGTGACAAATGACGAGCTGACGGATTCCGGCAGGGCCCTTAGGCGTGCCCAAGTGCGGGAAATCTTTTAGCCTTTCAACAGCTGTCCAGATTGCCGTCAGGCGACGCCGCGTCGCCTGCAGCCGCTCCAAATGAAGCGCGGCCTCCTCCGAAACGAGGATCATTCCGTCCGCCGCGCGACAGGCCTTGGCAGTTCGGCCTCAGTCCTCCAGCTTTCCGTCCAGGCCTTCACCGCGCCAAGAGGAATCGCTTTGTGCGTGCGTCGGAAAGCGTCGAGGCGCCGCTCGTCCTCTGCGAGTTCGGGCCTTCGATAAACGATCCGGACTCGATGATCTCGACCGCCTCGGCGATCACCTCCGTCACATCCTGGCCGCGACGCGCGGCGAGCTCGCCCAGCCGCTTGTCTAAGGCGGCGTCGAGCTCAATGACGCGACGAACGGTGGTCAAAGAGGGGAGCCTACAGGGATTTCTTCAATCGACGAGCCTCACTCCGCCTCGACATAAATCTCCGCGCCGCGCTCCAGGAATTCGGCGGCCTTCTCCTCCATGCCGCGCTCGCGCTCCATCTCCTGCGCCTCGCGGCGCAGCTCCTGCGTGATCTGCATGGAGCAGAATTTCGGGCCGCACATGGAGCAGAAATGCGCGACCTTGTGGGAGTCGGCCGGCAGCGTCTCGTCGTGGAATTTCCGCGCCGTGTCGGGATCGAGCCCGATGTCGAACTGATCCTTCCAGCGGAAGTCGAAACGCGCGCGGCTCATCGCATTGTCGCGCTCGATCGCCGCCGGGTGACCCTTGGCGAGATCCGCGGCGTGCGCGGCAATGCGATAGGTGATGACGCCGGTTTTCACATCGTCGCGATCGGGCAGGCCCAGATGCTCCTTGGGCGTCACATAGCAGAGCATGGCGGTGCCAAACCAGCCGATCATCGCCGCGCCGATGCCCGAGGTGATGTGGTCGTAGCCCGGCGCGATGTCGGTCACGAGCGGCCCGAGCGTGTAGAAGGGCGCCTCGCCGCAGGCGGCTAGCTGCTTCTCCATATTGGCCTTTATCTTGTGCATCGGCACATGGCCGGGGCCTTCGATCATGACCTGGCAACCCTTGTCCCAGGCGATTTTCGTGAGCTCGCCTAAGGTCTCGAGTTCGGCGAATTGCGCCGCGTCATTGGCGTCGGCGTTGCTGCCCGGCCGCAGTCCGTCGCCGAGCGAGAAGGACACGTCGTAACGGCGCATGATGTCGCAGATCTCGTCGAAGCGCTCGTAAAGGAAGCTTTCCTTGTGCTTGCTCAAGCACCAGCGCGCCATGATCGAGCCGCCGCGCGAGACGATGCCCGTCACGCGCTTCGCCGTCAGCGGCACATAGGCGAGGCGCACGCCCGCGTGGATCGTGAAATAGTCGACGCCCTGCTCGGCCTGCTCGATGAGCGTGTCCTTGAACACTTCCCAATCGAGCTTCAGCGCGTCGCCGCCGACCTTTTCCAGCGCCTGATAGATCGGCACGGTGCCGATCGGGACAGACGCGTTGCGGATGATCCAGTCGCGAATATTGTGAATGTTGCGGCCGGTCGAGAGGTCCATCACCGTGTCGGCGCCCCAGCGAATCGCCCAGACCATCTTTTCGACTTCCTCGGCGACCGACGAGGTCACGGCGGAATTGCCGATATTGGCGTTGATCTTGACCAGGAAATTGCGGCCGATGATCACCGGCTCCAATTCAGGGTGATTGAGGTTGGCGGGGATGATGGCGCGCCCGCGCGCGATCTCGTCGCGCACGAATTCGGCCGTCACAAACTCTGGAATCGAAGCACCGAAGCTCTCGCCGTCTGCGAGACGCGCGCCCGCCTCGTCGAAGGCGCGCTCGCGGCAAAGATTCTCGCGATGCGCGACATAGCGCATCTCCTCGGTGATGATTTCGGCGCGGGCGAATTCGAGCTGCGTCACGGTGCGCCGCCCGCCGCGCGATAGACCTTGCGCGTTGCGGGGCAGGGCGGGACAAGATGCCGGCCGCTGGCGAAGCCGTTGTCCTCGGGCTTGACCGTTCTTCCTTCGTAGGACGCCAAGCCGGCGCGCGCCGAAAGCCAGACCCGCGCGGCGGGCAGTCCCGCCTCGAGCTCCGGCGTGAACTCCGCGCAACCATAGGGTCCCGACGAATCATAGAGCCGCAGCGGCTCGGCGCTGTCTGTTCCGCGTAGCTCCAGCTCTCGATAGGGCACTTTGACGTCAGGCGCGGCGGGCGGAGAGGAATAGCGCTTGCGGGAGCCGCCGATGGGGCCGGTCGTCACGCGCGTCGGCGTGGCCGCTCGCGATTTTCTTGTGCGCTCATGCGTCTCTCCTCGATGAATGCGGGCGTGATCGAGGAGGCGACGGGGCCGGGCGAACCGATTCGCGGACGCGCGAGCCCAGGCGTTCCCTCCGCCGGCACGACCCGGATCAGGTTCAAAGGGTGCTTCTCAGCCGCGACGGCGGCGCCCCTCGCCAAGAGAGGAGTAGTAGGCGGAACGAGAATCAAATCAAGCTCCGCCTCATCCGCGCCCGCGCGGGTCGCCGGCGCCGAAACGCCACGGGCGAGCGAAATCATTTGTACTCGAAACGGATAGTAAGCTCTACGTAAGAACGGCCAGGAACAGTCGTTTTAAGATGCGAACAATCTGAGCGGTGTAGTTGTCGACGGCGGCGCTCTCGCTTTCTACGGCAGGTGAACCATGAATAACCCGCTCGGGCGCCATTCTTTTCTGTATTTCGCGCTGGTGGCGCTCTCGGGCTCCTCGCAAAGCCTCGCCGCGGAGGGCATCGAGCTCGTTGGCTATGGCGCGCGCCAGAAGGCGCTTTCGGGCTCCGACATCGCCGATTTGCGCGACGCGCTGGCCCTATCGCTCAACCCGGCGGGGATTGTCGGCCTCGACCCGCAATTTCAATTCGACTTCGCCGGCATCTTCGCCGATCGCGGCTATGAGGCGACGGGACCGGTCGTCGTGGTTGCTCCCGGCTGGGCGCAGAGCGGTCAGCCGGCCTTTCCCGTAGCGAACGGCGGCGCGATCCATCCAATCGACGCCGAATCGGCCTGGGGCTGGGTCTTTTTCGGCAATGGCGGGGTTAACACGACCTATGGCTTCAACAGTTACAAGCCGGCGATCTACGCGCCGAACGTCGCTTTGCCGACGCCCCCTTTTCCGCCCGGGATGGTCCTAGCGGGTCCGCTCATCGCGCCGTCCTTCGGCGGACCCTTTGGCGACGGCTATGCCGGCATCGATCTGCGGCAGGAGTTCGTAAGCCTCGACTACGCCCGCAGATTCGGACCTTTGACGGTCGGCGTCGCGCCGACCGTCGCGGTGCAAATCCTCAATCTTCAAGGACTGCAGACGCTCGCGCCCTACTCCGGGGACCCCTATCATCTCTCCAACAACGGCTACGACTGGTCCTTCGGCGGGGGCCTGCGCCTCGGTCTGGAATATTCGATCCTGCCAAATCTGCGCTTCGGACTTTCCGCCGCGACGCCGATGTTCATGACGCCCTTCGGCAAATATGCCGGCGCCGTCGCCGATCACGGCAGAATGGATGTCCCCGCCAACATCAGCGCCGGCCTCGCCTTCGACGCGACGCCGGATCTCACGCTGATGGGCGGCTGGAAGCACATTTTCTATCATGCGGTTCCAGCGCTCGGGAATTCGAGCTTCCCGCTCTATTACGGCCAGCTCGGGTCCTTCGGCGGGCCGGGCTTCGGCTGGCGCGACACCGACATGGCCTCCTTCGGCGTCGAATGGCGCGCACTGAAGCCTCTGACCTTGCGCCTCGGCTACGGCTATTCGACCGCGATGATCGGCTCGCAGGACGTGACGCTGAATGTGCTGGCGCCCGCGATCACCCACCATAATCTCAACGGCGGCTTCAAATTCGAGATCGACAAGAACAATTCGATCGATTTCTCGACCGTCTACGCGCTCAAGAACACGTTGAGCGGGCCGGAGGCGCAGCCTTACGCTTCCTTCGCCTATGGTCTGCCCTTCGGCTTGGGCTCGGTTCCGGTGACGGTTCCGCCCGTCTTCAATCCCTGCACCAAGATTACAGCCTGGCTGAGCGTCGTCGAGATTTCGCTGAGTTGGACCTATAAGTTCACCACCGCCAACGCCACGCCGATCGCCGCGGAATATTGAAAGCTCACCCTCCTGCGTCGGCGCGCGCTCGTCGCCAAGAGTTGCAGAGGTCTTCGAAAAGCATTCGAGCTTCGGTGCATCTTTTGCGACCGTCTCTCGGTGTTGCGGGAATGTCACACTCTCGGAAAATTGCAGTGAAGGCCTGCACAATCTCTGCGCAAAAGCGGCGATCGAGTATACCATAGTGATTCTAATAACTAGGGCGTTGCAGTTATTGATTGCAGCGCTTCTGCTTTGGACAGGTGGAAGATGAAAAGCCCACTAAAGCGCTCTTCTTTGCTGTATTTCGCTCTGTCGGCGCTTCTCGTCCCTGCGCAGGCTTTCGCCGCGGAAGGCATCGAGCTGATCGGCTATGGCGCGCGTCAGAAGGGCCTCGCGGGCGCGGACGTCGCCAATTCGCGCGACGCCATGGCCATGTCGATCAATCCGGCGGGCATCGTCGGCCTCGACAGCCAGTTCCAAGCCGGCGGGACTCTGCTTTTGCCCGATCGCGGCTATGACGCCGTGAGCTACGACCCTGTAAATCACCCGCTTGTGCTTGTGGCCCCCGGTCATGTCCAGAGCGGCGAGCCGGTCTTTCCGGTGCCGAACGGCGGTTTCATCCGTCCGATCGACGCCAATTCGGCCTGGGGCGTGGTCGTTTATGGCAATGGCGGCGTCAACACCTCCTACGACTTCAACAATTACAAGGCGCCGGTTTACGCCCCCAGCATCGCGGTTCCCTATGGCCCCATCACCTTGAAGGGCCCGGGTCCGCTGATCGCCCCGTCCTGGGGCGGGCCCTTCGGCGACGGCGCCGCCGGCATCGATCTGCGACAGGCTTTCGTCAGCGTCGACTATGCCCGCAAATTTGGGCCGGTCACCATCGGCGTCGCGCCGACCTTCGTGACGCAGATCATCAATGTTCAGGGACTGCAAACGCTCGCGCCCTATTCCTGGGACCCCTATCACCTCTCCAACAACGGCTATGACTGGTCCTTCGGCGGCGGCGTGAGGTTCGGGTTGGAATATTCGATCCTGCCAAATCTGCGCCTCGGCCTCGCCGCCGCGACGCCCATGTTTATGACCCCTTTCGGCAAATATGCGGGCGCGATCGCCGACCACGGCCAGATTGACGTTCCGGCCCATGTCAACGCCGGCCTCGCCTTCGACGCGGCGCCGGATCTGACGCTGATGGCCGGCTGGAAGCATATCTTCTATCATGCGGTCCATGCGCTCGGCGCGCCGAGCTTCCCGCTCTATTACGGCCAGCTCGGCTCGAACGACGGACCGGGCTTCGGGTGGCGCGACACGGATATGGTGTCGGTTGGGGTGGAATATCGCGCGCTGAAGCCGCTGACCTTGCGTCTCGGCTACGCCTATTCGACCCCGATGATCGGCGGGCAGGACATAACGCTCAATGTGCTCGCGCCGGCGATCTCCAAACATCACGTGAGCGGCGGCTTCAAATATGAGATCGACAAGAACCAGTCGATCGACTTCGCGACGGTCTACGCCTTCAAGAACACGGTGAGCGGTCCGGAAGCGCAGCCTTTCGCGGCCTTCTCCTATACGTTGTTCGCCGGACCATATCCCGTCACAAGTGTCCCTGTCGGCGTGCCTCCCGCATATAATCCCTACACGAAGGTCACCGCTTGGCTCAGCGGCCTCGAATTCAGCCTGAGCTGGTCCTATAAATTCGACGCCGCGGCCCCCACGCCCATCGCCGCGAAATTCTGAGCGAGCCGACGATCGCTGAGCGCCGCTGGCCCCCGCTCGCGCGGCGTGCCAAATGCTCGGCGTGACGAGTCTCTCCGACGCGCGCAGACCGACCCGCCGCCCGCTGATTCGGCGGCTGATGCTGCGCGACTTCCGCTCCTATGAGGCGCTCGACACTCGCTTCGCCGAGCGCCTCGTGGCGCTGACCGGAGAGAACGGCGCCGGCAAGACCAATCTCCTCGAAGCGCTATCGATGTTCTCGCCGGGGCGCGGGCTGCGCCGCGCCGAAAGCGAGGACTGCGCGCGCCAGGGCGGGACAGGGGCTTTTAGCGTCTCGATCGAGCTCGAGACGGAGGGCCACGCCACGCAGCTCGGCCAGGGTTATGAGCCCGGCGAGGGCCGGCGCTTTCGCGTGGACCGCCTGCCTGTCTCCTCCGCGCGCGCCTTCGCGGACCGTCTCCAGGTCGTCTGGCTGACTTCCGCGATGGACGGACTCTTCGCCGGTCCCGCCGGAGACCGTCGGCGCTTCCTCGACCGCCTGACGCTTGGCGTCGATCCCGAGCATGGCGCGCGCGTCTCAAAATTCGAGCAAGCGCTCAGAGGCCGCAACCGGCTCCTCGAGGACGCCGGCGCGAATTCGCGCTGGCTCTCGGCCGCCGAGAAGGAGATCGCGGCGCTGGGCGTTGCGGTCGCGAGCGCGCGGCTCGAAACCGCCCAGCGTCTGCAGGCGCTCATCAACTCCACGCGCGACGAGGCCTCCTTCTTCCCGCATACGGTCGTCGCCCTGCATGGCGAGCTGGAGGCAATGCTCTCAGAGCTTCCGGCCATCGCGGTCGAGGAGAAATATCTCGAGATGCTCGCGCAGTCGCGGCGCCGGGACGCCGCCGCCGGCCGCGCGCTCGTCGGGCCGCAGACCAGCGATCTTCTGGCCCGCCACGGACCCAAGGACGCGCCGGCGCGCGACTGCTCGACCGGCGAGCAAAAGGCCCTGCTCGTCGGACTGGTTTTGGCGCAGGCTCGGCTTCTCGCGAATTTGCGCGGGATCGCGCCGCTCGTGCTGCTCGACGAGATCGCCGCGCATTTCGACGCGAAGCGGCGCGAGGCGCTCTACAACGGATTGGCACGGCTGGGCTCGCAGGTTTTCATGACCGGCGCCGATCCTGCGCTCTTCGAGTCGCTCACACGCCGTGCCGAGATTTTTCTTGTGACGCCGGGCCGTCTGGAGGCGCTTCGTTAAAACTCGCGCAAGCGAAAACATCGCCTCTTAACGGCGGCATGCGCAGCTTAGCGAAAGTCCGAAAGCAGGGCGCGAGGAAGTCAATGTTTGCGGCAGGAAGGATGCAGCGATCCCGTTTGGAGATCATTTCCCGCGGACGTGCGGCGGACAGCGTCGCGCCGCCGCTCCTCTTCGTGCATGGCGGCTGGCATGGCGCCTCGTGCTGGGATCAGGGTTTTCTCGAGCGCGTCGCTGGCCAAGGCTTCGCGGTTCACGCCATGAGCTTGCGCGGGCACGGCGAGAGCGCGGGGCGAGAGCATTTGCGCCGAACGCGGGTGCGGGACTTCGTCGACGACATTGAAGAGACCGTCGACAGCCTGTCTTCGCCCCCCTCGTCATCGGCCATTCCATGGGCGGGTTTCTGACGCAAAAGCTCATGGAGCGCGGGCGCCTTCCTGGCGCGGTCCTGCTCGCCTCCATGCCGCCGGACGGCATCGGGGAATTTCTAGGCAGACTGATCCGCACCGATCCGGTGGGCGTGCTGCAAGCCAATCTGACCCTGCGGCTGACCTCCGTCGTCTCGACGCCCGATCGCGTGCGGCGCCTGTTCTTGTCCGCGCGCACGCCAGAGAAGGAGGTGGAGCGCATCGCCGCGCGCTTGGGAGACGAGGCCTTCCTCGCCTATCTCGACATGGTCTTCGCCGATTTATGCGCGCCGGCGACGGGAACACCGGTCCTGGTTCTGGGCGCCGAACGCGACGCGATCTTTCCCGTGGAGACGACAAGGCGTATCGCCGCCGCCTATGCGACGGAGGCGATAATCTTTCCGGATATGGCGCATGACATGATGCTCGAGCCGGGCTGGGAGAGCATCGCCGACACGATCGTCGATTGGGTTCGCGCCGGCTGCCGTCAGCGTTCAGCATTCGCGGCCTGACGCGAGCGCAAAGGGCTTGACCGCCCAAGCGCCCACCATCAGCGGACCCAGCATTAGTGTGTTTGCCGCGTCCGCCTCTTCGCGCATGCGTTGCTCGAGCGTGTCGATGTCGACCTCGGCCTCGCTCGCCACCGCGGTTTTCACCATCGCCGGGGTGAGACTGCGAATGGTCGACGCGAGCCATGTCGGTCAGAAGCCGCCTCCGCCCTGCTCCATCGGAGTCGCGCCATAGAGCGACGGCGTCAGGCCCGCGGCCTTGAACACTTGCCCCAAAGAGGCGCTGATGCGCGGATGAAAGCCGCAGCGCTCGAACACGAAATTCATGCGCGCGACGTTCTCGATCACGGAAGGGATGGGCGGGACGGCGCTCGCCCGGGAAAGATCGGGTTCCTGAAAGGCGATGATCCCGCCGGGAACGACGTAAGAAGACAAATGCCGAAGGGCTTGGGCGGGGTCGGGGAAATAGATCATGACGAGCCGGCCGATCAACGCGTCGAACTTCTCGCCCTCGCCGATTTGCGGCAGCTCCGCCTGACGGAACTCCACATTGGCGACCTGCGCCGCCGCCGCCCGTTCGCGGTTCAGGCCCTCGGCGTCCCGGTCGATGCCGACAACGGAGCCGGTCGGGCCGACGAGACGCGCGGCGAGCAGCGTGACGTCTCCCATGCCGCAGCCGACGTCCAGAATTCGCAGGCCCGGACGCAGGCCCGCCCGCTTGAGCACCTCTGCCGTCAATTCATTGAGGAAGGCGCCCTGCCGCTCCAGTCTATCGGACTCGTTGGACGACTAGCCTAACGGATAAGAGGGCGAGCGCCTGAAAGCCGATCGAACTCAGCGTGACGCCCATCTGGACGAAGGACTTCCGGGTTAGCTCTCGATCCATAATGGATCCAGGGGTTCTGGCGTTCCGACGGCGTAGCCCTAGATAGCCTCGCATGCGGCTTCATTCTGGAAAGGGGCGGCCGGCTCGCTTGTAAGGATTTTCTGGAGGCGGTCTCATGAGCTTCAACCCTGGCCGGCCGATCGCGTCGGTCGCGATCTTTTGGCTCTTCGTCGGCTTTTGCTTTGCGGCCTTCGCGCTCGGCTGGAGTCTGGATCACGCGCCGATCGATCCGGCGGCGCGCGACGACCTTTCGGACCTTCACATTTCGCTCGGCCTGAGCGCGGGCCTCTTGCTCGTCGCCGACCTGATCGTCGGGGCCGCGCTTTACATCTACCGCGGCGGGGGCGGCGAGCCGAGGCCAGGCCGCGAGATCGCCGGTTTCTGGCTGAGGAAACTCGTCTATCTCGCCTTCCTCGTGATGGTCGGCGCGGCCGTCCTCGCAGCAGCCTATCGCGGAGAGCCGCTGTACTTCTGGGGTTACCCCTTGCCGGGGTGGGACTTGGCGAAACGCGCGCTTTCCGCGCCGCTCGAGAAGGCGCATTTCTACGCCGCTTATATTTTCGCCGGCGCCCTCCTGGCCTATGCCCTTTTCGCGATCTTCGATCAGCTCTTCCCGCGCACGGATGCGGAGCTGGAGTGTTTCCTACCGACCTCGACGACCGGCCTCCTCGCGGAAGGGCTCGCACGCAGCTTCCGCTTTTTCGGAGGCGCGGCCTTCTGGCTCCAGCTTTTTCTCGGCGTGATCTCCACTGTGCTGCTGGGCTTCGGCTTCGCGGGGCGCACCGTCAGCCCCGGCGAGACGGTCTTCGGCGACGCGATCTATTGGGCGGCCGGCGCGCTGGGAGTTTTGATTCTCACGACGCTCCTCTCGTTCAAATATATGAAGACGGCGAGGCGGATTCGGAGCGATCCGGCGCGCTATCTGTCGCGCGAATATCGCTGGACCTTTTGGTTCGTCGTGGTGGGCGGACTGCTCAGCGTGCTGGGGCTTCTCAACTCCTTTGGCGGCGTCGGCCTGAGCGTCGGGCTCCTCATCGGCAAGACCATGTCGCAACCGCCGGGCATCGCCATCACCGACCCGACCAAGATCATCCGCGCGCTCGACATTTTCGTGCTGCTCGTGAACTTCAATCTGCTCTTCGCGCATTTCATCGGCTTTGGCGTCGCCGCCTGGCTGCGGATCAGCTCGCTGCAAGCGCGGCACCAATTCCTCGTCGCCTCGGCGATAAAGCCTGCTGCCTCACGGGAGGTCGAAACGGGGGCTTAGCTCCAAACGATCGTCCCTTCGCGTCTATTTCTTCAGTGCATAGATCGCGAGAAGCTCTGTCGACTGGGGCAGCCGCTCCAGCCAGGCGGGCGGCGCGCTGCGCGCGAGGCTAGCAGCAAGGCCCTGCGGAGCCCGCGCGGCGAAAGCCGATGGCTCATGCGCGCACCAGAGCACGAGCGTCGCGCCCGCGTCGCTCAGCATTTTCTCGGCGCTTTCGGGATCGGCGAGGAAGGCGTCGATGACGAGGCGATTACCGCGAGTGTCGCGGTGGTAGGGCCCCGCGAAGGCGCTGTGCGGCGTATAGGCGAGGAGATAGGGACCGAAGTCGAAGGAAGCCGCGATGCGCGCCGGCGGCAGGGTTTCGAGCGGGACGAGCGCTTGCGGCGTGAGGCAGGCGCGCTCGTTCTTCTCGTGCGCCACGGCCTTTGGGTGCCAAGGGAGCAGCGCCGCGAGCCCGACGGGCGACATTGCAATGCAAGCCGCGACGACCATCAGCCTGCGCGTCAGCGCCGCGAAGCCGGAGCCGAGCCGCTCGCCCAAGCCGGACGCGACGCCAACGAGCGTCGCCATGGCGAGTGGCGTCACCGAGGTGAAGATTCTGACCTGCCAGAAGAAGCCGAGAATAAAGCCCATGGCGATAAGCCCGAGCGCCACGGCCCAGCGCCGGCGGGCCAAGCCTTGCTCACGCGTGACCCGCGAGAGGGCCGCGAGCAGCGCGAGAAGCACCGGAACGGCGGTGGCGATCACCGCGTCCGGCGACTTCGTCCAGCTCTTCCAAAGGGGCATTGCCTCGGCCACATGCGAGAGCCAGAGGTCACGCACGAGAGGATCGACGCCGCCGAGCGGATCGCCCAAGCATTGCGGCGCGATTTTGAGAAAGGTCACGCCGACCGCGAGGCCCGCGAAAGCGACGCCGAGCGCGCGCGTCGGGACGCTCCTAAGCCTTGGCGAAAGCGCCGCCAACACGTCGAGACCTGCGAGCCCCGCAGCGATCGCGGCGAGATGCGGCGCGGAGTAGGCGTCGCAGGTTGAAAGCGCGTAGCGGGAGGGCGCGATGGCCGCCGCATACGCTGAAGGAAAGGCGACAGCGGAAACCGCTGAGAACCAAGCGAACGGCGCACGCATCCTCTCACCGTCGATGACGAAAAGAAGCGGCAGCGCAAGAAGCAGCACTGCGAAAAAGGGGAGATTCTCGAGACTGGTCGCAAGCGAGAGCGCCATGGCGAGGCTCGCGGGCGCCATCCAGCGCGCCCTCGGGGCGTCGAGCCCACGTAAGCAGCAGCCGGCCGTCGCCATCAGCAGCACGATCTGGGGCGCGTGATGATCGATGCGGCCTGGCAGAAATTGGATGACCAGCGCGCCGGAGAGAAGCGCTAGCAGCACGGCGATATAGGGATTGGCCTTATCGTCGAGCGCGCGCGCAAACCAGGGCGATAGCGAAAAGAGCGCAGCGAGAAGAAACAGCGGAAAGAGCAGACGTGCGCCGAGCTCGGCGGCAGGTGGCGCGAGGAAGAAACGCAAAAGCAGCTCCAGGCCGGCGAGCGGCGCGTCGATGATGCGGCTCCAATGGCTGAAGACGCCCTGCGGCGGATCGAGCCGATAGGCGGTCATGTCGAACCAGGACTGACCATCGAGCAGATCGCGCACTTGCACGGCGCGCATCGCGTCGTCGGTGTCGAAGAAGCCGTGGGTCTCGAGGAGCTCCAGCGAATGCGGCGCAAGCAACGCCTGCGCGGCCGCGAGCGCCAGCAGGATGGCGGCCCAGAGCGGCAGACGCAGGCTCAGAAGACGGCCGACGCGCCTGGATGCGGGGAAGGCGGCGAGGCTAGTCATGCGTCACCCGGCGACCGGGGAAAAGAGCAGCGCGCGGCGCGAAAGGAGGTTGAACAGAAAGACCAGGACGAGCGTCGCGATTTTCGCCGCGTCAATCGAAAGCGCATAAACTCCGACGAGGACCGCCCTCGGGCTTGCGTGAGCACGAGGCCGATCAATCCGGTCCCCAGAAAGCCTGCGGCCTCTCGCGGGGGCGAAGAGTTTGGGAATGCCCGCAGCGCGCCGGGGCGGGCGGTTTTTGCCGGTTGGGGCGCAGAACGTCATCCGAAAGCGACCTTGCGCGGGACGAGGCGTTCGCTCGAGAGCGCCTCCTCGACGCCCGAAAGCCCCGCTTCGGAATATTCGGCGTCCTCATTGACGCGCCAGGCGTCGTAGATCTTTTCGCCGGCGATGATGTTCAGAGCGGCGAGCAGCCCGGTCATCATCGCATGGTCCTGATTGTTGTATTTGTGCATGCCGTTGCGGCCGATAAGATGCAGCGTCGGATAACGCATCGCGATCTCAAGGCGGATCGTCCGCAGATGGCCGGCATAGGCTTCGTCATAGACGGGATAGGCCTTGGGCTGGCGCACGACGCAGGCGTCGAAGACGGCAGTGGGGTCCATCAGGCCGATGCGGCCGACCTCCTGCTTGGCGAGCGCGACGAGATCGCAGTCCTGCGCCGACCATAAAAAATCTCCTTCGAAACAAAAATATTCAAGCCCGAGACAGGTCGAGGCGCCGTCCGGAATCATCTCCGGAGACCAGGATCGGAAGTTTTGCACGCGCCCGACCTTGACCGATGGATCGTGAATATAGACCCAATTGTCGGGCATCTCCTTCTCCGCGCGGCCGATGAGCACGACGGTCAGGAAGTCGCGGTATTTGAGCGCGCGCGCGTTGAAAAGGCTGAACGGTCTTGGGTCGATCGAAATCCATGAGCTCGCGGATCGGCGCGGAGGAGACGAGATGGCGCGCGAGGAAGACGTCTTCGCCGCCGTCGGCGCGCCGCGCCGTGACCGTCCATCGCGCGGGCGCTGAAATCATAGCGCAGCCGCTCGACCCTGCGGCCCAACTTTACGCGACCCCCTTTCTCCTCGATCCGGCGCGCCGCGGCCTCCCACATCATGCCTGGACCGCGACGCGGGTAGCGGAAGGATTCGATGAGGGACTTCGCGCCCGCATCCCCGCGCTGCTTCAAACCGAGCGAACGTCGAAGCGCGTCGAGAATCGCAGCGCTCAGATTCAAGCCCTTGATGCGCTGCGCGGCCCAGTCCGCCGAGATCTCGTCGCAGCCCATGCCCCACACTTTCTCGGTGTAGGTCTTGAAGAAGATCGAGAAGAGCCGCTCGCCGAACTCGTTTCTCACCCACTCGTGGAAAGTACTGGGGTTCTCGATGGGAAGGGCTCTGGCGAGCACGAAGGAAGCAAGACACTGCGCGCTCTCCGACAGTCCCAGATTGCGCAGCGCCTCCAGGGCGTTCAGCGGATAGCCATAGAATTTGCCGCGATAGTAGATGCGGGAGAGTCGCGGCCGCTCCAGGAAGTCGTCAGGAAGAATTTCATTCCAGAGATCCGTGATTTCCTTCGACCGCGAGAAAAAGCGATGGCCGCCGATGTCGAAGAGAAAGCCATTGTGTCGCACGGTGCGGCTGATGCCGCCGACATAGAGCGGATCGCTCTCGAGGACGAGCACGTCGCGCCCTTCCTTCGCCAACTTATAGGCGGCAGTGAGGCCGGCGGGTCCCGCGCAATGACGAGAGTTTCGACAAACTCGCTCATACAATTCCTGGCAATTTGTATCGGCGCGATGCGGCGTCTCGCGGTTGGACTCGCGCAGGAGGATGCCGACGCTGCGTTAACGGCCGCTTACGCGATGATTGATAACTGATTGAATATACAGGTAAATGGCGACATACGCCTCCGCGCCACGCAAACGACATGCACACCGAAAATGCGCGCGTCTCTCCGCGCGCCACTGTCAACGCTTCACGCCTCTATCGGGCGGCGGCCCCGAGAAAGTCGGACATTCTTGCGAGGCTCGCCTCGAGCACGTTGTGATTGTTGCCGTAGCCGATGCGCACATAGCCCTCGCCATCCAGCACGAAGCCCGGCACAAGCAGCACGCCCGTCTTTTGCAGCAGCGAGACGCAGAAAGCCTCGGAGGTGACGTCGAGGCCGATGCGCAGCCATGCCGTCGTGCCCGACTTCGGCTTCACATAAGAGAGGAGGGGCTCCTTGGCGATCCAGTTATCGAGCAACGCGAGATTGCTGCGCAGGATCGCGTGATTTCGCTTCAGGATCGCGCTGCGGTTCTCCAGCGCGATCGCGGCCAGCCAATCGTCGAGCATGCCGACGCTGATCGTATTGTAGTCGCGATGGGTCTGCACGCGGCGCAGCAGGTGAGGAGGCGCGACGATCCACCCCAGCCGCAAGCCCGCCAGCGACCAGGTCTTCGACATGCTGCCGGTGCTTACGCCTTTCTCATAGAGGTCCGCGATGGAGGCGGTGAAGCCGGCGCCCTGCTGATCGGCGCCGCGATAGACCTCGTCGCTCAGCACCCAGGCGTCGCACGCGCGCGCGATCTCAACAATCTGCTGGAGGAACGCGCGATCCATCAGGGAGCCCGTGGGATTGTTCGGATTGTTGATCACGATCATGCGCGTCGACGGCGTGATTGTCGCCTTCAACTCGTCGAGGTCGGGGAGGAAGGCGTTTTCCTCCCGCAACCGGAGCGCGTCGACCTTGGCGCCGAGGCTTTCGGGGATGGCGTGGTGCTGCTGATAGGTCGGCGTAACGGAAATGACGTGATCGCCCAACTCGACGAGCGTTTCGTAGAGCAGCGCATTCGCGCCGATCGCGCCATGAGTGATCAGCACATTCTCAGTGTGCTGACTGTCATGCAGCGCGGCGATGGCGCTTCGCAAACGCTCGCTGCCGTCGATGGCGCCATAGGTCAGCTTCATCGGCGAAATCTCGGCGAGCAGCAACTTTTGCTTGCCCGCGATCTTTAAAAGCTCGCCAAGGGTCAGCAATTCGACGCAGGTTTCTGCTAGGTTGAGCTCGCATTCGTTCTCGTAGAGATAAAGCCAGCGCTCGACCCCAAATTCCTTGATGTGCATAAGGTCTCGCCCCAGCTTCTCGAGCGCGCTTGTCTTGCGATTATAGGCTTTGCGGAGAGGCGGTGGAATCCGGCGCGCGCGCGCCGGCTGGAAAAGTCCTCGGAGCAAGTGTATCCTTCGCCTAAACGAGCAGGGTTCGAGCTCGGCATCGGCGAGGTCAACAAGCTTTCGATGGCGTTCACCGGCGGGATAGATTTCTGGCTCCGTCCCATCGTTAAGGAGCTGCTTTCGCCGGGCTCCATCCTCTCGGTCTATTCCCTGGCGACGACATTCTGCGTCGCCGTTGGCTTTCTGGCTTTCCGCCACAACGCGCGCCGCGGCCACGCCAAATTGCGCGCCATCGGTCGTGCGATCTTCAAGCCGCGCCTGCTGCTCAACAACTCCTCCTACGCGGACATCAAGCTCGTCGTTCTGAGCGTGATCGTCGCACCGCCCGTCTTTGCTTCTCTCGTGCTTTCCTCGAACGCCGTGGCCATGGCCGTAACCTCGGCGCTTAAAAGCGCCTTCGGCCCAGTCTGGTCAGTTACGGGTCACGATGCGGCAATGCGGGCCTTGTCGACGCTGATGTTATTCCTCGCCTATGAGATCGGCTATTTCGTCGACCATTATCTTAAGCATCGCGTGCCGTTCCTTTGGGAGCTCCACAAGGTGCATCATACGGCCGAGGTGCTAACGCCGCTCACGAACTACCGAAACCATCCCGTCGATAATCTGATTTTCGGCTACATGCTCGCGTTGTTCATCGGCGGCGCGTCCGGCGTGCTGGCCTGGGCGTTCGATCGCAAGGTCGATATCGTCTCCATTGACGGAAGAAACATCGTCTTTCTGATTTTTCTTTGGACCATTGGACATCTGCAACATTCGCAGTTCTGGATTCCTTTCGGCGGAATCTGGGGGCGGCTCTTTCTCAGCCCCGCGCATCATCAAATCCATCACTCCGCCGATCCCACGCATTTCAACCGCAATCTCGGCAGCGTGCTCGCAGTCTGGGATTGGATGGCTGGAACGCTCGAAGTTCCGACGCAGGAAAACCCGCGGCTTTCCTACGGCGCTAGGGAGGACCGCGCGAATCCGCAGTCTTGGGCGGGCTTTCTCGTCACGCCGCTTGTCGGATCGGCGCAGGCCTTGTGGGGCGCGCTCGGTTCTTTCGCAGGATCATTTTCGCGCAGGCGCGGATCGGACGTTGGCTACCAGGATCTACCGTAGTGGCGCGGGCCGTGGCCGCCGTGGCGAGCGCCCCCGCCGCCGCGCGGCGAGCCGCCGATCGTGATCGTTGCGCCCTCGGCCTGGACCATCTGATAGAGCTGCGCGGCGTGTCCCGGCGCGAGGCGCACGCAGCCATGCGAAGCCGGGCGACCGAGCTGGCCGACGGAGGTGGTGCCGTGAATGGCCCAGCCAGAGTGAAAGAAGATCGCGTGCGGCATCGGCGCGTTATTGTAGAGCGTCGAGTGGGTCATGCGCGTCATATAGATCGGCGAGAAGGTGCCGCGCGGCGTGACATAACCGGCGCGCGCCGTTGAAACCGGCCAGGAATAGCTGCCCGTCGAGGACTGGACGTGCATGGTTTGCGTCGCAAGATCGATGTGGACGTAAACCTTCGCGCTGGCGACGGAAACGCCGAAGAGACAAAAGAGCGCTGCGAACAGAAGCCTCATCGAACGCATGATCAACTCCTACGCTACCCCGACGCCGCCTTTAACAATTCCTTAACCGCCAGCCCCTCTAGAAGGCAATGGAAACACTTGGTTAAGGTTGACAGTCGAGGCGAATCGGAGCCCATTCGAATGACACACCGTCGCTCGCGGCAAGGCTCGCGCATGTTAAATCCTTACGGCTTGTCCTTGGTTGTCGCCGCTCTCCTCGCCGGCCCCGCCGCGGCGCAGGACAAGGGCACGGTCGACCCCAAGCCTCTGCCGCCGCTGGCCAACCCTTCCGACCCCAAAACCCCGGCGCGCGAGCTGTTCGGCCGCGCCAAGAGCGGCGCGCCGATGGATCCCGAGCCCATCGGCTTCTATTCGCACGGCTGCCTCGCCGGCGGCGTGGAGCTGCCGGCGAACGGCCCGCATTGGCAAGTCATGCGCCTATCGCGCAATCGCAACTGGGGCCATCCGCAGCTCGTCGCTTTCATCGAGCGCCTCTCCGAAACGGCGAGCCGCGCCAGCGGCTGGCCGGGCCTGCTGATCGGCGACATGTCGCAGCCGCGCGGCGGTCCGATGCTCGGCGGCCATGCGTCGCATCAGATCGGGCTCGACGTCGATATTTGGCTCACGCCCATGCCGCCGCGCGAATTGACCCGCGAAGAACGCGAGGAAATGTCGGCGACCATGATGGTGCGTGAGGACAGGCGCGATGTCGTTCCCGGTTGGACGGATGGGCATGTCGCCGTTCTGCGCGCCGCCGCCGAGGACCCCGCCGTAGAGCGCATTTTCGTCAACGCTGCGATCAAGCGCGCCATGTGCCGCGTCGCCGCCGGCCAGCCCTGGATGCACAAGGTGCGCCCCTATTATGGGCACGACTATCATTTCCACGTGCGGCTCTCCTGTCCGAAGGATTCTGGGAACTGCACGCCCCAAGCGCCGGTTGGCGGCGGCGACGGTTGCGACGCCTCGCTCGCCCATTGGTTCTCGCCGCAGATCCTGAATTGGAAGCCTTCGGGCAAGACTTGGCCGCCGATGACCATGTCCGGTCTGCCCGCGGAATGCCGCCAGGTGCTGAAGGCGAAGTAGGGCGAAGCCTAGCGCTCCTCCGGCCAGGGCTGCTCGGCCTGCGCGACATGCAGCGCCTCGAGGCGCTCCGTCTCCGTGTTGATGCGGTAGAAGAACGAGAGGCGCGTCCCGCCGATCCGCAGCTCGCGCAGCCCCGTGCGGACGGGGCGCCCCGTGACGCGCCCGTCGCGCAAAGCCTCGGCCGCGGCGAGCAGTCGGTCGGTCACCTCCACCGCCGCGCGCGGGCTCACCAGCGCGATCTCATCCGCGTGGTTCAGCAATTCATTATAGGCCCGGCGCAGCCAGCGCAGCTTCATGACGCGGCCTCTTCGGCGATGAAGCTCTCGCGAGCCGCCGCCCATTCGCGCTTCAAATCCTTGTGCGAAAGCCATTGCGCCGCCGGAGCGTCGGCTTCCCGAAGCGCCGCCTGCAGCGCGGCGGGCAGGGGGGCTTCGCTCGCCGCCGCGCGATGCACGCGGCGCAGCGCCTCGGCGCGATCCGGACGGCGGCGCGAGGGCGCGGATTTCGCCTCGAAGCGCTGCGCCTCCACTTCGAAACGGTGAATCTTGAGACACTTCAAATAGGAAACGAGGCTCTCGAAACGCGCGAAGACGCGCTCCTCGCCCGAGCGCTGCGCGCAAAGACGCGCCCCGGACTGCGCGCCAAAGCTCACGGCAAGCACCCAGCCGCCGCTTTGTCCGATGGCGCGGACCTGCGTCAGGGCGCCCGCGCGCGCGAGCTGCGCCAGCGTCGGATGATTGAGCGTTTGGCGGGCCTCGTTCATGCCGGCGGCGAAACTCCTTGCCGTCAGACTAGCCGGTCGCGGTAAAGATTACATCATTTTATTATAAGCTGTGCCGCAGCTATTTGTTGATCGATGAGTTAGGGGGCGATCCCCACGCGGATCGTGCCCACGCCTTCGATCTCGCCCTCGGCGACGTCGCCCGGCTTGAGCGGGCCGACGCCTTCCGGCGTTCCGGTGAAGATCAGATCGCCGGCCGCGAGCCGCACATAGCGCGAGAGCTCGGCGATGATCCCGGCGGCGTCGAGGATCATGTCGGAGATATCGCCGTTCTGGCGGATCACGCCATTGACCGAGAGCGCGATGCGCCCGGCGCGCGGATGGCCGATCTCTGCCGCCGGCCGGATCACGCCGAGCGGCGCGGACTGGTCGAAGCCCTTGGCGAGGTCCCAGGGCTTGCCCTCGTCGCGCGCGGCCTTTTGTAGATCGCGGCGGGTCAGATCGATTCCGGCGGCGTAGCCGAAGACATGCTCGAGCGCCCGATCCCTCGAAATGTCTGCGCCACCCGAATGCAGCGCCGCGACGAGCTCGATCTCATAATGGAGATTGCTCGTCATCGAGGCGTAGGCGATCGTCGCGCCGCTCTCCACGACGGCGTCCGCGGGCTTCGAAAAAAAGAAGGGTCGCTCCTTATTGGGATCCTTTCCCATTTCGCGCGCATGAGCGGCGTAATTGAGCCCGACGCAAAAAATGCGACGCACGGGAAAGTGGCCCGACTGGCCCGCGATCGGCACGCTTGGGCGCGGACCCAGAGAGAAAAGGAATTCAGCCTCGCTCATTTCGCTTCATTCGCTTCGCAACGGAAACCTAGCGCTTCGATCTCGCCGCGCTCGCGCGAAAATGCAAGAGGCTTTTGCTGCGGCGCGACAGTCCCGGCCTCGACAGGCCCCCGCGCGCATGGCAGAAGCGCGCGCATCCCTTTTGCACCGGGCCCGCCGCATGACCGATCTCTCCAGCCTTCAGTCCGATGTCATCGCCAGGATCGAGGCCGCCGATAGCGAGGCGGCGCTCGAGGCCGTGCGCGTCTCGGCACTCGGCAAGAAGGGCTCGATCTCGGAGCTGCTCTCGACGCTCGGCCGCATGGCGCCGGAAGAGCGCAAGACCGAGGGTGCGAAGATCAACGCCCTCAAGGAGGCGGTGGCGGCGCGCATCGCCGAGCGGAAGAGCCTGCTTGAGGCGCAGGCGCTCGAGGCGCGGCTCGCCGCAGAACGGCTCGACCCAACTCTGCCCGCCCTGCCGAGCGCGCAGGAACGCGGTCGCGTGCATCCCGTCTCGCAGGTCATGGAGGAGCTCGCGGTCATCTTCGCTGACATGGGCTTCGCCGTCGCCGAAGGGCCGGACATCGAGACCGACGACTACAACTTCGTGAAGCTCAACGTGCCGGACGGCCACCCGGCGCGCGAGATGCAGGACACTTTCTACTTCCCGCCCGGCCCCGACAGGCAGAGGAAACTCCTGCGCACTCACACGAGCCCCGTGCAGGTGCGCACCATGCTGAAAGAGCCGCCGCCGATCCGGGTCATCTGCCCCGGCCGCGTCTATCGCTGCGACTCGGACCGCACGCACACCCCAATGTTCCACCAGATCGAGGGCCTCGTCGTCGACGAGTCGACGCATATGGGCCACCTCAAATGGGTGCTCGAGGAGTTTTTGAAGGCGTTTTTCGAGGTGAAGACGCTCGATCTGCGCTTCCGCCCCTCCTTCTTCCCCTTCACCGAGCCGTCGATGGAGGTCGATGTGCGTTGCCGGCGCGGGGCCGACGAGGTGCGCATCGGCGAGGGCGACGATTTTATGGAAATCCTCGGCTGCGGCATGGTGCACCCCAAGGTGCTGAAGAACTGCGGCCTCGACCCCGACGTGCATCAGGGCTTCGCCTTCGGCGTCGGCCTCGACCGCCTCGCCATGCTGAAATACGGCATGCCGGACCTGCGCGCGTTCTTCGACGGAGATCTGCGTTGGCTCGAGCACTATGGGTTCAGGACGCTCGACATCCCGAGCCTCGCGGGGGGTCTGAGCGGGTGAGGCGAGGAGGCCTTAAAGGCTTAACATGACGCCTTTGCAGAATCAGTTCGCAGCGGGAACGCATGGATGGCCAGGACATGCGAGGCCATGACGCAGGCAGGAGCGCCCAGGCGTGAGTTGCTGACGGTTTTCCGCCGCTCACCCTCTCAAACGGAACCAACGATGTCATGGCCGGGCTTGTCGCGGGCATCCACACCGGGAGGCCCCAGCGGATTAAAATTGAAGGGCGTTTCGCTTCAGCGCCGTGTCGTTGCGCAGCGGGACCGCCTCACGGCCGGACAAGCCCGGCTATGACGGTCCAGTATCCGGCCTAAACCGCCGCCTTCGCCCTCGCGCGCTGCTCGGGGACGAGGTCGAAGCGCGTCTTGAACAGCGTGTCGCAAATGTTCGTGGAGCCGAAGCCGTCCGAAAAGGAGACATTGCCGCGCGCATGATGGGCCGCATGCGCCTCGCTCGAGAGCAACCTGGCCAAGGCGAGCTGCAGGCGTCCCGGCGCACGGCCGTCCCTGGGCTCGCGCAGCGCGAGAGAGAAGTCGTAGCCCGAATGCTCATACAGCCCGCCGAACGCGCCGGAAGTCACGACGAGGGAATGAATCAGGAAATTCGAGCCGAGCGGCACGAAGGCCAGCGGGATCAGATAGGGGCAGACGATTTCGAGGAAAAAGTCGGCAGCGCTCATATAGCAGGCGCTGATGCCGAGACTGCCGATGGTCGAATGATGCACGGCATGGCCGAGCCGGCGCATCCTCTCCGGATGGTGAAGAACAAAGCGATGCCCAATGTATTGTATAATGTCATGACCAACGGTCATGAAGACGACGCTCGCGAAGAAGACCGAGAGCGACACATGGGGCGAGCCGACGAATGCCAAACCGCTCCACTGCATGAAGAGCATCGCCGGGAGAAGGATGAAAATCTGATTCGCGAGCACGCGCGGCAGGAGCTCGAAATAGCTCATGCGCTCCAAGCGCTTGATCTTGAAGCGCTTGAGCCCGCCGCTGCGATCCAGCCACTCGAACCACAGGCCGATCCCGTGGTAGGCCGCCATCTGGACGAGCCAGATCTGCGCCGCAAGCGGCCCAAGGGATACAGCCGAATTGAGCATAATCTAGACCTTTGCGAAGGCGCCTCATTCACCTTTTTGGGCGTGATTTTAACCGAAGCTCCAGCGCATTCCTAGTTTGCTAGGGGTCGCACGTTCCCGGAGCCGCTGGGGCTGCCCTGGATTTTGCATCGCCGCGGGCGCACATAGCGGATTGTGCAGGCAGCGGCAGGGGAGGGCGCGCATGGCGACGGAAGACGAAATATTGCGAACCCTCGAGACCCTGCCCGGTCCGGACGGGGCGCCGCTCACGCGGGCGATCAGCGGGATCAATTTTTCCGCGGGCAAGGCCTTCGTCTCGATCGCGGGCGACCCCGCGCGCGCAAAGGAATGGGAAGCCGCGCGCCTCGCCGCGCAGGAGGCGATCGAGCGCATCGGCGGCGTCGAGCGCGCCATTGTGTCTCTGACGGCGGAGCACAAGCCGGCGGCGCAACAAGCGCCCCGCCGCCCGACGCTCGCGGCGCTCGATCAGGTAAGGTTCATCGTCGCGGTCGGTTCGGGCAAGGGCGGGGTCGGCAAGTCGACGACCTCGGTCAATCTCGCGCTCGGCCTCGCGGCTCAGGGCTGGAAGGTCGGCCTCCTCGACGCCGACATTTACGGACCCTCGACCCCGCGGCTCCTCGGCCTCACGGGCAAGCCCCAAGTCGCCGAGAACAAGCTCGTGCCGATGCAGGCATATGGTCTCAAGGCCATGTCGATCGGTTTCCTCGTCAATGAGAACGAGGCGATGATCTGGCGTGGGCCGATGGCGACGCAGGCGCTGACGCAGATGCTGGGCGAGGTCCTCTGGGGGAGCTCGACGCGCTCATCGTGGACATGCCGCCCGGCACGGGGGACGTGCAGCTCACGATGGCGCAGCAGGTGCCGCTGGCGGGCGCTGTCATCGTCTCTACGCCGCAAGACATGGCGCTCATTGACGCGCGCCGCGCCGTCTCCATGTTCCGCAAGGTCGAGATCCCCGTGCTCGGGATCGTCGAGAATATGAGCTATTTTCTCTGCCCGCATTGCGGTGGACGCTCGAATATTTTCGCCCATGGCGGGGCGCGGCGCGACGCGGAGGCGCTCGGCGTCCCCTTCCTTGGAGAGGCGCCGCTCGACATCAAGATCCGCGAGACCTCCGACTCCGGCCGTCCCGTCGTCGCCACCGACCCGCAGGGGCCGCAGGCCGCCGCGTATCTCAATCTCGCAGCCAAGGTGAAGACGATGCTCGAAACGGGGAGCCGCCGCGCCCCGCCGCGCATCCTCGCCGGCTGAGGTCTCGATGAAAGCGACGGCGCAGCGATATTTCGATATAAACAAGATCCGCGAGAATTATAATCTCGTTATAGATGAGTTCGACCGAATCAACGAAATCATTTCCTGCAAGAGAGACAAATTCGACAGCTTTATCGCGAGGAATATGCTGCACGCCTACCATCACCTCAATAAGCACTTCGCGGCGAACCCGGGCGGCGTCATGCTCTCCTGGAAAGAGCTGCTCGAGCTGAATATGCTCGTGCATCTTGGCGCCGATTCCGATCGCCGCAATGACTATTATGGGTTCGTGAAGCACACGGAGGAGCGCTTCGAGGAACGCTTCCCTCCCGTCATGAAGTGGTTCGATCGGCACGAGCACCAGGATGAGGATCCCTATAAGATCGCCGCGGGACTCTATGTGCGAATCCTTTCGCAGCCGCAGCTCTTCATCGAGGGGAATCATCGGACGGGATCGCTGGTCGCAAATTATTATCTGATGTTGAAGGGCCAGAACCCTTTCGTCATGACCGTCGAGAACGCCGTCGAATTCCTCAATCTCGCTTCCGACGTCAAATTCACGAGCGAGGACATCGGGTCGCGGTTCAAGCGCGCCATCGGCTGGCGTGACGAGCTGGCGCGAATGAGGGATTTTCTCAGCAAAAACACGCAGGCTTTTACGACGGACGTGATGCCGCGCTGGACGCCCGATCTCTATGAGCAGCAAGAGACGGAGGACGTGCGCAAGCTCTTTGGCAAGCGCAAGCCCTCCCCGCATGAGGAGCGCAAGCACGGCCATAAGGCCTGAGCCGGCGCCAAAGGCGGCGCCGTCAGGCCTTGGCTCTGAACCCCGAGGAAATTAGCGCGCGCTGATCTTGCGTGGGGAGGCGGGAGAGAGAATCGCCAGCCAGATATTGGGGTCTTCCTGCGACTGGCGCTTGAGGAAATGATAGCCCGTCTCGTCCCAGGACAGAATCTCGTCAGTGAGGTTGTCGAGGATGAAGTCCCCCTTGTCGGTGCGCACGGTCAGGATCGTGTGCCCCATATTGTGATGATCCTTGACGATGGTCATCAGCAGGGCCTGGCGCGGAACGCCGCGCTCGATGAGCTGCCGGCGCTTCTCCAGCGCGTAGATCTTGCAATCGCCCTTGCCGTCGAGCGGATAATCCCAATGATCCGCGAGCGTTCCCCAATGCTCGAGATTGGAGACCGGCTCAATGGCCGCATTGACCTCGGCGTTGATCTGGCCGAGCAGTTTCCACGCCTTCGTCGTCAGCTTGAAATTTTCCGCAGGCAGAGACGGCTGGTCGCATTCCTGCGGCTGGCGGGTGCAGAAGTCCATCCAGCCATAGGGGACCGAGGACTCGTCTCCGACCGGCGCAAAGCTCGCCTTGGCGGTCGCGGCCTGAAGCGCTTCTGTCTGCAGGGAAAGCGCCAGCACGCCAAGGAGCAGCAATCCCGCCTTCAGCGCGGCGGCGAGGGCCTCTCCTGGCTTTTTCGAGGTTTGCGCGCCGCCAAACCGTTTCACTTACCGCCTCCCCACGACAACCGGGCAGGCTTATAAAGTAAACGAGTTCTTAACGGCGTCCAGCCGAAGCTTAAAGAATAGTAAATGTTCCTTTTTGAAACATTTGTGCAAGACTTGCAGCGTTTCGCAGCCGCTCACCCCGCGAGCTTCCGGCACAGCGCGTCGAGCTGCTCGAAGGTCTCATACCGGATGCGCAATTCCCCACGCTCCTCGCCGAGGCCGTGGAGCGATACCGTGAGGCCCAGCGCATCGGTCAGGGTCTTTTCCAACGCACGCGTGTCGGCGTCCTTGCCCGCCTCACGCTTTTTGGCGCGCGGGCTCGGCGCCCCGGCCGTCTCCGCTTCCTTCTGAGCGATACGCTCGACGTCGCGCACGGTCAGCCCTTCCGCGACGATTTTGGCGGCTACGGCCTCCGGCGATTTGACCGAAAGCAACGCGCGCGCATGGCCCGCGGAAATCTCGCCCTCCGAGACGAGCCGGCGAGTTGAAGCCGGCAACTGCAGCAGGCGCAGGGTGTTTGCGACATGCGGGCGGCTCTTGCCGATGACCTTGGCGAGATCGCCCTGCGCGTAGCCGAACTCCTCAACGAGGCGCTGATAGCCGCGCGCCTCCTCGATCGCGTCGAGATCGGCGCGCTGCACATTCTCGACGATGGCGAGCTCTAAGGCCTCGCGGTCGTCGAGTTCGTGAATGACGACCGGAATCTCGGAGAGATGCGCGAGCTGCGCCGCGCGCCAACGCCGCTCGCCAGCGACGATCTCATAGGCGTCGGCAAGGCCTGAGATCGTGCGCACAATGACGGGCTGAATCACGCCCTTCTCGCGGATCGAGGCGGCGAGATCGGCCAAGTCCAACTCGCGGAAATTGAGGCGCGGGTTGCGCGGATTGGGCCGCAGGAACTCGATCGGCACGCGCCTCTGCCCATGTCCATGACGGCGATCGGCTGCGGGAGCGACCTCCGCATCGCCGATCAGGGCCGCGAGGCCTCTCCCCAGACGGCGCGGACGCAACTCCTCTCCCATGATGATTTTCCCTTTTTAGAAACCCCACCTGGCAGGCGCAAGCTCCTCCCTCTCCCCGTTAGCGGAGAGGGTTAGGGAGAGGGGCGGGCCCCTCACGCCGCGCGCAGGCGCTTTTCGCGTTGAATGACCTCGGAGGCGAGCTTCAGATAGGCTTGGCTACCCATGCATTTGAGGTCGTAGAGCAGCACCGGCTTGCCGTAGGAGGGCGCTTCCGACACGCGCACATTGCGCGGGATCATCGTCTCATAGACCTTGTCGCCCATGAAGCGGCGAACGTCCTCGACCACCTGATTGGCGAGATTGTTGCGCGGATCGAACATGGTCAGCACGACGCCATGGATCGAGAGCTTCGAGTTGAGCGTGCGCCTCACCTGATCGACGGTCGAGAGCAGCTGCGAGAGCCCCTCCAGCGCGAAGAACTCGCATTGCAGCGGCACGAGCACGGCGTCGGCGGAGGCCAGCGCATTGATCGTCAGCAGATTGAGCGAGGGCGGGCAGTCGATCAGCACATAGCTGTAGCTCCGCGCGCCCGGCTGAGCTTCGCTCGCGATCAGCTCGGCGAGCGCGCGCTTCAGGCGGAAGCTGCGATCCTTATCGGAAGCAATCTCCAGCTCGACGCCGAGCAGATCGAGCGTCGAAGGGGCGAGCCAGAGGCGCGGCACGGCCGTATCGACGGTGGCCTCGGCGAGGCTGCATTCGCCGAGCAGCACGTCATAGGTCGAGAGCTTGCGGCTCTTGCGGTCGACGCCCAGCCCCGTCGAGGCGTTGCCCTGCGGATCGAGATCGAGGATCAGCACGGTCTCGCCGACGGCGGCGAGCGCCGTTCCGAGGTTGATGGCGGTCGTCGTCTTGCCGACGCCGCCCTTCTGGTTGGCGAGCACGAGGACGCGTGGAGCAGGAAGAGCCTCTGTCACGGCGACGTCCTTTGAGATGAAACCGGTCGATCCCGACACGTCACGACGACGATTCGCCCCGAAGGATGCGTGCGGCTGGCCGTTTCGACAAGCGAAAAATTAACTTCGGCCTCGACTTCGGTCAATTCGGCGCGCCAGTTTTCTCCTTTTAAGAAGGCGCCGGTGGCGTTTTTCAACAGGAGTTCGCGGCTCCAGTCCAGAAGTTGGCCGAGCGGCGCGAGCGCGCGGGCGCTCACGCCCTCGACGGCGCCTGCGAGTTTCGGCAGTTCCAATTCGATGCGTCCGCAGCTGACCGTGGCCGGCGCGCCTGTTTCACGTGAAACAGCCCTAAGGAAAGCCGCTTTGCGCTGATCGCTCTCGATGAGGCTGACGCCCGCTTCGGGGCGGCGCTTCAAAAGAAGCGCCAGCACCATTCCCGGAAAGCCCGCGCCCGAGCCTAGGTCCGCCCAGCGGGAGATGTGCGGCAGATGCTCATGGAGTTGCGCCGAATTGGCGAAGTGCCGGGTCCAGATCGCGTCGAGCGTCGAGGCCGAAACGAGGTTGATACGCGGATTCCACTCCCGTAGCATCCGCTCATAGATTTCGAGCTCGGATTCGACGGCTTTCAGCGCGGGACAGAGTCGCAGCGCCTCGGCGCGGTCTTTACCGGCGCGACTGGTCACGTACTGCCCGCTTGCGGAGCAAAGCCAGACGCATATCTCCAAAGATGCAGCGGCCGCTCAGCGTGAATGGCCGCAACAAGCCCGGCCATGACGGCTTCAGAACGCTCCGAAATGCGCGCCTGCCGCAGCTTGTGCGAAAGCGCCATCACGCGCGCCGCGCTCGGGCTGCGAGCAGCGTCAGCGCGGCGGGCGTCACGCCTTCGATTCGCTGCGCCTGCGCTAGCGTGCAAGGCCGCAGCTTCGAGAGCCGCCCGGCGAGCTCGGCCGAGAGCCCCTTGATCGCCCCATAATCGAGCGTCGCGGGCAGAGCGAGCTGATCATCGCGGCGATAGGATTCGATGTCGGCCGCCTGGCGGTCGAGATAGACCGCGTAGCGCGCGTCGATCTCGACCTGCGCAGCGATCGGCGGCTCGATGGCGGCAAGCTCAGGCCAGATCTTGCGGAGTCGCTCGAAGCCGATGTCGGGGAAGGAAAGCAGCGTCCAACCGCTGCGTCTTTGGCCGTCCTGATTGACTGGCAGGCCGCAGCGCGCCGCCGCCGAGGAGGTGAGCGAGCGCTCCATGAGAATTTCACGCGCCCGCGCGAGCTTTTCTGCGCGCGCCGCGTGGCGGCTCGCCCGCGCCTTGCCGACGCACCCGAGCGCGACGCCGCGCGGCGTCAGCCGCTCATCGGCGTTGTCCGAGCGCAACGACAGGCGATATTCGGCGCGCGAGGTGAACATGCGATAGGGCTCGCTGACCCCTCGCGTGACGAGATCGTCGATCATCACGCCGAGATAGGCTTCGGCCCGGTCGAAAATGATCGGCCTTTGACCGGCGGCGAAAGCGGCGGCGTTGAGCCCGGCGACGAGGCCTTGCGCCGCCGCCTCCTCATAGCCCGTCGTGCCGTTAATCTGGCCGGCGAAGAAGAGACCGGCGATGCGCTTCGTCTCGAGACTGGGGCTGAGCTCGCGCGGATCGACATAGTCATATTCGATCGCATAGCCCGGCCGCAGAATGCGCGCGCGCTCGAGGCCGGGGATCGCGTTGATGAAGTCCTGCTGCGTGGCCTGCGGCAAAGAGGTCGAGACCCCGTTGGGATACACGGTTTTGTCGTCGAGCCCCTCGGGCTCGAGAAAAATCTGGTGCCCGTCACGGTCGCCAAAGCGGGTGATCTTGTCCTCGATCGAGGGGCAATAGCGCGGGCCGGGACCCGAGATCGCGCCCGTGAACAGCGGCGACAGGGTGAGGTCGCGCGCGATCACGGCATGCGCCTGCGGCGTCGTCCGGGTGATGTGGCAGGCGATCTGCGGATTGACGATGCGCTCCGTCATCGAGGAGAAGGGCTCGGGTTCCGCGTCGCCCCACTGCTCCTCCAGCGAGGCCCAGTCGATCGTCGTCCCGTCGAGCCGCGGCGGCGTGCCGGTCTTGAGCCTGCCGACGGCGAAGCCCACGCGCCGCAGGCTCGCCCCGAGTTCGCGGGCAGGGGGGTCGCCCATGCGGCCGGCGGGATGCTGCTTGTCCCCGATGTGGATCACGCCATTGAGAAAGGTGCCGGTCGCCAGCACGAGAGCGCCAGCGCGGAGCGTCCGGCCATCGGCGAGACGCATGGCGGAAACTCGCCCGTCGGAAACATCGAGATCGCAGGCGAGGCCCTCGACGAGCGTCAAATTCTCGGTCGCCTCGATCTCGGCGCGCATCGCCTCGCGATAGAGGCGGCGGTCGGCCTGGGCGCGCGGACCGCGTACCGCCGGACCCTTGGAGCGGTTGAGCATGCGGAATTGAATGCCGGCCGCATCGGCGATCCGGCCCATAAGCCCGTCGAGCGCGTCGATCTCGCGCACGAGATGGCCCTTGCCGAGCCCGCCAATCGCCGGATTGCAGGACATGACGCCAAGGTCGTTGCGCGACTGCACGACCAACGCCGTGCGCGCGCCGAGCCGGGCCGCAGCGGCTGCCGCCTCGCAGCCGGCGTGTCCGCCGCCAATGACGATGACGTCGAAGGAGCTCATGGACTATTCAAAGGGCGTTGGGGGTTTTGTTTCACGTGAAACATACTCACTTCCCGATACAAAAACGAGAGAAAATCAGGTCGAGCAATTCCTCGACGTCCACCGCACCGGCGATCCTCTCGAGCGAGCGGGCGGCGAGGCGCAGATCCTCCGCGACGAACTCTGGGGCCTTGTCCTTTTCCAGCGCGGCGCGCAGACGGGCTCGCACCGTTTCCAGCTCCGCCCGCTGCCGCGCATGCGCGATGAGCGCCGAGCCGCCATCGCCCAGCGCCGAAGCCGCGCGCCGCGCGATCTCGCCGCAAAGCGTTTCGACGCCGAGCAATTCCTTTGCGGAGAGCGCCAGGGCGCCCACAGCTGGCCGGACCGCGTCGGCCTTCGTCGCCACGCGCAGGACCTCCGCCGCCTCGGTCCCGAGATCCGGGGGCGGCTCGGCGCCGCCCTCGGAGAGCCAGAGGATCAGATCGGCTTCGCCGGCGCGCGCGCGGGCGCGGGCGACGCCTATTCGCTCGACGGCGCTCTCGCTCTCGCGCAGCCCCGCCGTGTCCACGAGCGTGATCGGCAGGCCGTCGAGGTCGAGGTCGATCTCGATCAGATCGCGCGTCGTTCCCGGCTCGTCCGAGACGATCGCAGCCTCGCGTCGCGCCAGCCTGTTGAGCAAGGTCGACTTACCGGCGTTGGGCGGGCCGAGGATGGCGACGAGAAAGCCTTCGCGCAGACGCTCCGAGCCCGGCGATAAAGCGAGCGCCCGATCCATTTGCGCGAGAGCCGGCGCGAGCAGGCTTTCGAGCTCGGCCGGCGAAACGCTCGCAACCTCCGCCTCGTCGGCAAAGTCTAGGTCGCTTTCGACGCGCGCCAGAGCCTCGACGATTGACCCGCGCCAGCCCTCGGTCTCGCGCCGCAGGGCGCCGCCGGAGAGCCGGAGCGCCTGACGGCGCTGAAAGGCGGTGCGCGCCTCGATGAGATCAGCGAGCGCTTCGATCTGCGAGAGGTCGAGCTTGCCGTTGAGAAAGGCGCGGCGCGCGAATTCCCCCGGCTCGGCGGCGCGCAGGCCAGGCTCGCGCGCGAGCGCCGCGAGCACGCTGCCGACCACCGCCGGCCCGCCATGCAGATGCAGCTCGGCGCAGTCCTCGCCCGTCGCGGAAGCCGGCGCGGGGAAAAACAGCGCGAGCCCGCGATCGAGCGTCTCTCCGCTCTCGGGGTCGCGCAAGCGCGCGTAATGCGCAAAGCGCGGCTGCGGCTCCAGCCCCGAGAGCCGGACGAGCGCGTCTTTCGCGCCGCGCCCCGAGAGGCGGACGACCGCGACGGCGGCGCGCCCGGCGCCGCTCGCGAGAGCAAAGATCGTGTCGGTCGATGACGGCGGCAAAGATCCTTGCGCCCCCTAAGGCTCCCGCAAGCAGCGAGACGGTGGCCAGTCAGGCCCGGCTGCCCACAAGCTTTTGGCGATAAAGGCGCCGGAAGGCCAGCGTCGGCGCGTCTGTCGGGAGCGATTTCTCCTGATCGGGCGGGGGAACGATGGGCGGCAGAGAGGATTCGACGATGGCGCGATCCTCCTCGGCGATGCGCAGATTGGCGCGCACGAACAGCCAGTCTAGCAGGCGCGAGCGCAGGAAGCCGCGGGCCGTGACGAGCATCAGTCGTGTCTCGTTTTGGGACAGCGGAATGCAGGCGGCGAGAATGCGGAAATGCCGCCCCTTCGGATCGAGCGTGAGCTCCATCAGATTGGGAAAGCGGTAATCGAGCGCTGCGGGGCGCTCCTCGCCCTCGATGACCGCCGCGATCCGGCCGCCATGCTCATGGGGCTCGAAGCGCATTTCCAAGCGTGCGTCGGGGCTCTCCTTGAGGCGCCGCGCCACGGGACCGCCAAAAGATTTCGAATGCACGAAGGCGACATGCGGGCTGTCTAGCATGTTCTCCATGACCCGCGTCCAATGCGCCTTCCAGACGACGGACTGCGCGAAGACATGCGCCTTCGGCTGCAGGAGCGCGTCGGGCGGGACGGGCTCGCTTGGCGCGGGACCGCGGCCCGTGAAGAGCCAGAGCACGCCGCCGGCCTCCCGTACGGGCAGGGCCGTCGCCGAGAGATTCTCGCGCTTCGCCTCCGGATTCCAGGGCGTAGCGAGGCAGCGCCCATCCGCCGCGAAACTCCAGCCATGGAAGGGACATTGGATCTCGCCCGCCTCGACGCGCCCTAGCGAAAGCGCGACGCCGCGATGCGGGCAGCGATCGAGGAGCGCCGCTGGCGCGCCGTCGTGATCGCGGAAAAGAACGACCCTCTCGCCGGAGACGACGAGACCCAAGGGCTTGCCGAGGATAAGGTCACGGCCGAGCGCGACCATGGTCCAGACATTGGCGAAATCGTCGAACACGCTTCAGTCCGCCCTCTATGCGCGTCAACCTATAGCAAAGTTTCCGCGCCGGGCTCGGGTGGCGGATCGCCGCACGAAGCCCATTTAGAAGCCGCAAGGGGAAGAAGAAGCCGTGATGAGCCCTGGTCGGATTTTTGCGATCTCTTGCTCAGCCCTGCTGCTCGGCCTCCCGGCGGCGGCCACGGGCAAGCCCATTTCCGAGGCGCATCGGATACGCCATCAATGCATCGATCGATGCCGGAGCGTCGCGACGGTCTGCACGACGAAATGCGGCAGCGAAGATTGCCTCGAGGCTTGCACGGAGCCGCTCGACGCCTGCATCGACAAGTGCCGGGCGAAATATCCGCGCGAGACGAGGTAGTGTGAATCTTCAGGAGCCCGCGTAGTCCGAGCCAATTCTCACGTGTTCATCGAATCGAAGAAGGCCTGGTTGCCCTTCGGGGTCTCGCGCAGCTTGCCCAAGAGGAACTCGATGGCATCGACCGTGCCCATCGGATTGAGGATGCGGCGCAGCACATAGGTCTTCTTGAGGATATCGGGCGGAACGAGCAGCTCTTCCTTGCGCGTGCCGGAGCGCGTGATGTCGATCGCCGGGAACACGCGCTTGTCCGCGACCTTGCGGTCGAGAATGATTTCCGAATTGCCGGTGCCCTTGAATTCTTCGAAGATGACCTCGTCCATGCGCGAGCCCGTGTCGATGAGCGCGGTCGCGATGATCGTCAGCGAGCCGCCTTCCTCGATGTTGCGCGCGGCGCCGAAGAAGCGTTTGGGCCTTTGCAGCGCGTTGGCGTCCACGCCGCCGGTCAGCACCTTGCCGGAGGAGGGCACCACGGTGTTGTAGGCGCGCCCCAGGCGCGTGATCGAATCGAGCAGGATCACCACGTCGCGGCGATGCTCGACGAGGCGCTTCGCCTTCTCGATCACCATTTCCGCGACCTGCACGTGGCGCACCGCCGGCTCGTCGAAGGTGGAGGACACGACCTCGCCGCGCACCGAGCGCTGCATGTCGGTCACTTCCTCCGGACGCTCGTCGATGAGCAGCACGATGAGATAGCACTCGGGATGATTGGTCGTGATCGACTGCGCGATGTTCTGCAGCAGCACGGTCTTGCCGGTGCGCGGCGGCGCGACGACGAGCGCGCGCTGGCCCTTGCCGATCGGCGCGACGAGGTCGATGACTCGGGCCGAGAGCTCCTTGCGCGTCGGATCGTCGATCTCGAGCTTCAGGCGCTGATGCGGATAGAGCGGCGTCAGATTGTCGAAGGGCACCTTGTGGCGCACCTTCTCCGGGTCCTCGAAATTAATCGTGTTGACCTTGAGCAGCGCGAAATAGCGCTCGCCTTCCTTGGGGCTGCGGATGATGCCCTCGACCGTGTCGCCGGTGCGCAGCCCGAATTTGCGGATCTGTGAGGGCGAGACATAGATGTCGTCGGGCCCAGCGAGATAATTGGCGTCGGGCGAGCGCAGGAAGGCGAAGCCGTCCTGCAGCACCTCGACAACGCCTTCGCCGACAATCTCGACGTCGCGGCCCGCGAACTGCTTGAGGATCGCGAACAGCAGCTCCTGCTTTCGCAGGAGCGAGGCGTTCTCCACCTCATGCTCTTCCGCGAAGGTCAGCAGCTCGGCCGCAGTCTTGGCTTTCAGGTCGGAAAGTTTGATTTCCCGCATGGGGAGCGTCGTCGTATCGGACATGGGCTTTTTTTCGGAAGGAGACGGCAGGGGAGCGATAAGCCCCAAAGGCGCCGGGAAAATTCGGCGGTCGCGGGCGCGACGATCTGCCTGGAGGTGGGACGACGGGGATTTAGACGGTTTTTGGCCGGATGGCAAGATCGCCAGTCTCAGCGAGTTCCATTCGGGCCATGGCTGCGGTGGCGAAGAACGACATACCGCAAAAGTGGAAGGCTACTGCTACCCGGCGGCCGTCATTGCGAGCCAAGCGAGCCAATCTAGCTGCAACAACAGCGCTCTGTCCCTGCAATTTCGAAAAGACGACATTTCTAGCCCGTCAGGCCCCTAGATTTCTTCGCTTCGCTCGCAATGATGACGTTAGAACTTCCTCCTGCGACGCAGTTGGGCGGCGGGCGCTTCTCAACTCCCGCTTCACTGCGCCCTAGGTTTCGCCGAAACCCTCTTCTCCCCTAGGAGTCCCCCTTGCTTGATCGTCTTTCCGCCCTCGCGGGGCAGTTGGCGGCCCCCGGCGAGCTGCGCTGGCACGCGAATGTGTCGACGCAGATTTCGATGCGAAAGGGCGTGCTGCTCGCCAACGGCCAGTCGCGCGATCGCGGCGTCGCGGCGCGGCTCTTCGAGAATGGCGTCTACGGCTTCGCCTCGGCCCCGCGTGACGACGACGAAACGATCGCCACCGTGATACGTGCTGCGCGCGACAACGCCGGTAGCGTGACCACGCGCCAGCGCGGACGGCCCATCGCGCCGTCGCCGAGCGTCGCCGGCCAAGGTGTTTTCGATTATCGCAGCCGCAAGCCCGCGACCTCTCCCGCCGAGCGCGTCGCGATCCTCTCCAGTCTCGACGCCGCCCTGCGGCGCAAATTCCCCAATCTCGTCAATGTGGATCTGACCCTCAACGCCAATGCGAGCGAGAAGGCGCTGGTGACGAGCGACGGTGCCCGCACCTATTCCTATGTTCCGCGCGCAGTGCTCGCGGTGAAAATGGCCGTCGAGGCGAATGACGGGCTCGTCGAGCTTTACGACGCCATCGGGGGCTTTGGCGAAATTCAGGATCAGTCCTTCGACGCGGAGAGCCTCATTCCTTGGCTCGACGGGCTTTACGAGGAGCTGCGCCTGAAGTCGGAAGGCGGACAATGCGAGGCGGGCCTCCATGACGTCGTGCTCAACTCGGAGCTCGCCGGCATTCTCGCGCATGAGGCCATCGGCCACACTTGCGAAGGCGATCTCGTGCTCGCCGGCTCGGTCGCGGGCGACCGGCTGGAACAGCAAGTGGCTTCCGAAAAAATCACGCTGGGCGACTATGCGAACCGCGGTCCCGACGGCGGCGGCACCATCGCGATCCATGTCGACGACGAAGGCACGCAATGCCGCGACGTGACGATCATCGAGAAAGGCGTGCTCAAGGGATTTTTGCACAGCCGGCAGACGGCGGCCGAGCTCGGCGCGGAGCCGACCGGCAATGCGCGCGCCTTCTCCTTTTCCGACGAACCCCTCGTGCGCATGCGCAACACGGCGATTCTTCCAGGCCAAGACAAGCGCGAGGAAATGATCGCCTCCATCGACCGCGGCTATTATCTCAAGCGCCCGTCGAACGGGCAGGCCGATCTCACGAGCGAATTCATGTTCGGCGTCTGCTGCGGCTATGAGATCCGCAATGGCAAGCTCGCGCGCGCCGTCCGCGACACGACGATCTCCGGCGTCGCCTTCGACATGTTGAAGACCGTCACGCATGTCGGCGACGACTTCAGCTGGTCGATGCCCGGCGGCTATTGCGGCAAGAAGCAGCCCATCGCGGTCGGCACAGGCGGCCCGTCGCTCAAATGCAAGGTCACGATCGGAGGCCGCGGATGAGCGGGATGCAGGACGCCTCCATCGAGGATTTCGCCGCCGAGCTCGTCGACAAGGCGCTTCGCGCCGGCGCGAGCGCGGCGCAGGCGCAAACGACCGCGACGCGGCATCTCGAGATGCAGTTCGACAATCGCGGCGTCAATCTCGTGCGCTCGACCGAGAACGAAATTTCCTCGCTCACCGTATTTCTCGAGGGCAAGCGCGGCGGAGCGACGGTCAATGGGCGTGCCGCCGACGCGGTCGAGGCGGCCATCGCCGCAGCGCTCGCTGCGGCGGCCGCGGGCGTCGCCGACGACGCCAATGACGTCGCGGCGGCGGAGAGCCTCGCGCCCAGCCGCCACGGGCCGGACGCGCCCGACCGCGCGGCGATGGCGGCCGGCGTCGACGCTTTTCTCGACCGGATCGCCGAAAGACATCCGCTCGTGCGCACGCGCGACTGCCTGCAGAGCTTTGACGTCGTCGATGTAGCCTTCGCGAATTCACGCGGTCTGCGTCAAAGGGAACGGCGCGGGCGCTATGGCTTCTCGGCGATGTTCATGGCGAAGGACGGGCCCAAGACGACGTCGATCAATTTCCTCGGCCTTTCGGCTTTTTCGCCCTTCGACGATCCCTTCCGCTGCCCGGCGCTCGAGCGCCTGCTTCAAGAAACGACCCGCTCGCTCGACAAGAGGCCTGTCCCGGAAAAATTCGAAGGCGACGTGATCGTCACGCCCGAATGTCTTTCGTCTTTGGTCGGGTCGATCGTCTCGGCGCTCTCGGGCGCAGCGCTTTTCGCCGGCACGACGCCCTATAGGGAGAGCCGCGGCCGGACCATCGCCAGCCCGCTCTTCTCTTTGCAAAATCTACCGCGCGACACGGAGGCGCCCGGCGGCGCAGATTTCGACACCTATGGCGTGCCGACGCAAAACCTCGAGGTCATCGAGAAGGGCGTGCTGAAGGATTATCTCGTCGACTTCTATTTCTCGAAGAAGCTCGGCGTGCCGCAGACCTCGGGAGCGACCCAATTCGTCGTCGCCTCCGGCGAGACGCCGCTCTCCGAGATCGTCGCCAAGACCAAGCGCGGCATCGTCTTCGCGCGGTTTTCCGGCGGAAATCCGACAAGCAATCTCGACTTCACCGGGATCGCCAAAAACTCCTTTTACGTCGAGGACGGCGAAATTCGCTACGCTCTCGAAGAAACCATGGTCAGCGGCAATTTCCAGGAGCTGCTGAAGAACATCCATGCGGTGTCGCAAGAGAGCGTGGATTTCGGCTGGGCGCGCTATCCGTTCCTGGCGGCGTCAGGGGTGACGGTCTCGTCGAAGTGAGAGCGAGCGGTTCCAACTGATGGGCTCACGGGCGGTTTCCCTCTCCCTTGCGGCGAGGGGTCATGTCGACTTGACTAATTCATATATGCGGTCATTCCGCTTTTATAGCTTCGCAGTCCTCATCGGATTCGTTGCCGATCTGGTCATGTTCCAGTGGGAAAACGCTCGTAGCGGAGATCGGCTCGCCTTTTCCTTTAAATAGCAATCTGACACTGCTGCATCGTAAGCTTTGAAAAGTATCGAAATATAAGATCTTTGCTTCTATAAAAACAGCTTGCCTACCAGCTATTATCTCAGCGATCCTACCAGGAGGGAGTGCCAAAATTTGTCTGAATAGGTCCAAACGTGACATCGTCTCCTGGTCCAATGTCGCTTGCATATTTACCAACAGACGGAAAATCAGCAAATGCTGGTGGTGGTACAGTGGCTACAGATATCCTCGCCATCCTGCGCATCTTGTAAGCTGGTGTGGCTTCAAAATTTTTTATATTAAGTTTTACTACGATCCTAGCCCCATCTACAAGATTTGTAACCTCTGATTTATTAACAAATACATAGGCTCGTAGCGATCGTCTCTCTTGATCCGAGGCAGTCTCCCACTGTCTTTTTGTATAGCAGGCGGCATACATGGTGGCTCCAGCGGCGGCGACGGCGGCAAGAAATATTAGATATTCGAGCCAGTGCTTTTCTGCTGGCTTGACGTAGCAGTATTGATAGTATGCGGGTAGATTTAATTTTTTGCGCCAAAACATCCACAAAATCCTTTTTATCCGCCACTCTGGGCAGAGTTGGTGTCATTTTGCCCTATAATGGAGGGGTCGCGAAGCTTGAACAATACGCTGGCATTCAGGGCGACACCGCTCAAAACGGCTTGACGACCACAAAAATCACCGCCGCGATCATCAGCAGCGTCGGCAGCTCATTGTAGAAGCGATAGAATCTCGAGGAGTGCGTGTTGCGGTCCTCGGCGAAGGCCTTCTGCAGGAAGCCGTCGTAAAAATGCACGCCCGTCAGCAGGATCACGGCGAGAAGCTTGCCGTGCAGCCAGCCATCGCGAAAGAACGCGCCGTCATAGGCGAGCCAAAGGCCCGTCGCCCAGGCGAGCAGCATCGCTGGAACCATGATGAAGCGTAGCAGACGCCTCTCCATCGTCTTGAAGAGCTCTGACTGCGGACCCGGAGCCACGCCCGCGTGATAGACGAAGAGCCGCGGCAGATACAAAAGCCCCGCCATCCAAGAGATGATGGCGATGACATGCAGCGCCTTGATCCACAGATGCATCAGGACCTCCGCTCGCGCACGAGCCGCACCAGCGCCTCGACATGCGCGATCGGCGTCTGCGGCAGCACGCCATGGCCGAGGTTGAAAATCTGCCGCTGATTCTCGAAAGCCGCGAGGATTGACGCGACCTCTCGCTCGAGCGCCGCGCCGCCCGCGATGAGCGCCAGAGGATCGAGATTGCCTTGCAGCGCCACGCGGTTCTGCGCGTCGCGCGCAGCGCCTGCGGGATCGGCGGAAGTATCGAGCCCGATCGCATCGGCGCCGAGCCCTTCAACGCAATGTTTGAGATGCGCGCCCGCCCCGCGCGGAAAGGCGATGACGAGCGCGCCGGGCCGGGCCTTCTTCACGCGCGCGACGATTTCGCGCAGAGGTTCGAACACCCATCGCTCGAATTGCGTCGGCGGCAGCACGCCCGCCCAGCTGTCGAAAATCTGCACGACCTCAACGCCGGCGTCGATCTGGCGCGTGAGATAGGAAACCGAGGCCTCGACGAGCCGCGCGATGAGCGCCTCGAAAACCTCCGGCCGCCGAAAGGCGAAGAGCCGCGCCGGCGCCTGATCCGGCGTTCCATGTCCGGCGATCATATAGCTTGCGACGGTCCAGGGTGCGCCGCAAAAGCCGATGAACGCGGTCTCGTGCGGCAGAGCGCTCTTCACCCGCTCGATTGTCTCGAAGACCGGCGCGAGCTTCTGGAGATTGATGGCTTCGCTGAGCCTGGAGAGCGGCGACTCTTCGCCCTCGAGCGGCGCCAGCTTGGGCCCATGCCCGCTCTCGAACTCGACCTTCTGCCCCAGCGCATCGGGGACCACCAGAATGTCGCTGAAGAGAATCGCCGCGTCGAATCCGAAGCGGCGGATGGGCTGCAGCGTCGCTTCCGCCGCCGCGGCGGGCGCGTAGCAGAATTCGAGAAAGCTTCCCGATCGCGCGCGCAGTTCGCGATATTCGGGGAGGAACCGTCCCGCCTGGCGCATCAGCCAGAGGGGCGGGAACTCGACGCGTCTCGCCGCGCAGCACGGCAAGCAAAGGCTTTTCGCTCGAAATTGACTGGCTTTCCTGCACGCTGTCCCCATCCGCCGCTCTCAACACGGCCGAAAGCTAACCGCCAATCGCGAAAAAGATAAAGAACTATATTAAGAAAATATTAATGATTTTTATTAAGAGGGATGACGAATCGGTGACGCCCAATCGTCCCCGCCTCCTCAACAGGAATTTCCTCGGTGGATTGCAGTAGGCTTCCAGGCGTGAAGAATGAGGATAAGTTATAAAATCAATATATTTCAAGGTATTATAACGCGATAACTTATCGTCTTTCCTGTGGAAAAACCTGGATGAAGCTGCGTTTGGCAAAGCCGCCGTCGAGAGTCCACCGATTCAGGCCTGTTGAGGAATTGCAGGAGTTGTGCCCGGCTTTTCTTTTCGAGCGAATTTCGGCAGAGGTTATCCCCACGGTTTAGGCGAGAGGTCCTTTCGCGTGGATAAGGATGGGGAGGAGAGCGGAAAGCCCAAGGCTTTCTGGCTCCTATCGCAGCCGCTGCTTCTCGCCTCGAAGAGCGCGGGGCGCCGGCTCGCGCTCTCCCAGGCCAATATCCCTTTCGAGATCGCTCCCGCCGAGATCGACGAGCGCGCGATCGAAGGGCAGGTGATTCGCTCCGGCGGCGACCCCGATGCGGTCGTCCTGGCGCTCTCTCGCGCCAAGGCGCTGAAGATTGCAGAGGCGCATCCCCGACGGCTCGTCCTCGGCGCCGATCAGGCCGGGAGCCTGGAAGGCCGGATCTTCGGAAAGTCTGCGGATTTTCCGGCGGCCAAACGCCAGCTCGCCGCGCTTTCAGGGCGCACGCATCGGCTGCATTCCGGCTTTGCGCTCGCGCGGGACGATAAGGTTCTTTTTGAAGCCGTGGCCCACGCGGAGCTCACGATGCGCAAGCTCGACGAGGCCTTCCTGGTCGCCTATCTCGCCGCCGTCGGCGATGTTGCGCTGACGAGCGCCGGCGCCTATCAGATCGAGGGCCTCGGCGCGCATCTCTTCGAGAGGATCGAGGGCGATCACTGGACAATCCTCGGCCTGCCGCTGCTCGAGCTGCTTTCCACGCTGCGCCGCGAGGGCGCGCTTCTGGGCTAGGATGCGATGCTGATCGTCGGGCTCACGGGATCGATCGGCATGGGGAAGTCGACGACCGCGCAAATGTTTCGCGAGGAGGGCGTTGCGGTCCATGACTTCGACGCCGCCGTACACGCCATCTACCGTGGCCCGCAGTCGCAGTCGATCGAGCGCGCCTTTCCCGGCTCGACCAGCGACGGTGTGGTTGATCGCGCCAAGCTTGCGGCGATGACGCTCGGACGGCCCGCGGAGATCGCGCGTCTCGAATCGATCGTGCATCCGCTCGTGCAGCAGCTGCGGCGCGCTTTTCTCGCCGCCGAACGGGAACGCGGCGCTGCGATCAGCTTGGTCGACATTCCTCTGCTCTATGAGACGGGGGCCGAGAAAGAGGTCGACAAGGTCGTCGTCGTGACAGCTTCGCCCGAAATTCAGCGCGAGCGCGTCCTGGCGCGTCCGGGAATGACGGAAGCGAAATTCGGCGCGATACTGGCGCGCCAGCTCCCCGATTCGCAGAAGCGTCGGCGTGCGGATTTCGTCGTTCACACCGATCGGGGCATGGAGGCGGCGCGCGAGGAAGTGCGCGCCATCATCGCCGCCCTGCGGCAGGAGAGGAACTGATGCGGGAGATCGTGCTCGACACGGAAACGACGGGGCTCAATCCCGCGGACGGTCATCGCGTCGTCGAGATCGGCCTCGTCGAGATCGCCAATCTCATTCCGACGGGCCGGAGCTTCCACGTTTATCTCGATCCCGAGCGCGACATGCCGGAGGAGGCCTTTCGCGTTCACGGGCTCTCGGGCGAATTCCTGTCCACGCAGAAGAAATTCGCTGAGATCGCCGAAGAGTTCCGCGCCTTTATCGAGGGCGCGCGGCTCATCGCTCACAATGCCGAATTCGACGTGCGCTTCCTCAACGCGGAGCTCGCGCGGCTCAACGCTCCAGCCATCGATGCGGCTAATGTCATCGACACGCTGGCGCTCGCTCGTCAGCGCCATCCCGGCATGGCGAATTCGCTCGACGCGCTCTGCCAGCGCTATGGCGTCGACACCTCGCGGCGCGAGAAGCACGGCGCGCTGCTCGATTCGCTCTTGCTCGCCGAGGTCTATGCGGAGCTGATGGGCGGCCGTCAGGCCTCCCTGCAGCTCACCGTCTCGCGCAGGACTTTCGCGCGAGAAGACGCGGGACTGTTGCGCGAAAGGCCCTCGCCGCTGCCCAGCCGCCTGAGCGAATACGAAATCCGCGCGCATCGCGACTTCGTCGCGAGCCTCGGCAAGGCGCCGATCTGGATGCGCTATCTCGAAAGCGACGAGGCCGAGCAAGTCGCGAGCTGAGCGGGGCTCAGCCGAAAGGGCCGATGCGCAAGGAGAGCCCGCCGACGATAGAGACACCGAGGCCGACGACCAGAAGGGCGACAGTCAGCGACAGGTCGTAAGGGGCGCGCCACATCGGGCGCTTGAGCCGCCGCATATATCTCCAGTGCTGCAGGCAGGCGAAAAGCAGCGCCAAGGTGCCAATGCCGGCGAGCGCCAGGCCCAGCTCCCGCGCCCCTTGCGGCGGCGTGAGCTTCTGGGCCGTGAAGAGTCGGAGCTCCTCCATGACCTTGAAGACCGTGAAGCCGAAGGTCATCATCGAGAAGCAGGTGCGGATCCAGCCCATGAGCGTCCGCTCGGCGGCGAGCCGCGTGCGATCCAGGGCGAGAATGTCGCTCAGCCCGAGCTTGGGTTCTTCCATGGCCTGCTCCCCATAGAGACCTGTAGCGCCGCTCTGGAAGAGAAAATAGAGCGGGGCGCAAGCCGGGGCTCTTGAGCCCGACGGCTCACGCCATCGCCGCCGCCTTCAGAATGCAGACCATCGTGGCGCGGGCCGCGACGGGACCCAGATTGCGGATCACATGCTCGCGGTCGCAGCGGTAGCGTAGCGTCTCGCCTGCCCTGACCGTCTCGACAACTCCGCTGACCTCGATGGTCAGCTCGCCTTCGGAAAGCGACAGGCTTTCGATCGCGCCGCGTTGATGCGCCTCGGACTCCAAGACCCCGCCGGGCTCGGCGGAGAAATCATAGACCTGCAGCCAGTCGACGGTCTTGATCCAGCCGATGATCGCCAGCCGGCAGCGGCCGTCGTCGGAGACGAGGATCGGCGTATCGGCCTTGGTGGTCTTCTCCAAGAAAGGCTCATCCGCAGAGGTCTGCAGCACGCGCTCTATCGAGACGTCGAGCGCCTGCGCCAGCCGCCAGATCGTCGCGAGCGTCGGATTGGTCTCGTTGCGCTCGATCTGGCTGATGATGGATTTGGCGACCCCAGACTGCTGCGAAAGCTCGGAAAGCGACAGATTATAGGCTTTGCGCAGCCGCTGCACGGTGGCGACCGAGCTGTCCCGAAAGCGCCAGCGCCCCGGCCTCCATGATCTTCTGCTTCTCCCGCCCTTCTACGCCCATCAGGGCTGCTCCCGCCTTCCCCAGACGGTCGGCAGGATAGCGGCTTTCGTTCGGAATAGCGAAGGGAGACCAGACCAGGGCGGCCCAAGCGCGCGTCGCCCGGAAGGAAGCCGCTTGGCGACCTTAGGAGTCGAGCTCGCCGATGTGGCTTTGCGCGTAGAGCTGAACGCCAAGTTGCTTGATCAGCTCCTGCTGGGTCTCAAGGAAGTCGATGTGACCTTCCTCGCTCTTGACCACGTCGAGGAACAGCTTCTCCGAAATGCGGTCGTTGACCGAGAAGCAGTAGGCGGCGGCCTCGAGATAGTTGGCGCGCGCCTCTATTTCGGTGGCGAGGTCGGCCTTGATGATCTCCTCGACGCTCTCGCCGATCTTCAGCGGATCGAGGGTCTGCATGTTGGGGAAGCCTTCGAGGAAGAGGATGCGCTTCGCGAACTCGTCGGCGTGCTTCATCTCTTCGATCGACTCCTCGCGCCATTTTTTGGCGAGCTCGAGATAGCCCCAATTGTCGAAGAACCGGTAGTGAAGCCAATATTGATTGACGGCGGTGAGTTCGGCGCGGAGACCGCGATTGAGATATTCGATAACCTTCGCGTCGCCGCGCATGCTTGCTTCCCCCAAATAAAATGTCGCGTGCGACTCAGGCCGCCGCCCGCTCTTCGTCGCGATAGGACTCGCATCCGCCACCGCCCGCGCAGCCGTCCACTCCGCCGCTGCCGTCGATCGCGGCGGCGATGCTGCGCACGCAGCGCCCGCACTTCGCCTCGCAGCCGAGGCTGCGGAACACCCCACCGACGCTGGGGCGTCCACCCGAGGCGAGCGCGGCGTGGATCTCGCGGTCCGAAAGCACGTTGCAGGAGCAGAGTATCATCGGCGTCCCCAGTTTGGAAACTTTATAAACTGCCTTACCTGTCAGGAGTTTAGGTCGTCTCCTGAAAAAGTGCAAAGGCTTTTGGTCGCTTTTTCGACGCGGCGGCGTTCGCGCAGGCATGGAGCAATAGCCGTGCCGAAAGCCCGCAAATGCTAGCAGGGACATGCGACTGACCTGTGTCGGCGGGCCGTGCGGAGCCAGGATTTTCGCGAAAAATCGCTCACCCTGGAAAGCTTCCAGAGGCGCGCAACCTTGCGTGGGCGGCCTTCAGTCCTCGCGCGATTGTGCGAAAGCGCGCTCGCCGAGCGTCGCCAAAGCGCGGCGCAGCGCTTCGTCGGCAATTCCTTCGGTTGCAGCTTCGGCGCGGGCTTTTAGCCCGGGGTTGCGGGGGAGCGGCTCGCGACGGCGCCTTGGCGTGGCGTGGCGCAGCGGCTCCTGCCGGATGGCCACGCGCGCGATGCAGCGCCAGCCGAGATGCGCGTTGATTCGGTCGATCAACGAGCCGCTCATGTGCTGCACGTCCAGTCCGAAGCCTGGCTCGACGCGCAGCATGAGCGTCGCGGCCTGCGCGGGCGTGCCGGCAGCGGGCTTTTTGGGACGCGGCGGCCAGTTGAGGCGAGCGGGCTCGCAGATCGCCGCGAGCCGCGCGCCGACGATCGTCTCCCATTGCGTCAGCAGCGTCGTTTCGCCAAAGCCCTGCTTGGCGATGAGCGGATCGAGCGCGCGATTGACGAGCTCGGCGAGCCGATGAGTCTCCCAACGCGGGCGCTTCTGAGGGGCCATGACCGACGTCCCGTTTTGAAGGCGCGGCGGGGCCTTCGATCGGGTTATAAGGCCTGCGCCGTATAGAAGCGAACCTCTCGAGGGTCTGATTTGGCGCGCAAGCCCGAAGTTTCCCAGAGCCACGCCGCGTCGCCGCTCGGGAAAGCCCTTCTCGACTGGTGGGATCGCGAGCGCCGCAAGCTCCCCTGGCGCGCGCCTCCAGGCCGCCGCGCCGATCCTTACGCCGTGTGGCTCTCCGAGATCATGCTGCAGCAGACCACCGTCGCGACGGTGACGGGCTATTACGCCAAGTTTTTGGCGCGCTGGCCGACGGTCGAGGACCTCGCGGCGGCCTCCCTCGAGGACGTTCTCTCCCAATGGGCGGGGCTCGGCTATTACGCGCGCGCCCGCAATCTGCACGCCTGCGCGATCGCCGTGACGAGCCGGCACGGCGGGCGGTTTCCGCGCGCCGCCGCCGCGTTGCGCGAGTTGCCCGGCGTCGGCGCCTACACGACCGCGGCCATCGCCGCGATCGCTTTCGACGAGCCCTGCATCGCGGTCGACGGCAATGTCGAGCGCGTCATCTCCCGCCTCTATGCCTTGTGGGATCAGCGCCCCGCGCTGAAGCTTGAGGTCGAGCGGCGCGCCGCTCTCCTGTTGCCGCCCGAGAGATCTGGGGATTTCGCGCAAGCGATGATGGATCTCGGAGCGACGGTCTGCCGTCCGCGCTCTCCCGACTGCAGCCGCTGCCCCTGGTCTAAGGCTTGCGCCGCACGGCGCGCCGGACGGCACGAGGATTATCCGGTCAAGGCCGCGAAGACTAAGAAGCCGCACCGGCGCGGCGCGGCTTTCGTGCTGCGCAAAGGCGACGAGGTGCTTTTGCTGCGCCGGCCGGGCGTGGGACTCCTCGGCGGCATGACGGCCTTTCCGACGACGCCGCTCACGGAAGACGTAGCGCCGGAGGCGCAGCTTGCGTATGCGCCGCTCAAGGCGCGCTGGCGGCGTATCGACGGCGCGGTGCGCCACGTCTTCACACATTTTTCGCTGGAGCTTGCGGTCTTCGTCGCAGATGGCGGCGCCGGCGCGCAGGGTCTTTGGACAGCGACCGCCTTGCTTCCCCGACAGGCGCTGCCGACGCTGATGCGCAAGGTCGCCGTCCACGCACGGCTGATAGATTGAAGCGGGGCGAGAGAAACCAGGTTAGCCATGGCCGCCCGACCTTCTTGGCGCGGGCAGGTCTCTGTGACATGCGTTCCAACTCATGGCGGGCGAGCTTGGCGAGCAGTCGTCCCGGCGCAGGGTAAGCGAGAGAGACGAGATGGCGCGGCGCGGAGGCTCGATTGAGGTTGATGTCGGCGACCACGCCTTTCGCGTACGCGCCTTTGGACGTCTTTTGACCGTGCCCTTCATCTCGGCGCCCGAGGACGGGGAGGACGAGGCGGATGTGCTGGTAGGCCTCGACGAGATCGAGCATTGGGATCCGCCTCACGAGGCGATCCAGATCGAGCTGGAGGAGCTCGCGAAGATTCTGGATGCGATCGAGGGTGAGTGCGAACGGCGCCGGCTCGCCGTGGCCTTCGAATAGCTCGCCCCGAATGGGCGCAGATGCGCCCGACTTCTCAGATGAAAGCCAAAATGCTCGAGGAAAGGCAATAGCCGAGGCCTGCGCCGAGCGTCGCGCCGGCGAGCACATCGCTCGGGTAATGATGGCCGGTGGCGACGCGCGACCAGAACATGCCGCAAGCCATGATGACGGCCGAGAGGAAGGCGGCGGGCCAGAGCAGGACGATTGGCGTCAGCACGCCGACGAGCGTCATCGCATGACCGCTCGGAAAGGAATGCTCGTCGAGCGTGCGCAGCAAGGAGGGCAGGCTCGGATCGACGGCGAAGGGACGCGGGCGTTTGAAGCGCTTCTTGATCGCGGGGTAGAGCAGATGCAGCGCCGCAGCGTTGACGCCCGCGAGCAGCGCCATCAGCCTGCCGCCCTGCCAGCCCCACTGCTCGAAAACCCAGGCGGCGAGGAAGAGATAGATCCAGCCGTTGCCGAGCTTGCTGATCACGACCGCGGCCGGCTTGCCAAGGGTCGAGCTTTGCGCGTTGAGCTTGCGCACAAGGTCCAGGTCGGCCTGCAGCAGGCGCGAGGTCCAGCGGGCGACGCCAAACCGCGCGAGGCGGGGGAAACGCGCGTCGGGCGAAAGGGAATGGGGCAGGAAGGTCATACCCTCGACCCTAGATAACTCCTACGGCGCTTGTGTTTCGTTTGTGCGTCGTTGGAGTGAATCTCAACATGACAAATTTATGAGAGTGAGTCCACGCGCCGCGGCGGCAAAATCTCGGCGCCTGAAGCTCCTGCCGCGCGTGAAGGAATGCGTCGGCGCGGCGCCTTCGGCACATGTTTGGCTGCGCGCTCAACGACGCCCGTTAGCGCTTCACGCGGCTCGACGATTCGGAGCCGCTAGCGTTCCGTCAGCAGCCCCTCATAGACGGCGAGGGTCGCCGCGCACATGCCTTCGAGAGAGTAGCGGCTTTGCACGAAGTCGCGGGCCCTAAGCGCCAGGGATTGCCGCGCAGTGGCCGTGAGCGACAAGGCCTGCGCGATCGCACTCGCCAAGGCCTGAGCGTCGCCCGGCTGCGTGCGCCAGCCGGTGGCTTGAAGCGGACTGCATTGCGGCGGCGCTCGAACGATCTCCGCGGCGGCGCCGAGATCCGAAACGACAACGGGCGCGCCCATGGCCTGCGCTTCGACCGCCACGCGCCCGAAGGCCTCAGGCGCGGTCGAAGGCACGACGACGACGGCCGCGGCGGAATAGGCGGCAGGCATGTCGGCGCAATAGCCGGGGAGCAGCATGCGCTCGGTCAGGCCGAGGCGGCGAATCTTGGCCTCGATCTCGCGCCTGAACCCCTCGCTGCGGCTGTCGCCCGCCATCACGAAGCGAACATCCTCGTATCCTTGAGAAACCAGAAGCTGCGCGGCGTCGATCAGCACGAGCTGCCCCTTGCGCTCGGTAACCCGTCCCGGCAGCAGCACGATGCGGCAATGCGGCTCGACACGCCAAGCGGCGCGCAGCCTCTGCACGTTGAGCGGCGGGACCGCATGCGGGGCGAAATCGTCGAGATCGATTCCTCGCGGAATGACGGCGATGCGGCCTTCCGCTTCCGGATGCAGCTCGAGGATGCGCCGCGCCGTGAATTCCGAATTGGCGATCACCATGTCGCCCGCCGCCATGATCGCATTATAGCGGCGCTTGACTTGCGACGTGCCCGAATAGGCGCTGTGATAGGTGGTAACGAAAGGCACGCCCGCCTGCCGCGACGCGTAATAGGCGACCCAGGCCGGCGCGCGGGAGCGCGCGTGAACGAGGTCGACGCCCTCGTCGCGCAAAAGTCTGGCGAGGCGCACGGAGTTCAACGCCATCGCGAGCGGGTTCTTGGTCGCCGCCGGGAAAGGCATCCAGACGCCGCCCTTGCCTTGCAGCTCGCTCACCATGCGGCCGCCGCGCGAGGCGACGAGGCAGCGGGCTCCGACCTGGGTGAGCGACTGCGCGATGTCGACGGTCGTGCGCTCCGCGCCTCCCGACTGCAGATCGGGTATGATCTGCATGACCGTCTTGCCGGCAATGCGCCGCTCGGGCGGCGACGAGTAAACGAGGGCGGAGGACATTGACGTCATTTGCGCAGAGAGAAACCGAGGTCGCGCCACGCCAGAAGTCAGAACGCGGCTGGGTTGGGGATTGCGCACGCAACCGTCCGATGCGCGTGCGCTCTGGCGCTACTCTCTGCCGTAACCCTTAATCAATTATGAGCGCAGGCCGACTGATCAAGCGTATGCGCCTTGTTCGCAGCGGCGCTTGAGGAGGAACGTGTCGCATGACGGCTGAGGCTTTGCTCGACTTCGTCGAGGTTCCGCGCGATGGGGCGGCGCCGTGGCGCATCGCGCGGCGGCTCCGGCCGGCCTCAGCGCAGGGCGAGCGCGCGGGTCATGTCTGGCTCGGCGGTTTCGCGTCCGACATGGGCGGCTCGAAGGCGAGCTTTCTCGACGCGCGGGCCGCCGCGTGCGGACGCGCCATGCTGAGATTCGACTACTCCGGCCATGGCGAATCCGCATTCGATGTTCCGGGCGGGCGCTTCGAGGACGGCTCGATTGGCGACTGGCTGGAGCAGAGCCTGGCGCTTTTCCGAACTTCGACCGAAGGCCCGCAGATCGTCATCGGCAGCTCGATGGGGGCCTGGATCGCGCTCCTCCTGGCGCGCCGTCTTGCGGCGCTGGGCGAGGAGAAGCGGCTGCGCGCCCTTCTGCTCATCGCGCCGGCTGTCGATTTCACCGAGGAGCTGATTCTTCCCAGCCTTTCCGAGACGGAAAGACGCGAGCTCGTCGAGGGAAAGGGCGAGATCATCCGACCCGCCGGCCGAAACGGCAGTCCGCCCTTGACGCGTCGCCTGCTCGAGGAAGGCCGCCGGCATCTCCTGTTAGGCCAAGAGCTTCGCGCTTATGCGCCGGCGCATATTCTGCAAGGCGTGCGGGACGAGGTCGTGCCCTGGCGTCACGCCTTTCGAGTCTCCGAAAAGCTCGCGGCGGATCCGGTTGTCGTCACGCTTGTCGCGGAGGGCGACCATCGGCTTTCTCGCCCCGAGGACATGGAGCTCCTTGCTCAAACGCTAGAGAGGCTGGAAGGCGAGGCCGCGGGCTGAATCCCTATCTCTTCGCGGGGACGAATTCGGGGAAATAAGCCTGAAGAATACGGTCTCGATAGGCGACGAGATTGGGCGATTTTTCCGCCGCATCGCGAAGCGGCGATTCCCAAGACGGGGAGAGACCCGCGGCGACGAAGGCGAAAAAACTCGCGTCGGCGCCGCAGGGCGTGTCTCCAAAGAAATAAGGCTTGTCGCCGAGGAGCGTCGCAAGCGTCTCGATATCTCGCAGCCCCAGTCTTGTCGCCTCTTCGTCCGTAAAGCGGCCGGCGCCTTGCGCTTGCAGCGCCTTGCGGACCCTGCCGCGCACGAGATTTCTGATAATCGGCCTGAGCGGGCCCGGCGCCCGATCGAAAAGACGCGCGGGTCCCCGCGTGAAATTGCCGTCGTCGAGCCAGCGACCGCGCACGGCGAGCCAGTAGAGGTGATCCTCGCACATTTTCTCTAGGGCCCAGGCGATGGCGCGTTGCTCTGGGGCCAGTCCCGGGTCAAGATTGATCCCACGGGTCTTCTCGATGTGCCAGCGGATGAGGGTCGAAATCCGCGACGATGACGCCGTCGTCGTCGATATAGGGAAGCTTCCCCTTGGGCGCGCGCTGCAGCCCGGAGTGGTCCACGACATAGTCGAGGCCGGCGAGCCTTAAGAGCAACATCGTCTTGAGAACGAAAGGGCTGAAGTCGGGAAGCCCAGATGCGGAACCGAAACCATAGAGTCTGATCATCGCGGAGAGCCTCGCCTCGATCGGCGGGCTTTTACCAGAAATGCGGCAGCTCGTCGAAATCCTCTGGCTGCGGGCGCATCGGGCGCGGCCCCGGCACCGCCGGATTAACGCGGTGGCGAAGCGGCCGCCTGCGCGCTCGCTGCAGCCACGACCTTCTCGACAAGCAGCACGCCGGTCGTCCCCAAAGAGGCGACGAGCGCGGCGACGGCGACAGCGTTGCGGATCGCAGGCCTGATCATGCTCGGATCAGGCGATACTCTCCAGCGACGCACAACTCCCCATATTGTCGCTGCGACGATCGCACGCACCCGTTGTCTCAGCCGCGTCCAGGCGTGAACGCCTCCTTCGGCCTGAGATCGCCTCCGACTTATCGTTCAATCAAGGGTGTTGAACACACAAGTCACTTTGGCGGGGGCGTCGACGCTTTGGGCGCATGTATGTAGACGAAGGACACCCGCCAGGAACCCTGGTCATCCTTCAGCAGGACCAGCTTGGCCGGAAGAGCCAGCGTCGGGTCTAGCGAGAGCTCGCCCTCCAGCTCCGCCCTGTCGCCGTTGACGGAGCGGCTGCTCCACTCGCCCTTCTGATATTTCTTCAGTCCGAAACGATCCGAGATTTCGGCGAGGGCTTGCGGCGTCACGGTGCTTTGGAACTGTGTGTAACTCTTGGCGATCGCCGCCTGTCCGCCCTCCTGCGCCAGCGTCTTGAAAAAATCATCCGCGGCCGCAGTGACCGGATCTCGGAAAAAAAGAAAGCCGACGAGGCCGACGATGGCGGCCAGCGCAAGGGTGACGCCAAGTGGGAGGAAATATCGACGCATAGGATACGCTCTCGCTGTTCATTGGGTGGGGCTATACGCGACGGCCAATCGGCGACAGTGAACCACGTCGGAGCCCTTATGCCTAGGCCGGCGTCGTCGCTTGGCGGTCGAAGCGCAACTCCGGCGTTGATGAAGTTTGCCCTTCCCGCCGACAGCCGTCAATCGTCGGGACTCACTGGCGGGAGGCGCAAAACGCTTGACCCTGGGGGACAAAATTGGCGGACGGGAGGAAGCCCTGACGAGGGCCAAACACGCAGGCGGCTGGGCGCGGGTGATCAGTGGCGGCTGCCCACGCGCACCCGATAGGCGCCGTCGTCGGCGCGAAAGAAGGTTTCCTCGACCTGCGGATGCCGCACCGGATCGCCCGACGTGTCGATCACAAGATTTTGCTCGGAAACATAAGCAACATATTCTGAGTCGGCGTTCTCGGCGAAGAGATGATAGAAGGGCTGATCCTTGCGCGGCCTGACTTCTTCGGGAATGGAGAGCCACCATTCCTCAGTGTTGGAGAACACCGGATCGACGTCATAGATGACGCCGCGGAACGGATAGCGGCGGTGCCGCACGACTTGCCCGATCGCAAATTTGGCGATGCTCTGTATTGGCATGGTGCTCTACGTGGGTTGCGGCCCCTTCTTTCAGAAATTCGTAGCGCGGAGGCTCGAGCCCGTCAACGGCTCAAGAAGCTGTGGGCCGGACGCCGGCCAAGTTCTGAGCCGCGCGCGCGCCTTACGCTTTTGGGAGGATCGGTATAATCTGCGGCAGAGGGCAAATTCGCGCGAGCCCTTTTGCGTCACGGACAGCGCGGGGAGAGGCGCAGACTCGCGAGGAGAAAAATGTCCGGCAACGCGCAAAGGACCCTGACCGTCTATCGCTATCTGACCGGCCCCGACGACGCGTCCTTTTGCCATCGGGTCACGCAGGCGCTCAGCGCGGGATGGTCGCTTTATGGCCCGCCGACGCTGACCTTCGACACTGCGGCGGGGCGCGTAATCTGCGGGCAGGCTGTGACCAAGGATGTCGAGGGTGGCGAATATTCGCCGGACCTGAAACTTTCGGAGCTCTAGCGCGCCTGGGCTCTGATGGACGAAATACGTCGCTTCAGGCGGGTTCTCCAGAGGGTGGGCCGGGCTCTACATGAACACCGGCTCGAGCGAAAAGCAGTGGCCCCATGCAATGGCGGGATGAAGGCTTCGTCATCGGCGTTCGCCGCCACGGGGAGTCCTCCGCGCTTCTCGAGGTGATGACGCGCGCACATGGGCGCCATCTGGGTCTCGTGCGCGGCGGGGCGGGCAGAGCGATCCGCGCCGCGCTTCAGCCCGGCAATGACGTGGACGCCCTTTGGCGCGCCCGTCTCGACGATCAGCTCGGAACTTTCGTCGTCGAGCCGCTCCACGCCCGCGCGGCGTCGCTGATCGACCACAGTCATGCGCTGCATGGCGTCGGCCATCTTTGCGCGCTGCTTCGCCTCCTGCCTGAACGCGATCCCCATCCTGAAATCTTCGAGATGGCGCGCGCGATCGCCGAAGTGCTCGTCATCAAGGAGCGCGCGCCGGCGCTCCTCGCCCATTTCGAGATCGCCTTGCTCGGCGCCTTGGGCTTCGGCCTCGATCTCGACGCTTGCGCGCTCACCGGCGCGCGCGACGATCTCGCCTATGTTTCGCCGAAGAGCGGACGCGCCGTGTCGCGCGAGGCCGGCGCGCCCTGGCAGGCGAAGCTCCTGGCCTTTCCGGCCTTCCTGCGCGCGGGGGCGAGCGCTCCCTCTCCCAGCGGAGAAGAGCTCGCGGAAGCCTTCCGCCTGACGGGCCATTTTCTGCGTCGCGACGTCTTAGAGCCGCGCGGCGCCCCCATGCCGCATGCGCGCGAGCTCTATCTCAAAGCCGTGACGGCCCAGGCGTCGAGGCTGGCGGAAGCGATGCGCGGCTAATGAGCGGTTGCAGGAGGCTGCGGGGCGTTCGGGTTTGGCGCTGGGTCGGCTGGCCGAAGCTTCAACATTTTGTCGATCGCGGCCGCCGCGCCGCGATGGGCGGGCGAAACGGCGCTCGTCTGGGCGAGCGAAAGGAACTCGCTGGTCTTATGCGGGAGGGCGCCGCCGCCCAGGAACACCTTGACTCCTTTATCGGTGACGACCATGTCGCCTTGCCGCAGGGTCGGGTCGGAGAGGAGCGCCTTGGCTTCGCCGTTCGGAGTGGAGTCGACATGGCAGCCGCAGCTCGCCGGCTTGTTTTCGCGATTTCTGAACTGAGCGAGCAGCTGCGCATAGGACTCGCCGACGCGGGCCTCTTTCGCCTGGGCGACGTCGTCGACGCCAGCGGGGAGGACGAAGAGCTTCGTCTCGGCGTCCGGGCAGGACGCCGCGCAGGCCGTCTCGCGCGACCCGGCGTCATAGCCGCCAAAGGCTGCGGCCCGGCCAAAGGCGTAGCCGTCGCAGGCGCGCACGCAAACGGTTCTCGGGAAAAGCGGCGTGGAGAATCCCCCTGCAAGGGCCGGCGAATAGCCCGCTCTATGCAGGATGGGAGAGGCCGTCTGAGGGTCTGAGGCGACCGTCCAGTCGCCGCCCCTGTGCCGCCTATGGCTCAAGCTCAAGCGCCCGGAATGCGCCTTATGATTGTGTCGCCGTCGCGCCGCATGCTCGCCGGAATAGTAATTTCCATAGCTGAAATCGTACCCGCCTCCGCCGAAGTCGTCAAAAAAAAACGCGAAGGCGCTGTTCAGCGGCGCGTCGATCGCCAAGAGGCCGAAGACGGCGGCAACGCAGGCGAAGGCTCGCCAGAGCGCTCTTCTCTCGAAGCGACTGGGGACCCTGGCGGCGCAGACCGACAAAACGCGAGGTGAACGGGAACGCATGGCCATCGGCTACATCCATTCCTGAGCGCCGATCTACAATATGATCTTTCTATGGCGCGGGGCGGACGATTTCAAGGCGCGCTCACGAAGATAGCGCATTTTGCAGAGTTTCAAGAATTTCCTCAATGTAGAACGGCTTTTCGACGATGGGACGGTCGAGGAAGGCCTCGGGGAGGCCCGCCCGGCCGCAGCCCGTCGTGAAAACGAAAGGCTTGCCGCGCGCCATGAGCGCCTCGGCAACCGGATCGATCTTTCTGTCGCCGAGATTGACGTCGAGCAGCGCTATATCCAGGGAGGTGGAGGCGGCGAGCAGCAGCGCGTCGTCGAGCGCCCCGGCGACGCCGGCGATGACAAGCCCCTGTTCGCTGAGCATTTCCTCGAGCGCGATCGCAATATAGGGATTGTCTTCGACAATCAGGATTCGAAGGCCCTGTAGGCTTGCGGCCTGCGGATAGGGGTGGCTGGCTGAATCGAGGCTTTCTGGCATGGCTGATCGTGCGGCCTCGACATCCGGATGTCCAGCGGCGACCCGTCGACGGCCGCCGCTGCGGAGAAAGCTGCGCTTATCGCCTCAGTTTTTCGAGGACGGCTTGTTCTTGGCGCTATCGGCCGCGGACTTAGCCGGGGCGACGGCCCCGCCGCCGGCTGTGGGGTCGGACGCTTGCGGCGCGGGGTCGGGAAGATTCATGATGCGCTCGAGATCGCCCTCGTAACGCACCGTGAGATCAGCCGGGGGCTTCTCGCCGGCCTTCTCGCGCCATACTTCGTTCAGCATCAGGCGCTTGGCGAGCTGCTGGGCCGCCTCTCCGGTGAGCGGCTGCGGCTTAAACTGCTTCACGACGAAGAACACGCCGCTCTGGCCGCGAGCGGTGAAGAAGACGTTGTCGGCGGCCTTCTTCTGCATCAATTCGAAGGCTTCGGGCGGCACGTCGCCGCTGCCCAGTTCGCCCTCGCCGCGGCTGAAGGTAACGCCCGCGGCTTTCAGAACCCGCGCCACGTCCTCAAGATTTTTAGCGTCCTTGGTCGCGTCGATGATCTCCTTCTTCGCCGCCGCCAGAGGGAAACTCAGCTGCTCGACTTCGAGGACCTGCCGCTTCGCAAACATTAAAGGATGATTGGCCTGATAGGCCTCGATGCGCGAGCCGGGGATGGAGGCGTCGGCCACGACCCGCTGCAGGTAAAGCGTGGCGAGCAATTGCTCGCGCTGGCGCTGCGCCTCGACCAGGAAGCTTGGATCGCGGTCGAGCTTCTCCGCGATCGCCTTCTGCACGAGGTATTTGCGCTGCACGATCTCCCGTACCGAGGCGCTTCGTGACTTGGTCGTCGGGTTTTTGCTGGTCCTTCCCGATAGGAAGTCCCGCGACACGCATTTCATTGGCCAGCTCATAGGCTTTGATTTCTTCCGGGCCGACGACGGCGATGGTCGGGCTCGCCGGCATTTGCGGGGCTGCAGCCGCCGCCTTCTCCGCGGGGTTCTTCGATTCTCCGCAGCCCGAGAGAAAAAGAGCGGCCACGCCGAGGACCAGAGCGGCGCCGCTTGCGGAAAAAGAAAGAAGGCGTAGATTTCTCAAATGGAATGTCATGCGTCTCTCCTTTTCGAGGGAAGGGAAGCTTCATTCTCGCGGCGGCGTGATCCGAGGGGCTGCGATTTCGCGGCGAGATTCCCGTAGGCTTTGAAGGAACTGGAGGATGCCCGCCCAAAGGGACGGGCGAGGCCGCTCGAAGCCGGAAACCTCTAGTTTCCTTTCGCGCGCGTCGTGTTCCATGTCAACGCGTCCCAGGTCAACGCGTCGCCTCGCTTCGTCGGCGTCGTTTGACGAGCGTCTTGCGGCCATTCGCCGCCCGCCCTGTCGGTGCAGGAGCGGAGACTCTTGGGAACAAAAAGAGA
>CAWEGE010000017.1:0-464317 GCA_963808525.1 uncultured Alphaproteobacteria bacterium
AATGGGTCCATCGCTGGCGTCGCACCAAGGCGTTGGGCGATATGATCGTCGTGCGCTATGCGGACGACACCATCATCGGCTTTCAGCATGAGGACGAGGCGCGGGCGTTCCTTGACGAACTCAAGGAAAGGATGCGCGAGTTCGAACTGGCGTTGCACCCGGACAAGACCCGGCTGATCCGCTTTGGCCGTCACGCGGCCAAGCAACGTGAGAAGCTTGGAGAGGGGAAGCCCGAAACTTTCGACTTCCTCGGCTTCACTCACTTCTGCACGCGATCGCGCAAATGGGGTTCCTTTGTCATCGGACGCAAAACGATCAAGAAGCGCATGCGAGCCAAGCTGCTGGCGATCAAGATGGAGTTGCGCAAGAACATGCACGACCCCATCGCGAAAACCGGTGGCTGGATGAAACAGATGTTGCAAGGGCATCTGAACTACTTCGCGGTCTCGGGCAATGACCCGAGCCTCTGGTGGTTCTTCGACAAGGTGAAGCGTCTCTGGCTCGCGTCTCTGAGACGGCGCAGCCAAACGGCGCGCCTCAGCTGGGAGAAGTTCATCCGGCTCGTCGACCGCTTCTTTCCGCCAATCAGAAAGGCTACACCCGTTGCCATGTCACCGCTTCGACGCCAAAACCCAAGGGAGGAGCCCGGTGCGTTAGCAGCGCACGCCGGGATCTGTGCGGGGGGCGGGGAGAAATCCTCGTCCCTACCGCGACCAATGCGCTCCAACATGAAAACCGGCGAGGGGTCCAGACGCCGATCGGCGTCGCAAACGCCTGAAGCCAACGATTTTGTCGGGGTTCCCGCAGCGCGCCGATTTACACCCTCGACCCCAACCTTGGCAATGAGGGGCTGGGCACCGACACTATTCGAGTGACTGGCCTCGACCTTCACGTGTTGAGCGAAACAACCTGCGCAATGATCGACCGAAGTCGGGTGGCGTCTGAGTCCTCTTTCGAAAGTCGTTCTGCCAATACCCGGATCAGGTCCGCATCGAGCTCCGGGAGAGCTCCAGTCGATCGACCTTCTTTCGGCTTCGGCGCCTTGCCCTCCAGCGCAGTCGCCAGGAGCTTTTCAACGCGCTTGGCCGCCTCGAGCGAAGGGTCACGCTGGACGTGGGCATAAATCGCCGTCGATCTAAGATTTGCATGTCCGAGGATCGCGCCGGTCAACGCCAATGCTTCGCCGCTCGACGTAGCGGTCGATCCGAGCGTGTGCCGGAGCGTGTGCGGCGTGACCCGCGGCAAACCGGCAAGCCTGATCACCTCCGCCCAAACGTTTCGAGTGCCCTGGTAGTAGCCAACGCCCCTCTCTGCCGGGAACAGATAGCCCTCCTTTCGGTCCTTCACGAGTTCCTGCAACAGCGCCGCGGCTGCAGGGCCGAAAGGACGGATAGATTTCCCTGTCTTTGTGTCCTCGAACTCGAAAAGGCTGCTCGCGAGATTGACCTCTTGAACCTTAAGTCCCGCGATCTCGTTGCGTCGACAGCCGGTTAGCGCCCACAGCCGGGCGATCGCCACTCCCTTCGGATTCGCGCCTTCCGCCTCGACCTTGTCGAACGCCTCGCCCAAGCGAGAGACCTCTTCCAGCGTCAGAAAGCGCTCACGTCGGTTATCCGTCTTTCTGAACAGATGCGTCCTCGACGGGATTGTTGGTGACGAAGCCATGCCGGCGGGCGAAACTGAACACCGCCGACAGATCGCGCACCACCTTGCGCGCCGCGCCCTCTCCGCCGCGCACGATGAGGCGTTTGCGTGGGCCGACTTTTTCGTCCCTGGCGGTTTTGCCGGCCGTGATGTCAGCCACAAACTTCTCGATTTCACCTGACGTGATCTCGTTCGCACGGCGGTGACCGAGAAGCGGTTCGACGTGGTTGCGCAGCCGCGCCATCGTGTACTGCTTGGTGAGCGCCTTCATCCGCTTACCTTTATGAATGCCGCGCTGGATGACACAGCCATGCTCCTCGTAGGAGTTGAGAAGCTCCTTCATAGTCTTTTCGCGCCTCTTTTCCTGGATCTTGCCGGCGGGATCGTCGCCGCTGGCCGCAGCGCCCAGCAGCCCTTTGGCTTTCTTCCTCGCTTGCTCGACCGTGAGTGTTCCGAAGCGCGCAACGGTCATGAACCGCCTCGGCGCGGATCGGCCACCGCCATCGGTGCGATAGCGAATGATGAAGGTCTTGGTGCCGCTCTTCTCGACTTGCAGCCCGAACCCAGCGAGTTCCAGATCCCACAGGTTGTACCGGGCACCTCGAGCCTCGGCTTTCTCAACCACGGTCTTTGTCAATCGAACGCTCGACGTCCGATCCATCGACGGCCTCCATTTGCACTTCTCGGTGGACATCACCCTAAAATGGTGTCCACATGGTGTCCACCGCGAGAAAAATTCGGGAGTACCGAGCGCGGGGCTTGCGAAGGCGGAAATCGTACAATATATTGATAATCAATGGTAATTATAGAAGACGGGAGTGAGCCTAGCGTACCCCAGAGAACGGATAACGCAACCTTGCCAAGGTTGGGGTCGAGGGTTCGAATCCCTTCGCCCGCTCCAGAAATCTTCAAGACAAACAGAATGTTAAGAGCGGCCCTGCGGGCCGTTTTTGCTTAGCTGATTTGCGGTCCCCAACGGATAAGCAAGCGAGGCTGATTTCTGGCGGCCACTTTCTGACGGTAGGCATCAGACCCGTGGTCGTGCCTCCCAAGAGCGCGTTCGGAGAATTCACAGGTGAACGCGCTCTAGAGGTTATTGATTGAGGCGCGCTTTTCATCAAACCGCGAGCGAGTGCCGCGCCTCCTGCATGGTGAGATAGGCGTCGAAGCGGGCGGCGATGGTGCGCAGGAAGGGGCGGCCAAGCTCGGTCACGACGAAGCCGTCGGGGGTTTGCCGCAGGAAGCCGTCGCGGTCTTCGGCAAGCGCCTGAGCGGCGCAGGACAGAGCCGCTCGCGCGAGATCCGCGCGCTGGCGCCGAAGCGCGCGTGACGAAAAGGTCATGTCGCACATCAGCCTTTCGATGATCCCCCCGCGCACACGATCTTCTTCGCTGAAGGCCACGCCGCGCGCGGTGGCGAAGTCGCCCGCCTCGACGCAGCGCTCATAGCGTTTGATGGCCGGCTCATTCTGGACGTAGCCCTGAGGCAGCCGACCAATCGCCGAGGCGCCGAAGCCGAGCAGCGCGTCGGCGGGATCGACCGTATAACCCTGGAAATTGCGCTGCACGCGATGCTGGCGCGCCGCCGCCGCGAGCGCGTCCGCAGGAAGCGCAAAGTGATCGACGCCGATCCGTTCGAAGCCCGCGCGCGTTAGCTGCTCCCCGGCCGCCTCGGCTAGGTGATAGCGCTCGACGACACCGGGCAACTCCGCCTCGTTGATCTGCGATTGATGCGTCTTCATCCAGGGCACATGCGCGTAGCCGAAAAGCGCGATGCGGTCTGGCGAGAGCTCGAGCGCCAGATCGAGGGTGCGCAGCAGTTCGGCCTCGTGCTGACCCGGCAGTCCATAGATCGCGTCGATGTTGAGGGAGCGCACGCCGGCGCCGCGAAACAGCTCGACGACGCGTTTCGTCTCCCCGAAGGTTTGGATACGGTTGATTTTCGCCTGCACCTGCGGGTCGAAGTCCTGCACGCCGAGGCTGACACGCGTCAGACCGCTCGCCGCGAGTGCCGCAACAGCGGCTTCGGTCATGCCGCGCGGGTCGACCTCGACCGCAAATTCCGCGTCGGGCGCGAAGCGAAAGGCGGCCCGGGCAGCGGCGGAAAGACGCAGGATATCCTGCGGTTCGAGGATTGTGGGCGAGCCGCCGCCCCAATGCATATGGGCGACGCGCGCGGCCTTGGGCGCGGCGTCGGCGACTGCGGCGATTTCGCGCATGAGCGCTTCGAGATAGGCCGCGATCGGCTCATAGCGCCGCGTGATCTTGGTGTGGCAGCCGCAAAACCAGCAGAGCGTGTCGCAGAACGGCACGTGCATGTAGAGCGAGAGAGACGCCTCTGAGCGAAGCTCCGAGAGCCAGGCGCGATAGGCCTCCGAGCCGACGCCGGGGTGGAAATGCGGAGCGGTGGGGTAGCTCGTGTAGCGCGGCGTCAGCCGCGCGGCGTGTCGCAGAACGGCCTCGGGGGAAAGCGTCATGGCTGGCTCCAGCTTAGGCATTCGTAACAGCCTCGCAAGCGGGGCGTCCCGGCGCCGAAAGCCGCTCGGCTCTTGTCAATGCGGCGATATGTCAGTATAACTTGACATCAAAGACTGTCAACTAATCCTTACGAAATCCGCGGAGGAAACGGCCATGCGAATCCTATTCGTTCACCCCAATTACCATTCCGGCGGGGCCGAGATCGCCGGCAACTGGCCGCCGGCGTGGGTGGCCTATCTCTCCGGCGCGCTCAAAGCCGCCGGCTTCGACGAGATCAAATTCATCGACGCGATGACTCTGCACGTCGACGAGACGGAGCTTCGACATCAGATCGAGGAGTATCAGCCGGACATCGTCGGGGTGACCGCGATCACGCCCTCGATCTACAAGGCTGAACGCACCCTGCAGATCGCCAAGGAGGCCGCGCCCGGGGCGATCGGCGTGCTGGGCGGCGTCCATGCGACTTTCATGTATCGGCAGGTGCTCGCGGAAGCGCCGTGGATCGACGCGATCGTGCGCGGGGAAGGCGAGGAGATTTTCGTCGAGCTCGTGAAAACCATCGCAGCGGGAGATTGGCCCAGGCGGCGAGTTGAAATCGAGGGACTCGCCTTCGTCGACGACGGCAAGGTGGTTGCGACGCCGGCGGCGCCGACAGTCAAGAACATCGACGCGATCACCGCCGACTGGAGCCTGCTGCAATGGGACAAATATAACTACATCCCGCTCGGCGTTCGCGTCGCAATTCCGAACATGGCGCGCGGCTGCCCCTTCACCTGCAGCTTCTGCAGCCAGTGGAAGTTCTGGCGCGACTACCGCATCCGCGATCCCAAGAAGGTCGTGGACGAGATCGAACTGCTCAAGCGCGATCACGGGGTCGGCTTCTTCATCCTGGCCGATGAAGAGCCGACGATCAACCGAAAGAAATTCGTGGCCTTCTGCCAGGAGCTTATCGATCGCAAGGTCGACATCTTATGGGGCATCAACACGCGGGTGACCGACATATTGCGCGACGAGGCGCTTCTGCCCTTGTACCGCAAGGCTGGACTTATCCATGTTTCGCTCGGTACGGAAGCCGCCGCTCAACTCAAGCTCGATCTGTTCAACAAAGAGACGACCGTCGCGCAAAACAAGAAAGCCATCGAACTGCTGCGCAAAGCCGAAATTGTCGTCGAGGCGCAGTTCATCGTCGGCCTGGAGAACGAGACCGCCGAGACGCTCGAAGAAACCTATGAGATGGCGCGCGACTGGAAACCCGACCTCGCCAATTGGTCGATGTACACGCCGTGGCCCTTCTCCGATCTCTTCAAGGAGCTTGGCGACACAGTCGAGATATTCGACTACGAAAAATACAATTTCGTCACGCCAATCATCAAGCCCAAGGCGATGGACCGCGGCGAACTGCTTGATCGGGTCATGAACAACTACCGCCGCTTCTACATGAAAAAGGCGCTGTTCTCCTACCCTTGGGCCGGCACCGGCGAACGACGACGCTATCTCTTCGGTTGTCTCAAGGCCTTCCTCAAGGCCGGCTTCGAACGCAAATTCTATGACCTCGGCAAAGTCGACTACTGGGGGCCGCAGTCTCGCGAGAAGGTGAAATTCAATTTCGACACGTCGCGCAAGCGCGCCGCAGATACAGATGTCGAATGGCGCACGACCCACAATCGCGGCGAAAGCTCCATGCCGGACGCCGCGCGCGCGATGGCCTGCGGGGGATCGACGGAACAGCTTGCGGAGACTTTCGAAGACGAGGCGACGCCGCCGGCCATTGCGGCTGCCGCGGAAGCCGGTCAGGATAGGCATGCGCGCGTCCATTGAGGCGCCTTACGTCGACGCAAGGCGCGGCGGCGGCGCGGGCGAAGGCAAAATCGGACCGAACGCCGTCACGCGTGTCGCCGAGGCTTTGCTGGAGATGCACGGAACACCTGTCTGTCGCGACGTCTTCGCCGCTGCGGGTCTTGAGCGCCATCTCGATAGGGCGCCGACGCAAATGGTCGACGAGAGCGACGCCGCGCGGCTGCATAGCGCCCTCGTCGAAGTGCTGGGCTTCGAGCCGGCGACCCGGGTCGCGCAAAGGGCCGGCGCGCTGACGGGCGACTATCTGCTTTTCCACCGCATTCCGCAGGCGGCTCAGCGACTCTTGCGCCGGCTGCCGCGGCGCCTCGCGGCGGCGCTGCTCTTGCGCGCCATCGCGAAGCATGCATGGACCTTCGCCGGCAGCGGCGCCTTCAGCTACGGCTTCAATCCCGCCCTGAGCCTGCGTTTGCGCGGGGCGCCCATCTGCCGACTCGTGCGAAGCGACACGCCCGCGTGTGGCTATTACGCCGCAACCTTCCAGAGGGTCTTCGCCGCCATGCTCGGCCCCAGCACACGTGTGGTCGAAACACAATGCGAGGCGCAGGGCTCGTCCGAATGCGTCTTCGAGGTTAGCTGGTGAGCGCGAATAAAAAACGCGAAGCTCGAGCCTTCAGCGGTCGGCCGGCACCAGCCAGTCCTCCGTCGGAGTATATCCGTGAAGCACGGCCCGGCGATAATAGGTCGTGAGACCGTCGATCGCCCGGCGCAGCGCCTCTGCGGGCGTTTGGCCCTCAGCGACGCAACTCCAGAACGGGACCTGCTGCTCTGGAGTCCTTATGACGTGGCTCTGCTTGAATGCGGTGCGCGTGCCCCACGTCGAGCGGAGCTTGATCGTGACGATCGTTTCGAGCGCGCCGAGCCGGACGAGATAGGCGCCGATTTCGTCGTGCCTTTCGACGAGATTTATGAGGTCGTTCTGGAGCGCGCGATCGACGCTGTCCATTGTTGATGCCCTCATTCTAGCGCGGCAGCAATTCAGCCCTAGGGAGCCGCGCCCTTTTGAGGGCGCGGCGCTTCCTCACTTCGCCGCGGGCGCGCCCCCGAGTTCAGGGTAGTCTTTCGCCATGCTCACGCCAAGCAATGGTTTTGCGACTCCTTGGTGACAGGTCGCACAGTCGGCTTTCGGCGCGTCGCCATGCGGTCCGCGCCTGGAGACCGGAAGAGTCTCCTTGAGCGGATCGAGATAATTGTCGTTGATGTCGCGGACCAAGTCCAGGCCGTGCCAGGCCGTCACTCTCGCCGGCGAGCTTTGCGACCAGTCCGGGAAGCCCCGCGTGTTGTGGCAATAGGTGCAGTTCACGCCTAAACTCTCCGACATGTGGATCATCAGAGAGAAGGTCTTCTCCGTCGTCTGGATCGATGCGCCGAACCCTTGGGGAAGCGCCGTCTTCCCGCTGACGCGGATCGTCTCGTGGTTCTCGAGATAGGGCGTGAGATCAGACGGCAGACCCGTGGAGTCGTTGATCCGCGTGGGATGACCCATCCCGTAGGTGTGGGCGGCGAAACCGCCCGCATGCGGCCCTGTCGGGTCGTTGAACCAGACATTGGAAGGAACCGGCGCGCCGCGATGACAGGTGTAGCAAGTGACGCCGGTGTCGGCGACATGGGCTTTCCAGTCGGTGTTGATATGTCAATTCAGCTGCAGCATGCGGCGCGCCACGATCTTGGTGTAGAGCCCGTCGTCGGCGAGGTTCTCGGTGTTGTGACAATAGGCGCAGCCTTGATCCGGCGACACCCAAGCCGTGATCGCCAGCATGACGCGGTTGAACTGATCGACGCTGAGGTCGCCGAGCACCTTGACGTTCTTGTATTCGGCTTTCGCCTTTTTGCCGGTCGCCGGCGCCGGATCGAGCGGCTCCGGCACGCTGTTGGCGAATTTAACGAGCGCCGCCGCCCTGGGGTCGGAAATCTGTCCTCGGGCCAGGCCTCGATAACCGAATTGCTCGGCGTGAACGGGCGGGCGCGTCCAGCCCGCGGTGAGTAGCATCGCCGCAGTCAATAGAGCGACAGCGATGACGCCGACGAATGCCAAAGCGGGTCCGAATTTCATGGCGTAGCCCCCGAAACTGCGAGAGGATCGATCACGGGCGGATGAACGGGGGGATAGGTCGGCGCGATGCCGTGCTGCACGCCCCAGAGATACCAGTTATCGACGACCGTTCCGGACAGCAGGATGCCGATCCCGCCGGTGAGCGGGGTGAGGACGGCGAACCACCAGGCCCAGCGGTGGATAGACTCCATCGTTGCGTTGAAGCCCATGGTCCAGCGCCAGAACAGCGCTGCGCGCTCGGCCGCCGTGCCGCGGTCGAGACTTTGCTCGATTTCACGCTCGCCGCCGAACCGGCTCACCGCGAGAATCGTCGCGCCATGCATGGCGAAGAGCAATGTCGCGCCGTAGAGAAAGGTGATCGACAACATGTGAAACGGGCAATAGAAGAGATTGCCGTAACGGATCGAGAAGGCCGCCGTCCAATCGAGGTGCGGGAAGATTCCGAAAGGCACCGCCTCGCTCCAATGCCCCATCAGCAGCGGACGGATAAATCCCAGCACCAGATAGAGCCATATCGCCGAGAGGAACGCCCAGGCCGTATGAGTGCCGAGGCCGAGTTCGGTAGCGCGCCGATACATGCGCACCCACCACAGCAGCACGGAGGCGGTGAGAAAAATCCGGCGATCAGCCACCAGCCGCCTTCGTTCAACGGCGGGAAAATCTGCACGCCATACTGAGGCTTCGGCGGCTCCAGAGCGAGCCAGAACAATTGCCGCACGAACTGGATCGGATCCCAGTTCACCGAGGCCCACATGTTGAGACCGATGATCTCGAAGGCGATGAAGCCGGCGACAAGCGACGCAACTCCATAATAGCCGAGATAGATCGGACCAATTTGCGCGTTGCCGATGCGCCCGATCCAGTGAATGAACGCGCCTTCGCCGGAGCGTTCGAGCCCGGGAACTTGGATGCCCTGCTCGGGCTCCGAGCTGCGGAGCTGAACCTGAGTGAAGATGTTTTGGTAGTAAGTCACGGTTCCCCTCCTCTTCGCCTAGCGCCAGACCGGAAGATTGAGCCACCAGTTCCACCACTCGGGCCAGCCCTTGGTCCAGAACGGCCCCGAAATGATCATGCAGACGGCGCTGAAGAAGACCGCCGCAAGCGCGAGGAAGAGCCCGACCCGGTGGATCCCCAGCGTTCCGACCGAATAGCCGATCGCGTCGCGGAAGTAGGTGTCCTCGTGCTCGGGAGTCTCGACTACGTCGCCCTTAGGCGGATTGAGCGCCGAGAGCACGAGCGATCCATGCAGGGCGAGCGCCAGCGTCGTCGTGAAGAAGAACGTCACCGCGATCATGTGCGCGGGATTGTAATGGAAGTGCAAGTATTGATACCCGGTGTTGGAGACCCAATCGAGGTGGCTGACGATGCCGTAGGGAAATCCATGCCCCCATGCGCCGAGCAGCAACGGGCGGATCACGACGAGCGTGACATAAGCGAAGATCGCAAAACCGAAAGCGAACGGCACGTGATAGCCGATGCCGAGCTTGCGGCAGATTTCGACTTGGCGGAGCAGCCAGGACACGAAGGCCCCCACGGCGCACATGGTGATGATCTGCCACAGACCGCCTTGCTTGAGCGGCGCCAAAGCCAGACCGTATTTGATGTCGGGCGGCGCAATGCTGATCTGCCAGACGTTCCAAGTCGGGCCGATCGCCGCGCCATAGAGGATCAGCGCCGTCCCGAGCGAGGCGAAGATCGCCGTCGTCACACCGAAGAAGCCGACATAAAAGGGGCCGACCCAAAAATCGAACAGGTCGCCGCCGATAAGCGTGCCGCCGCGCACGCGATATTTTCGTTCGAAGCTCAGCATCGCCATCGCTACGGTCTCCCTATCCAATCCGCTCTGCGAAATCTTTGGATGTGGGCGGGCGTTTGCTTCCCGCCCACTATCACGGGCCATGTGGCCCTCAGCCAAAAGCGCCCGGGATCGTCACTTCGATCTGTCCCACCTTTTGCGGGCGGGGCCCCTCCAGCCAGTTGAACCTGTCGGTGCTGAGCAGAATGAAGTGGATCAGCAACGCTAGGGTGAGCAGGAAAGCGCCGAGCGCCACGAGCACGCGACGCGGATCGAACAACAGCCAAAGCTTGTGCATGATGTCCTCCTCGTCAGCCGATGAACGGCAGCAACGACGCGGCGGCGTGAACGGGCCCGTCTAAGAATGCATAGCCTTTGACGCTTGGCAGCCACGGGCGCCATTGCCACACCAGCACATGCGCGATGATCGCGATGATGACGAAGGCGATGAAGCTCTTCACGAAGATACTGTGGAACTCCAAGGCTTCCGCCTCTGTCAAACCCGACAGGGAGCTCTTATCTCTTTCAGTGGTCATGTCTTGACCTCCTGTTGCGTTGCCGCGCACGCCCAACGCGGCGATGTTTTCGCAACTCGAAGTCACGAGAGGCGTCTCGGTCGCCCTTCCTCGGCGAAATCTTGCAGCAGGCCTCTGGCCATCAGCTGGCGGTCAGCGCGTAGGAAATGGCGAGGGAGAGCTTTTCACGGGCTTCGGTGAGCGCGGATCGCCCCAGCCGGGGCCTCTCTCCGACCTCCTCCACGAATCGCGCTACCAATCGCGCTTTCAAACGGCCGGCCAAGATGACGACAAGCAGAATGGGATAGAAAAGACCGCAAACGACGCAGACCTTCGCCACGTCCATGCGGCCAGGCGACGATATGTGAACCACACTCATGGCCTTCTCCTTTCTTTTCCTCGCGCCGTTCGCGCCTCAAAGTCCGTCACGCCAAAGCTCCTGCATTCTCCTCGAGCACATCGCCGACGCGCGCGAGCGTGACGTGATCCTCTCCCGCGCGGCGCGTGGCGCGCTCCGCGCAGTCGCGCAGCCGCTTCGCTGCGGAAATCCTGGTCAGCACGGGCTCGGCGTCGACGAACTCGTCGAGCCGCCGCTTAGCGTCTTCGTCCCAGGAAAGTTCGCGCGACCGCCGCGACGGCGTCGGTTCGATCTTGTCGAGTTCGGACCCGAGCGGGAGGATGTTGAACAAGGCGTCGAACAGCGCGTTGCAAACCTCTTGAATGAGGTAAGTCGCGCCGGCATAGCCCATGAACGGCGTTCCCGTGTGCCGCCGGATGATTGCTCCTGGGAAGGACGCCGGAACGAAGATCGCGCGCGCGCCAAACTCGGCGGCGTACATGCGTTCGTTGTAGCTGCCGAAGAGAATGAGGGGCGTTTTCTCTTTCACCGCACGGCGCACGGCGCCGTTATCGGTCTTGGCCCCGGCATGACGCGCGACGGAGAACGTGCACGGGAGGCCCATTTCCTCTTCGAGAAAATGGCGTACGCCGCGCGCGTAGGTCTCGTTGGCGACGATCGCGAAAGAAGCGGTGCCAAAGAAGTCCTGCGTGACCGAACGCCACAAGTCCCAGATCGGCTTGATCGTCGTGTGCTTTTCGCGCTCGATGAAGGGCTCGGCGTCGAGATTCAGGATCTCTCCGAGCTTGCGCAGGAATTTCGTCGTGCTGTGCAGACCGATCGGCGCCTGGAGATAAGGTTTGCCGAGGGCTTCACACAGAGCGCGACCGAACTCTCGGTAGAGGCAGACGTTCGCGTCCGCATCGGCGAGCTTCGCCGTATCGGCGACATGCGCGCCGAGAGGGAAGACGAGATTGACTTCCGCGCCGAGACCTTCGACGAGGCGACGAATTTCCGCGAGGTCCGACGGCATGTTGAACATGCCGTAGCTGGGGCCGATGATGTTGACTTTGGGCTTGGCGTCGGCCGTCTCGGCCTTGCGCTTTTGCGCGCGCGCCTTTTTCTCTCCGAACTCGGCCCACAGCCATGTCAGCGCACGATCGGCGCACTGCCACTGATCCTCATCGATCGTGCGCGGCAGGAAACGCTGTATGCCCGAGCCTTCCGGCGTGACGCCGCCGCCGATCATCTCGGCGATCGAGCCGGTGACGACGACGCTCGGCGTTTTCGGATCGAGCGTCGCATGCGCACGCCGCATCGCTCCTTCCGTGCCTTTGCGGCCGAGCTCCTCCTCGGAAAGTCCCGTCACGACGATCGGCAGCTCATGCGGGGGCAGCGCGTCGGTATAATGCAAAACGGCGGTCACGGGCAGGTTTTCGCATCCGACCGGACCGTCGATGACGACCTGAAGACCCTTGATCGCGGCGAAAACATAGACGGCGCCCCAATAGCCGCCGGCGCGGTCGTGATCGAGGACGAGCATCAGCCGATCTCCCTCGTCGGAGTCGCGGTGCGCGCGCGCGATTTCGGATCGGAGCGCGGCAGCGGCGGGGTCTGCCAAACGCCGGCCGTATCGCCATCGCCGGTTCCGGCGAAAAACGCCTTCATCTCGTCGAAGCGCGCGCGACCGCCGATGGCGGCGTTGACGACCTTGGCGAGCGAGCCCGCCCCGGCGACGCCCATGAGCGGACGCGCCGAGATGAGGTTCGTGAAGTACAGCGCCGGAGTCGCGCTTTGTTTGGCTTTCTGCACGACGGGCGTCGTGCCAATGGCGAGATCCGGGCGGAATTCGGCAAAGGCGGCCAGATCTTGCTCCAGCGAGGCACGGAAGCGGACCTCCACGCCATGCGCCTCGAGCCAGTCACTGTCGGTCTGCGAGAAGCGCGTGCGAGGACACGCCGTCCCGACGTAGCGTAGATCAGCGCCGCTTTCGAGAAGCAGCCGACCGACGAGAAGCTCCGAGCCCTCATAGCCCGAAAGCGTGATCCGGCCTTTGATAGGCGTTTGCGCGAGTGCGCCGCTGATCGCCGGCAGCAGACGGTTTTTCGCTGCCTCGATCTTGGCGCCAGACACGCCGCAAGACGCGCCGATCGCCTCGAGCCAAGATGCGGTTCCCTCGACGCCGACTGGCGCCGACCCGACGACGAGCCGGCCGGCGAGTTCGAACTCGCGGACGCAAGACGTGTAGAACGGATGGATCGCCGCGACTGCGGCGCAATCCAGCGCGCCATAAAGCTCGCGCCACTCGCGCGTCGGCGTCACCGGGCCCGCGGCGAGACCCAGTAGATCGAGCATGGCGCCAATCTGCATCGGATCGGCGGGAAACATTTCGCCGAGCAAGGAAACGCTGGGTTTATCCGAGCGGGGCGCGCTCGGCGCCTGCACGGGGCCCTGCTCGGCCTCACACCGCGCGAAGCGCAGCATGGCGCCGGCGAGAACATCCTTTGCTTCGGCGTGCGTCGGCACGCCGAAACCCGGCACGTCAATTCCTATGATGCGGACGCCGTTGATCTCTTTCGGCAAGAGCTTCAATGGCACGCCCGAGGCGGTCGGCACGCAGAGATTGATGATGACGACGGCGTCGTATTTGTCGGGCTCGGCGAGAGCGAAGACCGCCTCGCGAATGTCCTCGAACAATTTCCCGGTGACCAGCGTCTCCGAGCTGAAGGGGACATAGCCCACGGTGCGCTTCGCGCCATAGAAATGCGAGGTGAAGGTCAGTCCGTAGACGCAGCAGGCCGAACCCGACAGCACCATCGCCGTGCGGCGCATGCGCAGACCAATTCGAAGCGAGCCGAAAGCCGGACACATACTCTGCGGTTGATCGTGCGGCCCGGCGGGATAATCCCGCGCGAGAGCTTCGAGCGTCTCGCTCATGCCGGCCGCCTTGGCTGCTTCCCGCATGACGCTCTTACCCGCGTGGCAGCCGATGCCGTCGACGCCGGGCGGCGCTTCTCGCGTCTCGATGGGGGGCGCAGCGGTGTTCACGAAGTCGTCCATGATCCTTGGCCCTCAACTGGCGTCATAGATGACTTCGAGAGACGGCTTCTCGACGACGGTCGTCCCGCACATATCCGCCATCGTAGCGGGCTCGAGAATGTAGTCGCGGCCGACCGTTTCGCCCTTGAACAAAGAAAGCAGCTGTTCCTGCGCGAGCGGCTTCGGCTGATTGGGTTTCGACTCGACAACATTCGCCGCAAGCGCTTCGAAGAGATCTCCCCAGCGCCCGCCAGGTCGGCCGACGATCTCATAGCTCGCGCTTTTGCGGCGGATGTCTTCGTCGGCGGGGATCGCCGCAAGCAGGGGAATGCCGACGGCCTCCGCAAAGGCTTGCGCCTCGCCCGTCCCGTCGTCCTTGTTCACGACCAGGCCGCCAACTCCGACATTGCCGCCGAGCTTGCGGAAATATTCGACCGCTGAGCAGACATTGTTTGCGACGTAAAGCGACTGCAGGTCGTTCGAGCCAACGACGATCACCTTCTGGCACATGTCGCGCGCGATCGGCAGGCCGAAGCCGCCGCACACCACGTCGCCGAGGAAATCGAGCAGCACATAGTCGAAGCCCCACTCATGGAATCCGAGCTTCTCCAGAAGCTCGAAGCCATGAATGATGCCGCGGCCGCCGCAACCGCGCCCGACCTCCGGTCCGCCGAGTTCCATCGCGAACACGCCGTCGCGTTTGAAGCAGACGTCGCCAATCGTCACCGGCTCGCCGGCGGCCTTCTTTCTCGTCGAAGTCTCAATGATCGTCGGGCATGCGCGCCCGCCAAACAGCAGAGAGGTTGTATCGCTCTTGGGGTCGCAGCCGATCAACAGCACCTTCTTGCCCTGCTGCGCCATGGTGTAGGAGAGATTGGCGAGCGTGAAGCTCTTGCCGATGCCCCCCTTGCCGTAGATCGCGATGATCTGCGTTTGTTTCTTTGGCGGCGACGCGACGGACTCCGCGGCGACGGGGCTTTCGTCAGGCAAGGACGTCGATGCGGCTTCGACGAAGCCGGCGGCGCTCATAGAGACGTCTTCGATGCTCATGCGGCGTCCCTCCAGTCGAGAACCATCTTCAAGCAGTCCGGATCATCGAACGCGGTCGGATAGGCGTCATGGGCGTCGCGGAAGCTGGCCCGATGCGTGAGGAGACCGTTGAGCGTGAGCCGCCCGTCCTCCACGAGGCGCGTGACGGCCGGGAGATCCTGCGGCCGCCATTGCGCCGCGACGCGAATGCGCGCCTCGCGCAAAAAGGCGGGCGGAAAATCGAAAGCGAGGGGCGCCTCGTAGAATCCGGCCAGCACGATTTCGCCGCCGGGCGCCAGTCGCGCGATGAGTTGGTCGAGGATCGCCGGGTCGCCGCTCACGTCGAAGATTCGACGGTAGTCGCGCCGCGCATCGCTCTCCGGCGAAGCCACCCGATAGCCGAGCGCGCCGGCCGCGCGCGCGGGATTGCGCTCCCAGACCGTTGGGGGGTCGCTGTCGGCAACCGTGCAAAGCCGCGCCAGCAGGCGGCCGAGCACGCCATGTCCGACGATCAGGTCGGCGTTGCTCGGCTCCAAGTCGCCGCGCGCATGATAGGCGGTCGCGGCAAGCGCAAGCAGCACGCCCCTTTCGCCAATAGATTCGGAGAGGCCGACGATACGCGACGCCTTCGTCACCAGGAGCGACGCCGCGCCGCCAAAGAGACTGCGCACCTCGCCGAAACATTTGGCGCCGGGGACGAACACCGTCTGGCCGGCATGGAACCCGGTTTCGGGCTTCGCCTCGACGATTTCGCCGACGTTTTCGTAGCCCGGCACGAGCGGATAGCCCATGCCCGGAAAGTCCGGCATGCGCCCGGTGAAGAGGAGCCTTTCCGTGCCCGTGCTGACGCCGCTCCAACGAGTCGCGATCACAACATCGTCGCTCTCGGGCGCGGTGACCAGCAAGCGGCTCAAGGTCACGCGCCCGGGCTCATTCAAGACGATGGCAAGCGCGTCGAGCATCAGCGATCTCTGACGAGTTTTGGCTGCGGACCGGATTGGAACCGTGCATATGTAATGTTATCGATACATGTATGGTTGTCAAGATAAAATTACAGTCGACGCCCGGTCAAGCAGCTGAGGAGCAGAGGCCTGCGCGTCGACCAGCTGTGTAACTTCCCAAAACCGGCGGCGCGAAGCAGGGCGGTAAGCTCCGCGGCGGATCGCGCCCGGCCGCGCCCCATCGCGAGCAGATACATGCCGAAATAGGCGTCGCCGACCGGCTCGGCGCCCGGCGTTCCCGCAAAGGGCTCGGCGACGATCACCGTTCCGCCCGGCGGCAGGGCGTCACAGGCGCTGCGCAGCAGCTTCGCGACGGTGGCGTCGTCATGGTCGTGCAGAACGCGCACGAAGGAGATCGCATCGGCGCCGCGCGGCAAGTCGTCGCACAGAAAATTTCCACCGATCGCTTCTATTCGACTTCCCAAACTCAGCAGCCTTGTCTGCGCGCGCGCGGCCACGGCGGGCAGATCGAAGAGCTTGAGGGCGAGCTGCGGGGTCCGCGCCGCCGCCGCGGAGACGAAGACGCCCTCTCCCCCTCCGACGTCGAGCAGGCAGCGATGTCTGTTCAACGGATAGGCGTCGAGCACATCGCGCGCGATCAACGCTTGAGAGCGCGCCATGAGCGTCGAATAGGGGGCGAAGTCTTCCTCCACGGCCTCGGCGTCGCTTTGCGCCGCATAGGGCCAGAACCGCGACAGCCGCGTGGCCGTCTCGCCGCGCAGCAAAGCGACCGGATCGCGCAGATCGTCATAGAGCAGGCGATGATGCTCGACGAAGGCGCCGATCGAAGTGTCGCCGAGCAGCGCCGCGCCGAGATCGTCGAGCGCGAAGCGGTCGCGGGGAAGCGCGCGTAAGAGGTGCAAGGAGGCCGCAGCGACCAGAAGGCGTCGCGCGCGCTCGACATCGAGCCCCAATTTCTCGGCGAGGACGACCAGATCCTGTGGGCCGTCACGCATCGCCTCGAAGACGTCGAGGCGGACGCAGGCGAGTAGCACCTGAGAATAGACGAAGCCGGCGCAGAGATCGAACAGCGCCCGCATATTGCGGCGCGCGACGAAGCGCGTAAAGGGATTGTCTGCGGCCCAGCGCTGGAACGCCGCGTCGGCGACGAGCCGCCCGCGCCAGACGAGCCATTTCTCGCGCCATGACAATGCGCTGCTCGCTTTGCGCGGCGGCGTGGCCGCCATGCCGGCGCCCACGCTCATTCAGGCCGCGACGGTCGCAAGCTGCTTGGGGAAGAACTGCGCCGTTTGCGCCTTGATGAGGCCGCGCAGCTCTACCGCGCCGGGGCAGTCGGGGATCGACTTGACCGCCGCCGTGACCAGCTCCTCGAGGTGCGCCTTGGCTCCGCCGACGCCCAGTTGCGCCGCGGCATTCGGCCGAAGACGCGCTGCGTCCTGGCCCACGGGTTTGCCGAGCTCCTTCGCGTCGCAGAGAATGTCGCGCAAATCGTCGGCGACCTGATAGGCTTCGCCGAGCTTCGCGCCGAGCGTGCGCCAGGGTGCGGCCTTCGCTCCCGCCGCGACCGCGCCGCAGCAGGTGGCCGCGACGAAAAGCGCACCGGTCTTGGCCCGCTGGTAGTCGGCGAGCGGCACTGCGGCCTCGCACTCCCAGGCTTGCCCGGCGACGATCCCGTCGGGCGAACCCACCGATCGCGCAATCGTCGCGAGCAGTTCGGCCATGCGGGCCGTGTTCCGCGCCGCGCCCCGCGCCAGGCTTTCGAAAGCGAGCACGATGAGCGCGTCGCCGGTCAAAAGGGCGATCGGCTCGCCAAATTCGTGGTGAACCGAGGGCTTGCCGCGTCGCAGCGAGGCGTCGTCGAAACAGGGCATGTCGTCATGCACGAGCGAGGCGCAATGCAAGAGCTCGATCGCCGCCGCGGCGGCGTCGGCGGCTTGCGGATCGGCGTCGCCACAAGCGAGCGCCACCGCGAGACACAGATGCGGGCGGATGCGGTGGCCAGCAGGGAATACGGCGTAGCGGAGCGCCGCCGCCAGCAGCGGCGGGGCGCCGCGCCCCTGCGCGCGCACCACCGCGGAGTCCAGAGCCATTTCGACGCGCTCCAAGCCTCTCATCGCGCCCTCCAGTGTCATTTATAATGGACGTCTAAGTGTGTATCATGATATTTACACATTTCGGGGCCTTTATCAATGGGCCATCGCTGCGAAAGGTGGAAATGATGCGAACGCCGCGCGTCGTCGTGGTCGGCGCCGGAATCGGCGGCCTTGTCGCAGCGCTTCTTCTCACGACGCGCGGCTTTGAGGTCAGCGTCATCGAACGGGCGGCGAAGCCCGGCGGCAAAATGCGCAAGGTCGAGGCAGGCGCAGTCAAGATCGACGCCGGCCCGACCGTGTTCACCATGCGATGGGTCTTTGAGGAAATTTTGCGCGAGGCCCACGCGGAATGGCCGCAAGGGCTCACCGTAAAACCCTTGCAGAGGCTCGCGCGCCACGCCTGGAGCGATGGCGCGAGCCTGGATCTCTTCACGGACATGGACCGCAGCGCCGACGCTATCGCCGACTTCGCCGGAGCGGCTGAAGCCGACGGGTACCGGCAATTTTGCGCCCGAGCGGCTGCGGTTTACCAGGCGCTCAAGGACACGTTCATCCGCGCCTCGCGACCAAATCCGCTGACGCTGACGCAACGCGCGGGGATCCGAGGTCTTCCGGGACTCTTACGCATCTCGCCGTTCACGACGCTCTGGGACGCGCTCAGCGAATATTTTCGCGACGCGCGTCTGCGGCAATTGTTTGGTCGCTACGCCACCTATTGCGGCTCTTCGCCCTTCGCTGCGCCTGCGACGCTGATGCTCGTCGCACATGTGGAAAGAGAAGGCGTCTGGACACTGGATGCGGGCATGAGCGGACTCGCGGAAGCGCTCGCTACGCTCGCGCAGCAGCGCGGCGCGGCTTTCGTCTATGAGCAGGAGGCGAGCCGCATTGTTATCGAACGCGGATGCGTCGCCGGCGTCGAGACGCGCGGGGGCGCGCGTTTCCCCGCCGAGGCGGTGGTGTTCAACGGCGACGCAGCAGCGCTTGCCGCCGGATTGCTTGGACCCGAAGCGGCGCGCGCCGCAACTCCGACGCCGCCGAGCGCGCGCTCGCTCTCGGCGCTTAACTGGGCGACGCCTGCGATCACAGCGGGCTTTCCGCTCGCCTATCACAATGTTTTTTTCAGCGAGGACTACCGCGCCGAGTTCGACGACATTTTTTCGCGACGGCGCCTGCCGCGCGCGCCGACGATTTACGTCTGCGCGCAGGATCGTGGCGAGGACGACCTGCTGACCGGCTCGCCGCCCCAGCCGGAGCGACTCTTTTTCCTCGTCAACGCGCCCGCCCTGGAAGGGTTGGGAGAGATCGACTTTGCGGAGCTGCGCGCATGCCAAGAAACGACTTTTCGGCGCCTCGCGCGCTGTGGCCTCGAACTGTCATTCGATCCGGCGAACTGCGTGCGCACGGGTCCGTCGGAATTCGCCCGTCTCTTTCCGGCGACGAGCGGCGCGCTCTATGGCCAAGCTTCGCATGGCTGGAGAAGTTCGTTCACGCGTCCCGGATCCCTGACGAACCTGCCGGGTCTATACCTCGCGGGGGGCTCGACGCATCCGGGGCCGGGTGTGCCGATGGCGGCGCTTTCGGGCCGCCTTGCGGCGCACAGGCTGATGGCGGACCTCGCTTCGACGCGCCGGTCGTTCCGGGGGGCTACGCTTGGTGGTACGTCGACGCATTGAGCGACGACGGAGCCTACGGTCTCACCATCATCGCCTTCGTCGGCAGCGTCTTCTCGCCCTATTACGCCTGGAAGGGCCGCGTCGATCCGCTCGATCATTGCGCCATCAATGTCGCGCTCTATACTCCGAACGGGAATCGCTGGTCGATGACGGAACGTCGGCGCGACGCCGTCGAGCGATCCTGCGACAGCCTCGCGATCGGGCCGAGCTCCCTTCGGTGGGATGGGGGCGCGCTGTCGATCGCCCTCAATGAGATCGGCGCGCCGATTCCATTCCCACTGCGCGGCGCCGTCCGCGTGGAGCCGACCATCGTCAATCGCGAAGCGCATCTGTTGGAGCGCGTTGGGCGTCACTTCTGGCGTCCGATTGCGCCGGCGGCGCGCGTCGAGGCCGCATTCGAAAAACCCGCGCTGCGCTGGCGCGGCCACGGTTATTTCGACTGCAACGCCGGCGACGAGCCGCTCGAGGAGGCCTTTGCGTCCTGGACCTGGTCGCGCGCGCAGATCGAGAAGGGTGCGGCGATCCTGTATGATGCAGAACGACGGCGGGAGCCGGCCTTTTCGCTCGCGCTGAGCTTCGACGATGCGGGCGCGTGCGAGGCGTTCACGCCGCCGTCGCCTGCCCCGCTGCCCAGGAGCAACTGGCGCGTGGCGCGCGCCGCGCGTTCGGACGACGCAAGCGCAAGCCTATTGCGCACTTTGGAAGACACGCCTTTCTATGCGCGCTCCGTCGTCGGAACGACGCTGCTGGGCCAGCGCCGCGCCGTCATGCATGAAAGCCTGTCCCTCGATCGTTTCGCCAATCCGATCGTGCGTGCGATGCTGCCGTTCCGAATGCCGCGCCGGTGAGCTTCGATCACTGCTTTGGCGGCTCGTGCTTCTCGCGAAGCTTCTCGCGCGTCTTGCGGATCGACCGCAGCTGCCAGAAAGCAAAGGCGAGCACGACGCCGAAGGAAAACACCATCTCGACGAGGCCGAAGTATTGCGATCCGGCGGGCTCATTCCCCATAGCGTTCGACCCGCTCGAGCCGTTCGAATATGTCGAGCACACAGAGGAACTGACGTTCGATCTCCCCGAGCCGCGGCCGCGGAACGAACTTGGGAGCCGGCGCGCGGCCGATCGCGTCGACGAGGAACGCAGCGGCGTCAAGCGGCGCAACTTCGAGATCATGTTTCAAGAGCGGCGCGGCCGCCAGAGCTCTTGCGAGCAGCGCGAGCTTCCGCGACGTCGAAACGCGGGCGCGCCGCGTGATCGAATCCCATTCCTGGCGTTCGACCTGGCGGCCGATTTCGGCATAGAGCAGGGCGGCGGTCAGAATCGCGGGGCGGCAGGCGAGCGGCAGCAGGGCTATTCCGGCGCGCGCGCGCGCATAAAGGCGGTCGGCCTCCTTAAGCAGCTGCGCGAGGACGCCCTTCAACGCCTCGAGCGGCCGAGGATCGGCAAGGAAGCGCTCGACGTCGATGCCCGCGCCGCGCAGCCAGCTCAAGGGCAGGTAAACGCGGCCAGCGCGCGCATCTTCCCCGACGTCGCGTGCGATGTTGGTCAACTGCATCGCGACCCCGAGATCGCAAGCGCGGGCCAGCGCGCGCGAATCGCGCACGCCCATGATTAGCGTCATCATCACGCCGACCGTTCCCGCGACGCGCACGGCGTAGGCGCAGAGATCCTCGAAGCTTTCATAACGCCGTCCCTCGGTGTCCCATGCGAGGCCTTCAAGCAGCGCCTCTGGCGCGACGCGCGGAATCGCGTGACGGCGCACAATGTCCGCCATGGCGCGGTCCGCCGGATGCGGCTCCGGCTGCCCCTCATAGACCCCGGCGAGTCTTTGGCGAAGCCGCATCAATGCCGTCGCCGAGCCGCCGCCGAGATCGATCTCGTCGTCGGAGAGGCGGCAGAAGGCGTAGAGTCCATAAGCCAACTCGCGCAGGGCGGGGGGCAGGATCAAGGAAGCGGCGTGAAAGCTTCGCGAGCCCTGGCGAATGGCTTCGCCGCAGCGCCAATGGTCGATCCGCTGCGCGAAGGCGGTCTCATGCGAATACGGTTGCATCGGGCGCCACCTTGTCCAAGATCCGCGCCGACGAGAGCACGCCGGGCAGTCCGGCGCCGGGATGCGTCCCAGCGCCGACGAGAAAGAGATTGCGGATGTCTTCGCTCGCATTGTGCGGCCGGAACCAGGCGCTTTGCGTGAGGGTCGGCTCGAGGCTGAACGCCGCGCCGCGGAAGGCGCAGAGGCGCTCCTGAAAATCGATCGGAGTCGCGATGCGCTGCGTCACGATCTGCGACGACAGTCCCGGCAGGATCGACTGCTCCAGCGTGCTGGCGACCGCCCGCCGATATTCCTCGGCGATCGCTGGCCAATCCTGGCCACCGGCGAGATTGGGCACGGGGGAGAGCACGTAGAACGCATCGCAGCCGGGCGGCGCGACCGAAGGGTCCGTGGCGCTCGGTCGGTGCAGATAGAGACTGAAATCGGAGGCCAGCCGCTTGCGGTCGAAGATGTCGCGCAGCAGGCCGCGATAGCGCGGACCGAGCAGGATGGTGTGGTGCGCCACGTCGTCATAGCGGCGGCGCGTCCCGAAATACCAGAGGAAAAGGCCCATCGAGTAGCGCGCGCGCTCGATTTTGCCATCGCTCCAGCGCCGCCGCGCGGAGGCGGGGAGCAGGTGGCGATAGGCCCAGGCGGAGTCGGCGTTGCACACGACGATGCGCGAGAATCGTTTCCCCGCTCTTGAGCCGGACGCCGATCGCGGCGCCGTCTTCGACGAGAATCTCCGCGACCTCGGAATTGCAGCGCAGCTCTCCGCCTTGCCCGCGCACGAGATCAACGAGCCCATCGACGAGACGGCCCGTTCCGCCCATCGCGTAATGCACCCCCCAGCGCTTTTCGAGCGAAGCGATGAGGCAATAGATCGCGCTGGCGCGGAAGGGATTTCCGCCGATGAGCAGAGGATGAAAGCTGAAGGCGGTGCGCAGCCTTTCGTCGCTAAAGTAGCGCGAGACGAGCCCATAAACGCTGCGATAGCCCTGCAAGCGCAAAAGTTCGCCCGCAATGCGCGCCATGTCGAGCGGCGTGCTGAACGGAACGTCGCCCAAACGGTCGAAGCCGATCCGGCGAATTTCGTCGCTCATGCGCATGAAGCGCTCGAAACCTTCGACGTCCCTGGGAGAGAAGCGCGCGATCTCGGCGCGCATCGCCGCCGCGTCGTCGCTGTAGTCGAGAGTCGCGCCGTCGTGGAAGCGGATGCGGTAGAACGGACGCATCGGCCGAAGCTCGATGTCGTCGGACATGTTGCGTCCGCAAAGCCGCCAGAGCTCCTCGAAGAGGAAGGGCGCCGTGACGATTGTCGGTCCTGCGTCGAAGGTGAATCCGTCCTGACGGTGCACATAGGCGCGGCCGCCGGGGGCGTCTAGTTTTTCCAGGATGGTTACGCGGTAGCCGCGCGCCCCGAGGCGTCCTGCGGCGGCAAGGCCGCCGAAGCCGCTGCCAATGACGATCGCCCGCGGCCGCGGCTTGGCGGCGTCCGATCCTTGGCTGCGCGACACAAGTGTCAACATATGATTACACTACCAGTGTAAGGGCGTTTTGAGCAAGGGCTCATGTGCGGAGATTCACGCTCGCCCGACTGGCGAGCTCGGTGACGAGATCGGCAAAACGCTCCGGCGCTTCTTCATGCGCGAGATGGCCCAGTCCATTGATTTCCAATACTTCTGCGTTTGGAAGCCGCGCCTTTGCCCTGTGCGCCGTCGCTGGCGGGATGGTCAGGTCGTTGGCGGCGGCGACGAGGGCGACACGCATCTTGAGTTTCGGAAACCCTCGTCGAAGGGGCTCGAGATCCCAATTCGCCATCATCGCCAGCGCTCCCTCGACATGCGCCGGATTGCGCAGCAGGCGCCAATAAAGGTCGATCCCCTCCGGGTCGATGCGCGAGCCGGTGCCGTCGAGCAGCCGCGTCACCGTCGCCCGGTTCGCCGTCCAGGCGAAAAAGCGCGGAGTCGGGGATTGAGAAAGACGAGCTTGGCGAGAGCGGGAAAGACATGCCCGCCGGCGCCGCCGAAAGGCTCGAGCGCGCCGTTGAGGGAGACCAGAAGCTTCGGCGCGATGACAGCGTCGAGGCACAGCCGCGCCAACACGGCGACGCCGGCGGAGTGGCCGACGACGACCTGGGGCGAAAATCCAATCCTTGCGAGCAGTGCTGCGACCGCGCGCGCCATGCCCTGCGGCGACTGCGTCACGGCGCCGCGCGCCGAGGTGAAGCCGTGGCCCGGAAGGTCGGGCGCGACGACGCGAAAACGGCGCGCCAAGCGTCGGCGCCAGCCCACGCCAGGAATGAGTTGAGGCGCCCGTGCCGTGCAAAAGCAGCAGCCCCGGCCCATCGCCCATGCTCTGAACATGCCAGCGCAGGCCATCCGCCTCGATCAGCGTGCTCGCCTCTCGGTTGGGCCAATCGGCGCCGTCGCGTTCGAGGGAGAGCCGGGTGTCTTCGGCGCGCCGGAACACGACGTCACCCCTCGCGAGCGGCGGCGCGAACAGCCTGCGAAATCGTTTCGGCGTCGGCGCGCGGCAGCTTGAGGTAACGCGCGTTCATCGCTTGCGCGAGATGGAGCGTCGGCGCCTCAGACTGCGCGGAGAGGAGCGGCGGCGAAGTGTCGATCGCCAGCGCCGCGACGCCGAGCGCCCGTAGATGCCTGCCAAGCTGCAGCGCGTCCTCGAGCGCCTGCGCGCGGCCGGCCGTTCCATTGCGGCCGATGTTGGCGCGACCGTCGCTCATCAGCACGACGAGCGGAGTCTGGCCCTTGCGGCGCGAGCCATACGCGAGCGCGAGCGCCGCTTCGAGCCCGCTGGCTAGCGGAGTTCCGCCGCCGCCTGGCAGGCCCTGCAACCGGCGCTTGGCGCAGGCCAGCGAGCGCGTCGGCGGCAGAACGATCTCCGCCGATTTGCCACGAAACGCGACGAGCGCGACATTGTCGCGACGCGCGTAGCAATCGGCGAGCAAGAGCTCCACAGCGCCTTTCGCCTCCGCGAGCCGATGCATCGCCGCCGAGCCGGAAGCGTCGATGACGAAGATCGCCGTCGTCTCCCGGCGGTCGCGAAAGCGCATGATGCGAAAATCCTCAGGATCGACCAGGACGCACCCTTGCCGCGCGCCGGCTGCGCCGCGCCGGATCGCCTGCCAGGGCGCCGCAGCGCGCAGCGTGTCGACGAGCGCGAGACGACCGTGGCGCAGCGAACCGCTGCGCGCGCCGATCGGACGTCCCCGTCGCGCCGAGAGCTTGCCGGCGCCGGCCTTGCCTGAGCTCTCGGACCGCGCGCCTCGTAGCTGATCGGCGCTGAGAGCGGCGAGCAGATCCGGCGGAATCGCCGCCTGCGCGGCCTCGAGCACCACGTCCTCGAGCTGCGAGGGCGCCTGCGCAACTTCCTCGCCTTCTTGACGCGCCCCGGAGTCCTCGTCTTTGGGTGGTGGCTCTTGCGGTTGCGTGTCGGAAGGGCTCTCCGGCAGAGCCTTTGCCCGCGGCGCGAGCACGTAGCGCGCCGCGACGGCAAGGTCCTCCTAATTCACGCGGCAATCCCCGCGCAGCGCGCAGGCGGCGCGAGCGACGCGCAAGGCGAGGAGGGGCGCGCGCAGCGACGCAACGCCCAGCTGCGCGGCAGCGGCGACAAGGGCGCGTATCGCCGCAGCATCGGCGCCGACGTCGGGCAGGCGCGCACGCGCCGCCTCTATGTCTGGCTCCGGGATTTGCGAGTGCGCAAGCGCGCGATGATCGATTGGCGCAAGGTCAATGCGAAAGGCCAGGCGATCGAGCAACGCGGCGGGCGGCGTCTCGTCCTCGCCCTGTCCCTCGTCCAAAGCGATCACGCCGATGCGTGCGCGATGCCGCAAACTCATGCCGTCTCGCTCGGCTTGCATCCGGCCGAAATCCAGTGCGCGCGAAAAATGCGCGGCGGCGGAAGGCGGCAAGCGGTCAGCCATCGCGAGAACGACCACGCCACCGTCGCTCTGCGCCAGCAATCCCAGCTCGGCCACGGGTCGGCCGGCGCGCAATGAGGCGGCGATGTCCACCCCACCAAGCCAGCGATCGTCGCCGATCTGGGACGGCGCGCGCCGCAGTCGCATCCCTGCGGGCAGGAAGGCGCGAAGCGCGGCGAGCCAAGCGTCGCGCGCCGGGCCCGGACTGGCGCGTAGCGCCACGCCATTCATCAGAGGATCGACGGAAAACAGCGCCGCCGCGCCCAGAGCATGCGCCCAAGCCGAAGCGGAGTCGCCCTGCACGATCACCCGAAAGTTTCCTCGAGCGCACGAGCGACCCGCGCCCGGGATCCGACATCGTCGAGCGGGTTGCGGCGCAGCCGATGCGAGAGCCCCAAAGGCGCGACGCGGCGCAAATGCGCGTCGTTCACTGCAACGCCGCCTTCGAGGCTCGCGAGCGCGCGCGCCGCGCGAATGAGCGTCAACTCGCCGCGCAGGCCATCGGTCCCCAAGGCGACGCAAAGCCGCGCCGCCTGCTCCAACGCCGCGACCGGCGTCGCGATAGAAGACATCCGCTCGCGCGCGGCGACGATCCGGCGCCGCAGCTTTTGTTCCTCGGGACGCCAAGCTTCGGCGAAGGCGCCCGGGTCGCGTTCGAAGGCGTCACGCCGCAGGACGACCTCCACTCGTGTCGCGATGTCCGTCGGCGTTGCGACCTCGACCGCAAGTCCGAAGCGGTCGAGCAGTTGCGGACGCAACTCGCCCTCTTCTGGGTTCCCGCTGCCGATCAGCACGAAGCGCGCCGGGTGACGCAGGCTAAGGCCCTCGCGCTCGATGAGGTTTTCTCCGGAGGCGGCGACGTCCAGCAGCAGATCGACGAGATGGTCCTCCAGCAGATTGACTTCGTCGATGTAAAGAAAGCCGCGATTGGCTCGCGCCAAGAGCCCGGGTTCGAAGGATTTTTCGCCGTGGGAAAGCGCGCGTTCGAGGTTCAGCGCGCCAACCACTCGGTCCTCCGTCGCACCCAGCGGAAGCTCCACCACCGGGGGCGACCGCAGCGCGACTCTCAAGCCGGAGGTTCGCTTCCGGCACGCATCGCAATGACCGGAAGTCGCCGCGGGATCGCAATTATATGCGCAGTCGGCGATGGCCCGCATCTTCGGGAGCAGCGCGGCCAGCGCGCGCACCGCCGTCGATTTGCCCGTGCCGCGGTCGCCGAAGGCCAGCACTCCGCCGACTGCGGGATCGATGGCGCAAATCAGTAGGGCGAGCTTCAATTCGTCCTGGCCGACGATGGCGGTGAAGGGAAAGGTCGTCCGCGACGGAGCCTCAGCGCTCGGTGAAGCGACCGGCTTAAGCGCGTTCTTCGGCTTGACGGGCTTCACGGACGGGCTATCGATGCGTGGCGCCTTGAGCGGGAACGTCATGCTCGGACCCTCAACCTTTCTTGACACCCATGTATGTAATTATTACTTTACACCAGGGAAAGGTCACGAGCAAATCATTTTGGAGGGACTTGACGACCCGGCCCGGCTCGAAGTCCGGCTTTGTGCCCCCAGAGCGGGTGATAAGACCGTCAAACGCAATAAATCAGATGGTTGGGAGGTGGGTGGCTCGTGTTGCTCGCTACGCGACGGGTTCTGGCGGATTGGCGCTGCCAAGCGCGGTTGACACTAGGAAAGTCCAGCATCAGGGCATATAAGGGATTCTACTGACGAGCGGCGTCGTCACTGTAAAGGACAAATGTGCGACGATGATGCAGACGACCCTCGCGCGTCCGGACGTCACCCTCACGCTCGATGACGAGGGGGTCATAGTTCACGCGATTCCCGCTGAAGCTTTAGCCGAAGAGCATCTGGAACTCTGGAGCGGCCGCCGTTTCGCGGAAACCGTCGATTCCGATATCGACCAGTCGATCCTCCATTCGATCCAAAATCTGCTCGAAAACGGCGCGTCGACTTGCTTTCAGGTCAAGCAGCGGTTCCCGAGCGGCCGCGAAGTTCCGATGGATTACACGGCGATCAGCCTTGGCGACAACGCCGGCTTCGTCGCCGTGGGGCGCAATTTGCAGGTCGTCTCGGATCTGAAGTCGCGACTCCAACTCGCTCAGCAGGCTCGCGAAAAGGACTATTGGCGCATCCGGGAATTCGAGACGCGCTACAGAATGCTGTTTGACGCCACCAACGAGGCCGTGGTGTTGGTCGCCGTCAATGATTTGCGGATCACCGAAGCCAATCTGGCCGCCGAGCGAAGCTTCGGGCTTTTCCCGGGTGGCGATTTTTGCGCGCGCATGCAAGAGCGCGACAAAAAAGGCTTTCAAGCGATGCTCGAAAAGGTTCGCGAGCAGGGCCGGGCGCCGAGCATTGTATTGCATCTTTCGATGATTGCAGAGGCTTGTAGCGTGCGCGCCTCCATGAGCAGCACGGACGCCGGACAAGCCTATCTGCTGCAAATCGCCTCGATGGCCCCCACGGGTCGCGACGAACAACTCGCGATGTCGCGCGTCGTGCAGCGCCTGCCGCAAGGGTTCGTCTTCATCGACCGCAAGGGTGTGGTCTTACGCGCCAACGACGCATTTCTCGATCTGGCGCAACTGCCCTCGGAAGCCGCAGCGCTCGGAAAAAATCTGAAGCACTGGATGAACGATCCAGGCGCCGACATTTCGGTCCTGCTCAATCTCCTCCGTAAGCACGGCTCGGTGCGGCGCATGGCGGTGCGCATGGAAGGCGCGTTGGGCGCCGCTACCGATGTCGAAGTGTCGGCCGTTGGCGACAAGCCGCAGGATTTCGAAATCGTCGGCCTAATGTTCAACGCGGTCGCCGGGCCTGAGGCGCAGCGCGCGCAGCCGGCAGAACAAGCCGCCCAAACGCCGACCTCGACCTCGACGGAAACCCCGTTGGATCAGATCGTGAGATCTTCGACGGAAGCCCTGGAGCGCAAAACGATCGTCGCTGCCCTCGAGCGCTTCGGCGGCAACCGGACCAACGCCGCGAAATATCTGGGATTGAGTCGACAAAGTCTGCATGCCAAATTGCGAAAGTATAATTTCGATCCGAAATAGGCGCCGTCGGGATCGCGGATGGCCGCCTTGGGGAGAGCGTCGCATTGGCCCGAGAACAGACGGACAGTCCGGCGTTTGGAGCCGCCGACCTCACCAATTGCGAGCGCGAGCAAATTCAGTTCGCCGGCTCGATCCAGCCGCATGGCGCGCTCCTCCTCCTCTCCGAGCGGAATGGCGTGGTGGCGCAGGCGAGCGCCAACGCCGCTGAGTTTCTCAAGATAAAGGGGCGCCCTCACGGGCGCCATCTACGCGATTTCGGCGGCGACTTATGGAAGCAGGTCCGACGTCACATCGGTGAGTCCAGCGCCATTCCGGTCGCCGTACGGTGTCACTTGGACGATTCCGAGCGACCGCTCAACGCGCTGCTGCACCATCCGCCTGGCGGGGGTTTCATTGTCGAGCTCGAACAGCCCGGTCCGCTCTTCGACTATTCGGAAGCGATCGGCCAGGCGATCGAAGCCACGCTCGCTTCGTCGAGTTCAAGATTCTCTGCAACGAGACCGCGCGCATCGTTCGCGACCTCGCGGGCTACGACCAAGTCATGGTGTATCAATTCGACGACGCCGGGCACGGAGAAGTCTATTCCGAATGCAAGCGGCCAGAGCTGGAAGCCTTCCTCGGCAATCGCTACCCAGCAACCGACATTCCGCAGATCGCCCGCCGGCTCTATGAGCGCAATCGCGTGCGGTTGCTAGCGGACATCGATTTTACGCCATCGCCCCTCGAACCCAGATTCTCGCCCTTCACCGGCGAGGAGCTCGACATGTCGCTGTGCTTCCTGCGCAGCGTTTCGCCTATCCATGTGCAGTACCTCAAGAACATGGGCGTTGCGGCGACGCTCGTCGTCTCGCTGATGGTTGGCGGCCGACTCTGGGGCCTCATTTCCTGCCACCATTACTCACCGCGCGTGATGCATTTCGAAATGCGCGCCGTTTGCGAGCTTCTGGCGGAAGTGGTGGGGACCCGCATCGCAGCGTTGGAGAGTTTCGTTCGCGTGCAGAGCGAGCTTTCGGTGAAGCGGCTCGAGCAGCGCATGGTCGAGAACATCTCGCGCGAAGGCGACTGGAAGGGCGCCTTGCTCGACAGCGAAGGCTCGCTGCTGCAGCCGCTCGGCGCGACCGGCGCCGCGCTGCTTTACGAAGGCCGCCTTCAGACGGTTGGCGAAGCGCCCGCCACGGAGCAAATCCGCCGACTCGCCGAATGGATCGACGAGAAGCGCGGGATCGACGTCTTCGCGACGTCTTCGCTTTCAGCGGATGAGCCGCGCTTCGCTTCGCTCGTCGCTTCGGCGAGCGGCGTCGTCGCGGCGCGCATTTCCGGCGAAGCCGGCGAAATGCTGCTGTGGTTTCGCAAGGAGCGCGTGCGAACGATCACCTGGGGCGGCAATCCCTTCAAGCCCCCGAGCTCCGGCGACGATCCGTTGGAGCTGTCGCCGCGCCGCTCTTTCGCTCAATGGCGCCAGGTCGTAGAAGGCACATCTGATCCATGGACGGAGGCGGACTTGGCGGCCGCCAGATTGATTGCGACCAGCGTGACGGACGTCGTGTTGCAATTCAGGTCCGTTCGCATCCTGATCGCGCAAGATCAGCTGGCGCAAGTGCTGCGTCAGGTGCAATGGGCCGATCAACCTGTTGTCGTCGCAGATGCGGAGGGGCGCGTGCTCCAAACCAATGCGTCCTTCGACGCGATGCTGAAGCCTGGCGGCGCGCAGTTGAAGCATTTGTTGGAGTTCTCCCGCTGGTTTTCCGACAGCGAGACGATCACGCGCAAGCTGAACGCGCTGCTCCTCAAGAAACTGCCTTGGCGCGGCGAGGTGCTACTGGAATGCCGCAAGGGCCTATCGCGCCCCTTTCTCCTGCGGGCCGACCCCGTCATGTCTTCGCCGGATCGGGTGCTCGGCTTTGTCGTGCTGTTCGCCGACTTGACGGAACGCAAGACCGCCGAGACCGCGCGCCGTCACTTCCAGGACGACATCTTCCGCCGCCAGCAAATGCTGCAAGGCCGCATCGGCTCCGAAGGCGACGCGATCTACAGAAATCTCATGTCGACGGTTATAGAAAATGCGCAGCTCGCCGGGCTTGAAATTGCCGACGGCCTCGACGGAGCAAAGATGCCAGAAATGCTCGAAAGCGTGAACCATTCCGTGGGACGAGCGGCTGAGGTGCTCGAGCAGCTGTCCGCTCATGCGCGATCGTCGCGTCCGCGTAAGCTTCATTGAGTTCGCTAGCGCAGGGACGCATTATTGGCCAAGGTTGCGCAGCACGCGTCATGGAAGGAAGGAGCCATGGTCCAAGGAGCCATCGTGCGCGATCGCCTGCGCCGCGAAACCGCCGAAATCCACGAGCGTCTGCATCGGCATTCTGGCCTGGGAGCCGCCGCGCGCGGTTCGATCACGCCTTGGGACTATGCGCAGCTTCTCGCACGCCTGTTCGGCTTTCATCGCGCCTATGAAAGCGTGCTGTCGGAAACGGCGTGCGAGGAGGCGATTGATCCCTGTTTTTATGCGGTCGCGCGGTCGGAATCGCTTGCTTTGGATCTCGCGGCTCTGGGTCTCGACCGCGCTGCGATCGCGCGCCTGCCATTGTGCGCGACGATCGCGCGTCCCTCCAACGCAGCGGAGTTGCTAGGAGCCCGCTATGTCGTCGAAGGCTCTGCTCTTGGTAGTCAGCTGATTGCGCGCGCGCTCGAACCGAGCTTTGGCGAGAATCGGCGTTTCTTTCTCTCTCAGCCGGGGAACGCATGGCGCGTCTTGACCGACCTTCTGGAGACGCTTGCTGGAAATCCCCCCGCAATTGAGGCCGCCGCAGGGGCGGCACGCGCAATATTTCTCAATTTCGAGATGTGGATGGACGGGTGGAAGAACCCGGAATTGTTTGCGATCGTAGGCGGCGAGGAAGGTATGGAGCTTGCGCCCCCGGCGGGCCGCTAGGCGCCGTCGTCCTCAAAAGAAACGGCCCCGCCGGTTGCAATTTGCCGCATCAACAGTTTCTTCGCGAGCAATGTCGCCGTCGGCGCATCGGGGGCGGTCGCATCCGCGCCCACTTGGATAGCGAGCTGAGGATTTGAGTTGAACACCCGTCCGCCGACGATCACAGCGATGGATCTGTTGCGGGACGCCCGGCGCACCGCACAAATCAACTGTGCGACCGTATCGAGTCCTGCCTCGGCGGCCAGCGCGACGCCGTAAGTGGCGTACCAGTCCCCCGCGACAGCCTCGACGTTCTCTTCAATAGAGACGCCCTTGAGCAATTCGACGTCCCAGCTCGCAGCCCGCATGAAGCTGGCGACGAGTTCTATCCCAAAGCCATGGGCTTCGCTTGGCGCCGTGGCGAGAAGCGCGCGTTGTCGCCGTTCACAGCGCGTCGACGCTTCGGCGCAACCGAAGATGCGGAGCACTTCCTGCAAGCGCGCAAGGCCGAGCGTCACATCGATGAAATCGCAAACGTCTTCCTCCCACAGCTCGCCGAGGCGCCGCGCGGTCGGTGCAAGCAAATCGAGAAACAGCGAGTCCAAAGAATGCCCCAGTGCGTGCATTTTTTCGAAATAGGCGGCGACGGAGGCTTCGTCGTTTCCCATGGCGAGCGCCCCGAACTCCGCTATCTCCAGCGCGCCTATGGGGGGGCGCTGATCGGCGGGGGTCAAATTGTGATGCATCGTTTTCAAGCGCGGAACGATTTCATCGACAATGAGTTCAGTGAGATTTTTCTTGGTTTCGGGCCCTGGGGGCTGCAAAGGACGGTCTGAAATTGCTGGGGAGAAGAAGTCGCATTGCCTCGCATATGCTACGAGCGCATCAGTTTCGGTTACGATCGCCGCACTCTTGAACGCCATAGCGGCCTCCCTGGAGGTCCAGAATGCCTCGTTGCGTCCGATCGAAATGGCGTCTCGGATCTGAGAAACGCTAAGCCGAGGGCTCCAAGGAGCGGGCGGCTGCGTTCCAAAACACCGTCTGACCGAACGAGTTATGTCGCTTTCATCGCGCGCCGCTTTGCGGCTTGGAAACTGAGCCGAATGGCGCTCAGCTCGTGCTCATTCAAACCCAGAATCCAAAAAGAGTAAAGATGAGTTTACTATCGTTACGCTTGTAAATTTCGATTGTCACTGCGAAGCTCGAGGCTCCTAACAGTTGTGCGTGCGCTGCAGCATTATCGTCGAAGCGAAGAGGGGACAATGCCATGGGCCGTCTGTCTGCGCTTGCTTGCGCGGCGCTCTTCGCCATTGCAGCAAGTCTGTTCGCGCTCGCGAAAGCGACGAACGGTCTCGACGTATCAACGCAATTCGTCGGCGCGATCCCGACCACCGTTTACCAGAAGCCTGGGGAGCAACGACGTCCCGTTATCCTACTCGCGCATGGCTTCGCCGGTTCTCAGCAATTCATGCAGCCCCTGGCGGTCACCCTTGCGCGCAATGGTTTCATCGCCGTGACCTTCGACTTTGCCGGACACGGCCGCAATGCGGAGCCTTTGCATGGTGGGCTCGCCGACCTGGCGCGGAGCACGCACGCCCTGCTCGATCAGCTCGATCAAATGTTCGCCTTCGCCACCGCTTTGCCGCAAGCCGATGGAGGCCTGGGAGCCGTCGGTCATTCCATGGCGGCCGACCTCGTCGTGCGCTACGCCGCAGCGCACCCTCAAATTGGCGCCGTGGTCGCGTTGTCGCTATTTGGAACGGAAGCGACGCCGGAAAAGCCAAAGAATTTGCTCGTTATCGACGGGGCTTGGGAGAGCGATCGTCTGAAACGCGCTGGATATCGCGTCGTCGCCGCCGCCGCAGGGGGCGCCGGGCGAGAAGGGGTGACTTATGGCGATTTGGCGCAGGGCTCGGCAAGACGCTTCGCGCTCGCTCCGAGCGTGGAGCATATCGGCGTGCTCTACAGCGCAGCCGCTCTACAAGAGACCCTCTCCTGGATGAACGGCGCATTCGGCAAAGACGAGTCCGGCTTCATCGATCGGCGCGGTCGTTGGCTTCTTCTGTTGTTCCTGGGCCTTGTTGTGCTGGCGCGGCCCGCGTCCATGCTGCTGCCCGTCCTCGAGCCGGCGCCGCTGGGCGCCGGACTCGCCTGGCGCAGACTTTGGCCGCTCTGCGTCGCCCCGGCGCTGCTCACGCCTCTTCTCACATGGATGCTGCCGACGCGCTTTCTCCCCATGCCGATTGCCGACTATCTGGTGATGCATTTCGCGGTCTATGCTTCCTTGACCTGCGTCGGTCTTTTATGGCTTAAGGTGCCCGCGGTCCCATCGTCCGCGTTCTGCAATAGCGCCTTCATCGCCACAGCTGCCGGCTGCGCCGCCTACTACGTCTTTGCGATGGGAGCGCCAATTGCGCTCTATGTGACCGCCGTCGCCCCGACTTTCGCGCGCCTGCCGTTTCTGGCGATTCTTTTCCCGGCCGTCGCGGCCTATTGCCTCGCGGACGCATGGGCGACGCGCGGAGTCGCCGGCGCCTATCTCTTCGGTAAATTCTGCTTTGCCGTCTCGCTGGGGATCGCAATTGCCCTGGAGCCGCGCCGCTTGTTTTTCCTGATCGTCATAACGCCTGTAATGTTGCTGCTCTTTTCAATCTTCTGGCGCGTCGGCGCGCCCGGTCTATCGGCGCGTCAACGATCCGCGCGCCGGAGCGCTCGGCGAGGCTCTGGCGCTTGCGCTTGCGCTCAGCGCAGTCTTTCCAATGGTCGATTGACGCGCTCAGGCCTTCGTTTTCTGCGCGATATGGCGTTTGGCGCGCGGCAGTCGCTCGGCGCGGAAAATCATATGCGGCGGCAAACGCAACGGCGCGCGCGACCAGCGCGTCAAAAGGTCTGCCGCATGCGCGACGAGGGCCCCGGAGAGGCTGGCGGCCACCCAGATCCAATGTGCGCCGCTAAGCGCTTCTCGCAGAGCAAAGAGCAGGAAGGCGCCCGCGAGAAGATTGCAGACGAAGCCGATCGGCTCCGGACCGCCGCCAGTGGCGAAACGATAGGCGATGACGGCGATCGCTTCGGCGAGGACGAGGGCGAGGATCAAATCCACGAACGCGCCGCTGACGAATAACGCGCTCATTTGCCGGCCCTCCGAAAGGGCCAATTCGTTTCGAACGGTTTATTCAGATCGACCATGCGCCAGTTGAGATAGCCCGCGAAAGTCACCCAGATGAGGTAAGGGGAGAACAGCCACCCCGCGAGAGTTGAAATATGGCTGATGTGATAAAGCAGCGCGGCGATCGAGAGCCAGAACGGAACGATTTCGAGGAGCGCCCAGTCGGGGCGATGCAACTTGAAGAACAAGGGACTCCAGAGCATGTTCAACACGCAGTTCAAGGCAAACAGCACGACGAGCCAAGCGCGCGAGGAATTGTCGGGCGCATGTTTATAGGCGATGACGCCGGCCGAGACGACGAGGACATAGATCGTCGTCCACACGGGGCCAAAGAGCCAGTTCGGCGGGCGCCAGCTGGGAAAGCGCAGATTTTCGTACCAAGGCCCGACTTCCGTCGCGAGCCCACCCAGCACTGCGACCGCAACCGATGCGGCGACGGCGACGCCGACAAGTCCGGGATTTTGCAACACGAAATCCATCAGGGCGACGCGAGGCGCAGGAGATGCGCGAGATCTTTGAAGAAAATGCGCACATGGGCCATGGGATCGGAACGGACGAGTTCCTTATTCATGTAAGACTCCCAGGTGAGGCGCTGAACGTCCGGATCGCGGCAGATTTTCACGAAGGCCTCGCGTCGCCGGTCACTGCTGTACCAGAAATATTGCAGCAGTCCCAATATCCAGAAAACGCGACCATGGGCCCGCATGAACCGCTTGCGCGGCTCGGCGAGCGCGCGCGCGTCGCCGGTCGAAAGAAACCCCTGCGCGGCGTCGGCCGCGAGGCGCCCAGCGTACATCGCATAGTAGATCCCCTCGCCGGACGCCGGCGCGACCACGCCCGCGGCGTCGCCCGCGAGCACGACGTCGCGGCCGTTGTCCCATTTGCGCAGGGGCTTCAGCGGGATGGGCGCGCCCTCGCGTCGCGACGTCGCCGCAGCCTCGAGCCCGGTCGCGGCGCGCAAGGCTTGCACCGAATTCTTGAGGGAGAAGCCTTTTGCGGCGCTTCCGACGCCCACGCTCATCGTGTCGCCGTGAGGAAAGATCCAGGCGTAAAAATCCGGTGAGAGGTCGCCGCGATAATGGATCTCGCAGCCGTCGCCATCCGCCATCTGCGCCGGCGTCGCGACGATCTCATGGTAGGCGAAGACGTATTTGGTCTTTTGCGCCCCCGCGATCTCCTGCCGCGCAACCTTCGAGAGCGCGCCGTCGGCGCCGACGACCATCCTCGCGCGCAGTCGCGCAGCGGCGCCGTCTTTCGTTTCGTAATGGACGGTGACGGCGCCCGCGTCATCGCGCGTCAGCCGTTCAAAGGCCCCGGTGACGCGCGTCGCCCCGGAGTTCGGCCGCTCGCACGCGGAGCCATTCGTCGAAATCCGCGCGATCGACCATGCCGACAAATCCGCCCTTGATCGGCATCTCCACCACGCTGCCGAGGGGCGACACCATGCGCGCCGATTTCACGACCGCCTTCAGCAGATGCGCAGGGATGGAGAAGTCGCGCATCAGGCGAGGCGGGATGGCGCCGCCGCAAGGCTTGATGCGTCCGGCCTTGTCGAGCAGCGCGACGCGGCGTCCGGCGCGCGCGAGATCGTGGGCCGCGGTCGCGCCGGCCGGCCCGCCTCCGACAACGACGACATCGAAGAGTTCGCCTGCTTCGCTCATGACCACCTCAGATGTTCGACGCCCGAGAAGGGCCTAGCCCCAGGCCCGCCGTGGCGTGCGAGGGCCTAGGTTCGGGGCGGCCAATGTGGCTCGCCATCGCCGCGGAGACGAGGAAGAGGCCGGCTTCCAGCAAAAAGACGAGGGCGTAAGCCGCGAGCGGGGCTCCGACGAGAAGGCGTGCGGCGTCGACCAGGATTGTCGCGAGCACCCCGCCCAGTCCGAACGCGATGGCCTGAGCGGCGCCCCAGAGGCCCATACGCGTGCCCTCGCGCGCACGCGCGCCGCGCCCGGCCAGCCCCATCATGGAGCCGATCGCCGCGACTGCGAACACGCCATTCGAGAATCCCAGCGCGAAAACGCAGATGCGCAAGAGGCCGCCTTGACCGACATAACCGCTGGCGGCGACGGCGGCGAGCGCGAGCGCCGAGGCGAGGCATCCCGCGATGGCGAAGAACCGCAGCGAACCGAAGATCGGGCCGCCGATGAAGGAAGTGCAGAGGGGAACGCTGAGCATGCCGAGCAGCACACCGCCGTGCTGAAGTCCCGCGAGTTTGGTCGTCGTGCCCGGGGTCATGCCGAACACAACGCCGGCGAAGGGCTCGACCAGGAGTTCCTGCGCGCTGTAGGCGAGCATCGAGACGAATATGAATATGGTGAAGCGCCGCGCCGCGGGCTCGGCCCAGACTTGCAGGAAAGCTTCGCGAAACGGAGTCTTCTCGGCCTTCGTCGCGGCGTTTCCCACGACGCCCTTTTCCACGCCCCAAATGGCGAGCGTCGCGACGCAAAAGGCCATTGCCGAAACGCTCGCCGTCACCGCCACGAGGCGCATGTTGGAGAAGGGATCGAGGAAATGGCCGGCAAGCGGCGCGGACAGCGCGAAGCCGAAGATCATCATCACCCAGACGGTCGTCGCGGCGCCGGCGCGGCGCTCGGGCGCAACATGCGTCGCCAGCATCGCCAGGACGGAAGTGCCCGCCGCGCCGACACCCAGGCCGACGAAAAGGAAGGAAAGCGCCGCGCAAAATAGGCCCATCGCCGGATGAGCGGCGGTCATCGCCGTGCCGAGCGCGGCGCCGGTTCCGCCCAAGGCGAGCGCGGCCATGCCGAGAATGATCCAGGGCGTGCGCCTTCCACCTACATCGGCGCGATAGCCCCAGGCCGGACGCAGGAGCTGAACGGCGTAATGCGAGGCGACGAGAAGTCCGGGAACGAAGGCGGGCAAAGCCAGCTCCACGACCATCACGCGATTGATCGTCGAGGTCATCAGCACAACGACGGCGCCGAGCGAGGTCTGCACCAGGCCCAGCCGGATGACGCCGAGCCAGCTCAAAGACGCGGGTTTCATGGCGCCCCCAAGACGCTGGAGCGAAGCGCGAAGGCGCTAATCAACATGCCGAGCACATACAGCGTCGTGCCCGTGGCGTTGTAGAAGGGCGCATATTTGCGCGGATCTTCGAGCAGCCTGCGCATCAGGCCGAACTGGCCGACGAGCAGCGCAGCGATCACCGCGGCGTGCGCGGGATGCGACCAATGAACCAGCAGGCCCACGACGATGAGCTGCGGCGCAGCCATGACCCAACAGGCGAGACGTGCGGCGCGCTCGACGCCAAGCTGCACGGGCAACGACATGACGCCCATCCGCCTGTCGCCCTCGACCGATTTGAAGTCGTTGAGCGTCATGATTCCATGAGCGCCGAAACTATAGAGCAGCGCCAGAACGACGATGCGCCAATCGGGGAGCCCGGCGGCCATTGCCGCCGCGCCCGTGAGCCAGGGCAAGCCTTCGTAGCAGAGCGCCACGGCGGAATTGCCCCACCAGCCGTTCTGTTTGAGCCGCACCGGCGGCGCGCTGTAAAGCCACGCCAAGATCAGACCGAAGGCGGCGGCGATCAGCACAAAGGGGCCGATCAACGCGGCGACGGCGAGCGACAGCGCCGTCCATACGCAGGCGATGTAGAATCCCCATTCGCCGGGAATGCGGCCCGAGGGTATCGGACGCTTCGGCTCGTTGATCGCGTCGACGTGGCGGTCGTACCAGTCGTTCACCGCCTGGCTCGTCGCGCAAACGAGGGGTCCCGCGAGCAGGATCCCCAGAATAACGATGGACCAGCGCGTCGTCGGCGCGGGGCCCGAAGCGACGACCCCGCAGCCGAAAGCCCACATTGGCGCAAACCAGGTTACCGGCTTGAGCAACTCCAGCACAGCGGAGGGTGACGGCGTTCGCATAAAATCAGGCTAGTCGGAGCGCCGAAATGTGTCAAGCAGGAATTACACTTCTGTGTCAAGCAATTTTGTCAGGCCTCAGAGTCCTCATCGCTTTCATCCTTGTCGTCGAGGTCGCCCATGCCGTAGCGTCTCAGCTTGGCGTAAAAGGCCTGCCGACTGAGGCTCAGCATTTTAGCGGCGGCCGCGCGGTTGTCCTGCGTAATCTTGAGTGCGGCTTCAATGCAAAGGCGTTCGACGAGGTCGGTGGTCTCGCGGACGAGGTTCTTCAGCGGAACGCGGCCGACCAGGTCCATAAACTGCTCGGCGGTGCGCGGCAGCTCCCGCCCGCCCAATCTTTCCGCGCCAGACCGCCATCCGGCGCTTCGTAGCGTGAACCCGTAACAGGGCTCGGCGCCCTCCAGCGCGGCGACGGCGGAAATCTCGACGTCCTCCGTCGAGCCGTATTCGCCGCGCGAAACTGTGGAAAACTGCGTTAGGACGCCATGCGCGCGAAGATTGGCGAAGATCACGTCGAGATCCACGGCGGAACGTCCAATCCAGCGCTCGAGCAATTCGCCCTTGAGCGGCTCCGCCGTCGTCGCTTGCACCAGGTCGACGAAGGCGCCATTCGCCGCGAGCACCTTCCGCTGCGCATCGACAAGAACAAACGCGTCCGGCATATGCTCGACGATTTGCAATATGTTCGCCTTTTCGGCCGGGAGCGCGACCGGGGCGTCGAGCCGCGACAGCAGGACCAGAAGGAAAGACGCGCTCTCCTGCCGGAACAGCGATCCGGAGAGCAGCAGGGCTTCTCCCGTCGCGGCCAGCTTGACATGAACATCGTCGATGCGGGGCGCGACCTTCAACGCCGCGATGAAGGAACGCAGCGCCTGCGCGCTCGATTCGTCGAATTGCTCGCTAAATTCGCGCCCCAATATTTTCTTGGCGGGCGCGCCAAGGAGCGCGCCGGCGGCCGGATTGAGCTCCGCGACGCGCCCGTTGGAGAGATCGACGATCACAACCGCTTCAGACGCCATCTGGAAAAGCAGGCGATAGCGCTTTTCCGCCCCGCGGATGCGCGCATATTCGCGCTCCATGGACTGCTGGGCGTCGGCGAGGCGCTGCTGCATAGACGCCATCGCTTGCAAGTCGCGGCCGACGGCGATGATGCGCTCCTCCGGCCCGGAGCGGACGACTGCGAGGCGCACCGGTATGTCCGGCCCGCGGCGCGCCGGATAGTTGATTTGCCGCCAACGCGATACCGCGTGCGGAGCCGCGTCGCGCAAGAGTTCTTCGATCTTAGGCCGGCTCTCGATCGTCACGGTGTCGACCAAAGACCGTCCCATCCAGTCTCGATAGGCCTCGCGGGCGAGGTCGGCCGAGCCGAAAGCGACATCCAGGATGACGCCGGCCTTGTCCAAGACGATCACGATGTCGCAGCAGGCGGTGAGGAGCGCCCCGAAGGTTTCTGGATCGGCCACGCCCAAAGTCTCGCCCGGCGTCGCAAGACGGGTAAAGTCCGTCACGGATCGGGTCGAGTCGCTCACGATTTTCTCGTCCTCCAGTGACCAATACCGCGGACATGAATTTGCGCGCCGCTAGCTACACAATTCGGACTGCCGCAAGCAAGTCGTAGCGACTTCCTGCCCGGTCGTCTGGAGCTGGTCCCTGAAACCTATCTAAATTCAGGGTGTAGCTGCTTGGCCTGCGCAACCGAGCATGTCAGCCCCGCCACATGTGTAATTCAAAATGAACGTCAATTCAAGTTGACACATGACTCAGTCGCGCCTAAACTCCTCACTGTCCCCGAGTCCGGAGCGGGGCCGGGAAGAGCGGCCGATCCACAAGGGCCGCGGGAGAGGGACCGTTCGATGAGCGTGATCTCAGCCTCAATGGCGCCGGCGAGACCCCTTTACACCGCCGAGCAAAGGCTCCGGCGAGACCGCACTGTGTGGACCCTCGTGCAGGGCGTCCTGGCGCCCTTACAGTTCCTCGTCTTCCTCGTCAGCCTCGGCTTGGTCCTGCGCTATCTCCTCACGGGCGATGGGCAGGGGCCCGCCGTCGTCTCTGTCGTCGTCAAAACACTCGTGCTGTACGCGATCATGATCACCGGCTCGATCTGGGAAAAGGTGGTTTTCGGGCGGTATCTCTTTGCGCCGGTCTTCTTCTGGGAAGACGTTTTCAGCATGCTGGTGCTCGCCCTGCACACCGCCTATCTCCTGGCGCTGTGGCAAGGCTGGCTCGACGCCCGCGGCCTGATGTGGATCGCGCTGGCGGCCTATGCGACCTACATCGTCAACGCCACGCAGTTCCTATTGAAGCTGCGCGCCGCGCGTCTCGAAGCTCAGTCACGGTTGGAGGGAGCGAGATGAACGCGCACGCGCTCGCCTCCCGCTTCGCGCCCGCGGCGCGAGACGCCCAGTCGCCGGTCGCCGTCGAAGAACGCGGACAGCGGCAGGTCTTCTGTGGACTGACAAGCATCGTCTGGCTGCACCGCAAAATCCAGGACGCCTTCTTCCTCGTCATCGGATCGCGCACCTGCGCGCATCTCGTTCAGTCCGCCGCCGGCGTGATGATTTTCGCCGAGCCGCGCTTCGCCACGGCGATTCTGGAGGAGCGCGATCTCGCCGGCATGGCCGACGTCGACGACGAGATCGACCGCGTCGTCGCGCGGCTGCTCGAGCGTCGACCGGACATCAAGCTCCTGTTCCTCGTTGGGTCCTGTCCGTCGGAAGTCATCAAGATTGATCTGACGCGAGCCGCGGCGCGGCTCTCGCGCCGACATAGCCCCAGCGTCCGCGTCTTGAGCTATACCGGAAGTGGGGTGGAAACCACCTTCACCCAAGGCGAGGACATGTGCCTCGCGGCGCTCGCCCCTTGCTTGCCGGACGAGCCGGCGAACGCGAAGCCGTCTCTGCTCGTCGTCGGCGCGCTCGCCGACGTCGTAGAAGATCAATTCGCCCGCCTCTTCGATGTGTTGGGGATAGCGCCGACGCGTTTCCTCCCCATGCGCCGCGCCGCCGATCTCCCCCCGATCGGCCCCAACACGTCGTTTCTTCTCGCACATCCCTTCTTGCGCGATGCGGCGCGCGCTCTCGAAGAGCGCGGCGCCAAGCGCATCGACGCCTGTTTCCCGCTGGGCGTCGAAGGGACGACGGCTTGGCTTCGCGCGGCCGCCGCGGCTTTCGGCGTACCATGGAAAAAATTCGAAGCCGCGACGGCGCCGGGGCGCGCGCGCGCGGCGGCGGCGCTGCAAAGCCGCAGGGCGACGCTCGCCGGCAAGAGCGTCTTTTTCTTTCCCGATTCGCAACTGGAGCCGGCGCTGGCGCGCTTCCTTTCGCGCGAGATGTCGATGCGGCTCGTCGAAGTCGGCACGCCTTACTTACATCGCCAGCATCTTGCACAGGATCTCGCGCTCCTGCCTTCCGACCTGCGTCTGACCGAGGGACAGAGCCTCGACGACCAGCTCGATCGCTGCCGCGCCGCCAAGCCCGATCTTGTGGTTTGCGGACTCGGCCTCGCCAATCCCCTGGAGGCCGAAGGCTTCACAACGAAATGGTCGATCGAACTGCTGTTCTCGCCCATCCAGGGCTACGAGCAGGCGGGCGATCTCGCGGCGCTCTTCGCCCGACCGCTCGACCGCCGCGCTAGGCTGGAGGTCTAGGCCATGCAGCTCACGCTTTGGACCTACGAAGGCCCTCCCCACATCGGCGCGATGCGCGTCGCCACCGCGATGCGAGGGTTGCATTACGTGCTGCATGCGCCGCAAGGCGACACTTACGCCGACTTGCTGTTTACGATGATCGAGCGGCGCGGAGAGCGTCCGCCCGTTTCCTATACGACCTTCGAGGGTCGCGACCTCGGCTCCGATACGGCGGAACTTTTCAAGAGCGCAACTCGGCAGACCTATGAGCGCTTCAAGCCGCAGGCCATGATCGTCGGCGCCTCTTGCACCGGCGAACTCATCCAGGACGACCCGGCGGGTCTCGCCAAGACGCTTGGATTGCCGATCCCGGTCATCGGATTGGAGCTCTCCGCTTATCAGAAGAAAGAGAATTGGGGCGCGGCTGAAACCTTTTACCAGCTCGTGCGCCATCTCTCCGGGCCGCGCCGCGAGCGCGGGGCGGAAGCGGCGCGCCGCTGCAATATCCTCGGCCCGACGGCCTTGGGCTTTCGTCATCGCGACGATCTGCGCGAGATCTCCTTCCTCCTGCGCCGTCTGGGCGTCGAGATCAACGTCGTGGCGCCGCTCGGCGCGACTCCCGCGGATCTTCGCCGATTGCCCGACGCCGCGTTCAACATCGTCTTGTATCCGGAGATCGCACTGCCTGCCGCGCAATGGCTGGAAAAGACCCACGGCCAGCCCTTCACGAAGCTTGCGCCGCTCGGCGTCGGCGCGACGCGCGACTTCATTGCAGAGGCAGCAAGGCTCGCCGGGCTCGATGCGACCGCGCTCATCGAGGAAGAGGCTCCGCGCGCCGTATGGTGGTCGCATTCTGTCGATTCGACCTATCTGACCGATAAGCGCGTCTTCATCTTCGGCGATGCGACGCATGCGATCGCCGCTGCGCGCATCGCGGCGACCGAACTCGGTTTCAAGGTCGTCGGACTTGGAACCTACTCCCGCGAATTCGCGCGCGAGACGCGCGAGGCCGCCAAGCTTTACGGCCTCGAAGCGCTCATCACCGACGATTACCTCGAAGTCGAGGCAAAAATCACGGAGCTTGCGCCCGAACTCGTGCTCGGCACCCAGATGGAGCGGCATGTCGCGAAGCGCCTCGCGATCCCCTGCGCGGTGATTTCGGCGCCTGCCCATGTGCAGGATTATCCGGCGCGCTTTTCTCCGCACATGGGGTTCGAGGGCGCAAACGTCCTCTTCGACGCCTGCGTGCATCCACTGATGATGGGTCTCGAGGAACATCTGCTGACGATGTTCAGGGGCGACGCCGAATTCCATGAAGAAGCGGCGCCTTCGCATCTCGGCGCCAAGACGCCGCTCGACCCCGCGTCGCCGATCGTCGTCGATTGGAACGACGACGCCGAAAAGGAACTCAAGAAGATTCCTATCTTCGTGCGCGGCAAGGCGCGCCGCAACACCGAAACATTCGCGCGCGAGCGCGGCCTGGCCCGCATCACGGTGGAGACTCTCTACGATGCCAAAGCCCATTTCAGCCGCTGAGCCCGCTCGCTTCCGCTTCGTGATTGTCACCCTCGACAATCACTTGGCGAGCGCGACCGACCGTGCGCGCAAGTCGCTGCAGCGACAGATCCCGGGACTCGAACTCTCCTTCCACGCTGCGGCGGATTGGAACGACCCGAAGGCGGTCGAACGTTGCGTCAAGGACATTTCCACAGGGGACATCATCGTGGTGACGATGATGTTCATGGAGGAGCATGCGCAGGCCATATTGCCGGCGCTGAAGGCCCGTCGCGAGAGCTGCGACGCTGTCGTGTGCTGCATGTCGGCCCCGGAAATCGTCAAGCTCACCCGCATCGGCCGCTTCGACATGGCCGGCGAAAAGGGTGGGGCCTTGTCGCTGCTGAAAAAGTTACGCGGGGGCAAGAAGCCTTCCGAGACAGGCGGTGCGCGGCAACTCGCGATGTTGCGACGCATCCCGCGCATCCTGCGCTTCATTCCCGGCGCGGCGCAGGACGTCCGCGCCTATTTCCTGACCCTGCAATATTGGCTCGGCGGATCGGATGACAATGTCATAAATCTCGTCCGATTCCTCTCCGGCCGTTACGCAGGCGGCGCGAACGCGCCGCTGCGCAAGATTCTCAAGGCGGCTCCGCCGATCGAATATCCCGAACTTGGCGTGTATCATCCGCGCATGCCGGGCCGCGTTTCGCAGTCAGCCGAGGCTCTGCCGGAGCCTGTGGCCGGCGGACGCGGGACGATCGGCCTTCTGCTGATGCGCTCCTACATCCTGGCGAGCAACACAGCCCATTACGACGCCGTCATCGGCGCGCTGGAGGCTCGAGGCTTCGCGGTGGTCCCGGCCTTTGCGAGCGGCCTCGACGCGCGTCCGGCAATCAACAGCTTCTTCATGCGCCAGGGCGCTCCCGTCATCGACGCCCTCGTCTCGCTCACGGGCTTTTCGCTTGTTGGCGGCCCGGCGTTCAACGACTCCAAAGCCGCCGAGGAGGTGCTGGCGAAGCTCGACGTTCCTTATGTAGCGGCCCAAGCGCTGGAATTTCAAACGATCGAGCAGTGGGAGAATTCCGACGGCGGACTCTCCCCCATCGAGGCGACGATGATGGTCGCGATTCCCGAACTCGACGGATCGATAAATCCGATGGTGTTCGGGGGGCGATCCAGTCGCTCTCTGGACGACGTCGCACGCGATCTGGCGCCGCTTCCGGAGCGTGTCGATCGGCTTGCTGAGCGCGTGGAGCGTCTGGCGATGCTGCCGCGCCGCCCGGTCTCGGAGCGCAAGGTCGCGATCGTTCTGTTCAACTTCCCGCCCAATGCCGGCGCCGCCGGCACGGCGGCCTTCCTCGGTGTTTTTGCGTCGCTCCACAAGCTCCTCAAGAGCATGGCGGCGGCGGGCTATACGGTCGATGTCCCCGCCAGCGAAGAGGCGCTGCGCGAACGCATTATTGTCGGCAACGCCGCACGCTATGGCGCAAACGCCAATGTTCAAGCGCGTATTCCGGCCGAAACCCATGTGCGCCGCGAGCGGCACCTCGCCGAAATCGAGTCTCAATGGGGTCCGGCGCCGGGCCGTCATCAAAGCGACGGAAGCGCGTTGCTCGTTCTGGGCGAGCGTTTCGGCAATGTCTTCGTCGGTTTGCAGCCCGCCCTCGGCTATGAAGGCGATCCGATGCGCCTGCTCTTCGAGAAGGGCTTCGCGCCGACCCACGCCTTCGCCGCCTTCTATCGCTACATCCGCGAGGATTTCGGCGCCGACGTCGCGCTTCATTTCGGCACGCATGGCGCGTTGGAGTTCATGCCGGGTAAGCAGGTCGGTTTATCCGCCACCTGCTGGCCTGATCGGCTCATCGGCGGGCTGCCGAACGTCTATCTCTACGCGGCAAACAACCCGTCAGAGGGAACGATCGCGAAGCGGCGTTCCGCCGCGACGCTCGTAAGCTACCTCACGCCGAGCGTCACGCAGGCGGGCCTCTATCGCGGCTTGCTCGATCTCAAAGCGTCGGTCGAACGCCATCGCGCCGCCCCGCCCGAAGCGCAAGAGGAGCGCAAGCAGCTCGCGGCCCTCATACAGACGCAGGCCGCAGCCGTAGATCTTGCGCCCGCAGAGCCGGCATGGGGGGCCGAGGCCGATAGACACATCACCCGACTGACGAGCGCAATCACCGAATGCGAATATGCGCTGATCCCACACGGCATGCATGTTCTTGGCGAAGGGATGTCCCAAGCGGAGCGGCTGGAGACGCTGACGGCCGTCGCGGAGACGTCGTTCGGCGTTGCGAATGCGCGCGAGGGCGTCGGAGCGTTGCTCGGCGGCGCTTCCTACGAGGCCGCGGCGCGCGCTTGCGGGGATGCGAGCGAAGCGGCGAGGACCGCCTTTGCGCGGCTCGCGCAGACGAACAGACTGCTTACCGAGGATCACGAGATTCCCGCGCTGCTGCGCGCGCTCGAGGGACGTTTCATTCGGCCGGTGACCGGTGGAGACCTCTTGCGGACGCCCGACATTCTGCCGACGGGGCGCAACCTGCACGGCTTCGATCCCCTGCGAATACCGAGCGCCTATGCGATGGGGGACGGAGCCGTGCAGGCGGAGCGCGTGCTCTCGCGCTACGTCGCAGACGGCAACCCGCTCCCCGAGAGCGTTGCAATCGTGCTCTGGGGCACGGACAATCTCAAGAGCGAGGGCGGGCCGATCGCTCAAGCCCTGGCGATGCTCGGCGCCGAGCCGCGCTTCGACGCCTATGGCCGTCTCTGTGGCGCAGCTCTCAGGCCGCTTGCCGCGCTCGGGCGCCCGCGCATCGATATCGTCGTCACGCTCTCGGGCATTTTCCGCGATCTCTTGCCGCAGCAGACAAAGCTGCTGGCGGAGGCCTGCTTCCTGGCCGCCACGGCGGAAGAACCGGAAGAGTTGAACTTCGTGCGCAAGCACGCGCTGGCGCATCAGGCCAAGCATGGTTGCGACATCGAAACGGCGGCGCTGCGCATCTTCAGCAATGCGGAAGGCGCCTACGGCGCCAATGTCGGAATGCTCGTCGACGCCGCGAACTGGACCGACCCCGACGAGCTTTCCGAAGTCTATTCGCGCCGCAAGTGCTTCGCCTACGATCGCCGCGGCGGAGCGGCGAAGCAGACCGATCTCTTGCAAAGCGTGATGTCGCTCGTCGACTTCGCTTATCAGAGTCTCGACAGCGTCGAGCTCGGCGTGACGAGCATCGATCATTATTTCGATAGTCTCGGCGGCATGGGCCGCCTGGCGGGGCGCGCGCGGGGCGGCAAGCCGGCGCCGATTTATATCAGCGATCAGACCTGCGGCGAAGGCAAGGTCCGTTCGCTTTCCGAACAGGTCGCCCTCGAAACGCGGACCCGCGTGCTCAACCCGAAGTGGTACCAGGGCATGCTCAAATTCGGCTACGAGGGCGTGCGTCAAATCGAGGCGCATGTCACGAACACCGTGGGCTGGTCCGCGACAACCGGACAGGTCGATCCCTGGGTGTACGAACAGATCACCCGCACCTATGTGCTCGATCCCGAAATGCGCCGACGTCTCGCCGAGCTGAACCCGACAGCGTCGGCGCGTCTCGCCCAGCGCGTCATGGAGGCGCATCAGCGCGGCTATTGGCGCCCCGATGAAGACGTGCTCGCTGCGCTACGAGACGCGGGCGACGAGCTCGAAGACCGCCTCGAAGGCGTCGCCACGGAGATTGCGGCATGAACATCGCCCTCAGAAAAGTCGCGCCGGAAGGCTCTTGCCAAGTCGAACTCGATCCAGACATCTCGATCGGAACGGCGAAGGTGTTCGCGATCTATGGCAAGGGGGGCATCGGCAAGAGCACCACCTCGTCCAATCTTTCCGTGGCCTTCTCCAAGCTCGGCAAGCGCGTGTTGCAAATCGGCTGCGATCCCAAGCACGATTCAACGTTCACCTTGACGAAGCGTCTCATCCCGACGGTCATAGACGCGCTTGAATCGGTGAAGTTCCACGCAGAAGAACTCCGTGTCGAGGATTTCGTGGCGGAAGGATACAACGGCGTCATGTGCGTCGAGGCGGGCGGCCCGCCGGCCGGAACCGGTTGCGGGGGCTTCGTCGTCGGACAGACGGTTAAGCTGCTCAAGGAGCATCATCTGCTCGAAGACACGGACGTTGTGGTCTTCGACGTGCTCGGCGACGTCGTCTGCGGCGGCTTCGCGGCGCCGCTGCAGCACGCCGAACGCGGGCTGATCGTGAGCGCCAATGATTTCGATTCGATCTTCGCGATGAACCGGATCGTCGCCGCCATTCAGGCGAAATCGAAGAATTACGAGGTGCGTCTTGGCGGCGTGATCGCCAACCGAAGCGCCAAGACCGACGAGCTCGACCGCTACAACGACGCCACCGGGCTGAAGCGACTGGCGCATTTTCAAGATCTCGACGTCGTGCGTCGCAGCCGGCTCAAGAAGTCGACATTGTTCGAAATGGAGCCTTCGCCCGAGCTGGTGGCCGTGCAGCAAGAATATTTGCAACTCGCCGAGCAGCTTTGGGCCGGCGTCGACGCGCTTCCCGCAACGCCGATGAAAGATCGCGACCTCTTCGAATTCCTGGGGTTCGACTGATGACGACGCCAACTTACATTGCAAGACGCGGCGAGCTCGAAGCCTATTTCGACCGCACGGCGTCGGAAGCCTGGAAGCGCCTCACCTCGGATTCGCCGGTTGGGCGCGTGCGGGCCACGGTGCGCGCCGGACGAGAAGAGATGCGGCGGAAGCTCCTCTCCTGGCTTCCCGAAGATCTTCGCGGCGCGCGCCTGCTCGACGCCGGTTGCGGCACGGGCGCGCTGGCCCTGGAGGTGGCGCGGCGCGGCGCCCATGTCGTCGCGGTGGACGTTTCCGCGTCGCTCGTCGCGCATGCGGCCGAGCGCTTGCCCCGCGAGCTCAACGGCGGCCGCATCGAATTCATCGTTGGCGATCTGCGCGATCCGGCGTTTGGGGGCTTCGATTATGTCGTCGCCATGGACAGTCTGATTCACTACGAAGGCGCAGACATCGTGGGGACGCTCGGGGCTCTCGCGCAACGCGTTTCGGAGGGGATGGTCTTCACCATTGCGCCGCGCACGCCGGCGCTGAGCGTGATGCACGCCGTCGGACAATGGTTTCCTCGGGGGAATCGTTCCCCCGCCATCGCGCCGGTATCGCAGCGCAGGCTGGAGCGGCTATTCGAGGCGGAAGAGACGTTGCGTGGCTGGGGCCTGATCCAGACCTATCGCGTTGCGAGAGGCTTTTACATTTCGCAGGCGTGGGAGGCGCGACGCTCATGAGGCTGGCGCGCGCGGCGATCATAAAGGGGCTTATGCGTTTCGGCCCGGGCCTGCTGCCGTTTGCCGATGCCGGCACGGCAGAGCTCCCAATGCCGCGCCTGTTGCGTCTGTCGCTGTTCCAAGTGACCGTCGGCATGGCCGCCGTGCTCCTCATCGGCACGCTCAACCGCGTCATGATCGTCGAGCTCTCGGTTCCGCCATGGATCGTCGCGCTGATGCTCGCCCTGCCGCTGCTGGTCGCGCCGTTTCGCGCACTCGTGGGCTTTCGCTCGGATACGCATCGCTCAGTGCTCGGCTGGCGGCGGTCGCCCTTCATTTGGTTGGGCACGATGTCGCAATTCGGCGGCCTGGCGATCATGCCTTTCGCGTTGCTGATCCTGTCGGGCGACACGACCGGGCCAATCGCTGTGGGACAGGCGGCGGCGGCGCTTGCATTTCTGCTCGTCGGGGGCGGCCTGCACACGGTGCAGACCGTGGGTCTCGCGCTTGCGACGGATCTCGCGCCGGCGCAAGCGCGCCCCAAGGTGGTCGCGCTGCTCTGCGCGATGCTCCTGCTCGGCATGGGCGCAAGCGCTCTCACCTTCGGAGCGCTGCTCCATGATTTCAGCGAGCTACGGCTCATTCAGGTCGTGCAGGGCGCCGCGGTCGTCACGATCCTCCTCAACGCCTTCGCTCTATGGAAGCAGGAACCGCGGCGCCCGAACGTCGAGGCCTCGCCGGCCGCAAATTTCGGGGCGGCCTGGTCGAGCTTTGCGGGCGTGGAACGCACACGCCGGCGCCTGCTTGCGACAGCCCTCGGCACAGCCGGCTTCAGCATGCAAGACATTCTGCTCGAGCCCTATGGCGGTAAAATCTTGCACTTGCCCGTCAGTGCGACGACGGCGCTGACAGCGATGCTCGCGGCGGGCGGCGGGGCCGGTCTGCTGCTGGCGGCGCGCGCGCTATCGCGTGGCTCCGACGCGCACCGCGTGGCGGCTTGCGGCGCGATCGTTGGAATCGTCGCCTTCGCCGCCGTGATTTTTGCCGCACCGGCGGAGTCCCCTTCGCTTTTCGCGCTGGGCGTCATGCTCATCGGCGTCGGCGGCGGCTTCTTTGCGCATGGAACGCTCACCGCGTCGATGGAGCTCGCGCGCCCGGAGGACCGCGGTCTGGCGCTCGGCGCCTGGGGCGCGGCGCAAGCGACGGCCGCAGGCCTCGCCATCGCGAGCAGCGGATTTCTGCACGACGTCGGACAGCAACTCGCTGAAAGAGGCGATCTGGGCGAGGCGCTGCAAGCGTCGGTCACGGGCTATTCGATCGTCTACGCCCTCGAAATAGCCTTGCTTTTCGCAACGCTCGTCACAATTGGGCCGCTCGTGCGCTTCGCGCGCGCGCCGCGACCCAAGACTTTCAACCTCACCCCCTCAACCTTGAACCCGCGAGGCATGCCATGATCCGAGGAGCGATCACGCAGCATATCGACGTAGCGCAGGCGGTGCTCTACGCCTTCTTCCTCTTCTTTGGAGGGCTGATCTGGTACTTGCGCAGCGAGGACCGTCGGGAAGGTTATCCACTCGAATGCGAGGCCACGGGAACGAAGGGCAATCGCAATTCGGTGTTCATCCCCAGACCAAAAATCTTCCGCCGCGCCGACGGGCGGACCATTCTCGCCCCGGCTTTCGACGAAAACTCGCGACCGCTCAACGCCGTCAAGGCCGCGCCTTTCCCCGGCGCCCCGCTCGAGCCGATTGGCGATCCGCTGCTCGCGGGCGTCGGTCCAGGCGCCTATGCGCTGCGCAGCGATGAAACCGAGAAGACCAATGACGGGCGCGACCTCCTCGCGCCGTTGCGTGTCGCGACCAATTTCGCCGTGGCGAGCGAGGATGTGAATCCGGTCGGCTTTCCGGTTCTCGGCGCCGACAATGTTCGCGGCGGCGTCGTGAGCGACATCTGGGTCGATCGCAGCGAAGGCCTGCTGCGCTACTACGAAGTGACTCCCAAAGAGGGCGCCGCGTCCGTTCTGCTCCCGGCGCCCTTCGCGAATGTCGATGGGCGCCGTGGCGTGGTGCGTGTGGAAGCGGTGCTGGGCGATGATTTCTCCAAAGCTCCAAAGACGCGCGATCCCGACAAGGTGACGCTGCTTGAGGAAGAGATGATCACCGCCTTCTATGGCGCCGGCACGCTCTATGCGACGCCCCAACGCGCGGAGCCGCTGCTATGAGAACCGTAAATTTCGAAAAGCTGCTTCCCGCCGACCTCCCTCCAGGCGAAAGAGTCCTCTGGCACGGACGTCCGGATTGGCGCGCGATGACCCGCCGCGCGTTCCGGGCGGACTATGTCGCGATCTATTTTGCGGCGATGACCGTTTGGAACTCCTTCACGGCGCGCGAAGGCGGCGGGCTCTTGGCTGCGGCATATACGCTCGCTGCGGGCTTGGCGACGCTTGCGCTGCTCGCACTGCTCGGTTGGCTCTCGGCGCGCACGACGCTCTATGTGGTGACCTCGGGCCGGATCGTCATGAGGATCGGCGTCGCTCTGCCGGTGTTCTTCAATCTGCCCTATTCGCAACTGGCCTCGGCCGGGGTCCGCGTCTTTCCGGATGGTACAGGCGATATTTCGTTGGCCCTCACCAATGGTCAGCGCATTGCCTACCTCCATCTCTGGCCGCATGCCCGTCCCTTCTGCGTCAAGCAGCCGGAACCGACGCTGCGCAGCGTTCCGGATGGTGCGAAGGTCGCCGAGATACTGCGTCGCGCCGTCATCGCTGAACTCGATCCGACAGAGGTTACGATGACTGGAAGCGAACGTCCCGAAGTGTCCGCCGCGCCGATCGACGCCCCAGGCGTCGCGGCCGCCGCTTGAGCCGAGAGGGAAGAGCAGGATGACACACAGCCCCACCCATTCTGGCGCGAAAAGTGGCGACCTGCCGAGGCCCGTGCTTTTGGGAGCTGCGGCGCTCGTCGTCTTCTCTTTCCTTGCGGCGGCGATGGCGCATTACAGCGGCGTCGGAACACAGCAACTTCCCGCGACGACAAGCGTAGAAACTTTGAGGCTTGCATTCGAGGACCAGGAGGACGGCTCGATCCTGGTGCGCAACGTAGCCAGTGGCGCGGCGATCTACAGCGTCGCGCCGGGCACCAACGGCTTCATTCGTTCGACCCTGCGGGGCTTGGCGCGTGAGCGTCGGCGTTCCGGACTAGACGCGACGACGCCTTTCCTCCTCGAAACCTCACAGGAAGGCGAGATCTGGCTAGCGGACCCGGCGACAAGCCGGCGCATTGGGCTCAATGCCTTCGGTCCCACCAACGCCGGCGCCTTCGCCGAATTCTTCGCGGCGCAACGGAGGTCGAAGTGACACAGCTCCGCCCAATCCTTCCGCACCGCATCGAGACGACCTGCACCGTCGAGATCGAGAACACGCCGGAGCGACTCCTGTCGAACGTGGTGATCGCAAAGGGGTATTACGCCGAGCCCGGCGACAGGGTTTTCGTGCATGAGGCACCGACTTCAGCGCCTTATGGCGCGCGCATCCTCGTGGAAAGACGCGCCACCATCTTGCGCGCTGGGCTACTCGAACGCCTCTGGATTGAACTCGCGAGCATCTTCGCCCTGACCGAACTTTATGAAGTCAGCTTCACCGACAGGAGAGCGCTATGACCGTGGCTGCGCATTACCCCATCTCACTCGAAGCCACGAAGGAAGCGCAATCGAACACGCTCCTCAGTCCGCGCTTCTACACGACGGACTTCGACGCGCTGGACCGGCTGGACGTCAGCAGCGTTCGCGGCGAATGGGATGCACTTATGTCCGAAATGCGCGCTGATCCCAACAACAAGCATTTTCTGCGCAACGGCGAATTCGACTTAGACTTTTCAGATATTCCCGATGATCTCGCCAAAGAGTTTCGCGATTTCCTCATCAGCTCGATCACCGCGGAATTTTCGGGTTGCGTGCTTTATGCCGAGATGAAGCGCCGCGCCAAGAACCCAGACATGCGCGAGCTCTTCGCTTTCATGGCCCGTGATGAATCTCGTCATGCGGGCTTCATCAACGACACGCTCAAGGACTTCGGCATCGGCATCGATCTCGATTTTCTCCGCAAGACAAAGAAATACACGTTCTTCCAGCCGAAGTTCATCTTCTACGCCACCTATCTTTCTGAAAAGATCGGCTACGCCCGCTACATCACGATCTATCGCCAGCTCGAACGTCATCCCGACCGCCGCTTTCATCCGATCTTTAAATGGTTTGAGAAGTGGTGCAATGACGAATTCCGACACGGCGAGGCCTTCGCGCTGCTCATGCGCGCCAATCCCGAGCTTCTTTCGGGTTTCAATGTCTATTGGGTCAAGTTTTTCCTGCTCGCTGTCTTCGCCACCATGTATGTGCGCGATCATGCGCGGCCCGCCTTTCACAAGGCCATCGGCTTCGAGCCGACCGAGTTCGACCTGAAGGTGTTGCGCCTGACTTCGGAGATTTCGCGGCAGGTCTTCCCGCTCACGCTCGATCTCGACAATCCCCGATTTCAGCAAGGTCTCGAGCGACTCTCGGAGATTGGGCGGGCGAGCGCTACGGCCAAAGCCCGCGGCGGTCTTTTCGGCAGGGTGACGCAAGCGGTCTGTGCGGCACGCGCATCGATCGAATTTCTGCGACTTTATCTCATTCCGGCGAAGCCCAATGCGCTGCCGCCGGTCGTGCGCCTCGCGCCAATCTGGTGAAGGGAGTTTACGCATGAGCGCCTTCGCCCTGCCTGTGCTCGGGACTCTGGCCCTTTGGTGGGCCAGCACGGGCGCCATTCTCTATCTCGACGGCTTGAGCCGCCGCACGTTTGCCGTCAGCATGGCTATTGCGACCGCGCTATTGGGAGTTGCAGTCTGGGGACTAATCGTCTCCAGCACGCGCACGACCGATTCTGCGGCCTATTGCGCCTTCGCGAGCGGGCTCGCCGCATTCGCCTGGCAGTTGGTGAGCTTTTACACGGGTTACGTGACCGGTCCGTGCAAGACGGTCTGCCCACCAGATTGCCGCGGCTGGCGCCGCTTCATCGAGGCGCTTCGCACGAGCCTCTACCACGAGGTCGCGCTGCTCGGCTTCGCCTTGCTGTTGGCGCTCCTCATCTATCGCGCGCCCAACCAATTCGGGCTCTGGACGTTCCTCGCGCTTTGGTGGATGCACAGCAGCGCCAAGATCAACGTCTACTTCGGCGTGCCCAATCTGAACGAAGAGCTGTTGCCGGAGCATATGCGCTATCTCGTGAGCTTCATGAGGCGCCGGCCGATGAACCTGTTCTTTCCGATTTCCGTCACGCTGTCGACCATCGTCATGGTGCTTCTGGCGCAACGGGCTTTTGCCGCCAGCACCGATTTTGAAGCCGCAGGCTTCGCGATCTTGGCGACGCTCGTGATGCTTGCAGTTGCGGAACATTGGTTCCTCGTCGCGCCGGTACACGTCAACGCGCTGTGGTCTTGGGGCGTCAAGTCCGGACCGCAAGACACAATCGAAGTTCAGGACGCGACAGCCGAAAAAGCCGAGCATGCGTCGCTGCAATTTGCCGTTCTGCGCTCCTCGCAGGCGGCGGGTCGGGTCTAAAGCCGATATTGGAGGGCGGCGCCTCTCTGCGCCGCCGAAGTGCACGCCGAACAGTGGGAGAGTCCGATGAAACCAATGGCGTCGAACTACGAAAATTACTTTCATTGTGCGATCGCGCGCCTCAAGGCCGAGAACCGCTATCGCGTCTTCGCCAATCTCGAGCGCGACGCCGCGCGTTTTCCGCTCGCTCTCTGGCGTCCCGAGGGCGAGAGCCAAGCGCCGCGCGAGGTCACGATCTGGTGTTCGAATGACTATCTCGGAATGGGCGGACACCCGAAAACCATGGATGCAGCCGCGCGGGCCGTCGGGCGCCACGGCGCCGGCGCCGGCGGCACCCGCAATATTTCCGGCACGCATAATCCGCTCGTCGAGCTCGAGGCCGAGCTCGCCGATTTGCATGGCAAGCCCGCGGCGCTGCTCTTCACCTCGGGCTGGATATCAAATCTCGCGGGCATCTCGACAATCGCGTCGCTCTTGCCGAACTGCCTGATCCTCAGTGACGCCCTCAACCACAATTCGATGATCGAGGGCGTGCGCCGTTCCGGATGCGAAAAGCAGGTGTTCAGGCACAATGATCTCAGGCATCTGGAAGAGCTTCTCGCCGAGGCGGGACGGGAGCGCGCCAAGCTCATCGTCTTCGAAAGCCTTTATTCGATGGACGGCGACATCGCGCCCGTGGCCGAGATCGCCGCACTCGCGGAGAAGTATAATGCGCTAACCTATATCGACGAAGTTCACGCCGTCGGGATGTATGGAGCCCGAGGCGGCGGAATTTGCCAGCGTGAAGGCGTCGATCATCGCATCGACGTGATTGAGGGCACGCTCGCCAAGGGTTTCGGCGCCCTCGGCGGCTATATTGCGGCGAGCGCGGCCATCGTCGACGCCGTGCGCAGCTATGCGCCGCAATTCATCTTCACGACATCGCTGCCGCCCATGGTGACGGCCAGCGCCTGCGCGGCGGTACGGCATTTGAAGGAGTTGCAGGAGGAGCGTTCGCGTCATCAGCACATGGCCGCGCTGACTAAGCACGCCTTGCGTGCGGCGGGCCTGCCGATCCTCGACAACCCGTCGCACATCGTGCCGCTGATGGTGGGAGACGCGGCCCGTTGCAAGGCGGCGAGCGATTTGTTGCTGACGCGTCACGCGATCTATGTTCAGCCGATCAACTACCCGACGGTCGAGATCGGAACCGAGCGCCTTCGCATTACTCCCACGCCGCGCCACGACGAAGAGCATGTGGCCACGCTCGTTGAGGCGCTCGTGGACGTGTGGCGCACTTTGGAGCTGCCATTCACCGAGGCAAAAATCCTTCCCCTTCGCCGGCCGGAGAAGGCGCAGCCCGCGCAATGCGCCTATGCCGAGATGCGCCAAGCGGCGGAGTGAGCGACGCAAGGCCCGGCGTTAGCGCTTGGGAGAAAAGGCGGCGCGACTATAGTCGCGCGCCGCCAGCGGTTTCTGACCGGTGCGTGAATAGAGTTCCGGCAGCTCGGCTACGACGCGATCTTGATCAAGATCTCATTGCGGCGCAGGAAGGGCAAAGTCCAGGGCGGATTGTAGAACGCCAAGACCGCTTCGCCCTGGGGCGAAACGCCGTGCTTGGCGAGGGTGTCGAACAGAACCCGCTTGTGACTGGCGATGCTGTCCTCGGTCGCGAGACCCGAGAAGGTCAACGCGGCATAACGCTGGGGAGGCAATGCGATGAGCGTGACGCCCTTATCGTTTGGCGTCGGAAGCGTCTCCAAGCGATAGCTTGCGGGCATGACGAAGCGAACCTTCCAAAGATCCGTCCCCGCTTCCTGCATGACAGGCGCCGTCATCGCGATCTTCTCACCCGACGCCTGTTGCGTGACCGGCGCCGTCATTTCGATCTTCCGCCTGGGCGAATTGTCTCCGAAGATATAATTGGCGATGCGTTTGAAGCCCTGACTGATCGCAGCCTTTCGCTCGCCAGCGACTTCGACTTCTGCGACGATCATGGGCGGATAGTCCCGGATCTCGACCTCCTCGATCCGATCCGCCAAAGTGTATTTCGGTTTTTCAACGGCGCTCATGACGGGACCGGCGAGACTCGCGGCGAGAAGGATGAGGACGACGAAGGCTGCGAGAATGTATAAAATCCCTTTTTGCATGGTGAAGCGACCCTCAGCCTTCTTTGCGCAGTTGCAGATAGCGTTGCGGGGTCAAGCGTCCAGCCCCAGGGTCGATAGGATCCGATGGCCTTCGTCAACTCGCTCGCGATAACGCTCGAGCCCTGCAGCTCTGCCTCTGCGATGACGACGTCGCTGTTCACAACGCCATAGTTACAGCCGAGTTGGGGACACGCTTGGGGCTGTCTATCATTTACGGGCTACCGGATAGTCGTTGACGCTTGCGACGCGCCGCAGACCTTGAACGGGCGCCTTGGCCTCCTGTGGCAGACACAGCGCGTTCACGCAGCAGATTCCCTCGAATACGTTATTCTTGTTGTTGCAAAAATTATGCTCCTCAAACAAAGAGGGAATGTGCCAATACGCTTCGTAGTTCAATTCGAATATTTGCTCGAGGGTTTCAGGCGCCAGATGTGGGAATTCAAGCTCCACGTAAAGCGCCGGACGCGTTCTTCGGATGAGTTCACGCGCTCCCCGCAGCACGGCCGCTTCTGCTCCCTCCACGTCGATTTTTATCAGACGCACCTGCTCATGCTGAATTGCCGCATCCAGCGTCACGATGAGCGTTTGTCGGCTGAACCGCGACACTTGCCGCGTCAGCGCCTCCACGGAGAGTGCGCCATAATTGGCGGCGGCGGTGTAATCCGCCTCGTCGAAGGCCACGACGTCCGGCCGATCGCTGCAGGCGGCATTGAAGAGGCGCACATTATGCAGTCCGTTGATGACCGTGTTGGCGGCCAGCAGCCGGTAAAGCCCCGGCTGGGGCTCAAAACCATATACGCATCCCTGGGGGCCAACGGTTCGGGCGAAGGGCACCGTCAGGCATCCGATGTTGGCGCCCACGTCGATCACGGTGTCTCCGGGCCGCAGCAGCTGCGCCATGAGGGTGAACTCGCTTTCCGTCCATTCCCCATACTCGATCATCGAGCGGCTGATGAACAAGTCGTTGCGGAGGACGAAAAATCGCCCGTGTCGGGCGTCCACTGCCTCGATAACCGAATCCATTACCGCCCCACAGTTGCTGAACCAAAACTTGTCTGCCGTGCAGCCTCGCAATTCATGAGTTGCCCCGGCTTCGGCCAAAGATAGATCATTACCGCATGGACTTTCAACCTGCCCTCGAAACGTCCCCGACGGCTTCGTCGCTGGGATTTGGGCGGCTTCGCCGCGCTCCATCCATTTTACCGCGACGCTCTCTGGGGCGGGCTTACCTTCGCCCTGCATTCGCGTTAGAACCATCGTCGCTTTCGTCAGATGGTCAGTAAGTGACGCGATTCGGCAAGTGTGACGCAATTCGAGGCTAGAGACGATGAACGACCAGGATAATAGCTATTACGAAGATCGCATCCGTGGCCTGCGTATCTGGCTTACGACCCTCACGCTCGCGATGGTTACTCTTGCTTTCGGGCTGATCTGGCAGGTGTTCGGCGCGAGCTCACGCGCCTCCTGTGGAGTGGACGGCCTCGAATGTTACGACTCCGGCTATCAGCCGGTGAGCAATGCGGTCTCGACAACATTCTTCTTCAAACATCGCTTTGAAGCGACGCCTCGCTTCGTCGAGCTCTGGTTTTCGCCTACGCCCGACGGCGAGCGCGCCTATCTGGTCTCCTGGAGATTTCCCCGCATCGAGGCCGGCAATCCGATCGCCATCGAAGCGCGCAGCGACGCAATCTATGTGGGCGTATGGGCGGGACAACCCATTCATGGCGTATACAACCCGGCGACCGATAAGTGGCAGACGTTCAACCAGGGCTTCTACCGGGTGGTCGCTTATAAATGATTGGACGCGCGCCCACGACACGAACGAGGTTGCGGGCTTCCTTCCTCTCAGCGTCGAGAGCTCGCCCGGGACAAGATCTCCCTGCTGACAACTCCGGGCGAAGACGGGCAACCCTCACATCGAAGCAAGCGAGCGATGCGCGTAAGCGTCGCTATAAAGCTGTTCCAGCGCGCGCGTCGTCGCAACACTGTCGAACAGCGGAGCGACGAGGCGCGACGCCTCGAGGCGCGCTTTCAGTCCTGTCAGCTCGGCGGGCGACCCCGCAAGTCGCAATGCAGTCTCCAAATATTCGGCGTCGCTCGAGACCACCAGTTCCGGCACGCCCGCCGCAAAGGCCAAGCTAGCGGCAACGCGGCTCGCGAAGGTCTCGCCGCAGCGCGTGAGCACAGGCACGCCACACCAGAGCGCGTCGCTGGCCGTCGTATGCGCGTTACAGGGAAACGTATCCAAGAACAGATCCGCGAGGCGAAAGCGCGCAAGATGATCTGCGAAGTTCAGCCGAGGCGCGAAGACCAGACGCTCCGGCGCAACCCCTCGCCCCTGCGCCTCTTTGAGCAAATTGTCGCGGGCGGCCGCTCCGTCCACGAGAATCCATAGGACGGAGCCGGGCGTGCGCAACAGCAATTCGCACCAAAGGTCGAAAACATCTGGGGTGATCTTGTAGGGTGCGTTGAAGCTGCAGAAGATCAACCCGGTTTCGGGCAGACCAACGTTACGGCGCGCCGGGGGAGGCGGCAACGGACGGCGGCGGTCATTGGGTTGGTAGCATACCGGGAGGCGCAGGACCCTCTCAGTGTAAAAGCGTTCACTCCCGGGCGGCGTGAGGACGGGATCTCCGATTATCGCATCGACAAAGCTCGCGCCCAAGGTTCCAGGGTAGCCGAGCCATTCGATCTGAACGGGCGCGGGACGCAGCGCCAAAACGCCCGGACGCATTACGCCTGTGTAGCCGTTGAGATCGACCAGAACGTCAACGCCGAGCTCGCGAATGAGCGCAGCCGCCTCCAAGTTCGACATTGCGTCAATCTCGATCATGCGGGTGAAGGCCCTCTCGAAAGCACGGCGCGCCGCGCTTTCGGGCGCCCTAGTCGTGGCGACGCCAAAAATCTCGAAGCGAGACTTATCGTGCAACTCCATGATCTCGGAAACGAGCCATGCTGTGGCATGTTCGCGAAATTCACTCGACAGATAGGCGATCCGCAACTTCCGGCCGATAGCGGATCGCGCTGGCGGCGGCCGCGAGTTGGGAACTTCGAAGAAGTTCCGCGAAGCTCTCCGCGACGAGGCGTTGATGCATGGCGGTCACGCGGGGGACCATGATCAATGGAAATGGACCGAATCCGCGCGCGCCTGCGTCGAGAAGAGCGACGAATCGGGCGTGCAGCTCGCGCAGATCGGTCCAGTCGCAGACGGTGTGCGCGGCGTGTATCGTCTCTAGGAGCAGCGCAGCGTTGCTCGCCTCGACGCCGCAAGCGCGACGCGCAATCGGCAGAACCTCGTGCAAGCGACCGAGTTGACCCTGCGCCTTCGCCATATTGACGATTGCGGGGGCAAGATTAGGCGCGAGCTCAAGCGCATGCGTGAGGTGTGGGATGGCCTCTTCGAAGCGGCCAAACTGCAGATAATAAGCCGCGATATTGTTGCGCACAATCGCGTGATCGGGCAGGAGCCGAACCATCCACTCGAGCGCGCCGAGCGAGAATTCGGTTGCTCCGACGGCCCGGGCGACGCGATCCAGCCCGACCCATGCGTCGACTCTGCTCGCATCGAAATGGGCGCCCATGCGAAAGGCCTCGAGCGCGAGGGGGGCTCGGCCTTCGGCCTCCAAATACTCTCCGAGAGCGATCCAGACCGCCGCGCAGTTCGGCGCGTAGACGAGCGCGCAGAGCTGCGGGCGCAATGTCGCTCCCGGCCGAAGCCCTTGCAGCCAGGGCTCGGGCAACGCAAACCCCAAAAGCGCGGCGTTTGCGCCTGCGACGTGCAGAGCCTCGAGCGGCGCGCCGGCGTCGAGCAGCGCACGAGCAAGCACTCTGGCGACGCTGATCTCGGTCGGCTCAAGGGCGTAAGCGGCCAGGGCATGGACGCTCGCGGCGAGATGATCGCCGTCCGCGGCGGCGCGTTCCGCCAGGCTGATCATTTCCTCAAATCGAGGAGCGGGCACGGGGTGCGTCGAAGGCCCTTCTCGCGCGATCGCCTCGTTCACTTTTGCCTGCCGAACGCTACCGGCGCGTAACTTCGCTGACCATCGGAAGAAACGATCATCGCCCGTCCGGACATGAGGACCTTGCCGTCAGGCAGTCCAAAAGCCTCGATCCATATCTGTGACTTGGCGCATTGCGCGCGCATCATCACATAGGCGGCGATTGCGAGAGACTTCGTGGTTGGGCCGTCCGCGTACTGCGCCTTTGCGTCGTCGAGCACCGTGCCGACGAGCGCGCAAACCTCGTTTTGAAGCGTGGCGATGCCGCCCATGAAGGTTGTGATGCCATTATTGCCGGAGGCTTGTGCGATGTTCATCGGAGTGGCTTTGTTTTCTCCGTACCAAAACACGACCCAATTCCCCTGAAGCATATGTTGCGGCGTCTTCGTCGGATCGGCAGTGGCCGGAGCGGCGCCGTTCGTTGGCGCGCCCGCGCTCGGCGCTTCCTTCGGCTCCGTCTTTGGGGAAGCAGGGGCCGGGGCCTTCGCGGCCGAAGACGCGGGCTTGGGTTTGGGTGGTTTGGGCTTCGGCGCTGGCGGCTTGGGCGCAGGCGGCTTTGGCGCGGACTCCGGCGGCGCTTCTTGCTGTTCTTGTGCGAACCCGGAGAGCGGCGCCGCGCAGAGCGACGCGAAGATTGCGAGAACCAACGGTAGCGCGCGTAAAGAAGACATGCAGGCCGGCATTAGGCGCCTCGCCGCCGGGTTTTGCGGAATCGCCAAGAACATCAGATCACGACTCCCGTCCGACCGCGACCGGCGCCACGGTCATCGCACCATCGGGACTTTTCAGAAAAGCTCGGCCCGACATGGTGATCCCCCCGGCCGGCAGACCCAGCATCTCGAATTTGATGACACGGTCGGAACAGGTCACGCCGATGACGACCAGAGCGTCCACGTCGATGCGCGTAGAATTCGACGCCCTCCGCATACACCATGCTTGTCCGATCGAGCACGCTGCCGGAAGCCGGGCAGCTCTGTGATGCTTCCTCGAAGGTTCCCGAGAAGGAGGTGACGACCGGACCCGGCGTAACGCTGTCGACGACCAGCCGCGCCGTGCGTCCATCAAGAGTCCATAGCACACGCCACTTGCCTATGAGCATGTGCTTCGGCGCCGCCGCGGGGGTTTGGGCCAGCGCCAAAGAACAAGCGGAGAGGAGCGTAAATCCGAACACAAGAGCGCGGATCATGGAGTCGGTCCGGCCATCCGCCAGGCTTCGAACGCCTCTATGAGAGCGGCCTCGAGGTCGCGGGTGTAGGCGACGCTGTCGAATACCGGACTGGTCATACGCTCCGCTTCCAACTTCGCTTTCAGCGCTCGCGCTTTGTCCGGATCAGTCGCGATGTCGCTCGCGATCCGGAAGTAATCGTCGAAATTGTCGGCGACGAGTTCCGGGAGCCCGGCGGCTTCAAGCAGGCTCGCCGCCACCCGCGAGGCAAAGGTGTCGCTAACCATGGTGACGACCGGAACGGCCGCCCAAAGCGAGTCGCTCGCAGTGGTGTGCGCCGCGCAGGGAAATGTGTCCACGAAAAGATCGGCGCAGCGAAAGCGCGCGATGTGCTCGGCGAGGCCGACGCGCGGCGCGAGGATCAGCCGGGCGCCACCGACCCCGCGCTTTTCAGCTTCTTTTTGCAGATTGGCGAAAGCTCCCGTGTTGCTCGACAAAATCCACAATACCGAACCCGGCGCTTCCCGAAGCAAGCGGCACCATACGTCGAACATCGTGGGAATGATCTTGTAGACGTTGTTGAACGAGCAGAAGACGAAGCCCTCCTCCGGCAGGCCAGCCTCCTTTCGCGTCAGCGCGGGGGGCAGGGGGCGTTTCCGGTCGTTCGGCTGGTAACAATGCGGCAGCCGCAAGATCTTCTCGCTGTAGCCGTCCGCATATTGGCTCGGCGACACGATGCTGTCGGAAACGATGTAGTCAACGAAATCGGCGCCGAGCGTGCCCGGAAACCCCAGATAGTTGAGCTGCACCGGAGCTGGGCGCAGGGCGACGATACCGGTGCGGCATCCCTGTGTGTAGCCCTTGAGGTCGATCAGAATATCGATTTCGTCTGTGCGGATCTTGTGGGCGGCCTGCTCGTCGGTCATATCGCGCACGTCTTCGAAGCGGTCGAAGCTCGCCTTGAGCCGCTGACGCGTCGGGGTCTCGTAGCCGGGGCCGTAGGAATAGGCGACGATCTCGAACTTTTGACGATCGTGGAATTCGATCGTTTCGGCAATCAGCCAGGAGGTCGCATGATCGTAAAGGTCGGAAGAGAGATAGCCGACGCGAATGCGGGAGCCACGACGTTCCGAGGGCTTCACCGGGGGCAGCGCCATCGGCTTGAGATAGCCGAGACGTTCGTCCGCGAAGGCTTCCGCGCAGCGCAGCTGATCGAACCGATCAATTCCAGGCACGGTGATCAGCGAAAACGGGTTGACCCCCTCGAACTTGCCGGCGCGCACCAGTCGGATGGCTTCGTCGAAGAGCTTGTCGATTCCCTCCCACTCGCACTGGTGCTGTGAGACGTGTAGAATTCTGGCCAGGATCGAACTCGAGTCCGGCATCAATGCATGGGCGCGCCGATAGGCGGCCAGGGCTTTGTCGTAGACGCCTTTGAGTTCGTAGACGGCGCCGACGTTCGACTGAGCCATCGCCGAGTCCGGATTGGCGCCCAGCGCCTCCTCGAAACAAGCTAGCGCCTCGTCCAAACGATTGAGGTCGAGCAAGATCGCCCCAAGGTTGTTCGAGACCATGAAATTGTCTGGATGCTTCTGCCGAAGGCGCTCCATCGCCGCAATGACATCATTGGTCCGTCGCAGCTTTTGCGCGACGTTGGTGAATTCGATTGTCGGCGTGGGGTCCTTCGGTTCGAGGACCTCCGCCCGCAGGAAGCAGTCGCAGGCCCAGTCGAGGCGGCCCATCTTGTTGGCGAGAATTCGCCCATAATTGAGCCAGCTTTGGAGAAGGTCGGGCGACAAGGCGAGCGCGCGCTGATAGCAGCGACCCGCTTCCTCATAGTCTCCCAACGCCTCCAGCGCCGCGCCGAGGTTATGATGGGCTGAGGCGAGCAACTCGTTTCTCTCAATGGCGCGCCTCTGCATCGCGACCGCGTCGGCGGTGCGACCCACGGCGAGGTAGAGATTGCCCAGGTCGACCATGATGGGCGCATGCGTGACGCCTCGAGCCAATAGGCCTTCGAGATCGGCGATCGAACTCTTCCTGCCGGCTCAGATCGCGCTTCAGCACGTCATTATAGATTTCCAGATCGGTCGTCGGTGGCGGCAAATCCGCCGGTTGCGGCGTTTCGGCCGGCAACCCCGAAAGACTTCGCCACGCCAAATCGAAGTTGGAATCAAGGTGCAGGCAGCGCCGCAGCAATTCACGCGCGATACGGGGCTGATTATCCCGCTCCATGGCGAGAGCCGCGTTGTAGGCGGTCAACGCGTGGCGGGGATTGATGGAATAGGCGACGATGTGGTGAAAGCGCGCCTCGTCATGCTGACCCCCGTCTCGTAGAAGATTCGCGAGATTGACGCGCGGCTCGATCACGCCAGGGTCATGCAGCGTCGCCTCTTGATAGTAGCGGATCGCGTCCGGGCGAAGCCCGAGATTCGCGCAAGCCAGCCCCAGCCCATAGGCGGTCTGCCAGTTTGGCGCCATCGCATAGGCTCGCTCATAGGCTTCCTTCGCCGCTGCGTGCTTGCCCGCATTCAAGAGATCATTTGCGGATTCAAAAACTCTCTCGAATGTCGTCCCAGAGTTGGGTTTTGTCTTCATCATGATTGCCGAGCGTTCGTCATATCAAAGCCGACCCACGCTTGCAGGCCTGTTGGTCGGCAGCTGATGGGGCGCCTCGAAGGCGCGCCTCGAAGGGTGGGCCTAAAGGCTCAGGATGCGGCCGGGACGCGTAGCGAGCCTTATAGACTTAGTCGCTTCCCGTTTCAAACGAACCCCTCGGGTGGGCAGGGCGACCGCTTGAATGCGGCAGGCGATCCGACTTTCAACGTGCGACGACGCGTCTCGCCGCGAGAGGGCGTCGGCGTTTACGTAACGCATGAGAACTCGATGGCGCATCGGAGTTCTTCCGCGAGGAGGCTTCCTTAAGTCGCTCTCGACCGAACGCCGTTTTCCAAAGGCGCTGCGCCCCTGCGGCTTTCGTCAAAAAGCAGGGGCCCCGCCGACTGATCGGCGAGGCCCCCTTACTTTCGATGCGTCGGAGATTAGAACTCGACGCCCAGGCCGATTCTGCCGCCCACGCGGGAGGCGCCGGTGAAGCCGGTGCCCACGCCGCCGTTGACGCTCCAGGCGCCGTAGTAGGGCGCGAGGTCGAGACGGTGCGCGAAGGTCACCGACATCGCAGACTGCCCAGCGTAGTTGCCGTAGGCCGCGTTGATCGCCGTCTTGCCCGGCATCGACGGCACTGCCGGCGAGGCCAGAGAGATCGCCACCGCGGCTCCCGCGAAGGCATTCTGCTGAACGTGATTGATGCGGTTGTTCAACTGATAGAGCGAGGTGGCGAAACTCGTCACCAGATTGTTGACGCCGTTCACCGCCGCGTTCAACTGGTTGACGTTGACCGCATCCGTCCCAAACACGCCCGGCGCAAGGTTGCTGATCGTGCGCAGGTTGCCCGGTGTGCCGACCGAGACCGTGTTGGCCACCGTCGCGATCGAACCCGCACCAAGCGCCACCGAGTTCGGAGTGGCCGCCTGGGCGCCGGCGCCGAGAGCGACCGAACCTGCACCCGTTGCGATCGCTGTCTGACCGAGCGCGATAGCGCTTGTACCAAACGCGGTGGCTTGGTTGCCGATCGCGATCGCTGTCGGATCGCCCGTCGACGCAGTCGATGTGGAACCCAGACCGGTGATCTTGCCGCCGCCGATCGTGATGCCCGGCATGGGCCCGTTGTTGATCTGGAAAGTTTGGGCCTGGACCTGGTTTGCCGAGACGGTCGTCGCCGACACCGTCGAGAACGAACCGAGGGTCGCTTGCACCGTGGCGGCCGAGACCGTGGAGAAGGAGCCCAGCAGAGCCTGCACGGTGTTCGCCGAGACGGTGCCGAACGAGCCGGTCGAGCCGACGACCGTGGTCGCCGAGACCGTCCCGAAGGAGCCGAGGGCCGCTTGCACCGTGTTGGCCTGGACCTGGTTCGCCGAGACCGTGGTCGCGGAGACCGTGGAGAAGGAGCCCAGCAGAGCCTGCACAGTGTTCGCCGAAACGGTGCCGAAGGATCCGGCCGACCCCAGCACAGTGTTCGCCGAGACGGTGCCGGCCGTGACCGTGCCGAAGGAGCCGGCAGACGCCTGAACCTGGGTCGCCGAAACCGTGGTCGCGGAGACCGTGCCGAAGGAGGCCACCAGACCCTGCACCGTGCTCGCCGTCACCGTGCCGAAGGAGCCGGTCGCCCCCTGCACCGTGTCCGCCGAGACCACGGAAGCCGAGATCGTGCTGAACGAGCCGAGGCTGCCGAACACCGACTGAGCCGTGAGCGTGGTGAACTGGCCGGCAGAGCCGATGACCGTCCCCGCCGACACAGTGCCGAAGGAGCCCGTGCTGAAGGCGCCGAACGAGCCCACGACCGTGAGCGCCGTGACCGTGTTGGCCGAGACGCCCGCGGCTGAGACCGTGCCGAAGGAGCCGAGCGAGGCCGACAGGGTCGAGGCGGTTAGCACTGTGAACAAGCCGGCTGAGCCCTGCACTGTCGTGGCGCTCACAAGGTTCGCCGAGACGGTGTTGGTCAGAACCGCGTTAAACGAGCCCGCCGAACCGACAACTGTCGTCGCCGAAACCTGATTGGCCGAGACCGTGCCGAAGGAGCCGAGCGAAGCCGACACCGTCGAAGCGTTGACCGCCGTCGCAGAGACCGTGGTGAAGGAGCCCACCAGAGCCTGCACTGTGGTTGCCGTCACCGTGCCGAAGGAGCCGGTCGACCCCTGCACCGTGTTCGCCGAGACCACCGTGGCCGAGACCGTGCCGAAGGAGCCGAGCGAGGCCGCCAGGGTCGAGGCGGTAAGCACTGTGAACAAGCCGGCTGAGCCCTGCACCGTCGTGGCGCTCACAAGGTTCGCCGAGACGGTGTTGGTCAGAACCGCGTTAAACGAGCCCGCCGAACCGACAACCGTCGTCGCCGAAACCTGATTGGCCGAGACCGTGCCGAAGGAGCCGAGCGAAGCCGACACCGTCGAAGCGTTGACCGCCGTCGCAGAGACCGTGGTGAAGGAGCCCACCAGAGCCTGCACCGTGGTCGCCGTCACCGTGCCGAAGGAGCCGGTCGACCCCTGCACCGTGTTCGCCGAGACCACCGTGGCCGAGACCGTGCCGAAGGAGCCGAGTGAGGCCTCCAGGGTCGAGGTGGTCAGCGTCGTGAACTGACCGGCTGAGCCCACGATCGTCCCCGCCGACACAGTGCCGAAGGAGCCCGTGCTGAATGCGCCGAAGGAGCCCACGACCGTGCCCGCCGTGACCGTGTTCGCCGAGACGCCCGTGGCCGAGACTGTGCCGAAGGAGCCGAGCGAGGCCGCCAGGGTCGAGGCAGTGAGTGTGGTGAACGAGCCGGCTGAGCCCTGCACTGTCGTGGCGCTCACAAGGTTCGCCGAGACGGTGTTGGTCAGAACCGCGCTAAACGAGCCCGCCGAGCCGACAACCGTCGTCGCCGAAACCTGATTGGCCGAGACCGTGCCGAAGGAGCCGAGCGAAGCCGACACCGTCGAAGCGTTGACCGCCGTCGCAGAGACCGTGGTGAAGGAGCCCACCAGAGCCTGCACCGTGGTCGCCGTCACCGTGTTGAAGGAACCGGTCGTCCCCTGCACCGTGTCCGCCGAGACCACAGTGGCCGAAACCGTGCCGAAGGATCCGAGGCTGCCGAGCACCGTCGAGGCTTGAACGGCCGTCGCAGAGACCGTGGTGAAGGAGCCCACCAGACCCTGCACCGTGGTCGCCGTCACCGTGTTGAAAGAGCCGATGGTCCCCTGCACCGTGTTCGCCGAGACCACAGTGGCCGAGACCGTGCCGAAGGAGCCGAGGCTGCCGAGCACCGTCGAGGCTTGGACCGCCGTCGCAGAGACCGTGGTGAAGGAGCCCACCAGACCCTGCACCGTGGTCGCCGTCACCGTGTTGAAGGAGCCGGTCGTCCCCTGCACCGTGTCCGCCGAGACCACAGTGGCCGAAACCGTGCCGAAGGAGCCGAGGCTGCCGAGCACGGTCGAGGCTTGGACCGCCGTCGCAGAGACCGTGGTGAAGGAGCCCACCAGACCCTGCACCGTGGTCGCCGTCACCGTGTTGAAGGAGCCTGTCGTCCCCTGCACCGTGTTCGCCGAGACCACGGTGGCCGAAACCGTGCCGAAGGAGCCGAGGCTGCCGAGCACCGTTGAGGCTTGGACCGCCGTCCCGGAGACCGTGGTGAAGGAGCCCACCAGACCCTGCACTGTGGTCGCCGTCACCGTGCCGAAGGAGCCGGTCGACCCCTGCACCGTGTTCGCCGAGACCACTGTGGCCGAGACCGTGCTGAACGAGGCAATGTTACCCGTCAGCGAACTCACGGACATTGCGGTGAACACGCCCAGCGAACCGGTGATGCTGCCGCTGCCCAAGTCGATCGTGCCGCTCGGCGCGCTGATCGTTCCGCCGCCTACTAGCGTGATGCTATTGATATTGAGCGGATTCCCGCCGCTATCCGACAAAACACCAGTGCCGTTGGTAGTCACAGGGCTAGTACTAATCGTCCCCGTGGCGATCTGTGCTTGCGCACCCGGCACATAAAACACTGTCGCGAGCAGCGCCGCAGCATAGGTGCGTTGCGCCGGCTTCGCGAGGAGGAAATGACGGGCTTTCTGCTGCAGTTGAGATTGCGCCGATTGCGCTTCTTTATTTAAGTGAGACGCGGTCATGACGAAGGCCTTTCCTATTTTAATTGCGACAGCGTCCCCATTGCTCGCTGTGCCGTTAATTCTGAGAGGAACGACTTCACCTGATGGAAGCCGCAACTCACGCTCCTCAACTGAGGGTTCTATCGGTCGCTTTAATAGCGTTTACACGCGGGTACACAAGCAGAGTTTAGGTTTTGCGAGACTTGCACACGCAGATTCTCGGGAGGTGTGGTACGTTTGCATCACTAGTGTGGTACTTTTGCATCACTCATGGGCGCTTTTGCATCGATGAGCGTGGATTTGTTAAACACGTTCAAAAAAACCCCCTCCGCCCTTAACTCATGTTCCACGAATTTGGAGGCGCTAAGGAATAAATGTGTTTCGATAGCGGCGTCGGTGTGGACCTTTGAAGACAATCAGTTCGTCGAGCTTTCACCGGCTCTGCGCTTAATTCTGCGAACCCGTCCTCAGCCTGCAGCTTTGCCTGGCGCGATCGGGGAATTCTGCTGTCGGAGCAAGGACGTTCCACCTTCGAGGCGGGCTAGGTCGCTGGCTTATCCCAAAGCCTATAGCGCCTGACCGACATGAGCTCCGTCGCGCATGCCGATCGAGGCGATTGTCTGAGGTTGGGCGGTGGGTCTTCGCCGGGCGTCGCAAGCGGCGTCAAGGCCTTCGCCGACTAAGGAAACGAAAATCTCGCCGACCCGATCCACAAATGGCTGAAATCCCACGACGCGAAGTGACGCGCTTGGCGCAGTTCGTCTTTGTGAATATAGCGCTGGGTCACTCCGCAGGCTGAGTGTCCAATAGGGCCGCGATTTTGAGCCTGGTAGAACTTTCCTTGCGCCGTTCGAACCTTGGCGATATCGAAATCGCTGATCGGATAGGATTTGAATTTCTTCTTTGCGGGCTTGTCGCCGCCCGGCGGCCGGCTAATGTCGGGGCGCTGAAGAACGCGGCGACGGCGTTGAATGCAGGTTCCTCGCGCCTATCGGGCGTAGGAGCACTCGTCGAGCGTCGACAGCCTATGCTTTCTGAAAGCGGCGATGGGCGCCCTTGCGAGGTCGACGAAAAGCCCGCCTGCGTCACGCAGGCGGGCTTCGCGCCGGTCTTGCCGCTCAAGGAAAATAGATCACTGCGCCGCGGCGAGCGAAGCGCTCTTGCCTGTGGAGGCGGCGCGTTCCGGGGTGGGGAGGCGCTTCCAGGTCTCGCCGCCGCACAGGAAGCCCATAAGGCAACCCTGCACCGAAAGCTCGGCTCCCTTCGACTTCACCGAGATGCGGCCGTCGTAGCTCTTGCCGTCCTCGGAGTTGTAGAGGGTGCCGCGCCATTCATTGGCCGCGACCTTCTTCGCGCCGCGCAGGATGACGGTGCCAACGCCGGCGCGGTCTTCCGTGCTCTCCGCCGCGACCACCTTGGCGCAGAGCAGCCCGGCGCCGCAGTCATAGAAGCTGAATTGCACGCCGCCTTCCTGACGCAGCCACAGGCCGCGCGGGTCCATCGGATCGGCCGCGCGCGCCGCGCCCGACAGCGTCATCGCGCCGAGCGCGAGAGCGATAAGCAGGCTTGAGGAGGGGGACAAGGCTTTCATTGGGGACCGCTCCTGGTTGTTGAAGGTTGAAAAACTCTAGTCGCGCATCTGGGCAAATGTTCGGCTTCCGAGAGGTCATTACACGACGATTGTGGTTTACACTTTCTTAACTGCCTGATAATTCAGCAGAACAATCGCCTCGCGTCCAAACGCCAAAGTTGCGCCTGAGCATCCCTGCGCCATGTCCCAGGCTGAGACGGGCGCAGGCAATCGCCCCGCAGGGAGCATGCTGACGCTCTTCATGGAGACGCGGGGAATAAAGGAGAGGACGAGGGAGAAGGCGGCGCCGCCAGGCGCTGAAGATGCGCCTCGGTCGGACTTCTGCTAAGCCCTCTCTCAAGAAATTTAGAAATCAGCTCGAGGCGGCTCATGAGCTTTTTGCATTCCAAACCTGTGGCGCGTCCCAAAAATCCCTGCTTCTCTTCTGGTCCTTGCGCAAAACGTCCCGGCTGGTCGCCGCAAGCTCTTGGCGGCGCGGCGCTCGGACGCTCGCACCGGGCCAAGGTGGGAAAGGAAAAGCTCGAAGGCGCCCTCGCGCTCACGCGAGAAATTTTGCGCGTCCCTGCCGATTATCGAATCGGGATCGTGCCAGCCTCCGACACGGGCGCCGTCGAGATGGCGCTCTGGTCGCTCTTGGGCCCGCGCCCCGTCGATGTTCTCGCCTTCGAGAGCTTTTCGAGCGGCTGGGCGACTGATGTGCAAAAGCAGCTCAGGCTGCCGCAGGCCCGCATCTTGACGGCGCCTTACGGCGCGCTGCCGGACCTTGCCCAGGTCGACGGCGATCATGATCTCGTCTTCGCCTGGAACGGCACCACTTCCGGCGTGCGCGTTCCCAACGCCGACTTCATCGCCGCGGATCGCAAAGGCCTCACCATCTGCGACGCGACCTCGGCGGCCTTCGCGCAGCCGCTCGATTTCGCAAAGCTCGATGTGACCACCTTCTCCTGGCAGAAGTCGCTCGGCGGCGAGGCGGCGCATGGCGTGCTCATTCTCTCGCCGCGCGCGGTCGAGCGCCTCGAGTCCTACGTCCCGCCCTGGCCCTTGCCGAAGATTTTCCGATTGACCAAAGGCGGCAAGCTGATCGAGGGCGTATTCCTCGGCGAGACCATCAACACGCCATCCATGCTCTGCGTCGAGGACTATCTCGACGCGCTGCAATGGGCTCGATCCGTCGGCGGGCTCGACGCGCTTTTCGCGCGCGCCGACGCCAGCGCGGCCGCCGTCGCGCAATGGGTCGAGCGCCAGCCGGCTTTCGCCTTTCTGGCGAAGGACCCGCAAACCCGCTCCAATACGAGCGTCTGTTTCGAATTCGCCGATCCGAAAGTGCTCGCGCTCGAGCCCAAGGCGCAAACGGCGCTGGCCAAAAGCCTCGTCTCGCTCATCGAGAAGGAGGGCGCGGGCTATGACTTCGGCTCTTATCGCGATGCGCCGCCTGGCTTGCGCATCTGGTGCGGACCGACCGTAGAAGCCGCCGACGTGTCGCTTCTCACGCCGTGGATCGACTGGGCCTTCGAGCAGACGCTCGCAGCCTTACCGAAGTAGCTCTAAAGGCAAGGTCTCTCGATGCGCCCGAAGGTTCTCATTTCCGATCAGCTCTCCCCCGCCGCCGCGCAGATCTTCTCAATGCGCGGGGTCGACGTCGATTTTCAGCCCACGCTTGGCAAGCATCCCGAAAAGCTCGGCGCGGTCATTGGCGATTTCGACGGCCTTGCGATCCGCTCGGCGACGAAAGTGACCGCCGAGATTCTCGCTGCCGCCGCGCGGCTCAAGGTCATCGGCCGCGCCGGCATTGGCGTCGACAATGTCGATGTTCCGGCCGCGACGGCGCGCGGCGTCATCGTCATGAACACGCCCTTCGGCAATTCCGTCACGACCGCCGAGCACGCCATCGCGCTGATGTTCGCGCTGGCGCGCGAGATTCCGGCCGCGGACGCCTCGACGCAGGCGGGCAAATGGGAAAAGAACCGCTTCATGGGCGTGGAGATCTCGGGCAAGACGCTTGGGATCGTTGGCTGCGGCAACATCGGAGCCAATGTCGCGACGCGCGCCCTCGGCCTCAAGATGCGCGTCATCGCTTTCGATCCGTTCCTCTCTGCGGAGCGCGCGGCGACGCTCGGCGTTGAAAAGGTGGAGCTCGACGAGCTTCTGGCCCGCGCCGACTTCATCACGCTGCACACGCCGCTCACCGCGCAGACGCGCAACATCCTCTCGAAGGAGAATCTCGCCAAGACGAAGCAGGGCGTGCGCATCATCAATTGCGCGCGCGGCGGGCTCGTCGACGAAGAGGCCTTGCGCAGGGCGCTCGACGAGGGCCATGTCGCCGGCGCGGCGCTCGACGTCTTCGTCACCGAGCCTGCGACGCAAAGTCCGCTCTTTGGCCGCTCCAACGTGGTGTGCACCCCGCATCTCGGCGCTTCGACGACGGAGGCGCAAGAGACGGTCGCTCTGCAGGTCGCCGAGCAGATGTCCGACTATCTGACGCGCGGCGCCGTGACGAATGCGGTGAACTTTCCGTCGATCAGCGCCGAAGAGGCGCCGCGCCTGCGGCCCTATGTGGAGCTCGCCGAAAAGCTCGGCCTCTTCGTCGGGCAGATCGCGAGCGCTGGCGTCGACAAGATCTCGCTCGTCTACGAAGGCGGCGTTGCGGAGCAGAAGACGAAGGCGATCACCGCCTCCGCGCTCAGCGGGCTCTTAAAGCCCATTCTGCAAACCGTGAACCCCGTCTGCGCGGCCTCGCTCGCCAAAGAGCGAGGCGTCGTCGTGGAAGAGATCACCCGCGAGGCGGAGGGCGACTATGAATCGCTCGTGACTCTGCGCGCCGCCACGGCTCAAGGGGAGATCACCGTCGCCGGAACCGTTTTCCACGACGGCAAGCCGCGCGTCGTGCGCGTCGCCGACATTGCGGTCGAGGCCGAGTTCACGCCGTCCATGATCATCGTGTCGAACGAGGACAAGCCGGGCTTCATCGGACGATTCGCCGGACTGCTCGGCGACGCCGCTCTCAACATCGCGACCTTCGCGCTCGGACGCGACCGCCCTGGGGGCTCGGCGATAGCGATCGTCGCCGTCGACGGCGACGTTCCAAACGAGGCTCTCTCAGCGATCCGCAACCTGAATGGCGTCAAGCGCGCGGCGGCGTTGAGGTTTTAGTCAGACAGTTCAAGCTGACCCTCGCCGATCCGGTCGGATTTTTCTCAACTGGATCGCGGCGCTTGCGTCGCCACTGTCGGAGACATGATCGGCACGTCCGATTTCGATATATCCATTGGCTCTATAGAAAGCTTCGGCATTCAATGAGGCGTCGAACTCCAAATACGCCGCACCTGCATCGAAGGCGAGAACTTCAATATAATTCAGTAGTCTTTGTCCAACACACCCCACAGTATTCGGCTTGACGTATAGGGCTCTCAGCTCGTTCCTCGACGGAATTGCCGTAGCGAAGCCAAGAACCTCTCCCTCGTGCTCCGCTACCAAAGTTATGTAATGGGGATCCACGATCTCTTGTTCAACGCGCCTGACCCGCTCCGGAGTAGCGCCAGGTGACCACGACTTTAATATTGCCTCGTCATAGAAAGGCGCCGCCTTTGCGAACACGGCTTCTCTATGCACGCGCATGAGCGTCGCCGCGTCATCTCGGTGCGCGAGGCGAATCTGCACCATCGGTTTCTCTGAAACCATCTCAGCCCTGACTTACAACATTGATAAGCTCATGTGGCGGGAATTGCCGAGGGAAATCACCGTCGCGCAGAGGTCTCAAGAAAAAATGGACAGGCCGCTTGAAGTTAGCTAAGAATCCTAGCTAGGAGGCGCCTATGGAAACCGTCACGATCCACACCGCAAAAACAACCCTATCCCAACTTCTTGCTCGAGTTGAAGCGGGCGAGGAGATCGTGCTCGCGCGGGGCAAGGAGCCGATCGCCAAGCTCGTCCCGTTCCGCTCCAAGACGAAAGGCCGACATTTCGGCGCCTACAAAGGCTCTGTGAGCGTGGGGCCCGAATTCTTCGAGCCATTGCCAGAACAAGAACTCACCGCCTGGGAGTGAGCCACATATGCGCCTACTGCTCGATACGCATGCGTTCTTGTGGTGGCTCGCGGGCGACGAGCAGCTTTCGCCATCCGCACGCAGGGCAATCGCCGACCAAGACAACGACGTCTTCGTGAGCGCCGCTTCGGCCTGGGAGATCGCGACAAAGTATAGGATCGGCAAGCTGCCTGCCGTCACGGCAATCGTAGCGGATATCGACAGAGTGCTGTTAGATCAAAGTTTCGTTGGCCTTCCCATCAGCATCCGACATGGGCAAGCAGGGGGCGCCTTGCCCGGACCACACCGAGATCCGTTCGATCGTATGCTGATCGCACAAGCCATGCTCGACGATCTCACGCTTGTTTCCAACGAGCTGGCTTTCGACGCCTACGGCGTCAGACGGCTTTGGTAAACTCGAGTTCGAACGTCCAACTTTCCATGTTACCCCCGCACAAACTCCCCGGCTCTAAACCCCTGCGCATAGAGCAGGGCGGTGAGATCGCCGAAGTCCACTCGGTTGTCGATCTCCTGCACAACCACCGGCTTCGCGTGAAAGGCGACGCCGAGGCCGGCGGCCTGCAGCATCGGCAGGTCATTGGCACCGTCGCCGACGGCGAGCGTCGCAGACAAGGGAAGGCCCCGCTCGCCCGCGAGCCGTCGCAATGCCGCCTCCTTGCCTTCCTTGGTGACGATCGGCTCGCGCACCTCTCCGGTGAGCCTGCCCGCCTCGATGACGAGATCATTGGCGAGCACCGCGTCGAAGGTCAGCATCGACTCAACGTGACGCACGAAATAGGCAAAGCCGCCCGTCACGAGCGCGACGGCGGCGCCATGCGCGCGCGCGGTCGCATTTAGCGTGCGGGCGCCCGGCGTCAGACGAATCCTCGCGGCGGCCTTGGCGAGCTCGGCCTCGGGCAGGCCTGAGAACAATGCGACGCGGGACTTGAGCGCGCTGGCGAAGTCGATCTCGCCATTCATCGCGCGTCTCGTAATGTCTTCGACCTTCGCCTTGACCCCGGTCAGCGCGGCGAGCTCATCCAGCATCTCATTCTCGATGAGGGTCGATTCTAGATCGGCGACGATGAGGCGCTTGCGGCGGGCTTCGGTGGGCTGGACGAACAGGTCCAAGCGCGCGCCTGGGAGGCTTTCTGCGAGCGCCGCGCGGACTGCGGCTGAGGCGCGTCGCAGATCGGGGCCGTCAAAGAAGAGATCACAGGCCTCTCCAGGCGCGAGCCAATCTGGCTCGCCTGTCGATCCGCCGAGCGCGCGTAGCGCCTCGCCACTCGCCGCCGCGGACTTTGCGATCAGGGCCTTATCTGCCGTGGCGGCGACGAGCGTGAGAACCGAACTGGCCATGTCCTCACGCGCGTTGAAGGCTTCTAGAGCGCATCCCGCAAAAGTTGACAGACTTTTGCGACCAGAATTCGCTCTAACATTCTAATTTGCGCGATTTATTTGCGCTCGAACGATTCCGTTCGAGCGTGAGGCGCGCTAGACGCCATTCCCCGTCACTTGCCGAAAATGCTCGCGCGCAGGATCATCTTCGTGCCCTCGCATTCGGCGTAGCCGACGATGCCCCGCTGCTGCGATCCGGCGCCCGACGGCGGATGTCCCTTCCAGACGCAGCCCTTCTTGCCGTCCGAGCGATCGCTCAGCGTGATCGTGTAATTGTCACCCGCGGCCTCTTCGCCCTCGACCTTGTAAGTCATCATCGAGCCGTTATCCGACTGGATCTCGGCGGTTCCTTTGATCTTGTTTCCGTCCCGCGTGACGGCCCAAGTGCCTTGGCCGCCCTTGACGCCACCCAGATTCTCCTCGGTCACGAGCCATTGCTCGGCTGCGAAAGCGAACGTCGGACCGCAGCAGAGCAGCGCCGCGGTCGTCGCGGCGAAGGCAAGCTTTTTCATCGTGTATTTCCTCCCTTGGAAGCGCTTTTTTGTTGGTTCCGTTCCGTTCATGCCGTCGGAACGGACAGAATTCAGGCCGTTCCGAAGGGACGCGGCTTCAGTCGCCACACTGGCTTGCAAGGGGGACGGCGTCGGCGGACTGCCGCGGGCGAAGCGCGTTCCCCTCGGCGGCGCCAGCGACGCCCTATCCCTCGCGCCGAGACCACAAGTCGCAGCTTAATGCGGGAACATGTGTAATGTCGTGCTCCCGCGCCGTCAATCAAGGCCCGGCCTCGTCCACGCTTGGCTTCCTAACGCTTCGATGTCCTGATACGCGGCGCCTCTTGCATTTTTTGTGACGCTCGGCGATAAGCCCCGCTTCCAAACCGCCCGGCCAGTGATGGGCTGCCGGGGCGGTTTTTTCGCTGTCGTCTGGCGACGCCCTCCTGGACGCGCCGAGGACGAGCGGGCTTAAGGCCCCAAGGAGAGCAAAATGCCCAAGCTGAAGACGAAATCCGGCGCCAAGAAGCGCTTCAAGCTCACCGGCACCGGCAAGGTGGTCTACGCCCAGAAGGGCAAGCGCCACGGCATGATCAAGCGCACGAACAAGCAGATCCGCAATCTGCGCGGCACGTCGATCCTGTTCAAGACGGACGGCGACAACGTCAAGAAATATTTCCTGCCGAACAGCTGATCGTCCCGTCTAGACCTTCGCGCCCAAGCGCCACGAAAGGATTATCGTCATGGCTCGCGTCAAACGCGGCGTCACCTCGCACGCCAAGCACAAGAAGACTCTGAAGGCCGCCAAGGGCTTTTACGGCCGCCGCAAGAACACGATCCGCGCCGCCAAGGCCGCCGTCGACCGGTCGATGCAATATGCCACCCGCGACCGCAAGGCCAAGAAGCGCAGCATTCGCGCTCTCTGGATTCAGCGCCTAAACGCCGCCGTGCGCGAGTTCGGCCTGACCTATTCGCGCTTCATCGACGGGCTCAACAAGGCCGGCGTCTCGATCGACCGCAAGGTGCTCTCGGAACTCGCGATCCACCAACCGCAGGCCTTCGCCGAGATCGTCGCCAAGGCGAAAGCCGCGCTGCCCGCGGCGGCCTGAGCCCCCGCGCTCCCTGCGAGCTGGAGGCTCGCGGTCCACATTCCCCGGACCGCGAGCCTCCGGCCCGCTTATTTGGCGGCTCAGGCCAGATGCTTGGCGATCTCCGCCCGCAACGGGCCGCCGATCTCGGGATGCGCTAGGCCGAAGGCGATGTTGGCCGAAAGGAAGCCGAGCTTCGAGCCGGTGTCGTAGGTCCTGCCGTCGAAGCGCACGCCGTGGAACGGCTGCGCGCGGGCGAGCTCGATCATCGCGTCGGTGAGCTGAATCTCGCCGCCCGCGCCCTTCTTGCCCTGAGCGAGCAGCGTGAAAATCTCCGGGTTCAGAATATAGCGGCCGGAAATCATCCAGTTGCTCGGCGCCGTGCCCTGCGGCGGCTTCTCGACCATGCCGGCGATCTCGAAGCTCGCGCCGTAATCCTTGCCGATCGCCACGATTCCATATTGATGCGTCTCGCTCGGAGGGACTTCCTCGACGGCGATGACATTGCCGCCGTGCTTCTCATAGGTCTCGACCACCTGCGCGAGGCATCGGCTTTTCTTCGGGCCGCTGGGCATGGTGATCATGTCCGGCAGCAGCACGGCGAAGGGCTCGTCGCCGACGATGTCGCGCGCGCACCAGACAGCGTGTCCGAGACCGAGCGGCGCCTGTTGGCGCGTGAAGCTCGTTTCGCCAGCCTTGGGAAGGTCGGCCATCAGCGCCTCATATTCCTTATTTTTGCCGCGCCTTTGCAGAGTGTCCTCGAGCTCATAGGCCATGTCGAAATGATCTTCGATCGCCGACTTGCCGCGACCCGTCACGAAAATAAAATGCTCGATTCCGGCTTCGCGCGCCTCGTCGATGACGTGTTGCACGACCGGGCGGTCGACAACCGTCAGCATCTCCTTCGGCACGGTCTTGGTCGCTGGAAGAAATCTCGTGCCGAGTCCGGCGACGGGCAGAACGGCCTTGCGGATGCGCTTGGTCATGAGACAATTCCATGGTGTTGGCGGTTTCGCGTCGCCGCGCCGGCATGCTAGAGCGGCTCGCGCGAAGGTGACAGATCTTTGCGATCAGAACGCGCTCCAGATTTTTCAGCCTGGCGCGATTTCCTGATCCTCGAAGGGTTCCGTTCGAGCGGAAACTGCGCTAGTCGGCGGGCGATTGGCGCATCCGCCCGTAGCATCGGGCGCGCGGCGAGCGCAAGCGGGGGCGAGCGATGACGGTTCTTGTGACGGGCGGCGCGGGCTATATCGGCGGCCACATGGCGCTCGCGCTCGTCGACGCCGGCGAAGAGGTCGTCGTGCTCGACGATTTGTCGACGGGCTTTTCCTGGGCGGTCCCGCAGGGCGTCCCGCTCGTTGTCGGCGATTTCGGCGACGAGGATCTCGTGACCGAGACGATCGCGCGGTACAATGTCAGCGAAATCGCGCATTTCGCCGCCAAGATCGTGGTGCCCGAATCGGTCGCGGACCCGCTCGGCTATTATCTCAACAACACGGCCAAGGCGCGCACGCTGCTCGAGACCGCTGTTCATTGCGGAGTCGAGCGCTTCATCTTCTCCTCGACCGCCGCGGTCTACGGCAATCCGTCGAAGAACCCGGTCGACGAGAACGAGCCCTTAAAGCCCGTCTCGCCTTACGGTCGCTCGAAGCTCATGGTCGAGTGGATGCTCGAGGACACGGCTCACGCGCATGGCCTGCGCTACGTCGTGCTGCGCTATTTCAACGTCGCAGGCGGCGATCCGAATGGCCGCGCCGGCCAGTCGACGCCGAAGGCCACGCATCTGATCAAGGTCGCGGTGCAGACGGCCCTGGGCCTGCGCGATAAGTTGCAGGTGTTTGGAACCGACTACCTGACGCCGGACGGCAGCTGCCTGCGCGACTACATTCAGGTCACCGATCTCGCGCAGGCGCATCTCGACGCCCTGCGCCATTTGCGCGCCGGCGGCGAAAGTCTTGTCTGCAATTGCGGTTATGGCCGCGGCTTTTCCGTGCTCGATGTGATCGAAACGGTGAAGCGCGTCTCGGGCGCGGATTTCACGGTGGAAATTTCGGGCCGTCGCCCCGGCGATCCCGCCGCCATCGTGGCGGGCAATGCGCGCATTCGCGAGAAGCTCGGCTGGAAGCCCGCGCACGACAACCTCGAGGAGATCGTGCGTCAGGCGCTCGAGTGGGAGCGCGGGCTCGCAAAGCGCGAGGCGGCGGGGTAGGGCGGCCCGCGCCGGCTCAGCGCAAGATGCCCAGCCCCAATATGCCCGTCAAGATCAGATAGATCGCGACGACATAGTTCAAAAGCCTGGGCCAGATCAGGATCAGGACGCCGGCGATGATGGCGACGATCGGTTGAAGATGCGCGACGCCGAGGACCATGACTTTAGCTCCTGCAAAGGCTCTGGCGCGGCGTGTCGCCCGCCTTCGGCCTTTGCTGAATATTGACCCCAAGCGGCGCGCGACAACCTCCAGCCGACGCTCAGCGCAAGAGTCCGAGCTCCAAGATGCCGGTGATGATCAAATAGATCGCGACGACGGCGTTCAGCAGCTTCGGCTGAATTAGGATCAGAACGCCGGCCACGATGGCGATGAGCGGGTGAAGATTGGCGATGCCGATGGTCATGGGTTCCTCCTATGGGCGATGCGGCGCGGGGCGCTGAACTCTGTCGCAGCCTTCATGGCATATCTCAGACGACTTTTCCGACCCCAGCTCACCCCCTGGGCTTCGCGCGCTTGTTCGGCAGAGCGCTCGCCGGGTCGTCGGGCCAGACGTGGCGCGGATAGCGGCCTTTCATCTCCTTCTTGACCTCGTTCCAGGAGCCTTTCCAGAAGCCCGGCAGATCGCGTGTCGTCTGGATCGGGCGATGCGCGGGGGAGAGCAATTCCAGCGTCACGGGAACGCGGCCTAAAGCGAGCGTCGGATGGCGCGAAAGGCCGAAAAGCTCCTGCACGCGCACCGAGAGCAGCGGACCATTCGCCGCCGCATAGTCGAGCGCGACGTGTGAGCCCGCCGGCGTCTCGAAAAAGGCCGGCGCCTCTTCGTCCAGACGGCGGCGCAGCGCATAGGGCAGGAGCGCGGAGAGCGCGGCCTCGAGATCGCCCGTCTCGATGGCTGTCAAACTCGTGCGGCCCAGAATGTGCGGAGCGAGCCAATCGGTTGCGCTCTCGGCGAGCGCCGCGTCGGAGAGGTCTGGCCACTCCTCCCCCTCCGCTGCGCGCAAAAAGGCGGTGCGGTCGCGTAATTGGCTTTGCGACTGGCTCCAGGGCAGGCGGGCGATTCCGCGGCTCGCCGCTCCCTCCGCCAGCAATTGCCCGGCTTCCAGCGTGGGCTCGATTGCGAGATTCTGCTCGGTGAGCCGGATCGCGCCGAGCTTCTTGACGCGCCGTCGTCGCAGCGCGCCGCTTTCCGGCTCGAAGCGCGTTTCGTCCTGCGAAACAATTCGTTTCGCGGCCAAGTCTTCGATTTCGCTGAGCGAAATCGCCGCCGCCGCGAGAATGCGCGCGGCGCCGGCCCGCCCTGCAATCTCGGCCACGGCGAGAAAACTTTCTCTCGAAAGCGCATGGTCCGGCGGCAGCGACGCCGCGCGGCCATTCGCCATAGTGAAGGCGCCCTCCGAGCGCGCCTTGGCGATGCGGTCGGGGAAGGCCAGCGCGATCAGCGCACCGTCGGAGCATCCCCTCTCCCCGCCTGCGGGGAGAGGGTTAGGGAGAGGGGCTTGGACAGTGAGGGAAGTGCTTGGCCCCTCGCCCCGGCGCTCTCCACGCAGGCGGGGGGAGGGGGGCTCGTTGCGCGCCGCGCGCGCGATTCCTTCCACCAGGCGCCTTGCGTCGCGCGCCCGCGGCGAGTTCTCGCGCGCAAAATGCTCCAGACGATGCGACAGATCGGGATCGTCGCCGCCGAGCCCGCGCTCCGAGAGCAGCGTGGCCAAACGCGCCGCGCGGAGACCCTCGCCGTGCTCCCCTGCCTCGATGATCATGGAGGCGAGTCGCGGCGCCACGGGGAGGCTCCGCATCGCCGCGCCTTTTTGCGTGAGGCGGCCGTCGTCCCCCAGCGCGCCGAGCGCCCTGCAGAGAGAGAGCGCCTCCGCCCAGGCCGCGGCGGGCGGCGGATCGAGAAAGGCGAGCGTCGCGGGATCGCTCACGCCCCAATGCGCGAGGTCGAGCGCGAGCCCCGAGAGATCGGCGGCGAGGATTTCCGGCTCGGCGAAGGGGGCAAGCGCCCCCGTCGCGGCCTCCTCCCAAAGCCGGTAGCAGACGCCGGGCTCCACGCGCCCCGCGCGACCGCGCCGCTGCTCGACATTGGCGCGCGAGGCGCGGATCGTCTCCAGACGCGTCAGCCCCAGCCCCGGCTCGAAACGCGGGACGCGAGACAGCCCGCTGTCGATGACGACGCGCACGCCCTCGATAGTGAGCGAGGTCTCGGCGATCGAGGTCGCGAGCACGATCTTGCGCTTGCCCGCAGGTGGCCGCGCGATGGCCCGGTCCTGCTCAGCCCTGTCGAGCGCGCCATACAGCGGGCAAAGCTCGACGTTGGGCGGCAGGCCGCGCTCTTCGAGCAGCGTTGTGACGCGGCGGATCTCGGCCTGGCCGGGCAGGAAGGCGAGGATCGAGCCTTCCTCCTCGCGGATCGCGCGCAGCAAGGCGCGCAGGATATCCTCCTCCAGCCGCAGGGAGGGATCGCGGCCGAGATGGCGCGTGTCGACGGGAAAGGCGCGGCCTTCGCTCGAGATCACCGGCGCGTCGCGCATGAGCGTTGCGACGCGCGCGTCATCTAACGTCGCCGACATGGCGATGAGGCGCAAATCCTCGCGCAGGCCCCCCTGCGCGTCGAGCGCCAGCGCAAGGCCGAGATCGGCGTCGAGCGAGCGCTCGTGGAACTCGTCGAAGAGCACGGCCGAAACGCCCGAAAGCTCGGGGTCGTCCAAAATCATGCGCGCGAAAACGCCTTCGGTCACGACTTCGATGCGCGTCTTGGCGGAGACTTTGGTCTCGAGCCGCATGCGCAGGCCGACCGTCTCGCCGAGCCCTTCTTTAAGCGTCGCGGCGAGCCGCTGGGCGGCGGCGCGGGCGGCGAGGCGGCGCGGTTCGAGCAGAATGAGCTTGCCGTCGCCGCGCCAGGGCGCGTCTAGCAGCGCCAGCGGCACGCGCGTGGTCTTGCCGGCGCCGGGCGGCGCGACGAGCACGAGATTGGGCTGCGCGGCGAGCGCAGCTTCGAGATCGGGAAGGACGTCGTCGATCGGCAGGCGATCGGCAAATACGCGGACCAAGCAGGGCTCCGGGAGAGAGGGCCGCTACAGATGCGCGATTGGTGCAGGCGCTGGCAAGACGGGCGGCTTCCTCTCCCCGCTTGCGGGGAGAGGGGGCGCGGGAGGTTTTCCATCGCCGGGCGGCGCGACGCGCAGGAGGCGAGTCTGCTCCTCCGCCGATTGCAGCCTCGACGCAAGTGCTCCAGCGCTTCCATTTCGCGCTACAAGCAGAATTCGCTGCACCCAAATGTCAAGCCCAGGGTGACGGCCTAAAGCTCGTCAGTGTTCGCGGCGGAAATACTTATGTTCTAGTTTCTCGGACCAAAGAAATTAGCCCGGTTCCCTTGACGAGGCCTTAGCGTGAGACAAGTAAGACAGTGATGCGGCATCCGTCGTCAAAGTGTGGAGGCGATGATGACACGCAAAAACTTGATGGTTCTGCTTGCCGGGACAGCGCTTGGTGTTGGGGCGCTCGCTTATTCCGGCCCGGCCGACGCTTATGGGAGTTGCGGGGGCTGGCAGCGGGGTGCAGTCGTAGCCTCTGACTATGTCGCGCCCGGCTATACGCCTGTAGTGGTGGCCGCGGCGAGCGGAAACTATTGCGCGACTTCCGTCAGGACATGTCTGCTCCAGGAGCCGGGCGTGCTCGGAACCGGATGCTCCTGCCATATCCCCGGCGGCATTGCGCGCGGCTTGGTGGAATAGTCAGTAAGTCTCACGGCGGGACTGCGACCTCGATGGGGCCGCAGCTCCAAATTAAAGCAATGCTGCTCGATCGATTTCGTCCTTCGTGAATCTTGCCGCGCCGGTGTATGAACGGCGATGCCCCCGCAACAACCGACCGACGCGGCTCCCGCGGATATGCGCCCGTCCGGCGCTCCGCCCGTCGTCGCCGCGGATACAGGCGAGTGCCCCCGCTGCTTGAAGCCGGCCGCGCTTTGCATTTGTGACGCCGTCACGCCGATAGAGAACAGGGTCGGCCTGCTCGTGTTGCAGCACCCTCAGGAACAGGACAGGCTACTCGGAAGCGCTCGGCTCGCCACGCTGCATCTGACCAATTCCGTATTCAAGATCGGGCTGTCATGGCCGAGTCTCGCCAAGGCGCTTGGCCGGCCCGCCGATCCGGCGGAGTGGGCCATCCTGCATCTGGGCTCCGCGAAAAGCGGCGATTTGCCGAGAGACCGCGAACTCGTCGTGCTCGACAAGAAGGGCTTGGCCATTCCCGATCAGGATCGCGCGCTGGCCGGGGTCAAGGGCATCGTGATTCTCGACGGGACCTGGGCCCAGGCGAAGACGCTTTGGTGGCGAAACGCTTGGGTTCTGAAGGCCAAGCGCGTCGTGCTAAACCCGCGGCGCGCCTCGCTCTTTGGCGGACTGCGTCGCGAGCCGCGCCGAGAAGGGCTCTCGACCATCGAAGCCGCCGCTCTGACGCTCAGCCGGATAGAACAGCGCCCCGAAATCGAAACGGCGATGCGCGCAAGTTTCGCGCTTATGCTGGCGCGATACCGCTCCGCTCAGTCACAAGGCGCCTTGGGCGACCGCGCCGCCGCTTCGAAAGAGGCTGGAGGGCCGCGCAGGAAGCGTTGGGGAAGGCGTCGCCGGGGCTCGGCCGTCTCTACGCCCTGAAAAAAGCCGATCCGGCGGGGGACCAGACGGCCAGCACGCCGTCGGGGCGCAGCGCCAGGCGAGCGGAGCGACGAGCACGAGACTAGTTTGCTCCTCCGCCGATTGCAGTCGCGACGCAAGCGCTCTGGCGCATCCGGTTAGCGCCAGTTGCCGCTTCGGCTGAGAGTGGCTCTCGCGCCGTCCGCATGGCGCCCCATCGTCCTCTGTCGGCTAGAAGAGGGGGATGATACGATCTTGACCCTGCTGAAGCGCTGGGAGGCTATGAAGTGTGTGTCGTGTGCAATCCAGCCTTTGCCGAAGCGCTCCGAAAGCTGACATTTCCGTCGCGCCGCCAAATACTCAAATCTGCGGCCGTGACGACGGCCGGCGCTTTCATCTGCGAGGCGCCGGGCCCCGCTCCAGCACTGGCTCAGGCGGATTCGTTCCAGGATCTGGCCAGCCGGTTCGACCGAAAAAGGACGGCGCGCGTCACGATTTATCGCGCGAAGGAAATTGTCACCCTCGATCCGAATAAGCCTTCCGCAACCGCAGTGGCCGTCCTGGGCGAGCGCGTCCTGTCAGTCGGCTCCGTCGATGAGTTGATATTGGCGGCCGGCGGTAAGCCTCATGTGGTCGACGAGACCTTCACAGAGAAAGTAATCACACCCGGCCTGATCGCTCAGCACGACCATCCGCTCCTGACCGGCCTGACGATGGTGTCGGAAATCATCGCGATCGAAGATTGGGTTCTCCCGTCGGGCGTCGTGCCAGCTGCGAAGAGCCCTGACGAATATCGCAAAAGGCTTGCTCAGGCCAACGCGAAGCTCAGGAATCGCGCCGAATTGCTGGTGACTTGGGGCTATCACCCGGTGTTTCATGGTCCTCTGACTCGCGCCGATCTCGATCGGATCAGCACAGCGCGACCCATCATCGTCTGGCACCGATCCGCCCACGAGTTCATCGTCAACAGCAAGGCGCTCCAGGCTTATGGGATCGACCCAGCCTTTATCGCCACCTTGTCCGACACCGCCCAGAAACAATCCAATCTCGAAGAAGGTCATTTCTGGGAAGGCGGCATGTTCGGAGTCATCCCCAAACTGCTTCCAGCCATCGCCACACCGGATCGGCTTCGGCGCGGCCTTGAATTCGTTGTGCGCTATTATCACGCCAATGGCGTGACCCTCGGTTGCGAGCCAGGCGGACTATTTTCGAAACAGCTTCAGGACGCCCAGAACGCCGTGCTGTCCCGGCCCGACAGCCCCTTCCGTTTTTATTTCATTCCAGATGGAAAATCGCTCAACGCGGCTTTCCCCGACACCACGATCCGCGAGACGGAAAAGGTGCTGAGCTGGGGCGAGGGCATGACGGTTATGATGCCCGGCGCGATCAAGCTTTTTGCGGACGGCGCCATCTATTCTCTCGCCATGCAGGTCCGTGAACCGTATCTCGGCGGGGGCCATGGCGAATGGATCATGGATCCGGAATTCTTCGCACGCGCCTTCAAGGTCTATTGGGATGCGGGCTACCAGATCCATGTCCACGTAAACGGCGACGCCGGCCTGGACATGGTCCTCGACAATGTCGAGACCAACATGCGTCGTCATCCGCGTGACGACCACCGCACGGTCGCCATTCACCTCGCGGTTTCGCGAAAGGATCAGGTCGAACGCATGAAGCGACTCGGCGTCATCGTCAGCGGCAACCCCTATTACGTGCGCGCGCTGGCCGACGCCTATGCGGAGGAGGGCCTGGGACCGGAGCGGGCCGACAATATGGTGCGTCTCGGCGACATCGAACGGGCGGGCATTTCCTATTCGCTTCATTCCGACATGCCGATGGCGCCCGGTCAGCCTTTGTTCTTGATGCATTGCGCGGTGAACCGCACGACTGTTTCGGGGCGCGTCGCGGGACCGGACCAGCGCGCCAGCCGTCTCGGCGCGCTCAAGGGGGTCACGCTCGACGCCGCCTATTCGTTGCGCATGGAAAACGACATGGGCAGCGTCGTCCCCGGCAAGCTCGCCAATTTCAGTATCCTGGACGACAACCCGTTGACGGTTGATGCGGCGAAAATAAAGGACATCCGCGTCTGGGGCACCGTCCAAGAAGGACGCGTGCTGCCGGTCAGGTAGGGTATGACGAAGATCGTTCCCGCACGCATCACTACCCATAGGGAGATCGGGCGCCGTGCGACCATTTTGGATGGACCTGCGCCGCGACACGCGCGCTCTCTCGCGGCAGTGACGCATCAGGAGCCGTCGCGCGCCAGAACCGCCGCTGCTTCCATCGTCACGCGCTCCACGATATTTAATCTCGGCGATTTTCTGCGAGCCTCGGCGACGCCTAAGATTTGGCGGCGACAATGGCGATTTTGCTCATGACGCGTTAGCTTTCGCGATGGCCTGTTCGGTCGTCGTACCTTCATTCGGGCCATTTACGCTGGGATCAAGCAAACGCGATGGAACAAGCAAAGGCGATGGAAACGGGGCGAGGGGCATGAACGAGAAGAGCGCTGAAGCTGAACTCGACGATCTGCAAGCCGCCTATAAGGCGGCCATGGAAAAATGGATCGTCGCAATCCGAAAAGAAGAGGCTCTCGTCTCCGTCACGCCTCACTCAGTGGCCGAGATCGATAAATGGGAAGGCGCCCATTTCGAGGAGGAGGACGCGCGCAACAAGGTCTTGGAGGCGAAAGAGGCCTATGAAGGCGCGCTGCGCTTGAAGTTCTTCAACTTTTAGTCCTTCCCGCTTTGCGTGCATCCCTGCAGAGGCCAAGACCGCGTGGCGTGAGATTGGGGGAGATTTGAGCGATCCAAATTTATCGCTATTGCTGATCGAGGCCCTGAGCGTCGCGGGCGTGGCCGCAATCTCCTATGTCTCGACAAATTTCGACAATCTCGTCGTTCTCTCGGCTTACGGCGCCGAAGCCCGGCTACCGATCGCTTTACGTGAAGCTGACATTTATTGGCGTCTGCGTGACGGTGCTGTTCGTCAGTCTCATGCTCGCACAGGCTGCGGATAATAGCATATCTGCCAAGCAGGTGCGTTACTTGGGCCTGATTCCCATTGCGCTTGGCTTCTATCAACTCCTAAAGCTGATGATGAACCGTGTCGGCGGCAAAGACTTCGAGCGTGGACGAAGCGCCGGTTCCCATGGGCTTCGCCACCTATCTCGGCTTCGCCTTGGTGCTTTTGGCGAACAGCAGTGACAGCGTCAGCATCATGACGCCGCTCCTGGCGGATTTGAAGCCGTCGCTTGTTCTCGTGAGTTTCGCCGCGGCCGTGGTGATGGCCATTCTGATGACTTGGCTTGCCAACATTTTGGCCCATCATCCGGCATCGCGGGCTTATCTCGAAAAGATCGCCGAATGGGCGCTTCCCTTCCTGCTCATTGCGATCGGCGTGCTCATATTCACTGATGAGCCATCCGATATTTTCCTCCAGTAGGGATTTCGCCGCGGCAGCTTCATTCTCGCCTGCGGCCGATGTCTGCTCGGGTCAGGCGCCGCTGGAGCTGGGCCTATCCGCGCATGCGTAGAGCGATTCACGCCGGCGCTCCCGGAAAGCATGCTACATTGTTCGATCCGCGAGACATGGCGGCCCAACAAAAAGGAGGAAGTCATGGCGAAAGGTCAAGCGAAGGGCAATAAAGAGGCCAAAAAGCCGAAGTCGGACAAGAATCAATCGAAGGCGGCCCCTTCCGCCTATAAGCTCGCTCAGGGCCGGGACGGACAAACGGTGTCCCCGTTTACGAAGAAATAGGTCCACTCCCGGCGAGCTGACATGAGCGGCGAGCGCTCTGTTTCCCGCCGGAAGCCAGGCTCGCGACGACCGGTGACCGCTCTGCGTCGTCCGGTCGCCAGCGGGGCAAGGTATCCCTGCCTTGTCCTCGGCATGCCTAAAACTTGCCCTCGAAATTGATCGGTTCGAGCCGCTTTCCGTCTTGCAGATAGTGCAGCTTCTGGAAATCCGCGCGGCGGCGATTGTAGTCCTGCAGCCACCAGCCGTCCCCGAAAGGATCGAGAGTTGGCGCGTCGGTGCGACGGAAGACCGCCGTGGCGCCGATGAGCTCGACCCTTTCGAACATTCGGTCCTCGCTCAGGAAATCCGCGAGACGGCCGATGGTCGGAATTTGGATGTCGTCGATGACGAGAAGCGCTCCGGTCTTCAGGTGCGGGTAGAAGAAGAAATACTCGAGCTCGGGAAAAGGAAAGCCGTGCGGGCCGTCGATCAGCACGAGATCGGTACGGCGCGTGGTCGGCGTAGGTCGGCAGGGTCGCCTGCGTCGGCCCGAATATGGTTTCGACGCTCGCAAGCCGCGTCGCGGGACAGTTCATGAAATAGGCGACGCTGGACTGCCCTGCCGGAAGACCGCGGTCGTCGAGGCAGAAAACCTTATGCTTCTTTGCGATGCGCGAAAAATAGATGGTGGATTTGCCGCATCCCGATTCTGCGGAGATAATTTCGTCGCCCTTCAGCAGGGACTCGATCTTCATCAGCGTGCGCAAGGGCAGGGAGCCCGCGCCGTGCGCCTTTCCCGCGGATTTTTCGTAAAGCTCGATCTCCGCCGGAAGGGCGCCGTCCCGCAGCCCTCCTCCGCGCAGCCCGGACGACGCCAGAGCGAGCGGCGCGCTCCACATTCGGCGCTGCACGCGGGAATAGAATTTCTGAGCGAAGAGCGTGAGCATGTGTAGCCAGGAACCCCTTGAGAGAGCGAGTTGTATGACTTTATCAGTTTTTACGTCAAATCGCCCCATTGCGCCGCCTTAATCTCACTGCGCCACGCGCATAGGTTCCGCGATATACGGGCTTTGCGGCGATCGCTCTGGGTGTTGCTTGAATGAAACTTAGCCGTGATTAGACGCCTGCGCGTGGGGTCCTGTTCGCCCCGGCGTGAGCTCCCCAAGGACGGAATTTGGCCGCCAATGAGAGCCGGCGCGAGCAAAAGCCCCAAGATCGGTAGGCTGGGAAGCGGATCCTCGCCGTCTTGCACGGCGTGGCTGGCCGGATCGCTTCAACTGACCGCACAGAGGCTGGAAGCCGCGGCGCCTACTCCAGCGACCCCAGGTAGGCCGCGACTTCGGACACCTGCTCCGGCGTCAGGCCATGCGCGATGGGCTGCATGAGCTGCGAGGAGTCGGGTTTGGCGGGGTCCTGTCCGCGCTCCTTGCTCCAATTGGTGAGCTTCCGCGTCGTGTAATCATAAAGCTGGCCCGCAAGGCGCGGCATGGCGCCCTGGCCCTTGGCGTCTGGCCCGTGACAGGAGGCGCAGGGCGGAATGTTGGCTGACGCCACGCCTTCCTCGAAGATTTTCTTGCCGGGGGGGATGAGCTCGCGGGGCTCGCCGCCGAGCGGCTTCGGATCCAGGTTTTGAAAGCCTTCGGCGAGCGCCGCCAGCATGCCGGGCCGCAAGACGTGCGCCACGTTGAACATCACGGGATTCACACGCCGGCGCTCGATGAAGGCCTCGAGCTGGTTTTGCAGATATTCGGGCTGCTGCCCGGCGAGGCGCGGCATCGGATAGGCGCCGCGGAAGCCCTGGCCCGAAACGCCGTGACAGGTCTTGCAATAGGTGAATTTGGCCTCGAATTCGGCTCGCGGAGGCGCGTCCGGCTTCGGAGCTTCCGCTTTGGCCGCCGCAGGCTTGGCGGCCTCGGGCTTCGGCTCCTCGCCGCGCGCCGTCGTCGCGCAAAGCATCGCGATGAGAGCAAAAGCTGAAAGCGTCGAGCGGAGCGCTGTCATCGGAAGTTCCTTTAGGTCGGCAGTCACGTGTGCGATGCGGGCGGCAGCCTATCGCAGAAAGCTCAGATACGAGGCCAGCGCCTCGACCTCCTCGGGAGAGAGGCTCGTCGCGACCTGCGGCATGGGGAAGGCCGAGGCGTGATAGCCTTCCGACCACTGCGCGAGCCGGCTCTTGAGATAGCCATAAGACAATCCGCCCAAGCGCGGGATGGCCTCGAAGCCCTGCGCGTTGGGGCCGTGACAGACGATGCAGGCCGCGACTTCGGATTGCGCGGCGCCCTGCTCATAGAGAACTCGCCCCGCCTCGACGAGCGCGCTGTTTCCGTCACTCGCGGGCTCGGCGGTCAGCGCCGCGAAATAGGCAGCGAATTCGCTGGCGCGCTCGGGACTGAGCCGCGCCGTGGCGCCCCACATATATTGCGAGGAAGTGGGATTATCGCGGCTATGGTCCTTGAAGGCCAAGAGCTGCTGCACGAGGTAGTGCGGCTGCTGTCCGGCGATCCGCGGCGCGGTGGAGAAGCCCTGCGCCGAGGAGCCGTGGCACCATGTGCAATTGCGCACCGGCAGGTCCTCCTGCGCGCGCGACGGCGCTGCGGCGCAAAGAAACATCATCGCCAGAAGCGCAATTCCTGTCGGCTGGATTAGCATGGTTTCCGTTCTGCGCTGGCTTAGGTGAGAACCGTGGCGTCGCCTTTGCCGTCGGCGCTCACCGTAGGGTGCTGAGATAGGCCGCAAGCGCCGAGATTTGCGGGGCGTTGAGATTATGCGTCGTCGGGACCATGATCGCCGAGGCGTCACTCTTGCCGGCGCCGCCCTGGCCGCGCTCGCGCGTCCAACCCGACAGCGCCTTCACCGTATAGGGATAGAGCTGCCCGGCGAGGCGCGGGATCTCCTCGTGCCCCTTGGCCTCGGGGCCATGGCAGGCGGAGCAGGCGGCGATATTGGCCTCCGGTAGTCCCTCCTCATAGATCGTGCGACCGAGGCCCACATTTCCGCCCGCCGCGCCGCCGATCGGCGGCGGGTTCAGCTGATAGAAATATTGGGTCAGCGCATTGAGCATCGCGGGGCTCAGCGCATGCGCCACGTTGAACATGACCGGATTGACGCGGCGGCGCTCGATGAAGGCGCGGAGCTGGTTCTCGATATATTTGGGCTGCTGTCCCGCGAGCCGCGGCATCGGATAATAGCCGCGATAGCCTTCGCCCGAGAGCCCGTGGCAGGTCTTGCAGTAGTCGGCCTTCCCCTCGAAGCCGCTCTCGGCCGCGACGCGCCAGACACGCTGCCGCGCGGCGCCCGCCGCCGTGAAAGCGAGGGCGAGCGAAACCGCGCAAAGCACTGTAACTGGAACCTTCAGCCTCATGATCTCCCCCCGCCCATGCCCGCGTCGTCGCGCGTGCGACCGATTCCCGTCAGACCGGAACGGTTAGAACGCGAACCAGGTGTAAAGAAACAGCGTGTTGTTGTCGGTCGCGCTATGCGTGCGCCAACTGCTGCCGTTGTAATAGATTCCATTGCCGTCGAAGTTCGACGTGCCGCCGTACATCGACAGGTAATGCGTGTAAGAGAGCCCGATCTTGGCGTTGGCCCAGGGCCAGAACTCCGGGCCGCCCTTGCTGAAGGGCATGTAGGCAAAATCGAAGATCAGGCCCGCGCTGTTCGGCAGGCCGACGGCGGAAGGCCCCCCGTTGGGATAAGGGACGGGACCGTTGGCGCCGCCGCCGCCGGCGAGCCAGCCGAGCATCGCATTCCCGTAAAGCGTGAAGTCCGGCGAGCCGCTCACATGGAAATAGCTGACATAGCCGCTCAGCGTGTGGTCCCAGGTATAGCCCGCCGTCGCCTTGAAGCTTAGCAGATAGTTCATTGCGTTGGACGAGGCGTTGCCGGGGAAGGGCTGCACGCCATAGAGGTTGACGAGGGTGGGGTTGGCGGCGATGAATTGCGACGCGATCCCCTGCGCATAGGTTCCCTGCAGATTCTGCATCTCCGTGATGCGCGTGAGTTGCAAGGTCAGCGCATGCACGCCGCTGATATATTGATATTGCGCATCGAGGCCGATGTCGCGGTAATAGTCGACGCCATAGCCGATGACGCGCCCTGGCAGCACGGCCGGGTAAAAGCCGAAGGCGCCGATCATCAGCGAATGTTCGCCCCAGTTCTTTTCCAAGGCGACGCGCCAATAGGGCGAGGCGTTGGCGAGCGTGCTCGACGAGCAGGCGATGGTGTAGTTTTGCGGGTTCTGCGTGTAGGGCTGCCAGGCGGGGAAGGGTAGACCGGAAACACTTGGATAAGCCGCGCCCGCCCATGTCTGCACATTGTTGATATAGTCAGAATTGTAGCCGCAGGCGTATCCGAGCGCGCCCGTCATGCCCTTCGACATGGGATGGTAGAACGAGGTCTCCAGATAAAGCATGTCGTTGAGGAAGGCATAAGCGCCCGTGCCGATCGTCGTGCCGGCCCAGGAGCCTTCGACTTGCGTGAGCGGCGGCGAGAAGGCCGGGCCGAGCGTCGCAGCGACATAAGGAAAGCCCCAGGCCGGCGTCGTGTTCCAAACGTCCTGGACCGTCGGGTTGTTGTTGGCGGTCAGGCCGAAGATGGCGTCGACGCCGCCGATATTGGCCGTCCGCGTGTAGCGGATGTCGGTATTGTCGAGGAAGGTACGCTGATCCGCCTTGTCGTAGGTGCCCTGAATGAACGCGCCCAGATTGTCGTAAATCTTGCCGCCGTAGAACAAGCTCGCCTGCTGCATGATGAAATTGTCGTTCACATGCGCGTCGGGGTAACCGCCCGTGTTGGTCGGCGGCGTGTCCTGCTGAACCTTCGTCTTGGTGAAGGTCGGCAGCACCATCGCCGCGATCGGCGGCGCCTCCCAGGGCTCGGTCCCGCCGGTGGCGGTATAGCCGCCGAGCTTGAAGCGACGCCCATAGGGCGTGAGTTCGGGAAAATTCGTATGGCAGGTCGCGCAAGGCTGGCCGGTCTGGCGAGCGAAGCTCGGCACCGCCTTCGCCGGCGTGAGCCCGAAGATGACAACCGCGGCGAGGCCCAGGATACCGACCGCAAGGGAGCGCAGAGCGTCCGACTGGCAAAACCTTCTCGGCATAGCGGCCTCCCCGGCACAGATTCTCTCGGGCGCTGCCCTGCGGCGCGGAGCCAAGTCCCGCACTCTCAATGAACGCGACGCGCACGCATCCGAATCGTTAGTCTTTTATGCTGCATTGCCCAGTCTTGGCTAGGAGGTTTACTGTCGCAGTCCAAGTTGGCAAGAGTTGTCTCAAGGTATTCAGCAGTCATTTCTACGGATTTCCAGTGGGTCCTTTGAAGCTGGAGCTTGGGCTGATTTCTCGCGCGCCCCCCGCCGCCGCCGTGACACCTTCTGACAGGCGTCAGCCTAAGCTTTTGTTCCCCCTTCTGGCCTCGCGCGTCGCGCCATGCTAACAGGCGCCGGAGGCGTCGAGGGGGCGCGAGAAGGGTTCCGGAGCGGTCATGTCCGATATTTTCCGTGAGGTCGACGAGGACGTCCAAAGAGACAAGGTCGAAAATCTTTGGAAGCGTTATCAGACGCCCGTCATCGTGCTGGCGGTCCTCATCGTCGCAGGAACGGGCGCCTGGAGCTATTACAAAACCGAGCATGCCAAGCTGGCCGAGGCCGCCAATGTGCGCTTCCTCGCGGCGGTCGCCGACGCCGAGGCCGGCAAGAGCGCCGAAGCCGTCGCCGCCTTCGACGCCATCGCCAAGAATGGCCCCTCGGGCTATGCGACGCTGGCGCGCCTGCGCGGCGCCGAGGAGCTCGCGAAGACCGACAAGGCCAAAGCCATCGAGCTTCTGGACGCGCTCGCCGAGGACAAGAAGGTCGACAGCTTGACGCGGCAGGTCGCCGATCTGCGCAGCGCGATCTACACGATGGAGCTGGGCGACCGCGAGAAGACCATGATCAAGCTTGGGGCGCTCATGACCGAGAACCACGCCTTCCGTTACAGCGCCCAGGAGTGGACCGGCCTCGACGCACTCGAGGACAAGGATTTCGACGAGGCCGAGCGCGTATTCAACCTGCTGCTTAGCGACACCAACGCGCCGGCGGGCATGCGTCAGCGGGCGCAGGCCTATGAGGGCCTGCTGCACGCAGCGCGCGGCGTCAAGGGAAAGCCCGGGGCGATCAAGTCCATCACGCCCATCGTCGAATCGGCCGACGGCCAGAACCCGGCCGACGCCGGCGTGACGGTTGAAATGAAGGAAATCGAGAAGAAATAGGCGGGGCGGCCCCCTCCCCAACCCTCCCCCGCTTCGCGGGAGAGGGAGCAGATTGGGGGCTTGTCTCAAATCGCGAAACCTCGCTCGCTCGGGTCCCCTCTCCCGCGAAGCGGGGGAGGGACAGGGAGGGGGCTCTCCACCCGCGGCCGCGCGAGACTTTCCACTCATGACCTTCTCGCTCGCCATCGTCGGCAGGCCCAATGTCGGCAAATCGACGCTCTTCAACCGGCTCGTCGGCAAGAAGCTCGCGCTCGTCGACGACAGGCCGGGCGTCACGCGCGACCGGCGCGAGGGGCAGGCGAAGCTCGCCGATCTCACCTTCACCGTCTTCGACACGGCCGGGCTCGAGGAGGGCGCCGACAGCTCGCTCATCGGGCGCATGCGCCGGCAGACGGAAGTCGCGGTGGAGCAGGCCGACGCCATCCTCTTCATGATCGACGCGCGCATCGGCGTGACGCCGGACGACAAATATTTCGCCGATCTGGTGCGCCGCGCCGACAAGCCCGTCATCCTCGCCGCCAACAAGGCCGAGGGACGCGCAGGCGAGGCCGGCGTCCTCGACGCCTATACGCTGGGCTTGGGCGATCCGGTGCCGCTCTCCGCCGAGCACGGCGAGGGGCTCATCGACCTCTTCGACGCGCTGCGCCTCGCGTTGCCCGAGCTAACCGAGGCGCCGTCAGAGGACGAGGAGGAGGCGCCGAGAGGCGAGCTCGCGGAGGACGAGGACGGCAGCGACCTCGATCTCTCGAAGCCCTTGCGCATCGCCGTGGTCGGGCGCCCCAACGCCGGCAAGTCGACGCTCATCAACCGGCTGCTCGGCGAGGAGCGGCTGCTCACCGGCCCCGAGGCCGGGATCACACGCGACAGCATCGGGATCGACTTCAAATGGCGCGAGCGCAAGATGAAGCTCTTCGACACGGCGGGCCTGCGCAAGCGAGCCCGCGTCGTCGACAAGCTGGAGAAGCTCGCCGGGGCCGACGCGCTGCGCGCCGTGCGCTTCGCCGAGGTCGTCGTGCTGCTCGTCGATTGCGCCATTCCCTTCGAGAAGCAGGATCTGACGATCGCCGACATTTCCGCCTCGGAGGGCAGAGCGGTTGTCATCGGCTTGAACAAATGGGATGCGGTCGAGGATCGCGGCAAGACGCTCACGACCTTGCGCGAGGAGGCCGAGCGCCTGCTGCCGCAGCTGCGCGGCTGCCAGGTCGTGCCCGTCTCGGGGACGACGGGCTTCGGGCTCGAGACGCTGATGCAGGCGATCATCGAGACGCATGAGGTCTGGAACAAGCGCATCTCAACGGGGCGGCTCAACCGCTGGCTCGAAAGCGCGCTCGCCGAGAATCCGCCGCCCGCCGTCTCTGGACGGCGCATCAAGATCCGCTACGTCACGCAGCCCAAGAGCCGTCCGCCGCATTTCACCTTCTTCGGCAATCAGCTCGACGAACTGCCGACGAGCTACGAGCGCTATCTGATCAACAGCCTGCGCAAGTCCTTCGATCTGCCGGGCGTGCCGATCCGCATCTCGCGGCGTATGGGCGAGAACCCCTATGAGGGGAAGAAGCGGGGGTAGGGCGGCTCTATCTTGCTCGGGTGTCAGCGCCCACCATTATCCCGCCCGTTCTCGATGAGCCGCAGCAGATTCTCCAAAATCAGCACCGAGGTCAGCGGGCCGACGCCGCCGGGGACGGGCGTAAGCGTGAGGTCGACGTCCTCCAGCGAAGCGCTGTCGACGTCGCCGAAGAGCTTTCCGTCGATGAAGCCGATCCCCGCGTCCACGACGATTTGACCGGCGCGAAAATACTCTTTGCCGAAGCCCTTGGGGCGGCCGGTCGCGACGAAGACGATCTCCGCCTCGCGCGTGACCTGCGGAATGTCCTTGGTCTTCGAGTGGCAGACGGTCACCGTGGCGCCCGCGTTGATGAGCATGTTGGCGAGCGGGCGGCCGACCGTGCGCCCCCGCCCGATCAAGGCGACGCGCTTGCCGGCGATCTCGGTCACGGAGGCGGCGAGCGCCATGCAGGCTTGCGGCGTCGCTGGCGGAACGAAACGCTGCTTGGCGCTGTGCTGCATGAGCGCGCCGAGGTTCGCCGCGGATAGGCCGTCGACGTCCTTCTCGGCGGGAATCACATTGGCGAGATCGAGCTCATCCGTTTGCGGTTGGGAAGACATGACGAGGATCGCGCCATGCACGTCCGGTCGCGCGCAAAGCGCTCTGATGGAACGCGCCGCATCGTTCTCGCTAGAGACGCCGGAAAGATCGACAGATTCGAAATCGACGCCGATCTCGTTCGCGTGCTTGCGTTTGACCGCCACATAGCTCTGCGCTGCGGCGTCGTTGGAGCGGACGATCGCCGCAAGCCGCGGCTTCAGCCCGTCGAGCTTTAGCGTCGAAATGGATTGAACGAGACGCGTCTTGCGATCCGCGACGATAGCCTTGCTGGAAAGAAGCTTCATAATCGACGGCCCTCCTGCCGCGGACAGCCTATCAGTTTTGCGCAAAATGCGCTCTGCGCCGAAAGCCGCAAGCTGGTAAAGATCGGCGCAGGAAATAGACGGAGCCGCCGTGAACCCCGATCATCCCACGCCGCCCTCGGGCCAGGCGCTCGTCCCGGCGGCGCATGCGCTGAACCTGCGCATCCTCTCCGATGGGTTAGCGGGACATGACGCGCAGACGCTCGGCATCGCCGAGGCGCTGGGGCTCGAGCCCGACATTCGCCCCATCCGTCCGCGCAAGCTTTTCGAGCTTATCGCTCCCTTTGGGCCGATCGACTGGCGCGATCGGGAAAACCGGCCAGGAAGCCCGATCGGGCCGCCCTGGCCCGACATTGCGCTCGCCGCCGGGCGGCGCGCGCTGCCCTATCTCAACCGCCTCAAGCTGGCCTCGAAGCGCCGCGTGTTCACGGTCTATGTGAACCGGCCGGCGACGGGCCGCGCCGTTGCGGACCTCATCGTCTCGCCACTGCACGATGCATTTTTCGGCCCCAATGTCGTGACGCCGATCACGCCGGCGAACCGCGTCTCTCCCGAGCTTCTGGCGCGGCTGCGGCGAGAGCCGGACCCGCGCGTCGCGAGCCTCTCCAAGCCCCGCGCGGCTTTGCTCGTCGGCGGCGACAACCGCCACTTCAAATTCACGCCGCCCGTCGCGATGGCCTTGCAGGATGCCGTTCGCGCCCTGTCGGCGGCGGGGTTCAGCGTCATGGCCACCGCCTCGCGGCGCACGCCGCCGGCGATCGGCGACGCGCTGCGGACGGCGCTCGCCGAGATCCGCGGCTGGCTCTGGGACGGGGAGGGGGACAACCCCTATTTCTCCATGCTCGCAGCAGCCGACCTCATCCTCGTTTCCGCCGACAGCGTCAGCATGATCGGGGAGGCGGTGGCGACCGGCGCGCCGGTCCACATCTTTGCGCCGAGCGGCGGCAGTCCGAAGATCAAGCTCTTCCTGGAGCGCCTGCAAAGCGAAGGCGCGGTGCGGCCCTGGAACGGGACGCCCGAGAACTGGAGCTACGATCCGATCAACGAGACGGCCAAAGTCGCCGCGGCGATAAGGCGGGCGTATCAGGTCTACAAGGGCGAGCTGCCCCCGCTGCCGGCCTGGCGGCCGCCGAGCGACGAGCTTTTGGAATATGACGAGGAGGGCGACGACGGGGATGAGAATGACCTGGGGCGCATTCCCTCTCCCCGCTCGCGGGGAGAGGGCTAGGGCGAGGGGCGAGGCTCGCGCGAGGCAGGGTTCAGCTTGAGAATTCGCTGGCGTCCCACTCCTTTCGGATGCTACCCCCAGGCCCCTCATCCCAACCCTCTTCCCGCGAACGGGGAGAGGGGCGGGCGGCGTTCTTCGAGAGATGCAGAACTCGAGGAGCGTCGCGACCAACAGCTTGCTGACCTCGCTCCATGACCTCTTCCGCCCCCCGCCACGCCAAGCTCATCATCATCGGCTCCGGTCCCGCCGGCTATACGGCGGCGATCTACGCCGCGCGCGCCATGTTGGAGCCGCTGCTCATCGCCGGCTTCGACCAGGGCGGGCAGCTCATGATCACGACCGACGTCGAGAACTATCCTGGCTTCCCCGAGCCGATCCAAGGGCCCTGGCTCATGGAGCAGATGCGCGCCCAGGCCGAGCATGTGGGGGCGGCCCTTGTCTCCGACCACATCGTCGAGGCGCGGCTTTCAAGCCGGCCCTTCACGTTCGTCGGCGATTCGGGCCAGCATTACACCTGCGACGCGCTCATCATCGCGACGGGCGCCAAGGCGCGCTGGCTCGGCATTCCGAGCGAGGAGAAATTCAAGGGCTATGGCGTCTCGGCCTGCGCGACCTGCGACGGCTTCTTCTTTCGCAAGAAGCGAGTCATCGTCGTCGGCGGCGGCAACACGGCGATCGAGGAGGCGCTTTATCTCTCCAACATCGCTTCGCATGTGACGCTCCTGCATCGGCGCGGCGAGCTGCGCGGCGAGCGCGTGCTCCAAGAGAGGCTCAAGGCCCAGGCCAATGTCGAGATCCTCTTCGATCATGCGGTCGATGAGATTCTCGGCGAGGAGTCTCCGCTCGGCGTGACGGGCGTACGCGTGAAGCATGTGACGACCGGGGCGAAAACCACGCTCGAGGCGGACGGGCTTTTCGTTGCGATCGGCCACAGCCCGGCGTCCGAGCTGTTCAAAGGGCAGCTCGCGGTAAAGCCTTCCGGCTACATCCAGGTCGACCCGGGAACGACGCGAACGAATCTGCCCGGCGTCTTCGCGGCGGGCGACGTCGCCGACGAGGTCTATCGCCAGGCGGTGACGGCGGCGGGGCTCGGCTGCATGGCGGCGCTCGAGGCCGAGAAGTTTTTGCTCGAGGCGCAGAGCCTCTGAAGGGGACAAGACATCGTGACGGAACGCGTCGTCTTTCAGAAGAAGTCCATGCCGGTCGAGGTCGAGGCCGGCAAGGTCTATTATTGGTGCGCCTGCGGGCGCAGCGCGACGCAGCCCTTTTGCGACGGCGCACATAAAGGAAGCGGGATCGGCCCCGTCGCCTATAAGGCGGAAGCCACCGGCAAGGCATTCTTCTGCGGCTGCAAGGCCACGAAGATGGAGCCCTTGTGCGATGGAACGCACAAAGAACTCTAAGATCGAAGCGCAGAAAGGAGTCCTGCCGCGATGTTGCGATCGAGCCTCTTTGCACTCGCCTTGATCTGCGCGTCTCTCGCGCCGGGCGCGAGCCGCGCCGCTGGCTGGCATTATTACGATCCCGAATGCCCCATCGCGCTGGGGTCGAAGTCGATGAAATTCGTGGCGATGCAGCCCAAGAAAAACATCGACCGGGTCTGCGACGCGCTGGGCGACGTCGGACCCACGGTCATTGCGCTGGACGCCCCCAACTCCGAGCTGCGCGAGATGATCTGGGATATTCGCGTGATCGGCGATCCGAAAGGCGATGGCGTCGGCAGCGACGCGGGGGAGGACCTCGTCTATCAGCTGCCCGTAGAGAAGCACCGCAACGGCATGGTGAATTTCGATTTCACCTTCCACAAGGCCGGGAATTACGTGCTGCTCGCCAAGCTCACCAGCGACGACGGCAAGGCCGAATATGTTGGCCGCCATCCCTTCTCGGTCGGGCTGATGGATAGCGCGGAAACCTCCGCCTATCTGCTCTTTGGGGCTTTCGTGTTCGTGGTCGGCGGGGGCGCGGGCTATTTCTTCTGGAAGAAGAAGAAAGCCGCGACAGCCGCGTGACGGTCAGGCGGCTCCTCCGCTTCGCGCAATCGAGTGAGAAAGAACCGCGCATGGCGGTAACCTCCAAGAAGCTCCTGCTCTTGCGCATCGCCGAGGCGCTTGAGCGGCTCGCGCCGCCGCCGCCGCCGTCGCCGGATTTTGCTTGTGCCGAAGCCTTCGTCTGGCGAGCCGAGACGAATGTCTTCGCGCGAGTCGGAGAGGTCAATCGCGTCGCGCTCGATCTGCTGACCAGCATTGACCGCCCGCGCGATTTGCTTCTCGCCAACACCGAACGCTTCGCACGCGGTCTGCCTGCCAACAACGCGCTGCTCTGGGGCGCTCGCGGCATGGGCAAGTCGTCGCTCGTCAAGGCCGTGCATGGCGCGCTGGCCGGCGAAGGGCGCTTAAAGCTCATCGAGATTCACCGCGAGGACATCGAGAGCCTGCCCGCCCTGCTCGCGGCGCTGCGGGGTAAGCAGTTTCAGTTTATCGTGTTTTGCGACGACCTCTCCTTCGACGCGGGCGAGGCGAGCTACAAATCCTTGAAAAGCGCGCTTGAGGGCGGCGTCGAGGGCCGCCCCGCCAATGTGCTGTTTTACGCGACCTCCAACCGCCGGCATTTGCTGCCGCGCGACATGACGGAAAATGAGCAGGGTTCGGCTATCCATCCGGGCGAGACGGTCGAGGAGAAGGTCTCGCTCTCCGATCGCTTCGGGCTGTGGCTGGGTTTCCACAAATGCAGCCAGGACGAGTATCTCGCGATGGTCGCGGGCTATGCGCGGCGGCACAAACTCGACGTCGCGCCGGAGCGGCTTCGCGCCGAGGCGCTGGAATGGGCGACGACGCGCGGCGCGCGCTCGGGCCGCGTCGCCTGGCAATTCATCCAGGACCTCGCCGGCCGGCTCGGCAAAAGGCTGGACGCGGTTTCCGACTGAGATTTATTTTTGCGCGCGAAAACAGTCGGCGAGGTGGTCGTCGACCATGCCGACCGCCTGCATGAAGGCGTAGACGACGGTCGGGCCGCAGAATTTGAATCCTTTCGCGCGCAGGTCCTTCGAGATGCGCCCGGAGAGGGGCGTCTGCGGCGGCACCTCGCGCATGGACTTCGGCCGGTTGACGATCGGCGCGCCCTCGACGAAGTCCCAAAGATAGCGCGAGAAGCCCGTCTTCGCCTCGATGTCGAGATAGGCCTGCGCCGAGGCGATCACGCCCTCGATCTTGGCGCGGTTGCGCACGATCGAGGCGTCCCCCATCAGCGCCTCGACGTGCGCGGCGTCGAATCGCGCGACGCGCTCGGGATCGAAACCCTCGAAGGCGCGGCGGAAGGCCTCGCGCTTGCGCAGGATGGTGATCCAGGAGAGCCCCGCCTGAAAGCCGTCGAGCGCGAGCTTCTCGAACAGCGCTTGCGACGAATGCTCCGGGCGGCCCCATTCCTCGTCGTGGTATGCAACGTAAAGCGCGTCCCCGCCGCACCAAGGGCAGCGCGACTTGCCGTCGCCGTGGCGCGCGAGCTCGGCTTCTCGCCACGCCTGGGGATTCTGGCGCTCAGGCTTTCTGGGTTTTGCGGCCATGGCTCGAGGCGCCGATTGCCTTCGTCTCGGAGTTGGGATTATCGTCATACTACGCGATGGGGCCGGAAAGCGATGCTGGTCGGCGCGTTTCAGGCGCGCTCGCCGACTTTCTTCATTGCCGCTCTCCCGAGCGCGGGGAGCACTTGAGTTTGGAGAAGAAAATGTCCAATCGGCTCGTCACCCTGGCCGTTGCGTCTCTTGCGCTCAGCGCCGCCGCCTTTTCCGCGCAGGCTCAGGTCAGCGTGCAAAAGGAGTGCGGGGCCGAGTATCAGGCCGCCAAGGCCGCAGGCTCGCTGAATGGCCAGACGTGGCAGCAGTTCCTGCATGATTGCCGCGAGCGCCATCCCGCTGGCGCGGCGACCCCGGCCGAGGCGCCCGTCGCGGCGCCCGCCGCGACTGGGGCCGCTCCGGCAGGGGCGCCGGCTGCAGCCGCCACCCCGGCAGAGGCGCATGTGAGCGTGCAGAAGGAGTGCGGGGCCGAATATCAGGCCGCCAAGGCCGCGGGCTCGCTGAACGGCGAGACCTGGCAGCAGTTCCTGCAGGCCTGTCGCGCCCGTCACAGCGCCGCGCCGGCTGCGGCGGCCCCCGCCGCTCCAGCCCCGGCCCCCGTCGAAGCCGTCGCGCCGCCGCCGGCTCAGCCAGCAGCGGCCCCCGCCGCCCCGCCAGTTCCCGCGGCTCCGGCTGCGGCCTCCCCCGCTCCGGCGCCCGCGAGCCCCGTCACGATGAAGAACGGTAAGCCCGTCAGCCCCGGAACTCAGGCGTTCATCGAGCGCGAGAAAGCCTGCGGCGTCGAGTGGCGCGCCAAGAAGGCCGCGCTGCTGAAGGCCAATCCCAAGGCGACTTGGCCCGCTTACCTCAGCGAATGCAACAAGCGGCTGAAGGCCCAGGGGCGCTGACGAGGCCCCCTCCCTTACCCTCCCCCGCTGCGCGGGAGAGGGGCCGGCCAGCGTTACGCGAAATGACTAAGGTTTGCGCGACCTCACTCCCTCTCCCGCGACGCGGGGGAGGGGGCGATCAGGTCATCACCACATTCACCGCGCTTTCGGGCAGGTCCTTGCCGAAACAGCGCTGGTAGAATTCGGCGACGAGCGGGCGCTCCAATTCGTCGCAGCGGTTGAGGAAGGTGAGCCGGAAGGCGAAGCCGATGTCGCCGAAGATGTCGGCGTTCTCGGCCCAGGTGATGACGGTGCGCGGGCTCATCACCGTGGAGAGGTCGCCGGCCATGAAGGCGTTGCGCGTCAGATCGGCGACGCGCACCATCTTGTTCGCGGCGTCCTTGCCCTCCTTGGTCTTCTGCATAGATTTGATCTTGGCGAGCACGATGTTGGTCTCGGCGTCGTGCGGCAGATAGTTGAGCGTCGTGACGATCGACCAGCGGTCCATCTGTCCCTGATTGATCTGCTGCGTGCCGTGATAGAGGCCCGAAGTATCGCCGAGGCCGACCGTATTGGCCGTCGCAAAGAGGCGGAAGGCCGGATGCGGCCGGATCACGCGGTTCTGATCCAGAAGTGTGAGCTTGCCGGAGACCTCGAGCACGCGCTGGATGACGAACATCACGTCCGGGCGGCCTGCGTCATATTCGTCGAAGCAGAGAGCGATGTTGTTTTGCAGCGCCCAGGGCAGGATGCCGTCGCGGAACTCCGTAACCTGCTTGCCCTCCTTGAGAACGATCGCATCCTTGCCGACGAGGTCGATGCGCGAGACGTGGCTGTCCAGATTGACGCGCACGCAGGGCCAGTTCAAGCGCGCCGCGACCTGCTCGATATGCGTCGACTTGCCGGTGCCGTGATAGCCCGTCACCATGACGCGTCGATTGTGGGCGAAACCGGCGAGAATGGCGAGCGTCGTCTCACGGTCGAAGAGATAGTCAGGATCGAGGTCCGGGACATGCGGGTCGGGCCGTGAGTAGGCCGGCGCCTGCATATCCGTGTCGATCTTGAAGAGCGCGCGCGCGGAGACTGTCGTGTCCGGCAATCCCGAACCATTCGCGGCGGCTTTTTCCAGGGCGACCACTCGTTATCCTCCTTGGCGCGCGTTCGGAGACGCTCGAACGCGTTTTGAACGCTACAGATTGAACATGTTCGTTTCCAAGAACGCTTGGCGATCTTGGAAGCGTGCTCTGGCTCGCGGCCCGCGGCCGGACGGCGCGAGACCCTCACACGAGGCGGGCGGCTCGCAAGGTTCTATAGGCGTGGATGATCTCCCGCAATTTTTCCTCACGGGAGCGGTCTCCGCCATTGGCGTCGGGATGATGGCGCTTGACCATTTCCTTATATCGGGCCGTGATCGCGTCCGAGGTGGCGCCGTCGTCCAGGCCGAGCGCGTCGAGGGCGCGCATCGTCACCGGCGAATAGCGCGGCCCCCGCTTCTCCGCCGCTCGCGTGTGGTGGTAGCGCGGCCGGTAGGAGCCGAGCGGGTCGGCGTGATCCGAGGCGCGCGGCCCGTCGCTGCGAAAGCCCGAGGTCCCACGCTTGACGCCCATCGACCATGTCGGTCGATGGCCGACGGCGGCGTCCTTCAGGTAGCGAGCGACCGCCTCGTCGCTCATCCCATTGAAATAATTGTAGGAGTTATTGTATTCTCGGACATGGGCGAGGCAGAAGCAGAAATACTGCCCCTCCCGCAGGCGCCCCATTGGCGCACGAAACTCGCCTGGCTCCGTGCAGCCCGGGAAATCGCAGCGCATCCCGCTCGGCTGGGCGGGGCGCTCGGCCGCGCGGCGGGTGCGGATCCGGTCGAAGAGGGGTGAATTCAAATTCATGCTCGCCCATTATGGGAAAGCGCTGCGCCGCGGCAAGACGAAATCGCGGTCACGAAGCCGATGCGGTGGGCGCGACTCTTGCTTCGCAGCCCAGGAAAGGGACAATCATGACGCAATTGCGCGAGGGAACAGTCAAAAAGCTGATCGAAGAGCGGCTCGGCCAGGGCCTTGCGCCGACGCAGCTCGTCGTTTCGGATGACTCCGGCCGTCACGCAGGGCACGCCGGGCACCGCCCGGGCGCCGAGACGCATTTTCGCATCGAGATCGTCTCGCCGGCCTTCTCGGGAAAAAGCCGGCTCGAACGCCACCGCCTCGTCAACGACATGCTCAAGGACGCCTTCGCGGCCGGCATGCATGCGCTGGAGCTCAAAGCCAAGGCGCCGGGGGAGGCCAGCTGAAGGGGCGTCGGCGCTGAGAAGACCTCACGCCGCCTTTCTCGCCTCCCGCGCCAGCGCGGCTTCCGCCTCCTCGGCGCTGAGTGTCGAGAACATCTGTTGGAGGCGCGCGCCGGAGGTCGGCGCATAGGCCGTGATGCCGTTGCGGTCGTAGAAGGCGCGGAACATGCGCCTCGCCTCCTCGATCCCGAGCAGGCCGATCTCGTAAATCTCGTCGATGCGGCCGGGGCGCAGCAGCGCCGGATCGAGCCGGTCGAGATGATTCGTCGTGATGATGAACTTCAGCCCGTCGGGGGTTTGCATTCCGTCGAGCGTGTTGAGAATCTCATGCAGCGAGAAGGAGAGCGCCACGTCCTTGCCGCTCTCCGCGCTTTTTCGGTTGAGACCGGCCGACAGCGTGTCGATGTCCTCGATGACGAGGAGCGAGCGCGGGGTGATCGTGTCCATCTTCTGCGCCATCATCGAGAGCGAGGTGACGTAAAAGACGTCCAGATTGAGCTCGGAGGCGATCGCGTGAATGAGCGAAGTCTTTCCGGTACCGGGCGGGCCGTGCAGGATGAAGCCGATCTTTCGCGGCACGCCGCGCCGGTCGTACCATTCCGCATTCGCCTCGAACCATTTGAGGCGCGCGACGATCCTTTTGCCGACGTCTCCCTCCACAAAGACCGTGTCGAGCCGCCTTTTGCGCTTATAGGTTCCGATCCAGCCGGTCCCGCGCTCGATGGCGATCGTGATCGAGTTGTGGTTCGCTTCTGCGGGGATCGCCGACATGAGAAGCCGCCTGACCCGCTCGACGTCGGATGTGTAGAAGGTCATGGTCAGCACGATCCTGACCGAGGCCTGCGACAACTCGTCCTTCGCCTTGCTGTAGCCGATCCATATCCCGTCCCAACGGGCGAGGCCGCGGCCGAATCCGGTCGTCAGCTCCAAATTCTGGAACTCGAAGGCCTTGTTGATCTTAATGCGATGCGCGGAGAGGGCGCGGTCCACGTCGAGGAAGAATGCGCGGCTGCTGTCCATCGTCACGCGCACGCAAAAGAGCCCGCTCGCGAAACTGTAGATCGCCCCAGGCAGGGATTTCGCCTGATAGGCGACCCAGCCCAGCGCCATCGCGCCGAAGGCGCCGGTCAGGATCTGGTTTTGCAGCAGGCCGTCGAAGAGGGAAGCGAACATGCGGCGCCTTGAAGGTCACTCGCCGGCGGAGATTGCCGCCGTCGAAAAAAGGACGCAGCAAGAGTGGCCTTCGGCGCGGCGAAGTTCAAGGGCGCGCGGCCCGGGGATTTTCGCTTCCCCGGTCGGGCGCTTCACCCATGCGCCTCTTTCGGTCCGCGCAACACGCGCTTGGCGAGGGGCGCCTCGGGGGCGTTTTGGCCACGCCACAAGAGCGTCTCCTCAAGCCTCTGCGCAAGCTCGAAATCCTTGTCGGTGATTCCTTTCGCCGAATGGGTGGCGAGCTTCACCTCGACGAAGGCGTAGGAGACGACGAGATCAGGATGGTGCCAGGCCGCCTCCGAGAGCATGCCAATCGTGTTGATGAGCAGGATCGTCCCAGGCCATGTGTGGGTCTTGTAGGTGCGGCGGATCCAGCCGCCTTCATAGCGCCATTCGGGCAGTTCCTTGGCGAGCTTTTCCGCGATTTCCGTCTCCGTGTAGACGCGTTCCTTGGTGGCCATATTTTCTCTCCTGTTGGCGGGGCGGAGTGCGGCGCAGCAATTCTCCTTGCCAAGCGCCCTTCCGCCGGGTTAGTCGCGCGAGCGCAGGCGCTGCCGCCATCGCGCGAAAGCTCCCTCCTATTTAGAGCGCAAGCGTCGCCTGTCTTGCGAAACAACGGGCGCCCATGCCGGCCGACAGAAGCGTCAACGAGGTTCGCGTAGCCGCCAGCGCCAGGCTGCATCTGGGTTTTCTCGATCTCCACGGCGGGCTCGGCCGCAAATTCGGGGGGCTGGGGCTCGCGATCGACGGGCCGAAGACGCGACTGACCCTCACCCGCGCCGAAGAGGTCTCGATCGAGGGTCCGCAGGCCGACCGCGCCGGGTCGCTGTTCGAAACGGCGCGCGCCGCCTTCGCGCCGGGCGCCAAGGCGCGTCTCGTCATTCATGAAGCCATCCCGGAGCACGTCGGGCTCGGCTCGGGTACGCAGCTCGCTCTGGCCATCGCCGCGGCCCTGCGCCGTCTCGAGGACGTCGCCGGCGACGCCGCCGCCGACGCCGCTGCGATGGGGCGCGGCGCGCGCTCGGGGCTCGGCGCCGGCCTCTTCGAGCGCGGCGGCTTCATCGTCGATGGCGGGAGAAGCGAAGACGGCCCCACCGCGCCCGTCGTCGCGCGCCTGGCGTTTCCGCCGGAGTGGCGCATTCTCTTGGTTTCCGACCGCGACGCCGAGGGCGTTCATGGCCAGCGCGAGCGCGAAGCCTTCGCCGCCCTGCCGGCCTTCTCCGAGCCGACGGCGGGAGATCTTTGCCGCCGCGTGCTTCTGCAGGCGCTCCCGGCCCTCTGCGAGCGCGATCTCCCGCGTTTCGGCGAAGCGATCGAGCATATCCAGCGGGCCGTGGGGGATTACTTCGCCCCCGCGCAAGGCGGCGGGCGTTTTTTGAGCGTGGCCGTGGAACGGGCGGTGGCGGCGCTGGTCGCTGCGGGGGCCGTGGGCGGCGGGCAGACGAGCTGGGGCCCGACGGGCTTCGCTTTCGCGGCGAGCCAGGCGGAGGCCGAACGGATCGCAGCCCGGGTCCGGCCCCCGGCCGAGGGGCTCTCGATCGAGGTTTTCCAGGCCCTCGACCGGGGAGCAAGGATCGACGCGGTCTATGTGCGGATGGCGTCGGCGTGACCGTCCGGGCTTGCCCCGCGCCGCGCCCGTAAATAAGCCGGGCTCAAAGCTTTGGACGCCCTTGCGTCCAGCCGGCGGAGGCACAATCTCTGGGGACGAGCGACGGCGTCCAGACGGCTTGTTTAAGGGCCGAAGAGGAGCTGTGGGCAAGGGACCGCTTCGGGGCCCATAAAAATTCGGTAGAGAAAGGACGCGACATGGCGAAAATCATCGGCATCGACCTCGGCACCACAAATTCCTGCGTGGCGGTCATGGATGGGTCGACCCCCAAGGTCATCGAGAATGCGGAGGGCGCGCGCACGACGCCTTCCATCGTGGCCTTCACCGACGACGGCGAGCGGCTCGTCGGTCAGCCGGCGAAGCGCCAGGCGGTGACCAATCCCGAGAAGACGTTTTTCGCGATCAAGCGACTGATCGGCCGTACCTTCGACGATCCCATGACCAAGAAGGACATGGGCCTCGTCCCTTATCACATCGTGCGCGGCGGCAATGGCGACGCCTGGGTCGAGGCGTCCGGCAAGCAATATTCGCCCTCGCAAATTTCCGCCTTCATCCTACAAAAGATGAAGGAGACGGCGGAAGCGCATCTCGGCGGCCCCGTCACCCAGGCCGTCATCACGGTTCCCGCCTATTTCAACGACGCGCAGCGTCAGGCGACCAAGGACGCCGGCAAGATCGCGGGCCTCGAGGTCCTTCGCATCATAAACGAGCCGACCGCCGCGGCGCTCGCCTATGGCCTCGACAAGAAGCACTCGGGCGCGATCGCGGTCTATGACCTCGGCGGCGGCACCTTCGATATTTCGATCCTCGAGATCGGCGACGGCGTCTTCGAGGTGAAGTCGACGAACGGCGACACCTTCCTGGGCGGTGAGGACTTCGACAACCGCCTCGTCGAATATCTGGCGGCGGAGTTCAAGAAGGAGCACGGCATCGATCTCACGAAGGACAAGCTCGCTCTGCAGCGCCTGAAGAAGGCGGCGGAGGACGCGAAGATCGCGCTCTCTTCGGCGACCCAGACGGAGATCAACGAGCCATACATCACCGCCGACGCGACGGGTCCCAAGCACCTGTCGATGAAGCTGACGCGCGCGAAGTTCGAGACGCTGGTCGACGATCTGATCCAGCGCACCGTCGAGCCCTGCCGCAAGGCGCTGAAGGATGCCGGCATGACGGCGGGCGAGATCGGCGAGGTGGTGCTCGTCGGTGGCATGACGCGCATGCCGAAGGTGCAGGAGGTCGTGAAGCAGTTCTTCGGCAAGGAGCCGCATAAGGGCGTGAACCCCGACGAAGTCGTCGCGGTGGGCGCCGCGGTGCAGGCCGGCGTGCTGCAGGGCGACGTCAAGGACGTTCTGCTCCTCGACGTGACGCCGCTCTCGCTCGGCATCGAGACGCTCGGCGGCGTGTTCACGCGGCTCATCGACCGCAACACCACAATCCCGACGAAGAAGAGCCAGGTGTTCTCGACGGCTGAGGACAACCAGACCGCGGTCACGATCAATGTGTTCCAGGGCGAGCGCGAGATGGCGCAGGACAATAAGAGCCTGGGACGCTTCGATCTCGCCGGGATTCCCCCGCCCCGCGCGGCGTGCCGCAGATCGAGGTGACCTTCGACATCGACGCCAACGGCATCGTCAGCGTCACCGCGAAGGACAAGGCCACGGGCAAGGAACAGCAGATCCGCATCCAGGCCTCCGGCGGTCTCACCGACAACGACATCGACCGCATGGTCAAGGACGCCGAGGCGCACGCCGCCGAGGACAAGGCGCGTCGCGAGCTCGTCGATGCGAGGAACCACGGCGAAGCCGCCGTGCATACTGCGCATAAGTCGCTGCAGGAGTTCGGCGACAAGGTCTCGTCCGCCGACCGCGGCGCGATCGAGGCGGCGATCGACGCGCTGAAGACCGCGCTCACGGGCGAGGATCCGCAGCTGATCAAGACCCGCACTAGCGAGCTCGCGCAGGCCTCGATGAAGCTCGGCGAGGCGATGTACAAGACGCAGCAAGCCGAAGGCGCAGGCCCCGGCGAGGACGGCGCCCATGGCAAGGACGATGTGATCGACGCGGACTTCAAAGAAGTCGGCGGGGACGATCACAAAAAGTAAAAAAACAAAAGTAAGAGCAAGAACTTGGGCTCCCCTCGGGGAGCCCAAGCTTTTTTATGCTCTCGCGTATTGCCGCCGTCGCCGATCGGGCCTTTTCCGGCGGTCTCGGGTTTCAGTCCAGCTTTGGTTGCCGGCGCCCCCTTGTCTTTTTGGCGAATCAACCGATGACGGGGTTCTCGGGCCGCGAAGCTTCGGCTAGCCGTTTGCGCCGCCGCGCCGGCTTCCGCCGCGTCGCCATTGACCCCGCCTTCTCCAAACGTCTATCTCTGCAAAACGTTGCGAGCGCGTTGATGGCGGAAGTCCGGCCGCTTTTGCGAAAAGTCGCTCTAAGGAGCGTGGAATGTCGAGCGAAGACGCATCGCTGAGCCGCGGCCACGACGGCGCCTTTCGCCTCGAGCGCAAGCTTTTGCTGTGGGGCCTCGTCGCTGCCGCCCTTCTCATTGCGACCTCAGCGTTAAAATCCATTCTCACGCCCTTTGTGGCGGGAGCCGTGCTCGGCTATCTGCTCAACCCGGTCGCGGAGAGATTGCAGCGGCTGGGCTTGTCGCGGCTCGGCGCGGCGCTGCTGCTGCTCGCCGTCTTCGTCGTGGTCGTCGGCGCGGGGCTTCTGCTGCTCGTCCCGGTTCTCATCCATCAGCTCGAGGAGTTCATCGCAAGCCTTCCCGGTCTGCTGGCGGGGCTGCGCACGCTCTCTACCGAGTGGAGCGAAAAGCTCGTCGCGAATTATAACGAGGTGCTGAAAGAGCACGGGCTCGACGTCGCTCTGCCGACGCTCGACGCGAAAAAATACGTGGACGAATTCTTCGGAGAGAGCGCGCCGCATCTCGTGGACTTCGCGCGTTCGATGCTCTCGCGCGGCATCGCCATCATCAATGTCGTGTCGATGATCGTGGTGACGCCGGTCGTCGCCTTCTATATGTTGCTCGATTGGGGCGCGATGGTGCGCATGCTCGATGACCTCACGCCGCCGCGCTTTCGCGGCGAGGTGCGCATGCTGGCGCGGGAGATCGACGCGGCGATGGGCGGCTTTCTTCGCGGTCAGGGCGCCGTCTGTTTCTTTCTCGGCGCGTGGTTCGCCTTCGGCCTTTCCCTCATCGGCTTGAACTTCGGCTTTCTGATCGGCGTCGTCGCCGGCGTGTTGAGCCTCATCCCCTTCGCCGGCTCGATCGCGGCCTTCGTCCTGTCGATCAGCATCGGCCTTGTGCAGGCCTGGCCGGACTGGCGCCTTCCGCTGGAGGCGATCGCGGTCGTGAGCGTCGGCCTCTTTCTCGACGGCAACGTGCTGTCGCCCCGTCTGGTCGGCGCGTCGATCGGATTGCATCCCGTCTGGCTCATGTTCGCGCTCTTCGCCTTTGGCTCGCTTTTCGGTTTTCTCGGCGTCATGGTGGCGGCGCCGGTCGCGGCGGCCGCCGGCGTGCTCCTACGTTTCGCATTGAAGCGTTATCGCGAAAGCTCCTATTATCTGCGACCCGGCGGCGCCACTTCGCAGGCGGAGTGAGCGCATGACGCAGGGCGGGAAAGAGACCCGAAGCGGCGAGCAATTCGCGCTCGAACTGCCCTTCGAGCCGAGCTTCGCGCGCGAGCAATTCCTGGTTGCGCCCTCCAACGCCGACGCGCTCGCGATGATCGAGCAATGGCCGTCCTGGCCGGATCGTGTTCTGCTGCTCGTCGGCCCCCCCGGCAGCGGCAAGAGCCACCTCGCCGCCATCTGGGCGAGGCGGGCCCATGCCTATGCCGCTTCTCCCGGGGATCTGCCGCCGCTTGACAGGCTCATGGCGCGAAAGCCTGAGGCTATCGTCGTCGACGGGCTCGAGGACGTGAGGGACGAGACCGCCCTGTTCCACTTGTTGAACCACGCGAATGAGAACAGTATTCCTGTCCTTCTGACGGGGCGCTCGCGCCCGCACGAGGACAGGGTGTCGCTTCCCGACCTCTTGTCACGAATTCGTCGCGCGCCGCTGATCGAAATTGGCGCGCCCGACGAGGAACTGATCCGCTCCGTGCTGGAGAAGCTGTTTCGCGATCGCCAGCTCGTCGTGAAGTCGGGGCTTGCCGACTATCTGACGCTCCGGCTCGAGCGCTCGCTCGAGGCCGCGCGAGCCTTCGTTCGCGACCTCGACAGGGAGGCGCTCATGCGCGGACGCCGCTTGACCCGCGTTCTCGCGGGCGAGCTTCTCGACCGGGCGCGAGAAGGCTGACATAAGCCGAGCCGAGCCTCCGGCGACAGAGGCCGGCGACAAACTTGGAGAAATTGCGTGAGGCGACAAGACGTGAAGGCGGAAGCGGCGGTTTCGGGAGCCGCGGACGTGGTCGTGGCGTTTGGGTTTGGGGAAGACGCCGGAGCACTGATGTCCTCGCCCAAACGCTTCGTCAACCGTGAGCTGTCCTGGCTCGAGTTCAACCGACGCGTTTTGGAGGAGGCGTCGAACCGCAACCATCCGCTGCTTGAAAGGCTGCGGTTTCTTTCGATTTCGGCAAACAATCTCGACGAATTTTTCATGGTGCGGGTGGCCGGCTTACGCGGTCAGGCGCGCGCCGGGCTGACCGCTCTGTCGCAGGACGGACTGACCCCGGCCGAGCAGCTCAAATACGTGAGCGCCCGCGTCGTCGAGCTGACGGACCAGCAGATGCTGCGCTGGCGGGAGTTCCGCGGCGAGCTTAAGGACGCCGGCATCGCGATCGTTGATCCCGCAGAGCTCTCTAAGGCTGACAAGGAATGGCTCGAAGAGCATTTTCTTGCGCGCGTCTTTCCGGTGCTGACTCCGCTTGCGGTGGATCCCGCCCATCCTTTTCCCTTCATTCCCAATCTCGGCTCGACGCTGGCGTTGGAGCTCATCCGCCAGAGCGACCGCAAGTCGTTGCAGGCGCTGGTGCGGCTGCCGCAGAAGATCGAGCGCTTCGTGCGCCTGCCGGCCGGAGAGGCCGGCGCCGAGGTTCAGCCGCGCGAGCGCTTCATTCCGCTCGAGACGCTGATCGTGATGCACGCGCAGCGTCTCTTTCCCGGCTACGTCCTGCGCGGGCAGGGGCTCTTCCGCGTGATCCGCGACAGCGACATCGAAGTCGAGGAGGAGGCCGAAGATCTGGTGCGGCTTTTCGAAACCGCGCTGAAACGACGGCGGCGGGGATCGGTGATTCGTCTCGAGGTCGCGGCCGACATGCCGGTCGCGTTGCGCGCGCTCGTCGCCGCCGAGCTCGACGTCGAGGACGACGAGGTCTTCGAGATCGACGGCATGCTGGCGCTCTCGGACCTTTCTGAACTGGTCGGGCTCGATCGGCCGGAACTGAAGTTCACGCCCTATAATCCCCGCTTTCCCGAGCGCGTGCGCGACAATGGCGGCGACTGCTTCCTTGCGATCAAGCAAAAGGACCTCGTCGTCCACCACCCTTACGAGTCCTTCGACGTCGTGGTTCAGTTCCTGCAGCAGGCGGCGCGCGATCCCAATGTCGTCGCGATCAAGCAGACGCTCTATCGAACCTCTGCGAACAGTCCGATCGTGCGCGCGCTGATCGAAGCGGCTGAGGCCGGCAAGTCGGTGACGGCGCTCGTTGAACTGAAGGCGCGCTTCGACGAGGAGGCCAATATTCGCTGGGCGCGCGATCTGGAGCGGGCGGGCGCGCAGGTCGTGTTCGGCTTCCTCGAGCTCAAGACCCACGCCAAGCTTTCGATGGTCGTGCGACGCGAAGGCTCCGGCCTCGCCACCTACTGCCATATCGGCACCGGAAACTATCACCCCGTCACAGCGCGCATCTACACGGACATCTCGCTCTTCACCGCGGATCCCGCGATCGGCCGCGACGTCTCGCGCATCTTCAACTACATCACGGGCTACGCCGAACCGGCTGGCCTCGAGCGTATGTCGGTCTCGCCGATTTCGCTCAAGCAGAAGCTCTTGGAGCACATCGAGCAGGAGATCGGCTTCGCCAAGGCCGGGAAGCCCGCGGCAATATGGGGCAAGTGCAACGCGCTCGTCGATCCCGAGATCATCGACGCGCTCTATCTCGCTTCGCAAGCCGGCGTCTCGATTGATCTCGTGGTCCGCGGCATCTGCTGCTTGCGGCCGGGCGTTCCGGGATTATCCGAGACGATCAGGGTCAAGAGCATCGTCGGCCGCTTCCTCGAGCACGCGCGCGTCTATGCTTTCGGCGGCGGATATGGATTGCCGCATCCGCGCGCGCCCCTCTACATCTCCTCGGCGGACCTCATGCCGCGCAACCTCGACCGTCGCGTCGAATCGCTCTTGCCGATCACCAATCCGACGGTGCATCAGCAGGTGTTCGATCAGATCATGGTCGCCAATCTCATGGACAATGAGCAGAGCTATCGCCTTCTTCCGGACGGCTCGTCGCGACGAGTCATCCCGGCCGGGGAGGCGGGGCGGGCCCGCTGAGGAGCGGTTCAACGCGCACAGCTACTTCATGACGAATCCGAGTCTCTCCGGGCCGCGGCAAGTCTCTCAGGGAGTGGCGCCCGCGCTCCCTGCTCAAGCGCGGCGAACATGGCTAACCCGGCGCATACGAGATCCCGTCGCCATCGTCGACATCGGCTCGAATTCGGTGCGTCTCGTCGCTTATCAGGCGCTGACCCGCGCGCTGACGCCGGTATTCAACGAAAAAGCCATGTGCGCGCTCGGGAAGGGAGTCATGGTCAATGGCCGCCTCTCCGAGGACGGCGTCGCCAAGGCGCTGAAGGCGCTGCGGCGTTTCCGGGCGCTGTGCGAGACGATGCGGATCGCCGACGTGACCGTGATCGCGACGGCGGCCGCGCGCGACGCAGCCAACGGTCCGCGAATTTCTCAAGGCCGCTCAATTGGCGATCGGTCGCGAGATCGCCCTGCTCTCGGGAGCGCGCGAGGCGGAGCTTTCCGCGCTCGGCGTGGCCTCGGCGATCCACGCGCCCGATGGTGTCGTCGGCGATCTGGGCGGCGGCTCGCTCGAGCTCATCGATCTTGAAGGGCTGAAACCCAGCGGGGGCGTCAGCCTGCCGCTGGGAGGACTCGCGCTGATGGACGCGTCGAAACGCTCGCTGCGCGAAGCCAGCCGCATCGCGCGTAAGGCCGTCTTTGACGCCGCGCCGCTCGCGCGCCTGCGCGGACGCTCCTTCTATGCCGTGGGCGGAACCTGGCGCGCGCTCGCCAAGCTCCATATGCGCCAGCGCAACTATCCGCTCGACGTGATGCATGACTATCGCATCAACGCCAATGAAGCGGCCGACCTCGTGGCGCTCGTCGAGCGCGTCGACAGCGAGGCGCTCGCCGAAATTGCGAGCATCTCGATGGCGCGTCGGCCCCTGCTCGCTTATGGAGCGGTCGTGCTCGACGAGATCATCCGCGTCGCGCGGCCCAAGGACATTGTGATCTCGGCCGCGGGCGTGCGCGAGGGCCTGCTGTTCGAGCGTCTCGCAAAAGCGGAGCGCGACGCCGATCCGCTGCTCGCCGCGGCGCGCGAGCAGGGTGCGCTGCTCGCCCGTGCGCCCGCCTATGGCGACGAATTGATCTCCTGGACCGACGCTTTGATGGCCTCGAGCGGTCTCGAGGAGACCGGCGAGGAGAAGCGCCTGCGCCATGCCGCCTGCCTGCTCTCCGACGTCTCGTGGCGCGCGCATCCCGACTATCGCGCACTGCAGGCGACGAATATCGTCACGCAAGGCGCCTTTGTTGGCATCGACCATCCCGGCCGCGCCTTTCTAGCGCTCGCGGTCGTGTTTCGGCATGAAGGCCCGGACAGCGAGCATGACTGCGCTTCGCTGCGCACGCTTCTGTCGACCCGCGAGATCATCCGGGCGCGCATCCTCGGCTCCGCGATGCGCGTGGCTTATCTTCTGTCCGCCTCGATGCCGGGCGTGCTTCCGGAGACGCCGCTGCGCTGCGCGGCGGGCCGGCTCATTTTGAGCCTCGACGCTGCGCGCGCCGATCTCGCCAGCGACCGCCTGCTCAATCGCATGAAGGCGCTGGGCCGGCTGCTGGGGCTCGAGGCGGTGGTCGAGACGAAGGACTGACGACCGCCGTTCCCTCGTCGCAAGGCCGGCCCCGACGCCCTTCTCGGCGGTCATGTCATTAAACCGCTAAGCTTGTTCGTTAGCGACGAAGCTCCGTGAGCATTCACATCAGGGGGCGACATGTTTGTCACGAGGCATCTCAAGCGCGCCAGCGCGCTGGTCGGTACGTTGGCGATCCTTTCGAACGCGACGGGGGCTTATGCGGGAGGCTACGAGAGCTTCGACAGCGGGCATTACTGGGACCGGGGCGAGGAATGGCGCGACGACGACTTCGGTCACTTGTCTTTGGAGGACAAAATCGCGCTGCTGCGCAAGAAGGTGAAGTATGTCTTCGTAATTTTTCATGAAAACGAGTCGTTCGACCATTACTTCGGCACCTTCCCGGGCGCGAACGGCCTCTTCAGCGCGCCGCATCGCGCGACGCCCGCCAACAACACGCCAAGCTTCGTGCAGAAATATCTCGATACTTCGCTCAATCCTGCGACGATCTCTCCCTTTCTGATGCCCCAGGCGGTGCTCACGACACAGGCGGGGACCGCAGGGCCAGTGGGGACGATCGTGCCGATCTATCCTGCTGACGAGATCTCGGTCGATCACTCTCACCAGGGCATGGCGAACGATCTCGATATCGATCCGACGACCGGCATTGCGGCTCGCGACCGTTACGCGATGAATTAAGAGGGCCTGACGACCAACTCCGCCGGCCAGATCGTGACAAAAACGGGCGCGGCGCCCACTTCAGTCACGCTTGCGCAAAAGCAGAAGGCGGAAACCGACATCGGCCACATCGATTGCGACACAATTCCTTTCATGTGGGGGTGGGCGAAAAACTTCGTGCTGTTCGATAACTTCCGCCAGACGATCGTCGGGCCCTCGACGCCGAACGCGATCGCGCTGATCGCCGGCCAATCCGGCGAGACGCAATGGGCGCTCCACAATTCGGAAGCTCCGACCACGACCTATGCGAATCCGGCGTTTCAGAACGTGCTTGGCGCGAGCTACGCCCAGAGCAATCCTCCCGCCACCGGCGACACCAATGCCTTCGTGCCGATCGTGGCTGATCCAGGCCCGTTCCCCGGCTCAAATCTGGATACAAACGGGACCAAGCCGCCTTACAACTTCGACGAGAGCGCGGCCAATCCGGCTCTGAACCTGACCTTCGCCTCGTTGCCGCTGTCCTTCATGGGGCACAGCATTCAAAACATCATCCAGTCCGACGAAAATCCCAGTATTGATCTAGCGGACATACAGGACGACATCAAAGCCATCGGCGCCGCGAACAAGACGATCAACTGGGGTTGGTTTCAACAGGGCTATAACGGCAACGATGTGAGCGACCCCTACGAGCCGCAAGGCACTGGCACGCCGAACCCCACAAACAATCCGGGGCTGTATACGGGATACATATTGCATCACAATGGCCCGCAATATTTCGGCTATCTCGGCGACAACACCCAGGTGCTGGCCAATAATCTGCACGGCGCCCAGGACTTCTTCACGGCCGTAGAAAACGCCACTCTGCCCTCAAGCGGTGGCGTGTTCTACCTGCGTGGCGGCTACAACAACAACGACGGGCTCGTGCCGGTCGATCCCACTCCGGCCATTCAGCACGCCTTCCTCGGGAACGACGATCATCCTGGCTATTCGGATCAACAGATATCCGAGGCGTTCGCCGCCAGGGCGATCAACGCTATCGTCAACAACCCCCACTATTGGTCGCAGAGCGCCATAATCATCACCTATGACGAAACCGATGGCTTCTACGATCATGTGTCGCCTTATCGGCGCAGCACATTCGCCGACGGCTCGCCGCTTGCCGCGGGGCCGCGCATCCCGACGATCGTGATTTCGCCCTATGCAAAGGCCGGCAAGATCTCACATCGCTACAGCGAGCACGGCTCGGTGATCAAATTCATCAACGCGCTCTTCGACCTGAGACCGCTCGCCACTCTGCCGGACGAGGTTCGGGCGCGCCAGTTGGGCGCGAAGAATCTGAATCAACCGAACCTCGGTCCTTCGGATGATCCAGAAAACGAGATCGGGGATCTGACGGAAGCTTTCGACTACGACATCCTGCTCGGGAACAAGCCGCCGATCTCCGGTTCGATGGCCGCGATACCGGCAAATGTCGTGAAATCGCTGCCGCACCTCGCGGGAACATCTTCGCCAAACGGTTACACCAATGGGGCCTGCCTCGCGATCAACATCCTGCCGACTGACTTCCCCTCCTGGGACGCCTATAAGGCTGGCGCGCCGATCGACCCCTATCCGGCCGACGTCAATCCGCGCCCGACCCAATCGCCGGGCACGCCCACTTTGGGAAGCTGGACGCCCTGATCCGGCGTCAACTTCAAGCGCAATCTGCGTGCTGACGTCTCGCTGGAGGATGGAGGTTTCGACCTCCATCCTCTTTCCTTTCTAACGAGCCTGGGTTCAGTCGATGCCTCGCTTGCTTCTGCGCCTCCTAGCAACCTGCTTCCTCGCCTGTTCCGGCGTCGCATACGCGCAAACTCTAGACTCTATCCGCGCCGCCAAGCATCTGGAGTGCGGCGCCGTCTCGGGCGTGGACGACTGGAATGGAGAGGACCTTCACGGCAATCTCTCAGCGCTGGAAACCGAAGTTTGCCGCGCCGTCGCCGCGGCCGTTCTGGGTGACGCGAGCGCCGCGACGATTCAGACCTTCCCAGCCGAGCCGGAGGCGTTGAACGCGCTTAAAGCCGGTGCGATACAGCTGGCGATCGGGGTGACGCCATCGACCTCGACGGCGGTGAGATTCGGCGTGGGGTTCGGACCGCCCATTTTTTACGACTCGCAGCGGCTGATGGTCTCGACGCGCAGCGGAATAGCAGATATCGCCGATCTGCGCGACAAGCTCGTCTGCGCGCTCGACACGAGTCCGCCCGAGCGCGTGTTGCGCGAGGAAATGACGGCGCGGGGCATTCCCTACGGGCTCATGGCGCACTCCGAGCAGGGGGAGATGGACGCGGCCGTGGCTGTCCGCCGCTGCGAGGCGGCCACCGCCATGGAGTCGCGGCTCGCGCAATCGCGCGCCAGCTTTCGCACGCCGACCAGCGAGTTCGTATTCCTTCCGGCGCGCTTTGGGTTGAACCCCGTCGTCCCCGCTTACCGTTATGGCGATCAGACCTTCGGCTTGCTGGTCGATTGGACGATCGGCGCGCTGATCGAGGCGGAAGCCTTAGGCGTCACGCAAGAAAACGTGGGCACAGCCGCCAATCGCGAAGACTTGCGGGCCCAGCAACTGCTCGGACATGACTTTGCGACGGCGCAGGCGCTGGGTCTGGCGCATGACTGGGCGGCCAAAGTCATCGCCGCCACCGGCAATTACGGCGAGATCTTTCTTCGGACGACAGGCAGGCCCTATCGCCTGGATCGCGGTCTGAACGCGCTCTGGAGCGAAGGCGGCCTCATGCATCCGCCGCCGATGAGATGAGCGCGCATAGGGCGACCATCGGGGCCGTGATGGCGCGATCCCGGCCGCGGTTGCGTGGAGGCTGGGTCGCGCTCAGGGACTTCCAAAAAGCCAATGCGCTCCGAAGGCTTGCATCCCCGCCGAAACCGGCTATAACGCGCGCTTCGCGTCGCCCCGGCCGGGGGCTGAACGGAAGCCTCAGGGCCAAGTCCCTGGGGAGGGCCGGAGGCCCGCCTTCCCGTGTTCCCGCCTTCGACACTTCCCGATCCGAGCCTTTCCATTCGAAGGCTCGAAGGGCTCTGCGTCGGGGCGGCATACATGAAGGAAAGGCAAGCCAAGATGCCGCTCTACGAGCACATTTATCTTGCTCGCCAGGACGTCTCCGCGCAGCAGGTCGGAGACCCTGACCGGGCAGTTCAAGAACACCGTCACCTCGCTTGGCGGAACGGTCAACAAGGTCGAATATTGGGGCGTCAAGTCCCTCGCCTACCGGATCAAGAAGAACCGCAAGGCGCATTTCACCCTGCTCAACATCAGATGCCCCTCCGGCGGCGATCACCGAGATGGAGCGCCAGGTAAGCCTCAACGAGGACGTGCTGCGCACGCTCACGGTCCGCGTGGAGGAGCTCGAGGAAGGCCCGTCGGCGCAGCTGCGCAAGCGCGATGACGACGGCGAGCGCGGCGAGAGCGGCGAGCGCGGTGACCGCCGTGGCCCGCGCGGCGACCGCGGCGATCGGCCGGACCGCCGCCCGCGTCCGCGAAGACGCCCCGCGCAGGGAAGAGGAGACACTCTGATGTCAGCCCCCGCCGCCCCGCGCCGTCCCTTTTTCCGTCGCCGCAAGTCCTGCCCGTTCTCCGGCCTCAACGCGCCCAAGATCGACTACAAGGACACGCGCCTGCTCTCGCGCTACATCTCCGAGCGCGGCAAGATCGTGCCGTCCCGCATCACGGCGGTTTCGGCGAAGAAGCAGCGCGAGCTCGCGCGCGCGATCAAGCTCGCGCGCTACGCTCGGCCTCCTGCCTTACGTCATTCGCTAAGCCGCATCCGGCCGGCTTAACGGTTCCTGCAATCACAAGGCCGCGCTCCTGGGCGCGGCCTTGCGCTTTTTGCAGCCCCGTCCGCGCGGACGGGCGCGATCGCGCTCTCACAGCATCGCGACCCGATTCGCCGCGCACGGTCGGCCCGCCCAGCCGCAGGAGCTCATTGGGCGCGCCACGCTCGGGTTCACCCCACTTCCCTGGGGTCGCGAATGGCGATTCCTGCGGGACGGGCAGTCCGTTGTGGTCCCGGTCCAGCCCTTGGTGCTGAGCGACGCTGCGGAGACCCTGCGCGCCGCTGCTCTGGCGGGCCTCGGCCTCGCGGCTTTGCCTCATTGGATGGTCTGTCAGGAAATCCCCGCGGCGAACTTGTCCGGGTGCTGGAGGACTGGCCCACGGCGGCCGTCGGGCTCTTCGCGGTCTATCCCTCGAACCGGCTCCTATCGGCGAAAGTCAGGCTCTTCAGCGATCTCATCGCGCGCCATGTGCGGCGGCAAGGACTGGAGAGTTAGGCGCTGGCGCGCCGCGGTCTTACGCCACGACTTCCTTCGAAGCGACGGTCGAAATCCGCATTGAGCGTGTAGATCACCGGCACGCCCGTCGCGAGCTCAAGCCCCGGTATGCTGTCGGGCGTCAGCTGATCCAGCACCATGGCCAGCGCGCGCAGCGAATTGCCGTGCGCGGCGACGAGCACGCGCTCGCCACGCAGCACCGGCGGCAGAATATGCTGGCAGTAGAAGGGCACCACCCGCGCCACCGTATCCTTGAGGCTTTCGCCGCCGGGGGGCGGAATGTCATAGGAGCGCCGCCACAGGCGCACTTGCTCCTCGCCCCATTTTTCGCGCGCCTCGTCCTTGTTGAGGCCGGAGAGATCGCCGTAATGGCGTTCATTCAGCGCGCGGTCCTTGACCGTCCAGACATTCGACTGCCCAAGCTCCTTCAAAATAATGTCGAGAGTCCGCTGCGCGCGCAACAGCGACGAGGTGAAACCGATGCTGAAGAGGATGTCGCGCTCCCGCAATTGCCGGCCGGCGTGGCGCGCCTCCTCGACGCCTTTCGGCGTAAGATCGGGGTTTTTCCACCCGGTGAAGAGATTCTTGGCGTTCCATTCGCTTTCGCCATGCCGAACAAGCACGAGAGTACGGTTCATCGTCGCTTTGATCCTCGCTTGTCGGGCTGGAGCGAATTCGATCGCAAAATACTGGCAACTTTCGTGGAATGCGGTGTGATCATTCGGTCGAAAGACCGAGCACGTCAGTCATGGAATAGAGTCCCGGCGGCTTGCCGCGCGTCCACAGCGCCGCCGCGAGAGCGCCGCGTGCGAAGATGCCGCGGTCCTCGGCCCGGTGGGAGAATTCGATGCGCTCGCCAGCGCCGGCGAAAATAACGCTGTGATCTCCCACAACCGTGCCGCCGCGCAGGCTCGCGAAACCAATATCGCCCGGCTTGCGCGGCCCCGTGAGCCCGTCGCGCCCGCGGACGCTGTAATCGGAAAGATTGACGCCACGCCCCCGCGCGGCCGCTTCGCCCAGCAGCAGCGCCGTCCCCGAGGGGGCGTCGACCTTCATCCGGTGGTGCATTTCGACGATCTCCGCGTCCCAGGCCGGACCGAGCGTCCCTGCGGCGCGCTCCACCAGCGCCGCAAGCAGGTTCACCCCGAGGCTCATATTGCCTGAGCGAACCACCGCCGTTTTTTGCGCGCTCTCCTGAATAGCCGCGAGGTCCTCGTCCGAGAGCCCCGTCGTGCCAATGACATGGGCGACGCCGGCCGCGGCCGCCTGCTGGCAGAGCGCCACGCTCGCAGCGGGCGTCGAGAAGTCGATGAGCACATCGCAATCGGCGAGGGCTGTGGCGGGATCGGCGGAAATCGGCACGCCGTTCGCCTCGACGCCGACCGTCGCGCCCGAAATCCTTCCCCAGCATGGCAGAAGCGGGATTCTCCAGGGCGCCGGTCAGACGAACGCCCAGCGTTTCGGGGATCGTCTGAACCAGCATGCGCCCCATCCGGCCGGCGGCGCCCGTCACGACCAACCGCAAATCGCTCATCCAACCGCCTCCCGAGATAGGCTTGTTCTTCGCTCTTTTTGGCGGGCGCCGAACCGCGCTGCGCGAAGATGTGCCGCCTCTATACAGGGGCCCTCGGCCGCTGAGAAGTCATTCGACCGAACCTGCCTGAAAGGGTGGGCGCCCGCCTCACTTGGGCTTCGGCCTGAAGGATTTCAGCCGAGCCGGGTCCGTGTCGATGAAGGACGCGCCGATGAGATCGAGACAATAGGGCACGGCGGGCATCACCGCGTCGAGGCAAAGCTCGATCGCTGCGGGCTTGCCCGGCAGATTGATGATGAGGCACTTGCCGCGATGGGCGGCGAGCTGGCGCGAGAGAATCGCCGTGGGGACCTGCTCCAGCGAGACCTTGCGCATCAGCTCGCCAAAGCCCGGCAGCTCGCGCGGGGCGGCGGCGAGCGTAGCTTCGGGCGTGAGGTCCCGCGGCGCCGGCCCCGTGCCGCCGGTCGTCACGATGAGGTCGCAGCCGACGGTGTCGGCGAGATCGATCAGCGTGTCCCGAACGCTCTCGAATCCGTCCGGGATGACGCGCCGCTCGATCCGAAAGGGCGTGGTCAGCACCTTGCGGAAATAGGCCTCGATGGCCGGTCCGCTCTCATCCGCATAGACCCCGGCGCTGGCGCGGTCGGAGGCGGTGACGACGCCGATCACGGCGACGGGCGGGGCTGGGGTCATGGGCTGGCCGGCGGCGAGAGGAGGGGCTCATGCTTTACGCCGGGCTTGGCCTTCGAGCCACTGCTTTCTCGCGGAGGCGGCGGGAGCCAGCGTCGCGACGCGCCAACAGCACCGAGCGAATTCGAACGGCCGCGTTTTGACCCAGGCCCACCGAGAAGCCTCGTCGGAGAGATGAAGCGATTGCTGCGACTTTGCAGGCGCTCCTCAATGAGCTTGGCAGAAATTGGAAAATGGGTTTGATTGTCGCTGCGGCTATTTCGGACGATCGAAACGCTCACGTCGGACGCGCTCGTCGGGGAAGTCTTTACGATCGGATTCCGCTCAAATGCCTGAGCCTGTGACCCCCACCCCCCGCTTTCGATCCGGCGTTCCCGGCCTTGACGAAATTCTGCGGGGGGGCCTCCCGCGAGAGGTCCTGCTCCTCATCGAGGGACCTCCCGGCAGCGGCAAGACCACTATCGCCCTGCAAATTCTGCTTCAGGCGGCGCGGGACGGCGAAACCTGCATGCTGGCGTCAAATGCTGAGACGCCCGAGCAGCTCAAGTCGATTGCCGCGTCTCACGGCTGGAGTTCGACGGCGTTCACATCACCCCCCTTGCGGAGGGGCGGGCGCCGAAGGCGCGGAAAGCTCGGACTACACGCTCTTTCCCGAGGCGGAAGTGGAGGTCGGGGAGACGCTGCAACATCTCTTTGCAGAGGTTGAGAGGCTGCGGCCGAGCCTCTTGGTGCTCGACAGCGTTTCCGGCCTTCGGGTGCTGGCGCCAACCACAGCTTTCTACCGGCGCCAGCTCAAGCGCATTCGTGATTACCTGTCTGGGCGCTCCTGCACGACGATTCTGTTGGACGAGGCTTCGATGCCCGAGATGGATCGGCGGAGCGAGACGCTGGCCGACGGCGTCATCGAGCTTCAGCGGGTAGAACTGAACTATGGCGCCGACCGGCGTCGGCTGCGCGTGCGCAAGCTGCGAGGTTGCACCTATGTCAGCGGCGCTCACGACTTCAGCATCGAGACGGGTGGGCTCGTCGTCTTTCCCCGTCTTGTCGCCCAACGTTTTGAGGAACTCTCGAAGCCTGAGCCGCTCGCAAGCGGGATCGCCCAGCTCGACATGCTCACGGGCGGTGGACTTCCGCGCGGCTCCAGCACGCTTATGGTGGGTCCGGCTGGGATCGGTAAGTCCACCATCTCGACAATCTACGCCATGGCGGCCGCGAATTGGGGCGAGCGCAGCTGCATCCTGCTTTTTGACGAGAGCGTGGAGACCCACATTGCGCGAAGCCAGGGGCTCGGACTTGACATTGCCGCCGCGATTGACGCGAGGCTAATCCGCATGAACCACCTTGACCCTGCGGAACTCAGCCCGGGCCAAATCGCGAATTTGATCGTACGTCAGGTTGAGGAAGAGCATGTCGGGGTCGTGATCATCGACACGTTGAACGGGTATTTGCAGTCGGCCTTTGAAGAGGCGGCGGTGCTCCTACATGTCCGGGAGCTCGTCTCTTATTTGAACCGGCGCCAGGTCCTCACGCTGTTAACTCTGACCCAGCACGGCATCCTCGGCCCGGACATGGCGACGCCCGTCGACCTGAGTTTTCTGGCAGACAACGTGTTCTTGCTGCGCTACTTCGAGACGCAAGGCGCGGTTCGGCAAGCCCTGTCGGTGGTCAAGAAGCGGAGCGGTAAACACGAACGCACCATTCGTGAGCTCATCATGCAGCCGGGCGGCATAGGCGTCAGCGAACCGCTTGAGGACTTTACCGGAGTGTTGACCGGCACTCCTCTTTACGAGGGCGCGGCCAAGCCGAAGGGATAGGTGAACTCGCGGTGAGCGACGCGCGCAGGGTTTCCGGCGACAGGGATCTAAGAGTCTTAGTCCTGGCTCCGCTGGGCCGCGACGCTTCGCTCGCCGAGCTAACGCTTGGGCGCGCCGGTCTCTGCCCGCTGGTTTGCTCCGATCTCGCGCAGCTTTGCGAAGAGATCGCCACGGGCGCCGGTGCCGTGCTCGTCACGGAAGAGGCGCTGCCGCGCGACGGCGCCGCAAAGTGGGAGGAATGGATTGGCGAAGAGCCGCCCTGGTCATCGCTGCCGATTATCCTCCTCCTGGGCAGATCGACGAGGGTCAAAAATGTCGCCACCCTGCGCTGGCTTGAACGCCGCCCGAACGTCAATTTCCTCGAACGTCCGGTGCCCAAGCGCACGCTGATCAGCACAGTCAACGTCGCCCTCGAAACCCGCCGCCTCCAATACGCCATTCGAGACGCCCTTGAAAGCGAGCAGATCGCCAATCGCAAGAAGGACGAATTCTTGGCGACGCTCGCACATGAGCTGCGCAACCCGTTGGCGCCGATCCGCAACGCCGTTTACATCCTGCAGAAAGCAAACGGCGACGATCCGGCAGCCCAGGAGCGAGCACATTCGCTGCTGAAGATGATGCAGAGGCAGGTCGAACATCTCGTTCGCCTCGTCGACGATCTGCTCGAGGTCTCGCGGATCACAAGCGGCAAAATCGAGCTGAGGAAAGAGCGGTGCGACCTTGCAGCCGTTCTCCGTCACGCCGTCGACGCCAGCCAGCCGTTCATACAAGCCGCCGGCCAACATCTGACGGTGGAGCATCCCCCTTCGCCCGTGATGGTGGACGCCGACCCGGTGCGGCTCGCGCAAGTCTTCACCAATCTTCTCAACAACGCCGCCAAATACACGAATGAGGGGGGAGGCATCTGGCTGAAGGCGGAGCGCGTCGGGGACGAGGCAATCATTCGCGTGCGCGACAATGGGATGGGCATCTTGCCCGAAGTGCTGCCCCATGTTTTCGACCTCTTCACTCAGTCGAAGCGCGCTCTCGGCCGTCAGGAGGGCGGAATCGGGATCGGCCTTTATCTCTCGCGAAACCTCGTGAAACAGCACGGCGGCCAAATCGAGGCTCACAGTGAAGGCTCGGACCGAGGAAGCGAGTTCATCGTCCGTCTGCCGGCGGCTGAAACTTCTCCAGCCGCAACGAACGACGAGCGAAGCCCGCCGACAGGCCCGCGCCCGTCGCCTCGAATTCTTGTTGTCGACGACGATCAGGACGTCGCGGATAGCCTCGTCACGCTCCTGGCGTTCTTGGGAGCCGACGTTCGCGTCTCTTATGACGGCGAGACGGCGCTCGCCGCCGTAGCAGACTTCAGGCCACACTTGGCGTTCGTGGACATCGGCATGCCGCTCATGGACGGCTATGAAACGGCGCGGCGAATTCGCAGGCTCCCGGGGGAAAAGAGCTCCTTCTTATCGCCGTGAGCGGCTGGGGCCGTGACGAGGATTGTCAACGCGCCATAGACGCCGGGTTCGACCGTCATTGTGTCAAACCGATCGAAATCGACGCTGTGGAAAAACTACTTGCGGCGGAGCGGGCTGGCGCGTGAAGCCGCCCCGTCCTCATCGCCGCCGAGCTTGCCCGCAAATGGCGCATCGCTGCGATCCGGTCGAACTCTGCCCCGAACCCAGCCTTGACTCTCCGGCGCCCTTTTCGCCACTGCCACCCGACAACAAAACTAGGGGCAGGAATGGCGATCGCCTATATTTTTCCAGGACAAGGCTCGCAGACCGTCGGCATGGGCAAGGCGCTCGCGGATCAATTCGCCGTGGCGCGGGAGGTTTTCGAAGCAGTCGATGCGGCGCTCGGCGAAAAGCTCAGCCGGACGATCTTCGAGGGGCCGGAGGCCGAGCTGACGCTCACGGCCAATGCGCAGCCGGCGCTTATGGCCGTTTCTCTGGCCGCTCTGCGCGTCCTGGAAAGCGAAGCCGGGCTCGATCTCGCCAAAGCCGCGACATTCGTCGCCGGCCATTCGCTTGGGGAGTATTCGGCGCTCTGCGCGGCGCGCGCGCTGGCCATTGCGGACGCGGCGCGCCTCCTGCGCCTGCGCGGCGCGGCCATGCAGGCGGCGGTTCCTGTCGGCGAAGGCGCGATGGCCGCTCTGATCGGCGTCGAGCTCGAGGGCGCGCGGGCCATCGCCCAGGAAGCCGCAGACGCCGCCGGCGCCGTTTGCCAGATCGCCAACGACAACGGAGGCGGGCAGGTCGTGCTCTCAGGCGCCAAAGCCGCCGTGGAAAAGGCGATGGAGATTTCCAAGGCGCACGGCGTCAAGCGCGCCGTGCCGCTGCCCGTCTCCGCGCCCTTCCATTGCGCCTTGATGCAGCCCGCCGCCGATGCGATGCGCGCGGCCCTCGCCGACGCGGCGATCGCGCGTCCGGTCGTTCCCGTCGTCGCCAATGTGACCGCGGCCGCCGTCGAGGAGCCCGAAGAGATCCGACGTCTTCTCGTCGAGCAGGTCACTGGCACGGTGCGCTGGCGCGAAAGCGTGCTCTTCATGGCGAAAGCGGGGGTGACGAAATTCGTCGAATGCGGGGCAGGGAAAGTGCTCGCCGGCCTGCTGAAGCGCATCGACCCGAACGTTTCGGGGATAAGCGTCGGGCAGCCTGTGGACGTCGAGTCCTATCGCGGATACGTCTGACGCCGCACATCCCGCGCCGCGGCTTGTCGGGAGACGGACTATTCCGCTGCGGAACGCAGCTCGCGGTCAGAGAACTCTTCCGCCGGCGAATCGGGTTGGGGGTGATGGGTCTCCCGCCAGCGAAGCGCCCCTTCCACCGCGGAACGGTTCATCTTCTCGCCGCCGGTCGCGGAGAAGAGCAGCGTCTGGATGGCGATCTTAATGTCGAGCGCCAGCGAGGCGTGGGTGATGTACCAGATGTCGAGCGCGTCCTTTTCCGACGGCGTGACGTAGGTGCCGCCATTAAGCTGCGCCCAGCCCGTGATGCCCGGCCGAACGGAGAGGCGCAGGCGCGGATCCGAGGGCTGGTCGACCGGCAGCAACGGTCGCGGTCCGATCGAGCGACATGTCTCCGACCAGCACGTTGAGCAGTTGTGGGATTTCGTCCAGACGCCCGGCGCGGATTGCGCGGCCCAGGTGCGACAGGCGGTCCTCGTCGGCGATCTTGTTCCCGTTTCGATCGAAGGGCGCGTGATAGGTGCGGAATTTGTAAAGCAGGAACTTGCGGCCGTTGCGGCCGATGCGCTGCTGCCAAAAAAGAATGGGCGCGCCGACGTCATAGAGCACGAGAGCCGCCGCTAGCGCCGCGAGAGGCGCCAGGGCGATCAACAGGCTCGCCGAAGCGAGCACGTCGAGAGCGCGCTTGAGCTTGAAATAATCGGTCAGGACGATCTCCTTGACCGGCGCGGGCGCTATGCGGTTGGGCTGCTCCTAAGTCGTCGGTTCGAGATTGAGCGCCGTGGAGATGCTTTGCAATTTCAAGCCTCGGTTCTCGCACTGCTGGGAGAGGCGCTCCAGGGCTTCGGCGGGCAGCGCGGCGGCGTCGTCCGAGAGCCAGACCTCGTCGATGTCGACGCCATGGACTTGATATTCGTCGACGACCTCTTCCAATTCCTCGACCCGGCCGACGATCTTGACGCCGTTCAGCGTGCGTCCATGAAAATCCATGCGGGGATCGAGCGCTGCGACGATCTGAGTTGTGCGCGGACGCTGGCAGCTCACGAGCTTGATCGTCGCGCCGGCGAAACGATCGGCGCCGATGACAAGAATGCGTCGCACATGCAGGGGCGTTAGGGCGGGGGTCTCCTCAGGCTCCTCGTTCGCGTTGGTCTCCCCGTGGGAAACCCTGGCCATGGTGCGCGCGAGGACAAGGCCTGCGCCGAGCACGAGAGCGTAGATGAGCGGCGTCGATCGAGGCACGCCGTCCATGCGGGTCAGCACGAACAGCGTCAGGCTGCTTGAAGCGACCGTGGTCACCACGGCCCCGCAGACGGCTAGCACGTCGCTGACCGAGAACAAATAACTCATGCCGTCGCTGATGCGAAACACCAGAAAGGACAGGAAGGCGAAAAACATGGTTGTGAACGCGTATTGGAAGGGCGGACTGAAATCGCCGAAAGCGTCGCTCTGCTCCAGGATCGCGGGATCGCGGAGCGCAAGCGCGATGAAGGGCGCCGCTATCGCCCACAGGACGTCAAAAGGAGCGAGCTTCGCGCGTTGTTTGGTTTTTGACGTTGGAGCACGCAAACGCATTGTTTTGCTCCCAATCCATTTTGCAACAGAGGCTTGCCGCTGGTTTGCCCGAGGGGCAAAAGCTATCTAACCGATAAAATTGGCGCGCCCGCGAGTTTTATCGCGGCTGTGGCGAAATGACAACACTTTTCCTATCAGGAGCGCTGGGAAACGATAGCGCCGGTGCGGAGAATAGCGCCATTCCGCCTTTTATCGCGGCACGATGGGTTCTCGCAACTCTGGGGCGGCGTCCGACGCAGAAATGCAGCGGCAATCGCCAGACGCGGGATTAAAGTCCTCTTCATCACAGCGAGACAATAATTCTTTAATAATCGCCCGCTCTGCGGCGCCACGCTGTATACTAAGGAGCCGATCGATCGGTTCCTCCGAGAAGATCTCGCACCGGGTAGATTCATGTCACTCTTGAGTTTTAAGCGTGTGTTCGCCTCGGCGAGGCGGGTCCCAGCCTCGCTTCCCGACGGCTTGCGCGTTTACGCCATCGGCGACGTCCATGGTCGCCTCGACCTGTTGGAGGCGCTCGCTTTTCAGATCGCGGCAGATCTCACCGACGCGCCGAAGGCGGCGATCACCGTCCTTCTGGGCGATTACGTCGATCGTGGCCCCGAACTCGGCTGGGGTGCTCGACATGTTGGCCGCTCGCGATTTCCCGACGGAATTCCTCGCTCTGCGGGGAAATCACGAGGAAGTCATGCTGCACTTCCTGGAAGACGCCGAGGTTCTTGAGGCCTGGCGCAACTTTGGCGGCCTCGAAACATTGCACTCCTACGGAATTGACGTTTTCCCCGCCATGCGTGGCCAAGGTTACGAGGACTTGCGGCTGCGCCTGCTTGAAGCCTTGCCGTCCTCGCATCTGAAGTTTCTTCGCGAAACCTCGCATTCGACAAGTTTCGGCGATTATTTCTTTTGTCACGCCGGCGCCCGGCCGGGGACGCCGCTCGACCAGCAGGATCCCGACGACCTTCTCTGGATTCGCGACGAGTTTCTGGCGTTTCAAGGCGGTTGGGACAAGGTCGTCGTCCACGGCCACACGCCCGTAGCCAAACCCGAGCTTCTCTCGAGCCGCATCAACGTCGACACGGGAGCCTTCGCGAGCTCAGTCTTGACAGCCGTGGTTTTGGAAGGCTCGCAGCGACGGATCCTCTCGACGGAGCAAGCTGCGCCCTACTCGGCGGAAGATAGCCGCAGCCCGCTTAAGCGCCGAGCATAGCCGGAGCGTCCCGCGCGAGGGCGAGCCCTCACTTGCGCGCAGCCTCTTTCAGATTGTTCGGCGCCTTGGCCATCAGCCCGTCGATGCGTTCGCGCTCGCGCTTGAATTCGGCGAGAAGCTTGCCGTCGAATTCCCGCGTGCGCGCAAGCTTGACGCGCATCGGGTCCACGAAATGCCCGTTGACCATGACCTCATAATGCAGGTGCGGCCCGGTCGAGAGGCCGGAGGAGCCGAGGAAGCCGACGACCTGGCCCTGTTTGACGCGCGTGCCCTCGGCCACATGGCGCGCGAAACCGGACAAGTGATTGTAGGTCGTGATGTAGCCGTTGGCGTGCTGGATCTCGACGCGTCGTCCATAGCCCAAATCCCACTGCGCCTTGATGATGACGCCATTGCCGGCGGCGACGATCGGAGTGCCGATGGGAGCGCCCAATCCACGCCCGTGTGCATCTTGTAATAGCCGAGGATCGGGTGGCGGCGCATGCCGAAGCCCGAGCGGGTCTCACCCGTGGCGATCGGCTTGCGGATGAGGAATTTTCGGCTGGAGCGACCGTTCTCGTCGTAAAAATCGACGATCCCGTCGTCCTGCGTCTGAAAGCGATAGTATCGCCAGGTCTCGCCGCGCGTCGTCAGCGCGGCGTAGAGCAGCATATCGTGGCCAGGCTCCTCTCCCTCGTCGTAGAAGATGTCGAGGGTGTCTCCCGGTTGCACGCTGCGCTGCAAATCGACGTCGTTGGCGAAAATCTGGATGAGTTCGGCGATGATCGGACGCGGGGTCTCCTGCTTGAGCGCTGTCTCGTAAAGTGAGTTGTATAGGCGCATGCCGCCCTGGTCCTCGCTCTCCTCCTCATCGTCTTCGGCGCCGCGCGCCACTCGCTTCTTCTTCGTAGCTCCGGCAGCTTCCGCCGCGGTCGGGACCAGCATGAAGGCGCCTTTATCGGTGGCGGCGACCATAGAATTCGAGATTGTCCTCATTATAGACAGAGACGCGCGCGAGCTTCATCTCCGCGCCGGCCCCGTCGAAATCGGCGAACAGCAGCTTCACCCGCTGGCCCTCGCGCACGGGCTCGCCGTGACGACCTTTGTAGGCCGCAAGGACCGCGGCGATGCGAGGCTTCGGCACGCCGTTCGACGCGAGCATGTCGGCGAGCCCCTCGCCGTGCTTGGCGACGAAGAGCTTTTCCTCCATCTGTGTTGGCTGGGCGTCGTCACGCGGCGCGACCGTCACATTCTCGGCGACCATGCGCACCTGGATCGCCGAAAAGGGGTCCGACAGCGTCGTGGGCGTATCGCCGGGCGCTGCATAAGGCAGCGCCAGCGGGCCGGACGCCCGGCTCGTGCGCGACAGCAGCATCTGGCCGGGCAAAGGCGGCGGGGTCGAGGCCGCACCGCCTCTCGCGCCGGCGGCGACGGTGGATTTCGACTGCTCGACGACCTGCGCCTGCGTCTCCTCCGGGCTCAGCTCGGCGCTTTGGCGCTCGCCCGCGGGAAGGCTGAAATCGCGCGTGCTGAAGGAGACCTCCGCCTCGTCCGGCGCGATGTCGGATTCCGCAAGACTGTCCGGGGCGTGACGCGGGTCGGTATTGAGCTTCAAGGGGTTGAAGGCGGGAACCTCGTCGGAGAATTGCGTCGGAGTCGGGGTCAGCGTCGTCGAGATATGCGTGAATTGCTTGGTGCGGATGACTTCCTTGTCGCCAGCCTTGACCGTCGTGGACGTCTTGAAGGACTGCTTGGCGGCCACCACGTCGACCGCGCGAAGTAGTCTGTCGCCTTTCTTTGGATTGACGGTCTGCTGGCTTTCGCGCTCGTCCTTGTGCGCGATCTGCGCTTTGGTCGGCGCCTCGGCGAAATGCGTCTGCTGATCGAGCGCGGTGTAAGCGGCCGAGGCGATCAGCAGCCCACCGGAAAAACCGGTCAGCACGGTGCCGACCAGCCAGCGGATCGAGACGCGGCGGCGATCGTCGTCGGTGTGCCTGCGGCCGTCGGCCTCGATCGGCGGCTCCTGGCCGACCGCCACGTGCGTGAAGCCCGACGCCGGTAGCCCAAGGCGTCCGCTCGTGAAGGCCGTCATACCGTGAAGCCGTGCATTGCTGTTGGTGTCACTCGATCGCCTTAGGATGTCCCCGGCGCAATGCCGAGGCGATCCTCTTGTTTGGAAACATCTTCGCGTCGATGCGCGGTCTATCTCTCACCAGCCGAACGAGCCGTAACGGAGCCGTAGCATTATGGCCCATTTGGGGCCACTGCGCGAGCGGAGCCGCAGGCCGGGGCGTCTTCACCGCTGGGCACAGCGATCCGCCGCGCCATGGTTCAAAACGCTGATCCCTAAATCCGCAGAGTTTAACTGAGTCTGCGAAAAAGCGCGCGCCTCCGGCTCGCTGCGTTGCGAGCAGAGCGTCATATCGCGAGATTCAACTGCGACGATTCCGCCGCCGCCGGCGCGGAATCGAAGGAGGAGAGGCTTACGCCCAGGAGTCTCACGCCCCTGGGCGCTGGGAAGACGGTCGCGAGCAAAGCATGGGCGAGGGCCTCGAGCTCGTCCCGGCTTCGCAGCGCCTCGGCGCCCGTATGGGCGCGCGTGATCTGGCGGAAATCCGAAAACTTCACCTTGAGCGTGACAGCACGCGCGCGGAGCCCTGCGTTTTGGCCGCCTCGCCATACTCTTTCGATCAGGGGGGAGAGAGCCGCCTGTGCGGCGGTGAAGGTGAAGATATCCTCGCCAAAGGTGTTCTCGGCCCCGAGCGATTTTCGGACGCGATTCGCCTGCACAGGCCGCTCGTCGACGCCGCGCGCGATCGAATAGTAATAGGCGCCAGCCTTGCCGAAATGCCGCTCCAGAAACGTGAGAGATTGCCGGCGCAGATCGAGACCCGTCGCGATGCCGAGCCCGTTCATCTTGGCTCGGGTCACGGGCCCGACCCCGTGAAACCGGCCGATCTCCAGCGCCTCGACGAAGCCTGGCCCCATCTGCGGGGTGATGACGAAGAGCCCGTCGGGCTTGCGGTGATCCGTGGCGATCTTGGCGAGAAACTTATTGTAGGAGACGCCGGCCGAAGCGGTCAGCCCCGTCTCAACGCGTATCCTTTCGCGAATCTCTTCGGCGATAGCCGTCGCCGAAGCAATTCCCTTGCGATTTTCGGTCACGTCGAGATAGGCCTCGTCGAGCGAGAGGGGCTCGATGAGCGGCGTGTGGTCTGCGAAAATCGCCCGGCTCTGGCGCGAGATTTGACGATAGACCTCGAAACGTGGCGGCACGAACAGGAGCTCAGGACATCTGCGCCGCGCCGAAACCGAAGGCATGGCCGAGCGCACGCCGAACGCCCGGGCCTCGTAGCTCGCCGCCGCGACGACGCCGCGCTCGCGCGCGCTCCCCACCGCGACGGGCTTGCCGCGCAGCTCCGGATTGTCGCGCTGTTCGACCGACGCATAAAAGGCGTCCATGTCGATGTGGATGATCTTGCGCGGCCTTCTGGCAGCCGCATCGGGGGGATCGGGCGAGGCTGAGGATGTCGATCTCGCCATCTCCCGCGCCCCGCAGCGTCAATGCATGTCCAGGACCGGCAGCTCCACCTCATGGACCGCGCCGCCGCGCGAAAGCGTTAACCGCCGCTTGTCGCCTGGCTTGCCGTGCAGCGCGGAGAGCACCGCCCCGCGCGGCGCGCCCGTCGCCGCGAGCTGGCCGATCGCGACGAGCTCGTCGCCGACCTCGACGCCCTCGGCCGGCGGCTGGTCTCCCGCCTTGGGCAGGCCGCCGATGAGATAGCGGGAGTCCTTGCGAACGAGCGTCAGCGCGACGCTGTCGAGATCGCGCGTATTGGGGCCGGAAATGGGATTCCAGTACGAGACGCGATTGGGGTAGTCGATCGTCAGCTGATAGCGTTCCAGCACATTGGCGCCGAGCCAGCCGACGACGGCTCCCGGAGCCGACTTCTGCCATTTGTCCCAGAAAAGATCGCCCGTCAGCACATCGACCCAGCCAGCGAGATAAGGCGCGGAGCCGAGCACGCCCACATCCTTGATCTCGAGCGGGCCGAGACGGATCGAGGGAATGCGCGCGACGGTGCCCCGCTTCTCGAAATTGAAATCGAGCATGTTGTAATTGGCCGCGCCCATGGCGCCGTCGGCGCGCCGCCAGTCGGGATGCGCCGTCAGCCAGGGGGTGAGCACGCTGCCGCGCATCCAGCTGAAGCCGCTCCCGGCGTCGATCACGAAGGGGTAATTGTGGCCGTCGACGGTGACCTGCACGGCGGCGAGCCCCGTCTCGGGATTGAGGGTGAGCGGCACTTCCGTTCCGGGGGGCCGCGGGCTCTCGGGCGTGCTCAGAGACAAAGTGCGCGTTTTGTAGTTCAGCGTGAGCCGATAGCCGAGGAAGAGGCTTGCCGGAAGCATCGCCTCCACCTTGTGGGGGCCGAAATATTGCGGGAAGGCGAAAAAATCCGTGCTGTCGCCGTCGTCGCGCACGCTCTTCGCGTCGGCTTCGATCTCGGTGTTGCCGACCAGCAGGCGCAAAGGCTGCCCCGCCGCGATCCCGAGCTCGGCATAGAGCCCCTTGGTGAGGATCGGCGCCTGCATGCCCATATTGAACCAGGCGAGCGTGCGTCGCGTCCCGCCGTCGGGCGTGCGGAAGCTCGCGGCGACGAGGATGCGGCCGGCGTCGAGCTCGAACCGCAAGGAGTGCGGAGGGGTTTTCTCGGCTGCGGGTGCGGCCGTCTTGTCGGCTGCGGGCGCGTGCGTCTTGGCGAGGGCGGCAAAGCCGACGAGACAGAGCAGCGTCACGAGCGACAGCAGCAGCCGTCGGTATGAGGGCATCAGCACATTTCCCCCGCAGCAGGCCGGGCTCGCCCGATTTGTAGCGGCTTTGCGGTTTTTTTGCAGCCAATGCGGCGAAGGCCGCCGAGTTGTTTTCGGGCGGAACGAAATATATGCGTTGCATTCGGTTTCCGCGAGGGCCTTGGAGGCGGGATGAAGGCGTTGCTGATCGGATCGGGCGGGCGCGAGCACGCCATCGCCAACGCGCTCGTCAAAAGCCCGCGAACTCGATCGCCTCTTCGTCGCGCCGGGCAATCCGGGCATAGCCAGGGTCGCCGAGAGCGTGGCGCTCGACGCAGAGGATCACGGCGCGATCGTTGACTTTTGCCGCAAAAGTGACATCGGCCTCGTCGTCGTCGGCCCGGAGCAGCCGCTCGTGGAAGGTCTCGTCGACGCCCTGAACGCGGCGAACATCCCAGCTTTTGGCCCGAGCCGCCTCGCCGCAAGGCTCGAGGGCTCGAAGGGTTTCACCAAGGACCTCTGCCGCGCCGCTGGAATTCCCACGGCCGACTACGCGCGGTTCGAGGAGGAAGGGGCGGCGCTCGCCTATCTTCGCGCCCGGAGGGCGCCGATTGTCCTCAAGGCAGACGGGCTCGCCGCCGGCAAGGGCGTTGTCGTGGCGCAAAGCCTCGATGAGGCAGAGGCGGCGCTGCGCGCGCTATTTGCGGCGGGGCCCGGCGCGAGCGTCGTCATCGAGGCCTTCCTCGAAGGTGAGGAGGCGTCCTTCTTCGCCCTCTGCGACGGAACGCGCGCGCTTCCCTTCTCCTCGGCGCAGGATCATAAGCGCGTCGGCGATGGCGAGACGGGCCCGAACACCGGCGGCATGGGCGCCTATTCCCCGGCGCGCGTGCTGACGGAAGCCCTCGAAGCCGAGGTCTTGGCCCGAATCGTCGAGCCCACCCTGCAGGCGATGCGCGCGATGGGGGCGCCCTATCGCGGCGTGCTCTACGCCGGATTGATGCTGACGAAGCGGGGGCCCGAACTCATCGAGTACAACTGCCGTTTTGGAGATCCCGAGGCGCAGGTCATCCTGCCGCGACTGGAGGACGATCTTCTCGAGCTGATGCTGGCCTCCGCCCAGGGCGCGCTGCCGGCCCGCCCGCCGCGATTCTCGCCGCGCGCAGCCTTGACGGTCGTGCTGGCGGCGCAGGGCTATCCGGGATTGCCGAGGACGGGGACGGAAATCGAGGGCCTCCAAGAGGTCGAGGCCCTGCCCGACGTAATCGTGACCCATGCCGGGACGCGGCTTGACGGCGCGCGTCTTGTTTCCGCCGGCGGGCGCGTGCTGAATGTGACGGCGCTCGCGGACACCGTGACCGAGGCGCGCGCACGCGCATATCAGGCGGTGGATCGCATCCGCTGGCCCGAGGGCTTTTGCCGCCGCGACATCGGCTGGCGGGAAATTGCGCGCGAGAGCGGCGCCCCCTCGACTGCGACTCCTTGGGGCGCCTGACGGCTTTCCGCAGCGAAGCTGCTCCTTAGTTATTGATAGGCGCCTTCCATGTCCCACGGCGCGCGAAAAATTTGTTTTATCTATCTAATGAGTAGGATATAGGGGCGGGAGACAGCCAAGCCGCCGCAGGGCTCGAGAGCGGAAGGGACGGAATGCGGATCGACACGATCGCGCTTGGCGCCGAATGGGCGGGTCCGATCTCGCCCGTCTTGGACGTTTTCGCGCCTTTTCGAGACGCTTCGCCCGACCGCCCTTTCGTCGTTGGCCAGCTCGGACAGTCGCTCGACGGCCGCATCGCGACGCTCACCGGAGAGTCGCGCGACATCAGCGGCGACTTCGCGCTGATGCACCTGCATCGAATTCGCGCGCATGTCGATGCGGTGGTCGTCGGCGCCGGCACCGTCGTGGCGGACGATCCGCGGCTTTCGGTTCGGCGGGTCGCCGGCAGGAGTTCCTGCGCGGGTCGTGATCGACCCCAGCGGCAGGCTCGGCGCCACGGGCAATTGGCTGGCGCAAGACGGCGCGCGCCGCCTTGTCGTCACCGGTGCGAGGGAGCCGGCCTGCGGCGGCGTTGCGGAGGTCGTTCGCCTCGAGGCGCCGGGCGGTCGCATCCCGCCCGCCGCGATCGTGGAGGCCCTCTTCGCGCGCGGCCTGAAGCGCCTGCTCATCGAAGGCGGCGCCCGCACGCTCTCGGGCTTCATCGAGGCGGGGCTGCTGGACCGGCTGCATTTGCTCGTCGCGCCGATCATCATCGGCTCGGGGCGCAGCGGGTTGGAGCTCTCGCCCATTGCGGCGCTGGATGACGCGCTGCGTCCGCGCGTTCAAGCCCACCTCCTGGAGGGCGGAGACGTGCTTTTCGATTGCGATTTTTCAGCGTATCGTCAGCGAAGGAGCTAGCGAGCTCCTGCTCGGATGCAGCCTGATCTAGGGGGCTCACAGGGTGGCACAGCAATATTCGCCGCTCGCGAAAGCGCTGCATTGGACGGTGGCGGTCATCGTCATCGGCCTCATTCCCGTCGGCGCGGTCATGGCCGATCTCGATGAAGGCCCGCTCCAGGACCGCCTCTTCGTCGTTCACGAATCCCTCGGCGTCGTCGTGCTCACTTTGATGCTCCTGCGCGCCGCTACGCGTTGGCGCGGGCGGCCGGCGCCCTATCCGGGCCTCGCGCCCTGGGAGTTTCGTCTCTCGACCGGCGTTCATCACACGCTCTTTGCGCTGCTGCTGATCACGCCCGTTATCGGGTGGCTCGCGCTCTCGGCCTATGGTCTCGGGCCTTCATTCTTCGGACTTGGCGAGCTGCCGCGCCTGCTGCCCAAGGACGAGCCCCTGTCCAAGATTCTCTTTGCTATTCACGAGACATTCGGCTTTCTGATCGCCGGCCTCTTGACGCTGCATGTCGCCGGCGCGCTGCGCCATGCGCTCGTCAAGCGCGACGATCTCATCTGGCGCATGCTGCCTCAGCTTTTCGACAAGAAGAGCTGAGGGCGAACTGAGACTAAGAAGGTTGCGCGAAGAGATCGACATGGCCGATCTCGCAAGCTGTGGCGATGCGTCGTGCGACGCGCCAGGCTTCGACGACCTTGGCCGGGACGAGCGCCGTCTCCAGCACGGCTGACGCGGTGCCGTCGGCGAGTGCTCCGATCAACTCTTGTTCGGAAGGCCTGAGGCGCCAGGGGCTGGACGCCGTCTCCACTACGTAGCCTGATCTTTCGAGCGTCGCTTGGAGCGAGGCTACCGCTCGCGGTCCCGCTGCGGGACCGAAACCCTTGTCGCGAGATTGATGGCGACAGAAGGCCGCGAGCATCGCCGCGTCCGCGTCATGGGCGCGCGTCCAGCGCTCGACGCCGTCGTAGGAGAGGACCGCGTAAAGCGGCAGCAGGCGCTCGGCGAGCGTCGCGCAAAAGGCCTCGATCCAGGACTCGGAGACGAGGTCGAAGAAGGCGGCGGCGGTGACGAGATCGAGGTCAGGAGTGAGCAGCTTCCCATCGAAGCGCGACAAGTCGGAGCGAAGGAAGTCGATCTCGAGCATTCGATCCGCTTTCAGCAGTTTCATTGGCTCGAGGCTTTCGACGCAGTCCGCCCAGGCAATGAGTTCCGCTCGGGCGGCGTCCAGCAGCTCTTGATCGTGATCGACGAGCCGCCAGCTCTGGTGGGCTGGCAGGAACAGCGCCTGCCCGCGCAGATTGGAGCCAGCGCCGCAGGCGAGATCGAGGACCGTTACATGCTCACGCTCCGCGAAGCGCGCTTCGAGAAGGCCGAGCAATTTCCGATTGCGCGCCGCATGGTCTGCGGCTTCTCGCAGCCGGAGCCAGGCGGCGGAAAACCCGCTCACGGCGCGGCTTCCGCAACTTCGGCGGTGACGCGCGCGACGATCGCGGCCGTGTCTTCCCAGCGTGGCAGGCATTGCCCGGCGCGCCATGAAGCGTCGGAGAGCTGCGCGCGCAGGCGCGCATCGCCGATGGCCTGACGCAAGGCTGCGGCGAGCGCGTCGACATCGCCCGGGGCGACCTTCAGGCATGCATCGTCGGGCGCCGTCTCCGCGGCGGCGCCTCCCGTCGTCGTGATGATCGGCAGACCGCGGGCGAGCGCCTGCGCGAGCGCCATGCCATAGCCCTCATAAAGGGACGGGGAGACGAATAGGTCGGCTTCGTCGAAAGCGGGTCCGAGATCTTCCGGCCCCAGCTCGCCGGTGAGCTCGACGCGCGGCTCCAAACGCTTGGCTGTGATAAGCGCACGCAGGGCGCTGGCGGTCGGCGGCGACGCCGACATGCTGCCGACGATGCGCAGGCGCCAATCGAGATCGGCGAGCTTTGAGAGCGCTTCGATAAGCAGATCGAAAGCCTTGCGGGGAATGATCGCGCCCACGGCGAGCAGCGTGATGGAGCCCGAGGAGCCGCGAGAGCGTGGCGCAGGATCGACGCCGGGCGGCGCGACGGCGATTTTTTCGGCGGGGACCGAGAACTCTCGCGCCAAGAGCGCTCCCGTATGAGGGCTAGTGACGATCACGCGTTGGGCGAGCGCGAGCGCTGCGCCTTCGCTTTGACGAAGCGCCGCGGCGCGTTGCGGGTCGAGACCTGTCTCGAGACAGAGCGGATGGTGACAGAGCGCGACGAGCGGCGCGCCGATGCGACGGAGCGTCGCCGCGGGCAAGGCGCCAAAGGCGAGCCCGTCGATCAGAACCACGTCCCTCTTCCGAAGCTCGCGCGCGATCGCCGCGAGGCTCGCTTCGAGATCGGCGTCGCTGGGATCGGGAAACCTCGCGGGCAAGCGACAATGAACCGCCTCGACGCCCGCCGGTCCCAGCGCGGCGAGCAGGCGGCGATCATATTCATAACCGCCGCTGCGGGTTTGGAGCTCGCCCGGAATGGCGAAGACCAGTCGTGTCATGGGGAGACGGGGCCCTCGAACCAGGCGCGCGCCACATGCGAACTCATGCAAGGTGACGCGGATGCGGGAGATGCCTTCGCCGCCCGGACCGAGCGCGCCGGAGCGCGCCGCCGCCGCCATCGCATCGAAGATATGGCGCGAGAGAAACTCCGTCGTCGTCTGCTTGCCCTTGAAAATGTCGACCTCGTCGAGGTTGCGGTAGTTCAGCGGCGCGAGAGTGGCTTTCAACGCATCATGCGCGCGGCCGATGTCGACGACGACGGCGTCCTCGGTCAGGCTTTCCCGAAAGAAGGCCACGTCGACGACAAAAGTCGCGCCGTGCAGCCTTTGCGCCGGCCCGAACAGTTCTCCTCGGAAACTATGGGCGATCATGATGTGGTCGCGAACTTCGACGGCGTACAAGGCTTTCCTCCTGGCGTTTCGAGTTTGGTCAGTAACGTATCAACGTCGCAAGGCCGGCGGCGCCGGGCGCCAGCAGACGCGGCAGCTCGCTTGGCAGGGCTGCGAACTCGATCTCCTCGGTGATCAGTGCATCGAGGCGCGGATCGGCGAGCAGCGCTAGCGCCTTGTCGAGACGGCGCGCATAGGACCAGCGTGGGCGCCGCGAGGGCGAAACCTGTCCCACCTGCGAGGAGATGAGGCGCAGGCGCTTGGCGTGAAAGGCGCCGCCCAGCGGCGCCGGCGTGTCGCCCTCTCCGTGCCAGCTCGTCTCGACGACGGTCGCCTCGAAGCCGGCCGAAAGCAATGCCAGCACCAGGCCCTGCGGTGTGGCGCTGGCATGAAAGACGACATCGGCTTCGACAGCCTCGGGCGCAAAAGCCTCGGCACGGTGAAATTTCGCGCCGAGCGCGGTCGCGACGCCTTCTCGCGCGGCCTCCCTGTCGACGATCATTACGTCCGCGCCCGGCAGGCGCGCAGCGAGATAGGCGATGAAGAGGCCCAGCACGCCGGCGCCGATGACGACGACGCGGTCGCCCGGTCCCGCGCCGGAGTCCCAGAGCGCGTTGAGGGCGGTCTCCATATTGGCGGCGAGCGGGGCGCGGCGCAGCGGCGTCGCTTCAGGGACCGGCCGCAGCGCGGCGAGCGGCGCGACGAAGCGATCCTGATGAGGGTGAAGGCAGAAGACCGCCTTGCCGAGCCATTCGGGCGGCCCAACTTCGACGACGCCCGCGGCGCAGTAGCCGTATTTCACCGGGAAGGGGAATTCGCCTTGCTGGAAAGGCGCGCGCATACGCTGTCGCTCGCTCGTGGGAACGCGCCCCTCGAAAATCAGCCGCTCCGTGCCGCGGCTGATCGCGCTCCAGCGCGTCGTGACGCGCGCCTCCTCCGGCGCGGGCTTGCGGAGAAGCTCCTCGCGCAGGGCGCCGACGCCCGGCGCTTCGTACCAAAGCGCGCGCGCTTCTCCCGTCTGATCCCGATGCGAACCCATCCTCGCCGCCCCATCCCCGCTCTCGACGCCCGACCTTCTGCTAAAGGAAAGCCCTTCCGGACGCTAGACATTTTCCTACCCTTCCACTAGGAGACGACTTATGCATGGCCGCATCCCGCCCATGACGCCGGCGGGCCTGCAGAGCCTCGCTGAGCTCGAGCGTCGTCGTCGTCTCGTGGCGGCCGCGAGCGGCGTCGTCTATGTAGCGCTGCTCCTCTGGCTTGCCGCCATTCTCGGCGCGGGCGGCTGGACGGCGCTGCGGGTTGCGATCCTCATCGCCTTCGCCATCGCCGCGCCCTGGAGCGTGCTCGGCGTCTGCAACGCCGCCATCGGCTTTTGGCTTCTGCATTTTCGCAGCGACGTGCTCGCGGCCGTCGCGCCTTTCGCCTTCTCGGCGCTCTCGGAAACGCCGCTGCAGAGTTGCACCGCGCTGTTGCTGACGATTTGCAACGAAGACCCCAGCCGCGCGTTCCGGCGCCTGCGCGCGATGCACGAAAGTTTGGAGGCCACGGGTTTTGGCGAGCATTTCGATTATTTCGTGCTGAGCGACACGACGGACGGACGGATCGCCGCGAAGGAAGAGGCCGAGCTGGCCCTTTGGCGCAGCGAAGATCCAGCGCGCGGCGACCGCCTGCATTATCGGCGTCGCGCCAGCAATGCGGGCTACAAGGCCGGCAACATTCGCGATTTTCTCGAGCGCTGGGGTGACGGTTTCGAGTTCATGATCCCGCTCGACGCCGACAGCCTCATGGACGGGTCGACGATCGTCGGGCTCGTGCGCATCGGCGAGGCGCATGAACGCATCGGCATTGTGCAAACGCTCGTCGTCGAGCGCCCCTCGGCTTCGGCCTTCGCGCGTATCTTCCAGTTCGGCATGCGTCACGGGATGCGCGCCTATACGATGGGCGCGACCTGGTGGGCCGGCGATTGCGGGCCCTTCTGGGGCCACAACGCCCTCGTGCGCGTCGCTCCCTTTGCGCATCATTGCGTTCTGCCGATGCTCGAGGGCGACCGCCATATCCTCTCGCACGATCAGATCGAGGCGGCGCTGATGCGCCGCGCGGGCTTCGAGGTTCGCGTGCTTCCCGTCGAATGCGGAAGCTATGAGGAAAATCCGCCGACGCTCATCGACTTCGTGCGCCGCGATCTGCGCTGGTGTCAGGGCAATATGCAGTATGTCAGTCTACTCGGCCTCCCCGACTTCGCGCCCGTCAGCCGATTTCAATTGATTTGGGCGATCAGCATGTTCATCGGCGCGCCGGCTTCAATCGCGATCATCGCTCTTGCGGCGCTGCTGCCGGCCCTCGAGGACGCCTCGTCCTTCCCGGTGACGTCTCTCGAAGCACTTTATCTCACCTTTCTTGGCATGCATCTCGCGCCGAAGCTCGCGGGCATGGCCGATGTCGCGCTTACTCCTGGCGGGCTCGCCCGTTACGGAGGCGCCGCGCGCTTCTGGTTTGGGGCGGCGATTGAGATTGCCGCTTCATTCGTCATCGGCGCGGTCACGAGATTCAGCGAGACGATGTTCCTGACAGGTCTCCTGATCGGCCGAACGATCGGCTGGCCCGAACAGGCGCGCGACCCACATGGACTCGCGCTGCGCGAGACGGCGTCTGCTCTCTGGCCGCATCTCGCTTTCGGCACCGCGATTTTCGCTCTCGCGGGAACGGTCGCTCCGTCGCTCGCGCTGTGGTCGACGCCGCTCACACTCAGCATTGTCGTCGCCATACCCTTCGCGCTTGCGACGGCGGCTACGGCGGTCGGCGCGCTGTTTCAGCGCGTGGGGCTTTGCGCGACCCCGGAGGAGCTTGCGGAGCCCGAGATTTTTCGGCGGCTTCGACCCAAGACCGCGCCCGCCCCGAAGCCGGCTCGGGAGCGGCATGACGCTTGAGATTCTGTGGCATTTCTCCACTGAGGGAAAAGCCGTCCTACCCTTTCGCGTGATTGTCGCCGACACATGCGTCCATCGGCGCTTCGTCATCAACTTCAGGAGCGCGGGAACACCGCTCGCTCGCATTAGCGGCGCCGATGAGGAAAGCCCAGGACAAGGACCCGGCCGTCAGCCAAAGCCCTGCGAGCAAGCGACCGCATGCGAAACAAGAGACTCCGAGGGCGACGCCGACCGCCAGCAGCGGCAACATGATCGGAAGCTTTGCGCGCCGCCGTGGCCGTACGATCGGCCGCCAATGAGAGGACATCGCCAATTCATCGAGCTTCTGGACCTGTCCCACGTCGACGTCCCCAAAATCCTCGGCCTCTCGCGAATGCCAAGTGCCTGATACCCGAGACTGATGAAGAATCATCCACGGGTTGCGTAAAATGCAACTCGACCGCGATATTCAATGCGCCGTGGAGGGGAGCCGCGAAGCGCCGCCTCGACAGGTGCAGGCTCTATTTATGGAAGCCAGTTTCGATGCGCGAAAAAATCATCGACGTGAAGATGTTGAACTGACCGCCAACGAACGACGCCGATAGATACAAGGCTGCGAGCACGACGATGATTTTTGGCACGAAGGTTAGCGTCATCTCCTGAATTTGCGTGAGCGCCTGAAGCAGCGCGATGGCCGCGCCGACAATCATGGCGGCGCCGACGGCGGGTCCGGCGCCCACGATGGCGAGCCAGATCGCAGCCCGGGCTAGATCGAGCGCGTCCGCCTCGTTCATTGCGAATTGACCGTCGCGCCGTTCGCCAGGGAAACCTGCTGACCGCTCGAGAGAACGGCCGTCGCTCCCGATCCGTTTACGGTGACCGAGGTCACCTGCCCCGAGGTCGAGCCATCGGCGGAGGTGATGCTTTCTCCGATGAGCTGTTCGGCCTGCGTCAAAGAGGCGGAGGTCAACAGCGAGGCGAGAGAGCTGTTGGTCTGCACGGACTGTCCGACCTCAGAGATCGTCGCGAGCTGGGAAACCATCTGCGATGGGTCCATGGGCTGCGTCGGGTCCTGATTCTTCAGTTCGGCCATCAGGAGCGATATGAAGGAGTTGTAGCTGAGCGTGGGGGTAGCGTTCGCTTGAGCCGCATTCGCGCTGGCGGCCGATGCGTTCGTCGCGCCCGTTGCGCTGGATATGTTTGAAGCTGCTGTGACGGTCATAGCAAGATCCTTTCAGGCGCCCGGGGATTGGAGGCGGCCCGCCTCGGCCATTTCCTTCTCCTCCAACGGAAACAGGCTTCGCAGAGTCTTCAAAGCCTCGAAGTTGCGCGAGCGGGAGATGAGCGACACGACGTTTTGCAAGCCGGATTGAATTGCGGGCGTCATGAACACGCCGACCGCCTCATCGATGAGCTTATGCGCGAGCTTGACGGTCTAGTCGGTCGATGAAGGGTCCATCACCATGATCTGCACGGCGAAATAGATGCGCCGCAGTGGGCTTGTCGCTTCATGCGCCTGCATGACATGGTTCGGCGATTCGATCATGCATTGGGAAATCCTACGGGGTTTGATCGCGTCCTATTCGGTCATACCGCTTGGCCGCGGCGTCAAGGTCGACTTCGCGCTTCGACATGTGACGGAGGCGTTGCGCCAGTCCTTCTGGCTATCTCTGAGGATCGCCTCCGTTTGGCGATTGAACATCCTGGATGCGCGAACGGAGAGTCTCGAGGCCTCCCGAGATTCTCTCATTGCGGCACTGGGAACTAGTCCGTTGATTCAAGGCGATCTCGCACGTTCGATGGGGAGGCGCCTGAACTCGCTCGAGCAGCAAATTACGTCGACCGCCGCCGCGCGCATCGCACAAGAGCGCGAGGCCTGGGAGCGAGGCGGACGTCTGAGGCTTGCAGAACGTCTGCTGGAGAAGGCGGACCGGCATCATCGCACGCATAGCGAGCGCAAACTGCTCGGCGAGCTGATCGAGCAGGCGTTGTCGCGCAAGAAATCCAGCTAGACGAAAGAGAGATGGGTCAGCGTGGATCGACGAAAGGGAAGCGTGCATGTCCATCAAGCCTCCGTCGGACATCGTCCTCGATGTGGCGCGCAACGCGGACGCCGACCAGGCGGCAACGGCAACGCGTCGTCTGGAGTCGTTGGCCTCGACCCAGGCAACGAATCTCCCCAGTTTCGCGGTGACGCTCCAGGGTGTGGGTCCGAAGCTGGCTCCTAATGTCGAGGCCAATCTGGGCGGCTTGAAGCTCGCTTCGAGGCCCCAGAGCGTCGCCCATAGCGGAGTCGCGCGAGGAAAAGAGGTGGCGCAGCAATTTGAGGCGACGGTGCTGAGCGCCTTCATCAATGAGGCCATGCCTAAGAACGCCTCGGCCTACTACGGACAAGGCACGGCGGCCGACATATGGAAATCCATGTTGTCGGATCAGATCGCCCATCAGCTCGCGAGATCGGGCTCGCTCGGTCTGGCTCGGCGTCTCTTCGCCAGGGGTCCCTTGAGTGAGGCGGCAGGTTCCAGCGTTGTTCATAGTTTGAGCGGCGATGCGACTCAGGGCGCTGCGCAGTCGAGCGCGCTTCCTCTTTCTATGCCGACGAGCCTAGCGCTTTCGAGTCGGCGTCGCGCATGACCTGGGATAGACCACGACAATCCCTTCAGGCCACGAGCCTCAAGCCCACGGACGGAGCCGATGCCGCCCTCGCCGTCGTGAGGCGGCTCTTGCAAACGCTTCAGAGCGAGAACGCCGCACTGAGCCTCAACAGGAGCATGATCGATCACAGTGAATATAATCTCTTGAAGAGCCAGGCTTTATTGGCCTTGAACCGCTGCGCCCCCAAGCCGCTGTGCGCGGGTTCCAAGCCGGCGCTGCGCATGGCGCTCGCGGAGGCGGTCGCGGCGCTCGAGACGAACCATCGGCTCCTCGCAACGCAGCTCGAAGCCGCGCAAGCCGTCGCCGCGATCATCGCGCGAGCGATCCGCGAGGTGCAATCGGACGGCACCTACACGCGAACGCCGTCCAGCGCTGTTTCTCCATGATCCGCCTCATTCTCATGGGCGTTTGGGCCATTTCAATCACGGTCGGGTCTGGATACGCCTTCCATCATCTTCATCGGCTCCATGAGAATTCCGCGGGCGGGGGGCCTGCGGCCGCTCTCGAAACGCACAAGACCCGAGAGATCAACATTCCGAAAATTCGCAACGGGGCGATCCAAGGCTATGCCGTGACGCAGCTGTCTTATGTCGTCGACTCAGCGGTCGAGAAGAAGGCGGGTCTTCCTTCCGAGGTCTTCGTCGCAGACGAAACCTTCCGCCTCATCTATGACGATGAGTCTATAGACTTCAATCGGCTGGAGAAGGTTAACCTGAGCCAGCTGGCGCATTCTCTCGTCAAGAATGTGAATGTGCGTCTGCGGGCCGAGGTCGTGAAGGACATTGCGTTCCAGGAATTCACCTTTCTGCCGTTCTCCGAGTCGAAAACGGCGCCATGACTCGCTTCGCCCTACAGCCGAGGCCCCCCACCTGTGCTTGGGGCAGTCCGGTCAAGGGCGCGAACAGGCGATCATCAAAAAAAGAGCCGCCGGCTGCCGCCGACGGCTCGAGCCTTCACCTTGCTTCGCTCAGTAGAAGGACCGTTTCACCGGCTCTTCTCCCGGCGGAAGCTTGCCTTCGGGGGTCGCCTTGTCAATCGCGATGGGCAGATACTCCGCGAGAAGGTCACGCGCCTTATCGAAGTCCACGCCGGTCGCCTGGGCGAGGTCGCGCAGCTTGCTGACGCCAATCGCCTGGCCGACCTCGATGGCGCTGATCGCCTCGTTCTTGCCGGTGGAGACCCAAGAGTTGACATGGCGACCGAAACCCGAAGACTGGAAGTCCTTGACGACGGCCTCCAGGCCGCCCTGTTTTTCAACGTATTCCTTCACCAGATTTAACGCTTCGGCGCCGATAACGCCGCCGATAATCGCCTTCAGCCAGCTCATATGGTCCCCCATGCCTTTCACTTTAGGAACTTAAGCGGCGTGTGCGCCGCGAAAGGAAGATAGAGGCACGGTCCCGCCCTTACAATACCTCCGGAAGCTAGTTTCTAGGAACCGGCAAAACCAGCCCTCCATTGGCCATCATGGTGCGTCGCGGTCGCTTTGCGGCTGCTGACGCATCGAAGCCGGCGCAAATATTTTCTCATCCGATGGAAATCAGTCGAAAGCGCAAGCTCGGTTCTCCGCCTGTTCTCTAGACGACGCGCCTTGGCGTAAAACCGCCAGCGCCTCGCGAGACGGACCGCTTGCCTATCCTGCGCGTCAAATATAGTTCATTGTCAATCGTCGGTTGGGCGCTCAGAGCAGGGACGCCAGCGCTTCGCGCCCGGCCGACGAAAAAGCGTCGCAAGAAATAGGGTAAATTAGTCGGCGGATTGATCAGAAGCGTTCAGTTGGGGGGCTCGTGGAAGAGAAGGCTCGATTTAGCGGGGCGTCGGCGCTCCTGTCCATTTTTGTCGTGCTCGCTGCTTGCAAGCTGGGACAGTCCGTCATCGAGCCCGTCGTCTTCGCCCTCTTCGTCATCGCCATCGTCTGGCCATTAGCCAGCGCTCTCCAAACGAGGCTTCCAGGATGGGCGGCGCTTCTGCTCACCGTCGCGATCAGCCTCTCATCCGTTTCTGCATTGTTCTGGATGATCGGCTGGGGCGGTCATCAAGTCGCCGAATGGACGACGGCAAATCTGGATCGCGCTGAAGAGGTGCTCGTCTCGTCAACCTCGTGGCTCGAAGAGCATGACATCTATGTGATGTCGATGATCAAGGAGAACATCAATCCCGCCGCGATGATCGGGCTGGCGCACGCCATCGCCCTCAGGGTCAACACGGCCTTGGCCTTCTCCTTCATCGTATTGCTCTTCGTCGTCATTGGACTGGCCGAGACGCCCGCGGCGCGCGAGAAAATCGCGGCGAGCCTCGACCAGGACACGACCCGTCGCTTGCTCGCGGCCGGCAAGGACATATCTGCGAAATTTCAAAAATATATGCTGGTGCGCACCATCGCCAGCATCGCGACGGGCGTCGCCACTTGGCTATTCATCAAGCTTTTGGGGTTGCAACTCGCGGCCGCCTGGGGCGTATTGGCGTTCGCTCTGAACTATCTGCCCTACATCGGTTCTCTGATCGTTACGATCCTGCCCGCCGTGACGGCTTTTATCGAGACGGGATCGCCGGAAACGGCTTTCTTGGTGCTGGCCTGCCTCCTGGTCATGCAGTTCGTCATTGGAAGCTATCTCGAGCCCGTGTTTTCGGGCTCGGCGCTCGCCATTTCTCCGTCCGTTGTGATGTTCTCCGTGCTGCTCTGGACCTATATTTGGGGGATGCTCGGCGCGTTTTTGGGCGTTCCGCTCGCCATCGCGACGCTTGCTGTCTGCGACAAATTCCCGTCGACGCGCTGGATCTCCGAAATCTTTTCGGGCAAATCGTCCAAAGACCCCGAACGCGCTCGGCTTTCCGCGTGAGCTGAGCGACGACGGCGGCGGCTCCTTCCCGAACGGCGCGCGCGCTGGCGACAGATCTGCGACGCGCGAAAGCTAATCTATCACGCAGGCGAGTATCTCATGGCGGATCAAGACTCGAAGCAAACCAGGGCCTGGCATGCGATCGGCGCAGAGGAAGCGCTTCGCCGGCTCGGCAGTCATGCGGGGAGGGGGCTAGACCAAGGTGAGGCCGCCCGACGCTTGGCGAGCTACGGGCCGAACCGATTGCCGGAGAGCGCGAAGCGGGGACCGCTAATGCGCTTCCTGCAGCAGTTCGACAATATCCTCGTCTATATCCTGCTCGCTGCCGGCTTCGTGAAGCTGATGCTCGGGCTTTGGCTGGACGCCTCGATCATCACGGGCGTGGTCGTCATCAACGCCGTTCTCGGATTCGTTCAGGAAGGCAAAGCCGAACAGGCTTTGGATTCGATCCGGAAGATGCTCTCGGCGGATGCACGCGTCAGGCGAGACGGAGAGAATCGAATCGTTCCCGCCGAGCAACTCGTTCCGGGCGACATTGTGCTCCTTGAGTCCGGCGACCGCGTGCCCGCAGATCTGCGCCTCGTCGAGGTGAAAAATCTGCGCGCCGACGAAGCCGCGCTCACCGGAGAATCCATTCCCGCGGACAAGTCGAGCGATCCCGTCGCCGAAAACTCTACCGTCGGCGACCGCGAAGACATGGCCTTCTCCGGCACGCTCATCGTCTCAGGGCGCGGTGTCGGCGTCATTGTGGCGACGGGCGCGCAAACGGAGCTGGGCCGCATCAACCAGATGCTCTCGTCGGTGAGCGTGCTCGAAACCCCGCTTCTGCGTCAGATCGCGGAATTCGGGCACATGATTGCCAAAGTGATCGGCTTCGTCAGCGTCCTGGTCTTCGCCTATGCTCGCTGGGTGCGGGACCTCCCTTTCGTGGTAGCCTTTCAGTCCATCGTCGGAATTGCAGTTTCGACAATCCCGGAAGGGCTGCCCTCGCTCATCACGATCACGCTCGCGATCGGCGTGCAGCGCATGGCGCGGCGCAATGCGATCATCCGTCGACTTCCGGCCGTTGAGACGTTGGGGTCGGTGTCGCGCATCTGCTCCGACAAAACCGGAACGCTGACGCTCATGGAAATGATGGTCGCCTCCGCCGTCACGGCGCAGTCGAACTATCGGGTGACGGGAAACGGTTACGCGCCAGAAGGAGAAGTTCGGCTCGACGGCGCCCCTGCCGCTATAAGCCCCGTGTTGAAGCGAATGGGATCTGTCTGCGTGCTCTGTAACGACGCGGAGTTGCGGCAGGGGGAAGGCGTCTGGAAAGTCGAGGGCGATCCGACGGAAGCGGCGCTTTATCCGCTGGCTGAGAAGATCGGGATCGACCGTGTTCAGCTGAAGGATCTGCACCGGCGGGTGGACGCCATTCCCTTCGAGTCCGAACACAAATTCATGGCGACCATGCATGAGGATGCGGACGGGACAACTATGCTCCTCGTTAAGGGCGCGCCGGAAGTCATTCTTGCGTATTGCGATCGTCAGGAGGCCGACGCGGGCCCGGAACCCTTGAAGCGTGGCTACTGGGACGAGGCTTCGGATCGGCTTGCGGGGCAGGGCGAGCGTGTGCTGGCTCTCGCATGGCTGCCTGAGCCGCGGCTTGGCTCGACAAATCTCACGCCGGCCGATCTGCCCAAGTCGCTGATCCTGCTGGGGCTCGTCGGACTCATGGACCCGCCGCGCAAGGAAGCAGTGGAAGCCGTCGCCGAGTGTCACGCCGGCGGAATTCGCGTCACGATGATCACGGGCGACCACAAGATCACAGCGGCGGCCATCGCGAAAATGCTTGGCATCGGCGACGGAAAGTCGGCGATCGCGGGGCCGAGATCGAGGAGATGAACGACGGCGCCTTGCAGCAGAAGGTGCGAGACGTCGATGTGTTCGCGCGCGCCAGTCCTGAGCACAAATTGCGTCTCGTGAAGGCCATTCAGGCCAATGGCCAGATCGTGGCGATGACGGGCGACGGCGTGAACGACGCCCCAGCTCTGAAGCGCGCCGACATCGGCGTCGCTATGGGCATGAAAGGCACCGAGGTCACGAAGGAAGCGGCGGCCATGGTGCTCGCCGACGACAATTTCGCTTCGATCACCGCGGCGGTTACGAAGGGCGCACGGTATATAACAACATCGAAAAGGCGCTCCTTTTCATGCTGCCGACGAACGTGGCGCAGGCCCTCGTCATTCTCGTCGCGATCATCGTCGGCTTCGCGCTGCCCATCACGGCTCCCCAAATCCTTTGGGTAAACATGGTGACCTCGGTCGCTTTGGGCCTCGTCATTTCCTTCGAGCCGCATGAGCGCGACGTGATGGCGCGGCCGCCGCGCAGCGTGTCGCATCCCTTGCTGGACGGCTTCGCAGTCTGGCGCATCATCTTTGTTGGCGTTGCGCTGCTCGCCATCACCATGGCGGCCTTCTTCTGGATGAAATCTCAGGACGCCTCGGATGCGCTCGCTCGCGCGGTCGCCGTAAACACTCTCGTTATTGGGCAGGTCTTTTATCTCCTGAACAGTCGTTACAAGACAAATTCGTCGCTTTCCTTCACCGCTCACAGGGGCAATCGCTATCTGCCCTTGGGGTCGGGGCGGTGATCGCGCTGCAACTCCTCTTCACTTATGCGCCGCCCTTTCAGCGCATGTTCACCGTCGCTCCTATCCCGCTCGCCGTGTGGCCCTGGCTGCTCCTAGCGGGAGCGATCTTTTTCCTGGTGGTAGAGGCGGAGAAGTTCATTGTTCGATTGCTGCGGCTCAATCGGCCGGTCAAGACATCCGAGGACAGGCCGACGACGCCGCTGGTTTCCCAGGCGCGCGAGGCTACGCCGCACGGGCTCTTCCAGGGCTCCGACAAATGGGCGGCTATTCTTGGCGGACTCGCGGTTCTGGGGCTGATCGGCGGCGAGGTGTACACGCGCTTTCGTGAAAGTCCGGCCGACGCCGCCCTCACCGAAAAGTTCGATGACGGCGTCATTCGGCGCAGCTTCCAGGCGACAGGCGCCGTCCGCGATCGCGAGACCTCCGAATTGAGGGCGGATGTCGCCGGACTGATCAAATCGGTTGATTGCAAAGAGGGTGAGGCGGTGACCGCTGGGATGCGTTGTGCGGCGATCGACTCGCCGCAACTCGAGGAGGCGGTGAAACGCCGCAGGGATGCGCTGGCGGCCGCCGAGCGGGGGCTGGAACTAAGCTCAGCGGCGCTCGAAACGGCGCAAGAGGCGTTGAGCCGCAAGCAGAAGACGCAAGCGCCTGGAAATGCCGGCGTCGCCGCGCTCGCCCGCTCCCGCATAGAGTTGTCGCAAGCGGAAGGCCGCGTTCGTTCCGACCGCGAGACTGTCGATCGGCGGCGCGCGGAGATCCGGCCGTTGAAGCGGAGCTCCAAAGGGCGGAAGTCGTGTCGCCAATTGACGGGCGCATTGTCGAGGTCAAGGCGTCGCCGGGCCTGCGTGTAGAAGCGGGTAGAGGGCCCGCGCTCTTCGTCATCGCGCCAAGTAGCGGAACCGCCCGCGTGAAGATGGAGGCGAACGCGCAAGACGCAGCCGCGCTTGCGCCAAACCAAGAGATCGCGATGCGCGTCAGGGAGCTTGGGGCGGAACAGTTCTATGGCGTCGTCCATAGCCTTTCGCCTTCGGCGCCAGGCTCGAGCCGTTCTGAGGTCGTCGTTGACGCAGCCGATCCCCGTGGACTGCTGAAGCCGGATCTGACGTTTCACGCGGAAATTCTTCTCGAACGCGGTCAATAGGAACGCGGAGTACCGTCAGGAAAGCGATCCGCGTCAATGTGGCGTCGGCGCATTCTCTCACTCGTGAGAAGGCGCGACGAGCGCTCGAACCTTGCCTTCCCCTATACGACGCGTTATGCGAATCGCGCACGTGCGCCGCATGTGTTCTGGGATTTGATTTAAAATGCCAGAGTGGCTCCTTAAGGAGTGCGCAGCGATGTCCGATCTGGTCGTCATAACCTATCCGACCGAAGCGAAAGCTGAGGAGATGCGTCAAAAAATACTCGGCCTCCAAAAGGAATATTTGATTGAAATCAGCGACGCGGTGATCGCCGTCAAACAGGAAGACGGTCACGTAAAGCTCAATCAGCTTTTCAGCACGACGGCCGCGGGCGCCTCGAGCGGAGGCCTGTGGGGACTGCTCATCGGATTGGTCTTCTTAAATCCGCTTTTGGGCGTTGCACTGGGCGCCGCTTCGGGCGCTCTCGCTGGCGCGCTGTCCGATTATGGGATCAACGATGATTTCATGAAGAAGCTTTCCGAATCCCTGCAACCGGGGAATGCGGCCCTGTTTCTCCTGATCAAGAAATTCACGGCAGACAAGGTGCTCGAGGCCCTGAAGGGCACGGGAGGAACGGTTCTCAAGACCTCTCTCGACGACAGCAAGGAAAAGGCTTTGCGCGACGCGATCGCCGCTCACGTTTGACGCCGGCTTAGACGATCAGAGTTCGCCGCCCCGAATTTCGGGGCGGCCGCTCGTTAGGCTCGAGGGGCCCTGACGGGCTTAGCTTTCTGTCTTTTTCATGAGACGTCTTCGAGCGGCGCAACCCCTTTTCGACGCGCCCAAAAAGCCGACTGCATGAAGACCGCTCGAGCACATTCGATGCGAAGCGCTCGCCTTGAATACGAGCGGCGGCGCGCGTTTACCGAAACAGGTTTTTCCTTGGGAATCGCCGCTCCGGAACCCAAGGAGCGGCTTGACTTCGAACCAGGCTCAGCCATAGGCTTTCTGTAGCCAAAATGTTCGGCTATGGGAGGAATTATAAGATGACAAAAGACACCATCCCTGAAGAGAGCAAGTTTTCGCGGCGCTCTTTCTTGGCTGCGGTTCTTGGAGGGGCCTCCGCGGCGGTGCTCGCCGCCGGTCAGCCGTCGGAAGCCGAGGCGCAGGAACGGCAGTTCACCTCTTTCCATCATCAGCCGCGTGTCTCACGGCCCACCAGTGGTCGTCGTCATCGTCGCGTTGCGCGTGTCAGAAAGACGGGACGCGCGCGGCCACATGAGGCGCCGGCTCAATGATCTTCTGGGAGGCGAGTTTGTAGCCTCTCGTCCCATCGCCGCCTGCAGCTCATGGCAGATCGCGCTGCGCTCGGTCTGCCATTTGTAATTTGGCCGATCGGAAGTTCATTCCCGTAAAGCGATGCTGCAGCGCGCGTCAGGCTGAAGCCCCTAAGACTCCGATCTGTGAGCGAAAGAGCCTCTGACGATGACATCAAAAACGGCGAGGGCAGGCGAGGCGAAGAGAACATCCTGCCTCGTTGCGGCTGCTGTTCTATCAGGAATCTGCGCCCGACCCCAGTCGTCGCGAGTCTCGACGCTCATCGCGTTGCTGCTCGCGGTATTCGTCACGACGGCTGAAGCCCAGCAAAGTTATTGCGTCGATGCGTCCTCAGGCGTCAAGGTGCAAGCGGGTGCGACCTTCAAACAAGGTTCCCAACTGCTCAGATGCTGTCGCATGGCGCCCGTCAGCGGCGTCCCCAGCAATGCGGCCTTCTTGAAAGAGGAGCAGTTCAAGAGAATCTGAACCCGCATCGGTGCTGGGGCGGGGGCTTGCGCACGCGGGACTTCGTTTCCGTGAAGATCCCGACCATCCGCGCCGGGGACGCCGGCTCGGCCGATAGGCGCTTGCCGGGGATGCAATCCGCAACACAAATGGTCGCTCGTTGAAGGAGAAGCAACATGCCACGCCAATTCGACATCTTCGTCAATGAAGCGCCCGATCTTCTTACGGTCCATTGGGGATGGGTGGTCGCGCTCGGATTGCTCATCGGCCTACTCGGGCTTGTCGCTATCTGGCGGGCGAGAACCGCGACTTTTCTCTACGTGGGTTTCATCGGCGCCCTGCTTCTCGTGAGCGCCGTCGCGATTTTGATCTTCGCCTTCTCGCTCACGGGCTATTGGACCGACTTTTTCGTCCATGTGCTGTGGGCGGTCCTGCTCGCCGTCGTCGGCTTGATTTTGGTGACGCGGCCGGGAATCAGCGCCGAAGCCATCACACTGATGGTCGCGCTCTACCTGATCGCGACGGGCATATTCGGCATCGGCTTCGCGTTCTCCGCCCATATCGAGAATTCTGTGGCTAAACGTCTTCCAGGGCCTTGCAAGCCTGTTCCTTGGCGCCTTGCTGCTCGTGGGCTGGCCGCTGTCCGGCATTTTCGCGATTGGTCTGTTCCTCGGCGTCGACTTGATGCTCAAAGGCGCCTCGATCGTCGCCTTGGGATTGAAGCTGCGCGGGATTTCGGAGTGAGGCCAGTCCCGCGGCCGAAGCCAACGGTTCAATGCTCATGGGCTCCTGAACCTGGGCGAATGCCTGGGGTATCAGGAGCTTGGTTGCTTCCAGTTCAGAAGCAACGCAGGGTGACATGCGGGAGAAGAGCGGAGCGCCCATGCGACTCGACTTGTTCTCGGGATTTCGGCCCTTCAACCTGCGGGAGAGCGCTCGCGACGCCTTAGCGGGCATAACGCTTTCATCGATGAACGTGCCGCAGGTGCTCGGTTATACGCGCATCGCCGCCATGCCCGTCGTCACGGGCCTTTATACGGTTTTGCTGCCTCTCGTCGCTTTCGCGATTTTCGGTTCGTCCCGGCATCTCGTCGTCGCGGCGGATTTCAGCGACAGCCGCCATTTTTGCGAGCTCCCTTTCGCAGATGGCCGAACCGGGCAGCGAAAAGTATCAGGAGCTCGTGGCCGTGCTTGCGCTTTTGACGGCGGCGCTCCTGCTCTCGCGCGCATATTCAAGCTCGGATTTCTCGCTAACTTTCTTTCGCGCACGGTGTTGATTGGATTTCTAACGGGCGTGGGTTTTCAGGTCGGATTTGCGATGCTCGGTGACATGCTGGGCATAGACGCGCCCTCTCATCGCACGCTGAGCCAAATCGGAGAGCTCGTCGAAAACAGATGGGAGTTCGACCTTCAAACGTTCGGAATATCGCTTTTCGTCGTGAGCGCCATTTTGCTCGGACGCTGGTTAGCCCCGCAATTCCCCATGGCCCTCGTCATCGTGATTGGGATGATTGCGGCGAGCGCAAAATTCCACTTTGCGGCGCGCGGCATCGCCGTCATCGGCGAGGTGCCGGGGGGCCTGCCCGCCATCAAGCTGCCGGAAGCCTCGCTCAAGGAGATTACTGCGCTCCTGCCTGTCGCCGGCTCGTGCTTCGTGATGATCATCGCGCAGAGCGCAGCGACCTCGAGAGCCTATGCCGTCCGCTATCGCGAAACCATCGACGGAAACGCGGACATCCTTGGGCTCTCCGCCGCCAACGGCGCCGCGGCGATCAGCGGCGCCTTCGTCGTGAACGGCAGCCCGACGCAGACGGCCATGGCTGACCGTGCGGGCGCGCGCAGCCAGCTTGCGCAGCTCGTCTTCGCCGCGGTCGTCCTCGTTGTTCTCTTGTTCCTGACTGGACCGCTGCAATATTGCCGCGCTGCGTGCTGGCGAGCATCGTTTTCACGATCGCTGTGGGTATGGTGGACGTCAACGGATCTGAGATCGACTTTGGTGAAAGCCGAGGCGAGTTCTACCTCGCGATCTTCACCGCGGCGGCGGTCGTGCTCATCGGCGTCGAGCAAGGTATACTAATGGCGATCGTTCTCTCGCTCATCCGGCATGTAAAGCACAGCTATCAGCCGCATACGGACATGCTCGTGCCGGACCCCTCCGGCCGCTGGATGCCGGCGCCGGCGACGCCCGGCTTCGAGACGAAGCCGGGACTCATCGTCTACCGTTTCGGCTCCGATCTCTTTTACGCGAACGAACAGCGCTTCGTGAGCGAGATCAGGGCGCTCGTCGAGCACGCGCCAACGAAGGTCAGATGGGTTATCGTTGACGCAGCCGCCATGACCGATCTCGATTATTCCGCCGCGCAGTCGCTTCGCATCCTGCTTGACGATTTGCGTCATCAGGGAACGCGGGTGTGGTTTGCCCGGGTCAGTCCCTATTTGCGCTCGGACATGGAGCGGCACGGCGTCGCGGCGGCCATTGGAGAGGAGGCGATATTCGCGAGATTGCACGAGGCGATCGCCGCGACGGGCGAGGGCGAGATGGGCGCTGCGTCCTCGGTCTGAAGCGCGGGGCGGATCGGCGCGGATGAGGCATTGTCTCAGTGGCCAAGCGTTGCTAAGGACGATGAGCAGGCGAGCGGCGTTCCGGGCAAATGTTCGGGCTCCAATGCAGACGAGGGAGGCGGCCTTGTCAAAACTCCTCGAGCCCGTGCAGCTCGGCGAATTTTCTCTACCCAATCGCGTTATTATGGCCCCCTTGACTCGCTGTCGGGCGAGCGCCGGCCGTGTTCCGAACGATTTGATGCGCGACTATTACGTTCAGCGCGCTTCGGCTGGACTCATCCTGTCTGAAGCAACCTCGGTCACGCCGATGGGTGTCGGCTATCCCGACACGCCTGGCATCTGGTCGCAGGAGCAGATAAAGGGATGGGCCGAGATCACCCGTGCGGTGCACGCAGCGGGCGGGCGCATTCTGCTGCAGCTCTGGCACGTCGGCCGCCTGTCGCATCCCTTCTATTTGGACGGCGCCTTGCCCGTCGCCCCGAGCGCTATCGCGGCGCAAGGACACGTCAGTCTGCTAAGGCCCAAACAGCCCTATCCGGTCCCCCGCGCTCTCGCGCTCGAGGAGCTTGCGGGCGTTGTGGAAGCCTATCGCCAGGGAGCGGAGGATGCTCGGCTCGCCGGTTTTGACGGGGTCGAGATTCACGGCGCCAATGGCTACCTTCTCGACCAGTTCCTTCAAGACGGTTCGAACAAGCGCTCGGACCGCTATGGCGGGTCGATTGAAAATCGTGCGCGCCTGCTGATCGAGGTGACCGACGCCGTCATCGGCGTCTGGGGCGCGGGGCGCGTCGGCGTGCATCTTGCGCCGCGAGGCGACGCGCAATCGATGAGCAATTCGGACCCGGCGGCGACCTTCGGTTATGTGGCGCAGACGTTGGGCGAGCGCAGGATAGCCTTCCTCTGCGCGCGCGAGCATTCGGGGCCCGACGCGCTGGGTCCGCAACTCAAGGCGCGCTTCGGAAGCGCCTATGTCGTCAATGAAAGCTACACGCCGCAATCGGCGGAGGCGGCGATCGAGAGAGGCGAAGCGGACGCTGCAGCCTTTGGCAAGACCTTCATAGCCAATCCGGACCTCGTCGAGCGGATTCGCCGCGGCGCGCCGCTGAACGAGCCGGATCCTCAGACATTCTACGCACCGGGCGCCAAGGGCTACACGGATTACCCCGCGCTTTCGGCCTAGCGGCGTCCCTGCGCGGCTTCTTGGCCGCTCTGCGGTCCAAATGTCGCGGGCGCCGGCGTTGCCCCTGCGGACCGGAATTATGCTAGCATCGTCGCCAGTGGGACAGACGGCGGCTCTCCAGGCAGAGAAGATGAGCGACATTCTTCACAAGATCGAAACCTACAAGCGCACGGAAATTGCCGAGGCCAAGGTGCGCATGCCGCGTTCGACGCTTGAGCGAAAGATCCAGGATCATGATCCGCCGCGCGGCTTCGTCCATGCGATCGAGCAGAAGCTCAACGAGCGCCGCATCGCGCTCATCGCCGAGATCAAGAAGGCGAGCCCTTCGAAGGGCGTCATCCGCGCGGATTTCGACCCGCCGGCGCTCGGCAAAGCCTTTCAGGCCGGCGGCGCGGCCTGTCTTTCGGGTCCTGACAGACGGCCCCTCTTTCCAGGGAAGCCTCAACTCTCTCGAGAACGCCCGTAAGGCCACGCATCTGCCGGCGCTGCGCAAAGACTTCATGTTCGATCCCTACCAAGTCTATGAGGCCCGCGCCTTCGGCGCAGACTGCATCTTGATCATCATGGCGGCGGTCAGTGATTCGGAGGCGAGAGCCTTGAACACCGCCGCCCATGATCTGAGAATGGACGTGCTCGTCGAGGTGCATGACGAACGCGAGCTCGATCGCGCGCTGGCGCTGGAGACGCGTCTTATCGGCTTCAACAATCGGAATCTCCATGACTTCAAGGTCTCGCTCGAGACGAGCGAACGGCTCGCGGAGCTCGCGCCCAAGGACAAGATCCTCGTCTCCGAGAGCGGCATCGAGACGCATGAAGACTGTCTGCGATTAGAAAAGTCGCATATCTTCGCCTTCCTCGTCGGCGAGAGTCTGATGCGCAAGCCCAATGTCGAGGCCGCGACGCGCGAGTTGCTGCACGGCGCGCCGGCGAAAGTCAGGGCTTAGGCGAATTCGCGTCTGGCGGTGAGCAAATGAGCCGGCTTACCCACATCGCGCTCTCGGGAGAGGCGCATATGGTCGATGTGTCGGAAAAGCCCGACAGCGCGCGGTCGGCTATCGCCGAGGGGCGCATCGTCATGGCGCCCGGGACCCTCCAACTCGCGCTTTCGGGCGACGCCAAAAAGGGCGACGTTTTGGGAACCGCGCGCATCGCCGGCATCATGGCGGCGAAGAAGACATCCGATCTGATCCCGCTTTGCCATCCGCTCGCGCTTTCGAAAGTCGCCGTCGATATCGAGCCGGACGAAAGCCTGCCTGGTTTTCTCGTCACGGCGCAGGCCAGCCTCGTCGGCAAGACCGGCGTCGAGATGGAAGCGCTGACCGCTGTCTCCGTCGCCTGCCTGACGATCTACGACATGCTGAAGGCGGTAGATCGCGGCATGCGAATTGAAGGCGTTGCGCTCGTCGAAAAGCGGGGCGGCCGAAGCGGGATGTGGCGTCAGGACGGGCAACGCGATGGCGGGTGATAAGGCGCTGCTTGGCGTCGACGAGGCGCTGGAACGCATATTGGCGAGCGTGGGCGCGCCGCTCGAAAGCGAAAACATCCCGCTCGCGGAGGCGCTCGGCCGCACGCTCGCCGCTGATGTCGTCGCCAGACGAACCCAGCCGCCGGTCGATGTCTCGGCGATGGACGGCTATGCGGTGCGCGCTGCCGAGCAGGCGCCAGGGATGCGTGTGAAGCTCGTCGGCGAGAGCGCTGCGGGCAGGGGCTACGACGCGACGCTTGGCGCCGGCGAGACGGTGCGGATCTTCACTGGCGCGCCGGTCCCATCCGGCGCCGATGCGATCCTGCTGCAGGAAGACGCGTCGGTCGAGGACGGCTGGGTTTCGGCCAAGGCGCCGCCTGGCCCGCATATTCGCGCGAAGGGACTGGACTTCTCGCAAGAAGAGATCGTGCTCGCCGCGGGAACGCGGCTCGGGGCCCCGGAGCTCGCGCTAACGGCCTCGACCAACACGGCGACGGTCCTAGTGGCGCGCCGGCCACGCGTCGCGATCATCGCGAGCGGCGACGAGCTGGCCTCTCCGGGCTCCGAGCTCGGCCCGGCGCAAATCGTCAGCACCAACAATCTTACGGCCGCCGCGCTCGTCCTGCAGGCGGGCGGCGCGCCGATCGACCTCGGCATCTTCCGCGACGAACTCGCCGATCTCCAGCGCGCGCTTGGCCTTGCGCGTCAAGCCAAGGCCGATGTGATCGTAACGCTCGGCGGCGCTTCCGTCGGGGATCGCGATCTCCTGCGGCCGGCGCTAGAGAAGGAGGGCATGACGCTCGACTTCTGGCGCATCGCCATGCGGCCCGGCAAGCCCCTGATTTTCGGGAGATTAGGGCCGGCGCTGGTGCTTGGCCTGCCCGGCAATCCCGTGGCGGCCTTCGTTTGCGGATTGCTGTTTCTCAAGCCCCTGCTGCGGGCGTTGCAGGGCGACCCCGAGGCCGACGCCGATCGCACCGAAATAGTGCAGCTCGGCTCGGACCTCCCCGCCAACAAGGGGCGCCGCGATTATCTGCGCGCGCGCCTGACGTGGAATTCCGACGGGCTGATCGTCGCGAGCCCGCTGCCCCTGCAGGATTCTCTCTGCTCACGGAGCTTGCCCGCTCGCAGGCGCTCATCGTGCGGGAGATCGCCGAGGGCCCCGCCAAGGCGGGGGACTTCTGCCGGATCTTGAGGTTTCGCGAGTCTGTGAACCGCAGGGGGCAGCGGCTGCGGTAGCTCCTTCAGCCACCCGTCATTGGCGGGAAGAAGGCGATCTCCCGGGCGGCGCCGATCGGGGCGTCGAGACGCGCGTGGGTTTGGTCCAGCGCCGCGCGGATCTTCGCCGCATCCGTGAAGGCCAAGGCGTAGCCCTCGCCGCGGCGCGACAGCCAGGCGACCAAATCGCCGACGGTCGCCACCTCGCTCGGGGGGGCGACGTCCTCCTCCGAAAGGCCGATGCGTTCCCGCACGGAAGCGAAATAGCGGACTCTCACGCGTCCTCCTCCTCTTCCTCGCCCATGTGCGGCCAGCCGGCGAGGGCGTAGTCGACAGCCGTATAGAGCGTGAGCGCCGCCGCCACCCATAGCAGCGCCTCGCCGATCCTAGTGGTTCCGGGCAGCACGGTCTCCCCCGCCCGCCCGGCGATGAAGAAGCCGAGCGCGAGCATTTGTGCCGTCGTTTTCCACTTGGCGATGGCGCTTACCGGCAGCACGACCTTCGCGTCGGCGAGATATTCGCGCAGGCCCGAGACGAGCAGCTCACGGCACAAAATGATGATCGCGGCCCAGACCGTCCAGCCCGTGAGCGTCCCATTCGCCGTGACGGCAAGCAAGGTCGCCGCGACCAGGAGCTTGTCTGCGATGGGGTCGAGCATCCGGCCGAGCGGCGATTGCTGCTTCCAGATGCGGGCGAGATAGCCGTCGAGAAAATCCGTGATGCAGGCGATCGTGTAGACGCCGAGCGCCGCCCAGTGCGCCCAGTTCGCGTCAGGGCTCTGCAACAGAAACGCGACTACGGGCACGGCGAGGAGCCGCCCGTAGGTCAGGAGATTGGGCAGCGCCAGCGCGTGGCGCAAGCGCCGCCGTCGCGGCACAGCCGTTTCAGTCATCTTGGTTCAGAGGGAATAGGCGGCGCACGCCTTTGTCAATAGCGAGAGGCCGAGCGGCCTCACGATTGCGGGAAGCGGCAAGTTGCTCAGCGATGAAAGCTATTTTCGCGCCGCCCTCTTCTCCGTTGTTTTCGCCGGTGCTTTCTTCGCCGGCGCCTTCTTGGTCGCGGCCTTCACGGACTTGCCGCCCTCGAAAGGCGCTTCGTCGCTTTCCGCGATCTTCTTCTTGGCGGCGCCGGCGTTGGCGGCGGGCTTTTTCGCCGCAGCCTTCTTGGGCGGCTTGCCACCGCCGCCGGCCGCCGCCTTCGCGTCGATGAGGCGGATGGCCTCATCGAGCGAGACCTCCTCGGGGCTCATGCTCTTGGGGATCGTCGCAAAGACCTTGCCCCAGGCCACATAGGGGCCGAAGCGCCCCTCCCGCAGGGCGATCGGGCCGCCGTCGGGATGATCGCCGACCGCCTTGCCGCTCGCACCGCCGCCGCCGGCCTTCGCTGCGAGCAGCGCCACGGCGTCAGCCAGCGTCAGCGCGGCCGGATCGGTTCCCTTGGGGAGCGTCGCATTGATCTTGCCCCAATTGACATAGGGGCCGAAGCGGCCGGACTTCACCGTCACCGCGCCGCCGTCCGGGTGATCCCCGAGCGTGCGGCCCGGGTCCCCGGAGCGGCCGAAGCGCGAGCCGCCGCCGCCCAATTCCTTTTCGACGATGAGATCGATGGCGCGATTAGCCCCGATCGTCAGCACGTCATCGTCGCGCGTCAGATTCGCATAGGTCTTGCCATGCTGCACATAGGGGCCGTAACGCCCGATACCGGCGACGATCGGCTCGCCCGAGGTCGGATGTTTCGCCACCGCCCGCGGCAGCGACAGCAGCGCGATCGCCTGCTGCAAGGTCAGTTCGTCCGGCTTGAGGCTCTTGGGGAGCGAGGAGCGCTTGGGCTTTTCGTCGTCGCTGCCTTCGCCCTCCTGCACATAGGCGCCGAAGCGCCCGTCGCGCAGCGTGATCTCCGCACCGCTCTCCGGGTCTTGTCCCAGAACCTTGACTCCCGGCCGCGCACCTTCCGCTCCGTCGCGTGTCGGCGGCGACAGCGTGCGCGTGAAGCGGCATTCGGGATAGTTGGAGCAGCCGATGAACGCGCCGAACTTGCCGAGCTTCAGCGACAGGCGCCCCCCGCCGCAAGCCGGACAGGCGCGTGGGTCCGAGCCGTCGCCCTTCCCCGGAAAGATATGCGGACCCAGGAGGTCGTTGAGGCTGTCGAGCACCTGCGACGTGCGCAGATCCTTCGTGCCGTCGACGGCGGCCGAGAAATCGCGCCAGAAGTCGCGCAGCACCGTCTTCCAATCGATCTCATTGTTCGAGACCAGATCGAGCTTCTCCTCGAGATCGGCGGTGAAGTCATATTCCACATAGCGCGAGAAGAAGCTCTCCAGGAAGGCCACGACGAGCCGGCCCTTGTCCTCGGGAACGAGGCGCTTCTTCTCGAGCCGCACATAGTCGCGCTCGCGTAGCACCGCGAGCGTCGAGGCGTAGGTCGAGGGGCGGCCGATGCCGAGTTCCTCCATGCGCTTGACAAGCGTCGCCTCGGTAAAGCGCGGCGGCGGCTCGGTGAAGTGCTGGGTCGCGTCGATCTCTTCGCGCGTGACCGGCTCGCCCTCGGCCATAGCGGGAAGGCGGCCGCTCTCCTCGTCCTCCTCGTCGTCGCGCCCCTCTTGGTAGAGCTCGAGAAAGCCCGAGAAGCGCACGACTTGGCCCGTCGCTCGTAGGTCCAGCGAGCGCACTCCGGCCTTGCCTTCGATCTCGACCGTGGTGCGCTCGAGCTCGGCCGACTCCATCTGGCTCGCGACGGCGCGAGTCCAGATCAGCTCGTAGAGCTTGGCCTGCTCGGGCTCGAGGTGCTTGGCCATGTCCTTGGGGAGCCGCGCCGCGTCGGTCGGCCGGATCGCCTCATGGGCTTCCTGGGCGTTCTTGGCTTTGGCGGCATATTTGCGCGGGGCCTGCGGCACGAAGCGCTCGCCATATTTCTTGGCGATCACCTTGCGCAGTGACGTCACCGCCTCGGGCGCGAGATCAACGCCGTCGGTTCGCATATAGGTGATGAGGCCCGTCGTCTCGCCGCCGATGTCGACGCCCTCATAGAGCCTCTGGGCGATGCGCATGGTGGACGCCGGAGCCAAGCCGAGCTTGCGCGAGGCCTCTTGCTGCAGCGTGGAGGTTGTGAAGGGCGCATAGGGGTGGCGCTTGACGGGCTTCGCCTCGACCGAGCGCACTGCGAATGTCGCCTGTTCCAGCGCTTTCTTGAAGGCCTCGGCCTCCTCGCCCGCGCCGATGTCGAGGCGCGCGATCTTCTTGCCGTCGGCGCCGACGAGGCGGGCGGTGAAGGGCTCGCCGGCCTTGGTTTTGAGATGCGCGACCAGCGACCAATATTCGCGCGAGACGAATTTCTCGATCTCGAGCTCGCGGTCGCAGACGAGGCGCAGCGCCACGGATTGCACCCGGCCGGCCGATCGCGCGCCGGGGAGCTTGCGCCACAGCACCGGCGAGAGCGTGAAGCCGACGAGATAGTCGAGCGCGCGGCGCGCGAGATAGGCGTCGACGAGCGCCTGGTCGATAGCGCGCGGATTCGCCATGGCCTCGCGGATCGCGTCCCTGGTCACGGCGTTGAAGACGACGCGCTCGATCTGCTTGTCTTTGAGTGCGCGCTTCTTGTTGAGAATGTCCAGAAGGTGCCAGGAGATGGCCTCCCCTTCGCGATCCGGGTCGGTCGCCAGGATGACCTTCTTGGCGTTCTTGACCTCCTCGGCGATGGCGGAGATGCGCTTCGCCCCCTTGGCGTCCATCTCCCAGACCATGGCGAAATCGTCTTCCGGATCGACGGAGCCGTCCTTGGGCGGAAGGTCACGCACATGCCCGTAGCAAGGGATCACGCTGAAATCGGGGCCGAGATATTTGTTGATCGTCTTGGCTTTGGCGGCCGACTCGACGATGACGACGTTCATGCGCTCCTGCCTTCAAACGCGACGCAATCTGCTCGGCGCTCCCCCCGAAAGGGGCCCCCGGGACCCGGCGGCGCGCCGGGAACATGGGCAAGCCGAGGGGCGCTGTCAAATCTGAGGGAACTAGGGCTACGCGCCGCGGCGTGAGTCCGCTCGCGGCGGAACCGCTCAGGCCAGCAATTCGACCGCGCCGTCCGACAGGCGATAGACGCCTCCGACGATCTTCACGCGCTTTTCCGCCACGGCGGCGGAAAGAATGGGGGTGGCGGACCGGAGCGCCTCGCCCGTAAGCCGCACATTTTCTCGGATCGCGTTCGTCAGCGGGTCGCCCGGCCGGCCGGCCGCGGCCTTGACGGCGGGCGCGAGCGCCTCGACCAGCGATGGCAAATGCCCGGGCAGGGTCGTATCGTCCCGGAGAGCCCCGATCGTCGCCTTCACGGCGCCGCAGGCCTCGTGACCTAGCACCAGCAGGAGCGGCGTCTTCAATTCCTCGACCGCGTATTCCAGACTGGCGATCCCTTCCGGAGCGGCGAAATTGCCGGCGACCCGGACCACGAAAAGATCGCCGCGACCGCTGTCGAACGCATATTCCGGCACGATTCGGGAATCCGAAGCAGCTGAGGACCCCCGCAAAGGGGTTTTGGCCGGCGACGAGCGCCTCTCTTTCCGCGACGAAGTCGTGCCGCTTAGCCACGCCGCTCTGGTAGCGCTTGTTTCCCTCCATGAGCCGGGCGAGCGCCGCATCGGGGCTTAGGACGTTTTCGGGCTTAGGCGGCGCCTTGACCGGTTTGGCGACTCGTCCGGTCTTGGCGAAGGCGCCGCCGGCCAAAGTCGAGGCCGCCAGCGCAGCCGGGGCGAAAAGAAGAGAGCGCCGGGCTATGCCTCGGCCATGCGAAACTCCAGAATCGTCACAAGCCAAGCACATCCGAGGCTGTTCCCTTGACTCGGCTGTCCCCGCAGGGCCGGCCCATGCTGCGAGGGTCCGCCTCGGGGGTTATAGGGGAGCGCCTGCCCAACGCCCAGGCCTCTGCTGCGATAACCTCGCGAAAGCGGCCGAGATTTCGGTAGCGCGATGGTTTGGGCTGCCCCGTCTCGCCGACGGGGACGGTTCACCACATATCGAGCGCGATGCGCGCCTCGTCGGACATGCGACTTTGGTCCCAGGGCGGGGTGAAGACCATGTTGACCTTGGTGTCGGAAACGCCCGGAACGGCGTTGACAGCGTTGCGCACCCATACCGGCATCTCCCCGGCCACGGGGCATCCGGGCGCAGTCAAGGTCATGTCGATCTCGACGCAGCCGTCGTCGCCGATATCCACTTTATAGATCAGGCCGAGCTCATAAACGTCGGCGGGGATTTCCGGATCGTAGATGGTCTTCAGCGCCTTGACGATCTCGCCGGAGAGACGCTCCTTCTCCTCCGGATCGCGGGCAAACCCGGTCTCGATCAGCGGGGCGTTGGCCGTGGGCTCGGGCTGCTTCTCGATCGTATCGACTTTCTGCACCATATCCTCCTTAGGAGAAGAGCGCGCGGGTTTTGACGAGGACCTCTGCGAGGCGATCGATTTCGTCTCTTGTGTTGTAGAGGGCGAAGGAGGCGCGGCAGCTCGAGGTCTGGCCGAACTGGGCGAGCAGCGGCATGGCGCAATGCGTTCCGGCGCGCACGGCGACGCCGGAGCGGTCGATCACCGTGGCGACGTCATGCGCATGGGCGTTGTCGAGATTGAAGGCGACGATCGGCCCCTTGTCGGGCGCGCGTCCGTAAATGGCAATCCCCTCGAGGGTCGAGAGAACCTCATGGGCGTAGCGCGTCAGATCCGCCTCATGCGCGCGAATGGCGGCGCGCCCCACGCTCTCCATATAGTCCAGCGCCGCGCCGAGCCCCACCGCCTGCGCGATCGGCGGCGTGCCGGCCTCGAAGCGCTGCGGCGGCGTGTTGTAGGTGACGCGGTCGCGCGTGACCGTCTCGATCATTTCGCCGCCGCCGCAGAAGGGCGGCAGGCTCTCGAGCCATTTCTTCTTGCCGTAGAGCGCGCCAATGCCCGTCGGGCCATAGAGCTTGTGGCCGGTGACGACATAAAAATCCACGTCGAGCGCCCGCACGTCGACGTCGAGATGCACGGCGCCCTGCGAGCCGTCGACGAGAAGCGGAACGCCATGCGCATGCGCGATGCGCGCGATCTCGGCGATCGGCGTCGGCGTCGCCACCACATTCGACATGTGCGTCAGCGCCACGATCTTCGTGCGCGCGGTGAAGAGCTTCTCGAAGTCCTCGAGCGCAAAGCGGCCGTCGTCGTCCACCTCGATCCATTTCAGCACCGCGCCCTTGCGCTCGCGCAGATAATGCCAGGGCACGATGTTGGAGTGATGCTCCATCACCGACAGGATGATCTCGTCGCCCTCGCCAATATGCGCGAGCCCATAGGAGGCGGCGACCAGATTGATGGCCTCCGTCGCCCCCCGTGTGAAAACGATCTCGTCTAAGGACTCCGCATTGAGGAAGCGCCGCACGCTCTCGCGCGCCCCCTCATAGGCCTCCGTCGACGCATTGGCGAGATAGTGCAGGCCGCGATGCACATTGGCGTATTCATGCTCGTAAAAGCGCGTCAGCCGATCGATCACCCGACGCGGCTTCTGCGCCGAGGCGGCGTTGTCCAGATAGATGAGCGGCTTGCCGTAAGGCGCTTCCGCCAGGATCGGAAAATCCTTGCGCAGGGCCGCAACGTCGAAGAGCGGCGCGCCCGCGACCGCGCCAAGGGGCATGTTCATCGCGCGCTGCTCCCGCCTGCCGGAACCTTGCCTGCCGGAATCTTGCGTTGCGCGAGCCAGTCCGACACCCGCGCCGCCAGCGCCTCGCGCAGCGGCTCCGGCTCCAATTGCGCGAAAGCCTCATTGGCGAAGCCCTCGATCAGCAACGCCTCGGCCTGCGCCTCGGGGATGCCGCGCGCCGTGAGATAGAAGAGCTGCTCCGCGTCGAGACGCCCGCAGGTCGCGCCATGCCCGCAGGCGACGTCGTCGGCGAAGATCTCGAGCTCCGGCTTGTTGTTCATCGTGGCCGTGTCCGAAAGCAGCAGCGCCTTGGACTGCATCGACCCGTCCGTCTTCTGCGCCTCGCGCGCGACGCTGATCTTGCCCTGGAACACGCCCGTCGCCGTATCGTCGATGATCGAGCGGAACGCCTCCCGGCTCTCGCCCTGCGGCGCCAGATGCTCGACGACGAGCGTCGTGTCGGCGAAGCTCGCGCCGCGCAGCAAGGAGGCGCCGTTGAAGCGCACCCGCGCCCGCGCGCCCGTGAGCCTGGCGAAAATCTGCCGGCGCAAAAGCCCCCCGCCCTCGATCAGCGCGAAGGAGGCGAGCGAAGCCTCCTCCTCGAGCGACGCCACGAGGCTCATGACGCTGGCCGCGCCCGAGGCGCGCGCCTCGCTGATGAGGCAATGCTCGACCTTCGCGCCTTCGCCCAGCGCCAGGATCAAGACGTCGTTCTCGAAGCCGCCCTTCTCCTCGCCCGCCGCCGCATGCTCGACGATCGACACCCGCGCGCCCGCGCCCACCACGATGAGCGAACGCGTCACCGAAAGCCCCGCGCCTAAGAAGCGGCGCGACAGCGAGAGCGGCGCCTCGATCTCTACCCCCGGCGGCACGAAAAGCGCCACGCCATCCGTCATCAAGGCGCCGTTGAGCGCGACGGCGGGGTCGTCGACGCGGGGCGCAAGCGCCGCAAGCGCCTCCTCGTCGAGCCGCTGCAAGGCTTCGCGCAGCGAGAGGCGCGTCACGCCCGCAGGCAGGGTCCCGGTCTCGACAGGAGGGGCGCTTTGCGTGGCCGACGGAGCAAAGTCGCGCAGCGCCCCACGCAGATCCGTGTAATGCCAGCTCTCGCGGCGCCGATTGGGCAATCCGTCGCGCTGGAAGGCGAGCCAGCTCCGCTCGCGCAGATCGCGCGCGCCCTCGTTCTTCCGGATCTCGAAAATCGAGGCGAAGCTCGCCTCGGCGGCGGAAAGGGCCGGATTCGCCATGGTCACGCCGCCTCGCCGATGTAGTCCTTATAGCCGCTCTCCTCCAGCTCGAGAGCGAGCTCCGGCCCGCCGCTGCGCTGGATGCGGCCCTTGGCCATCACATGCACCGTGTCCGGCTTGATGTAATCGAGCAGGCGCTGATAATGGGTGATGACGAGGAAGCTGCGCTTCTTGTCGCGCAGCGCGTTGACGCCCTCCGAGACGACGCGCAGCGCGTCGATGTCGAGGCCGGAGTCGGTCTCGTCCAATATACCGAGCGACGGCTCGAGCAGCGCCATCTGCAGAATGTCCATGCGCTTCTTCTCGCCGCCCGAGAAGCCGCTGTTCAAGGGACGGCGAAGCATCTCCTTGCCCACGCCGAGCTTCTCGGCGGCGGCGTTGACGCGCTTCATGAGCTCAGGGGTCTGCATCTCCTCCTCGCCGCGCGCCCGCCGCTGCGCATTGAGCGCGGCCTTGAGAAAGGTCATCGTCGCGACGCCCGGGATCTCCACCGGATATTGAAAGGCGAGAAACACGCCCTTGGCCGCGCGCTCCCAGGGCGCAAGACCCAAAAGATTCTCGCCGTCGAGCAGGATCTCGCCCTGCGTGACGTCATAGCCCGCGCGCCCGGCGGTGACATAGGACAAGGTCGACTTGCCCGTGCCGTTCGGGCCCATGATGGCGGCGACCTCGCCGTCCGCCACGGTGAGCGTCAGCCCCTCGAGAATCTTGCGCTCGCCGATCGAGACGTGAAGGTTTTTGATTTCCAGCATGGCCTATCCCAGTTTAGCGTCGCATTCGAGCGTGAGGCTCAGGAAGAACTCAGCCCACGCTCCCTTCGAGCGAGATCGAGATCAGCTTTTGCGCCTCGACCGCAAACTCCATGGGCAGCTGCTGCAGCACGTCGCGCACAAACCCGTTGACGATCAGCGCCGTCGCCTCTTCCGCCGAGAGCCCGCGCTGCATGGCGTAAAAAAGCTGATCCTCGCTGATCTTCGAGGTCGTCGCCTCATGCTCGATCTGCGCGCTGGGGTTCTTGCTCTCGATATAGGGCACGGTATGCGCGCCGCAGCGGTCGCCGATGAGCAGGCTGTCGCAATTGGTGAAGTTCCTCGCGCCTTCCGCCTTGCGATGCGCCGACACCTGCCCGCGATAGGTGTTCTGCGAGCGACCCGCCGATATGCCCTTGGAGATGATCCGGCTCTTGGTGTTCTTCCCCAGATGGATCATCTTCGTGCCGCTGTCGACCTGCTGGCGGCCATTCGACACCGCGATCGAGTAGAACTCGCCCTGCGAGCCGTCGCCGCGCAGGATGCAGGACGGATATTTCCAGGTGATCGCCGAGCCGGTCTCCACCTGCGTCCAGCTGATGTGCGCGTTCTTCCCGCGGCAGTCGCCGCGCTTCGTCACGAAATTATAGATGCCGCCCTTGCCCTCGCTGTCGCCGGGATACCAGTTCTGCACCGTCGAATATTTGATCTCCGCGTCGTCGAGCGCGATAAGCTCGACCACCGCCGCATGCAGCTGGTTCTCGTCGCGCTTCGGAGCCGTACAGCCCTCGAGATAGCTGACATAGGCGCCTTCGTCCGCGATGATCAGCGTGCGCTCGAACTGGCCCGTGTTCTTCTCGTTGATGCGGAAATAGGTCGAGAGCTCCATCGGGCAGCGCACGCCCTTCGGCACATAGACGAAGGAGCCGTCGGAATACACCGCGGAGTTGAGCGTCGCGAAGAAATTGTCGGTGACCGGAACCACCGAGCCCAGATATTTCTGCACAAGCTCGGGATGCGTGCGCACCGCCTCCGAGATCGGGCAGAAGATCACGCCCGCCTTCGCCAGCTCCTCCTTGAAGGTCGTCGCCACGGACACGCTGTCGAAGACCGCGTCGACGGCGATCTTGCGCGTCTCAACGCCCGCCAGAATCTCCTGCTCGCGCAGCGGAATGCCAAGCTTCTCGTACGTGCGCAGGAGTTCAGGGTCGACGTCCTCGAGCGAGGCCGGCCCCGGCGTCGATTTCGGCGCAGAGTAATAATAGAGATCCTGATAGTCGATCGGCGAATGCTCGACCCGCGCCCAGAGCGGCTCGTCCATCGTCAGCCAGCGCCGATAGGCCGCAAGACGCCACTCCGTCAGCCACTCCGGCTCGTTCTTCTTCGCCGAAATGAACCGAACGATCTCTTCCGAGAGACCCTTCGGAGCCTTCTCCGACTCAATGTCGGTGACGAAGCCATACTTGTAGGCGTCGACGTCAATCGAACTCGACAACCTCCACGGTCTCCCTCAGAGCCGCCATCCAATTCTCTCCTCGTCACGACGGGGTCAAGGCCCGTCGGCCGATGGCGCACAGCCTTGCTCAAGCCGCCGTCCTTCGCGATCGAATTCGCGCGACGACCCTTGCAAGAGCGATGCCGAACAATTCTACATCCTTTGCGTCGGAGCGCCAACCCAGGCTCGCTCTCACGCTCGCCGCTTCGCGCATTCCCATGGCGGCGAGCACCGTCGAAACCGAGGTCTTGCCCGAGGAGCACGCCGCGCCAGGCGATACGGAGACGCCTTCGAGATCGAGCGCCATGGCGAGCGTGCGGGCCTCGAAGCCCTCGGCGATCCACGCCGTCGTGTTCGGCAGCCTTTCGGCGCCTTTGCCCAGAATTCGCGCTTGAGGCAGCGCTTCGAGAATTCGGCGGTCGACCTCGTCGCGCAGCGCCCCAACGCGAACCGCCTCCTGCGCGATCGCGCCGCAGGCTTCGTCGAGCGCGGCGGCGAGCCCCGCGACCGCGGCGACGTTTTCGGTCCCCGCGCGCCGCCCGCTCTCCTGCCCGCCGCCTCGCAGGAGCGCATCGCTTATATGGATATCCTCTCGGGCGAAGGCCAGAGCGCCGGCTCCGGCGGGACCGCCGATCTTGTGGGAAGAAACGAACAGAAGGTCGGCCCGTGTCGTCTCGAATGTCGTCTCTCGACGGCCCATCGCCTGAGAAGCGTCGCAGACGAGCAGGCCTCCCGCAGCATGAACGAGCTCGGCCGCTTCCCGGACGGGCTGCAGGACTCCCGTCTCGTGATTCGCCGCCTGAAGCGCGACCATGACCCGCTTGCCAGCGTGCTTCTGCAGCGCTTCGGCGAGCCTCTCGAGCGAGAGCGCGCCCTCCGCCTCGAGCGGCAGAGTGCTGATTGATCCAGCGGGAAAGCGCGAGCCATTGAGCACGCAAGGGTGCTCGCCGCCGGCGATGAGCAGCCCTTCGCAAGGCTGCGTCTCCCCGCCAGCGAGAAGCTCGGGGGTCAGCGCGAGGTTGGCGGATTTCGGTGGCGCCGCTCGTGAACACAATGTTCCCCGGGGTGGCGCCGATTCGGGCGGCGAGGCGCGTGCGAGCCTCTTCCAAGACGGTTCTTGCGGCGCGGCCTTCGGCGTGGATTGACGACGGGTTGCCGAGTGTGTCCATGGCTGCGAGCGTCGCCTCGCGCGCCGCGGGCCTCAAGGGCGCGGTGGCGTTGTAGTCCATATAGACGCGCGATCCGGCCATGCTGCGCTGCTCCCGGCTCCGACGGCTTTGACTTATGGCCGCGTTTTGAGCGAAAAGGAAATGCGGCGGCGTCAGGCTCGCGAAGCTCAGCCAGCAACCCCTACAAAAAGGTGGTCCGTCACCCGACATAGGGATCGGCACGGCTTTTGCCGAGAGACGCCAGCGGCAAGGAGACTGGAAGATGAGTTTCAACGCGCCAGCGGTCATTAGTTTGAGCGACGCCGCCATCGACCGCATCCGCGGACTGCTCGTCAAGGCGGAAAGCGCCGAGATCGGCTTGCGCATCAGCGTCGAGAAGGGCGGCTGCGCGGGCATGAGCTATAAGATGGAGCTCGCGACACCCGTGCCCGGCGACGAGGTCGTGGAGCAGGGCGGGGCGCGCGTCATTGTCGACGCCTCGGCCGTGCTCTACCTCCTGGGCACGCGCATGGACGTGAAGACTGACCGATTTTCCTCATCCTTCGTGTTTGAGAACCCGAACGAGACGGCGAGCTGCGGCTGCGGGGAGAGTGTCACGCTCACGCCCGCGGCGTTTGCCGGCTAGGCTCTCGAGGCAGCTCAGGCGCGCCGTATATCGAGAGCCCATTCATTCACCCTCGAATCGCGTCGGCGTCGCCCAGTGGGCGATCTGAAAGCTTTTGTTCAACCTCTCGTTGGAGGCTCTCCGAGATTCTAAGAATTGGAGCAGCCTGATGTCCCTTTTCCGGTCGCGCTGTCGCCTTCTTGCTGGCCTTGGCGCCCTGTTGGCGAGCTGCTGCCTATCGGTCCGGCCCGCAGAGGCTCGCGCGCATCGAAGCATCATTGTCGACATCGCGCCTTTGCAACCGCTGGAGGGCCTTCCGACGAGGGCGGCCGGTCCCGAAAGGAAGGCTGGCGGGGAGCAGGCGCTCGCCGATCCTGGGCCCGCAACCGCGCCGACCGGAGAGACGCCCCGCATCGAGTCCGCTGCAGCCGAGGTCTTGCCCAGCGGCCACCCCTTTGAGAAGGCCACGGAACCGGCGGGCAATGGCTCGATGGTCTTGGTTCCGTCGGCGACGACCCATTGGAGCTATCCGCCAACTCCCGGACAGGCGCCTGCGGAACGTCTGAGCCTCGACCTCGACGTCAAGCAAGGTTTAGCTCTCGTCGAAATGCAGGCTCCGACGCCTGATGCGACAGACGGCCAGAAAGACCTAGCGTCGACGGGAACCTCGTCGTCAAGCCTCCTCATCGCCGGGGAGTTGGGCGCGGCTCCTCTCGCCGCCATCCTTCCCACTCGTGCTTCGCCACGCGATTCCGCTAGCCAGGCCGTCGCAGAACCGGGCGGCGTGGTCGCCTCAACTCCTTCTCCTATTGCCCTCTATGGCGAGGCTCGCAGGTCGAAACGATCCCCGACGCTTTCCGCCTTTGCAAAAGACGTTCAGCTGATCTCGAACGTCATCCCGCCAATGCAACCGTCCAAGCTCCCGCTCGGCGAGGGAGACGCCGCTCTCTCGAACGTTCCGAAAGCCTGGGAGCCGAGAGGAGTGAGCCTCCAGTTGCCCATGGTGTGGCTCAGCCAGCCGTCGCGGGAGCGGGCTGCGCCTTCCGCCGCCGAACCTGACATCGGGGCGAGCCAACCCTCAGTCGAAGGCGACCATCGAAGCGCCCGAACAGCGGAGCAGGAGCGCAAGTCCCAGCTTTGGCGGCCTCTCGCCCAGACGCGGTCAGCCGGCAAGCTCGAAAGGCCATTGCCTGAATCGTCGGGCCAATCGAAGTTTCTTAGAACAATCAAGCAGTTCGTTGGCGGGGCGCCGGAGACGCCGGCGGAACAGGCTTACGCCGCCTTGCTCGAGGAGGGCGTGCGCGGGCCGACGCGGTTGCGCATTGGCGATCGCGCGACGCTCTGGCTCCCCTTCGGCTATGTCTTTCTCGACGCTGAAAAAGCGCGCGAACTCCTCCTTGGCGAGGAGGGGGCGCTCGATGAAGGCAATTTCGGCGTGATCCTGCCGTCGACGCGGGCTCCGACATGGATGGCCTATGTCGACCTGATCGACCAGGGCCATATCAAGGAGGATGACGCCAAAGCGCTCACGTTCCCGACGCTGTTGGTGGGCCTGGCGACCGCTACAGCGGCGCAGAACGTCGAGCGGGGGCGCAACGGCCTAGCGCCGCTCACTGTCGGCGACTGGATCGCGGCCCCAAGTATCTGCCGTCCAAACACAGCCTGAGCTCCTGCCTGAGCGTCGTCGACGGCGCCGCCCTCGATCCGCAGGCCCGCTTGGTCAATTGCACGTCGTTCTTGCTCGGCCGTCGTGGCGCGATCAAGATTCTGGTCGCCGGCGCTCTTCCCAATCTGGCCTCCTTCGAGAGGGGGGCGGCCGGGCTGGTCGAGAAGATCGCCTACGACCCTGCCGCCGGTTATGAGAGCTATGTTCCGGGCGAGGAGGAGGACGCCGGCTACGGGCTCGTCTCACTTGCGAGCGGCCTTGTCGGGTTGAAGAGCATCGCGGCGCCGGTGGCCGCTGCGGGGGCCGGCAGGGCTCAGGATTTACTGCTCTATAAAATCCTCGGCTATTGGGAAGCGCTCCTGACCGCGCTAATCGCCGCAGCGCTCGGAACCTACTGGCTCCTGCGAAATCGGCCCCAGGGCGCGCAAGAAGCTGACGCGTCGCGCGTGGCGGTCCAAATGCCGCTTTGGAAAGGCGCCTTATGGGCGGCGCGCGGCGGATTGCATCGCCTGTTTGACAAGGCGCCGGCGCGGGCGCCCCTCGTCGAGGCGCGACCAGAGTCCAAGACGACGCGGCCTTCGCTGACGGCGCGACAAAAAGCCCGCTTTCCCGCCTGGCGGGAAAAGCTGGTTGCAAAATTATCAGTGCTCAAATCGCGCCTGAGCCGCAAAAGCGAGAAGGACGGTCTCAAGGGCGAGATCGGCGCAGAGACGAAGACCGCGCCGGTGGAAAGGGCGAATTCGATTTTGACATCTGCGCGCGAAGCGAAACGGAACGCGGCGTCGAGGCGCCCTTCCGCACCGGCCGACGGAGCTTCGCAGGCCTCGGCGTGCGCGGCGGAGAGCATCGTGGCGAACGCCGGCGATTTGAACAGGCTCGCCTCTCTGATGCGGAAGAAGGATAAATTACTGGCGCCCTCAAGCGATGCGAGCCGAGTTGCGGCGAGTTCACGGAACTCCAGCGTCAAGGTTGAGGAGGGCCTCGAGGAGGTAAAGCGAGGGGGTCTCGATCCCTTCGACCTCGTCGAGCCCGGCGATGCGGAAGCGGTGTCACTGGCGGCGTCCAAGCGCGAGGCTCTGCAAAAAGCGCAAAGCTGATCTTTGAGGCCGCAGGCCGGCCTCGTGCAGATCGATCTCGCGTCAGATGGCGACGTAAATATCGCAGCCATAGGTGGATACAGGATTGCCGAATGCGTCGGCGATCTTGTTCCAGCAGCGTCCGACGCCGCTGATGTGACGGTAAACGAAGGTGCCTTCCGGCTCGTCGCCGACCTCGTCATGCACGCGACGATCGCCAAGATAGTTGAAGTAGGAAACGGCAACATCCTCATGGCAGCGGTAGAGGATGTGCCGGTCGAGCACATAGGTGGTGCCCGCATCCTTGGCTTGGTTTACGCACCAGGAATAGAACTTCAACCCATCTGGCCGCACGTCGATGACCGCGTGTCCCGGAGCCGGGAAAGCCAGCGCTAGAGCGAACGCCAGAGCGAGCCTCGCGGATTTGTGCATCGAAACCTCTCTGTAGCCACACAGAAGCCCGTGGCGCAATTTCCAAAGACAGGTGCTTCCGCCGCCGACGCCCTGCTCGACGAGCACAGCATTTTCTAACCGCCGGCTCCGCCCGCGGCAACAAATTTCTCCTTTCGCGGACGTTCCGCAATCGCCCATGAGCCGCGGGAGAGGGCGCGCATCGCGCCTCGCCCGATGGGCGGGCGGCGGAATTGGGCCGAAGTCGCGAGCCTTGGTTGAGGCGGCGCCTCAAATACGTACCTGCGTACCGGTAGTTCTCACAATTTCGCATTCCCTCGGCGCCCCTTTCTTCAAAAAGAGGGATCGGCGCGCAACGCCGCAGGCGCGTCAGGCGACATGGAAGGAGGAGATCAGAGATGTCGATCAATCTCGACACGCACAAGGCCCCTCGCCCGAACCGAAAACCGATGCCAGAGCTTCCGCCCTGCGTGCGGAACTATTTCGAATATGTCCGCGGAAACCCGGACATCAGCGGCCGAGTGCCTATCGATTATCTGGACAGGCTGTGGAGCCAAGCAAAGGACTTCGCTCAACGCAACGGGGTGGAATGCCCGATCCATCACGAAGAGGTGGAAGCATTGCGCATCGTCCTCGAAGCGAGGATGGCCGGCCCGCAGGCGATGACAATGGAAGCAGAAGGCGTGGCCTAGCGCGGACTGCGAGCGCCGGGGACGCGAGTGATGCGCTCGCAAAGCCGCTATCGACCGCCGCTAAGTCCGCGAGATAGGGTTTAGTACCAATTGTCGCAACATCTCGCGTGCTTAGCTTGGAAGGTGGCTGTGTGAACGCCACCGGAGGGAATCGGAGCTTTGACGATGAAAGCTTTGACCTGGCACGGCAAGGGCGATATTCGTTGCGAAAGCGTTCCAGACCCCAGAATTGAGCATGGCCGTGACGCCATCATCAAGGTCACAACCTGCGCCATCTGTGGTTCAGATCTGCATATTTATAACGGGGTTATGCCGAAAATGGAGCGTGGCGACGTGCTCGGTCATGAGACAATGGGCGAAGTCGTCGAGGTGGGGAAGGACAACAAGAAGCTCAAGGTCGGCGATCGTGTCGTCGTGCCCTTTACGATCTCCTGCGGCGAGTGTTTCTTCTGCAAGAGGGGTTATTTTTCGGCTTGCGAGCGAACCAATCCCGACAGGGAAACCGCCGAGAAGCTTTGGGGACACTCGCCGGCGGGGCTCTTCGGCTACACCCATATTCTCGGCGGCTACCGCGGGGGACAGGCTGAGTATCTGCGCGTGCCTTTCGCCGACGTCGGTCCGATCAAAGTTCCCGAAGGTCTCTCCGACGATCAGGTGATCTTCCTGTCGGACATCTTGCCCACTGGCTACATGGCCGCCGAATTTTGCAATATTCAAGAGGGCGACACCATCGCCATCTGGGGATGCGGACCCGTCGGCCAGATGGCGATCCGCAGCGCCTTCATCCTCGGCGCCGAGCGCGTCATCGCGATCGACACGGTTCCCGAGCGGTTAGAGATGGCGAGTGAGGCCGGCGCGATCACGCTCGACTTCAGACGGAAAGGCGGCGTCTATGCCGCGATACAGGAGCTGACGCAGGGCCGCGGCGCCGACGCATGCATTGACGCCGTGGGCACCGAGCCGAGCCTTGCTAGCGGCGTCGACGCCATAGCGGAACAGCTCAAATACTCGGCCTTTCTGGCGACAGACCGCCCACATGTGCTGCGAGAAGCCATCACCTGCTGCCGCAACTTCGGCACGGTGTCGATCGTCGGCGTGTATGGCGGCCTCGTTGACAACCTGCCGATGGGCTCGGCGATCAATCGCGGCTTGACGTTCCGCATGGCTCAGACCCCAGTGCAGCATTACCTGCCGACGCTTCTAGAGCGTATCGAAAAAGGCGAAATCGACCCCTCCTTCGTCATCACGCATAAGGCCCGGCTGGAGGATGGCCCTTCGCTCTATAAAACATTTCGCGATCGCGCGGACGGATGCGTGAAGGTCGTCTTGAATCCCTAAATGCATGGAGAAGGTCATGGGCAGAATGGACTCCGCTCCGCTCGCGGTCGTGACAGGCGCTTCGACCGGCATTGGTTTCGAGCTCGCCAGGCTGTGCGCGCAACATGGTTACGATCTCGTGATCGCCGCGAACGAGCCGGCAATTCACAGCGCGGCGGAGCGCTTACGGCGAGCAGGCGTGCTCGTGAAAGCTATCGAGGTTGATCTCGCGACCAAGGAAGGTGTCGAGGCGGTCTACGCGGCAGCCTCCAGCGCGGGGCGGCCCGTCGACGCGCTTTTCGCCAATGCGGGCCATGGGCTCGGCGGGGCCTTCCTCGACCAGAATTTCGAGGCGTGTCGTCACATCGTCGACACCAATGTCACGGGCACCATCGCGCTCATTCAGAAGATCGGTCGGGACATGCGAAAGCGCGGCGAAGGCAAGATTTTAATTGTGGGGTCCATTGCCGGACTGATCCCGGGGAGCTTCCAAGCCGTCTACAACGGCAGCAAGGCTTTTCTCGACAATTTCTCCTATGCGTTGCGCAACGAGCTGAAGGATTCCGAAGTCACCGTCTCCTGCCTAATGCCGGGCGCGACCGAAACCGAATTCTTTCGGCGGGCCGGCATGCTCGACACCAAAGTCGGAAGCGAGAACAAAGCGGACCCGGCGAATGTGGCGCGGGATGGATTCGAGGCGCTGATGAAAGGGCGCGCGAGCGTCGTGAGCGGTTGGAAAAACAAAATCCAGGCGGCGCTGACAGGAGTTGTTCCCCCCGCCTCGCTCGCCGAGGCGCATCGCAAGCAAGCCGAGCCGGGGGCAGGCCGCCGCGCGCATTAGCCCTGCCAAAAGCGCCTACACAGAAGCATGCAGCTTTTTTTCGTCATGAGTGGAGCGCGTTTTCATCGGCTAAGCTGGAGACGACGAAGCCGACGCGACACGGTCCGCGCCGCAAAGGATGCGAGATCAGCCCGCTCTTGCGGAGGCAGTCAATCGCGGGCTCGATAATCGCCTCCATCCGGAGCGTGATCGGTCTTTCGGCATCGCCCACCTAGAGCGTCACCTCCACCCGTCCATGGCCGGCCTCCTCGGCGCGCAGCACGCTTACCGAACTGTCGGCGCCGTGGCGGCGGACACGAAGATCAACCCTGGCGTCGCCGACGGCGAGAGAGCGAATGATCACCTCGTCCAGGAACGCCGGCAGCTTCGGCTGGCGCAGCCGCACGCGCTGCGCGCCGGAGTCAAACTCAAGGCCGAGGCTCGCTTGCAGCAGCGCGAAAGGAGCGCAGGAGGACCACGCCTGCGGCGTGCAGGCGACGGGATAGAGAGTGGGCCCTTTGCCGCGCATGCGCTGGAAGCCGCAGAAGAGCTCCGGGAGCCGCCGCAAATCCATGTAGCAGGCGGCGTCAAAGAGCCCCGAGAATATCGTCTGCAGCCCATGCTTCAGGCCGTAACGCTCCATTCCCAAGCCGATCAGGGCGTTGTCGTGCGGCCAGATCGAGCCGTTGTGGTAAGACATCGGATTGTAACGCATCTCGCCAGCCGCGATGGTGCGCACGCCCCAGCCCGAGAAAAACGGCTTTTTGAGAAGCTGCTCGCCGACTTTCATCCCCCGCGTCCTCGGCGCGATGCCCGTAAACAGCAGCTGTCCGGCGTTCGAAGAGCGGATGGCGCAGCGGCGCTTGTCGCCATCGAGCGCGATCGCGTAGGTTCCGATCTCCTCGCACCAAAAGGCTTCGTCAAAGCGCTTGGAAAGCGCGTCAGCCTCACGCGTCAGGCGTCGAGCGCGCGCGGCATGGCCGAGCGCGGAGGCAATCTTCGCCGCTTCGCATTTCGCCGCAAAGACGTAACCTTGCACTTCGCAAAGCGCGATCGGACCTCGGGCGAGCGAGCCGTCGGCGTGAAAGACGGAGTCGGAAGAATCCTTCCAGCCCTGATTGGCAAGGCCGCTTTCGTCAGCGCGGAAATACTCCACGAATCCGTCGCCATCACGATCGCCATAGCGATCGATCCAGCGCAAAGCCGCGTCGATGCTCGACCAAAGCCCGGAGATCGTCTCCAGGTCGCCCGTGCGATCCAAATAGAGTCCCCGCGAGCATCACGAACAGTGGGGTCCCATCCACCGAGCCGTAGTAGCGTGCGAAAGGCACCTCGCCGAGCCGCGCCATCTCGCCGCGTCTGATCTCGTGGATGATTTTGCCGGACTCGGCGTCGGCTTCCGGTCTCATCTCTCGGGCCTGGGTCGCCGCGAGATATTCCAGCACGCCCTTTGCGATCGCTGGATCAATCCAGAGAGTCTCCATCGCCGTGATGATGAAGTCGCGACCAAAATTCGTGCTGAACCAAGGCACGCCTGCGTAAGGAAAGGGTCCCTGCTCAGTTTCGGTCACGAGCATATACAGGTCCGCCATCGCGCGGCAGAGCACCTCGTTGAACACGTTGTTCGACGTTTCGATGCTCGCTGCCTCGGACGCGAGGCTGCGCAGCTCGCGTCGAGCGCGCCTCGTCGCTACGAGGAAGCTGCGGGGCGGGTCAACGTGCTTGGCTGCGCCCTCGATGCAGCGCGCGACGAAGAAGACCGAGGCTCTGCCGCCCGCAGCGAGCTTGATGCGATAGCGTGCGCCGGCCCGGTCGAGCCGCGTGGGCGGCGGATCGAAATTGATGACGGTGCGCCGCACGACGTCGTCGAGGCCGCGATAGGCGAGGATTGCACAATTCTGCGAAATCTCAATTCCTCTCTCGCCGCGGCGCGTGCGGTGTTTGCCGCGCACCTCGAATATGTCGGCGAAATCGGCGTTGAAGATGATTTCAAGATCGATCCAGAAATCGGCCGCGGCAAAGTTGCGAAGCCCCAGGCGCTCGTAGCAGCCGCCGCGCCAGAGAAATTTGGTGCGCAGAATATGCACCATATCGCGCTGCAGCGCGGGGACTCCATCGGGGTCCTCCACAAGGTCGGGATTGGTGAGATCGACCGTCAGCGCCGCATTGTTATCCTCGATCTTCGAGCTCAGCAGCAGGGGGCGCTTGCCGTTAACAAGGATTCGCAGGGAAGAAAGATATCGCGTGTCATTGTGGTAGAGCCCTTCCGGACTGCCGGGGCCCGGAGTGATGTCGCCATAACGGTCGAAAATCCCGAAAGTGTCGCCATGCTTCAGCGTGTGAGCGCCGAGGTCGGAGAGCGACTCGGTCGCGGGTATGTAGAACTGCGAAGGCGGCGCGTCTTGCGCTGAGTCGGATCCTGTGGCGGAAAAGACCAGCTCTTTCATGCTTTCGGTCGACCTCTCCGACCCCTGCAGGCATCGACGCCTTAGGGTCACGCACGCAAGAGCGAGTAGTTTCGCGACGCCCTCTTTGCCGCCGCCGCGCGTTCAATCCTCTTCGTGCGCACGAGCCCTTCATAGAGCATGAGATAGCTGCGCGCCATGGTATCCGAGGTGAAGCGCAAGTCGAAACAGCGGCGCACCGTCGCGCGGTCCAGCGCGTCCACCGCCGCCACCGCCACTACCGCCTCGTCGAGGCTATCGACGATGAAGCCGCTGCTGCCGTGCTCGATGATCTCCGGCACGGAACCCCGGCGATACGCGATGACCGGCGTGCCACAGGCCATGGCCTCGATCATGACGAGGCCAAAGGGTTCCGGCCACTCTATTGGGAACAGGAGAGCCTTTGCTCCGCCGAGGAACGCGCCCTTCTGGTCCTCGCCGATCTCCCCGATGAATTCGACGTGCGGCTGCCGGAGCAGCGGCTGCACCGCTGTCTTAAAATATTCCTCGTCGGCCCGGTCCACCTTGGCGGCGATCTTCAGCTTCGTTCCAGTGCGTCGCGCGATCTCGATGGCCGTCACCGGACCCTTGTCCGCGCAGATGCGGCCCAGGAAGGCCAGATAACCGCCCTTAGCCTCGCACGATAGCGAATAGAGATCTCGCGGCAGGCCATGCGGCACGGTGGCGACAAAATTTGCGGCAAGTGGCCGGCGCTGATGCGCTGAGATCGACACGAGCGGCGCTTCCTCGAATTCGCGAAACAGCGGCGGAAGCTCGGGAAAATCGAGTCTCCCATGCATGGTCGTCACCGCCGGCGCCGCCAGCTCGCGGACCATGGGAAAGTGCGTATGATCGGTATGGAAATGCAGAATGTCAAAATCCTCAATTCGCTGGCGCACGTGCTCGAGCTGCAACACGTTATAGGGGGAAGGATCGCGGATCTGTGCGAGCCTTAGAGGCTGGGGCGTGCTGGCCACGAGCTGCGCCGAGGTTCGGGAGCCGCCGCTTGCGAACAGCGTCACCTCATGGCCCTGGCTCACCAACGCTTCGGTCAGATAGGAAACGATCCGCTCCGTTCCTCCATAGAGCGTCGGCGGCACGCTTTCCATCAGCGGCGAGATTTGCGCAATCTTCATCATCAATCCCGATATTGTCGGCGGCAGCCAAACCTCGCGCACCGCTCCGTGAGAGCGGCTGGAGCCCGCCGGCAAAGGCTACGTATGCGGAGATTCTCAGCATCCACAATCTAAACTTCTGCTTCGCCAAAATGTTCCCGGCCGTGAGCGTTCGTTCGTCTCCACCAAGATGCGAGCGAGACGACTTGTTTGTGATCCGCAATCAAAGCTCTGCAACATGATCGCCCGCGTTTCGCCATCCGGCTCGCGCAACACGGCAGAACCCAGCCACCACCGAGATTGCTCGTTCTCGTCGCGATTCGGATAGTTTGTGCAAGTCCGCCCGTCTTGCGGTTCCCTCATCACGTTCCTGACGTAGCTCTTTGAGCGCGTAAGTCTGCTTGCGCAGGGAAACGCGGCTTGATCGACGCCTGCGCATGCCGGGAACAAGATATCGGTGGGCGCGTTGAGGAGGATCCCGCGCGCGCGGCGAAGCTTTGCGAGGCGGAAAGGCGACCCTTTCTTTGGAGGCGACCGCTCCCATGAAGAACTTTCGTTGCACAGCCTGTGACCAGACGATCGTGTTCGAGAACACGCTTTGCGGAAATTGCGGTCATCAATTGGGGTTCTTACCGGACATCTTCGATATGACCACCCTCGAGCCCGAGAACGAGCGCTGGATCGCGCTCGCGGCCAGGGATCGTGGACGATATCAATTCTGCAAGAATTGGGAGTTGCAGGGTTGCAATTGGCTAACGGCGCCCGGGGAGGAGTTCTGCCTGGCGTGCCGGCACAATCGCACGATCCCGGATCTCTCGGACGCTCGTCGCCACCGCATGTGGCAAAAGACAGAGCAAGCCAAGCGGCGTCTCTTTTACAGCCTTTTGAGGCTGCGCCTGCCGCTCGAGACCAGACAAGAACCGCTCGTCTTCGATTTCGTGGCTCGCATAGCGGTCGCTCCCAAGCCCGTGATGGGTCATGACAATGGAGTCATCACAATAACGGTGGAGGAGGGCGACGACGCAACCCGCGAGGAGCATCGCAACGCCATGGGCGAACCTTACCGCACGCTGCTCGGTCATTTCCGCCATGAGATCGGACATTACTATTGGGACCTTCTCGTTCGGGACGGCGGCCAGCAGGAGTCCTTCCGTTCCCTCTTCGGCGACGAAAGGACGGACTACGCCGCGGCTTTGAAAAGCTACTACGAACGCGGCGTCGTCGAGCCAAGCGATGGCTTCATTAGCGCCTACGCCACGAGCCATCCTTGGGAGGATTTTGCGGAAACCTTCGCTCATTACTTACACATTGTCGACACGCTCGAAACTGCGCGGGCTATGGGCGTTTCGTTGCGGCCCTTCAAAAAAGCAGAGCTTGCTGTCGCTTTCGATCCATACCGCACCGTCGATGTGCGGGATCTCGTCGAGACGTGGCTGCACCTGTCGTTCGCGGTCAACAACCTGAATCGATCCATGGGACAGCCGGATCTCTATCCTTTCGTGCTTTCTCCTAAGGTTGCTCGAAAAATCGAGTTTGTGATCAGGCTCGTGCAAGGAAATGCCCGAAGACTCGAGGGAAGCGCGGAAGCCGCCGAATGATGGTCTGTTGCTAGCGGACTGCATGAGCGTGATCGCCGAGGAATGAAATGAATTACGCCACGCTTGCTTCATGGAACACGGGCGAGATGTGACACTCTGCTTAACTCCCTGGGGCGCAGGCTCCACGGAAACTTGAGGAGCAGAGCATGGTCAAATTGAACACGGGCGTCGTAGTTGCGTCGGTGCTGCTCATCTCCGGCGGCGTTGCGCTCGCGGCGGGAGGTGGAGGCGGCGGCGGCGCTGGCGGTGGGGCAGGCGGCGGCGCGGGCGCCGGAAGTTCCGGAGGCGCGGGCTCAGGCAGCGGCGGCGCCGGCGCGGGGATGGGAACGGGCTCGGGGGTGGGCGCCGGCAATTCCGGATTCGGAGCCGGATCAAACTCGGGCTTCGGCAACGGCGGCTCCTCAACCGGAGGCGCCGGGGCTGGGACAGGAACGGGTTCGACTTTCGGCTCAGGTTCCACGGACCAAGGATCTTCGTTCGGCGGCGCCAACACAGGCGCCGTTGGAAAAGGCAAACCGTCAGCCGGAAACCCTTGAGCCTGTTTGCTCTATTCGAGCGCGGTCGCAACCGCGCTCGACGAAGATCCTGGTAGTTCTAGGTCCGACCTCATGGCTGACCGTCGCCGCCGGCGCTTCCATAGACTTGGCCGGTTGCATAGCTGGCGTCTGCCGCCGCGAGTTGCACGTAGATCGATGCGAGCTCCGCCGGCTGCCCGGGACGCCCCATCGGCGTCTGCTCGCCGAAATGCTCGATCTTCTCTTGCGTCGCGCCGCCGGAGACTTGGAGCGGAGTCCAGATCGGCCCCGGCGCCACCGCATTCACCCGAATGCCTTTCGGCGCAAGCTGCTTGGCCAACGACTTCGTGAAGTTCATCGTCGCCGCCTTGGTCTGAGCATAATCATAGAGGTTCGGCGAAGGATCATAGGCCTGTTCCGATGCGGTGCTGATGATTGCGGAGCCGGGCTTCAGATGCGGCAGGGCCGACTGGATAATCCAAAACGGCGCGTAAATGTTGGTCTTCATCGTCCAGTCGAACTGGTCCGTCGTGATCTCCGATATCGAGTCATGCGTCTGTTGCCTCGCGGCGTTGCTGACGAGAATGTCAAGTCCGCCGAGTTTGCTGACGGCGTCTTCAACAAGCGTTTTGCAGAACTCCTCGTCGCGAATGTCGCCGGGCAGCAGCACGATCGCGCGCCCTTCGCTTTTCAGCAGATCGGCGACGTCGCGCGCATCGGGCTCCTCATCGGGGTGATAATTGATGGCCACGCTCGCGCCCTCGCGCGCGAAAGCAATTGCCGCCGCGCGGCCCATGCCGGAATCGCCGCCCGTGATCAGCGCCTTTCTTCCGCGCAAACGATCCGAACCCTTATAGGACCTCTCGCCGTGATCGGGCTTCGGATCCATGTTGCGGGCGAGACCGGGCCACGGCTGCGATTGATGCTTGAAGGGAGGCTTGGGGTATTTCTGCGTCGGATCCTGCAACATCTCCGCACCTTTCTTTGCCGATGACGCTTGAGGCCTTGTCGGCCCCGTGGTCAGCCCGGCGCCGACGCCGATGACGACCGTCCTGCGAGAGAGCCGAGCCGTTTTCATTGAACACACGCACCTCCGCATTTGGGTAGTCTAGCTAATGCGGCAGGCGCGCTAACCAAGCGCGACGGTAAGCGGCGCTATGCAAGTCGAGCTTGAAAGGCGCGGCTTGAAGCGCTGCTGAAAATTTAAGGCTTGCAGGAACATTCGCCGTTGCCGCCGAGTTTGAAACCTCGATTGACGGCGTGGGTGGCGGAAAGCCGCGCAGCCTCACGCTTGGCTTTGACGGGAAGGGAGTACGACGATGGACGGCATTATCTATCTCGTGGGCATGGTCGTCATCTTGATGGCCATCCTTTCGTTCCTCGGATTTCGCTGATCGAGCCCGCGTGCGCGGTAGAACACGATAGGGAAAGAAAGGATTTGCTATGACTGACATCGTCAACGCGCCCCCGTCAGCGGCGCTGGCGCAGCCGCAACGAAGCTATACGTTGACCTCCGTCGATTGGCCCGCGATCTTCGCCGGCGCGACGGTGGCTGTGGCGGTTTCGTTCATCGCCGCGACTTTTAGCTCGGCGATCGGCCTTTCCGCGACGTCACCCTACAAAGGCACGCAACCCATCTACTTTTACGTCGCGCTTGGCCTGTGGATGATCTTCGTCGCTGTCTCCAGCTTTGCAGCCGGTGGCTACATCACGGGCCGGTTGCGGCGCATCGGCGAGGGCTCCTCGGAGCATGAGCGCGACGTGCGCGACAGCGCGCACGGATTGGTGGTGTGGGCGCTCGCAGCGTTGGTGGGGGCGCTGGTTGCTGCGACGGTAGCGGGCTCCGTAGCAAAGGTGGCGGCGGACCAAGGGATCACGCCCACCGAGCGCTATGTGGACCTGCTGCTGCGTCCCGAGGGCGCAACGGGCCGGGCTGCGAATGCCGTCTCAGACGCAACGAGAGGATTTGTCTCGCGGCTGCTTGCAGAGAATCCCGCGGGCAATTTCACCAGCGACGATAAAACCTATCTCACGAACGCCATCGGCTCGAGCACGGGTGTCTCGCCAGCGGCGGCGACGGATCGCGTCAACCGCGTCGCATCCGAGATGAAGGCGGACACCGAAAAGGCGCGAAAGATCACGGTCTATCTCGGTTTCCTCAGCGCGGCGACGCTCGCCCTCGGCGCAGCGGCGGCCTGGGCGGCCACGCGTCTCGGCGGGAGACATCGCGACGAAAATTTCGACCTCGGGCATCTCGTGCGGCTGCATCGCCGCGAACGATAGGAGGACGTCATGGGACGCGGCATTCTGCTTTGGCTGCTGGGAGTTCCTATCCCCATCATCATCCTCTTGGCGTTGATCCATCGCTGACCGCGCACACGGGGAAGGACGGGCGTAAGATCACAACCCTCAGAGCCTATGAGGTCACGCCCCACAGCATGATCATCAGGATATGGAGCAATTCATGCCGGCCGGGCGATCTTCGTCGTGGAAGCGCTCCCTCTAAAGATTTGCTTTCCAGCGTCGTCTCGCCGCAGCGCATTCATATCGACGCGCTTGGTCATCGAATGCTCACCAAGCGCTGCGCAGGTATTTCGCGCGAAGCCTTTAATCGCGCGCTTGTGCTTGGGGTTGCCTCTGTAAAAAGCTATTCGCCAGGGCCTTCGCGGCGTCGAGTTCCTCTGCGTCCAGAAGCGCCCGAACCTCCTTTCGCTTCTTAAGCGCCTCCACGTCGCCTTGAGCTGCGGCTGTGGCAAACCAAGCGTAGGACTGAACGAGATCCCTCTCGACGCCTAGGCCCTGCATATAGTCGACCCCCAGATTGTATTGACTATCCCGGATACCCAGCTCTGCTGCCTTGCGAAACCAAACATCCGCCGAGGCGTGATCGGGCGCATGGCCGCGAGATTCAGTAAGAAGGACGGCGAGATTGTGCATCGCGAGAGCATTGCCGTTCTCTGCCGCCGCCTGAAACCATTTGCGCGCAAGCACGAAATTGCGATCGACGCCGAGGCCCCTCCCGTAAATAATTCCAAGTCGTAGCTGGGCTAACGCGAGCCCCTGGTTTGCGGCCTTCTCAAGCCATCGTACTGCGGCTTTCGCATTCCGTGCGGGATCATGACCACTCATCAGATTCGTCGCCAACTCGGTACTGAGCTTTCGCGTCGCCCTGCTCAGCAAGCGCCTGGACATCGCCGGTTCTTGCGCTGGCTGCACCTGCCGGAGCCTTCGGGAGTTGAAGCGGCCAAGAATTCTCCGAGGGGCCGACGGCAGCTGGATCGGGCGCGCGGTCGCTCGCGAAATCAAACCCGGACGGCGCGCTCAGGCTTCCGATCTTACTATCATCTATGGCCGTTAATTTTTGAAGGCTTCCTCGCCATGGACCCGTCCCGGCTGCACCATCGTTGGCTGGACCAACGGCGCGACTGGGCGCCTCACCGCTTTCATCTTTTAGCTTGGTGGCAGGCGAGGTGGCCGTCGAACTCATGGTTCGTCTTCAGAGCGCTGGCTTGAAAAGGAGAGCCTGGGCGGAAGAGAAAAGAGCCGCCAGCAAAAAGGATTAGGCCCGCTATCGCCAAAACTGATGCGCCTTTGAGAGGCTTCAAAAATAGTCCGATATGCGCGCGCGCAATCTCGATGCCCGAGACGGAGCTCAGCAAAAACAGCTGTGTTTCCTCCATGAAAGCGGCGTGGGCCCACTGCTTGTATCCGGGCTCCTGCCGGCTTGAGAGTTCCCATTCTATGAGTTGGTTGCCGACGCGAGGCGCCAAGCGCGCCTCCGTCGGGTAGCGATTACCCATCGCCCGGCGCATCTCCTGTTCAACATTTTCGGTGGCGACGCCGCGCATCTCCTCAACGACCGTACGGACGTCGCCATGCTGCTGTCTGACAACCGACCTTCCTGCGGCGTGCGACGGATCTAATTCCGGTGGCTGGAGTTCGATTGAAAGAAGGTCGGCGCTAAAGGTGGTGGGATCGACCTTCTCGTTCTGGCTCGCGCAAGTTTTTTGAAAAAGGTTCCTTCGCCACGTCGACTGCGCGAAACGCAGCTCATCGGCGGTCTTCTCGAGCGACGCCAGGATACTCGCGGCCACAGGCCTCCTCGCCGTCGCGTGGCAACGAGCGACCTCCGCTTTTGCCTTGTCAGCGCTGTCGAGGGAGTGCGCATCATCCTGCTCGAAAGCCAGTGCTGAGTTGAACTCTTAGGGCAATGTCCACAATCATCTCGTCATGCGAACCCGTGTTGCTCAATGGCGGCGGGGCATATTCAGGCGTGCTTTGGCGATGGGAAGATCTGCGAAGCTCTTCCACACGATCATTGAGCTCCTCGAGCCGGCGGCCAATGCGAAACACCTCCCGCTCCAGGTCAGCAGCCGCTGGCTCGGGGCTTTGGCTCCCCCGCAATTCTCTGACAATTCGATACTCTAGATCACGAATGGCCGCTTTCATTTCTAAGAGAGGCCACTGAGGCTCCTGGAGTTGTGGAGGAAGATTTGACGCGTTGTCACCGAGATCGTAATCGTCCGGGCCTGCTTGATGATTGGCTGGGAACGCCGGAGCCGATTCTCTGACGCTTCGATACTCGGCATCGCCCGGGAATCTCTCATCCGGCAGGAGCGACTGTCGACTTAGCCGCTCGACTCGCGCCTGCATCAGATTGATGAGTTTCGCGCTTGACGTTGCTGATTTGCTCACGGCTAACTTCACTCTTTTGGACGCCAAGAGTTCGTAGACAGACACAGACCTCGCGCCTGGAGTTCTTGCTCGGAGATAGCTCACGACGCCATCGCGGAGCTGGACGGAGTGATTGTCACGCTCAATTGTGATGCGAAGATGGTCGTCGGCGCAAAAGGCCGTGGAGTCGATCGAATTCGCTCGAAACCCAAATTCTGCTTGTTTTCAAAGAAGCTGAAAGACGCGCTCCGACCCGTGGATCTAGGCGGTTGGCCGGGATCGCTTGAGTCTCGCGGCTTGGTCGCTCGCGCGGCGATCGCACTCGTTGATGACGAGAATGCGCATCTACATTCTTGATGAGCAGCGTCGACGCTCCCGGAGCGATACAAGAGTCGCCTATTAGCGCAATTCGTATGGAGAACCCACGTAATAGGGTCCCTCGACATAAGTGCCTTCGGGAGTGGAGTGGAAATAGTATCGGGGCTGCCTCAGACCGCCCCAGGCAGAATAAGGGTAGCCAAAAGCCCCCTGGCCGAAAGGAAAGGAAGAAACGGATTCGTAACGCTGTAAAAGGCGCCGATAGTCGAGTTGTCCGTTCCGTTTCCAGCGCAGGTAACGATGCACTTCGACTTGCGCTGAAGCGGGGCCCAATACGGAAACGCCGCTCAAGAGCGTCGCGAGAAGCAGCGCCGCCTTTGTCTTCGCCCCAAGAGCGATCATTGAACCCCTCCAACCCCACAGACCGTCTACTGCGCACATTTCTTATCATCTAACAGTCGGGGCCGCGACTCCCAGCATCTTCCGAAGGCGGCAAGCTCGCGGATGGAAACATCGTGATGGGGCGAACATGATAATCTGTTGGCTCTCGGTGTGACGAGCAGACGGGCGGTCTTCGTCCGCACCGTAATGGATGTCTGAGATCGAAGCTTTCGCCTCGACGCGGTACGCCGAAAATGCGAGGTTTTCCGCGAGGGCTTGCGTCCGGCGCCCCATAGCTCGCGACCGGTGGCAGAGAGCTCGGACTGATATGCGCGCATTCCCCTTCTTCGCCCCTTCATCGCGTCGTCGCTGCCGCAAGCTCGGCGCGCGTGCGCTTGCTATACTGCGTGCGGAAGAAGGGAGTCGCGCCCACAGTCACATCTTCTGGCTGGGCCTCGCGGGCCTCGGGTTCCTTGTTGCGCAGGTGGAGGCGGCAGGCTGGTATATGGCGCCGAGCCTCGCGCTTTTTTGCGGGCTCTCTATCATCGTCGTCTTTGATATCGAGTTTTTGATTATTCCGGATGGTCCGCTGCTCTTTTTGTTCGCGACGGGTTTCGTGACAACGCTGTTCGGCGGGCCTGGCGCATTGTGGTCACGGCTCATTTGTGCCTTTGGCGCCTGGGCTGCGCTAGGCCTGCTCGCTGCGGCTTACGAGCGATGGCGTGGCGTTCCAGGCCTCGGGGCGGCCGATCCAAAGCTTTTCGCGGTTGCCGGATTATGGCTGGGTTTCCAAGCTCTCCCCGGGTGCCTGCTGATTTCTGCGCTTTCCGGTCTGCTCTCGGCGGCGATCTTGAGGCGCGAGCGCCGATCGACCGACACCGGCCAGCTCATGCCTTTCGGGCCTCATCTCGCCCTCGCCATCTGGTTCACATGGACGATTGGTCCTCTCGAGGGCGGGTGAAATATTGCCCGTCTAGCGCTGCCGCAATGCGACTACGAAGGAGACGTCCACTGTGCGACCGGAACTCTTTCCTGCGACCTGTACCGAGACGAGTAGCGGCAAAGTCAGGCGGCCGATCCATCGATCCGTCCAGACCGGCGGGCGGCCATTCTCGAGCTGACCGAAATAGGACAATCGAAGGTAAACCGCGTCGCGCAGAAGCGATACGCGACGCAGGGAGTCTCCGGGGCAGCTCAAACCCTTCAGAGGGGCGGAAGACACAGACTCCAGAGCGCAACGTCATCGTCAGAGCCCTGCGAAAACCCGATCTCCGTCAGAATGAGGCCACCCCATTGCGCTTCGCCCTCGCTGAGCGCGAGAAAACGGCAACTCTCCGGGAGACCGTTGAAGGCGACCACCTGCTCGTTATTCGCCCTGGGGATTCGAATAGCTATCGCGCGCGCAAGTTGCCCATTGATTGCGCGAGCGGATTCTTCGATTTCGCTGACCGTCTCATAGGTTTTTCCTGCTTCCCACGCGCGCCTCCCGAGATGCAACCCGCCGAGAATAGCGCTCACGATCAGCGAAAGCAGCGTGATTGCGAGCAGCATTTCGAGAAGCGTGAACCCCAAGCGCGGGCCCCGCCTCATTGTACGGGCTCGGTGGTCGTTACGATTTTCAGTGTCGCCAATGTCAAACTTTGAGTGGCTCCCTCCCGGGAGCCCGGGCGGCGGATGGTCAGGAGCGCCCAGAAGCTCGCGACTTCACCGGTCCTCATCGGGCTCTCCAATGTAACATAGGGCTCGACTTTAAGACTCCATAGCAACCCATCCTCATAACGGCCATTCGTCTCCCCCTGCGCGATCCGCCCGGTCACTCCGAGCGCGTCAAGCTGGGACTGTCCCTCGCGAGAGGCCCGCAAAAAAAAGTCCGCTCGGCTCTCGTTCTGCGCAGCCCCGCCGAGCGCTGTCATCAGCTGCGACATGGCGACCGCCAGAACCGCAAAGGCGACGAGCGTTTCGACGAGAGTAAAGCCCCTGCGGCGGCGCATCAGGAGATGTCGCACCGTGTCGCCCCACTCAGCCAGTTGACTTGGATGGTCGCGCGATTGCTGCCGATCTCGAGAATTATGTCACCGCCAGTGGAGCCCCCGCTGGGATAGAACACAAGACCAGCGTTCTCGCGCATATCCCGTTGGCCGCCGGCCACCGAAAGCTGAACGCGCGCTTCCGCCGGAATGAACGTCTCGCGGACGCTCGGAGACGCATAGGCTTTGCGCTCGAGATCGAAAACGAGCGTCGCCTCCTCGTTGCTCGCGATTGCGCGTGCTCTCGTGGCCCGCAGAGCGGCGCAAAGCCCGCGTGCCGCGGCCTCCAGACGAACGCGCGGAGCTGCGGGGCGCACGAGCTGCGTCGACAAGCCCGCGAGTAGGGCGATCAAAGCCAGCACCACCAGCATTTCGAGGAGCGTGAACCCTCCTCTCCGCGGTGCTAGGGTTCGAGTTCGCAGAGGGGCTCACTTCGTAGCCATCTCGTTGATGCCGAGCACGGCATCCATCACTGTCATGATCAGGCCGCCGACCACCAGGGCGATCAGAATGGTCAGCGCGGGGGTGACCAAGCTCATGACACGTTCGATAGATCGCTGAGTTTGCTTCTCATACATCGTCGCGACGCGTAGCAGCATGGCGTCGAGCTTTCCGGTCTCCTCGCCTAATGACATCATCTGCGGGACGACGCGCGGGATTGCCTCAATGCGGCTGAGCGCGCCACTCAGGCTTTCGCCGCTGCGCACAGCTTCTATCGAATTTTCGATCTTCGCGCCGAGATGGCGGTTTGATAGAGCCGTGCGGGCGCACTCCAGCGCAGGCAATAGTGGCACGCCGGCTTTCAGCAAGGAGCCCAAAGTGTGCGCAAATTTGGAAGTCTCAAATTGCGCGCTGAGGGATCCTATGAGGGGGACGCTCAAAAAGCGCCTGTCAATTTCCTCCATCCAGATGGGGCGTTGACGGGCATAGCGCCAGAAAAGAAAAAGGCAAAGGCCAACGAAACATAGAACAAGGGCTATGAAGCGCCAATTGGCCTCGGCATCCAAGATGAACTTCAACCCGGATGGAAGGGGCCGATTATTGTCGACGAAAATCGGCGCAATGTTCGGAACGAGCGTCGCGAGCACGATCCCGGTGGAAATGATCGCGAGAGTAATCAACATACAGGGGTAAATCAGGGCGCTCGTGATTTGGGAACGCAGTTCGACGCGTCGTTCCAACATCGTGGCGAGATCGCCTAGGGCTTGACCGACGTCGCCTATGGTCTCTCCCGCGCGCACGACATTGACGTATTCTTGCGAAAAGACGTCGCCGCGCCCCGCGAGCGCTTCCGACAGCGCCGTGCCGTTCACGACGCGGCCAAGAATTTCCTCGGCGAGCGCGCGCAAACGTGGACTGACGCTCTGAGCGGCCAGGATACGAAGCCCGTGGTCAAGGGGAATGTCGGCCTGTTCGAGCGCGGCGAATTCCCGGGTGAATGAGGTAAGCTCGCTGAGATCGGGCGGCCGATTGCGATTGAAAATCTTGAACGAGGCGCTACGTCCAGTTTCGCGCGTCTCGAAGGGCGTCAGGCCGCGAGACCAAAGCGCGTCCTCGGCCTGATCCTTTGCATCGGCCGCGATCTCGCCTTCGACGAGATCACCTGCGGCGGAGTATGCGCGGTAACGAAATTTCGGCATCCTTACTCCATCCGGGTCACACGCAGCACTTCGTCAACGCTAGTTTCCCCACGCCAGGCTTTTCCCATCCCACACTGATACATGGTCACCATGCCGGCGCTTCGCGCGCAGGAATCAAGCGCGGTCTCAGGGGCTCCCTCGCATACAAGCCTCTGCATCGCCTCATTCATGACCAAGAGTTCGGCAATTGTGCTACGGCCCGAGTAACCTGAACCCCGGCAATGTTGGCAGCCTGCGGGGGCCCTCAATCTCTCCCGTTCTGTTGAAAAGCTCTCGCCGGAAAGTCGCGTGCGCCACTGCGCCCTGGCATCGAGTGGAGCTTCACAATGCGAGCAGAGACGGCGCACTAAACGTTGCGCTAGCACCGCCTTCACCGTCGATGCAATCAAATAGCTCTCTACGCCCATGTCGATGAGGCGCGTGATCGAGGAGGCGGCGCTGTTTGTGTGAAGCGTCGAAAAGACTAGATGACCGGTAAGCGATGCCTGAATCGCGATCTTGGCTGTTTCCCCGTCGCGAATTTCTCCAATCATTATGATGTCTGGATCCTGCCGCAAAATGGCGCGCAGGGAGTGAGGAAAGTCCATGCCGATCGAGGGTTGCACTTGCACCTGATTCACGCCACTGAGCTGGTATTCGATAGGATCCTCGACTGTGAACACTTTCACTTCTGGCTTGGTCAATTCCTTCAGAGCCGTGTATAGCGTGGTCGTCTTACCGCTGCCGGTGGGGCCGGTCACGAGCACGATGCCGTTGGGATTACGCATAGTCCTGCGCAATATGTTGATGGTGTCGGGTTCGAAACCCAAGGCGTTGAAATCGAGCGCCGTTTGACTGCGATCAAGAATGCGCAGAACGATGCTTTCGCCATGTGCGGTGGGGATCGTGGACACACGGAAGTCAATGTCCACGCCGCGGATCGCCATCTTGATGCGCCCGTCCTGCGGTAGACGCCGCTCCGCGATGTCTAGACGCGCCATAATTTTTATTCGCGAGATGATCGCGGCCTTCAGGCCAGGAGGCAGAGTTTCAGTCGGACGTAACACTCCGTCGACGCGATAACGCACAAGCACCGACTCCAGTGCGGGCTCAATATGAATGTCGGAGGCTCGCGCCTCGATTGCGTCCGCAATGATCTGATTGACACGCCGAATGACAGGCGCCTCATTCGCAAGGTCGCGCAACCGCTGTAAATCGAACTCGTTGGCAGCTTCAATATTGGCGTCCTCGCCGACAAAGGCGAAGCCCTGGGACTTCTTGCCATAGAGTTCTCCCCATGCCTTCTCAAAGAGCGATGGGGTCAGCAAGCGGAGCTCGAAGTCCAATCCGGTTGCATAAATGAGGGCGTCCACCGACTCGAGATCGAGCGGATCGGTCACGGCCAGCGCGGGCCTCTCCTTGTCGAGGAAGAGCGGCAAGATGGCTGCGCCACGCAGGAAGCCTTCGGGTATTTTGTCGACCAAAACGGGTTCGAGCGGAATCCCGCGCGGCTCGAGAACCGGAATAGAGAGGAAAGCGCTCAGATGAGCGTAAAGGTCGGGCTCCGAGACAAGGCCGAGTTTTGTCAGAACGCGGTCGAATCTCTCGCCGCTTTGTTTCGTTGCTCTCTGCGAACGTTGTAGCGCGAGCTCGTCGAGCGCGCGGGTATTTAGCAAATAGGATCCGAATTCTTCGGTGAAGGCGTCGCCTCCGGCTGAGAACCGCCGATGCTCAGAAGATCGCGCGACAACTGATCGAGAACCCTGCATATGCTGCTCCCGCGACCGCACGGCTTGTCGACTTTCGACGGGCGCGGCTTCTCGGCTCGGCGCCATTAAGATGCCGTTATTCAGATGTTCATGCTAGAGCAAAATTGAGCTTCTTGTCCATGTCCCCGCGTCCCGCCTGACCTGGAGCAGGTGGGTGCGATTTGTTCCTTCCGTACGATTGGGCCGGATGACTCGGTGACGCGTAATGCGGATCCTTCGAGGGCTGTGAACACCGAGCGAGGAAAAAAGTTCTGATGACGTCCCAGCCTCGCACGACGGTGAACTCCGATAATCTGGAGAGCGCTCTGCTGAGCGGCGCCCGCCGGTTGTGGCATCTCTATCGAAGGGAGCTATTTGCACTTTTTCCCGCTTCGGCGATCGCTTGGTGGCTCGAAAGGCCCGATCGAAAGCTCGTCATCAGCAGCGGCCGCGGCGTTTCCGAATTTCGTTTCCTGGGAGGCCCCACTCAAACCAACCCTGCACCTCTTTCTTCTCGCGAAGTGCGACAAAGCTCTCTTAAAGAAGCCTTGGCTAAGCGCGGACTCTCGCGCGCTGCAACGAAAGTCCACCTAGAAGTTCCCCGCGAGGCGTTTTTTGTGCGGCGCTTTGACATTCCGGTGGCTGCCGAGGGCAATCTCAGTCGGCTTCTGATCGCGGATATTGAACGCAAAACGCCTTTCCGACTGAGTGACGTTGTTTATGGCCATACCCTTCTGCGGAAGCCGGGATCTTCCGATAAATATACAGTGTGTCTCTGGATATTGCGTCGAGACATCATTACGCGGCAGATCGAAGCCATCGGGATGGGATGGGAGGACCTCGATTATGTGACGTCGGCCCCTGGCGCCGATTTCGGGGAGGAAAGACCGACCATCGCTCTCCGCCGAGGCGGGGAGTCCTCCCATTGGTTTCGCAATGGTGCGCTAGCGCTGTGCTTCGCGACGATCGGTTTAAGCGCTGTAGGCTCGACGGCCTTGATTTTGCGTAGAGGTCAAGCTGCTGATGATCTCGATCAGAAAATCGCCGAAGTTTCCGCTCGAGCGTCGAGCGTGCGCAAGATCGCTGACCGAGCCGTCGCCGAAAGCCGTCTGCTGCAAGTGCTCCATGCGGAACGCGCCAAAGGCCCGACTTTTGCCGATTTGTGGGAAGAGGTCTCACGAATATTGCCCGATGAAGCCTATCTGAGTGAATTCCGCCTCTCGGATGGCAAAAACGGAGAGCGTTACCTTGATCTCGTAGGCTTCGCTGAGTCGGCGGTGGGCCTTCCCGCTCTTTTCGAGAAGTCGCCGATCTTCACCGATGCGTCGCTGACGGCGCCGATAACGCTTAACGCCGCAGAAAAGCGGGAGGCGTTCTCACTGCGGGTGAAAGTCAAAGACAGTCCGACGGGCGACAAAAAATGATTCCGTTCAACAGCCAGCAGCAGCGATGGTTGCGCCGAGCCTCTTTTGTGACTGTCAATCTGGTCGTCCTCCTCGTTGCCTATCTCATTTTCGTGGAGCCCATAGAAAGTCTCGTGGAAGAGCGCACGGATGCGCTGATTCAGCGGCAGACGACTTTAGCGCGCTATAGTTCTGTCGCCACTCAGGAGGCCGCGGTCCGCGCGTTTGCGAGCCAAGTTGCGGAGAGCAATGCACGCGGGGAGCTCATTGGCGGATCAAATCCAGGCATCATCGACGCTAATCTACAGGCGCGTCTCAAGGCGCTTTCTGAACAGTCGAATGTTTCGGTGACGTCGATCCAGATGTTGCCGCCTAAAGCCGTCCATGGCGCAACTCTCGTCGGCGCCAGGCTCGACGTCTCCGCTTCCAGCGTTCCACTTCACGCGCTTGCTCGCGCATTGGAGAAGGAAACGCCTTTGCTGCTCGTGATGGCGGCGACCTTGCGGGGCCAGGCGGGATTTTGGGGACGGCCCGCTGACGCCGCTGGCTCCACGGATCCGACGATAGAGGCGCAATTCGACGTCTACGGCGGCGCCCTGGGTAAGGAGCAGCCTTGAGGGATGTTTTTTCAAAGGCGCGTCTAGCACGTGACTCGGCCTTCGCCAAAGCGAAGCGACTATCGCCGCTCGGGCTGACGTCGTTGAGCTGGCTCGCTAACACGAGAGCCGCGAGAGACATTCTTTCAAAGGGGCCACTTGCTCGTATCTCGGCCCTCGCCAAAGCGAAGCGACTATCGCCACTCATGCTGGCGGTGCTGGTCTTGCTCGCCAACACGACCGCGCTATCGGGGTTCTTCTTGTTGCAGGCGTTGATGGGATGGGGAGATCCCGAGGCCGGGACCATTCCTGACTGGCGCCCGCCCGCTGCGCCTCTCACAGCCTTTCCCCCATCGGCTGCTTTCATGGCCGACACCCAAACTTTGACCAGACCGGTCTTCGCTAAATCGAGACGGCCCAGCTCCAAGCCCCTTGCATCGGCAGGTGCAAGCCTCGGGGCTGGCCCACAGCCGGCGCTGGGAGTAGAAGCGATCGTTTTTTCGAACGGTGGCCCGCGGGCGTATCTCGCCGGCCAAGGCGGAGGGAGCGGTGACTGGTATGTTGTCGGACAATTGGCGGACGGATGGACGGTCTCGGAAATCCGTCCCTCCGAATTGGTTCTGAAAAGTGGGGAGCGCTCCGCAATCTTGTCTCTGTATCCTGAGACGATGGCTCCGGACGATGGAGAGACGAAACAATCGGCGGTGACACCGGCGATGCCGAAGCCCGAAAAAGCGGCAAATGCGATCGCCCCGCTCCGTGGGTGGGAGGGCCGACGATAAACTCGCGTTGAGACTGAGCCTCTGTCACAATGTTTCCATCCGTGTTAGCGAATTTCTGGCCTATGTGATGGCCGGACCTTGGGTGAGCCTGCTCGTGAACAGACGTTATGTAAGCGCGTGTCTGACGGCTTTGTGCCTGGCCCTTGTGGCTTGCCAAGCCACGAGCGATCCACCTGTCGCAGAATGGAGTGTGGAGCCCTCTAATACCCTCCACGATCCTGCGCGGGGAGGCGCAGGGGCGGGCGCCCACAGCGTCGCATTGACGAATGCGCAGGGGAGCGCTGCGCTCGTGGTTCCTGGAACTGGACGGTTCATCGGCTCTGGTGCAGGTCGGAAGGCTGAAGCCTCCAATACGGAAGAGGAGGTGGTGACGCTCAATCTCGCCAACTTGCCAATCATGCAAGCCGCCAAAGTCGTTCTGGGGGATATTTTGGCGGTGAACTATGTCGTCGACCCGAAACTCGACGGCAAAATCACGATTCACACGACCAAGCCCTTGTCCAGAAACGCGGCGCTGGAGCTGTTTCAGTCGGCGCTGCGTGTTTCTGGGGCCGCCGTCGTGCAAGCGGGAGGCGTTTTCAAAGTCGTGCCGCTTGACCAAGCCGCAACAGCCGGCGGAGACGTTTCCACTCCCTCGACGGAACCTTCTTCGTTACCCCTCGGGCAAAGCACGCGAATCGTTCCCCTACGCTATGTTGCGCCCTCGGAGATGCGGCGCCTCATCGAGCCCATGAGCATTCAGGGGGGAGTTCTGCAGGCCGACGATTCACGGCACACGATAACGCTGAGGGGAACTCCGCAAGACATTGCGACGATGGAAGAAGTGATTGCAATGTTTGACATCGACACAATGCGCGGCATGTCATTCGCGCTCGTGCCGGTGAAAAGCGGTGATGCAGACACGATAGCGGAGGATTTGCGTAAGGTTTTCGGAGCGGACGAGAAGGACGGACCAATGAAGGGGATGGTCCGCTTCATTAGCAACAAGCGCCTTGCGTCGATTTTGGTAATTTCAGCACAGCCCGCATATCTCGAACGCGCGCGCGTGTTCATTCAGAGGCTGGACGCGCGCGCGCAAGGGACGGAAAAGCAGTTTTTCACCTACCGTGTTCAAAATCGGCCTGCGAAGGAGTTGTTGCAGGTTCTCACGTCAATGTTCGGTTCTGGCGGCTCACAGGGAAGCGGCAATTCGGCGCCGCGCTTCGGTCAAGCCGCGACTGCGTCGGCGAGCGAGGACGCCACCCAAAGTTCTTCAAACCCAGCTCCCGCAAGCCCGTTGGGGGCACTTTCATCTTCCGGTCCCACCGGCGGCGGTCCCTCGGGCGGCCTCAGTGGCGGCGGTCCCTCGGGAGCCGGTGGAAACGGAGGCGCGGTTGGTGGACCAGGCGGCTCTCCAGGTTTCTTCGGCTCTGCGGGGTCCGGCTCGAGCGAGCAGAGTCAGTCTAAGGGCCCCAGCTCGGTCACACTAGGGGAGGACAACCGTTATAAGGTTGGAGTTGATGAGGCCAAGAACGCCCTTGTGCTGATGGCGACGGCAGATGATTATAAGCGCATATTACACGTCATCGAAGCTCTCGACGTTCAACCTAACCAGGTTTTCATCGAGGCGACGATTGCCGAAGTCACTCTTACCGACGAGCTTCATTTCGGTGTCGCTTGGTATCTGCAACGGGGCGCCCGCAATGCTTCGGGCTTTTCGGGCCAGCCTGCGATCGCAACAGCGGCAGCCGCCAGTAGCGCCACGGGTACTACGACTAACAGCATTCTTGGCGCAAACAACCTTCTTGGCAACAATCTGATCGGGGTTCCGCTTCAGAGCGTCTTTCCTGGGTTCTCTTATGCGTTCACGGCAGCGAACGGAGTAGTGACGCTCAATGCGCTCAATGCGATTACCAACGTAAACATTCTGTCGACGCCCTCCCTCACCGTGCTGGACAATCGCCAAGCAACGTTGCAAGTCGGCGAGCAGATCCCCGTTACGACGCTGCAAAGCGTTGCGGCTCTCGGCAACACATTCAACTCCGTGTCTTACCTCAACACCGGCGTGATTCTCGCGATCACACCGCATATCAGCGAAAGCGGTCGGCTTATGCTCGAGCTCGATCAGGAGGTCTCAAACCCCGAGCCGGGAACGGGAGCCAATGGCAACAACCCCACGATCCAGCAGCGCAAGGTGAAGACGCAGGTCGCCGTGTCGGACGGAGAATCTTTGGTGCTTGGCGGCTTAGTGCAAGATCAACGCTCGAAAACCGCCAACCAGATACCGGTGCTCGGAGATTTGCCGGTCCTCGGGACCGCGTTCAAGGATAAAGACGATACAATCAACAAGACAGAACTCATCATTATGATCACGCCACACGTCATTCGTTCGATGTCCGAAGCGCGCTCGATCGCCGAGGAGTACAAGCGCAAGCTGTTAAGCGTGTCGACAAAAGCGATCGCGAGACCGCACGATATCGAACAGTCTACAAGACGTACGTTCCTTGACGACACTTCGGTCAGCCCCTGGCTTCTAGACAAAGTTACACGCTGATACAATTTGCGCGGCGATCGCTCGCGGCTTTCAAACGCACTCGGACAAAGCGGAATGGAGGTCTCTCGCGGCAGCACGCAGCGCGGGAAGATATCGCGCATTTGCTCGACGCAACTCCCTAATGGCGAATGCCTCACCGGAAGCGCCACGCAGGTCGAGCAACGCTTCCCGCACGCTCGTTTGCCCCGTTGCGAGGACGACCTCGACATGCACCAAAAAGACTCGACCAAGGCCGGGACCCTGGAACTCTCTAGGAAAGCGCGGATCGGTACGGTCAATGGCGTTGGGGAAGGGCTTAGCGAGGAGAGAGTGAATTTCTTCAGGGGGTTGGCCAAGCAATAGAGCGAATAGCGCTGGCGGGGCGGTCTTGGGATCCACGCCGGGGTTGCGCGAATGTACCGTCACGAGTGAAGAAAGGCTCTTAAAGAGCAGCGGTGAGACACCGGGAACTTGGTCGAGTTCCGCGATGGTCTGGAATGGGGCGCGCTTGAGCCCGAAGGGCTTTTCGCTCGTGTCAAGTTGCTGGGCGTCTGAGCTTGCGTCCGCGCTACGGAAGGCAACCACACCTGCGGCGGCAGCGTCCGCATCGCGCGCCGGAAGGCCCAATCCCGCGAGCAGCGTCCGGAGCAATTTCTGTGGCGCTGCATTGAGATCGACTTTGCCGTTTTCGTCCTCGATCGATATCGCCACCGCGGATTCGTTCAAGAAGCAAAATTTCGGCTTCCCATCGTGCACAACTCGCTCCTCCTGACGACCGGTCGCATCGCTGAGAGGAGGCGCAGTGTGATTTTGTTGGCTCTCCGAAAGCAGCGATAGCGCTCCTCGCCCGATAGCCGCGTCGGCGATCAAGTCAGCCTGCGAGGCTTTAGCGAGGTTGAAGGCCATCTGCAGGCGCAAGCGGGCTGCCGAGGCATAGGAAACGACTAGCAAGGTGATGAGTGCGATTCCCCAGATCACCGTGACCAAGGCAAAGCCATTTTTACGACTTCGGCGCCCTAGGAGGAGTGGCCTGGGATGGAAAGCTAACCTCATTTCTTCCGGGAGACAGCCGATGATCCGCCCTCGCGACCTTCAGGCCCGAGCGAACCAATGTCGTAAGGGGCGCTTTGACCCGGCGTGCGATAGAGATACTCGTGTCCCCAGGGATCTTTGGGAACGCCGCTGGTCTTGAGATAAGGCCCATTCCAGGCGCCCGCGCTGGCCGGACGCTGAACCAGCGCGCCCAGCCCTTCCTCCGACGAAGGATAACGTCCATTGTCGAGATAATAGAGATCTAATGCGCTTGCCAGGTTTTCCATCTGAATCTGGGCCGCCTTGACCTTGGAGTCGGACAAATAGTTCAAGACGCGCGGGCCTACCAAGCCTACGACGAGTCCCAGGATCGCTAACACGACCAGCATTTCAACCAGCGTAAACCCGCCACGACGCCGGCGCCCGCTGGACGCCCGAAGGCGATGGCGGTTACAAGAGATTCGCATAGACCAGTTCTCCGCGGTTGCGACCGATCGAACTGTTAGCGCAATCCGAGCGCCAGGGCCAGCACAAGCGGCTACTGTGACTGGCGCTTGTAAGGCTCGGGTGTCGGCGCTTGCGGACGCCGCGCGTCTTGCATCAGGTCAACATACAAAAAAAGGCGCGGCTTGCGCCGCGCCTACAAAGCTTACCTGACTTCATCTTACGGAGCGGCCGGGGTCTCGGCCGGGAGCAACTTCTCATTGCCCGCCGTCATGTTGAAGCACAATGGATGGCCCCAGCCGCTCGGGCTCACAGGCGTGTTGCCCGCGATCTTCGCGCCGTTCGGGATGTCGAAGACGATGTTATCCGGACGCAAGCTGTCTCCGGTGGCCAGAACGTTCGGGCCTAGGACCACGCCGTCGAACTTGTCGAGGTGCAACGCATGGCGTGTTCTCCAGGCGACGAAATGGTCGGTGCAGGAGGCGTCGCCGCTGACGCCAATTGCGCCGACCCTGATGCCGCCGGCGCTGTAAAGCGCGAGACCGCCGCCGAACACGTTCACGCCGCCGATACGACGACCGACCATCGGATCGTTCGCCGTTCCAAAAGTGCTTGGGTCGGGGGCTACGCCGTGCGCCATATCATAGGCGACTTGCGGATCTACCGGGTTACTGAACTGCAAGCCGTAAAGGCTGCCTCCCTGCTGGACCGCGGAATAAAGATTGGCTGTCCCGATCGAAAAGCCCTGGCCGCCCGTAGCCGCCGTGGTTGGAGGAGCGCCGTTGCTCAGGCTCAGGCCGTTGGCTGTATAAGCCTTTTGCGCCGAGATGACTCGGCTTTCCAGCCATTAACTCGTGTAGTCCGCGCCAGAAAAAGCGACGGCGCAAACCGTGCCGTCCACGCCCACAATCGTCGCCCACATATTCAACCCAAAGCCGCCGTTCCCTCCGGAACTAACGGGCTTGCTAGACCCCCCAGCGCTGACCACGCCCTGCAGGGCAGACTGCAGTTGGCTGAAAGTTGGCAGGTTTGCGCAAGTGTTCGTCGTTGTGGTCCCCGCAGATGCCGAGCTGCAAGCGAAGAGCGCTGCCGCGCCGGCTAGCCAGCGGCTTTCCACCATGATCCTTTTAAGCATCCTCTAATACCCCCGTTTTGTGCCCGTTGGATGTCGTATGGAAGCAGGCAAAATGCTCTAAGGCCTTCAGCCGCATACGACAGCGCGGTCTTGGCACCTTCCGCAGTTTTTCGCAAGTTTGCCGGCTGTGATAGCGGCATCAATCTGCGGACAAAGAACCAAAACGGCAATTTTGGCGATTAGAAATCGGTTAGTAGAGCGTAATATACAGGAATATCTCGATCAAAAACAAACAGCCGCCAACAAGATTCCAATATGAAGAAGGAATGAGTCCGGCTTCGCAAGGAAGGTGTGGAGCCGGAGAGCTTGTCCGCCGCCGGCCCCTTAGCTGTCGCAAACGGTTGTCGGCAATTGCCGCGCGATCTGATCTGATTAGATGGAGGCTTCTCTTGGAAATTCGCGGTGTTGTTGTGGGCACAGCAGTTTGCCTGGCGGGGGTTCGGCGCTAGGCCGCGACGAGAAGTTTGCCGATTCTCCTCAGGAAAGCAGAGGATCTCTTAATTCATTGTCTTAAAAGAGGTATTTGGAGCGGGCGACGCTGGCGCCCAACACGCAAATCGCCTATAGAGACATGAAATTTCCATCAAAGTAGGAATGGGTTCCGCCCTTGGCAGACGACACGCAGGCTCAGGAGGGATCGGGCGTTCCGGACTCCGATATTCGCCCGGTTTCGATCGCTGATGAAATGAAGCGATCGTATCTCGATTATGCGATGAGCGTGATCGTGAGCCGCGCTCTGCCCGATGTGCGTGACGGCTTGAAGCCCGTGCATCGGCGTATCCTCTTCTCAATGAACGAGAACGGCAATGCGCCGGATCGGCCGCATGTGAAGTCGGCGCGCATTGTGGGCGATGTGATGGGTAAATATCACCCGCACGGCAATCTCGCCATTTACGATGCGCTAGTGCGCATGGCGCAAGATTTCTCGATGCGCGCGCCGCTCATAGACGGGCAGGGGAACTTCGGCTCCATCGATGACGATCCGCCAGCGGCCGAGCGCTATACCGAGGCGCGTCTCGCAAAAATCTCTCTCGCTTTGCTCGAGGACCTCGATCAGGGCGCTGTCGACTTCAAGGATAACTACGACGGCAAGGAGCGTGAGCCGACGGTCGTCCCCGCGCGATTCCCTAATCTTCTGGTGAATGGCGCGGGCGGCATCGCCGTGGGCATGGCCACAAACATTCCGCCGCACAATCTCGGCGAAGTCATCGACGCAGCGATTGCTCTAATAGACAAACCCGATCTGAGCATCGCCGAGCTCATGGAAATCGTGCCGGGCCCAGATTTGCCGACGGCCGGCGCGATCCTCGGGCGAGGCGGCATCCGCAACGCCTATACGACGGGTCGCGGCTCCATCATCATGCGAGCGAAGACGGAGATGGAAACGCTGCGCAAGGATCGCGAAGCGATTATCGTCACCGAGATTCCCTACCAAGTGAACAAGGCCGCGCTCGTCGAACGCATCGCCGAATTGGTGCGGGAGAAGAAGATCGAAGGCATATCCGATTTGCGCGACGAATCGAGTCGCGACGGAATGCGCATCGTCGTCGAGCTTCGCCGTGAGGCCGTCGCCGAAGTGGTGCTCAATCAGCTGTGGCGATTTACGGCGATGCAGACGAATTTCCCAGTCAACATGATCGCGCTGAACGGCGGCAGGCCCGAGCTCTTGACGCTCCACGACGTTTTGCGCGCATTCATCGACTTTCGGGAGACCGTTGTCACTCGCCGCACAAAGCATCGGTTGGGAAAGGCTCGCGACAGCGCGCATCTGCAAGTCGGCCTTGCAATCGCGGTCGCCAATATCGACGAGGTTATTCGGCTCATCCGCACGTCTCCCGACGCGGCGGCGGCGCGAGAAGCCTTGATGGCGCGGGCCTGGCCCGCCAAGGACATGGCTCCGCTCGTCGCGCTCATCGCTGATCCGCGCCACGCCCTCGGACCCGACGGGACCTGTCGCCTTTCGGAAGCGCAGGCGCGCGGCATCCTAGACTTACGCCTGCAACGTCTCACGGCGCTTGGACGCGATGAAATCTCCGCCGCTTTGGAGAAGCTCGCTGCTGAGATCGCGGAGTTCCTCGAAATCCTGGCCTCCCGTCAGAAGCTGTTCACCATAGTCAAACAGGAGATGCTTCAGGTAAAGGAGCTTCACTTGACGCCGCGTCGCACTCAGATCATCGAAGCTGACGGAGAAGTAGAGGACGAAGATCTTATCGCTCGCGAGGATATGGTCGTCACGGTATCGCACGCCGGGTATATCAAGCGCGTGCCGCTTTCGACATACCGTGCGCAACGCCGTGGAGGCAAAGGCCGCTCCGGCATGCAGACGAAGGAAGAGGATTTCGTTTGTCGCCTCTTCGTCGCGAACACCCACACGCCCGTGCTGTTTTTCTCGACGCTGGGTCGCGCCTATAAGGAAAAGGTTTGGCGTCTGCCGCTCGCAGCGCCCCAGGCGCGTGGCAAAGCGCTGGTTAATCTCCTGCCGCTTGAGCCGAACGAGCGGATTACGACGATTATGCCGCTGCCGGAGGACGAAGCCAGTTGGGCTCGTCTCGACGCGATCTTCGCCACGACCGGCGGCTCGGTCAGACGCAACAAGCTTTCGGATTTCTCCGATATCCGCCGCAGCGGCGTCATAGCAATGAAGCTCGACGAGGGAGAGCAAATCGTCGACGTCGCCACCGCCGATGAGACCAACGACGTGCTACTGACCACACGAGACGGGCAGTGTATCCGCTTTCCCGTAACGGAGGTTCGCGTGTTCCAGGGGCGCACTTCCATGGGCGTTCGTGGAATCTCTCTCTCCGAGGGAGATTGCGTCATTTCTCTTTCGATCCTCAAACATTTCGAGGCGAACGCTGGCGAGCGCGCCGCCTATTTGAAACGCGCGGTGGCGTTCCGCCGCGCTCAGGGAGTGGAAAGCGTCGAGGACACAGAGCCCGAGGAGGCTGCAGCGGTAGAGCTCTCAGATGGCCGCTGCGAGGAAATGCGCGCAGCCGAGCAGATCATCCTGACCGTCTCTCAGAACGGCTATGGCAAGCGAACCTCGTCCTATGAATATCGCACTACCGGTCGAGGCGGAAAGGGCATCGTCGCGATGGTCGTCAACCAACGCAACGGGCCTTTGGTCGCATCTTTCCCGGCGGCGCAAGGCGACGAAATTATGCTCGTGACAGACGGCGGACAATTGATCCGATGTCCAGTCGATGGAATTCGTATCGCCGGACGCGGAACCCAAGGCGTGATCGTTTTCGACACGGCGGAGGATGAGCGCGTCGTTTCGGTCGAGCACATTGAAGACGTCGGCGATCAAACCGAGAACTGAGCCCCGGCGCGCGTCGGTTCCCGAGCGGAGCGGGTTCCTGCGACGGAAGGGGGCCGGGCGCGAGGAGATTCGGCCGGAAGCGCCGAGGTCCCAAAAGTAATCCTCGGCACCGCTGTTTTCCGTGTTAAGGTTAAAAGATGGCTAGCGAGCTGGCTGTCTCCTTTTGCGTTAGCCTGATCGTGTCGAGCATCGGGGCGATTGAAATCGTTCCTCTTCTGCGTGGGCGTGGCATGCGTGTTGACGAGACACTCGAAAGCAAGTCGAAACCGATCTCGTTCATCGATCGTTTGACCTCCTCGGAGGGCTTTTCGCTGCTCTTCCGTGAGGGAATGACCTTAGTCGAGGACGCGGCGTCCTACCTCGACGGGGAGGGGCGAGAAGAAGCGAAAACGCTCCCGCGCGCCGTTTCGCTGGCCTATGCGGCGGAGAGCATGAGGTTGACGACGAGGTTGATGCAGATCGCTTCCTGGTTATTGCTTCAGCGCGCGGTCAGACAGGGCGAGATGACGCGTTCGCAGGCGGCGAGTGAACGCCACAGGGTGAAGCTCTCTCAGCAGGACCTTGCGTCTAATGCCGAGCTATTCGGCGCGCTGCCCGAAAAGCTTCGCCAATTGACAATCCACTCTATCCGCCTTCAGGGACGAGTCATTCACCTTGACCAGCTCATCTATGCTTCATCTGTCAAATATCCGGGAGGCGCCAGCCCGGTGGGGCAGCAGCTCGCGAGGTTGCGTGACGCCTTCCCGGTCGAAAAATAGCGATGCGGAAATTGGTTGGCCTATCCTCTATTCAGCGCTGAGTTCATTCGGTTTCATAGAAACAGTTTTGCGCGAGACGGACTACGGTTTTTTCAACTGAAGCGGGCATCCCGCGATCATGAGCGTCACGCTTCCCGCAATGCGCGCGACCGCCTGATGCAAATCCCCGCTAGCGTCACGGAAATTGCGAGCGAGCGCATTTTCTGGAACGATACCCAGTCCCACCTCCGATGAAACGGCGACGGTCACGGCGTTCCGGGAATGGAGAGCGTCAACAACGACCTCGATCTCGGCGTGAAGGTCCGCGCCCGCGAGCAGGCGATTGGACAGCCAGAAAGATAGGCAGTCGACGAGCAGCGGCGAGCCTTTAGGAGATTCGACGAGCGCAGCGGCGAGTTGGTGAGGGGCCTCGATCGTGAGCCAGCGCGCATCTCGGCGAGCTCGATGCGTTGCAACTCGCTCGACCATCTCCGCATCCAACGCCTCGGCCGTCGCCACGTAGATCCAGGGCGACGGTGAGGAGCAAATCAAGTTCTCGGCAAAGACGCTCTTTCCAGAGCGCGCGCCGCCGAGGACGAGGCTAAGTCGCGGATTGACTGGCAACATGTCCTTGTTATCGCCCTTCATTGGATTGCCCGGGCAAGGAGTTGCCCTTCTCGATCGAAGATAAGGAGCTCAAGATCGATCTGGCGATTATCCAATGTGCGCACGGCGGTTTCCAGAGCCTGTGCGGCCACTGGAGCCGCGAGATTGACGCCCGAGCGCGACGCCAGCTGAAGCGCCTCCAAGGCGCTGTTTGCGCGGGCTATGTTTTCCGCGAGCGAGCGATCGCCGCCCGACGCGGTGGCGAGGCTCGCGAGCGTCGACAGATTGACTGCGGACCGGGCCGAATGGAGATCGAGCGCGCCCTGCGCGAGCTTTGCCATTTTTGCGAAGCCGCCCGCGAGCGCCAGCTTCTCGACCGGATGAGCGCGGACATATTTGAGCAGCGCGCCGACGAAATCACCCATTTCGATGAGCGCCTCCTCGGGCAGGGAATAGAGCCTGCGCACGCCGTCTTCGGAAACGCTGCCCGTCGCCGCGGCGATGCGCCGCGCGCCGCAAGCTCTCGCAACGTCAACTCCGCGATGGATCGCGTCGATCCAGGCGGCGCAGGAATAGGGCACCACGACGCCCGTCGTGCCCAGAATGGAGAGGCCGCCCACAATGCCGAGCCGCGCGTTGAGCGTGTGCTTGGCGATCTCTTTGCCGCCGGGAACAGAGATCTCGATCGAGATGTCGGTTGGCGCGGCAATCTCGCGCGCCGTCTCTTCAATGTTTGCGCGCATCATCGCGCGCGGAACGGGATTGATCGCCGGCTCTCCGACGGCGAGCGGCAGACCCGGACGCGTGACGGTTCCGACCCCAGGACCTGCGAGAAAGGTCACGCCCGAATCTGGCGACGCGCGCGAGACTTTGGCGAGGATTGTCGCTCCATGAGTTACGTCGGGATCGTCTCCGGCGTCCTTGACGACACCTGCACGCGCAAAATCGAGAGTTCGTTCGATACACGACAGAGGGAATGTGACCCGCTGGCCTGAGGGGAGGAATATCTCCACCGAGGCCGGCAACGGGCCCGCGTCATGCAGGGCGGCGAAGGCCGCCCGCGCCGCCGCCGTGGCGCAAGCGCCCGTCGTCCAGCCGCGCCGGAGGGCGACCTGCCGCGTGTCCTCGTTCATGCACGGATTATAATCTTTCTGAGATCGCTCGGGCCGGAAAGTTTACAACTCGCTTCGGGGCGTAAGGCGACCCGTTTGTGGCGGCCGTCGCCTTCTCGTGCTCAGCACAGCCCTCGCGCAATGTCTGAGAAAGAAGCAGGAGCTTCTCGCCTTTTAGCCGACGATTTCGTTGCCCGAAAAGAACTGAGCAATCTCCACCTGGGCGGTCTCGGAGGCGTCGGAGCCATGCACGGTGTTCTCGCCCACATTAAGCGCGAACTCCTTGCGGATCGTGCCCGGCGCAGCGCTTGCAGGATTCGTCGCTCCCATCACTTCGCGATAGCGAGCGATTGCGTTCTCGCCCTCGAGAACTTGAACGACAACAGGCGCCGCCGACATCTGCTCAACGAGTTCACCAAAGAAGGGGCGCTCCCTGTGCACGGCGTAGAAGGTTTCAGCCTGGCTACGCGTCAAGCGCACGCGCTTTTGCGCGACGATGTGTAGCCCGGCCGCTTCGATCAACGCATTGACCTTTCCGGTGATGTTGCGTCGCGTGGCGTCGGGCTTGAGAATTGAGAAAGTGCGTTCGATCGCCATGGGCGCGCGCCTCTTTTTGCTGAGAGGAAGGGAAGACGACGCGCTTATAGCTGGGGCCTCGGGAGGGGGCAAGGCCGCAGCGCTCAGCCAATTTCGACGACGATGCGGCCTTGCGCCTTCCCGTCCACAAGGTCTATCGCGCGCGTAAGCGCTTGCGAGAAAGGTATCGTCTCGCGGATTTCAGCGAGAGCGGCATGGTCGAGCTCCTGCGCGAGCCGCTTCCATGCCACACGCCGCATTTCAAGACGGGGTCTCACGCTTTCCACGCCGAGCAAGGCCACGCCCCGCAAAATGAACGGAGCGACGCTCGCGGGCAGGTCCATGCCGCGCGCATTGCCGCAAGCCGCGACAGCGCCATCATAGTCGATTTGCGAAAGCACATTTGCGAGCGTCGTCGAGCCGACCGTGTCCACGCCGCCCGCGAAGCGGCGTTGCTGCAAAGGCTTGCCAGGTGTGGCGAATTCGTTCCGGTCGATGATCTCGGTGGCGCCGAGCCGCATGAGATACTCTGCTTGCTCCGGCCGGCCCGTGACGGCCGCAACTCGCCAACCCCCGCGGGCCAAGAGCGCGACCGCCACCGAACCGACGCCCCCCACTGCGCCCGTCACGACGACGGGCCCTCGGTCGGGCGTCAGGCCGAACCGTTCCAACGCCATCACACAAAACATTGCTGTGACGCCAGCCGTTCCGATGGTCATGGCCTCCTGAGGAGAAAGGCCTTCGGGAAGAGGTACGAGCCATTCACTCGAGACTCGGGCTCTCTCGGCAAGACCTCCGTAATGCGCCTCGCCAAGCCCGCAACCGCCAGCGACAACGAAGTCGCCCCGTCGGAAATTTGCGTTCCTCGAGGCGGTGACGCGGCCGGTAAAATCGACGCCGGGAATCATGGGAAATCGACGTACGACTGGCCCTCTGCCTCTGATCGCCAGCCCATCCTTATAGTTCAAAGTTGAGTGAGTGATCTCGATGTCGACGTCGCCATCCATCAACGCGTTGTCGGACATTTTAACGTAGGCGGCGCGTTGCCCGCCATCGTCTCTGTCTATGCGAATGGCGTTGAACGTCACCATCTATCAACTCCCGACATTTGTAGGCTCGTCATCCTTTTGGGCGAGACCTAGGACCTGTCTTTGAGCTCAGCATAGCAAATCTCTACTCTGCCGCTTCTATATCTAGCATCCCCCGATCCGCCCCGCCGCCGATGAGAATTTCACGCTTGCCGGAGTGGTTTGGCGGGCTAACGACGCCCTGCTTTTCCATCTGCTCAACGAGCGAAGCCGCCTTGTTGTAGCCCACCGAAAGGCGCCGCTGGATGTAGCTCGTTGAGCACTTCTTGTCGCGAAGCACTATGGCCACGGCGCGACCATAGAGATCGCCGCTTTCTTCCGCATCCATCGAGCCAGCAGGCGTTCCCGCGTCGTCGTCGAGATCTTCCTCTGTGGTGATCGCCTCGAGATAGGCCGGTTGACCCTGAGCGCGCAGCTGGGCGACGACCTTCTCAACCTCGGCGTCCGAGACGAAGGGACCGTGCACGCGGGAAATGCGGCCGCCGCCAGCCATATAGAGCATGTCGCCCTGGCCCAGCAGTTGCTCAGCGCCCATCTCGGAGAGGATGGTGCGGCTGTCGATCTTGCTCGTCACCTGGAAAGATATGCGTGTCGGAAAATTTGCCTTGATCGTGCCGGTGATCACGTCGACCGAAGGCCGCTGCGTCGCCATGATAAGGTGTATTCCGGCCGCGCGCGCCATCTGCGCTAAGCGCTGGATCGCGCCTTCGATATCTTTGCCTGCGACGAGCATGAGATCCGCCATCTCGTCCACGATCACGACGATGTATGGCAGCGGCGCGAGGTCCATCGCCTCGCTCTCGTAGATCGCTTCCCCCGTTTCGGGGTCGAAGCCCGTCTGAACGTTTCGCGTGATGACCTCGCCTGAGGCGCGCGCTTCGAGGACGCGCGCGTTGAACCCGTCGATGTTGCGCACCCCGACCTTTGACATTTTCCTGTAGCGGTCCTCCATCTCACGCACCGCCCACTTCAGCGCGACGACCGCTTTCTTCGGATCGGTCACGACCGGCGTGAGCAAGTGCGGAATGTTGTCATAGACGGAAAGCTCCAGCATTTTCGGATCGACGAGGATGAGCCGGCACTCCTCGGGCTTCAATCGATAGAGCAGCGACAGGATCATCGTGTTGATCGCGACGGATTTGCCGGAGCCGGTCGTGCCCGCCACGAGCAGATGAGGCATGCGCGCGAGGTCGACCACGACCGGCTCGCCGCCGATCGTCTTGCCGAGCGCGATCGCAAGCTTATGTTTCGTCCCGCTAAATTCAGCGCACGCGAGGAGTTCGCGCAGGTAGACTGTTTCGCGGTGCTGGTTTGGCAGTTCGATGCCAATGGCGTTTCGGCCGGAGACGACCGCGACGCGCGCCGACACTGCCGACATGGAGCGGGCGATGTCATCAGCGAGGCTGATGACTCGCGACGATTTGACTCCTGGCGCGGGTTCGAGCTCGTAGAGTGTTACAACCGGCCCCGGCCGTACGTTGACGATGGCCCCGCGCACGGCGAAGTCTTCAAGAACACCCTCGAGCTCCCGCGCATTCACAGACAAAGCCTGCGGCGAGAGCTTCGCCGCACCGGGGAGCTTCTTGGCCTCGGAGAGCAACTCGAGCGACGGCGGCGCGTAGCTGCAGGCTCGCGCTTTAGCAGCGGTTCTTGCCTTTTGTGCAGGGGGGGGGGCTCGGTCGGGAAAGAGCCATCTCCGACGGCTCCCCGGCAGAACGAAACTGAGCCACCGATCGCGAACCCTGCTCCTTCTGATCCCAACGAGCACTGTCGCCACTCGCTTCGCGATCGAAAACGGGTTCATGCCCCGCGTCGAAGGGTGGCCGGGAGCGTTCGAACTTCGGCTCTCGCGAGAAGCGCCACGTCTCCCGGCGCTCCTCGAGGCCACGTTTGATGCTCAACGCGCAATGGAACAGAGCGCCTAACCACACTAGCGCGGCGCTCGGCTCGCCAGCGGCGTCTTCCTCGTCATACTCCTCCGATCGTCTCGATCTCGGCGCTTGCTCAACCGCATCGCCCGCGTTTTCGCTTGCGCTATTGAAGCCCACGCCCGCCGCGGCGCTCAGGCAAAGGATTGCGCCGAACACCGAGGCGAAACCAACCATGACCGCCCCGATCGGGCCGCCGAGGACCCGTCCTCCCAGCGCGGACAGTCCATCGCCTACCACACCGCCGAGACCCGTCGGAAGCGGCCAACGGTCGGTGACCGGCAGCATCGCGGCGCTCGTAGCCGCGCAGCAAACGCCCACAAGCCAGAGGAGAAGACGCCAAAACGGGCGGTCAATGCGACGCCGTCCGATCAGTCGCAAACCAAACGCCGCTAGTGGCAGCAAAGCTGGCGCGGCGCCGACGCCTAGCGTTTGCATGATGAGATCGGCGACGACCGCTCCAGGTAACCCTAACCAATTTCGCACGGACGATTCGGTTGCGTGATTGATCGATGGATCTCGCGTGGACCAAGTTGCGAGCGCGAGCGCCAGGGCTCCGCAAGAGAGAAAAAGAAGCAGCCCGGCGAGTTCAGTCACGCGCTTGCGCGCGAAGTCTCGCAGGGAATCCGGGGTGGATGCGATGCTCTGGCCGCGCGTCATGAAAGAATGTGCCCTCTTAGCCTTGCTTCAAGCGCGCTCAGCTCTGCTGAACCCCTTTGGACAGGATTGTGCAGCAAGCTAGGAAATTTACTGTTAAGCCGGGATTAACCTCGGCAAAAAACGGACGCGGCGACCGAAGGAGGCGTCTTCGGCCTGCTTCTGCGTCGCTGCCTCGTCCCTAGCGAAACAGCCTTGATCGCCTCAGATTGAGCCGCACTTTGATATCGGGGCGCACATTCCCGAAGCTTGGGGCCGCCATGAATTCACTGGGACCTTCAACGAGTTCGAGTTCAAACGCGGCGGCAAGGTCCAGCAAGAAAAGCACGATATTTAGCATGACCAATCGAAAGACGATCTTTCCCCCGCATGCCAAATATTGTATCCCCGATAAGTTCGCATTATATTTCCTGCCTATACGCATCTCATCGGCATCTACAAAATACCGCCTCGCTCTAAATATGGTGTGAGGAGATATTATAAGCTTGTCTCCGGCCTTAATTTCATTGTCTCCTAATTTAAATCCAATTTTTGTTTCGAAGAGTATTATATTTCTTGTCGGAGCTAGCCGTATTACCTCTAACGTCAAGCATTTTGTTGCTTGTGCGGCGTGAAGCCTGCTGATATTAAGTTCTCCGTCCAATGATAGGCATGCATCAGCCTCTTTCTCAATGATTGATCTCACATATTTGCTTTTTGCAACGGCAAATATAGCCCAAAATAGAGCCTCAGCCGTCGTATTATAAATAGAAATGGCAATATTTGTGATATCTGTAACAAATGATGCTGTAGGCTGCACATATAAACTCAAATTCGTGGATTGTCTATGACTATATAATTTTATAATTTCTGATTTAACGCAGCTTAGTGAATTATTGTTCCCGTGCTCCTTTAATTGCATATTCGTAACGCGTCTCAATATGATGTCTAGAGATATTGAGTCCTTTAAATATTGTACAATTGCTGCATTATGGGCAAAGCTCAGTTCATCGGCGACAGAATTCGTGCCAAAAAGGGCCATAAACGTCGATTGTGCGGCGATTAACTTAGAAAATGTCCAGCAATCAAAAGAGGCATGTCGATAGGCAGAGAAAATATTTTTTCTAAAACTGATCAGAATTTCTTTTGTGATCTCATTGATGATTTCTGTGCAATCCTCGGCGCTTGTTCCGTGTTTTGTTTTGGCTTTGCTATCTGGTGGTTCAGACTATTTTTATCAATCTCAATGGGCGCAAAAAATTCAGAGGACGAGGGAGGAACGTAGAGATTGCCTGCGCACAACGGCCCCTCATTTATCAAAGATAGGTCGGTGACGAGAAGATTACGTTGAAACCCCAGCGCGAGCGGCAGCATGGGCGTCGATGCGCCTTCCGCTTCGCGGAGCAAAAAGCCCAAGGGGTCACTCCCGAGCTTGTCTCGATCCGGAAATAACAAATTCATGAGCACACTTGAACTGCTGGTGCGATCAAATCTCCCTCATCTTGACCGCGAAATGGTTTGGTCGCAAGCTCAAAGTTTGCCTTTATCGGAACCTCGGCTGCCGGCTCCATGAGGCGGATTAATTCGCGCGTCTCAGAAATCCCAGCTAAGTGCTCGTCTGGCAAGCAATCACCGTCCTCGACGGCACACTTATATTCTTGGTTTCCTTGCGAACCCCAACCTGCGCGAAGCGAGCCTGGGGCCGATGGCCTTGCCTTCTTAACCTTCGCCAAAACGCTGAAGCGTCACAGGGGGTCGCGAGACCCCAAAGGAAGGTTTATATATGGCTACTGCGAAAGGAATCGGAGCGAGGTCGGCGTAGCCGAGGATATTCGCAACCCGATTGAGCGTGCGCGCCGGACCAGGGAAAGGCTCGACGCTTCTCCCAGCAGCGCTTATGTCCTTATGCGGCACTCGCTTCGGCGCTCGACTGGATAATGCGCAGTTGCTAGGCCGAACAACAGCAAGGTTTGACGATGCCTACCATCGCTCTCGTTGATGACGATCGCAACATTCTAACCTCCGTCTCCATCGCGTTGGAGGGAGAAGGCTATCGCGTGCAAACCTATACCGATGGGGCGGCGGCGCTGGACGGATTGCGCGCCAATCCGCCCGATCTTGCAATCTTCGACATCAAGATGCCGCGTATGGACGGCATGGAGCTTCTGCGCCGGCTAAGGCAAAAGTCCGATCTGCCCGTTATCTTTCTCACTTCGAAGGACGAAGAGATTGATGAGCTTTTCGGGCTCAAGATGGGCGCCGATGATTTTATCCATAAGCCTTTCTCCCAGCGTCTGCTGGTGGAGCGAGTTAAGGCGATTCTCAGGCGCGCCAGCCCGAAGGAAGGCGCTGCGCAAAAGGAGTTTGAAGCCAAAATCCTAGAGCGAGGCGCGCTGTCCATGGACCCTGAACGGCATACCTGCACGTGGCGGGGTGATCCGGTCGTGCTAACGGTTACAGAGTTCTTGATCCTGCACGCGTTGGCGCAAAGACCCGGGGTGGTGAAAAGCCGCAATGCGCTCATGGACGCCGCATATGACGATCAAGTCTATGTTGACGACCGCACAATTGACAGCCATATCAAGCGTTTGCGCAAAAAGTTCAAATTGGTGGACGAAGAGTTTGAAATGATCGAAACGCTCTATGGCGTCGGCTATCGCTTCCGGGAAGCGTGAGCTTTCCTCGCCCGCATAGGAGCACGCGCGATCCATGACCGACCGGGCCCAGGCGCCGAGGACGGCGCAGCCGGCGCAACGCACAACGAGACGGGCAGGCCGCGCCGCTTCGTTGCGTGTGGCCCGGATGCTGCGAGCTGTGCAAGCACGCTTCGCTTCTTCGCTGACCCGACGCATCGTCGTGCTGAACTTGGGCGGGCTCGTGGCTCTGCTGGGGGGGTTTCTTTATCTCAGCCAATTTCAAAACGACGTGATCGGCGCTGAAAGCTTCGAGACGCAGGGAAAAATAATCGCTCAAGTGATGGCGGATTCCACTAGTCAGGAGGATGCGGAAGATTTTACCGCTATCCCCGAGGAAGGATCCGGTCGCTCGCACCAAACGAAGCGGGGGCAGGGGGATGCTGGACGCGGCCCCGCGACGGGGTTCTCGCTCAACCCCGAGCGCATCGGCCCGCTTCTATTTAAGTTTGTAAATGTCACCCACACGAGAGCTCGCGTCTATGACCAAGCCGGCGATCTTGTGGTGGATTCTCAGGCCCTGATCGAAAACGCCAAGCGCGCGGTCGCGACGGGGCTCGGCGAAGCCGTCCTCGCGTCGACACAAAAGCCGTCAGAAAAACCAACCGCGTTCGAGGAAATCATGGCCACACTGCGCCGCTGGATGAGACCGCAACTGGACTCATACGAAGACATCGGCTCCGCAAATGGCAAAGCTTACGACGAGGTGAAAGCGGTTTTGACGGGCGATGCTCCGCCGCCTTACTCGGTCCGTGCGAACGCCAAGGGCGAAACCATCCTTTTCAAGGCTGTGCCAATCCAAGCCCATCAACGCATTCTCGGCGCCTTGTTGCTCACGACCCTCGGTGGCCAGATTGATCGGATCATTAACTATCAGCGCTGGGCTATCATCAGGACCTTTCTAGTTTCCGCTGGCGTGATGGCTCTGCTTTCGCTGCTCTTTGCGAACGCCATTGCCGAACCGATGCGTCGGCTCGCAGAAGCCGCGGACCGCGTTCGGCGCGGCGTGAAGTCACGGCAGGAAATCCCCGACTTCTCAGATCGTCAAGACGAAATAGGTCATCTCTCGGGCGCCTTACGCGACATGACCCGTGCCCTCTACAATCGTATCGAGGCGATCGAACATTTCGCCGCCGATGTTGCGCATGAGCTCAAGAATCCCCTCACCTCGCTACGGAGCGCCGTCGAGACGCTCCCCATCGCTAAGACCGACGCCTCCCGAGATCGGTTGCTGGAAATCGTCAAGCATGACGTCGCGCGTTTGGATCGGCTTATCAGCGACATTTCCGACGCATCTCGCCTCGATGCCGAACTTGCGCGCGCGGACATGGTTCCTCTCGATCTTTCCGCCGTGCTCGGGGCCGTCGTAGATATCGGCAACGCTATAGAGCGCGCGGAGCATATCTCGATTGGACTGATCAAGCAGGATCCCCTCGGAGAAGGCGCGAGGCAAGGTTGGCGGGTGCTGGGCCATAACTCGCGTCTCGCGCAGGTGTTCGACAATATCATTGGAAACGCCCGCTCTTTCTCCCCCGCGGGCGGAAGAGTGCGTGTTCTGCTGCGACCGGAGAGCGGCATCGACATGTCGGGACACCGGCGGGCCGGTTATGAGATCCTAGTTGACGACGATGGTCCCGGCATACCGCAGGGAGCGTTCGAAAAGGTCTTCGAAAAATTCTACACCGATCGCCCCGACCAGGGGTTCGGTAACAACTCGGGTCTCGGTCTCTCGATTTCCCGGCAGATCGTTGAGGCGCATGGCGGTCGCATTCGCGCTTTCAACCGGACCAAGCTCCATCCGGAGGGCACAGATGAGCCTCAGAACTCGAGTGGGCTTGATCGGAACGACGCCGTGTTGGGCGCGCGCTTCGCACTTTGGTTCAAGGCGCATCCATGACAGGCTTGCGCTCGACACAGTGGACGCATGCGAACGCTGTTGTTCTGCGCGAAACGGGAGTGCTCTTGCGCGGCGACTCCGGGTCGGGGAAGAGCGCGTTGAGCCTGGAGCTCATCGCCGAAGCTCGTGGGAAAGGTGAGTTCGCGTCACTTGTCGGAGATGATCGAATTGCGTTAGAAAATCGCAATGGACGACTGATCGCTCGACCGCACAGCGTCATTAAGGGCTTAATTGAAGTGCGCGGAGCAGGCATCCTATCCCTCGCGTGCGAACGTGGCGCGGTCATTCGGGGGGTGGTCGACCTCTCTGCAGAAGAGAGGATCGGCGGCTTTCGCCAGGCAGAGGTGAAGTGGGAGGCTGAAGAAATCTGCGGGCTGATGGTGCCGATGCTCGTGCTCGAGCGGCGAGACTGGCTGAGTCGGATCAAAATAGGCCTGTTTTTACAGCATCTTGAGGCACGGTGACGCATGCCGCCGCTTTTTTCTTGCCAATTTCGCCGCATTGCACAAAATATGGCGGCGAGACCGCCTGCGTTACGGTCGTCGCTGGTCCTTGTGGAACGGGCTACGATCTTTGGCCTCCGGGCGGCCCGGGGGGGGGACAGCATTACGCAAAGGGCGCCCGGGACGTTGGGGCGTCGAGCGTAACATCACAACGAACGGTAACGCCGAATGATCGGAATTGTCCTGGTGGCCCACGGACACCTCGCGCCCGAGTTCCTCGCTGCGCTGGAGCATGTCGTTGGTCCTCAAAAGCAGATCGCATCGATCTCTATCGGGCCTGAGGACGATATGGAGCGTCGTCGACTTGACATACTCGAAGCCGTCAAGCTCGCAGACAGCGGCGAGGGTGTCGTCCTCCTCACCGACATGTTCGGAGGGACGCCTTCCAACCTTGCAATTTCGGTTATGAATGGCGGCAATGTCGAGGTGCTGGCCGGCGTCAACCTGCCGATGTTGATCAAGCTCGCCACCGTGCGAGAGGGCTACACTCTCGAGGAGGCCGTCCTGCAGGCTCAGGACGCCGGAAGAAAGTATGTGAATGTGGCGAGCCGCATCTTGAGCCCCCGATGCCCCGTCACAAAAGAGCCGACTGAGGCTCGCAAGTGAGAGAACGTGCGGCGGGTAAGTCGGAGCTTCCCGAACAGAGGGCCACGCGCGATCTCGTGATCATCAATAAAAAGGGGCTGCACGCGCGGGCCACGGCGAAATTTGTGCAGTGCTGTGAAGCCTATGAATCGGTCATCACGATCACGAAAGACGAAGAGACCGTGGGCGGAGACTCCATTATGGCGATTTTGACGCTGGGAGCCGCGAGGGGGGCGACGCTACGCGTCACGGCGACAGGTCGGGACGCAGAGCAGGCGCTCGATGCTTTAGAGGCGCTCGTCGCGTCTCAATTCGGCGAGGGCGAATGAGCTTCGCGCTCATGGGCCTCCTCTCCTGATCCTGGTTACTGCATGCGTGTCGACCTCTTCGACTTCGAACTGCCGGAGGCGTTAATTGCTCTGCGCCCTACAAACCCCAGGCATGACGCCCGGATGCTGGTCGTCCCCGCCCTTGGCGAGTTGGTGGAGGATCGACACGTCCGTGATCTGCCGCATTTTTTAAGACCCTGGGACGCTCTCGTCGTCAATGATGCGCGTGTTATTCGGGCTCGCCTCCATGGGTTCAGGATGCGACCGGGTGGGAGGGCGCAGATCGAAGCGACTCTCATCGAGCAGCGATCGCCGAATAGCTGGCAAGCCATGGCGCGACCAGCCAAAAAACTTTCCGTCGGCGACCCACTGTGTTTTCCGCCCGCGCCCGGAGGCAGCCAGAGCTTCGCTTCCGCATTGGAGGCGAAGGTCGAGGCGCGGGGGGAAAATGGTGAAGTCACGCTTGCATTTGACCGGTCGGGGCCGGAGCTGGTGTCTGCGATCGAAGCTTACGGTCACCTTCCTTTGCCTCCCTATATCGCAAGCCGACGCCCGGCAGACTTTCGCGACGACGCCGACTATCAAACTCTTTTCGCGACAAATCCGGGCGCTGTCGCAGCGCCCACGGCAGGACTGCATTTCACACCAGAGTTGTTGCGTGCAGTAGAGGCTGCACAGGCCTCATTGCACAGGCTGACCTTGCAGGTCGGGGCTGGCACTTTCCTGCCTGTAAGGGCGCAAGACACGCGAGACCATGTGATGCATGCCGAATATTGCAGGCTGTCCAATGGGACTGCGACGGCGCTCAATGAAACGAGAGCGCGGGGAGGACGGATTATAGCGGTGGGCACGACGGCGTTGCGATGTCTTGAAAGCGCTGCGCGCCCTGACGGCACACTGGAGGCTTTCCAGGGCAAGACGGATATCTTCATCACGCCGGGCTATAAATTTCGGGTTGTCGACGCGTTGGTGACCAATTTCCATCTTCCCCGCTCCACGCTTTTTATGCTGGTTTGCGCCTTTGGCGGTCTTCATCGTCTGAAAGCCGCCTATGCTCATGCCGTGCAATCCGGCTATAGATTCTATTCATATGGCGATGCGACTCTCCTCTTCCGATCATGAATACACAAAACGTCCGCATGAAAGCGCTATGGCGCGATGATCCGACCGAAGCTTCTCTGACCGTCGATCTGCATCTTGACGCAGAAACGAAATCGATTCTTGGGCCTTGGGATATCTTCGGCGCAATCGATCTGGACGGAGCCGAGACTCGGCCCTTCATTCTGAGGCGTAATGGCCAAATCGATTTCGGTGTTGTCGCGCCGCATCGATGGCAAACCAACCTTCGCGCCGTTCGTATCGATGTCGGCGTTAGCTTCCAGGTGTTCTGGAACGAAGCTGATGTCGGCGAGTATGAGATCGTGAAGGTCGCAAGGCTCGGGTCTCGGGATAGGAATGGATGATCGGTCGGTTCAGGTTCGAGCTCGAGAGTCGTGACGGTCATGCGCGCAAGGGCCGCATCATCACCGCGCACGGGGCCATTCGCACGCCGGCCTTTATGCCCGTCGGCACTGCGGCGACCGTCAAAGCTATACGGCCCGAGGACGTGCGAGCTGCTGGAGCCGAGATCGTGCTCGGCAACGTCTATCATCTCATGTTGCGACCAGGGGCCGAACGGATCTCCAGCCTGGGCGGATTGCACAAATTCATGTGCTGGCCCGGGCCGATTTTGACCGATTCCGGCGGTTTCCAGGTGATGTCGCTTGCCAAGCTCAGGAAGCTCGATGAACAAGGGGTCGCGTTCCAATCGCACATCGACGGCTCGAAGCATGTGTTAACGCCCGAGCGCTCGATGGAGATACAGGCGTTGCTCGGATCGGACATTCAGATGCAGCTTGACGAATGCGTGCGCCTGCCTTGTAGCGAGGCCGAGGCGGAGCGAGCAATGCGACTTTCGCTGCGCTGGGCTGAACGCTCCCGCAAGTCTTTCGTCGAAGCCCCAGGTCGCGCGATCTTCGGGATCGTGCAGGGCGGCGCCGTAAAGCCCCTCCGAGAGGAGAGCGCAAAAACGCTGACCCAAATGGATTTCCACGGTCTTGCAATTGGCGGGCTTGCCGTCGGCGAACCGCAAAGCGTGATGCTCGACATGCTAGAGACCGTTATTCCTCACCTCCCTGAAAACAAGCCCCGCTATTTGATGGGTGTGGGCACGCCGGATGACATTGTCGAGGCCGTGTCCCGAGGCGTCGACATGTTTGACTGCGTCATGCCAACCCGTGCAGGGCGGCACGGACTCGCCTATACCCGTTTTGGAAAAGTCAATCTGATGAACGCTCGCCATGCCGACGACCCGGCGCCGCTTGACACGCAGTCCTCGTGTCCCGCGGCGCGCGACTATTCCCGCGCGTATTTGCATCACCTCTTCAAATCCAGAGAAATTCTCGGCATGATGCTGCTTACGCAGGTCAATATCGCTTATTATCAGAAACTTATGGCTGGTTTGCGCGAGGCTATCTTGCAGCGCCGTCTGGCCGACTTCATCATGGAGACGAAGGAGGGCTGGGACCGGGGTCTCTATGCGCGCGAGTGAACCGGGTTTTGAATTGCGTGTCTGTGCCGCGAATCAGGCGTTAGGGAGGTGATGCGCCAACGCTTCCAAAACGGCCATGCGCACGGCGACTCCCATTTCGACCTGTTCTCGAATGAGCGAACGGGCGCCGTCCGCCACGGAGGAGTCGATTTCGATACCCCGATTCATCGGACCCGGATGCATGACGAGCGCATTGGCGGCGGCGCCTCTCAGCTTTTCCTCGTCGAGGCCGAAAAACTGGAAATATTCCCGAGAGCTCGGGACAAGCGCGCCACTCATGCGTTCCCGCTGCAAGCGCAGCATCATGACGATGTCGGAGCCGTCGAGCCCTCGCGCCATGTCGTGGAACACGGCTACTCCCATCTTCTCGAATGAGCGGGGCACGAGCGTCGCGGGCCCGACCACGCGCAGCTTGGCGCCGAGGGCGCCAAGTAGCAAAATGTTCGAGCGCGCGACGCGCGAATGCAGTACGTCTCCGCAAATGGAAACGGTCAGGCCCTCGATGCGTCCCTTGTTCCGGCGGATGGTCAACGCGTCAAGCAAAGCCTGGGTCGGGTGCTCATGCGCTCCGTCTCCCGCGTTGACGACGGCGCAGTCGACCTTGCGCGCCAGCAGATGCGCGGCGCCCGCCTGGGAATGGCGCACAACGATGATATCGGGCCGCATCGCGTTCAGGGTTATTGCGGTGTCGAGCAGGGTCTCTCCCTTGCTCTCGGACGACTTCGCCGTCGACATGTTCATGACGTCTGCGCCGAGGCGCTTGCCCGCGATCTCGAATGATGCCTGGGTGCGGGTCGACGCCTCGTAGAATAAATTGATCTGCGTGCGGCCGCGCAGCTTGGAGCTTTTCTTTTCGATCTGACGAGAAACTTCGATCGCGTCCTCGGACAAATCGAGCAAAGCGAGAATGTCAGGGCGAGAAAGGCCCTCTATCCCAAGGAGGTGCCTGTGGGGATATTGGCGTGGGGCGGGGTCTGTAGGCATGGCTGCCGGGGATAGCAGGTTTGGAGCGGCGACGGAAATAGACTGGAGCCACATTTTTCCTTCGCCACTGGCTCTCCCCACCTGCCGAGTTGGGCTCCTTGGCGCTAGAAATCGGTCGACTTCTTTGCCTCTCAACTCGCTCATTGGCGACAAAGGAGCATTTTGCCCGAGAGGATTAGATTTCCTTCTGATAAAGGATGGCTCAATCTCTGTGCAAACTCCGACAAAGCTAAACGACATCCATGGACGAGGAAAGCTCCGCTGGGCAGATTGTAGAGGTGTTGGCGCCCGTTGCGGTGAACCAGACCTATAGCTACTTCGCCCCGCCGGCTCTGTTACTCTCGCCGGGCGAGCATGTCGAGATTCCATTGGGCCGGCGAACCGCCTATGGCGTCGTTTGGCAGATTCGGGGGCCTGAGGAATCTCCCGGAAATCTGAAGACCGTCCTTTCGCGCTACGATCGCCCCCCTCTTCCGCGCAATTTGCGTGAATTTGTTGATTGGCTCGCGCGTTACACGCTCACGCCACGCGGCATGGCTCTCAGGCTGGCGACACGCCCCGCCGAAAGCGCCGAGCCCGAGACCGGGCGCATGGTTTATCGTCGGACAGAGGTTGCGCCTCGACGTCCGACGCCAACCCGCGCTCGGGTGCTGACAGCTGCGGAAGGCGGCCTCGTGTTCTCGAAGAAAGCGCTTGCCGACGCCGCGGGCTGCTCGCCGTCCGTCATCGACGCGCTCGTGGACGAGGGCGCTCTGGAGGCCATCGCCGCGCCCCCGGCCGCCGTCGCGGACGCCTTGACCGCCGATTTCTCGCCCCCATCACTGGAGGCGGAGCAGGCGAGAGCCGCAGCGGCGCTGCGCCGTTCGGTGGAACTTCGGGCCTATCAACCTTTTCTACTCGAAGGCGTCACCGGATCTGGAAAAACAGAGGTCTATTTCGAGGCTGTCGCCGCGGCGTTGGAGCAGGGCGAGCAAGTGCTCGTAATGATGCCGGAGATCGCGCTGACGAGCCAATTCTTAGAGCGCTTCGCTGCCCGGTTCGGGGGCGCGCCGACGGAGTGGCATTCCGCTGTCTCGGAACGGAAGCGCGGGCTTATCTGGCGGGGATGTGCGACGGGCGAGGTCAAGGTGGTCGTCGGCGCGCGTTCGGCGCTGTTTCTGCCTTTCACGAAGCTCCGACTGATCGTCGTCGATGAAGAGCACGACGGCGCCTACAAGCAGGAGGACGGCGTCTGTTACCACGCACGCGACATGGCGGTGGTCAGGGCGCGGATCGAAGGCGCGACGCTCGTGCTGTCTTCGGCGACTCCATCGATTAAATCACGCGTCAACGCCGAGTCCGGACGCTATGAGCATCTGCGACTGCGCGCGCGTGCTGGCGGGAGGCTCCTCCCGCACGCCGAGGCGATCGATATGCGCTCGGAGGGTCCCGAAAAGGGCTGCTGGTTGGCTCCTCGCCTCTTGCAGGCGGTCAGCCAAACTCTGGCGCGCGGCGAACAGGCGCTGCTGTTTCTCAACCGCCGCGGCTATGCGCCGCTCACGCTCTGCCGCAGCTGTGGACATCGCTTTCGCTGTCGGCAATGCGACGCTTCACTCGTCGAGCATCGATTTCGCCGCGCGCTGATCTGTCATCTCTGCGGTCACATTGAGCCGCGGCCGAACGTGTGTCCCGAATGTGAGTCTGAAGATACCTTGTCGCCTTGTGGACCAGGCGTTGAGCGCATTGCGGAGGAGAGCGCAAAGCTCTTCCCCGAAGCGCGCATTCTCGTCTTGTCTTCAGATTTTTTCGGCGGGGCCGAACGGCTGCGTCGCGAGCTCGATGAGATCGCGAAAGGGTCCTTCGATCTTGTTATCGGGACGCAGCTCGTCGCAAAGGGACATAACTTTCCACATCTGACGCTGGTCGGCGTCGTCGATGCGGATCTCGGGCTCGGAAGCGGCGATCCGCGCGCCGCGGAGCGCACCTTCCAGCTGCTCGAGCAGGTGACGGGGAGAGCCGGCCGCGGGGACAAGTCGGGCGCCGCGCTCATTCAGACCTATCAACCCGAGCATCCCGTCATGCAGGCCTTGCTCCACGGCGACGCGGAAGAGTTTTACGTCCAGGAGATCGCCTTGCGCGAGCGAGCAGGGCTTCCGCCCTTCGGTCGCCTCGCGGCATTGATCGTGTCGGGCCGAGACGCCGCACTTGTCGAAGTCCATGCGCGGGCGCTGGCTCGCGCCGCCTATGCATTGCCGACTACTTCCGGCTATCGCGTGGCGACGGTAGGCGGCCTGCCGGAGCCCGATGAAATCTCCCTGCTAGGGCCGGCCGAAGCGCCCATCGCGCTGTTGCGGGGCCGCTTTCGCTTCAGGCTGTTGGTGAGGGCTCCGCGCCGCGCGGATGTACAAGGCTTTCTGCGGGCGCTCTTCGACGCGGCGCCGCCGGCTCGAGGAGGCGTGCGCGTGCAGGTGGATATCGATCCGCAGAGCTTTCTTTGAAACGCCGTTTCGCTTAAGCACCAGCCTCCAAGGAGCCCGTCCGCGCCGCCATGCCCTGGGATCTCGACCTAGCAAGAGAGAGGCTGAAAACCGTCTTCGGCTATGACGATTTCCGTCCCGGACAGGACGAGATCGTCGCCGCCGCACTGGCGGGCCAGTCTGTGCTCGCCGTGATGCCGACGGGCAGCGGCAAGTCTATGTGCTTCCAGCTCCCGGCCATCGTCGAAAATGCGCTCACTGTCGTGGTCTCGCCCTTGATCGCGCTCATGCGCGACCAAGTGCAGCAGATGCAGGCGGTTGGGGTTTCGGCGGCGGCGCTGAACTCGCAGAACACCGCCACAGAAAATGCGAGCATCTTCGCGGCCTTGCGCGCGGGGGCGCTGAACCTTCTCTATGCTGCGCCCGAACGTCTGCTCATGGAAGCCTGCATCGAGGAGCTTCGTTCGGCGCGGCCGAGACGGCTCGCGATAGACGAGGCCCATGCGTTTCCGAATGGGGTCATGATTTTCGTCCCGAGTACCGTGAGCTTGGGCGGGTGGCTTACGCTCTGGGCGCGCCGGTCATCGCGTTGACGGCCACAGCCGGAAAGTCGACGCGCGCGGATATCGTCGATCGCCTGTTCGGTGCGCCGCCACGCGTGTTCCTGCACAGCTTCGACCGCCCTAATCTAGAACTGAGCTTCGCCGCCAAGAACCGACCGGCGCGGCAACTCCTGCAGTTCCTCGACCCGCGAAAGGACCAAAGCGGCATCATATACTGTGCGTCACGCCGACGGACGGAGGGCCTTGCGGCAGAACTCCAGGCCGCCGGTTTCGATGCGCTGCCATACCATGCCGGGCTGGACCACGCGGCGCGCATGCGCAATCAGGATCGTTTTCTGCGGGACGATCGGGTTGTGGTCTGCGCGACGATCGCATTCGGCATGGGAGTCAATAAGCCGGACGTCAGATTTGTCGCCCACGCTGACATGCCGTATCCATCGAGTCCTATTATCAGGAGATCGGTCGCGCGGGACGGGATGGCCTGCCCGCAGAAGCCTTCACTTTATACGGTCTCGAGGACATGGCCTTCCGACGGCGTCAAATCGACGAGAAGGGCTATCCTGAAGAGCGCGCGCGCACGGAGCACGCCCGATTTTCAGCCCTAGCGCTCTTGTGCAGAGTCGCCGCGCTGCCGGAGGCAGACGCTCCTCGCCTATTTCGACGAAGCGAGCCAACCCTGTGGCCGATGCGATCATTGCCTCGGGAAGATCCAGATGCGCGACGGCACGATCGAGGCGCAGAAGGCGCTTTCGGCCGCGATGCGTACCGGCCAGCGTTTCGGTGCTGGCTATATCGCAGATCTCCTGATCGGCGAAGAGAGCGCGGCGTTGCAGCGCAACGGCCACAACGCTCTGAAGACCTTCGGCGTTGGGAAGGAACACTCTCGCAAAGTGTGGATGGCGGTCGTGCGACAACTCTTTGCGGCGGGCGCCTTGGAGGTCGCGAGCGGGGAACATGGCGGCTTCGCGCTCACCGAGCACGGCCGGTCAATTCTGCACGGTCAAGTGAAGTTTTCACTGCGGGATGATCTCGTCGCTGCGCCTCGCGGCCGTTCCTCGGCGCTTTCTTCTGCGTCGCGCGAGGATCACGCCAACCTGCCGCTCTTGGCCCTGCTCAGGCAGACACGACACGAACTCGCAGAGCGCGAAGGCGTTCCGGCTTTTATGATTTTTCCCGACCGCACGCTGATCGACATGGCGGCGAAGCGGCCAAGGACGCTTGCGGGGCTGCGCGACGTCTATGGGGTCGGGGAGCGCAAGCTCGCAGCCTATGGCGAGATTTTCTTCGAGACCCTTTGGAGAGAGAAATGATCGGCCTGCGATGCGGGGGTCGCGCTCAGTATGGCTGCGCTAGTGCTTTGATGGCGCCGATCGAGCGACCATCGCGACGAGGCTCGCCACATCGGGGATGACGCAAGGAACAACGCCGGCCGAAGAGACCTCGTCTCCGATTTGCTGCGCTCGCGCGAGCACGGCTTGTCGGAAGCCGAGCTTGCCGGCCTCCCTGAGGCGAGCTTCAGTATGGATAACGGGCCGGACGGCGCCGGAGAGGCCGATTTCTCCGAAATAGACCCGGTCGGCGGGCAGGGGTGCGCCGGTGAGCGAGGAGACCAGCGCGGCCGCAGCGGCGAGATCGGCCGCAGGCTCGGCGGCGCGCATGCCGCCGGCGACATTCAGATAGACGTCATGCAGGGAGAGCTTCACCCCCGCATGCGCCTCGAGAACCGCGAGGATCATCGCGAGGCGGCTTTGGTCGAAGCCAACCACTGCTCGGCGCGGTGTCCCGAGCGCGCTTGGGGCGACGAGCGCCTGAATTTCGATCAGCATCGGCCGCTGCCCCTCCATTCCCGCAAGCACAGCCGCGCCAGGTGCCTCGGCGTCGCGACCCGCGAGAAACAGCGCCGAGGGGTTCGCGACTTCGGCAAGCCCAAGGCCCGTCATCTCGAACACGCCGATCTCGCCGGTCGCGCCAAACCGGTTTTTCGATGCGCGAAGCAGGCGGAAATGATGCGCGGTGTCGCCTTCGAAGGACATCACCGCATCCACCATATGCTCCACGACGCGGGGGCCGGCGACTTGGCCATCCTTGGTCACATGGCCCACGAGGACAAGCGCCGAGCCGCTGGATTTTGCAAAACGCAGAAGCTCCTGCGCGCTGGCGCGCACCTGCATCACCGAGCCTGCAGGCAAGTCGACGGTCTGGCTTTGCATGGTTTGTATCGAGTCGATGATGATTAGTGCGGGAGTTTCTCCTGCAGAGCAGGTTGCGACTATGTCCTCGACCTCGGTGGCGCAGGCGAGATCGATCCGCGCATCCGCGAGGCCCAGGCGTCGCGCTCGAAGCCGCACCTGCGCGAGCGCTTCCTCGCCGGAAATATAGATCACGCGCGCCCCGCTCCGGGCCAGCGCGGCGCAAACCTGGATAAGCAGGGTCGACTTGCCGATCCCGGGCTCCCCGCCGAGCAGCGTGACGGATCCGCGGACGAAACCGCCGCCCACGACGCGGTCGAACTCGGCGAGGCCTGTGGCGATGCGCGGGGCTTCTTCACCCTGTTCGGATAAGTCCTCTAGCGCGACGAGGCGTCCGCGCTTGGAGCGGGAGGGGCCGCCGGCCTCGCCGATCTCCTGCACGATGCTGTTCCATTCTTGGCAGGAGTCGCAGCGGCCTTGCCAGCGATTGGTGATCGCTCCGCAGTTCTGACAGACGAAGATCGATCTGGCCTTGGCCATTTTGTTTCCCGAATCCGGCGAAGCATTCGCCGTTTGGCCGGCGGCTCCACCGCCGCAACTACTTCCTTGCTCTCTCGACGATCGCTAAAGCGGCGTGGAAGGCCTCTTCCACATCGAGATCGCTCGTGTCGAGCATGACGGCGTCGACCGCCGGCTTGAGCGGCGCCGCGGAACGGGAGGCGTCGCGCTCGTCGCGCTTTCTCACGTCGGCGAGAATGCTCTGATAGTCGGCTTTCTCTCCCCGCCTCGCCAGTTCGAGCGCGCGCCGTTGCGCTCGTGTCTCGGGTGAGGCCGTCACGAAGATTTTCACCGAGGCGTCCGGGCAAATGACCGTTCCAGTGTCACGCCCATCGAGCACGGCGCCTTTTTCGGACGCGGCGAAGCGACGTTGGAGTTCGACGAGAGCGGCGCGCACGGGCGGAAGCGCGGCGACGACCGAGGCCGCTTCTCCCATTTCGCGTGAGCGCAGACGTCCCTCGTCGAAATCCACGAGCGAAAGCCCGCGGGCGGCGGCGGTGGCCGCTTCGATGTTGTCGAGCCGCAATCCTTCATCCAGGAGAATGCACGCTGTCGCTCGGTAGAGCAGGCCGGTATCAAGGTGCGGAAGGCCCAGGCGCTCTGCAAGGCGCCGGGCGAGCGTCCCTTTCCCAGATGCGGCCGGGCCGTCAATGGCGATGACGAGACCGCTCACGCAAACCTCGCGCCGAGATCTTCCATAAGCTCGCGAAAATCAGGAAAGCTTGTCGCGATCATGCCGGCGTCGTCCACCGTGACCGCCTCCTGCGAAGCGAGGCCCATAACAAGGAAGCTCATGGCGATGCGATGGTCGAGATGAGTCTCGACTAGGCCTCCTCCGCGCACGGCGCCGCCGGCGCCGCGCACATAGAGATCGTCACCGCGAATGTCGCAATCGACGCCGTTCGCTTCAAGTCCTGCCGCGACGGCGGCAAGTCGATCTGATTCTTTGACCCGCAGCTCCGATAGCCCTCTCATGATCGTCTCGCCGGACGCAAAAGCTGCGACGACGGCGAGAATCGGATATTCGTCGATCATCGACGGCGCTCGCGCCGCCGGGACTTCGACGCCATGAAGACCTGAGGAGTAGCGCGCACGCAAATCGGCGATCTCCTCCCCGCTCTCGGTACGTCGAACTCTCGAACGTTAGATCGGCGCCCATCTCGAGCAGCGTTTCAATCAGTCCGCAGCGCAGCGGATTGATCATCACCAATTCGATAAGCGCGTCCGATTCTGGAACGATGAGCGCCGCCGCGAGCGGAAAGGCGGCGGAGGAAGGGTCGGCCGGCACGCGAACCTCGGCGGGTCGAAGGTTGGGACGCCCCTCCAACGTGATCCTGCGACCTACGCCGTTGTGAATTGCGACGGCGACACGCGCGCCAAAATGCGCGAGCATCTTCTCGGTGTGGTCGCGCGACGCCTCGCGCTCGATGACGACGGTCTGCCCCGGCGAATTGAGACCGGCGAGCAAGACGGCTGACTTGATTTGAGCGGAGGCGACAGGCGTCGAATATTCAATGGGGAGCGGAGAGCCCGTGCCCTGCAGCAAGATCGGCAGACGGCCGCCCGGCTGCTCTTCGAGCAGTCGCGCTCCTTGTTGGATAAGCGGATCCAACACGCGGCGCATTGGGCGCTTGCGCAAGGACGCGTCGCCGTCGAAGCGAGCCGTGATCGGATGACCCGCGACAACCCCCATCATCAAGCGCGATCCGGTGCCTGCGTTTCCGAAATCGAGCGGAGCTGCAGGGACGAGAAGTGAGCCAAGGCCGGCGCCCCTCACGCTCCAGCGGCCCGCGGCGTGGCGCGTCACATTGGCGCCGAGGCCTCGGCAGGCTTCTGCGGTGCGCAGCACGTCTTCGCCCTCCAGAAGGCCTTCAATCGAGGTTTCGCCGACGCAGAGGAGTCCAAGCAGCAGCGCCCGATGCGAAATCGACTTGTCGCCAGGGGGACGACGCCGACCGACCAGCCGGTTCGACCGAAGGGCTGTAAGCCTCTGCGGCGCATCATGCGAGTCGGCTTCGGCCCTTTGCAATTTCGTGATCCTCGTTGGCGGCCAGCGCAGGCAGGCGAGATTTTCCTGTTTTTGCCATAATTTGCGCCTGCGCAAGAAGTTTCCTGCGGGGACGCCGCCAGGGCATGTTTTGACCCGGCGCGCCGCGGCGTCTATCGTGCCCTATCGAGCAGTCCCCCGCGTTTATTGGAGGAACCTTGTCGCTCCAGACGTTAGCTAGGCGCTCCCCGCTGGGGGGAATTTGCGCCTTGGTCGCAGTCTTGCTGCTTTGTGGCTGCCTCGACACCGCCGTTGAAAGTGGGTCGCAGCGTGTCGCCGGCGCTCCCCCTCTGCGGATCGCGGCGCGCCCGGGCGTGAGCCCGCATGGGGCGAGCCTCGGCTTCGCTACTCTCGACGGACCCTCTCAAGCCGTCTCGGAAAGGTTCAGAGAACACTTCGACAAAGCGGCGCAGTCCCGGGACGTGGCGCTCGCCAAGCCAGAGGCGGCCCACTACCGGCTCCGCGGCTATCTAACGGCATCGCCCGCTCAGAGCGCACCACGCCTCGCCTATCTTCTGGACATTTACGATCGGCAAGGACGCCGCGTGCAGCGCTTGACAGAAGAAATCGGGGTCACGCCGGAGGCGACCTCTTGGGAGGCCCTCGACGACAAGTCGCTTGCGGCTTTCGCGGATCGGGGCGCTGAAGATGTCGCGGCTTTCCTCTCAAACACTTCAGAGGCCATCGCGGCTGCGGAGAAAAATTCGGGCGTGACCGTCGTCGCCGGTCAGGCGAAAGCCTCGGAGGAGAAGCCGAGGGCGGGCGGGGTCGCGCAAATTCGCTGACGGTCAGATGGAGTCTTGACGGTCAGATGGAGTCTTGTGCAGTTGCGGCGTCCGCCTTCGTGAGCCGCCGCTCACGGCGCCTCGCAGAGCGGAGAGGGGCACTCTCAGCAGCCACAGGACGCCGACCAGAACGCCGAGATAGGCCAACCCTCCCCCAATCGTGAGCGTCAAAAGCGCAACGAGATTGGCGAAGGAGCCAAAGTGGGCCCCGACCGCCAAAGCGGGGCCCCGACAAAGATGAGCAATGACGATAAGCGCCGCGGAAGCCGCGACCGTGGCGAGCAGGCACTTTCCGAATAATGCGTCGAAACGCATTATGTCGCGAGACATCGCGAGACCCACCAGCGCGGTGAGGTTGATCCACAATCCGATCGCCGTGGCGATCGCGAGTCCTGGCGCGCCCATCGGATGTATCAGCGCGACCTTCAGCGCGACGTTGACGACGAGCGCCGCGAGCGCGATCAGCATCGGGGTGCGCGTGTCGCCTCTCGCCTGAAAGCTCGCCTTCGCCGAGGCGACAAGCACCAGAGCGAGGAGCCCGCCCCCGTAGGCCGCCAGCACGTCCGCGGCGGCGAAAGTCTCCGCGACGCCGAATTTCCCGCGCATGTAAATGCCCGCGACGATGAGCTCAGGCAGAGCGATAAACGCCACGAAGAACGGGGCGGCGGCCATGACCGTCAGCGCCATTGTCGCGTTTTGCGCGCTCATCGCGCCCGTTTCGTCGTCGGCCGCCAGGCGGCGACTCATTTCGGGCAGAAGCACGGTAGCCGCGGCGACCCCGATCAGGCCATTGGGAAGCTGGTACAGCCGATCCGCATATTGGATCGACGAAACTCCACCGTCCGGAAGCATGGACGCCAGAATTGTGTCGACAAAGATGGCGATCTGGCCGCTCGCAGAGCCGATGACGGCCGGACCGAGCCTAAGGAAGAATTCACGCACTCGCCTCCAGCGCACTGGCGCGAGCCGTTCCAGCAGGTCGTATCGATGGGCCGACCACATCAGCAAGCCGAGTTGGACAAATCCCGACAAGACGAAGCCGATGGCGGCGGCGACGGCAATGTTCGAGAAGTAGAGGCCGATTGTCAGCCCCAGAATGACGCCTACGTTCATGAGGCTCGGCGCGAAAGCGGGGAGGGCGTAGTGCCCATGCGCATTCAAAGTCCCCTGATGCAGGGTGAAGAGCACCATGCAGGCGAGATAGGGAAAGGCGATGCGTGTGAGAGTGACCGTGAGCGCGAATTTCTCAGGCCGGTCGCCCAATCCCGGTGCCATGACCTCAACGAGCTGCGGGGTGAAAAGCCAGGCGAGAATCAAGATCAAGGCTTGAGTGACAATGAGCAGCGAGAAAATCTGCGAGGCGAAGTCCTTGGCGCTTTCGGCGCCTTCATGCTCGAGGGCTTCTGAATAGCAAGGAATGTAAGCTGCGTTGAAGGCGCCCTCCCCGAATATGCTACGAAAGCTGTTAGGGAGTCTTTGCGCGATGATGAATGCGTCGGAAACCTCGCTCGAGCCAAGGATGTCGGCTTGAACCATCTGGCTCAGAAAGCCGGTGATCCGCGAGAGAAGGGTGAAACCACCGACGGAAACAAGATTTCGTATCATGGTGCTGCGATCGACAGAGGCGGCCTCGGCGGGACGCTGTTCTGGCCAGGGCCGCCGATCCGCTCCGCCACGAGATATAAGGGCCTACCCTTAACCTCGGAGAATATGCGAGCGATATATTCGCCGATTACGCCGAGTGAAATCAGTTGCACGCCGGCGAAGAATGCGACCGAGACAATCAGAGTGGCGAAGCCGGGCGTATCGACGCCGAGAATCATCGTCTTGAAAAAGAACCATGCGGCCATCGCCAAGGCGCAACCGGAGATCAGCAAGCCAAAAAATGTCCACATCCGTAAGGGGATCGATGAGAAAGACATGCATTCCGTCTAATGCGAAGCGAGCCAAACGAGAAAAGTTGAAAGTCGAGGCGCCGTGCACGCGTTGCTCAACGATGAAAGGCACGCCAATTGTCCTAAATCCGATCCAGGCAAACAGGCCCTTATTGAACCGAGCCCGTTCGCGCATGGCGCACAGCGCGTCTACAGCTTTGCGGTCGAGCAGCCGGAAGTCGCCCGCGCCCGCAGGCAGCACGACATCTCCAATGTGATCGATCAGTGCGTAGAAGAGTTCGCGTAAGCACGGCCCGAAGCCGCGGATCCGAGGCCCGATCGACGCGTTCTCCATAGACATTTTCATAGCCTTCTCGCCATTTTTCGACAAAACGGGGAATGACCTCCGGAGGGTGTTGGAGATCTGCGTCCATCACCACCACCGCAGAACCCCGAGCATGGTCCAGTCCCGCGGCAATGGCGATTTCTTTCCCAAAGTTTCGGCTGAAGGAGATCGCTGACAAACGCGGGTCCGCGGCGCAGAGTCCACGCAGGATTTCAAGGGTGCCGTCGGTTGAGCCGTCATTGACGAACAGGGCCTCGAAGGGCAAGCCGATTCCCTCCAGGACCGGGAGGAGACGGGCGATCAATGGGCGCAGATTGCGCTCTTCGTTGTAGAGCGGCGCGACAATGGAGAGAACCGGGCGCGAATCAATGTTCACGAAACCGTTCCAGTATGTGTTTGCGGCGAAGTGTCGGGCGCATCAGCAATTCTGAAAGTTCGGCGCCCGCTTTTCGACGAAGGCGTTCATGCCTTCCTTTTGATCATGCGTCGAGAATAGCGCGTGGAAGGCCCTGCGCTCAAATCGGATCCCCTCTGCCAGCGTGGTTTCGAAAGCCCGATTAACAGCTTCCTTGACGGATAGCACCGCGGGCGCCGACATTGCCCCGATGCGTTGCGCTGTTTTGATCGCCTCGGGCAGAAGATCTGCCGCTGGCAGGACGCGCGCGACAAGGCCCGCGCGTTCGGATTCCTCGGCCCCCATCATGCGACCCGTAAGGCAGAGCTCCATGGCCTTCGCCTTCCCGATCGCGCGCGTCAGACGTTGCGTGCCGCCTGCTCCGGGAATGACCCCGAGCTTGATCTCCGGCTGGCCAAATTGCGCCGTTTCGGACGCGAGTATGAAGTCGCACATCATGGCCAATTCGCAGCCGCCCCCGAGGGCGAAACCCGACACCGCGGCGATGATCGGCTTACGCGTGCGCGCCACGGCGTCCCATTGCCCGAGAAAATCTTCCAGGAGGGCCTCAGCGAAGCTCTTTTCTCGCATTTCTTTTATATCGGCGCCCGCAGCAAAGGCCTTCTCCGAGCCCGTCAAAACGACGCAACCGATCTCGGGATTCTTCTCGGATTCGAGCAATGCAACGCCCAGCTCTGCAACGAGCTCGGCGTTCAGAGCGTTCAAGGCGTCCGGTCGGTTTAGTCGCACCAGCCTCGCTCGCCCGTAGGTTTCGATCTCGATTGTTCTAAAGCTCATGCGTGGCTCCTTGGGCTTGCTAAGCTGGATCCCGGTATTTCTATTTGCGAGCGGCCTTGCTATCGTTGACGCAGACCTTTGATACAGGGACCTTGGTGTTCCTGCCGGTGCTGTCCCTCCTTCCCTTAGTCCACGACGTCGAATGATTCGCATTTCACGGCGCTTACGGCCGCCCGTGCTCGTTCGACATCTGAGCCCCGTTTCGCCAGGGCCCGAATAAGCACAAACCCCCTTGGCCCCGGAGCTGTCACGCGCGTCTCGGACGGAGGGGGCCCGTCCTCGGGATCGGCCTCCTCCAGGTCCTCGATCTGCGGCGCTTGCCCCAGCACGATTTCAATCTTGTTTTTGTCGGCGCCACGATCCGTCAGCGCATGAAACAAAGGACCGACAGCGCTATGGAAGGAAATCCCAAGAAAGTTCTCTCCGTCCACGGTAGCCGTCAGTCGCAGCAATCCGCCGGATAGATCGTAGATGCACGCGCCCTCCGCTACTGCGGGATCCTCTGAAGGCAGCAACTGGTCGCCTGGCGTCGTCGGGTCGAGCATCACAATGCCGGTGGCCGACGGCTGCTGCGATTTTGCCGCCTCGAGAAGGCGATGATACGCGTCTCTGGGCGCGAGATAAGGCATCAACAGGATCGAGACGACGTGAACCACTCCCGCCAGGAAAAGCGCAGCGATGGACCAGGGGAGGAGATGGAGAATTCTGTCTCGGAGGCTCATGCGCACGCCTGCCGAACAATGCTTGGAAAGGCCGAAGCGTCGAGCTTGGCTGCGGCGTCGATGGAGATATCGTAGAGGCGCAGCGCGATCTTGAAGGCGCGAGCGTTTCCTGGCGAGAGCCAGTTGCCCGGTCTCGCGCTCCTCGCGACCTCTATCTCAAACCCGCCGCCCTCGCGTCTTAGGATCTCTGCAGAGGTATAGGCGTATCTCTGCGTGTCAGTGGTCGGCGGCGCGCCTTTCAAATCGAGAAGGCTCAGCGTCCAGAAACGAGCCGGCGGAACGGGTGAACGGATAAGGTAATCACAATGACCGTTGAGCGGCGCGCCGCTCGAGTCGGTTCTGGCGACAAAGGCCACTCCCAATTCACGCGCCAGCGGCGCCTCTCCGCGTTGGGCGAACGCAGCCCGAGCATAGGGATCGATTTCCGGACCGCCTGTCTGTGGCCAAGCGGTCCAGGGGCCGGCGACAAGAGGGCCAAATCCATAACCCGCGTCGAGCGCCGCCCATGTCGCCGCGAGACCAAGCGCTAAGCCGCAAGCTGCGGTCCAAAAGGCGTTGATGTAGATTTGGTGCGAACGTCGCGACGTCGAGCCAAACCCACTCTGCGCCCCGGGAGAAGGTGACGATCTCTGGAGCAAAGCTTTAGTTCCCTGGCCGTAGGCGAAGTTCTGTGAGAATCATTCTAAAGAGCCGCCGCCAATCGGGGAATTTTGCGCCGCCGCTTGCGCGGGGCGCGGCTGAGCGGGCTCCTCCATCTTTGCGCCTTTGCCGAGCGGAAGATTCTTGGCTTTGGCGGCGATCGCAGAGAGCGCCTCGGCCGCTCCCTTGGAAAGAGAGGCGGGGCGCTGGAGCGCGCCGGGATCGGCAGTCTTGGCCGCGGACGCGTCATTGGCGGCCGTCTGAGGCGGCGCGGACGGCGTCATTCCCACGATCGGCTTTATCTGTACTCCCTGGTGCGCATACGCCATCACATCATGCCAAGTGTGCGCCGGCAGCGAGCCACCCGTCATGTTGTTCATCAACTCGCCGTCGTCGTTGCCATACCAGATGCAGCCGCCCATCGTGCCCGAATAGCCGCAGAACCAGGCGTCCTTGAATCCGTTGGTCGTGCCGGTTTTGCCGATCACGTCGATGCCTGAACCCAGGTCGGCTGCGCGCCCCGTGCCTTCCGCAACGACCTTCCGCATCATGGAGCCGAGCTCAATGACCTTGTCGAGGGGAACCGCTTGAACCTGTTTCGGGGCGTCTCGATCATGTTTGTAAAGCACGTCGCCCCTTCGATTAGAAATTTCCACGGCAGAGTAGGGCGTGGTGCGCTTTCCCCCGTTGACGAAAGCGGCATAGGCGGCGGAATGCTCCAGCACCGTCAACTCGCAGGCCCCGATCGGAAGAGAGGGCGTATCCGTCAGGGGCGCGGTAATCCCTAAAGCGCGCGCCGTTTCGACGATTTTCGCGCGGCCGATCTTTGGATTGCCGTTGCCGATCGCGATCGAAAGCTTGACGGCGACGGTGTTCAGCGATCGCGCCAACGCGTTGGCGAGGGGCAGTGATCCGGCATAGGAGCCGCCGAAATTATGAGGGCACCAATTGCCGATGCAAACGGGCGAATCCACGACGATAGTCGTCGGCTTGAACTTGCCGGTCATCAAAGCAGTCAGGTACACATAAGGCTTAAAAGACGAGCCGGGCTGCCGCAGCGCTTCCGTCGCGCGGTTGAATTGACTTGCGCCATAGTCACGACCGCCGACGAGCGCGCGTAGGGCGCCATCAGGCTCCATAACGACCATCGCGCCTTGTTTGACGTGATAGGATTTTCCGCTGAGGCGAAGATTGTCCTCGATGACGGAATCCGCTCGCTTCTGCACGTTCGAGTCGAGGGCCAAGCGAACAGTTAGGATGCGCTCCTCGCCGAGCTTGCCGGACTCTGCGAGCTTTTGCACCTCGCCATAGGCGTAGTCCAAATACCAGTCAGGACTCGAATCCTCCTTCCTTGCAACCGGCGTTGCTGGGTTCCGCTTGGCTTGCGCCACCTCGCTTTCGGACATGAATCCGAATTCGACGAGGTTGTTCAACACGTCATTCGCCCTGGCGCGCGCCGCCGGCAGATTGACGTGAGGGGCGTATTTGGTCGGAGCCTTGAACAAGCCGGCGAGCATCGCGGCCTCCGCGACGGTCACGTCCTTGACGGATTTACCAAAATAGAACTCCGCGGCCGCCTGCACGCCGAAGGTGCCTCCGCCCATATAGACGCGATCAAGGTAGAGCTGTAAAATATCCCTTTTCGTCAAATGGTGCTCGAGCCACAGCGCGAGAAAAGCTTCATTGATCTTGCGCGTTACGGTGCGCTCGTTCGAAAGAAAGAGGTTCTTGGCGAGTTGCTGTGTGATAGAGGAGCCACCTTGAACCACGCCGGAAGACTTCGCATTCACCGTCAGCGCGCGCGCCGTTCCGATTACGTCGATGCCAAAATGCTCGTAAAATCTTCTGTCCTCCGTCGCGAGGACAGCTTTGACTAGATGAGGCGGATATTGCTCCAACGGCACGGCGTCGTCATGCCTGATGCCGCGGTTGCCGACCTCGGTCCCGTAACGATCGAAAAATGTGACGGCGAGATCGGCGCGCTTGAGCCAGTCGTGCTCGCTCGTCAGGCGAAACGCCGAAAGGGCGAGGGTCAGAGCGACAAGTCCGACGGCGAAGCCCAGCGTCAAAGTCTCACACAACACCTCCACGACCAGGCGTGCAGGGCCCGAGACGTGGAAACGCGACATGAAGTTGGAGAATTTTTCGTAGCTTTCCCTCGACCTACGACCGCTGTCGAACATGCCCCAATCGATGGAGGCGTCGATAGCGAGTAGGGAACGTTGAATACGCTTGACGATGTGTAGGTTTTTCAGTTTCTGCCACAAGATGGGAACCCCCGCCCTACGGTCTTTCCTTTGGATGCCGATCCTAGCACTTCTCAAACCCTGTTGACGATGGTCCAGGCTCCGACCATTAAAGATAAGGCCTTAGCTGGGCTGAGCCAAGGGAGACCGTCAAGTCGGCATTCATGGTCGCTGATTCTAAGCGTTTCTGGGAGAAGCCCCTTGCCTCTCTGACCCCCTCGGAGTGGGAGCGGCTCTGTGACGGCTGCGGCCGCTGCTGTCTTGTCAAGTTGGAGGACGAGGACAGCGGCGAAATTCACCACACCGGCGTCGCCTGTCGATTGCTGGATCACCACAGCTGCCGGTGCTCCCGATATCGAGGGCGAAAGCGCTTGGTTCCTGAATGTGTACGGTTAACGCCAGCGAGGCTCGCCGGGATCTCATGGCTTCCCCCAAGCTGCTCCTACCGCTTGCGGCTTGAGGGCAAACCCCTACCCTCCTGGCACCACCTCCTGACCGGAGATCCGGAGAGCATTCATAACGTCGGAATGTCTGTCAGGGGGCGGGTGGAGGCAAGCGAGCAGGAAACCGAGGTGGACGAACTCCCGCGTTTTATTCGCCGGTGGCCGAAGTCCTGGCCCAAGCGGTCTCGCTGACGTTTTGGCGCGAACTGGCCCTTCGCGCGAGCGTCAGGGTCCGTTCATCCCGAGTTCAGGAGGCAGATTATAGGGTTTCCTTGGGAGGGATTTTGCGGTGATGTTGCGGCGCGGGGCAACGATATTGGCGGTCGGCGCGGCGCTCATCTGCGCCGCCAGCGCTCGCGGGGCGGAAGCGCCCGCATCGGAATGCTACACGATTGCGCAGACCCGCGAGAAAATTGCGCAACATGGATTGGTCGACCCGCTTCCGCTTCTTCGACGGGCTGGGGTCGAGAACCAAGGAGAGGCGCTGGCGGCGCAGCTCTGCCGCAACGGCGAGGTCTTCATCTACGATATCACAGTCATGCGCCGTGACGGACGGATTGAGCGCGTTCCCCTAAACGCCGCTGACGGAAAACCCCACCCATGGCGCGAAAAGCGGCCTTAGGCCCGCAGGAGAGGGACAAGGAAGTGCGGCTACTTGTGGTCGAGGACGACAAAGACTTGAATCGGCAACTTGTCGAAGCGTTCCAGCAGGCCGGTTACGCGGTGGATCGCGCCTTCGACGGCGAGGAGGGACATTTCTTAGGGGATACAGAGCCTTATGATGCGATTGTGCTCGACGTGGGTCTGCCCAAGAAGGATGGCGTCACCGTGCTGCAAGAATGGCGCAAGGCGGGTCGTCTCACGCCCGTATTAATCCTGACCGCTCGGGATCGTTGGAGCGACAAGGTGCAAGGCTTCGACGCCGGCGCTGACGATTATGTGGCGAAGCCGTTTCATATGGAGGAGGTCCTGGCGCGTCTTCGCGCGCTGTTGCGGCGGGCGTCCGGCCGAGCGACAAACGAGATCGTCTGCGGCCCCGTGACGCTCGACGCGAAAGCGGGCCGCGTCGTCGTGGACGGCGCTCCCGTAAAGCTTACCTCCCATGAGTACAGGCTGTTAGCCTATCTTCTTCACCACGCTGGCCGCGTGATCTCTCGTACGGAAATCATTGAACATCTTTACGATCAAGATTTCGACCGCGACTCGAACACCATCGAAGTGTTCGTTGGCCGTCTGCGTAAGAAGCTGGGCGTCGATCTCATTCAAACCGTGCGAGGGTTAGGCTATCTCGCGGTGGGGCCCGGCGAACGAGAGAAAAGCTGATCGACGATGCGTGATTGGCTCCCCGCCGCCGGTTCTATCGCAGGACGTCTTTTTTTATCTGCCGCCGCGCTGAGCTTCCCGCTGCTCCTCGTCGCCTCGTTTCTGCTCACCGAGTTCTATCGCCGCAGCGAGTTGGAGAACTTCGAGCAGAAGCTCGAGGGGTATCTGAAGAAAATGGGGAGGGATGTAGAAAGTTCCGCCCAGGAAGGGCGAGAGATTGCGATCGAACTTCCCGAGCCGAGGTTCGAGCTTCCGCTCAAGGGCTGGTACTGGCAGGTGACCAGGACCGATGTGACGCCCCGTGAGATTGTGACTTCTCACTCGCTGTTCACCGAGCAACTCCAGAAACTTCGCCCCTCCTCCTCAGGGAGCGAGTTGGCAGGCATACATGGGGGAGAGGTTGAGGGACCGGCCGGCGACCGTCTCTATATGGTCCAATCAAGGACCAACGTCCGGGACGCGGGTGTGTACCTTCTGCAGGTCGCTGCGAGCCTCGACGAGATCGAACCGAGGATTGAGCGGTTTCGCTTCATTCTTGTCGGCGCCTTTACACTGCTGGGGGTCGCACTCGCCGCGGCGGCGGCGGTTCAGGTGCGTGTGGGGCTGAGGCCTCTTCGGGCATTACGGGAAGAACTCGGCCAAATCCGGCGCGGCGCGCACGACCGAATCCAAGGAGTCTACCCCACTGAGGTCGCGCCCCTCGTGGAGGAGCTCAACCTTTTGATGGTGGCGAACCGCGAGATTGTGGAGCGCGCAAAAACGCAGGTCGGCAATCTCGCCCACGCGTTGAAGACGCCGCTCAGCGTCATCATCAATGAGGCTGACGCCGCCCCCTCGCCTCTCTCAGAGAAGGTTAGCGAACAGGCGCAGGTCATGCGTCATCAGGTCGCCTATTATCTCGACCGCGCCCGGGCGGCGGCGCGGGCCGGGGCCCTGGGTTCGTCAACTCGGGTGGCGCCGGCTCTGTCGGCGCTCCTGCGCACCTTCACGAAGCTCTACGCAACCCGGAGAATTCAATTTTCGCTCCAGGCGTCGGATGCGCTTTGGTTTGCCGGGGAGCCGCAGGATTTCGACGACATGATTGGTAATCTCGCCGACAACGCGGGCAAATGGGCGCGAGAAGCGGTGCAGGTGGAGGCAACTCTCGTCACGACAGAGTCAGAAGGCCGAAGCGCGCTGCTTGTCAGGATCGACGACGACGGGCCAGGCCTCCCCCCAGAGCTTCAAATCGCCGCCACACAGCGTGGCCGCCGGCTTGACGAAACGAAGCCCGGTTCGGGCTTGGGGCTTTCGATCGTGGCCGATCTCGCCGCAGCCTACGGCGGCTCGTTGCATTTGACGGACAGCCCGAGTGGAGGCCTGCGGGCAGAGTTGCTGCTGCCAGGATTTTAGTTGTTTGTCGGTGGGGAAGCCTGTTCGCTCACGATGCTAACAGCGAAAGCCCGGGCTCGGGCGCCCGGGCCGCGAGTTCCGCAGCCTTTCGATCAGTAGAACGCGAGGCAGACGGGTTCGCCGTAGTAGTCGCGGCCCCATCGCGCGCAACGCGGCGGCGGGGGAGGCGGCGGCGGGGGCGGGGGCGCAGTCGCGGCGCCAAGGACGGCGCCCGTCGCGGCGCCGAGCGCGGCGCCCGCAAGCGTTCCCCCCGCCCGGCCGTTGGACGCTATGGCGCCGACGGTCGCGCCGGTCACGCCGCCAATCGCTGCGCCGCCGACAGCACGATCCTGCGGGGTGTAGCACCCACCCAAGGCCAGAGCCACGGCGAGCAGTATGAGCTTCTTCATGGAATTTTCTCCCTTCCTTCTCAACGGGGCGGGCAGCGCCGTCACGCTCGGCCTTCCGATCGAAGAGTCCCCGAAATGTTAGCTTCGCTGTGTGGGCTAGCGACGGTTTCGACGCAGCGGACACCTGCGGGTCAATTAAGCCGATAATCATGGAGAAAGCGTGGCCTGGGGCGCGGGGCGCGAGCCAGGGGTTGATTGTGGGTTCACGCGGCCCTGGCTCGGGTTTAGGCTAGCCCCGAGTCTGCCAATGGAGGCGCGAGGGAGATGCTCCAAACGCTGAAAGGACTAATCGGGCTATCCGTCCTGGCGGGACTTGTTTACTTCGGAGCGCCATCGCTCGCCCTCCAGGTCGAGGCCGGGCTTCGCGGGAGCGCGGAACGCGTGTTGTCACAGCGCGGGGAAGGGCTTTTAAACGTCAAGCTCCAGGTTTCGGGCCGCGACTTGGCGATTGAAGGCTTGGCAGTTTCCGAGGCCGACCGAGATCAAGACATGACGTTGCTCTCCAACCTGCCCGGCGTCGGCAAAGTCATCGGGGGATTGCGGGCGCCTCCTACAGTCAAACCCTTTGTTCTCGAGATAGAGCGTCACGGATCAAGCGCGGTCATCACGGGTTTTGCGTCGCCGGGAAAAGCTCGGGTGGAGCTGCGCGACCTTCTGGCCAAGCTCGGGCTCGAGGTCGAGGACCGCGCCGAATGGGCGCTCGGGGCGCCCCCGGTCTTCTCCAGCCTCACGGTCTTCGCCGCGACCCAGTTGGGAGCGCTCGATCCAGGGCTCGCCAGGCTTTCCGAGGCGACCCTGTCCCTTAGCGGTGAAATGCGCCCTGAAGTGGACTACGCGAAATTCCTCAGTGCTGCGGCCTCTCCCCCCGCCGGCTCCAGGACGGTTGAATTGAAGGTTGCGCCCGCAGTCGTGTCACCGTTTATTTTCTCAGCCAAATACGGCGCGGGCGCGCTGCGGCTCGAGGGCTCTGCGCCCTACCAAGATCTTGAACGAATACGCGCTTCTACGCCAAGCCTGTTTCCGAGAGGGACCATCTCGGACGCGTTGGCGCCGGCCGGCGGAGCTCCCAGAAACTTTTCGGCGGCGATCGCCGCCGGGCTTCAAGCGCTGGCTGATCTCGGCCGAGGCCAGCTCATCATTTCCGATCGGCTCGTCACCCTGACGGGCGAGGCGAAGCCAGCCGGCAACTTGGCCAAATCGCTCGCCTTGAGGCTGCCGCAGGGTTACGGTCTCGTTCTGCAACTGACCACGCCTGCCGCCGCAACGCCCTGACAACACCAACCCGAACGCCGCTTGGCTTGTGCGAGGGGGAGGAGGAAAAGGCCATGCTTTATCTGCTCACTCTGGGCTGGCCATGGTTTGCCGGCGCTGCGGCGCTTGGCCTCCTCGTGGGTGTCGTGACAAAGCCGCCGAGCGCGGGCTTCAAGTCCGACATAGGCTTCGCTCTGTTGGGGGCTGCGACGCTCATCTCGCTTGCCGCAACGCTTTTGACCAAAAAATTCCAGGGACGAGAGGCTCTGACCCTAGAATTCGCCTCGCTCGCGGGCGCCGCCTACTTCCTCGGCGTGTTGAGCGGGGGCGCGTTCAAAACCGGCGGATCGGCGCCCGCGACGGGGAGGCTCAAGTCGCGACCTGCGGCTGGCCCGATCCTGCAATTCTGTGATGGCGGCAAGGTCCGACGCGCCGAGACGGAGTCTGCGCCATCGCCACAAGTCGGGCCGGGGCCAGTGAAGGGCCAGGCATCCTTGGCTCCCGAACCCTCGAGCGAAAAGCCTCTGCCGGGCAAGCAGCCCGAGGCTCTGGCGGCTCCGCGCGCCGCTGGGGCGGACGATCTCAAGAAGATCAAAGGGGTAGGACCCAAGAGCGAGGCCAAGCTGAACGCTCTGGGTATCTATCACTTCGATCAAATCGCCGAATGGAGCCTCGACAACGCGCGCTGGATCGGCGCGGCGCTTGCGACACCGGGCCGCATTGAGCGCGGCAAATGGATTCAACAGGCGCAGGAGTTGGCCGCGCATCAACAACAGAGTCCGACAGAATGACCGGCGAAAAGCGCATTCGAGTGATGGGAAGCGCCGCGCTCTTGCTTCTCCTCCTGACGGCCTCGTCAGGCGCCCAAGAGCTGCTGCGCGGCGTGGACCTTGCCCAACCCGCCTATTCCCAAGCTGAGCTGACGCGTGAGGCGATCGAGGCCATCCTCAAGAGAAGGACGAGCGGCGACGCACGCATCGACCTTTCGGGAAAGAGCCTCAACGGGCTCGACCTCTCGGGCCTCGATCTTTCCGGGGTGAATCTCCACGCAGCGCGCCTTGTGAAAACGCGCCTTGTCGGCGCAAAGCTCGATCATGCGATCCTTGATCAGGCGTGGCTGCTGGAGGCGGATCTTTCTCATGCGTCGCTCATCGACGCGCATCTTTTCTCCGCTCAGATGCAGCGCCTTCGCGCCGACGGCGCCGATTTCTCGCTCGCCCGCGTCACTGGCGATCTCACCGGCGCAAGATTACGCGGGGCGAAATTCGTGCACGCTGATCTCTCCTCGGACATGAAGAACCAGTCCATGGGTTTGATGCGCATCGTGCTCAGCACGGCGGATGCCGAAGGAGCTGATTTCACCGCGGCCAATTTGAGCCACGCCGATTTGCGCTTCCTTCATGCGGCCGGAGCCAATTTTTCGGGGGCGGCTCTCGAAGACGCCGACGCGTCGGGCGCCGACCTCGCCGGAGCGAAATGGGAAGGCGTGCAGGCGACGGACCTTGATCTCGACCAGGCGCGCATCGACAAATCGGCCAAATCGGCTCTGAAGGACGCCAAGAATCTCGATCGAGCGCGCACCCGGTGACCGCGCAGCGGCTGCGTATCGGCGTCGACCTTGGCGGGACGAAAACCGAAGCGATCGCGCTGGATCCCTCAGGCGAGACGCTGCTTCGTCGCCGAATTCGGACGCCCGCTTCCGATTACGCAGCCATCATCAGAGAAATCGCCGCGCTCGTCGGCTCGATTGAAGCCGAAATCGGCCAAGAGGGGCGGGTCGGCGTCGGCGTGCCGGGCTCCATCTCGCCGGCGAACGGGCGCATCCGAAACTCCAACACGCTGGTTCTCAATGGCCGTCCCGTGGCTGAAGACCTCGGTCGCGCGCTCAGACGCGAAACGCGAATCGAAAACGACGCCAATTGCTTCGCCTTGTCGGAGGCGACGGACGGGGCCGGCGAGGGGAGAGCGGTCGTTTTCGAAGTCATTCTCGGGACAGGCGTCGGCGGCGGGCTGATGATCCACGGCAGGCTTCTGAGAGGCGCGAATGCGCTCGCCGGCGAATGGGGCCACAATCCGCTGCCGCGCATGCCCGGCGACGAATATCCCGGCCCCACTTGCTATTGCGGGCGCGAAGGCTGCGTCGAAACCTATCTCTGCGGCGGCGCGCTCGCCGCGGGTTATGGACGGAGCAGCGGCGAAAAGGTCGCCGCGGAAGAGGTCGCGCTCCGAGCGGACGCCGGCGATCCTCTCGCGCTCGAGGCCCTCGACGCTTATCGAGACCGCCTGGCGCGGGCGCTGGCCTCAGTCGTCAATATCGTCGACCCCGACGTGGTGGTGCTTGGCGGCGGCGTTTCCAATATCGACCGCGTCTACCAAGGGTTGGAGCGGCTTGTCGGGGAATACGCCTTCACCGACGCGCTCGCGACGCCCGTCGTGAAAAATCGCCACGGAGACAGCAGCGGCGTGCGGGGCGCGGCGTGGCTCTGGGAAAGCGGCTAAGGCGAAATTCGGCGACCGGCTGCACCCGTCCCTCCTAATCCAGTCGGCGCCGTGCTAGGATTGACGGGTTTTCGATGGCGCGAGCCGCTGTCGCGAAACAGCTTTTCACCCATCTTGGCCTCGACGCGCTCGGACATGGCCAGGGGTCCAGGCCAGGGCCTCGTTCGGAAACGGAACCAGTGATGCCCAAGGTCGTGATCTACACCACTTCAAGCTGCCCTTATTGCATTGCGGCAAAGCGGCTCCTCACACAAAAGGGCGTGACCTTCGAGGAGATCAGCGTCGACGGCGATGCTGTCGGCCGTTCGAAGATGGCCGAGCGGGCCGGCGCGCGTCGCACCGTCCCCCAAATTTTCATCGGCGAGAGTCACATCGGCGGCTGCGATGATCTTTACACGCTGGAGGAGGCGGGCCGCCTCGACGCGCTGCTCGCCTCTTAGCAGCAGGCGTCATCCGCCTGGTCGGACCCCGCTCTGGCGCGTTGAAGGGCGGCAAGCCGGCAACGGACCCCCCTAGGCGGGAGCGATGCAGAAATATTCGGCCTATTTGCGGGAGCCCAGGATTCACGGCCGGTCAGTTGCGAGTTATACATTCGCTTGCGAGTGATTCGGTATGCTGGGAGACGAGAATTCTTCGGCTCGACTACTTGGGGTTGCGGGCAGGAGAAGGGAAGGCTCTGGACAGCGCCGATTCCACATCCTCCTCTGTGTGAGTGAGGGTTTCTTAACCATTGAGGAGTTAGGGTTAATTAAATCGGGCAAAGTGGTGTTCGACTGGGGTTTGGCAACAGGCGCCGGCGGGGTTCGGCAAGCAATCATCGCAGGCTAGAGCAAGGGCTCGGTGGGGATCTGACATGCGCGTTTTACTAATTGAAGACGATAGCGCGACAGCTCAAAGCATCGAGCTTATGCTGAAATCCGAGAACTTCAACGTCTATACGACAGATCTCGGAGAGGAAGGCATCGACCTCGGCAAGCTTTACGACTACGATATCATCCTGCTCGACCTGAACCTCCCCGATATGTCGGGCTATGAGGTGCTGCGCACCCTGCGCGTCGCCAAGGTCAAGACTCCGATCCTGATCCTTTCCGGTCTGGCCGGCATCGAGGACAAGGTGAAGGGATTGGGCTTCGGCGCCGACGATTATCTGACCAAGCCGTTCCACAAGGACGAGCTCGTCGCCCGCATTCACGCCATCGTGCGCCGCTCGAAAGGGCACGCCCAGTCCGTCATCGCCACAGGCGATCTCGTCGTCAATCTCGACCAGAAGACCGTCGAGGTCGGCGGGGCCCGCGTGCATCTCACCGGCAAAGAATACCAGATGCTCGAGCTGCTGTCGTTGCGCAAGGGCACGACACTGACCAAGGAAATGTTCCTCAACCACCTCTATGGCGGCATGGACGAGCCGGAGCTCAAAATCATTGACGTCTTCATCTGTAAGCTGAGGAAAAAGCTCGCCAACGCCAGCGAAGGCCGCAACTACATCGAGACGGTCTGGGGCCGCGGCTATGTGCTGCGCGAGCCGTCGGAAGGTGACGAACGCATCTCGGCTTAATTTCAGCGACTGCTCGGTAAAAGAGCGCCTTCATGTTCCCGCGGCGAACATGAAGGCGTTTCTTTTCGCCTGCACCGAGAGTTGGCAAAGATCAAGCAACTCGGCGACTCATCAGCTGAGCTCGGCCGCTGCATGAGCCGCCATTTTCTCCTCCGTCTCTCGCCACCCGCCTCTCTGACGCCAATGCGAAAAAATTTGCGCTAGAGCCGCGGAGGCGAGCCGCGAAAGCACGCCGTCGGCCCGGCTTGTCAGCATGATAGGGACCCGCGCTCCGAGCACGAGCCCTGCGATGCCGGCGTCGCCGAGATAGACCAATTGCTTCGCCAACATGTTGCCGGCTTCGAGGTCCGGCGCGACGAGAATGTCGGCGTCTCCGGCGACCGCCGAGACGATCCCTTTGGCGCGCGCGGCCTCCTTGGAGACGGCGTTGTCGAAGGCGAGCGGGCCGTCGAGAATCCCGCCCGTAATCTGGCCGCGATCCGCCATCTTGCAGAGCGCGGCGGCGTCGATCGTCGAGGGGATTTTCGGCGTAACCGTTTCGACCGCGGACAGGATTGCGACTTTTGGCGGATCGATCCTTAAGGCTCGGGCGAGGTCGATGGCGTTCTGCACGATGTCGCGCTTCGTCTCTAGGTCGGGATAGATGTTGATGGCGGCGTCGGTAATGAAGAGAGGCTTACTATAGTGCGGCGCGTCGATCGCAAAGACATGGCTCATACGTCGCTCGGTGCGCAGCCCCATCGCAGGGTCGAGCGCCGCCGCCATCAGTTCGTCGGTGTGCAAAGAGCCTTTCATGAGCGCATCGACTCGGCCTTCGCGCGCCAACTCGGCGGCGCGCCCAGCAGCGGCGTGGCTGTGCGGCGCGGCAACGAGCTCGAAGCCATCGAGGCAGCGCCCGGTCGCTTGGGCGGCGGCGCGGATTTTGGGCTCCGGACCCACTAGGATCGGAATGATCAGTCCCTCGTCGCTAGCCTCGAGCGCGCCCAGCAGTGAAGCCTCATCGCAAGGATGGACGACGGCTGTTCTAATTGGCGGCAGCCTCTTGGCGGCGGCTATCAACTCGCGATACCGCGCGCGATCCTCCCGCGAAGACGTATCGGGTGTCACAGTTGGCTTTACCATACTCGTCCGCCCGGCCGCGAGCGCCCCTTAAGCCTGTTTCTCCGATCGCGTGACAGGCGCCATCGCCGACTGATCGCAATCGCGGCAGCTTGGCCGAGCTTGAGCTCATCGATGATAGTCTTCTTCCTGAACGGCATTCGGGCTCCTCAAACCTAGCAGCATTCTGGAATCAACGCGCCAACAGATCTTCGCTGCAGTGCACCAGCTTGTTCGCCTCATACACGAAGAGCAGAAACAATTGTCTTTTGCGGGGAACGGTTGAGACCGGGCCGCGTTACAGAGATTACTCCGAGTGTGTCCAAATGGGGGCGCATTCGCCTCAAGGGAGATCCGCAGTATGAGCATTGCGCGTATTCTCGCCCTCAAAGGGGCCGAAGTGTTTACGACGACGCCGGAGCAGACCTTGAAGGAAGCCGCGGCGGAACTCGCACAGCGCGGAATTGGCGCCCTCGTGGTGATTGATCGCTGGGGCGAGGTCGCCGGCGTCATCTCTGAGACCGACATTCTGGCGGCGATCGCCGAGCGGGGAGCCGACGCCCTGAGTGAGCGGATAGAGAGCCATATGGGGCGCAATTTCCGCTTCCTGTCCGAGCACGACAGCGTCGATGATGCGATGGAAACCATGACGATTGAGCGGCGTCGGCATCTGCCGGTTCTGCGCGAAGGGCGCCTCGTCGGTCTCGTGTCGATCGGCGACGCTGTCAAGTATCGCATCGATACGATCGACGCGGAACGTCGGGCGCTGCACCAATATATCGCCACTGCGTGAAGAACGGGAACCGGCGATGGCCAGTCTTTAGACGACCGTCGCCGCTGTTCCGTCATCCCTCGGCTCGCAGCGGTCGCATCAGAAGCGCGTCGATCGCCGAACTCGACGGCCAAACTGCCGGCGAGGATTTCGGTGACCGATTGACAGATAGGCATTTCAACCGATCGAGAGCGGGCGATCTCCGTTAATGCGGAGGCGGTGAAGGCGCCCTCCGCCAGTTTGCCGTGGCTGGCGTCCTTCAGCGCTTCGCCCCGCCCCAGCGCCTCCCCGAGGGCAAAATTACGAGACTGATTTGAGCCGCATGTCAGCACCAAGTCTCCAAGGCCGGAGAGACCCATGAGGGTTTCGGTTTTCGCGCCCCAAGCGGCGCCGAGGCGCCTGAGTTCAGCGAATCCACGGGCGATAAGCGCCGCATTGGCCGACGCGCCGAGCCTACGCCCCGCGGCCATGCCACAGGCGATAGCGAGCACGTTCTTGGCCGCCCCGCCGATCTCGACTCCGCGCACATCCACCGACCGATACAGGCGAAAGCTGCGGCTCGACAACTGCTCTGCCAACTGCTGCGCGAGCGCTTCCGTCCTGGCCGCGACCGTGACCGCCGTAGGGAGTCCTTGGCATACGTCGGCTGCAAAACTCGGGCCCGAGAGAACGGCAATTTCGACTTGCGGCGCCTCCTCGGACACCACCTCGCTCATAAAAGCGCGTGTGCCCTGCTCAATTCCCTTGGCGCAAATGACGAAGGCTGCTCCCGTCGCGAGGTAGGGGCGCGCAGCTCGGGCGACGCTGCGCACCGCTTGTGCCGGCACCGCGCAAAGCACGATCTCGGCAGCTCGGACCTCGGAGAGATCGGCGGTCGGCGTTACGGCGTCGGCGAGACGCAAGCCCGATAAAAGGCGGGCGTTTTCGCGGGTGCGCGCGAGCTCCTCCACGTGAACCGGATCTCGTCCCCAAAGGGGAACGCGCGCACGGCCGACGGCCGCCACATTGGCGAGCGCAGTGCCCCAGGCGCCGGCGCCGAGCGCCATGACAGATGCGCGAGTCATGCTTGAGCGACAGTTCCGGCGCGGCGTTGCAAGGCGTCGAGAGGCCAGCGCGGGCGCGGCGCAAAAGAGAGCTCGTCGACGAGCCCGAGCTTGAAACGCTCAAGCCCGGCAAAGGCGATCATTGCCCCATTGTCCGAGCAGAGTTCGGGGGGCGGGGTCGCGAGACGCAGTCCCGCCTCGCCGCAAAGGCGCGAGAGCGCCTGTCGCAGCGCCTCGTTGGCGCACACGCCGCCGCCCATCGCCAAGCCCTGCAAGCTTCCGTCGGCCTTGCCGAAGATGCGCAACGCCACGCGGAGTTGATCGATGACCACATCGACGACCGCCGCTTGAAAGGAGGCGGCGAGATCGCGTCTGTCGCCTTCGCTCGGCGCATCGCCGAGACGCATAAGGGCCTGTCGCGCTGCGGTTTTGAGGCCGGAAAATGAGAAGTTGGCGTCAGGCCGGCCAATCATCGGACGCGGAAAATCGAATCGCTGCGGATCGCCCTGGCGAGCCAGCGCCTCGAGCTCGGGTCCGCCCGGGTAGGGCAGCCCCAACATTTTGCCGACCTTGTCGAAGGCCTCGCCTGCGGCGTCGTCAACCGTCGCGCCGAGTTTTTCATAGTCGCCGATCCCGCGCACCGCGACAATCTGAGTGTGTCCGCCCGAGGCGATCAGCGCGAGATAAGGAAAGCCGATCCCTTCGGTAAGCCGCGCGGTGAGCGCATGGGCCTCGAGATGATTGACCGCGATGAAGGGTTTTTTGGCGGCGAGCGCTAAGGCCTTGCCGGCGGTGAGGCCAATGAGCACTCCGCCGATGAGGCCGGGGCCTGCCGCCGCCGCCACCGCGTCGAGCCGCTCTATTTCGGTGCGGGCGTCCGCGAGCGCCCGGCCGATCAGCCTGTCGAGGACTTCAATATGCGCCCTTGCGGCAATCTCGGGCACGACGCCCCCATAGGCCGCATGTCGGGCGATCTGGCTCATCACCTCGTTGGAGAGGATTTCTGCGCCCACGCCGCCCAATTTTTCTTCGACGACGGCCACGGCAGTCTCGTCGCAGGTGGTTTCAATCCCAAGAACGCGCATAGTCACCTTCGGGCGCGAGACGTGAATCGCTCAACGCGGGCCCAACCTAGCGCGCTTTAGGCTCGAACGGAATCGCTCGCGCATTGGGAGGGTCAAGGTGGCGTGCAGGACGTCGGTCGGCGCCGACGTGAGCCGCTGGTTTGTATTTTGTTTACCACTGTGGCTTTTGTGCAACAGTCAGAGGTCCGTATTTGCTGTATGCAGTCGCTGCTCAAGCTCATAGGCTTGGCGGCGGCTCGCGTCGACCCAGGCCACTTATATTTTGGAGTGCGGCGAATGAAGTTTGTCGATTCCGGAGGCTCCTCAAGGTCAAGGCGGGGCGATCGCCCCGCTAACTCTTCAAATCCCCAACCTCCTCGCAAGGATAGGCCGTCAGGCGACTCGGTCCGTCCGGCCGAGCATGTTGTTTTCGACCCCTTCGTTTCTTCGCGGCGCCGAGGCGCCAGGGAAGGGCGCATTTACACCCCCTACAACGGATGATGGCGGCAGCTTAAGAATTTTGCGCCTCTTGGCGGGGTGAAGCTTTTCGACGGCCCAGCCTTTCCTGCGTGGCTTGACAGGGCTTCCCCGGCGCGACATCAGTTCGACCCAAGGCGTCGCAGGGTCGCGCGTCTGGCTAGGCCCCGCCTCGGCCCAGCATAACTTTCCCAAAGAGCGCCCCGATGAACGCGCAGTCCCGCATCGAGAAGCCGCCGTTGAGGATATTACTCTGCTCTCCGCGCGGCTTCTGCGCCGGAGTGGTGCGCGCCATCGACGCGGTGGAACGGGCGCTGACGGTCTATGGCGCGCCGGTCTATGTCCGCCACGAAATTGTTCACAATCGCTATGTGGTGGAAGCGCTGAAAGCCAAGGGGGCGATCTTCGTCGAGGAACTCGAGGAGGTGCCGGACACGCGGGCTCCCGTTATCTTTTCGGCGCACGGCGTCCCGAAATCCGTCTCCGCCGACGCGGCCGGGCGCAGTCTTCTTGCAATCGACGCGACGTGCCCGCTCGTGACAAAGGTGCATCGCGAGGCTGAAATTCACCATCGGCGCGGCCGCCGGGTGCTGCTTGTGGGCCACGCCGGCCATCCGGAGGTCGTGGGCACGATGGGGCAGTTGCCTGACGGTGCGGTGGTTCTCGTCGAATCCGTCGCTGACGTCGAAAAGCTTGCTCTCGATGACGGGGAGCCACTCGCTTATGTCACCCAGACGACGCTCTCCCTCGACGACTCGCAAGAGGTCATCGAGGCGTTGACCAAGCGTTTTCCGGCGATCGTCGGACCTCATAAAGAAGACATCTGCTACGCGACCACGAACCGCCAGGCGGCAGTGAAGCACGTCGCCCCGCTCGTCGACGCGGTGATCGTCGTGGGCTCGCCCAATTCCTCAAATTCGCAGCGCTTGCGTGAGGTCGCAGAGCGCTCCGGCGCGCCGGCCCAGCTCGTGCAGGGTCGTAATGAGATTGACTGGAGCCTGTTCGGCGATGTGAGGACGCTCGGCATCACGGCCGGCGCCTCGGCGCCGGAAGTGCTAGTCGAGGAAATCATGGGTGCTTTCGCCGAGCGCTTCGACATCACCGTCGAGACGGTCTCAGCCGCTGACGAGAACGTTTCCTTCCCGCTTCCGCGCGAGTTACGAGCGGTCGTCTGACGCCTCGAACAGAGGGGTGACGAGCAAGCTTCTTTTCAGATCGCCCACGAGCGCCATGGCAGTCTACACGGAAGTCAGCGACGAGGAGCTCCTCGCCTTCCTCGTCCGCTACGAGCTGGGCGCCCTTCTCTCCTGCAAGGGTATCGCCGAGGGCGTCGAGAACTCGAACTTTTTTCTGCATCTGGAGTTCGGATATTACATCCTGACGCTTTATGAGAAGCGCGTCGCCGAAGGCGATCTGCCCTTCTTCCTCTCCTTGATGGAGCACTTGTCGGCGCAAGGCGTTTCCTGTCCTTTGCCGGTCAAGGATCGCGAGGGCAGGGCGCTCGGACGGCTTGTGGGGCGCCCCGCGGCGATCGTCACTTTCCTCGAGGGCTATGCAGTGCACCATCCGGACGCGCGTCACTGCGAAGCCTTGGGTGGAGCCATGGCCAAGTTGCACCGCGCCGGGGCCGAATTCGGCGTGAGCCGCGTCAATGCGTTGTCGCTCGATGGGTGGCGCGCGCTTTTTGCCGCTCATGCGCACGAAGCGGACGGAGTCGAGCCGGGCATGGCGGAACTAATTGAAGCCGAGCTCGCGACGCTTTCAGAGAACTGGCCGCGCGATTTGCCCCGCGGCGTGATTCACGCCGACCTCTTTCCAGACAACGTTTTTTTCCTGGGCGAACGCGTCTCGGGGATAATCGACTTCTATTTCGCTTGCTGCGACGCCTTCGTCTACGATCTTGCAATCTCTCTCAACGCTTGGTGTTTCGACGATGAATGGCGATATGTTCCGGCGAAAGGCCGAGCCCTGATCGAAGCCTATCACCGCCATCGCCCGCTCGAGGCGCGCGAGCTTTCGGCCCTTCCGATACTCGCTCGTGGCGCAGCGCTGCGCTTCCTGCTCACGCGATTCATCGACGCGCTGTCGGTTCCGGCAGGCGCGCTGGTTCGCCCCAAGGATCCGCGCGAATATCTCGCCAAGCTCAAATTCCACAGAAAGATAACGAATGTGCGCGACTATGGCCTGGATATGTGAGCGCAAGCAAAGCCATGCCATCCGCGGCACAAGATGACGCGCCGCGTCGAGATCTGGACGGACGGGGCCTGTTCCGGCAATCCGGGGCCCGGCGGCTACGCGGCGGTTTTGCGCTTCGGCGACCGCGAAAAGGAGATCTCGGCCGGCGAGGCGGATACGACCAATAATCGTATGGAGCTAATGGCGGCGATCGCAGCGCTGGAAGCGCTGACGCGGCCCTGCGCCGTCACTCTCCACACCGACTCCCAATATCTGCGCAACGGCGTCACGCAATGGATGCCGGCTTGGAAGGCGCGCGGCTGGAAGACGGCGGATAAAAAGCCGGTAAAGAACATCGACCTTTGGCTGAGGCTGGAAGCGGCGAGCGAGCGCCATGAGATCGACTGGCGTTGGGTCAGAGGCCATGCCGGCGACGCAATGAACGAGCGCGTCGACGCGCTGGCCCGGAGCGCGCTGGAGCGGCGTCCTCAGACGGGACGGGCGGCGCGCGGGAGCTCGACGTAGGCCTACAGTATTTCCAGCGCCGTTTCCTTCGGTCGGCACAGTCTCGTTCCTTTCGGGGTCTCGACGATCGGCCGTTCGATCAGGATCGGATGTTTCGTCATGAAGCCGATCAATTCCGCTTCGCTCCATTTGGCGTCGTCGAGCCCGAGTTCGTCGTAAGGCGTGCCGCGCTTGCGCAGGAGTTCGCGCGCTGAAAGCCCCATCTGCGCCAGAAGCGATTTTAGCTTCGCAGCCGTGGGCGGCGCCTTCAGATATTCGACAATCTTGGGCTCGATCCCGCGCTCGCGAATCATCGCGAGAACATTGCGCGATGTGCCGCAGGCCGGGTTGTGATAGATCGTCACCGTCATATTGGAGGTTCTCCAAGCGTTTCGTCAGTCCTTGGTTCTCGCGACGAAAAAGAGTTGAGGATAGTGCAACAGCAGGCGGCCGTCCGGCTGGCGATCGTAAGACGCCTCGAGCTCCTCGCGATAGCGGGAGAGGAAGGTGGCGCTCTCCTCTACGCGTAGAGGATCGAGGAATGGGCGCAGCTCGGCGCCTTCAAACCATTCTACGATCTGTTCAGGCCCGGCGACCGGATGCACATAGCTCGTCTCCCAGATATCGACGCTCGCGCAAAGCGGCGTCAAGAGCCGATAGTACTCATCTGCAGGGCCGATTGGCGGTCTGGTCTTGGCGATGGGCAGCAGGCGATCCGCCCAAGGGCCTTCCGCTGAGATCATCCTCATCAGCGCATGCGACGCCTGATGCGTGCTATTCGGCATTTGAGCGGCGATGATTTCTCCGGGCGCGAGCATCGACACGAGGCGCTGAATGAGCGCGTAGTGATCAGGCACGAAATGCAGGGTCGCATTGGCGAAGAGGAACTCCGGCGGAGTTTGCGGTCGCCACTGCGCGATGTCCTCATTTATGAATTTCGCTGATGGAATGCGCTGCCGTGCAACGCTCAGCATGTTGCTTGATTTGTCGATGCCGAGGATCGCGGCGGCGGGAAAGCGACCGCGCAGCAGAAGCGTGCTGTTTCCTGGACCGCAGCCGAGATCGACAATAGACTTCGGCCCGAAGTCGGGAACACGGGAGAGCAGGTCGCGCGCCGCGCGGGTGCGCTCCTCCTCAAATTTCATATAAAGTTCCGCGTTCCAGTCTTGCAAATCGTTTCCTCCCGCCTCTGATTAGGCTTATCTTCGGGCAGGCCCATCCGACAGCGGAGAGCCATGCGCTGGCGTAGATCTGGCTCGCTCTCCCCCGGGATCTTAAAGCTCTCCCCACTCCACTTTCTTCAAGACATGGCGCCTTGGTCGCAATGCGAATGGGGGGCCAGTCACGAGTTAAGGAACGCCAAGGAGGGGCGCGGCCCCTCTTCACCCTTTCCGCGACGTCTCTAGTCGAGCTCGAAGGCGTTCTTGTATTCAAGGGCAAGGCCCAGATCTTGTTCGTTCTTCTGCAAAATGCAATTGCCAACGACGAGGAATTCAATGTCCGTTCCCATGAAGCAGCGGAATGCGTCCTCGGGGGTCAGGACGATGGGCTCTCCGCGTACATTGAAGCTCGTGTTGATCAACACGGGGCAGCCGGTGTGCTCCTCGAAGCGTTTCAGAAGCTTAAAATACAGAGGATTGGTGTCGGCGTGCACGGTTTGTACGCGCGCAGAGTAGTCGATATGCGTCACAGCCGGGATATCGGAGCGTGCGACGTTGAGCTTATCAATGCCAAATAACGCTTGCTCATTCTCGGACATGGATCGGCAATGCTCGGGCTTCACATTGGCGACGAGCAGCATGTAGGGCGAATCCGTGTCGAGCTCAAACCAGTCCGCGACCCGGTCGCGGAGCACCGAAGGGGCGAAGGGACGGAAGCTCTCTCGAAATTTCACTTTTTGATTTAAGGTCTTCTGCATGGTCGGCGAACGCGGATCGCCAAGAATCGAGCGCGCTCCCAGGGCGCGAGGGCCGAACTCTGCACGTCCCTGGTGCCACCCGACCGCCTTGCCCGATGCGAGAGCCGTCGCCGTCTCCTCGATCACGGCGTCGGGATGCTCCAGCACGTGAAACTTCGCGCCCGACGCATGGAGGCGGCGCTCGATGTCCTCCTGCGTATAGGCTGGGCCGAGATAGGAGCCCTTCATGGCGTCCCTTGCGCCATTGACTGATCGAGGCCGTTGGAGATGCTTGTGATAGGCCGCTAGCGCGGCGCCCAGCGCGCCGCCCGCGTCTCCAGCGGCCGGCTGGACAAACAGCCGCTCAAAACGGCCGTCGCGCAGGATCTTGCCATTGGCGACGCAATTCAGCGCGACGCCTCCCGCAAGGCAAAGGTTGTTTTCGCCTGTTTCAGCGGCCAGGGCCCGGCTGAGACGCAGCACGAGCTCTTCGGTGACCGCTTGAATAGACGCCGCGAGGTCCATGTGACGCTGCTCGAGCGGCTGTTCGGGCGTCCGCGCCGGCGCGCCGAACAGCTTGTCAAATTTCGCATTAGTCATCGTGAAGGATGTGCAGTATCCAAAATATTCCAGATTGAGGCGAAAGGAACCGTCCTCCTTAACGTCAATCAGATTGTCGAATATCAACTTGGCGTATTTAGGCTCGCCATAGGGCGCGAGACCCATAACTTTATATTCCCCCGAATTGACCTTGAAGCCTGTGTAGTAGGTCAGCGCTGAGTAAAGTAGACCCAAGGAATGGGGGAATTGGATTTCCTTTATGATCGCGAGATCGGCCCCATCGCCAAGGGCGGCCGAGGTTGTGGCCCATTCTCCGACCCCGTCCATCGTTAAGACGACGGCGCGCTCGAACGGAGACGGATAGAAGGCCGAAGCTGCATGCGAAAAGTGATGTTCGGAGAACAGCAGCTTCTCGTTTGAGGCGAGCGACGCATCGATGTCCCGGAGCTCGTCGAGAAGAATGTCGCGCTGGAAGATCTTCTCGCTGATCCAGAGCGGCATAACTTTACGAAACGACGAGAAGGCCCGCGGGGCAAAGGCCAAATAGGTCTCGAGCAGCCTTTCGAATTTGAGGAAAGGCTTTTCGTAATAGACAACGTAATCGACATCGCCGCCGGACGCAGAAGCCGCCTCGAGACAATAGCGGACAGCGTTGGCGGGAAACGCGAAGTCATGCTTGATCCGCGTAAATCGCTCTTCCTGTGCGGCCCCAATAATCTCGCCGTCTTTGATGATGGCGGCGGCGCTGTCGTGATAGAAGGCGGAAACACCCAGTATGAGCATGTCGTCGCTTCAGAACAGCGTGTAGATGAACGGGGCCACGACCGATCCCTGGCCGAGGACGAATATCGCTCCGACGAGCATGAAGAGGACCATGAGCGGAATCATCCAGAGTTTTTTGCGCGTGAGCAGGTAGGCGATGAGCTCGCGAAGGAAGGACATGGCGCTCTTCTCAGAATTGCTGCTTCATGGAGTTCGCCGCAGGGCCCGGCGGCTCTCGGGAAATCCAATAGGTCGAGGCGGAGGACGGGCGGAGCCGCAAAGGATCCTTGCCTAGCATTCTCAAGGCGAACCCGATCGGCGAAACCACGCAAAAATACATGAGCCCCATGATCAACGGGCCCATCACCGCGTGCAACGCCAAACCAAGCTTGAACCAGATTTCGTTCAAGGGCGCCAGAACGCTGTCCTTGAAGAGAGCCAAGCTGGCGAATGCCGAGCCAGCCGCAAGCCCCCACCAGCGAAACCCTTCGCCGTGTCGCACTGCCGGCCAGAGGCCGATGAGCACGAAGACGCCAGCGAAGACGAGGCCAAACTTGCGGTTCGAGGGGCGATTTACTTTGCGCGCTGACTTGAGATTCTCATGCCCCGTCATAACGCTACCTTCTCCCTCTCATCCGACGTGGCCCTTTAGAGGTCATTTGGCACAGATCGCCTATTCATCTCAACCTTGGCTACGAGCTGGGGCAGGCGCTTTTTTAGGAACAGTCAAGCTTTCTCCTTAGCGAGAGGCCTGTTGCAAAATCCTCGTTGTCGATTGCCCGTCTACGAGATCGGCGCGGATGACCTTGCCGCCGCGTGCGCGAACGACATCCGCGCCGACGATCTGCTGCTCCTGATAATCGGCTCCCTTCACCAGAACGTCAGGCTGCAATTGCTCGATGATCCGCTGCGGCGTGTCCTCGTCGAACGGTCCGACGGCGTCGACCCCCTTGATGGCTCCGATCACCTGGGCGCGCGCAACTTCGGTTTGCACGGGCCGGCTCGGCCCCTTGAGCCTCCTGACCGACGCATCGCTATTGAGCGCGACGATCAGCCGGTCGCAAGCAACGCTGGCCCGCGCGACGAGCGAGATGTGGCCTGGATGGAGCAGGTCGAAGCAGCCGTTGGTGAATCCGACCGAATAGCCTTGCGCCTCCCAAAGCTTGCGCAGTCTGATCGCCGTTTCCGTGTCCATGAGCCTTCCGTCCTGGATATCCGTCATGTGCGAGGCCGCGATCGAGGCGGCGAGCTCTTCCAGGGACAGCGTCGCCGTGCCGAAGCGGCTCACGACGACGCCGGCGGCGTGATTAGCGATTTTCATCGCCTCAATCATCGGCAGCCCAGCGGCGAGCCCGACGGCGATCAGGGCGACCACTGTGTCGCCTGCGCCCGAGACATCGAAGACAGACTTCGCCATCGTCGGCAGATGGATCGCGTCTCCTTGTGCGGGGAAGAATGACATGCCCTTCTCGGAGCGGGTCAGCAGCACTTCGGCGCCCGTGGCCTCGCGCACGCGCTGCGCGGCGGCTTCGGCTTGCTCGTCTGTCTCGCAGGGCATCCCGGTCGCCAAGCTCAGCTCGGCGCGATTGGGCGTTAGGATCGTTGCGCCGCTATAGTCCGCGAGTTCCCGGCGCTTCGGGTCGACGATCAGCGTTTTTCCGACCTGGCGGGTGCGCGCGATGCAGGCGGCGATGACGCGATCGGTCAACACGCCCTTGCCGTAGTCGGACACGACGACGATGTCGCCGCCGTCGATCGCCTCAATCGCCTTCGCGATGAGATCGCGCTCGATTTGATCGTCGAGGGGCCGATCGTCCTCCTGGTCGATGCGCAGCATCTGCTGAGCCTGGCCGACGACGCGGATCTTCTTGGTCGTCCTTCGGTTCTTGTCGGCGATGACGCCGTCGACATTGATTTGCCCAGCCGCGCGCAAGAGGGTGAGAAGTTGTTCGCGGTCGGCGTCCGCGCCGCAGACGCCGACCAGCGCGACGGAAGCGCCGAGCGACGCGATATTCGCCGCGACATTGCCGGCGCCGCCGGCGACTGCTTTTTCGGATTTCCATTTGATGACGGGAACCGGCGCCTCGGGAGAGATGCGCGTGACCCCGCCGTGCAAATAAGCGTCGAGCATAACGTCGCCGACAATGGCGACTTTGCAGCTCGCTAGGCGCTTCAGGAATTCATAGGGCATCGAAGTCCTCTTTTCGCCGCCTCGACAGCGTCAGGACGCCGGCTGCGCCGGCAGCCCAACGCGAGCGCGGCCAATTTCACGATAAGCGCCATAGAGATGATAGAGGCTGCTGGCGGGCACATGATCGACAGCCGGGTCGAGATTGGCGCTGAAGCGGTCGATCCAGCCCCCTGCGAAGGGCCGGCCAAGAAAAAGCTCGTTCAAGGTTTGCAACATCCGCAGGCATGCGCTCAACCCCTCCGCCTCGCCGGCTTGATGGCGCGCGAGGCCTGCTTTGACGCCCTCCGTGTGGGGCCAAAGGCGCGTGGACCGGCTGAGCGGCTGACGATCCAGACCAACCGTGTCGTAGCACCAACCGCGCGCATCGAGACCGCAGGCCTGCGCCGACTCCCAAAGCCGATCCTCCAGCTGAAGATCGAGCCCGCCGCCGAGCCGGCGCGACCAATCGAGCAGCCAGATCCATTCAAAATGATGGCCTGGCTCGAAATAGGCGGCGGAGCGATCGAGGGACCAGTCGGCGGCGAAAACCTCTGGCAGCGCCCCGGCCTCCTGCTGGAACAAGCGCGCCTCGAAGAGCCGCAACACGCCCTGCGCCCGCTCCAGATAGGGCCCCTCCGGCGCCGCCTCGTGCAGCGCGAGGAGGGCCTCCAGAAGATGCATGAGAGGATTTTGGCGCTTCACGGACTCTGCTGAGGGGCGGCCGTCGACTACGCCGCCGTGATCCGGGCAGACCAGATGGCGGTCGACGAACTGAAGGGTCGCCTCGGCCGACGAAAGCAGCGTCCTTTCTCCCGTCAACTCGTAAAGCGAGGCGAGAGAGAGCAGAATGAAAGCATGTGTGTAGGAGTCGCGAAACTGCGAGTGGCGACTCCCGGACGCGTTGACCGAGAATGCGAAGCCCTTTCGCGGGTCCCGGTCGTCGAGGTAGAGATCGAACAGGCTGCGCATCGCGCGATCAGCGAACTCGCCGCCTTCGCGAAAACCCCCGTCCTTGGCTGCTGCGCTATAGACGTAGATCTGGCGGGCCTGAACCATGGCGCGCCGAGGAGTGGTTGGACAATCACGTTTCAAGAAGTCGAGACGCTCGCGAAAAACGCCAGCCTCCGCGTCGAAGCCCGCATCCGCCCAAAACGGCAGAATGACATCGCAAATCCTCTGCTGATATTCCTCAATGGAATCCCTTTTATCGACCGGGTTCGGATTGACGCCGTGCATCGGCAGACTTCTGCATCCTTTGCGCCAGGAAGGGAACGCCTAGATTTTAGCCGGGCGGGTCGCCGAGGGGAAGGCGGATGGCCCGATCCTTAAATCCATGGCTAAGTTTAGGCTCCACCCGGTGATCTGCTCGTAAATCGCTCAGTTTGCGTGCAGTTTCATCTTGACGTTTGTGCGGCGCAGCATTATTAAGAGTGCATCGCAGCGAGATCGCTCTTGCTCGATGCCCTCCTTGGGCGTTTCCTCCCTAGACTCGGGCCGCCGCTTTGTCGGTGGCCCCTTTTTTTGTCGCCAGCAGGTGAAAGAAGGAGCCGCTGACGGTCCCCTCGCGCAAGCCGCAGGGGCGGCTCTTCGTTTCATAAGCGTCCCTGACCCAGGCAAATGCGCCGCCCTCCTCGCGCAAAGTGCCGGCGTAGTGAAACTCGTGGCCATAGAGAACCGCGCCTCCGGCTCCGAGCGCATGCGGCGCAGCAAGAACGGCGCGTCTGTAGCCGAGAATGAGTTTGCGCTGCGAAAAACTCGTTTCGAGCCTTAGTAAGCCGGCCATGGCGTGGCGCTTGCCTTCCACGTCGACAAGCCCATCTCCGAGAACCATGTAGCCGCCGCACTCGCCATGCACGGGCCGGGTCCGCGCGAAGTTGCGCAAGCCCTCGAGGAAACGCAGCGCGCCGGCGATACGCCCTGCGTGAAGCTCGGGATAGCCGCCTGCAAGCCAGCAAAAATCGCAGTTCGCAGGAGGGGGCTCGTCGGCGAGCGGCGAAAAGAAGCAGAGCTCGGCGCCGGCTTCGCGCCACGTCTGAAGCAAATGCGGATAATGAAAGGAAAAGGCGGCGTCGCTCGTGATCGCGATACGCTGGCCGGGAGGCTGCGGCTGCTGATCTCGTGTCGCCTGCGCGGCCGCTGTGGGGGCGGCGCAGGCTCGGATCGCCTCCAGATCGACATTCGCCATGGCGAGATCGGCGAGTTCCTCGAGCCGTGCCGCCAGCCCCTCTATCTCGCCGGCCTGCACGAGTCCGAGGTGGCGCTCGGGAAGCGCCACGGTCTTGGTCCGGGGCAGCGCCCCGAACACGCGGACGCCCACAGCTTCAATGGCGTCCGAACAGAGCTTGCGGTGACGCTCCGAGGCCACCTTGTTCAGCACTACGCCGGCGAGCGCGACTTTCGGATCGTGCAAGGCGGCGCCGCGCGCAAGCGCCGCCGCCGATTGTCCCTGCCCCGAAACGTCGAGAATGAGCACGACCGGCCAGCCTGTGAGGAGCGCAATGTCGGCGGCGGCGCCGCTGGCATAATCGAGAGGCGGCGCCCCGTCGAAGAGGCCCATCGCGCCTTCGGCGATCACGAGGTCCGTCCGCTCAGCCGCGCGGGCCGCGAGATGCGAGATGAGGCCTTCGTCCATCGCCCAGGCGTCGAGATTGACGCTAGGGCGCCCAGTCGCCAGGGCGTGAAAGGCGGGATCGATGTAGTCCGGCCCGCATTTCACGGGCGCGATGCTCAGGCCCTGGAGGGTCAGGGCGCGCATGATCCCCAGCGCCAGCGTGGTCTTGCCGGCGCCTGAGCGCAGCGCAGCGATAATGAGGCCCGGAGCGGGAGCAGGGTTCACGTGAACCACTTACCGCGAGCGCAGGCCTTTGGCCAAGCGCCGACCCGTGGAAGCGCGAGGGAGAGCTTGACCGCACGCGTCAAAGTAGCGCGCCCCGCTTCGCGCGCTCGTCATCTTTATCTCCCCTCCCTATCTCTCAGGGACATAAGGTCGACGCATGGACGTTGGCGACGTTCGGCCGGTCGGAGGGCTTCAACATGCCGGACATCAACACGGAGAAAGTCTGCTTTGTCATCGTCAAGGCGCGCGAGCTCGAATGCGAGGACGAAGGGGTGGAAGCGGACGCCTCCAATGAGACGGACGACGGGTTTACGAGCATCATGACCGAGGAGGCCTACCGCACCGTGCGCGCCGAAATAAAAGCCGCGATCGACGCGATGGACGAGGACGAGCAGTGCGAGCTCGTGGCCCTGGTCTGGGTCGGCCGCGGCGATTTTTCCGCCGAGGATTGGAGCGAGGCCGTCCAGGAGGCGCGTGCACGACGCCAAGGCCCGACCTCGGTCTATCTCCTCGGCATTCCGCTTCTGGCTTCCTTTCTGGAAGACGGGCTCGCGGAATGCGGCGAGACCTGCGAAGGCTATGCCGCGGACCGCCAGTAAGGCGCCCGGGGAAGGGCGAAAGCGATCGTTCGCCCTGTTCCCGGCCGCTCTCTTCGCGCCCTTCTGATGTTCCTGGAGGGGCCGCCGCTGACCGCGCCCGTATTGACGCCATCTTCGCCCGGGGCCATGTTCTTAGTCGCCAGGGGAGCCCCGCCCGAGGCCGTCGCCGGGGCTGAGAGGCCGAGGGCGCGCTCCTGCGCGGGTCGGCGACCCTTCGAACCTGATCCGGCTGGAACCGGCGGAGGGAGGGCTCTTGATCCCAATCCGTGAAACGCGCCGCGATGCGCGTTGAAGTCGTCGGGGCCGGCGTCGCGGGGTTGACGGCCGCCTTCGAAATCGCCCGCCGGGGACTGGTCGAAGGCGTCGCCGTCACCCTCGTCGAGCGCGAGCGCGCGTCGGGACTTGGCTGCTCGCGCTATGCCGGCGGCATGATCGCCCCCTGGTGCGAGCTCGAGACCGCCGAACCGCTCGTCGCAGAACTGGGGCAGGAGGCGCTCGATTTCTGGACCACGGATATTCCCGTCGCGACGCGAAACGGCAGCCTCGTCGTGCCGCCGCCCCGCGAAAAAGCCGAACTCATCGATTTTTCCCGCCGCACGAGAGAATTCGAAGTGGTCGACGCTTTCGCGCTCTCCCGACTTGAGCCCGACCTCGGCGAGCGTTTCGAACTCAGCGCTTTTCTTCGCGAAGGAGGCGCATCTCGATCCCGCGCGAGCGATGACTGCTTTGATGGAAAGGCTGGATGAGCTGCCCAACGTGACGCTGCGCTTCAACGCGACGGCGTCGGGCGACGCCGACTGGACCCTTGACTGTCGCGGCTTTGCGGCGCGCGACGCGCTCAAGAAGTTGCGTGGCGTCAAGGGCGAGATGCTCGTCTTGCGCACGCGTGAGATCGAGCTCTCACGCCCGGTGCGCATGCTGCACGCAAAGCGCCCCGCCTATGTCGTGCCGCGCGGCGAGGGCCTGTTCATGATCGGCGCGACGATGATCGAGAATGAGGAACGCGCCCGCGTCACCGCGCGGTCGATCGTCGAGCTTGTGAATACCGCCTATGCGATACACCCGGCCTTCGCGGAAGCCGAGATCGTCGAGACCGGTTCGGACCTCCGTCCAGCCTTTCCGGACAATCTGCCGCGCCTGACGCGGCGCGGAAAAACGCTCTATCTAAACGGGCTCTATCGGCACGGCTTCCTGCTCGCCCCAGCGTTGGCGCGCCGCGCTGCGCAGATATTGCTCGACGACGCCTGGTTCGAGGAGGTCTGCGATGAAGATCCGGGTTAACGGAGAAACGCGGGAAGTCGCCGCCCTGACTCTTGATGCGCTGCTGGCCGAGCTCGACTATGGCGAAGGGCCGCAGGCCACCGCCTTGAATCATGAATTCGTGCGCAAGGACGCGCGCGCCGAGACAAGGCTCAAGGAGAACGACTGCGTCGAGATCGTCACACCCAGGCAGGGAGGTTAGAGCGCCTTGGATCGGCTGACGCTCTATGGACAAAGCTTTTCGTCGCGCCTCTTGCTCGGCACGGCGCGCTATCCTTCGCCCGCCACGCTCGCCAAGGCGATCGAAGCGTCACGGGCCGAAATCGTCACGGTCTCGCTGCGCCGCGAAGCCGGAGGCATACGCGGCGGCGAGACGTTCTGGGAATTCGTGCGCGCGTCGGGCGCCCGCGTTCTGCCGAACACCGCGGGCTGCCGAACGGCGAAGGAAGCGATCGTCACCGCGCAGATGGCGCGCGAGGTTTTCCAGACCGACTGGATAAAGCTAGAAGTGACGGGCGACGAGGATCTGCTGCAGCCGGATCCCTTCGGGCTCCTCGAGGCCGCGCGCGTTCTTGCAGCCGATGGCTTTTGCGTCTTCCCCTATACGACCGAGGATCTGTCTGTCGCCGAAAGGCTCCTGGAGGCGGGTTGCCGGGTGCTGATGCCATGGGCCGCTCCGATCGGCTCGGGGCGCGGGATCAACAATCTCTTCGGTTTGCGGGCGCTGCGCGCGCGCTTCGGCGACACGCCACTCATCGTGGACGCGGGGCTAGGCGCGCCGTCCCACGCGGCGGCGGTCATGGAACTCGGCTTCGACGCCGCGCTCCTCAATACGGCCGTCGCGCGCGCCGCCGACCCCGTCGAGATGGCGCAAGCTTTCGCGCTCGCGATCGACGCTGGAAGTCGCGCCTACCGCGCCGGGCTGATGACGCCGCGCGATTTTGCGGAAGCGTCGACGCCCGTGCTCGGCCGCGCCTTCGGCGAGCGCAGCTTGTGAGGCTCGACCCCTTTTATTTGATCGTCGACGACCCGCGCTGGCTCGAGCGGCTTCTGCCATTGGGCGTGAAGCTTGTGCAGCTGCGCATAAAGGATCGCTCCGAGGACGGATTGCGCGAAGCGATCCGCGCCTCCGCGCGCCTGTGCAACCGCCACGGGGCGACGCTCGTCGTCAATGATTATTGGCGCCTGGCGATCGAGGAGAGATGCGGATTCGTGCATCTCGGCCAAGAAGATCTGGACGGCGCGGATCTCGGGGCGCTCAGAGCGGCGGACGTGAAGCTCGGCGTTTCCACGCACGACTCAGGGGAACTCGAAAGAGCGCTTGCGCTTTCTCCCAGCTATGTCGCTCTCGGGCCGATCTTTCCGACCCTGCTGAAGCCCATGAGTTTCGCGCCGCAGGGCCTCGCACGTATCGGCGAGTGGAAAGCGAGGGCGGAAGCGATCCCCCTCGTTGCTATCGGCGGGTTGACGCCCGAGCGCGCTGAGGCTTGCTTGCGAGCCGGCGCCGACAGCGCTTGCGTCCTGACTGACGTGCTTCGTCACGCTAACCCTGAGGTGCGCGCGAACGAGTGGCTCGCGGCGACCGCGAAATATCGTGGCGCAAAAAACTAAGGCCCCGCAGCGCTAGGGCTGACGGGGCCGGGATGCTCGCGCTTAGGCGAGACTGCTGGAGATTTGACCAGTCATCATCCGACCCCTCGCTGCTTGGCCTTCGCGTCCAGGGATCGGTGGAGGGGATGGAAGATTAGCCGTTGGGAAGCTCCGCAGAACAGCGTCCCGAACTTCGGAGCCCGGCGTCACAGCGCAAATGCGCCTGACCATGCTGACCCGGTGGCGTCATGCTCCTCTCGCAAGCGTCGCGAAAGCCCGGCGCTCAAGCGTGCGCCGTCGAGTTCGTTCGCAATCCGGCTAGAGGTCCCGCTCAGCCGGCGCTCGCCGCCATCTGAGGATGAATCCATCTCCGAGGCGACTGCGAACACTAAATATATTGGACTTGAGCGATGATTCGGTCAAGTGAATTATTGACGCATTGTCGGGCGCTTTCCGTGGCCGCGCGAGCTAGCGCGCATAAAAGTCGTCGATCGTTAAACTGCAAAGAAATCTTTTAACCCCGCGTTCAAGCGAGATCGCCAATGTCAACGTGATGGTAGACATGCGACAGCCTCTGCCGTGGCTTCCCTGCCGACTTCCCAAGGGCTGGGCCGCAGTCGAACTCGAGGTCCATCGGTCCCGCCGAAAGGCTCCGGGCCTTGAACAACGGGAGAGGATGCGCTCTGGATCGGCGCGGCGCGGCCCTTTCAGGGAGCGATGGCCACCTCCTCTCCCGTCCTTGCCGCGGGGACGCGGAATCCGTCTCGAATTCAACCCGCCGCCGGCCGGCCCGTGAACGATTTGGCGCTTCGAGCGTTTTCGGCGTGATAGAAACCCCGTTGCGCTTTGATCGCGCTCCGCCGAGAGCCTGGTCAAATTCGCGGACCCTAATTAAAGGAGGCGCCTATGAAAACGCTCTTCGTCGCCCTGCTTGCGACCCTCGCCATCGGCTGCGCGAATGCGCAGGAAACGAATGATTGCGCCGCCAAGGCCGCGGAAAAGAAGCTCGCGGGCGCGGCCCAAAAGAGCTTTGTCACCAAATGCGAGAAAACTCCTGCAACGCCGCCGCCGCAGACAAGAAGCTCGCCGGCGCGGCGCGCAAGAGTTTCGTCACGAAATGCGTGAGGGATTCCGCCGCGGCGCATTGAACCTCACCGGCAACTTCCGCGAGCTCGATCGCGGCGAAGCAGGATGTTGAACGCGTTGACGTCACCGCAGCTAATCGAGTCGCAAAAGCCCTGCAGCCTTTGCGGCCTTCAATTTTTCTATCGCTTTGCGTCGCCAAAGGTTAATGCTTCGCCACCTCGAACGCCTCGGCAGGGAGACGGACAGAAGGCCATGCTCACAACCAGCCCAAAGCCCTTCAAATTGAACATCTCCAACGCCAACGTCATCGAAATCGCCATCCATATCGGCGTCATCGGGTTCCTGGCCTACTGGGCCTTCACGCTGATCCTGCCCTTCGCGTCGATCGTGTTGTGGAGCGTCGTGCTGACCGTCGCGCTCTATCCTGTCTTCGAGTGGCTGTCGGCAAAGCTCGGAGGACGGCGGCGACTTTCCGCGGCGCTGTTGACGCTTCTCGGCCTCCTTGTCGTGGTTGGACCCGTCACCTGGCTGGGCATCGGCCTCGTCGAAGGCGCTCGCGAGCTGGTCGCGAGGGTCAACGAGGGCCAGCTTTCGATCCCGCCGCCAAGAGAAAGCGTGAAGGAATGGCCGCTCATCGGCGCGTTCATTTACGACTATTGGGCGCGCGCCTCGACCAATCTGGCGAGCGTCCTCTCGCCGCTCCTGCCGCAACTGAGGCCCGCCGGCGAAGCGCTGCTCGGCGCGGCCGGCAGCGCTGGCATGGGCACGCTGAAATTCCTGGCCTCGGTCATCATCTCAGGCTTCATGTTCACGCCGGGCCCGACGCTCTTGTCCGCAACCAAGCGTTTCGCACGCCGGGTCGATGCGCAGCGTGGCGAAAGCTTCGTCGCACTCACCGACGAGACCATTCGTGCGGTGTCGCGCGGCGTGATCGGCGTTTCGCTGCTGCAGGCCGTCATCGCTGCGGTCGGCATGTCGGCGGCCGAGGTTCCCGGGGCGAGTGTTCTGACCGTGCTGATCCTGGCGCTCGGCATTGTGCAAATCGGACCGTGGATCATCTGTGCGCCGTTGATCTTTTGGGGCTGGATGAATCTGCCGACCTTAGGCGCTTTGACTTTCACGCTCTGCATGCTCACGGTCGGGCTCATCGAGAACATCGTCAAGCCTTTCGCGCTCTCTCATGGACTGAAGACGCCGATGCCTGTGACGTTTGTTGGCGTCATCGGCGGCGTCTTGACGCATGGCATTGGCGGGCTCTTCATGGGCCCCGTTGTGCTGGCTGTGGCCTGGGAGATCGTGAAGACCTGGATCGAGGATGACGGCGTGACGGAAGTAGAGGAGACGGCTCAGGAGCCGCTTCTCGGTCATAGGGCTTGCCGTCGCGCCATTTCTTCATGAGCGCCTCGAATTCCGCATCCGACGCCTCCGGCAACATCATTTTGAGCGAGACATAGAGGTCTCCCGCGGGCTTGCCGTCGCTCGCGGGCAGGCCCTTGCCGCGCAGACGCAGCACACGCCCTCCGTTCGAGCCGGCAGGCACGGCGAGCTCCACTATTCCGGAGAGAGTGGGGACGGGCACCTTGGCGCCGAGCGCCGCCTCATAGAGCGTGACAGGCAGGTCCAGCCGCAAATGGCGTCCGTCCACGCGGAAACGCGGATGCGGCGCGATCTTCACGGTTATGAGCGCGTCGCCGGCCTCGGCGCCCACGGGGCCGGCCTGCCCCTGGCCGCGCAGTCGGATCTGCTGCCCGTCCTCGACACCCGCCGGAATGTTCACGTCGAGCGAGCGGCCGGAGGGAAGGACCACTCTGCTCGAGCCGCCGCGAGCGGCGGTCTCGAGCGACACGCGCGCCGTGGCGACGACGTCGCCGCCTCGCCTTCCCGCGCCGCCTCCGCCGGGCCCACGCCGCGCGCCGCCGCCGAAAAGGTCGGATAGAATGTCGGCGGCGTCGAAGCCCGGCGCGCCAAAATCGAAGCGGCTCCCGCCAGGACCGCCGCCTTTCGAGAATCCGCCAAAGCCCCCGGGTCCGCCGCCGAAGCCCTCAAAACCCGCATAGCGCGGCTTCCCGTCGGCCCCGATCTCGCCCTTGTCGAACTTGGCCTTTTTGTCCTCGTCGCCGACGATCTCATAGGCCGCGTTGATCTCGGCGAAGCGCGATGCCGCCTTTGGATCGTTCTTGTTATGATCCGGATGATATTTCTTCGCTAGATGCCGATAGGCCTTCTTGATGTCGGCGTGGCTCGCCGATTTCGTAACGCCAAGAACCTCGTAAGGATCGCGCATCGTGCCCGTCTTGCCTCATTTACCAGCATCGCGCCGGAGGGAGTGTAAGACCGGCGCTCTTACCGCTATTTGGGCCTGGGCCCCGGCCAGCGCAAGCTTTCCCGAGCGCGTGGCGAACTCGAGAGCGAGGCTCGGGCTGGACATTGCGCGGCTCTGCCCCAAATTCAGGACATCATGCGCTTCCTCTTCCTCCTCAGCCTCGCTCTTGCGCTCGCGGGCGCGCCCGCCGCAGCGAAGGTCGAGATTCGCGTCGATCTCGCGCGTCAGGAGATGACGGTGGCAAGAAACCACGAGAAGCCGCTCGTTTGGAAAATCTCGAGCGGACGTCCGGGCTTCGAGACGCCAACGGGAAGCTTCATCGTCCAGCGGCTCGACGCCGACCATCTCTCCGACGAATATGACCAGGCGCCGATGCCTTACGCCATCTTTTTCTCGCGGGGTCTTGCAATTCACGGCACCTATGAGCGCGGGCTCGGCCGGCCAGCCTCGCATGGCTGCGTGCGGCTCTCGATCGAGCATGCGCGCGTGCTTTTCGACTGGGTCGAGCAAGAGGGCGCCTCGATCGAGATCGGCGGCGCTGCGCAGAGCGGCGTGAGCTATGCTGAGACGCCCCGCCTTCGTGCGGCGCGCGGGGGCGGCCTCGCACGTCGCGCCGCGCCTCAGCCGGCCGCCGCCGATTACGGGTCGTTCCTGGGCAGATGGTGATCGGGGAAGGGGCGGCATCGGCGTCTTCAAGCAACGTTAAGGTTAATCCTTCACACTTTGGGCAGTTGCGCCCGATCCGGGCGGCTCATCCGCTCGGAGCGTTTCATGATCGAGTCCAACACCCTCCGCCGCGCGCTCGCCTATGCGGCGGTTCTCGGCTGCGGCTCCATGATGGCGCTTCGGGGAGAGGCTCTGGCGCAGAGCTGGACGCTGCCGGCTGCGGGACCCGGCGAAGGCAAGGTGGAATCGGCGCCGGCTACGAACGCGGAGCGGGCCGCGCTGCGTGGGCTCGGTCTCAAATACGTCGGTCTCAAGGACCTGAAGGGCGCGCGCCGCGCCGCCGCGCAGAAAGCCTATGACGCGGAAAAAGAGAATTTCCTGAAGAGCTATGACCCGACCTACTTCCGCGACAAAGCCGCCTATCAGGCCGTCGCCGACGGATATGAGGCGAAACGCAAGGCCGTTTGGCAGGGCGCGCTCGACGAGTTGAAGGCGCAGGGCTACGACTTCAACGGGACGAAGCTCGAGGGCGAGGATCTACAGTATAGGAGGCGCCCGGTCGAGGAGGATCTGGCGGAAGCTTCGGCTCCCGCGCAGAACGAGCCGCGCGAAGGCTATCTCGCGATCGTCAACAAATATGTCCAGAGCAACGCCGAGGTGCAGGAGCTTGGCGCGCGGCGTCTCCAGGCCTATAAAACTCTTGTCGCGCACCAGGACGGGCTCATCGAGAAGATCGACGCCGAGGTCCTTGCCGCGAGCCAGGAGGCGGCCAAGCCGGCGCTGGCGAAACCCGCGCCCCTGGAAGCTCCAAAGCCTCCCGCCGAGGCGCTCGCGAAGCCTGGTCCGATCGAGCCGACCCAGCCACTCGTGGAGGCGCCGGCGAAGCCTGCGGCGGAGGCGACCGCTAAGCTCCCCGCGCCAGAAGCTGCAAAACCCGCGATCGCCGGGCCGGCGAAGTCTCCGACCGAGGAGGGTGCGCCGCCGCCGCGGCCCCCCGAATTGCGCATGGGGGAAGAGCACATGGCGCCCTCAGAGTCGCAAACGGCATCAGCCGCCCCAGTCCCGCCGCCCACGGCGCAGACCGAGACGCCTCAAGTTTCTGCCAGCGCACTGCCCCCACTGCCCGCGCTTCCCAAAGATGACGGCCTGCCAGAGGCGCCCTCGCTTCCCGACGAGGATGAGACGGCGTCCATTCCCGCGCCTGTAGCCGCGCCGCTGCCCGCTGCGCCGCTTCCCGTTGCTGCCTCGCAAGGACCACAGCTGCGCATCGGTCTCTTCGGCAGCGCGAGCTTCGCTCAGCCCAGCCTTTTCTGGGCGGGGCCGGGGGGCGGCGCCCTCGCTCCTTTCGCCGTCTCGCCCTCGCTCAACCAGACCCTTGGCGGCGGCGGCGCGCAGCTCGCCCTGCGCCTGCGCCCGCTCGACGCGCTGCGGGGCCTCTCCCTTGGCCTCGCTGCAGATGTTTCTGGGCGTGCAGGCCGCGCCCAGAGCGGATTTTTTTCCTTCGTTTCGACGCGCTTCAACACTAGATTGCAGGCGACGCAGCGCCTCGAGATCGCATATGACTTTGACCTCGGGGGAACGACCGTCGTCACTCCCTTCGCCACCGCAGGCTTCTCCGAGGCGCAATTCGCCGTCTCGAGCTATGGCGCCGCATTGGGGGCCTTCGCCTGGGGGAGCGCCTCCGACTTCAAGCTCGGCGCGACCTTTGGCGGCGGCCTCGAGGTGAAGGTCTTCGGGCCCGCGACGCTGCAGCTTCTCTACCTGCGTCACGAATGTAATCCCACGAACGCGGCGATCTGGGGCGGCGTCGGCGGCGGCGCAGTCTTCGGCGCAAGGAAGGGGCTGGTCGAGAACGAGCTGCGCGTCGGCGTCGTGATCCCCGTGCCGCATCCCTGGTGAGCTTCGCAGCGCTGGTTGATCGGGCCGAAATCCGGCGGGTGCTTTTACCTGGGCAGAGTGACGCGGGCGTCCTTCCGCCGACGCCCCGTCATGCGCATCTATCCTCTCAGGCACCCGATTTCGGCAGAAGCGGGGGAGGCTGTGCCGTTCCGCAACAGAAATGACGCCGGGAGACAGCTCGCCCTGCGACTCCTGAAGTTCAAAGGGGCAAAAGCCGTGGTGTTCGCGCTTCCGCGCGGCGGCGCGCCGGTGGCGGCGCCCATCGCGGAGGCGCTGGAGGCGGCGCTCGATCTGGTGCTCGTGCGCAAGATCGGCGTTCCCTTCCAACCCGAGATCGCCATGGGCGCTGTGGCGGACGGCGGGACGCCGATCACCGTCCGCAATGAGGACGTGATCGCCATGGCGCGCGTGAGCGAGGAGGCCTTCGAGGCCGTGCGCGAGCACGAGCTCGAAGAGATCGAGCGACGCAGGCGGGTTTATGTCAGGTCGCGTCCTCGACCGGAAGCGCAGGGCTGCATTGCGATCGTCGTCGACGACGGCGTGGCGACAGGCGCAACGACGCGCGCCGCCTTGCGGGCGGTGCGCGCGCGCGGCCCAAGCAAGCTCGTGCTCGCGACGCCGGTCGCGCCGCCGGAGACGCTCGCGGCGCTAGAGCCGGAGGCCGACGAGACGATCTGCCTGGAGACCCATGCGGACTTTGGCGCGATCGGTCGTTTTTACGCCGATTTTCGTCAGACCAGCGACGCCGAGGTCATCGCGATCCTCGATCGGCTCGGCGCGTCGGAGCCGGGGGCGTGAACGGATCGGGTTACGCATAAGCGCCTGGCCGAGGGGATGCCGGCTGCGGCGTCGCACATAGTTAAGGTGAAGACGCAGCAGACTGAGGCCAGGGTCGATGCGAATTGGCGTGCCGAGGGAAATCAAGGACAATGAATATCGCGTCGCGCTGACGCCTTCTTCGGTCGCGGAGCTCGCGCATCACGGCCACGCCGTTCTCGTGGAGAAAAGCGCAGGGCGCGGCGCGGGTTTCGCGGACGCGGCTTACGAGTCGAGCGGCGCCGCGCTGGTTGCGAGCGCCGGCGAGATTTTCGAGAACGCGGAGCTCATCGTCAAAGTCAAGGAGCCGCTCGCCGTCGAGCGTCGGATGCTCAGGCGCGGCCAAACGCTCTTCACCTATCTGCATCTCGCCCCGGATCTCGAGCTGACGCAAGAGCTGCTGCAGAGCGGCGCAACCTGCATCGGCTATGAGACCGTGACGTCCCCGCTAGGCGGCCTGCCGCTGCTCACGCCCATGTCGGAGGTGGCGGGACGGCTCGCGCCGCAGATCGGCTCGCATTTTCTCGAAAAGGCCGCGGGCGGTCGCGGTGTTCTGCTCGCTGGCGCGCCGGGCGTGCCGGCTGCGGAGGTCGCGATACTCGGGGCAGGGGTGGTCGGTTCCGCCGCGACGGCGATCGCGCTCGGAATGGGCGCGAGCGTCATCGTCGCCGACCGTGATCCGGCAGCGCTGCGCCGCCTCAACTCGCGTTTTCACGGCGCGGCCCGCACCGTCTTCTCGACGAGAACCGCGATCGCCGAAATCGTCAAGCGAGCGGATCTGGTGATCGGCGCCGTGCTTCTGCCCGGCGCGCGAGCGCCGAAGCTCATCGACCATGACATGCTCGCAACGATGAAAACTGGCGCAGTCATCGTCGATGTCGCGATCGACCAGGGCGGATGCTTCGAGAGCTCGCGCGCGACCTCGCATTCCGATCCGACCTTCGTCTTGGACGGCGTACTGCATTATTGCGTGCCGAACATGCCTGGCGTGGTGCCGCGTACGTCAAGCTTCGCGCTCAACAATGCGACGCTGCCCTTTGTGCTCGCGATCGCCGACAAGGGCTGGCGTCGCGCCCTGCGCGAGGATGCGAATCTTTGCGCCGGACTCCAGATATCTGATGGCAAGCTCGTCTCGCCGGCGGTCGCGCAGGCGCATGGCTTGCTCTACGCCTCAGTTGCGGCGGCGCTGGAGGACTAGCGAACCGACTTCTTGGGCTCCAGGCGTCACTTCCGCGGCGAACGCCCGAACAGATCTCTCAGCTCGCCCTTCGCCTTCTGCAGCGCGGCGCGTCGTTCGGCGGAAAGACCCGAGCCGGCGCGATTGATGTAAAACGTCAACATGGACATGGCGGAACGAAAGGGGCTGCTCTTGCGCCGCGTGCTTGCCTCCGCCGAGAGTTTGAGCGAGCGGGCGATCTCGCGCGGATCCTCGAGCGCGAAAACGCCCGCTTCGAGGTCGAGCGCATTGCTCGTCCGCGTCACGCGTCCCGACCAGAGTCGATCCGGCGCGTCCGCCGGCTTTTCATGCGCCGGCCTCGCTGGCGCTTTATGGGCGCGCGGGTTCATGGACGCCCTCTTCCCCGGGGGTGGCCGTTCTCGCCTCATCGGCTGGAGGAGCGCCGGCGTGGCGGCCAGGCCTCTGTGGACTATATTTTGCCGAGGCGCCATGAAAGCAATTCGGACGCGGGAGGAAAATAAGCACATGGAAAGCGCACCGCACGTCGAGTTTCAGGGCATGGACGCTCCGCCCGAGTTCCGCGACAAAATAACGCTACAGCTGTCGCGTCTCGAGGAGCGCTTCGGCCGCATCACCGCCTGCCGCGTCACGGTCAAAGCGCCGAGCGGCCATCGGCATGTCGGCGATCCCTACGAGATCAAGATTCATTTGAGCCTGCCCGGAGAGCGCGAGGTCGCAGTCGACCGCACGCCGCATCAAGACGAGCGCTTCCGGGAGTTCGATTTTGCTCTCCATGACGCGTTCAACCGCGCAGCGCGGCAGTTGCAGGATCAAGTGGAGCGGTTACGCGGCGCGGTGAAGCAGCATGGTTAGGCCGCTGCTTCTGGCCTTGACGCTTCTCATGGGCCTTGTTGGGACGGCCTTCGCCGTCGATCCCGGCGAGAAGCTGGCCGACCCGGCGCTCGAGGCCCGGGCCCGGGCGATCGCCGCCGAGCTGCGCTGCCTCGTGTGCCAGAACCAGTCGATCGACAACTCCGACGCGCCGCTCGCCAAGGATCTGCGCATCCTTTTGCGCGAACGCCTCAGCGCGGGCGCGAGCGATGCGGAGGCCAAGGCCTACATCGTTTCGCGCTATGGCGATTTCGTGCTGCTGCGTCCGCCCCTGAAGCTGCAAACTCTGCTGCTCTGGAGCGCGCCCTTCATCGCCCTCTGCCTTGGCGGCTTCGCGGTGTGGCGAGCCTTCGCGGGCCGGACGGCGACAGCTCCGGCGCCGCTCAGCGAAGAGGAGAAGGCGAAGCTGCGCGCTCTGGGCCTCGATCCTGCAGGCGACGCCTGAGGCTTCTCACCCCTCGTCCGGCTTTCCGCGCAATGTCTTGACCTTGCCGCGCAGCGTCTTGCCCTCGAGACGGCGCAGTTTCGACCCGAGCGTCGGTTTCGTCGGGCGGCGTATAGGTGGGGGCGGGGCGGCTGCGGCGCGCAAGAGCTCCAGAAGACGCTCAAGCGCGTCGGCCCGGTTGCGCTCCTGCGTCCGGTGCCGTTGTGCGAAAATGATGATGACGCCGTCCCGCGTCATCCGGCGGCCGGCGAGCGCCGGCAGCCGCGCGCGCACCATCGGGGGGAGGTTGGGCGAGCGCGCCGCGTCGAAGCGCAGCCTGACGGCGGTCTCGACCTTATTGACGTTCTGCCCGCCGGCGCCGGAGCTGCGCGCGAAATCGAGTGAAATTTCGCTTTCGTCGATCGCGATGCCTGGGGTGACGGGAATCATGGCGCTCGAGCCTTCGGGTGAGGCCGTCATCTAAAGCCTTCCCGGTCGGGAAGCGAGACCCCGCTTGCCGCGGCGCTCAGCCACTTTATAGTCGTGCTGCCAAATCAGGACCCCTCGATGAGCATTCCGCCCTTGAAAATCGGCACGCGCGGCTCGCCGCTGGCGCTTGCGCAAACGAAAGAGACGCGCACGCGCCTCGCCCAGGCGCATGGAGTCCCGGTGGAGTATTTCGATATCGTGGTCATCCGCACGAGCGGCGACGTCATCCAGGATCGCGCGCTCTCGGAAGCCGGCGGCAAGGGTCTCTTCACACGCGAGCTCGATCTGGCGCTCATCGCGGGGGAGATCGATTTCGCGGTGCATTCCTCCAAGGACCTGCCGACCGAGCTGCCGCCAGAGATCGTGATTGCGGGCTATCTCCCCCGCGAGGACGCGCGCGACGCCTTCATCGGACGTGGGGGCGCGAAGCTGAGCGAGTTGCCCGAGGGAGCGGTGATCGGCACGGCGTCGCTGCGCCGCGCCGCGCAGGTGAAGCGTTTTCGCACGGATCTCAAGACCGTCCTCTTGCGCGGCAATGTCGAAACTAGGCTCGCCAAAGTCGAAAGCGGCGCCGTGGACGGCACGCTGCTCGCGCTCGCGGGATTGCGCCGCCTGGGGCTCGCGGCGCGGGCAACCGAAATCCTGCCGCTCGAGGCCTTTCTTCCCGCCGCCGGGCAGGGCGCGGTCGGCGTCACCTGCCGGGGAGGGGATCATGCCGCCTCCGCGGCGCTAGCGCCTATTCTCGACGCCGCAACCTTCGCGGCGCTCTGCGCCGAGCGCGCCTTTCTCAAGGCGCTCGATGGCTCGTGCCGCACGCCGATCGCCGGCTTGGCGGTCTTGGAAGGCGACGCAGTGAGCTTTCGCGGCGAAGCGCTGCAGGCCGACGGGAGGAGCACCTATGCAGCGAGCGGGAGAGGCCCGACCGCCGAGGCCGCGTCGATCGGCGCGGGGGCTGCGCGCGAAATACTGAAGGCGCTTCCGGGCGGCGTCGCGAGCCTCTCGTGAGGCGTGCGCTCGTCCTGCGCGCCCGCGAGGACGCGCGGCGAACCGAGAAAAAGCTCGCCGACATCGGCTTCGCCTGCGTGCTTTCGCCCGCGCTCGAGATCGTCGCGACGGGCGCAAAGGCCCCTGCGGGGGATTTCGACGCGGTCATCGTCACCAGCGCCAAGGCCCTCGAGCACGGCGATCAAACCGCAAGCTTGCGCCGTCTCCCGCTCTTTGTCGTCGGCGCGCGCACCGCGGCGCTCGCCGAGCGGCTCGGCTGGCGCATCGCGGGCCGCGCGCCGGAAAGCGCCGCGCTCCTCTCCGTCATTTTGGGGGACCGAACGTCTCCCCGCCGCCTGCTTTATCTCGCCGGTCGGCAGCGCCGCGATAAGCTCGAAGCGCAATTGCGCTGGGCGGGATGCGAGGTCTTCACGCTCGAAGCCTATGAGGCGCGCGAGGCGACGGCGCTGACGCGCGAGGCGGCGAAAGCTCTCGCAAGCGGCGAGCTCTCGGCGGCGCTGCATTATTCGCCGCGGAGCGCCGCGATTTTCGCGCGGCTCGTCTTCCGCGAGAACCTTTCGACGGCAGCAAGCGCGCTCGCGCATTTCGTTATCTCCGCGGAGACCGGGGCCGCCCTCGCGCCTTTGGGAATGCTGACCAAGCGCGTCGCGGCTTCTCCCGACGAGGATGCGCTGCTTGCAGCGCTTGCGGCGTTCGATTGGACGCAAGAGTTGCAAATTTAAGCGCGATAAGCTAGGCCGCGACCTTTTGACGCGACCACTTAATTATGCGATAGGACTGGCAAGAAAAACGTAGAGCGGTGCCTTTTTTTAGTGCAGCCGACGCGGGAGGAGAACGAGGATGGCCGTCGCGCTCGTCATGGTCCTGGTCGTCGTCGGCTCCGTGCTGTTTCATCTGGCCAGCCCCTGGCGCGCGACGCCGATCGCCTCGAATTGGGGCTTCATCGACGGCACGCTCGGTCTGACTTTCGCAGTGACGACGGCAGGCTTCGTCGCGGTCGTGCTCTTCATGGCGTACTGCCTTTATCGCTTCCGCCACGTGGAAGGCCGTCGCGCGGAATACGAACCCGAGAATCAGAAGCTCGAGGCTTGGCTGGGCGGACTGACCACGCTCGGCGTCATCGGGCTGCTCGCGCCCGGTTTGATCGTCTGGGACCAATTCATCCACGTTCCTCCGGAGGCGACCGAGATCGAGGCCTTCGGCGTCCAGTGGAACTGGAGCTTCCGATTGCCTGGCGCCGACGGGAAGCTCGGTTCGAGCGACGTGCGCTACATCGATAGCGACAATCCGCTTGGAGTGAGCCCGGCCGATCCCAAGAGCATGGACGACATCATCATCACCAACGGCGAGCTGCATCTTCCGATCGACAAGCCTGTGAAGGTGCTTCTGCGCTCCGCGGACGTGCTGCATGATTTCTACATCCCGGAGATCCGCGCCAAGATGGATCTCGTGCCGGGAACGGTGAGCTATCTGTGGTTCACCCCGACCAAGACGGGAGAATACGACATCCTCTGCGCCGCCTATTGCGGCATCGGCCATCCGCAGATGCGAGCCAAGCTCGTCGTCGACACGCAGGCCGACTACGACAAATGGCTCGGTTCGCAGCAGAGCTTCCTGGAGCTGCGCAAGGCCAAGGGCCCATCCCGACACGAGGCGCGGAACCCATAAGAATTCGCGTCGTCGCGAGGCTCACGCCTTCTTTGCGCGCGCGCGGCGACGGCAGCGAGGGGAGAAAAAGAAGAAATGACTGACGCGACCCTAAGCGACGCGACGGTTGCCGAAGCGCACGGCGTTCCGCCAGCCGAGGTTCCTGAGCTCGATCTCTATCACCCGCACACCTGGCTCGGGAAATATGTGTTCTCGCAGGATGCGAAATACATCGCGATCCAATACGGCGGGACGGCCACCGCCGTGGGGTTGCTGGGCCTCGTCATGTCGTGGATCATCAGGCTGCAGCTCGCCTTCCCGGGAGCCTTCTCCTGGCTCGACGCCAATCTCTATTATCAGGCCGTCACGATGCACGGCATGATCATGGTGGTCTACCTCCTGACCGCCGTGCTGCTCGGCGGCTTCGGCAATTACCTCATCCCGCTCATGGTCGGCGCGCGGGACATGGTTTTCCCCTTCGTCAACATGCTGAGTTATTGGGTCTTCCTTCTCGCCGTCATCGTGCTGCTCGCGAGCTATTTCGTGCCGGGCGGCCCCACGGGCGCCGGTTGGACGCTGTATCCGCCGCAGGCGATCATGACCGGCACGCCGGGCCATGACGGCGGCATCATCCTGATGCTCATATCGCTCGGCCTTTTCATCGTCGGCTTCACGATGGGCGGGTTGAACTATGTGGTGACCGTGCTGCAGGCGCGCACGCGCGGCATGACGCTGATGCGCATGCCGCTCACGGTCTGGGGCATCTTTGCCGCGGCGGTCCTGGCGCTGCTCGCCTTTCCGGGGCTTCTGGTCGCCGCGATCATGATGCTCTTCGACCGCCTGCTCGGGACGAGCTTCTTCATGCCGGCGGTCGTCGAGTTCGGCGAGCTCAAGAACACGGTGGGCGGCAGCCCGATCCTGTTTCAGCATCTCTTCTGGTTCTTCGGCCATCCTGAGGTCTACATCGTGGCGCTGCCGGCATTCGGCATCGTCTCCGACATCATCGCGACGCACGCCCGAAAGAACATCTTCGGCTACCGGATGATGGTCTGGGCGATCATCGCGATCGGCGTTCTGAGCCTCATCGTCTGGGGTCATCACATGTATGTGAGCGGGATGAATCCCTGGTTCGGGTTCTTCTTCGCGGTCACGACGCTCGCGATCGCCGTGCCCACGGCGCTCAAAGTTTACAACTGGGTGCTGACGCTGTGGCGCGCCGACATCCATTTCACGACGCCGATGCTTTTCGCGCTCGGCTTCCTCGTGACCTTCACCAATGGCGGTCTCACGGGCCTCTATCTCGGCAACGTCATCGTCGACGTGCCGCTTTCCGCAACGATGTTCGTCGTCGCGCACTTCCACATGGTGATGGGCGTGGCGCCGATCATGGTGATTCTTGGCGCGATCTATCACTGGTATCCGAAGATGACCGGCCGGATGATGGACGAGAGACTGGGCAAGATCCATTTCTGGATCACCTTCCTCGGCGCTTATGCTGTGTTCTTCCCGATGCATTATCTGGGCATTCAGGGAGTCCCGCGCCGCTTCTACGAACTTGGTGAAATCTCCTGGCTGCCGCCTTCGGCCTCGACGCTCAACGTCTTCATCACGGTCGCGGCGCTCACCGTCGGCGCGGCGCAGGCTATTTTCTTCTTCAACGTCTTCTGGAGCTTGCGGCATGGCAAGCCCTCCGGGCCCAATCCCTGGCGCTCCACGACGCTCGAATGGCAGACGGCCGAGACGCCGCCGGGCCACGGCAATTTTGGGCCCGAGCTTCCGATCGTCTATCGCTGGGCCTACGCCTATAGCGTCCCGGGCGCGCCGGAGGATTTCCTCCCGCAGAACGCCCCGCCGCTGAGGGGGAGCACGCCACATGAGCGTCATGGGCCTATTCTTCCTCTTAATCGCGTCGATCGTCGTTCTGTGGCTCGCGCGCGAAGGCGTCATGAGCGCCAACTGGCTCGAGGAGGGCGAGAGCGTCGGCGCCGCCAAGGCGTCCTTCGGGGGCGGCGGGCTCGCGCCTCCCCCCGCGGCGAAGGTGGGACTGGGCGTTTTCCTCGCGGTCGCGCTCTGCGTGTTCTCCCTCCTGACGGCGGCCTTCTTCATCCGGATGGGTTCGCCAGACTGGCAGAGCCCGCCTTTGCCGCGCATCCTGTGGCTCAACACGGCCTTCCTCATCGCGAGCAGTGTCGCGCTGCAATGGGCCTATTTTGCTGCTGAGCGCGATGACGAGGCGCGGCTGCGACTGCTGCTGAAGATCACTGCGGCGACTTCGGGAGGCTTCCTGCTCGGCCAGTTTTGGGCCTGGAAGGATCTGATCGCCGAGGGCTATTATGCCGCGAGCAACGCCGCAAACGCCTTCTTCTTCTTGCTGACCGCGATCCACGGTCTGCATCTTCTGGGCGGGCTCGTCGCGCTGGCGCGAACGATCGACAAGGCTTGGCGGCCGGTCGACCGCGCCGCGCTGCAGACGAGCGTCGAGCTTTGCACGATCTACTGGCATTTCCTGCTCGCCGTCTGGCTGGTCATCCTCGCGATGCTGGCGGGCCAGATGAATGGTTTTGGCGCGCTGTGCCGCCAGGTGCTCTCGTAGAGGATGGGGAACGAGAAAATGACGAGCGAAACCCTTCACGCCGCGCATGCGCCGGCGCCCCACGCCCCGGAGCGGCCGTCCGGCTTGACCGGGTTCTTCGGCGACTGGGGCTCGGATCAGCGCTCTTTCAAGAGCGCCTCCTGGGCGAAGACGATGATGTGGATCTTCCTCGTCAGCGACACCTTCATCTTCAGCTGCTTCCTGATCTCCTACATGACCGTGCGCCTGTCGACGACAGTCGAATGGCCGCACCCCAGCGAGATTTTCGCGCTCGAGATCGGCGGCAAGAAAATCCCGTTGATCCTCATTGCGATCATGACCTTCGACCTCATCACGAGTTCCGGCACAATGGCGCTCGCGGTCAACGCCGGCTACTCCAAGAACCGCAAGCTTTGCGCCTATCTGCTCTGGGCGACGGCCTTCTTCGGCGCGGCGTTCGTCGGCATGCAGGCCTTCGAATGGACGAAGCTGATCCACGAGGGGGTGCGTCCTTGGGCCAATCCCTTCGGCGCCGCGCAATTCGGCTCGAGCTTCTTCATGATCACGGGCTTCCACGGCTTCCACGTCTCGATGGGCGTGCTCGCGCTTTTGTGGTTTTCCCGCAACGTTTGGATCGGTCTCTATGAGAGCGACAAGCGCGGCTATTTCACCGGACGCGTCGGCACCTATGACGTGGTCGAGACGCTCGGCCTCTATTGGCACTTCGTCGATCTCGTCTGGGTGTTCATCTTCGCCTTTTTCTATCTCTGGTAGCCGCGGCGAGCGGTCGCGGCGGCCAGGCGAGCGGAACCCTGGAGACAGCGCAGGAGCGCCTCACTTGAGGACTGACAGAGCAGGAGTGTGGACATGTCAGCGACAACGGAAGTCTCGGTCGGAGAAGCGGCTCACGGGCGTGCAGCCAGCGCCAAGACGGCAAAGCCGGCGGCAGAGGCTCATGGGCAGCAGCATCCGCTGAAGCTCTACCTCCTCGTTTGGGCGCTGCTCTTCATCCTCAGCACATTTTCGTATCTCATCGACTATTTCGACCTTCAGGGAATGACGCGCTGGTCGCTCATCATCCTGTTCATGCTGCTGAAGGCGGGCTTCATCGTCGCGATCTTCATGCATATGGCCTGGGAGCGGCTGGCGCTCGTCGCGGCGATCCTGCTGCCGCCCTTGGCGCTTCTGGTCTTTATCGGTCTGATGAACTTCGAGGGCGACTATACGAACGGCGCGCGCGAGGCGCATTTCACCCCCGCGACTCTCGTCTCGCCGCCGTCCAAAGCGGCGGCGCCGGCGCACGAATAGGCCGCTCGAGGCGAATCCAGACGGCCGACAGTCGACATTTTTGCTGCACCGCGATAAATAACCGTAGGGAAATCTTTCGCGGTCTGGTCCTTTGGGCGGTCCGCGTCTTGAAGGGAATGTCGCGCCTTGGTCGAATTCGCTCTGCCGCCACACTCCAGGCCTGTCTCCGGCAAGACTTGGCCGCGTCCCAATTCGGCCGCGTTGCGCGAGCTTCATATCTACCGCTACGATCCAACCTCCCTTGGCAATCCGCGCATCGACGTTTTCTTCGTGGATGCGCATGACTGCGGACCGATGGCACTCGACGCGCTGTTATGGATCAAAAACAAGGTCAACTCCACGCTGGCCTTCCGCCGCTCGTGCCGCGAGGGCATCTGCGGCTCCTGCGCGATGAACATTGACGGGATCAACACGCTCGCCTGCACCAAAGGTCTCGACGACATCAAGGGCGTGGTTAAGATTTATCCGCTGCCGCATATGGCGGTGGTCAAGGATCTCGTGCCCGACCTCACGGGCTTCTATGCTCAGCACGCCGCGATCGAACCCTGGCTGCAGGCGGGGCCGGACCCCGAAAAGGAGCGGCTGCAGTCCCCGCAGGATCGCGCCGCGCTCGACGGACTTTACGAGTGCATCCTCTGCGCCTGCTGCTCAACCGCCTGTCCTAGCTATTGGTGGAACGCCGACCGCTATCTCGGTCCTGCCGCGCTGCTGCAGGCGCGCCGTTGGATCGTCGATTCGCGCGACGAGAGCCAAGCGGAGCGAGTGTCCTATGTCGACGACGCCTTCCGCCTCTATCGTTGCCACACGATCATGAACTGCTCCAAGACCTGCCCCAAGGGGCTGGATCCGGCGCGGGCGATCGCCGAGCTGAAGACCCTCGCGTTGGCGCAATCCTGAGCTGGGGATCCCTGGCAGGGCGCCTTAACGATTTGGGCCTAATCTTCGCCACGCTTCGCCGATACTGGGCCTCCGTCCAGTCAGAGACGGATGAAAGATCGCATATGCGCCTGCGTCGAACCCTTTTTGGCCTCGCCCTCGGGCTTCTCGCCGTCTTCGTTGCGGGCTGCGGGCGCAAGGGGCCGCTCGAGTTGCCGGCCGATGTGCAGGCGGAACGCCAAGCGCAAGCCGCGCAGGCTGAGGCGGACGCCGCCGCCACGGCGCGGGCGAGCGGTCGCCGGCCGAAGCTGAGCGAGGAGGGCGCCCCGCCGCCCCCGCCCACCCGGCCGCCTCTGGGCGATCCCGGCAACAGGCCTGCGCCCGTCTACCCCTTCCCTCTCGATTTCCTGCTCTGACCCCTTAGCCGATGCATCACTTCACTTATCGCGACGGCGTGCTCCACGCCGAAGGGGTTCCTCTGCCCGTGCTGGCGGAGACCGTCGGCACGCCCTTCTATTGCTACTCCAGCGCGACGATCCGCCGCCACTTCGAGGTCTTTGCCGGGGCTTTCGCCGATCAGGAGGCGCTCGTCTGCTATGCGATGAAGGCCAACTCCAATCAGGCCGTGATCGCATTGCTTGCCGGGCTCGGCGCGGGGGCAGACGTCGTCTCGGGCGGCGAGCTTGCGCGGGCGCTGGCCGCGGGCGTTCCCTCGAACCGCATCACATTTTCCGGCGTCGGCAAGACGCAAAGCGAGATCGAAGCCGCGCTGGCCGCCGGCATTTTCTGCTTCAATGTCGAATCGGAGCCTGAGCTTTTGGCGATCTCGGCCATCGCCGCGGCGCAGGGCCGCTGCGCGCCGATCGCGCTGCGCGTCAATCCCGACGTTGACGCCAAGACCCACGCCAAGATTTCGACCGGGCGCGCCGAGAACAAATTCGGCGTTCCGCTCGCCCGCGCCCGCGACGTCTATCGGGAGGCAAGTCGCCTGCCGGGTCTCGACGTGGCCGGCGTCGACATGCACATCGGCTCCCAGCTCACCGATCTTGCGCCCTTCGACGAAGCCTTCGCCCTGCTCGCGGAGTTCACGCGCGTGCTCAAGGCCGACGGCCATCACATCCGTCACGTCGATCTCGGCGGGGGTCTCGGAATTCCCTATCGCGAGGACGACGACCCCGAATTCGTACATCCCGATCGCTACGCCGCGATCGTGCGCCGGCACTTCGCCGGCTCGGAGCTGACGCTGGTGCTCGAGCCGGGGCGTCTCATTGTCGGCAACGCCGGCGCACTCGTCACGCGCGTCCTCTACGTGAAACGCGGAGAAGAGAAGACTTTCGTGATCGTCGACGCCGGCATGAACGACTTGGTGCGCCCGACGCTCTACGACGCGCACCACGAAATCGTGGCGGTCGCCCAATGGGAGGGCGGCCCGCGCTTTGTCGCGGACGTCGTCGGCCCGGTCTGCGAAACCGGCGACTATCTGGCGCTTGAACGCGACATGCCTGCCGTCTCGAGCGGCGACCTCGTCGCCGTGCTGAGCGCCGGCGCCTATGGCGCCGTGCAAGCGGGGACCTATAATTCTCGTCCCTTGATCGCGGAGACCCTCGTCGAGGGCGAGAAATTCGCGATCATCCGTCCGCGTGAGACCGTCGAAGAGCTGATCGCCCGCGATCGTCTGCCCGGCTGGGCCGGCCCAGACCGATAAGACGCTCGCCCATCGTGGCGCGCCGCCGCTTCCCTGCGTCGGATGGGCGCGGCGCTTGCTGGGTCCATGACGTGCTATGCTGTGAAAGCTTTTTGCGCGGGGAGGGATGGAATGAAATTGCGCCTGGGTTCGACGCTGCCGCTTCTTTGTCTTCTGGGTCTTCTGGCCGGCCCGGCGCTGGCGGAGGAGGGTCTGCGCGACAAGGCCAAGGGTCTTTTCGAGCCCATTCCGCAGAGCGCGCCCGCGCTGCCGGGGGACCCCGCGACGCCCGAGAAGATCGCGCTCGGCAAGATGCTGTTCTTCGATTCGCGCCTCTCCGAGAACCAGGATTTAAGCTGCGCGCTCTGCCACAACCCGTCCTTGGGCGGCGTCAGCGGTCAGTCCCTCTCCTCGGGTCGACATGCAGAGCTCGGCGGGCGCAACGTGCTGAGCGTTTTCAACGCCGCCCTCAACGCCTCGCAATATTGGGACGGCCGCGCCGCGGGCCTGAAGGATCAGGTCGAAGCCTCGGTCATGAGCAGTCCGGCGGCGCTGATGAAGACGCGCGGCGGCCCATCGGCGGTCCCTGCGGCCGTCACGGCGACGGCGAAGCAGCATGTCATTGAGCGCTTCAAGGCGATCCCCGGCTATGCCGACGCCTTCAAGAAGGCTTTCCCGGATGCGCCCGATCCCGTGACCTACGACAATGTCGCGCGCGCGATCGCGCAGTTCGAGGCGACGCTGCTCACGCCCGACTCGCCCTTCGACCTCTGGCTCAAGGGCGATGACGCCGCGCTCTCGCAAACGCAGCTGCAAGGGCTGGCGCTGTTCATCGGGAAGGGCTGCGCCGGCTGCCACAATGGCGTCAATCTCGGGGGCGCGCGCTATGCGCGCTTCGGCGTCGCACAGAGCCCGAGCCCGGAGCTTCTGCCGCCCGACGACTGGGGCCGGGCCGTGGTGACGAAGACCGTCGAGGACAAATACGTCTTCAAGGTTCCCAATCTGCGCAATGTCGAGCTGACCGCGCCTTATTTTCATAGCGGCGGAACCGACGATCTGAAGGAGGCGGTGGCGGTGATGGCCAGAGCCCAGCTCGGCGTGACGCTCGCGCCGGAAGAGATCGCCAGCATCGAAGCCTTCCTCAAATCGCTGACCGGCCCCGCGCCGCAGATCGTCTTGCCGATCCTGCCGCCCAACCCGCCGCGGACACAGGCGCGTCCCTGAGGGCCGGACGTTCAAATGAGGTCGCGCCATGTCCCTGCGGCGCGCAACTGCTATAAGGAAGGGGAAACCAGTCCCCGTCCATGACCGACGCCGCCCCTTCCCCCGCCCTGAAGACGCCGAACGTCCCGCCAACGCGCCCTTTGGTCCTGTTCGAGGACGGGCGCGAAGGCGGGCGGGCGCTGCTGTTCGAGGAGCCGCGGGAGCTCATCCTCGCCAAGGCGCCGGGCGAGGTCGCTGCAGCCTTCGCGCACATGGAGGCCGCGACGAAAGCCGGGGCCTTTCTGGCTGGCTATGCGAGCTACGAGCTCGGCTACGCGCTGGAGCCCAAGTTCGCCTCACAGGCCACACCCTCTTCGCCGACGCCGCTGCTCGCATTCGGCGTCTTCGATGCGCCGCAATGTCTTCCCGCCGAGGCGCGCCGGGCGCCCCCTTCCAGCGCATCGCGCTGAGCCCGGCCTGGAGCGAGAAGGGTCCGGCGAGCGCTTTCAGAAATGCCGCGATTACATTTTTGCAGGCGACGTCTATCAGATCAATCTGACCTTCCCGCTCTATGGTCGCTACGAGGGCGATCCGCTCGCGCTCTATGACGCGCTGCGGAAACGCCAGCCCGTCGCTTTCGGCGGCGTCGTGGCGTTGGGGTCGGAGACCGTCGTCTCGCTGTCGCCGGAAGTCTTCTTCGAGGCGAGGGACCGCAATATCCGCGCGCGGCCAATGAAGGGCACGGCGCAGCGCGGCTTCCTGCCGCCGGAAGACATGAATCGGGCCAAACATTTGGTCGAGGACGAGAAGTCCCGAGCCGAAAACCTGATGATCGTCGATCTCTTGCGCAATGATCTGTCGCGTCTCGCCGAGGTCGGATCGGTCAGGGTCACGGATCTCTTCACGGTCGAAACCTATCCGACCCTGCATCAGATGACCTCGGGCATCGCAGCGCAGCTGCGCGGAGACGTCGCTCTGGCGGAGCTCTTTGCGGGACTCTTTCCCTGCGGGTCGGTCACGGGCGCGCCGAAAATTCGCGCGATGGAGATCATTCGCGATCTCGAATGCGCGGCGCGCGGCGTCTATTGCGGCTCGCTCGGCCTCATCACGCCGACCGGCGAGGTGCGCTTCAACGTGGCGATCCGCACGCTGACGATTTTTCCGGACGGCAATCTCGTCTGCAACGTCGGCTCCGCCATCGTCGCCAACTCGACCGCGCGCGAGGAATACGCCGAATGCCTCATCAAGGCGCGGTTCTTGACCGGAGCCTGAGGCCTCGCCCATTCTCCATTCCGGGCTGCCCGGTCCCGAGAAGTGATTGAGTGAAAGGCTCAACAGCGGCGCTCCCGACCCGCAGCGCCGTCTGAGCCCCGGCGCTCCAACCACCCAATAATCTCGGAAGCAATCGCACCAGACTTGTCCGGGGATGGAAAGCGGGAATGCCCCGCTGCGCCTTGATCCGGGCGCCGTCCTTTGGGAAAAGGCTAAGCCGCAGAATTCGGCCGCCCAGGCAATTCGCGTTGGGACGGCCTCATTCGAGGGTGGAGGTTCATGGCGAGCGCTTGCACGGAAGGTCTCGACACCGGTTTCGTCGATCTCGGCTATCTCAAGGTTGCGGCGCTTGGCGTCGTCCAGGGCATCACCGAGCTCCTGCCGATTTCCTCGACCGCGCATATGCGAATCGTCCCGGCGCTGCTCGGCTGGCGCGATCCGGGCTCGGCCTTTTCCGCGGCGATGCAAGCGGCAGCGCTTTTCGCGGTCATCGCCTATTTCTGGTCCGATGTGCGCGGCCTTGTGGTCGGCTCCACGCAGGCGCTCATAGGCCGGGACTTCAAGGACTGGACGCTGCGCTTCGCCGTCTGGATCGTGCTCGCGACCATTCCCATCATTCTCGCCGGCCTCGTGCTCTCGCCGGTCTTGAACGCCTGCGGCTCGCCTTTGCGCTCGCTGACCGTGATCGGCGTCTCCTGCATCGTCATGGCGGCGCTGCTCGCCCTGGCCGAGCTTTACTGCAACCATCAGCGGACGCTGGATCATCTCACCCTCAAGGACGCGATGATCGTCGGCGTCGCGCAGGTGGGCGCGCTCATCCCCGGCGTCTCCCGCTCGGGTTCGACGCTGACCGCCGCGCTGTTCCTCGACCTGAAGCGTGAAGAAGCGGCGCGCTTTTCCTTTCTTCTGGGTCTTCCGGCCATCGCCGGCGCCGGACTTCATGAATTCTACAAATTGTACAAAGCCCATCTGGACATGCACGGCTGGTCGATCCTCGCCGTCGGCCTCATTGTCGCATCGATATCAGCATGGGTGGCGATCTGGGGCCTGATGCACCTTCTCGAGCGTTTCTCGGCCTGGCCCTTCGTCGCCTATCGCGCGCTGATCGGCGTGCTGCTGCTCTTGGGGCTAGGCGCTTCGGTCTCCGGATGATCCGGCGCCTCCACCGCCCTCGCGAAAGGCGCTTTGCAAAAATATGCAAGCGCTTTTTTACATTGCGTACGAGATTCTGGGTATTGCGCGAGGGGTCGCTCGAGACCTAACATTGCCTCATGGTCAAGACAGCTTTCTCCATCAGGCCGGCGAGAGCGAGCGACGCTGAAGCGATCGCCGAAACGCATGACGTCTCCTGGCGGGACGCCTATCGTGGCGTGATCCCCGGCGTCGAGCTGGAACGGATGATTGCAAGACGCGGACCGCGCTGGTGGCGCGCGGCGATACTGAAGCGCACCGGCCTGTTGGTGCTCGACTTCGAAAAGGAGATCGTCGGCTACGCAACCTACGGGCGCAACCGCGTTCCGACGATGCCCTATGCCGGCGAAATCTTCGAGCTGTATTTGCGTCCGGAGCATCAGGGGCTCGGCTTCGGCCGCGATCTTTTCAACGCCGCGCGGCGTGAACTCGCGCAGCACGGCTGCCTTTCGACGATCGTCTGGGCGCTCGCCGACAATGACAAGGCGCTCGGCTTCTATAGACGCCTCGGCGGCACGCCGATACGTCGCGCCGAAGAGCGATTTGGCGACAATATGCTGACCCGCGTCGCCTTCGCTTTCGCCTCCGCCCCCGTGCGCTGAGGTCGGCCTAGAGTTCCGTCATCCCGCGGCATCCCCGTGAAGAGCGATCGCGCGCTGACGAAAACGCCTTGGCGGGCGATCCCAAACTGAAGCCGTTCGATGCCTGCCGAGATCGTTCCCTTCGAAGAAATCCGCATACTCCTTGCTGGTCTCCCTGCGCCTTCGCCCGAGGCGGCGGCAGCCGCGCGCGCGCGCGCCGCACAATTGACGAAGCCGCCCGGCGCGCTCGGCCGGCTTGAAGAGATCGTCGAGTTTCTAGCCGCCTGGCAAGGTCGGGCTGAGCCGGAAATCGAACGCCCGCTCGTCGCCGTCTTCGCGGGCAACCATGGCGTCGTCGCCCAGGGCGTATCGGCCTTCCCGCCCGAAGTGACACGGCAGATGGTGGAGAATTTCACGAGCGGCGGTGCGGCGATAAACCAGCTCTGCAAGAGCTTTGGGCTCGGCCTGAAAGTCTTCGAGCTCGCGCTGGAACACCCGACACGGGATTTCACGCAGGAGCCGGCGATGACCGAGGCCGAGGCCGCCGCGACCCTCGCCTATGGGATGGAGGCGATCGACGGGGGCGTCGACCTGCTCGCGCCGGGCGAGATGGGCATCGGCAACACAACCTCGGCCGCAGCCATCTACGCCGCGCTCTACGGTGGTCCCGCCTCGCGCTGGACGGGACGCGGAGCCGGCGTCGACGACGCGGAACTCGCGCGCAAGAACGCGGCGATCGAAGCCGCGCTTGCGCTACACGGCCCGCATCTCTCCGACCCGCTCGAAATATTGAGAAGGCTCGGCGGCCGCGAGATCGCTGGCGTCATGGGCGCGATCCTCGCCGCGAGACGCGTCAAGGTTCCGGTTGTGCTCGACGGCTATGTCGCCTGCGCGGCTGCCGCCCTGTTGCATGCGATGAGCGCGGACGCAATCGGTCACTGCTTGGCGGGCCACCTCTCCGCCGAAGGCGCGCATGCTGAGGTTTTGGCGCGGCTCGAAAAGAAGCCGCTGCTCGATCTTGGCATGCGGCTCGGCGAGGGTTCTGGCGCGGCGCTCGCGGTGGGCGTGATCAAAGCGGCGGTTGCGTGCCACCGTGGCATGGCGACTTTTGCGAGCGCCGGGGTGAGCGAGCACAGCTGAGGCGCATTCCTATTTCGGAAAAACGGCTCAAGCCGCGCGTTCGGCGCTGTCCGCCTCGGGAGACGCCCGCTGCTGCGCCATCGCGCGTCTTAGGATGCGCAGCGTCGCGCGCGTTCCAGGATGGTCCCTATCGTAGCCCCATTCGGCGTCGAGCTTGCTCGCCATGGCGGCGACGATGGTCTGTCCTAGCCCCCCATTGGCGGCTCCGCCCGGGCGGCCACGACCGACACCGTCATCCTCGACGATGATCGAAATCCAATCCGCATTTTCGGCGCGAAGCTCGATTCGAACCGGGCCCCCTCCATCGGGATAAGCGTGCTTCAGGGCGTTGAGGACAAGCTCCGTAATCGTGACGCCGATCGCCAGCGCGTGATCTGGCGCCACTTCAATCGTCGCTTCGGGCAAAAGCAGGGTGATGTTGATGTCATCGCTTGCCGAACGGCGCAAATCGCCGACCACCGTCTCCAGATAGTCGTTCAGAGAAACGCAAGACACCTCGTTAGAATAGAGCTGCTTGTGGAGCCGCGCGATCGCCATGACGCGTTGGCGAGCCTGCTGCAGGGCCGAGCTTGCCTCCTTCGTGGTCGAGGCGGCTTCCTGGATTCCCAGAAGAGAAGAAATCAGCTGCAGGCTGTTTCCGACACGATGATTGACCTCTCGCAGGAGCACTTCCCGTTCCGCGGCCAGCGCCTCGAAGCGGTCCCGGGCGATGCGGATCTCGGCCTCCATTTCTTTCTTGGCTTTTTGCAGTCTGAGCTTTGCGACGGCCTGCTCCAAGGCCGTCGCGAGAAGAGTCAGAAACTCGCCGCCGATGTCCTTGAACACATAGTCGGCGGCTCCCGCCTTCAGCGCCGCCACAGCCACGTGTCCATCGTCGGTCGCCGTCACATAGACAACCGGCGGAGCGTCCGGCAGCGCCCGGATGGCGGCGAGCGTCGCGAGGCCATCCTGCTGCGGCATAACGTGATCGAGAGCGACCGCGTCCAGACCCCCTTGCGCCAAGCGCTCCACGCCGCTCGCGCCGTCGTTGGCGCATTCGACAATAAAGCCGCTTCGCGCGAGATGCTTTTGCGCCAGCCGTGTGGCGGCGGGATCATCGTCAATATACAGGATGCGCAGCGAGGGGGTCATGGCGCCTCCGGCACCTGGATGACGGAGAAGAACAGGCCGAGCTGGCGCACGGCGGTGGCGAAGCGAGAATAGTCCACCGGCTTGGTGATGTAAACGTTGCAGCCCAGGTCGTAGCACCGCTCGACTTCCCGCTCGTCGTCCGTCGTCGTCAGGACCACCACCGGCGTTCGCTTCAAATGGACATTCTGCTTGAGCTGTCGAAGGATTTCGACTCCCTCCATGTCCGGAAGGTTGAGGTCCAAAAGAACGAGAAGCGCGAGACCGGCGCTCGTTCGACCCGATCCATCCGGCCCCAACAGATGCTGTAGCGCGCTGGCGCCATCCGTGAACCCCAGAATGACGTTATTGATGCCAGCGGCGCGCACGTTCTTTTCAATTAGTCGCGCATGTCCGCCATCGTCCTCGATCATTATGATGGTCACGGCCGTCATTGCCTCCCCCTTCACTGCTCGGCGCAGTTACAAGGCAACATCACCTTGAAGGTCGAGCCCGCATTGAGCGTCGACGTGAGCTTGATCGTTCCGCCGAGGCGGCGCACCAGCGCTCGCACATGAGCGAGCCCGATGCCTTCGCCGCGTTGATCCTGCGCGCCGGCGCGGCGGAATAGCTCGAAAACTCTTTTCTGGTCTGCTTCCGCGATTCCCCGACCGTTGTCCCGGACTTCGTAGATCACCCGCTGGGCAGTCGTGTGTCCGGTGACATGAATCCGTCCAGCCATGCCAGGGCGAAGATATTTTATCGCATTGTCGAGAAGATTGGTAAACACCTGCTCGAGCGCAAGACGGTCGCAATGGATTGGCGGCAGCGACCCCACTTCGATTTTCGCATCGACAGCTTGAGCTTCATGAGAAAGCGTCGTCACAACGCTATTCATTAGCGCTGTCATGTCGATCTGCTCGGGCTTCAGCTCCCGCTTGCCCGTTCGGGAAATCGCCAAAACGGCGCCGATCAACCGCTCCATTTTCAGCGTCGCCGCCTTGATGAAGGCGATCGCTTCGTCGAACTCCGCCTCCGCTGTTTGCTCGCGTAAACTCTCCCCGGTGGGAGATTGGGCCGACTGCTGCTGTTTGAAGGTCGCGTTCCAAAGCGCTTCGATTTCGCTCGTGAAGCCCATGATATTGACCAGGGGCGCGCGCAAGTCATGTCCGACGACATAGGCAAAGCTCTGCATTTCGTCATAAGCCTCGCGCAGCTCCGCGACGCGCTCCTCGACCTTAGCCTCGAGCGCGGTCTTCACCGCCTCGAGACTTTGGATCGATCGGAGCGAGAAGAATATCGTCAGCCAACCCAGGAAGAATATGACGAGACTGTCGGCCATGCCGACGAACAACAATTGCCGGCTGGCGCGGGTGAAGTTATCGGAGCGGGTCGCCAGAAGCCGCTGTTCCGCCGCACAAAGCTGCGTGACGCGCGCCTTTATGGCCGCCATCAACTCGCGTCCCTTTTCCTGATGAAACAGGCCGATTGCGGCGGCCGTGTCGCCGGATTCGAGAAGGCGCACCTTCAGAGCCAAATCGTCAAGCTTCGCCTGTATTAAGGGTTCTAGCTCCCGAATCTTCTCAAGTTGCGAAGGATTGTCGGAGGTCATGGAGCGCACCTCCGCTAGCTTGACAGGAATCTCCTCGGCCGCCTCGAGATAGCTTGTTCGATATGCGGTCTTGCCGCTGACCAGAAGGTAGGCGCGCTGCTCCGATTCGGCGGTTCGGAGGAGAAGCAAAACGTCTGACAGCTTGTTCTGCACCTCCAAGCTATGGTTCGCCCATTGGGCTTGCGACCGCGATTGCTCCGAGGTCCAGGCTAAGATCGCCACATTGACCAAAAGGATCACTGCCCCCGTCGCAAAGAGGATCTGCTGCCGCCTTGGGCCGAGCCGTTGCAAAACCCGAGCGATCCATTCTTCCGTGTCCGGTGGGGCCGGCGCTTGCGAGGGATAGGACATGGAACGCTCGCTCGAAGGGGTCTGGACGATCCCCGATGACGCTTTAGTTAGCGACGCAGCGGCGCCCGACAACGGCCGCGCGAACAACTGGCGGCGCGGCGCACGAAGGGCGCGCGGAGAAGGCCTGCTCCATGAGCAAAGCGAACGTCATCCATGTCATCGACGATGACTCCATCATTCGCGATTCGGTTGCGCTGGTCTTGGCCAGGAACGGGTTCTGTGTCCAGACGCATGACTCCGCAGCGGGGTTCCTCGATCACGTCGACGCCGACCACACAGCATGCGTCATTACGGACGTGTGCATGCCGGGAATGAGCGGGATAGAGCTGCTTGCGGAACTGAGGGAACGCCGGCTCGCTTTTCCTGTCATCATGATTACGGCGAATGGGGATGTGCCCCTCGCGGTGGAAGCCCTCAAGCGCGGGGCTCTCGACTTCCTCGAGAAGCCCTTCGATGACCTCGCCTTGCTAGCCGCGCTGCGAGAAGCCTTGATTCAAAACGACGGAGCAGAAGCCCGCAAGGGAGACGCCGCCGTCATGGCGAAGCTCGAGAGCCTGACAGAGAGAGAAAACGAAGTTCTGACTTGCCTGCTCAAGGGGAGCCCGAACAAGATTATCGCCTATGAACTGGGGATCAGTCCGAGAACCGTGGAAGTTCATCGCGCCAACATCATGCACAAGATGAAAGCGGGCAGTCTCGCCGAGCTCGTGCGGATGTCCGTGTCTGCGCAGCACGCTCGCGGAGCGGCTTAGAGCGGCTCCGCCAGAAGGCGATATGCTACAGTGCGGAGCTGGAAATCGCGGAGGCGGAGCGCATGTCAATCCGAGCGCGAGAGCCAGGGCGCGGTTGCAGGATCGCCAGATCGTGGGCGAGGACAGGGGGCCCGTCGGCGTCAAACGCACGCAAGAAGCCGCTGATCCAGCTCTGCGCATCGCGTTCCCTCACGCGCGCGGCCAGCGCTTGATGGCGCTCTATGCGTTCCTCTCGAGGCATGGTGATCGCGCGCTGAATCGCGTGAGCTACGCCATCCGCGTCATAGGGGTTGACGATGAGCGCTTCGCACAGGTCTTCGGCGGCTCCAGCAAAACGCGAGAGCACCAAGAACTCCCGGGTCATCCTCGTTCTGCGCAATGACATATTCCTTGGCGACGAGATTCATCCCATCGCGCAGCGGCGTCACGAGCCCGACCTGACTGCCTCGATACAAAGCCGCAAGAGCCTCGCGCGCCACATTGCGGCAGATGTAGCGCACCGGGGTCCACTCGACGTCCCCGTGGTGGCCATTGATCTCGCCGCATAGACCTTCGAGCTCCTGCCGGATCTCGGCGTACGCTTCAACGTCCTCGCGCGAGGGCGCCGCGATCTGCATCAACGTCGCTGCATTGCGGTTTTCCGGATAGAGCTCAAGAAGTCGCCGGAAGGCGCGCAGCTTCTCCGGCAGCCCTTTGGAATAGTCCAGCCGATCGACGCCGATAATGTTGATGCGGGGCTCGCCCTCCCTGCGGAGCGTCTCGATTTGGGCCGCCGCTCGCCTGCTCTTCGCCATCCGAGAGAAGGAGTCAGTGTCGATTCCTGCCGGACAGATGACCGCGGTCACCACCTTGCCGGCCAAGCGCACGGCGCTCTCCGATAGCGCCTCGCCACTCATGAATTCGCAAACGAAACGGCGGAAATTCTGCAGATCGGTCTTGGTCTGGAAACCCACGACGTCATAGGCGCAGAGCGCACTCGCGAGCCAGGCGTGTTCCGGAACCGCGAGCAGCACCTCCGGCGGGGGAAAGGGAATATGCAGAAAGATGCCGAGGCGGTTGCGCGCGCCGAGCATGCGCAAATTCGCGCCGAGGGGGATGAGATGATAGTCATGCACCCACACGAGATCGCTAGCGTGCAGCCTCGGATACACTTCCTTGGCGAAGCGGCGATTGACCCTCCGATAGCCCTCGCTCCATCGCGGAGCAAAGCGGGCCAGGTCGAGCCGGTAATGATGGATTGGCCAGAGGGTGGCGTTGCAGAAGCCAAGATAGTGCTCGCGATAGTCGCGTTCGGTCATCGGCATGGTGACTTGCATCAACCCGCCATATCGCCGGGAAGCGCTGCTGATCTCGCCTTCATTTGCTACGAGGTCTCCGCTCCATCCAAACCAGAGGGCCTCACGATCATGGAGGGCGTCGAGAAGGCATATTCCAAGTCCCTCGGACGAACCCCGATCCGGCGGCGGCGCCCGGTTGGACACGATCACAAGGCGTTGCATCATCTGTTTTCGTTCCCGTGAGTTGAAGAGTCGCCGAGGTCCTTGGGACCTCGGCGAAGGTGGGGCGCGATTCGAACGCCCGGGAGAGCCCACAGAAGGGAGTTGTGATTACCGCCAGCCGGAAGGAAGAGACGTAAGTCGGTTGGCTTGGCGCGCCGCTCGCGCCAGAAGGGCGGAGTTCCTTGCGTTCGCGACGACGTTGACGAGTTCTCCAAGCGCCTGCGCGTTGCGGTCGAGAGGCAGCACGCGCCGGACAAGGAGGCCGCACACAGGCGTCAGCGCGATAAAGGCAAACACGTAAATGATCGCAGGCGGCGCGGCCATTACAACGATCAGCGAAGGAATCGCGCCCACGATAAGGATCGGTGCAGCAGCACCCGAGATCGCGAACAGAATGAAGAGGCGGACCATTGATTCCTCCAGCCAGTTCCGTTTCCTCGCCTGTCGTTAAGGTGGGGTCATCTACAGGCGCCGAATATGCGTCGTACTACGTACTCCGGCGCTGGTATTTTCCACAAATATAAGTACTTGAAGTTAAAGCATTTTATGCCCAGTATAAACGAGCCGAAATCGTGTTGAACAGGCCGATGGGCGCGAGCCGCACTTCAAGTCCACCCGGCGGGGTTGGCCGGCGCGCTCGGGAGGAATTGGGTCATGCCGCTTAGTCTCGATACGCGTAGAACCCTTCGTCCACGACGAAATGCAAAGCCAGAATTGCCGCCGCTCCTGCGTGACTATTTCGAACATGTGCGCGGAAACCCGGAGATCTGCGGTGAGGCGCCGATAGAATATCTCGATCGACTGTGGCGGCAAGCCAATGAGTTCGCCAAACGAAATGCCGTGGGGTGCCCTGTGCGCCTCGAAGAAATGCAAGCCCTGCGGGCCGCGATGGAAAGACGGCGGGCCACGAAGCCAACGGAGCTTCCCGCGCTTGTCGATCGGCAGCAAGCCCATCGTCGAGACGCGCTAGGCCGGAGCAGAGATTAGCGTGTGCGAACAAACGCCAGCGCTCACCCACAACCCTGCTGCAACCGACAGAAGATCCTGAAGCGTCGAAAAGGACGCCTCCCAACGTCCAAGGAGAATTCGTCATGAGGACCAATGTCGTCTCACTCAAATCGTCCCCCCGATCTCGTGCTTCAGCTCCTCTCAGGTCCCGGTCGCGTCGCAGAGTGCCAACGACGCCGGCATCGCAACTCCCTTTTATCGCGAGCAAACCGAGGCGATCTCGGGCCCGGTCGATGTGCTGGCGAGCGTCAAGGAGTGTCGCCGAATTACAGGCCGCTCCGGCCGCGAGATGCTTCTGGGAGTTGGTCCCTCGCCCCGACATCATGCGACGCTTCGGGGCTATTTTCGCTCCTGTCATGAGGATTCCGGGAAGGTTCAGAAAGTGCTTGTTCACGACCTTCGCAGCTATCTGGAGATTGGAGCGCGCGGCTTCGCAGCCGATCAACTGATCGTGCTGCGGCTGTTTCTCGCGCAGCAATTGGGCGATGCTGCGGTCACTCCCTCCGCGCTCCCCAATGCCTGGGTGATCGACAGGGAAGAGGCGAGCAACCGGCGCCATTAGCTTCGCTCCTCCCGAGCACGCTCAGAGCGACGCGCGTCTCGCAAATCTTTGGGGAGGCGCTCGCCCTTCGGAAGAGTCGATCCTCGATCAACTCAAACCGGCCGCCGCTCATTTTGAGCTCGTCGCTAGGGATGCCAGAGCTTCGCCATAAGTCAGATTTTCCGTCACTCGGGGGCAGTCTCCGCGACGAGCGTTAGCCGTTTGCGGAGAAAAAAGTCGCGACGGCCTGTCGCAGCACTTGAACAGCGCGGATCACGCCTTAACCTCTACCTTGTTAGGAAAAAGTCTTGCTTTGCCGTGGAAGCTGCAAGGCGGAGGCGACAGAACGTAAACAGGAGGGGAGAAATGCTTGACTGGAAACTTTGGGCGGTCGGCGCGGCGACTTTAGCGTCGTTGGCGCTTTCTGCGGCGGCGAACGCCGGAGAGATCGCGAGTCCCGTGAACGTGCGTTCCGGGCCGGGGACCAACTGGCCCGTCGTCGCGACGATTCCCGCCGGTACGGATGTCCAAGTGTTAACCTGCGCCTCGGGCTGGCACTGGCGTTGGTGCAAAGTTCAGGCGGGCGACGTGAAAGGTTATGTCCACCAGGCGGCGCTGGCCCAGAGCGGCGGACATGTGGACGTCGCCGAAGTCGTCACGACGGATGCGACGGCTTTGCATAAATCCCCTCGTATATTCTCCCATGTACTTGCGACAATACCGGCCGGCGCCCAGGTCAACGTGCTACACTGCGCAAGCGGGCTTGGGTCCGGCTGGTGCCACGTCGGTTACGGGGGCGCGGTCGGCTATGTGCGCGGCGGGCTGATCGAACGCAACACTTACGGACTTCCTTTCCTTTGAGGCCGGGCGAGCGCGCCTCATGGCTCGTCATGAGGCGCGCCGCGCTATCTCCAGTCCACAACAATTCAGACGCGGTTCCATCGAGTATACCGCGGCTGAAAGCGTGGCAGGCGCCCTGAGTAGGGCGTGATTTACACGACGTACCGGGCTCAGTGCAGGGCCGGCGAGGCGATATGCGATTTCACGACCTGATCGGACGCGGCGTCGACCTCTTCGAGCAAAACCTCGTATCCCCAGATGTTGGCGACCTGCGCCAGAATTAGGGAGGCGGAACCAACCTCGAGAAGCCCGCCGTTGACCGCCTTGTGATGCATAACGAGCTTGCGACTGCCGCTCAGGTCCACGTCGACCACCTGGATGTCGGGATATTGCCGTCCCACCTCGTATTCGGCAGCGAGACTCCGCCTCAGGTCGTGGTAGCCACGCTCATTGTGGATCGCCGCCACCTCCAATTGCGCAGCGTGGTCTTCATCGATGACATGAAAGAGCCGCCACTTGCGCATGAGACTCGGGCTGAGGAACTGGGCGATGAAACTGTCGTCTCGGTAGTTGGCCCAGATGTCGCGAAGCACCCGCATTTCGTCCTGTTGACCGGCGATCTCGGGAAACCACGCCCGATCCTCCTCCGTCGGGTTGCGGACGATGCGGGCGATGTCGCTCATCATGTCGAAGCCGAGGGCATAAGGGTTGAACCCATGGAATAGTGGGTGGTAGCAGGTCGGTTGACGAATGGAGTTTGTGTGCGATCGTAAAAACTCCAGGAAGCTTCCATCGCTGATCCGTCCCGTCTCGTGCAGCGTGTTCATGATGCGATAGTGGCAATAGGTTGCGCAGCCCTCGTTCATGACCTTGGTCTGCTGCTGGGGGTAAAAATATTGTGCGATCAGTCTGACGATGCGCAACACCTCTCGCTGCCAAGTTTGCAGCTTCGGCGCGAACTTCTCGAGGAAATAAAGGATGTTTTCCTGCGGAAGGCCTAGCATCGCGCGCTGGCGGTCCAGGGGCTTGCGCGTGACCTGAGGCGAACGGCCCGGCACGGTTCGCCAGAGGTCGTTGTAGAGCCGTTCCTGCTCCTGCATCCGCTCTCGATCGCGCTTTTCCTCTGAGCGCAAATCCAGCGACTTCTTGCGCGGATAATGATGCACCCCTTGCGGCATTAGGGCATGCGCGGCGTCGAGCAGGCGCTCTACCTCGGCTTGGCCGTGGCGCTCCTCGCATTTTGCAATGTAGCTCTTGGCGTAGGCGAGGTAATCGAGAATGCCGTCGGGATCAGTCCACTGACGGAAAAGATAATTGTTCTTGAAAAAGTGATTGTGCCCGAAGGCGGCGTGGGCGATCACGAGAGCCTGCATCGTGGCGGTGTTCTCCTCCATGATATAGGCCACGCAGGGACTGGAGTTGATAACGATCTCATAGGCGAGGTCTTGCAAACCCATGCGGTAAATGTCTGCGTGCTGCGCGAAACGCTTGCCGAAGGACCAATGGCGATAAAATAGCGGCATCCCCGTCGACGCATAGGCGTCGAGCATCTGCTCGGCCGTGATGACTTCGATACGATTTGGGAAAATGTCGAGGTCAAGCTCTTGCTCCGCGATTTTCGCGACAGCATTATAAATCCGCTGAATGGTTTCAAAATCCCAGTCGTTCCCTTGAAAAAGCAGAGAATTGTCTCTCATCGCGAGACCTCCCCTGCGTTGGCGCCACGACGTTGGAACAACCTCCGGAAGACCGGATAGATATGGCCGCGATGCGCGACGCGCCGCATCTGGAACAAGCTTCTGTCGGTTTGGAGCTTCGTATAGGTCAGCCACAGGGAGCTTTGACTCTCATGCGCCATAAATTCGGATGTGTCGGCGTCGGGAGAGGCGACCTCCACGTAGGCGAAATACTGACAGAGCGGCAGAATCGTTTCTTGCAGCAACGTCAGTAATGATTCGTTGTCGCCCGGAAAATTGTCGCCGTCGGAGGCTTGTGCAGCATATATGTTCCAATTTGTCGGATCGAAGCGGTCCTTCACGATGCGCGCCATTTCAACCAGGGCCGACGACACGAGCGTGCCGCCTGTTTCGGTAGAGTGGAAAAACGTATCTTCATCCACCTCCTGGGCCTTGTCCGTGTGCCTGATGAAGACCAGCTCGACGCGCTCGTAGCGGCGGGTGAGGAACACATGCAACAACATGAAAAAGCGCTTCGCTAAATCCTTCATATGCTCGGTCATCGAACCGGAGACGTCCATCAGGCAGAACATGACGGCTTGCGCGACCGGTTTCGGAAAGCGCTCAAAGCGTCGGTAACGCAAATCGACGGGATCGAGGTAGGAGATGCGAAGGCGTCGCTCGCGCGCGGCATCCAGCTTCGTGCGAAGTCGGTCGAGGTCCGCCCCTTGCGCTTCACTCGCCGCCGCGATCTCTTCTTCCAGCCGCTGGATCGTGTGACCGCGCGGCCTTCCCAGGGCGATGCGCCGCGCGAGCGACATTTCCATGGTCCGTCCGAGGAGAAGATTTGCCGGGGGGCCGACCTTCGTGTGTCCCGCGCGCCGCACGCCGTCGACCTGCGCACCGACCAGTCGCCGCTTCACGAGGTCGGGCAACTCCAGATCGTCCAAGAAAATGCTGAGGAATTCCTCACGTGAGAGCATGAAACGAAAGGTGTCTTCCTGACTGTCGCCGAGGCCCGGGCCGCCGCCGCCCTCTCCACTCTTCTGACGGTCAATGAGGTCGCCTTCGACATATTCGCGATTGCCCGGCAATATCGCATCGCGTCGGGAACCCCGAGTGGCGTGGAAAACCTGCTCGCGCGTGCCCTCTGTCGGTATCGCGACTTCCCCGGGTTTCTCCAAATCGCCGATAGCCCGGTCGCGACTGGCCTCGTGCACCGCGCGTTGCACGACTTCCTTCACTCGGCGAAGGAAGCGCTGACGGTTTTCAAAGCTCTTGCCCTGCGGGTTCAGCCGGCGATCGACAATGTGCATCGTTTCTTTCACCAGATCGGTTACTGCGGGTTTTCGGACCCGCCGCCGCGCTCCGATCAATTCGCTTGTTTGACGCGCATGTACCACTCCACAAGGCGCCGAACCTGGCGCTCCGTATATCCGCGCGCGACCATCCGACTGACGAATTCGCCGTGCTTGTTCTCAGTCTCTGTGTCCTTCTTCGTTGCGAAGCTGATGACGGGCAACAGGTCCTCGACTTGTGAGAACATCCTTTTCTCGATGACCTCGCGTATCTTCTCATAGCTCGCCCAGGACGGGTTGCGCCCCTTGTTCGATGCGCGCCACCGCAAGGCGAACTTGACGATTTCATTCCGGAAATCCTTCGGATTCGAAATTCCAGCGGGTTTCTCGATCTTCGTGAGTTCCTGATTAAGGAGCTCGCGATCTAGCATCTGTCCCGTGTCGGGGTCCTTGAAATCCTGGTCCTCGATCCAAGCGTCGGCATAGTCGATGTATCGATCGAACAGATTCTGCCCATAATCCTGATAGGACTCGAGATAGGCCTTTTGGATTTCGTTTCCAATAAATTCTGCATAGCGCGGCGCGAGATCCGCCTTGATGAATTCCAGATAGCGCTTCTCCGTTTCGGCAGGAAGTTGCTCGCGCCGTAAAGCCTGCTCCAGCACATACATGAGGTGCACCGGATCGGCCGCGATTTCCACGGTGTCGTGGTTGAAGGTCGCGGCCAGAACCTTGAACGCGAACCGGGTGGAAAGCCCAGTCATGCCTTCGTCGACCCCGGCTGCTTCTCGATATTCCATGACGCTGCGCGCCCGTGGATCGACTTCACGCAGACTTTCGCCGTCATAAACGCGCATTTTGGAGAAAAGGTTCGAATTGGCGTGAGGGCTGAGCCGGGAGAGCACGGAAAATCTCGCTAGCATTTCCAGCGTGTGCGGTGCGCAGCTGGCGTCTGCGAGTTCGGAGCCTCTCAGCAGCTTTTCATATATGTGCTGCTCCTCGGTGACCCGCAAGCAGTAAGGAACCTTGATCACATAAATGCGGTCGACAAAGGCCTCATTGTTTCGATTGGTTTTGAACGCTTGCCACTCGGCCTCGTTGGAGTGCGCCATGACGATGCCGGAGAAGGGAATGGCGCCGATGTTCTCGGTCCCGATGTAATTGCCCTCCTGGGTGGCCGTTAAAAGCGGATGCAGCATTTTGATCGGCGCCTTGAACATCTCTACGAACTCGAGCAGTCCTTGATTTGCGCGGTTCAGTCCTCCCGAGTAGCTGTAGGCGTCGGGATCGGCTTGGGCGTGCGCTTCGAGCTTACGAATGTCGACCTTGCCTACGAGCGACGAAATATCCTGGTTGTTCTCGTCGCCCGGCTCGGTCTTGGCTATGCCGACCTGCCGGAGTCGCGATGGCGAAAGTTTCACCACAGTGAATTTCGAAAGATCGCCGCCAAACTCATCGAGTTCGCTTGAGGCACCAGGGACTCATCGGGCCACCGAGCCGGCGCCGTGGGACGCCATAGCGCTTTTCCAGCAGCTCTCCCGTTTCAGCTGGGTTGAAGAGGCCCAGGGGGCTTTCAAAGACCGGGCTGATCTCGTTTCCCGCCTTCAAGACATAAATGGGACTAACCTCCATCAGCGCCTTGAGGCGCTCGGCCAGCGAGGATTTCCCGCCGCCCACCGGCCCAAGCAGATAAAGTATCTGCTTGCGCTCTTCGAGACCCTGCGCGGCATGCCGGAAGAAGCTGACGATCCGTTCGATCGTCTCCTCCATTCCGAAAAACTCGTCGAAGGCTGGATAAACCCGGATCGTCCTATTCATGAAAATGCGGCCAAGCCTCTGATCCTTCGAGGTGTCGAGCAGTGTCGGCTCTCCGATCGCATGAAGTATGCGCTCGGCGGCGCTTGCATAGGCCTTGGGGTCCTCACGGCACAGCTCAAGATAGGCCTCAAGCGACATTTCTGTCGGTTGGCGCTCCCGATATGATTGGGCGAATTCAGCGAGAAGCTCAGTTTTCGTCATAGCGACCGCTTTCCCGTTCTGGTCCAAGCCTCGACAAGACCTCCGGTCGCTGGCTAGAGCGCAACGCAGTTGTCGCGCCGTCTCGACCCGAGGGATGGTCTACCCCCTCTTCGACCTCGCGCCGATGGCGCGACTTTTAGAATATGTGTCTCGAAGCCGCGAAAGAACAGACGCGCCGCGCTGCGGCGTGCTGCGTACGGCGCAGAATCAGCGAAGGCGCGAGGTGTTGACGACGAGCGCGTCGTCGAGATCGCGCTCACCATTTTGCAGTGCCGGTGGTCGCGGCAGCTGTTTAGCGCCAGCCCGATGCCGTCTTGGCCTTCACCAGAGTCGGCGCGGGCCGGATTTGATTTACTGCTCCGCTGGCGCTTGCACGTCATCACGTCATAAAGGACATGCGGCGCGTACCCGGTCGCCCGGACTCCTCGTCGCTTCGAAATCCGGAGCGCCCGGCGTTGCGCTTTCTCCATCAACAAGATTAGAAGCGTAAAATGGCGGTCGTCGCCTTCGAGCGAGGCCTTGATCGAACAGGCGACATGGTCGACTTATATCACTGCTACGCTGATCTCGCTGCTGCTGAATCAGAAGGGGTGCATTATCGCGTCCGTGTGGTCCCGAGAGCGTCAAGGATTGTTGTCATCGCTCCACACGGCGGCAGGATCGAAGCGGGCTCCTCCGAGACGGCCGCCTTGATCGCCGCAAGCGACTTCTCGCTTTATTGCTTCGAGGGCCTCGTTTCCGGGAGACCGCTTCACATTACCTCGTCGCGGTTTGATGAACCCAGAGGGCTCGCGCTGGTCGAGGCCTCAGACATCCCTATAGCGATTCACGGGCGGGCCGATCGCGGCGATCCCAGGACCATTTGGATGGGGGGATTACATGTGGAGCTCCGCGATGCGGTCGGATACTCGCTCACGCGCGCGGGGTTCGGCGCCTCGAACGACCACCATATGCAGGGAAAGCACCCCAACAATATCTCCAACAGGGGTCGCTGCCGGGCCGGGGTGCAAATCGAATTGTCGAGGTCGCTGCGGAACGCCTTCCTTCGCGAAGCAGATGCTCGCCAAGCTTTCACCGCGGCGGTGCGGGGTCCGATACTGAGGTGGCTGCAAGCGCCGACGAGCAGGTTGAGGACTTGACCGTAGCAGCTCCCTCTACGAGAAGGCGCAGGTCTGTGCGATCCTCGAGAGAGAGAGGCGGGCAGGCAGAGCCGACGCGGGAAGGTGTGTATATGGACGTCTTCGAAGCCATCACCACGCGAGCCAGCGCCAAAGCGCTGAGCGAACCAGGACCCAGCGACGCGCAGATCGCCGCTTTGCTGAACGCGGGCGCCTGCGCGCCGGATCACGGCCGCCTGCGGCCCTGGCGCTTCCTCGTGGTGCGCGGGAAGGCGCGGGAGGAACTCGGCGCTCTTTTCGCGGAGGCGACGAGAGCGCGACAACCTGAAGCGACTGAGGACGCGCTGGAGGGCGAAAGACGCAAGCCATTGCGCGCGCCGCTGATCGTCATTGTCGCCGCCGTTATGAGCGAGCACTCGAAGATTCCGGAGATCGAGCAGCTCCTTTCGGCCGGCGCGGCGGCGCAGAACATTTTGCTGGCCGCGCATGGCCTTGGCTTTGGAGCGATCTGGCGCACCGGCGCGCCCGCTTATGATCCCGAAGTCTTGAAAGGCCTGGGTCTCCCGGAAGAAGCGCGGATCGTCGGCTTCCTTTACATTGGCTCGGCTGTTTCCCCGCCCGTCGCCCCTCGTCCGGCTGCAGAGGCCAACGCCACGGAATGGAAGCGGGGCCCGTCGCAAAATCTGTCCGCCTCGCGCGAACGCGGATCACTCTCCCGGCGTCCAACGCCAGTCGGAAGCGGCGCAAATAGCCCGAACTTGATTAGGCTATTCGCGCGCCAAAGCTGAGGCCATGGCGCCCGCGATTGCTCGCGTCAGCGCCGCTTGTCCCACGCCGGCGGCGGAGAGAAGCTCGATTGCGGGTTGCGCCGCCTCGGGATGATTTGCGGCGAAAGCCGCTTCGAGCAGGATGCGGGCGTCTTGCGGGGTGCGCTGCCGGCTCCAGTTGTCCTTGGCCAAGGCCAAGGATTTCCGAGGCTCGCCCTCGAGATAGAGCGCGAAGCGCGCTTCGTCCCCGAGATGAAAGTTTTCTCGTCGCGTTCTGCCGATTTCGAAGCGATTGCGGAGATCTGAGACGAGCTGCGGGACATCGATGGCCTGCGCGAGACGCTTCGCGAGGGCCAGCCGCAATAACAACGCATCCTGCGCCGTTTTGTCGGAGAGCAGCGCAATCGCGTCATTGGGTCGATTCTGGTCGAGCAGAAAGTCTGCAAATGCGCCGGTGAGGTAGGGAGCGGGCTTCGGAAGAGAGAGCGCCTCCTTGAAGTAAATCTCGGCGTCTTCGACCTTCTCGAGCCTTGCAGCAGTTTCCGCGAGCACGGTCAGCGTCCACTGACGTTGATCGTCGGACAAAGTGGCTTTGCTTCGGTAAACTTTCGCCAACGTGTCGAGGCACTGAGATGCCTGGCCATTCAAACTCTCGACCTCGCAAATGCAAGTGAGGGCGAGCAGTTCCTCCCTTGCTTCGGCGAGCGGGATGCAGCTTGACTTCGCTTCGTCGAAGCGCGCGAGCAACCTCAAGATCGCCGCACGCGCGAGCCAAGCTTGCATATTGGCCGGTTGCGCCTGCAGCGCGCGCTCCAAATCGCGCTGCGCGCCTTCAAAGTCGTGCCGACTTTGCTTGATCATCGCGCGGAGCGTGAGAACGGTCGTGGGAGGCGATAAGTCGTTCCACCATCGCGCCAAAACGCCCTCGGCGTAACCGTAATATCGCGGGTCGGATTCCTGTTTCGCGAGCCTGATGTATTTGCGCGCCAGACCAACCGACGCGTCGAGGTTGGCGGGCGCCGCAAGGAGAACTTGCAACTCCATGTAAATCGGCGCAGCGACAGTGGGCAGCCGCTCGACGACCATGTCGTCACTCTGCGGAATGAACGGTTCGCCGATTGCGCGCGAGGAGGCGACGCTCGTGGCGAGCGCCGCGCTGGCCGCCAACAGCCAGCGCACGCCGCTTCGACGGGCCGAAGGCATTGTCCGCAGTTCCATCCGCCCTTTCCTCGCTTCAGTCATATGAAATCGCATTCGGCGCATAACGTTCAGGCGCAGTTCTCTACTGGCACATTCGAGGCCGGACAAGAATCCTGGGAAAAGCGCTTGCCCAGCGCAAAGTCAACGGATACCATCATAATATACAGTTGTGGAAAGAGTTGGCGTGTGGCCTCAATCCTGCCGGCATGGGGCCGAAGTTTTGCGTTAGTCAAAAATCAGCGGGGTTGGCATGGGGCGATTTTCGTTGAGCTACGCAGGCGCCGCTTTCGCTCTAATTTTAGCCCTGATGACAGCCGGAGCCGCAACGGCCTCGGACCATGCTGATCCCATGTGGCTCCCTGAAGACGACCAGGAAGCCAATATCACAGGCTTATTCTTTTTTCCGGATGGGGATCAGTATGTTCTGATCTTAGACGTGCGCCGAGCGTTGACCGGCCCGCCTCCTTACAACCTCGAGCCTTTCGAATATAATATTCATCTCGATTTTCACACGCCGCTTCACTTCGAAAACGCTGAGGATGTCGCCCGCTACGGCGGCAGCATCGAGAAGCCCGAGAATATCGGACCCGATGCGACCATCACCTTCCGCCTCAACAACGACACTACGGTCAAGCAGCAGACCTTTAAGGGGTTCAAAGCCCTCGACAAGATCAGAGTTTACACGGGCGTCCGCGACGACCCGTTCATTTTTCCAAAATTCTTCGGGGTGAACGTCATCACGATGGTGTTGAGCGTTCCGAAGTCGTCTTTCCCGGAACATGCGCAAAGCTGGCTTCTTTGGGCGACCACGAACCGCGTCTCCAATGGAGAGCAGATCGATCACGTCGGTCGCTCCAATCGCACCCAGCTCGGACGGTTCGAAATCCTGAACACCTTGCCTCCGAGCCAGCATGTCGCGGCGATCAAGACAGCCGCGACGTCGCGAAAGCAGGTGCAGGATTTTCTCGCCCAGGCCGCGCCTCCGCTCGCCAACCTCAACCAGTTGAGCGGATTTTTGATAAGGCACTACGACACCTTCCCCGACGTCATGATCTTCACGACGACGAGGCCGCCCGGATTTCCGAACGGGAGGCGACTGGAGGACGACGTCGCGGTGCTGACTTGCGCGCAGGGCGATTGTCCGCTGCAGGAGAATTCCTTCATTGATTCGAACCAATGGCCGCGCGCGACGGTGAACGACAAGCCGTTGCTCAAGGAGTTTCCCTATCTCGCCGAGCCGTGGCCGTATAAGCCGCAGAATTCGGGTGCCTGGGGGCCTTATGTCCTTCAATTCTTTTCCACGGCGTTCGGAATGGTCGTCCTCGCCGCAATCTTGGTGGCGCTTCTCGCTGCTCCATTCTTCCTCGGTCGGCTCTCGAAGCGAGCAGGCAAAGGCGCAATCTGACGACCGCGAATTAACTGCGGCCGCTCGCAATCAAAAAACAAATAGCCCCGACGGGTGGCGGAGGTTGAGATGCAGAACAAGTCCTCGTTCTTCGTGCTTTTTACAGTATTGGGGCTCCTCGGGAGCGGCGCGGCTCCGGCTTTCGCGGATGATTGGAGAGCGAAGTGCGGCTCGGGCCCCGGCGTCGTCAAGGACGAAGCGATGTGCGCCGGTCGCGGTCCTGAAACGCTGAAGGGAGCGGACGAAGACTACTATCGCGACATGGATTACGGTGCGACGAAGAATCCCGCAGAACTCGCCAAGGCGCTTGGGCCCTTTCTTCCGGGCATCACGCCGGAGCAAGCGTTGGAGAAGGTCGTCGTCGGCCGCAACAATTGGATCGTGTGGACGGCCGGCAACGACGCGCTTTGGGACGTGCTCAACAAGAAGTCCTTCGGAGAGATGGATTTTCTGAAAACGATCTCCACCCATCCCAGCCTGAAATATTTTGGCCGAAACGATCGTTGGAAGTGGTTCGGTGTGGTCAATGAGCCTTGCTTCAAGCCGGCGACGGGACCACGAAAGGATCGCTTTGGGCTGTGGCTCGATGAGCGCGATCCGAGCTGTCCTCCGGATCCCTTCGAGAACGAAGCCAAATATCCCGGCGTGAAAATCGGCGCCCGCGGGCGCAGCGATAAGTTCCCCGTCGGCTCCTATTACGGCTACGGCACGGGAATAGTCGGTCTCCGACTTTTCCCCAATCCCGATTTCGACGAAGCCGCAGAAAAGAGATGGGATCCGGAGCGTTTCTATACCGACCCGTCCTATTACAACGACAAGAATCTCGTGCGCCCCTATCGCGTCGGCATGTCATGCGGATTTTGCCACGTCGGGCCCAGCCCGACCAATCCTCCGGCGGATCCGGCAAATCCCAAATGGGAAAATCTCAACTCCAACCCAGGGGCCCAGTATTTCTGGTGGGATCGGGTGTTCACCTGGAAGGCGGATCCGACGGATTTCAGCTGGCAATATTTTCACGCCTCTCGCCCGGGCACCCTCGACACCTCGCTCGTATCGTCGGATTACATCATCAATCCCCGCACGATGAACGCGATATACAATCTCGGCCCGCGCCTGCTCACCGCGCTCAAGTTCGGGCATGAGACGCTCACCGGCGGCGAAGAGGACAACAAGCAGTTCAACGAGTACGTGCCAGCGTCGTCGCCTCTGACCAAATTCTACATCAAGCCGGATCAAACCTGGACGCCGCGCGTGCTCAAGGACGGTTCGGATTCGGTGGGCGCTCTGGGCTCCTTCAACCGGGTCTTCGTCAACATCGGCATGTTCAGCGAAGAGTGGCTCGAGCACTTTAATCCGATCGTTGGCGGCAAGCCGATCAGCGCGATCCCGATCAAGGTCGGCCGCGCCAATTCCTCCTACTGGTCCGCAAATGAGCAACAAACTCCGGACGGAGCGCTGTTCTTCGTCGCGACGGCGAAGCCCGACGATCTGAAGAAAGCGCTTGGCGGCGCCGAATATTTGAAGGACGACGCGACGACGCTCAAACTCGGCAAGGAGGCGTTCGCGGAACGTTGCGCGCGGTGCCATTCCAGCAAGCTCCCGGAGAAGGCCTTCAGCTTCTTCCCCAACGACGGTTGCGTCGGCAAGGATTATCTGAAGTGCTGGAACTCCTACTGGCAATGGACGAAGACCGACGAATTCAAGCAGGCGTCGAAAAAGATCGTGGGCGCGGACGACTTCCTCGCCGACAATTTCCTGTCCACGGATTTGCGGATTCCCGCGACCTTGCTTGAAACCAACGCCTGCAGCCCGCTCGCCACAAACGCGATCAAGGACAACATTTGGAACGACTTTTCCTCGACCTCCTACAAGGATCTCCCGTCTGTAGGAACGATCACGGTGCATGATCCGTTCACGGGCAAGCCGAGGGACTACTTCATGCCCGCAGGCGGACGCGGCTACACCCGGCCGGCGTCGCTGGTCAGCCTCTGGTCCACGGCGCCCTATCTTCTCAACAATTCGATCGGCGATTTCTACGAGAGCCCCTCGGTCGAGGCGCGGGTGAAGTCGTTCCAGAGCGGCATTGAACAGATGCTCTGGCCCGAGAAGCGGCCCGGAGACATTCAATATGTGACGGCTTCCGGCAAGACGCTGCATGGCGTCGTCGATCGGACCACGGAGACGAGCTATCTGAGAGTTCCGAAGGGTTTTTTGCCCGACCTGTTGCAGCCCGGTTTCGATCTCGGGCCCGAGTCGAAGTGGTTCGTGGACGCGCTGCGCCTCGGGCACTTTGTTGACGAAGACGGGATCGCTTTGGGGCCCATTCCGAAAGGAACGCCCGTCGCGCTCATCGGCAACATCGACCTCGACAAGCGCACCGATCCGCTCGAGGACCTCGCCCACAAGGCGCAATTGGTCAAGTTGCTGATCAAACTCAAGCTCGACCTGAAAGTGCTGCCGAGCAACGCCAGCGACCAGGACGCGCGTAGGGTCTTCGGCAACGCGATAGAGGATCTGCTGGCGGTGAACAAATGCCCTGATTTCATCGTCAATCGCGGGCACTATTTCGGCACCGACTATTTCAGCGAGGAGCCCGGGTTGAGCGACGCGGAAAAGCGCGCGCTGATCGCCTTCCTCAAGACGATGTGAGCGCTCCCGACAATCAGAACCACGGCGTCCAAATCAAGAATAAGAGGTCACCCATGGGTATCGCCAACAACGCCACCTTCGAATATGTGGTCGTGGGCTCCGGCGCCGGCGGGGGCACGGTGGCGGCGCGCCTCGCGGAAGCCGGGCGCAAGGTCCTCGTCCTGGAAGCGGGCGGGGACCCGCTGACGATCTCAACGGGAGACGCCGCTTACCCAAACGAAGAGCGTCTCCCCGACGATTATCGGGTTCCCGTTTTCCATGCATGCTCGAGCGAGAACCGCGGGATGCAATGGGACTTTTTCGTGCGGCATTACCAAGACCAGGATCAGCAGAAGCGCGACGATAAATTCGTGGAGAAGGAGAACGGCGTCTTCTATCCGCGCGCCGGGTGTCTCGGCGGCTGCACGGCTCATAACGCGATGATCATGGTCTATCCCAGCAATGAGGATTGGGACGGCCTCGCGCAACTCACCGGTGATCCGTCCTGGGGCGCCGACAACATGCGCCGCTATTTCGAAAAGCTCGAGAACTGCCATCACCGGTTTATTTTCCGCTGGCTTGCCAAGCTCGGCGTCAATCCGACCCGTCACGGATGGAAAGGCTGGCTCCACACAGAGAAGAACGTTCCCCTCGCTGCGCTCGACGATTTCAACCTGGTGCGCTCGCTGAAGGAATCGATCTTTGCCGCGCTAGGCTTGACGCCGACTTTCATCAACCGTGCGCTCTGGTGGATCACCGGCAAGGGTGACCCGAACGACTGGCGGCTCGTTAAGGACAGCGCCTTCGGGTTGCATTACGCGCCACTCACAACGCGCAAACACGAGCGCATGGGCACGCGCGAGAGGCTCGTCGAGACACAGCAAAAATACCCAAACAATCTGACGATCGAGCTCGACGCGCTCGTCGCCCGCGTGCTCTTTGACGACAATAATCGCGCGATTGGCGTCGAATATCTTAAGGGCGCCAGGCTCTATCACGCTCATTACGAGCCCAGCAGATTGCCGGGCGAGCCGCGGCAGGTCTTCGCCTCCAAGGAGGTCATTCTCGCCGGCGGCGCCTTCAACACCCCGCAGTTGCTGATGCTGTCCGGCGTCGGACCGAAGGACGAGCTCGCTAAGCACAATATTCCGGTGCGCGTGAACCTGTCGGGCGTTGGCACGAATCTGCAGGATCGCTATGAAGTGGGCGTCGTCTATCGCGCCAAGCAGGATTGGGATATCCTCAGAGGAGCAAAATATAAGAGCAGCGACAAGCAGTACACGGACTGGCTTTTTTGGAAGCAGTTCTATGTGGGCTCGGTTTACGGCACCAATGGCGCCGTGCTCGCCTCGATAAAAAGGTCTGCGCCGGAACGGCCCGTCCCCGACCTTTTCTGCTTCGCCGTTTTGGCCGATTTTCGCGGCTATTATCCCGGTTATTCGATCCGCATCGTCCAGAAGCTCAATTATCTCACCTGGGCGGTGCTCAAGGGGCACACGAATAACCGAGCAGGGGTCGTCCAGCTGCAATCCGCCGATCCGCGCGAACGCCCCTATATCAACTTCAAATACTTCGCGGAAGGCACGCCGGATCAAGACCAGGATCTCAATTCGGTCGTCGCGGGCGTGAAATATGTCCGCGAGCTTGCGCAACCGCTCATCGACTGTGGAGCCCTCGAGGAAGAGGAAGCGCCCGGCAAGGATGCGGTGACGGATGAGCAGCTACGTGATTTCGTGCGGTATCAATCATGGGGGCACCACGCGTCCTGCACATGCCCGATCGGCCCCGACGGCGATCCCAACGCCGTGCTCGACTCGAACTTCAACGTGCGGGGCACCCAAGGATTGCGCATCGTCGACGCCTCGGTGTTCCCTAAAATACCTGGAATGTTCATCGTGAGCGCAATTTATATGATTGGCGAGAAGGCGGCGGATGCGATCCTCGCGTCGGCGGGAGAAGGCGCCGACGTCGCACAGGAAAGACAGGCGGCGACCGCAGCTTGAAATCGAATTCTAGCCGCGTCACGAGACAGGCGAGGGGCGTCGAACGATGGGACACGCGGTTGAGGGTTCGCGGCTCCGAGGCAGCGGCATTTTTTGCCGCGATTGGGCGCAGTGATCGCCGAGGGGGCAACAGACCGTTCGACAGCCGGCTCTCCGCCGCCTGCGCACTGGCTCTGTGCTGGCCCGCCCAGGCTCAGGCGCATAATGTCGTCAAAACGCTCGGCGCTTTTTGGGCCGGCGTCGTCCATCCGCTCATCTCGATCGACCAACTCGGCGTCCTGTTGGCCTTTGCGATATGGATCGTGTGGCGCTCCCGCCCCGCCGACGCCTTCCTTGTCGCTCTCCCCGCCGGCGCGTTCCTTGGGGCGTGGGGCGCCCCGAGCGGCTGGCCTTTCCAGCTTCTCATGCCCGTGGCCTTAGTTTTTTTCGGGGCTGTGGCGGCGACGAGAACTCATTTTGCGAATGTGTGGGCCGAGCGTTTTGCCGCCGCGCTCGGCGGTGTGAGCATCGGGATCGCGAGCTCCTTCGGGGCTGAAGACGCTCCGCGAGGCCTCTTTGCCTTGGGGGTTGCGCTCGCCGTGGCGTCCGTGACGGCTTACGCGCTTCTCGCAGCCCGACACGCGGCCGGATTTCCGTCCTGGATTGAAGCCGGAGCCCGGAGCGGCGCGGCCGTTATTGCGTCCGTGGGGATCGGGCTCTTCGCTGTGAGCGTCGTCGGTTGGATCGGGTTTTGAGACGGCTGGCCCTCTTGTGGCTTTGCTTGGCCGCAGTTCTCATCCCGTGGCCGGCGCGCGCGCATATGTCGTCCAGCGGCTATCTTCGCGTCGAGATGGGCGAGAACGGCGCGCTCAACGGGCGACTGGAGATCGCGTTGCGGGATCTCGACGCCGCGATCGGGCTCAATCCAGCTCCGGATGGCGCGCTGACCTGGGGAGCGCTGAAAGCGCGACGCGCCGCAATCGAGGCCTATGCTTTCGGCCGCCTCGAGGTTTCTAATTGTGCCCTCCGGCCCGAGGCGCTCCTCGTCGATCACCACGCCGGAGTCGCCTATGTCGTGCTTCGCTTCAGCGCAGAGTGTCGGCAGAATGCAGGCGCTCTCGCCCTGACCTACAATTTGCTGTTCGACATCGACCCGACGCATCGCGGGCTCGTCACCGTCGCGTCGGTGATGGGCGAGCGGACCGAGGTGCTGTCGCCGGACAACCGCACGCTCGTCATCGACCGTCAATCCCGCGGCCCACTGGAGGACTTCGAGAAATTCGTGACTTTCGGCGTCGGTCACATCATCCTAGGCTACGATCACCTGCTGTTCGTCGCCCTGCTGATGATCGTCGTCGGCTTTAGCCGCGCCGCGGACGGAAGCTGGCGTCCGGTCGAAAGCGTCGGCGGCACGTTGCTCGAGGCGTTAAGGATTCTCACGGCCTTCACGATCGCTCACGCCATTGCGCTTAGCCTTGCGACGTTCCGCGTCATCGATGCGCCGTCGCGTTACGTGGATCCCGCCGTGGCCGTGACGATCATGCTGACGGCGATCGACAATATCAGGCCGATCTTGCCCCGCGTGCGCTGGATGATGGCCTTCGGCTTCGGATTGGTGCATGGACTGGCCTTCGCCACGGCGCTCGCACCCATGCAGCTGCCGCGCTTGGGGATCGCGCTGGCGCTTGGGGGCTTCAACATCGGTGTCGAGCTTGGACAGCTGATGCTGGCGCTGCTGGTCGTCCCGATTGTTTTGGTGGCGCGGCGTGAGCCACTCTATCCGCATGCGATCGCGCCCGCCTTGTCGGCCGGCGCATTCCTGCTCGCTTCCTTCTGGTTCGTCGAGCGCGTCCGGGCGTTGTAGAGCGCTTTCGATTGAGGCTCCATACGAGCTCATGTGCGTGGCGGCAAATTTTGAGACGAGGGGGCAACCAAATCGCCTCGCCAGAGTTAGTCCGAAGACTTTCTCGCGCGGCGAGAGCTGTGCGAGCTCTTTCGTGTCTGTCGTCACGATGTTCGACTTGATCCCGCGCTAATAACCGATCGCACGCGATCCGCGACTGGGACGAGACAGAGGCTGCGATTTCTTTCGGAGTCCGCAGTCGACGCAGAGCTCGTCGATGTGATGGCGCGAGGGAGGGCTCGCAATGGAGCAAATTGATTTCGGCGCCGAAGGCTTGGTCGAGGAGGACCGCGCCTATCGAGGCTCTCGCTACGCTGAAGTGCGCGAGGCCATCTTCGCCAACCCCTATCAGAAGGTCTGGGGCGCCGCAGGGGAGCCGGCGCTTCCGCAAGGCGCAGTCACTTTGTCGAGCGTCCTGAAAGGGGCGCTCAACTTTCTTAGGGGCGGGGGGCTTTTCGCGCAAGCCTCACGGCGCGCCGTCGACTCGCATGCGGACCTGCGCTGGGGGCCCGACCGGCGCGGGTATCGACGCTTGATCCATCCCAATGGCCTATGCCTCACCGGCGTGTGGGAGATATCGCAAGAGTCAGGCTACAGCGGCTATTTCAGACAGGGCAGCCGCGCGCTCATCATCGCCCGCTATTCGACATGCTGCTCGGCGACGCGCCGCGGGGAAACCCGCTCTTTGTCTCTCGTCGGCAAGCTCTATCCAACCACCGATCCAAACCATCCCGAGCCGCTGCGCACGGCGAGCTTCTTCACCCAAGAGGACATTGGCGGTAACCACACGCGCTATATCAACGACGCCGAGCTGCGTAACGCGCCGAACGTCACGCCCTGGCGGCGCGGCAAGGGCTTGCATGTCATAGCCGTCGAAGGCGTCGTCTTCACGCTCGTCGATAGAAAAAGCAGCCAGCGACAGCTTCACCAGATCGCCGAGCTCGACAAGCCCCCTGGGGAGGCCACCTGGGCGCCGAAATACATGCGCCTCGTCGTCGCATGCGAGCAGCCGCGCATCGAGGGCGACCGCCTCGATTTCCGTGACGAGATTCTCGCGCAAATCTTCAACGCCGGCGATCCCACGCCGAAGCGGAAATTGATCTTTCATATCGACGTAACGGACGAGGGAAGCGAATTCGAGGTTCTGGGGTTCACGAGGCGGCGCAACGAGAATTGGCGCCGCGTCGGGACGCTGACCTTCGATAACGCCGTGGCGTCCTACAATGGAGACCGTGTTGTTCACTTCAACCATCCTGGATGGCGCGACAATCGGAACGATCCCGCGACCGCGTTTCGCAAGCCTCTGCCCAGCTAGCGGCGCGGCGCTGCGGTGGAGCGGGGCGCGCTTGATCGGCGCCTCTGGTCATGAAGCAAAAAAGGCCTTGGAGCGAGCGAGGAGAGCGGAAGATGCACGAGTTGTCTGGAAAGGAATTTCAAATCGGGCTCACGATGTCGGGCGCGATTTCTGCGGGGGCCTATACCGCCGGGGTGGTCGATTTTTTGATCGAGGCCCTGGAGGCCTGGGAGCAAGCGCGTAACGGTCCCGATTGCGACGCCGTGCCCAACCATCGTGTGGGCATCAAGGTCATGTCCGGCGCCTCCGCAGGGGCGATCACGGCGGCGATCGGGGCCATTGCTTTTGCGGATGGCCAGCAAGTTCCGGAAGCCGCGCCCATCGGGGGCTACACATATTACTATACGCTTCCAAAGCTCTATGAGTCTTGGGTGGTTCGTCCGACACTGGTGTCCAACAATCCGAAAGTGACGGATTTTCTGTCCCTCGGCGATATCGAGGCGGAGCCCCCGGCGGCGGACGACTTCTCGCGATCGAGCGCCGTGCCCCCTGAGAAAAAGGCCGACTCAATTCCTGTGGTGTCGTTGCTGAATGCGCGCCTTCTCGACGAGATCGCCAAAAATGCGATTTCGGTTTCAAAGCTTCGGGACCAGAAGCTCCCCTATGTCGCCGAGACGCTTAACATCTATCTGACCCTTTCCAATCTGCGAGGCGTGCCCTGGCGCGTGCCATTCGACGGCGCCGACTATCACATGATCTCGCACGGCGACCGCGTCCACTACGCCTTGTCGGGAATTGGATCTTGGAGGACGCAGAGCCCTTTCGCGGACGCGGATAAAAGCCGCCCTCTCGATATCGGAGCCATCATCGACCCCGGAAGCATGAGCAAGGACGCATGGAAGGACTACGCGGTCTGCGCCTTGGGCTCCTCCGCATTTCCCGTCGGGCTTGCGCCGCGCCTCATTAGCGCGACGCTTGGAGCGATCCTAAAGGACAATGAATATGCGGGCAGGCGCTTTCCCAATGACGACCTCGCCCGCTACGGCGATCTTGATCCCAATTGGCCGGAAGCGGTTCAAAACACGGCGCCCTTTTGGTTCACCTGCGCCGACGGCGGCATCATCGACAATGATCCTTTCGAATACGCGCGTTTCACGCTCAAGGAGGAGGGTCGCGACGAACGAATCAACTGGGATTTGAAGGAGGTCGACAGGGCGGTCATCATGATCTCCCCCTTTCCCGAGGAAAAGCCGATCCTGAGCCAGGGTAAGCCCGGCATGGACATCGTAAGCCTCTTTACCTCGCTGATGCCCGCCCTCATCGATCAAGCGCGTTTCAAGCCGAGCGAGCTTGCGCTGGCCGTCGATCCGAAGCACGCCAGCCGCTACCTGATCGGGCCGCGTCGCGTGCTCGATGGAAAGCTTCAGCGCTATGGCATCGCCAGTGGGCTTCTCGGCGGCTTCGGCGGCTTCGTCGCTCGCGCTTTTCGCGACCATGATTATCAGCTGGGGCGGCGAAACTGCCAAAAATTCCTGTCGGAAACCTTTGCGCTTCCGGCGGAAAACAAGATGATCAGCCTTTGGCCCGCGACGGTCGACAAGACGCAATTCGAGGCCGAGAGAGACCCAAAGTCGCCGTCCGAGGCCGCCGTGCCGCCAAGCTATCGGCTCATCCCTTTGTTCGGCAGGGCCAAAGAAGTCGTTCAGCTCCCGCCCTGGCCACAGATCTCGCAAGCCGAGTTCGATCAGCTGCAGGAGCGCATCGCCGGGCGTTTCGATGCGGTTGCGCCCAGACTCATTCAACAGAACGTTCGGGGCGTTCTGGGTTTCCTCCTGGGCCTGGTGTTGCGGCCCGGCCTGCGAAACATTCCCGGGCTGATACGCGACAAGGCGCTTAAATTCGTCAAGCTCACGATTCTGGCGGACCTCGTGCGCCGCAATCAAATCAAGGGTTGGGACTTGCCTGCCGACCTGGGCGTCGACCCGGATGACGCTCGTTTGATCATCGCCGAGTTGCTGAGCCCTATTTACGAAGAGCGCAACGTGGACGGCATTCTCAAGGCGGTCAGTGCTGTGACGGACAATCTCGACTTCGATAAAATCACTGCTGTTCTGCAGCGACTGACGCAAACTCGAGGCAAGCCCTATGATGTTTGGGAGGCGCCCTGGAAGGACAAAACCGGAGGGCGGCTCTTTACGCTCGCGAGCCGGAAGCCGAACGTCTTCGACGGCGTCCTCGGAGGTCGACTTGGCGTCGACTTCTTCAAGCCTGAAGTCGACCCTCCCGGCCTGTGAAGCCGCTATTGAGGCAAGAGCGGCTCTCGCGAGCAGCCTGTCGGCTGCGCGGCGCTAAAGCCGGTCGTCGCGTCCGCCCGCGCGTTGGCGACGTCTGGCCGCTCTCCCGGCCGCTCGAGTGTGGAATGAGCCGCCGCATCCGAGGCAGCGAAGCGCGAACGGATGTATGAAGGCGATATGTAACGGTGATATATCAATTAATACTGGAAAGCGATGATCGCACTATCATATTGAAAGCTCTGACTTAAGCTCCGAAATCTTTGATTTTGTCTCTCAGCTATAGAAGCTTCCGATTGCCTGACGTGTTTGCCTTATTGATATTGGATTATATTTCCAGCATTATCACGCGACAGCGCCCGCCCCAAGTGGCCGTGCCAATAAAACTCAATGTTAAACAACTAGTTATGGCGCTGCGTGCTCACGCTGCGCTCGATATAAGCAAGATACCGAACGGGTGCGGGCGGCCGCAAGCGCCAGGGGGAGGCGCCAGCTGGCGGTGACACCGTCGCAGAGAGAGGGATTGTTGTCATGTCGCTGATCAAGGAAATCGATTACGGCACGCCGGCCGTCCAATCAGAAACCTCGGTCGCGCTGACGATCGACGGGCGCGAGGTCACCGTTCCCGAGGGGACATCCATCATGCGCGCGGCGATGGAGATTGGGATCGCCATCCCCAAGCTCTGCGCCAGCGACAACATCAAGGCCTTCGGCTCCTGCCGGCTCTGCGTCGTCGAGATCGAGGGCCGCGGGGGGGTGCCCGCCTCCTGCACGACGCCGGTGGCGCCGGGCATTTCGGTCAAGACCTCGACCCCACGCCTCGACGCGATCCGCCGCGGCGTCATGGAGCTCTACATCTCCGACCATCCGCTCGATTGCCTGACTTGTTCCGCCAATGGGGACTGCGAACTGCAGGCGATGGCCGGCGCGGTGGGCCTGCGCAAGGTGCGCTATGGCTCCGAGGGCCGCAACCACGTCGTCGCCCGCAACGCGGGGAGCCCTAACGAGGACTGGAAGCCCAAGGACAAGTCGAACCCCTATTTCACCTATGATCCGTCCAAGTGCATCGTCTGTAACAGATGCGTGCGCGCCTGCTCTGAGGTGCAGGGGACCTTTGCGCTGACGATCGAAGGCCGCGGCTTCGACTCGCGCGTCAGCCCGGGCGCAGGCGAAGCCTATATGGAATCGGAATGCGTCTCCTGCGGCGCCTGCGTGCAGGCCTGCCCCACCGCGACACTCATCGAGAACTCCGTCATCGACATCGGCCAGCCGGAGCATTCCGCGGTCACGACCTGCGCCTATTGCGGGGTGGGCTGCACCTTTAAGGCCGAGATGCGCGGCGAGGAGCTCGTCCGCATGGTTCCCTGGAAGGACGGCAAGGCCAATCACGGCCATAGCTGCATCAAGGGTCGCTTCGCCTATGGCTATGCGCTGCACCGCGACCGCGTGCTTTCGCCGATGATCCGCAAGAAGATCACCGATCCCTGGACCGAAGTGAGCTGGGAGGAGGCCATCAATTACGCGGCTTCCGAGTTCAAGCGCATTCAGCAGAAATACGGGCGCTTCTCGGTCGGCGGCATCACCTCCTCGCGCTGCACGATCGAGGAGACCTATCTCGTCCAGAAGCTCGTTCGTCAGGGCTTCGGCAATAACAATGTCGATACTTGCGCGCGAGTTTGCCATTCGCCGACGGGTTATGGGCTCTCGCAGGCTTTCGGCACGTCGGCGGGCACGCAGGATTTCAACTCGGTCGCCGGGGCCGATGTGATCCTGATTATCGGCTGCAACCCGACTGACGCGCATCCCGTCGTCGGCTCGCAGATCAAGAAGCGGCTGCGCGAGGGCGCAAAGCTCATCGTCATCGATCCGCGCAAGACCGAGCTCGTGCGCTCGCCCCATATAGAGGCGGCCTATCATCTGCCGCTGCGGCCGGGCACGAATGTCGCGATCGTCACGGCGCTCGCCCATGTGATCGTGAAAGAGGGCCTTGCCGACGAGGCCTTCGTGCGCGCGCGCTGCGACTGGGACGAGTGTCAGGATTGGGCCGCCTTTGTCGCGGAAGAGCGCAACAGTCCCGAGGCGGTCGAGAAATACACGGGCGTGCCCGCCGATCTTGTGCGCGGCGCGGCGCGGCTCTATGCGACGGGCGGCGCCGCCACGATCTATTACGGTCTCGGCGTGACGGAGCACAGCCAGGGCTCGACGACCGTCATGGCCATCGCCAATCTAGCCATGGCGACGGGCAATCTCGGGCGCCGCGGCGTCGGGGTCAATCCGCTGCGCGGGCAGAACAATGTCCAGGGTTCCTGCGACATGGGCTCCTTCCCGCACGAGTTCCCCGGCTATCGTCATGTCTCGAACGACGAAGTGCGCTACGCCTTCGAGAAGGAATGGGGCGTCAAGCTCGATGCGGAGCCGGGCCTGCGCATCCCCAACATGTTCGATGCCGCGATCGACGGCGTGTTCAAAGGGCTATACGTGCAGGGGGAGGACATTCTGCAATCCGATCCCGACATCAAGCATGTCTCGGCGGGTCTCGGCGCGATGGAATGCGTCGTCGTGCAGGACCTCTTCCTGAACGAAACGGCGAATTATGCGCATGTACTGCTGCCTGGCGCGAGCTTCCTCGAGAAGGACGGCTGCTTCATCAACGCCGAGCGCCGTATCCAGCGCGTGCGCAGGGTGATGAGCCCCAAGGCGGGCTTTGCGGACTGGGAAGCGACGCAGCTCCTCGCCAAGGCGATCGGTTGCGACTGGAACTATGCGCATCCAAGCGAGATCCTTGACGAGATCGCGCGCATGACGCCGGCGTTCAAGAACGTCTCCTATGCGCAACTCGAGAAGGACGGATCCGTGCAATGGCCCTGCAACGACGAGGCGCCGGACGGCATGCCGATCATGCATATCCAAGGCTTTGCGAGAGGAAAGGGCAAATTCGTCATCACCGAATATGTGCCCACAGAAGAGCGTAGCGGACCGCGCTTTCCTCTGTTGCTGACCACGGGTCGCATCCTCTCGCAATATAATGTGGGCGCGCAGACGCGTCGCACCGAAAACAGCCTATGGCATCCCGAGGACGTGCTGGAGATCAACCCGCAGGACGCGGAAATGCGCGGGGTGCGCGACGGCGACTGGGTGCGCCTGCAGAGTCGCGCCGGCGAGACGACGCTGCATGCGAAGATCACCGACCGTGTCGCGCCGGGCGTCGTCTACACGACCTTCCATCATCCCCTTTGCCAGACCAATGTGGTCACGACCGACAATTCCGATTGGGCGACGAACTGTCCGGAATACAAGGTGACCGCTGCGCAGGTGTCGCCCTCCAACGGCCCGACGGATTGGCAGGAGCGCTATCGCGAAATGTCGGAGCTCTCCCGCAGGGTCGCGCCCCCGGTCGAGGCGGCGGAATAGGCGGCTAAGCCGGCGCGAGACTTCATGCGCAAGGCTATGGCGCTCGCCTCTCACGCGCCGAACGGCGCCTGATCATTAGGCTTGCCTCAAGAATGTTCGGCGAGTAGAGTGCTTTCATTATGTAGTTAGAATACATAACGACGCCCCGCCTGAAGCGGAAGCGCCAGTCGCCCCATTCGCCGAGGCCGAGCAGGCCGCCATGAGGGAAAGAATGTCCACAACCGACGCCTTGCAAACCATCGCTCTTGCCGAGTCGCTCTCGCTGAATGTCGCCCCGGCTTTGGAAGAGAAGCCCCATGTGCCCGGTCTCTGCGACGCCGCCGTAGCGGCGCCGGGAACGAGCGAAGTGATCCTGCATGTGCGCTTCCATCCCGACGCCCGCGTCTGGGAAATCGCCGAACGGCCCGAGTCCATCGACAAGGAGCAGTGGTTCAAGCGCCTGTGCGCGTGCTTCGGGTCGAAGTATCAAAGCCGTGCGGGCGGGCGGGGTTTCTTCCGCCTCACGAGAGCCGAGCTCGAGTCGGCCAAGGCGCTTCGCGCGCATTGATCGGCTTGCGACCAGGAGGCCCCCCAGCCCGCCATCCGCGCCGCTCGGAGGCCTCTGACGCGCAGAGCCAGCGATTTCGGCCCGGCTTGCTTTCCGTCCTCGTCTGAAAAGGCGCTCGCGCGGACCTATCGCGAAGAACTCATCCTCGATCGGCTCGCGAAGGCGGGCCGGGCAGCAGCGGTGAAACGCTGAAGCTTTTTTATCCGGGCCTCAACCCCAACCTTGAAGGGAGGAGTGAACATGCTGCGTCAAATCGCTTTCTACGGCAAAGGTGGCATCGGAAAGTCGACCACCTCGCAAAATACTTTGGCCGCTCTCTCGGAGATGGGGCAGAAAATTCTCATCGTCGGCTGTGACCCGAAGGCGGACTCCACTCGGCTCATCCTTCACGCCAAGGCGCAGGACACCATCCTCTCGCTCGCCGCTTCGGCGGGCAGCGTCGAGGACCTCGAGATCGAAGAGGTCATGAAAATTGGCTTCGGCGACATCAAATGTGTCGAGTCGGGCGGTCCGGAGCCGGGCGTCGGCTGCGCCGGCCGCGGCGTCATCACCTCGATCAACTTCCTCGAGGAAAACGGCGCTTACGATGGCGTGGATTATGTGTCCTACGACGTGCTCGGCGACGTGGTCTGCGGCGGCTTCGCCATGCCGATCCGCGAGAACAAGGCGCAGGAGATCTACATCGTCATGTCCGGCGAGATGATGGCCATGTATGCGGCCAACAACATCTCCAAGGGCATTCTGAAATACGCCAATTCCGGCGGCGTGCGCCTGGGCGGGCTGGTCTGCAACGAGCGCCAGACCGACAAGGAGTACGAGCTGGCCGAGAGCCTTGCGAAGAAGCTCGGCACGCAGCTGATCTACTTCGTGCCGCGCGACAATATCGTTCAGCACGCCGAGCTGCGCCGCATGACGGTGATCGAATATGCGCCGGATTCGAAGCAGGCCGCTCACTATCGCAGCCTCGCGACGAAGGTCCACGGCAATGTCGGCAACGGCACGATCCCGTCGCCGATCACGATGGACGAGCTCGAGGACCTGCTCATGGAGCACGGCATCATGAAGGCCGTCGACGAGAGCCAGATCGGCAAGACCGCCGCAGAGCTGCAGATCGCCTGACACGATGGGCGGCCCGGAGCCGTTCCGGCCGCCGTTTCAACTGCGGGGTGTTCGATTTCGCGTCGAGCAGCCCGCGCTCGATAACGTTGTCTCTCAATCGAGATAGAGACGATAGCGCACGAATCGATCCGCTTGGCAGAAGCGGTCGTAGAGGCGCCGCGCAGAGGCGTTGCCGGCTTCGGTGTTCCAATAGATGCGCGCCCAGGCGTTCTGGCGGGACAGACGGACGATATCCTCGATCAGCGCCAGGCCGACGCCGCGCCCGCGCAACTCAGGCTTTACATAGAGGTCTTCCAAATAACAGACGGGGGCGATCGTCCAGCTGCACTCATGGATGACGGAAAGCGAGAAGCCCGCGATCTCGCCGTCGAGCTCGGCGATCCGCCCGACGAAGGCCGATTTCGGATCGACGATCCGCTCCCATGTCGATTTGATCACGGCAGGCGGGAGCGCGGTGCGGTAAAAATCGCAATAGCCCTTCCAGAGCCTTCGCCAAGCCGATCCATCCTCGATGACGATATCTCTGAGTTTCATCGAGCTTATCGTCTCCTCGCCCTCGCTCGTCCCGCTGCGGACGCGGATTTTGGTGGGGGCCTCTGTCTCCCAATGAGAGCCGGCTTTGCTGAAGGGACGGACCTCCGGCTCTCTCCCACAGTAAGCTTGCGCCGCCGCCGAGGACTGGCTCTCCCATCTAACGCTATATATAATGATACCACAGGCATAGGATATGCATAAAAGATGCGCACGGAATAACCTGCTAGCTCCAAAAAAAAGCAGTGAATTGGACGAATCTTATGCACGGTAAGCGGAAAACCCGTTGACATTTGGGCCCAATGCGAACAGATTGCGATGAATTACGAATAATTCCAGGCGCAGGGATGATTTTTCCGCCGCCTATTATATTGAGCATATAAAGAAATAGCACTTTTCAAGTATATACACTTCAAGCGTATTAATCGTGTATTCATATAAGAATTAAAATTACGAATTTATGTAAATGTGCCTATCATTATATGGTAAGCAGGTCCTTGACCTGCGTTATTGTTTTTTTTGGGTCGGCGGTAGAGGAAGTCGCTTAGCGTCTATCCTCAAACACAATGCGCGTCTGGTTGCAGCGCCTTAGGATGAAAGCAGGGGGTAGGTGAATGTCAAATCAAACACTGTTGAGACTTACGATTGGCGCTTGGGCACTGATGCAGGCTTGCGTCTCGGCGCAGGCGGCGACGTCGGCGCCGGTTTGCGCGACAACGTCGAACATTACGGTGGCGGTCACGCCGACCGTGACGAATACCTTCTCGACCATCACATCGGATTTTGCGTTGGTCTATTCGGTAAACTATACGCCGAACACTCCCACGGACTGTTACACGGTGACGTTGATCAGCGCGACAGCCGCCACCATTGAGGGCACTATCGCCGCCGCGGGCGTGGTCGGTGGAAACAATGTCAGCTCCTATGATGTGTTCATCGCGGAGTCGCCCAATGTTCCGTCTCAATTGGCTGGGCAATATTCAAGCTTGCTCAGCGGTGCGCTGCCCTTCTGGGTCGCCACGGACGCGCTCGATCTCTACTCGACCACCGTCGATATTTCTGCGGGCCTGCCGCTATTCCCGACGGCTTTCTCGGTTCCAAACCCTGCGAACTCTCGACCCCTACGGCCGCGCCACGGTCGAGGCCCTGAAAGGGGGCTGGCCGCGGGCTCTCGCGAAAGGCCTTCCGATCACGGCCGACGACGCCCTCTCGTCATGGTCCGCCGTCGAATATGGATTCGGAATTCCCGCCTATGGCTTCACCGGTAAGTCGCAGATCTGCACGAACATAGGTAACGGCGGGGAGTCCTACGAGGACGGCAGCTTTCACCACGAATATGTTTACGGCAAGGACTACGTCACGGCGCTCGCCTGGACCGGCCTGAAGCTCAACCAACTGTCGAATGGGGCTGTCGTGGCGCGGACGACGCAGGCGGAAAATGCAGTCAACGCCTTCATCAGCTTTCTAAGCCAGGCTAGCGTGACGGTGCCCAACCATACCCCCGGCGGGGGCGGCGGGACGACGACGCTGGACGGCGGCAAGACCGGTCTGGGGCAAAGCTGCCTCAAGACGACACGCTGACCGCAATCAATGAGCGCGCCGCGCGCGATGCGCGGCGGGGACCAGTCATAGGACGACGCGACGTCATGATCGTCGCTGTTCAGGACGACATAAGGGAAGAAATCATGTCAGTGAAAGCCTGCAAAAGCCTTGCGGTATCCCTCATCGCAGCCTCAGCCATGATCGGCGCGCCCGCAATGGCGGCGTCCACGATCAACGTCGCTGTGGCCGCGAATTTCGCCGGGGCGATGACGGCCTTGATCGCTCAATTCAAGCTCACTTATCCGACCAAGGGGTACAACGTCACCTTTACTGCGGATAGTTCTGCGAACTTGTTGACGGCGATCCAGAACAAGACAGCCAGTTATGACTTGTTCCTCTCTGCGGACGCAACGCGACCGAACACCCTCACCACGTCGAGCTTCAACACGTCTCTGGGGGTGCCAGGCAAGTGCACGACTGTCTGCGGGTCGGGGCGCCCTTCCTCTACGCCGTCGGGACCTTGGAACTGTGGTCGCCGACGGTCGCCACTGTCGCGAACGGTCTTTCCACCACGGTTCCTTTTAGTCCGCCCATCGTCATCGCCGATCCGACTAAGGCTCCCTATGGCTATGCGGCCCAACAGGTCCTCGCATACTCTCCATGGTCTTTTCCTCGGAACTCGAGTCTAACGGCCGCCTGTCCCGATCCGAATACCGGGGCGAGCAACCCCAACTGCCTGAAGCAAGATCCTACCAATGGACTTTTTACGCAAGGCAACATCAGCCTGACCTACTCAGCGGTCAAGAGCGGCGCTTACCAGTCCGGATTTGTCGCTCAATCTCAAATTTGTAAGGCCAACACGTCCGGGGTGAAGACTTTCACGGGGTATCACCATACCTATCCCGCTACGGGTCCCTATCTAAATGGCCCAATCAAGCAGTGGGGTATCACAATCACGTCGTACGCAGCGGGAACGGAGTTGGCGGACTTCTTGACGTTTCTGTCGAGCGCGACGGGGCAGGCCATCGTCAAATCCTACTGTTACTCGCTCAGCTAGCATCGACCACGCCTAGAGCCCCTACATCCCGTCGCCCCTTCCGGGGCGGCGGCCGCAGCCGGCGACTCGTTAGTTAGCGGTCGGATAAGCTAACTAGTGGGTAAGTATAGCGGAAGTGGTATTTCAACATTGTACAAACATTTGTTGTATTTTTGTCGCAGCCGAACAGATTCTAAAAAATATAGAGTGTAAGTGTTTACAGACGAAGCTTATGCTGGCCTTATGGTGAAGCTGCGGGTCGTTGGCGCCCGCGTTCCTTCGGCTGGCGGCGGTCACGCAGCGACCTTGATAGACGCCTCGACGTCTTTTGAAAAAAGGGTAAAGGCTATGGACACAAGAGTTGCAAAGATGAGAACGCTGCCGCTGCTTGCCGCTGCTGTTGGGGCGCTGACCTGCGCAAGCGCGCCGGCCAAGGCGGTGGTCAATATCGTTCAAAACCCGGGGTTCGAGAATACCAATCCCGCCAATGGCGTCATTGCCGATTGGACGAGTTCCCCCTACGCGACCTCCTGGTTCGGCACGACAGGTCTCGGCGGGGGGAATCCGACGCCGCCGTCAGGGGGCGGCAGCTATTTCGCCTCGACGGGCTGTGATTCGTTCACCTGCGACCTGAGCCAGACGCTGACCACCACGGCCGGAACAAGGTACTCGCTGTCCTTCCTATACAATCCCGGCAAGGGCGCGGTCGGCACCAACTCCGAAACCAAAGTTTTCTGGGATGGAACCCAGGTGGCCGACTTCGTGGGCGGGGTGGAAAGGTGGAAGGCCTACTCTTACACCGGCCTCGTCGGCACGGGCTCGGACACGCTCACCTTTGAGGGTATCCACGAGGTCGCTTGGAATGGCTTGGACAACGTCTCCGTCAATGCTCCTGGGCCGGTTCCGGGCGCCGGCGTCGCGGGTCTCGCCGCATTGATGCTCGTCGGGCTCTATACGAGCGCTCGCCGCGCCTGACGCCGCAAAGGGATCTCGGCTCAACACTCGCCGCCGCCCTTCGGGGCGGCGGCCCCCAATATCGAAACTCCCAGCAAAGAGCCCGATGCGTCAATCCGCATAAATAGAAGGCGCATCTCTCGAGGACTGGCGCGCGAATAGGCGCTAAACCCTCTATATTCAATTCTTTTCTGCCTTTAGAGTGTGGTGTGAAAGCAACACGCTAACAAAAATATTTGCATATCGTCACCAAATCGTTGACATTTATTTGACTACTTGGCAGCATAGAAAGACGACGGTCAAGGCTTGTAGCAGGTATAGAGCTGCGGCGCGCCGGAAAGGCCCCGCGCCCGAGCGGTTCGGGTCGGGGCGTGTATGCTCAAGAGGGGATGAGGCGATGACTAAAAAGCGGCTATTTGGCGCGGCCGGTTTCGCGGCGCTTCTATTGGGCGCCTCGTCGGCGCAGGCCGATATCGTGGCGGTGACTTACGCCGGAACTGTCGTCTCCGGCTTCGACCAAACGGGGCTCTTCGGCCCGGCGAACGGGAACCTCGCCGGCGACAGCTATAAAGTCGTCTACCTCTTCAACACTTCGCTGGGGCAAACCACTTCCAGCCCCACCGAGAACTCCGCTTCGGGCGGGACATCCTTTCCAGCCCCGACCCCCTCGATTAAAACGACCGTGACAATTAATGGCGTCAGCATCTCGTCGAATCTCAACGGCTATTTCGACCAGATATACGGCTATAACGATGGAAGCTCCTCGCAGCAATATTCGTACACTCAGTACTATAATCAAGGTGCAACTAATACAGTCAACAACTATGCCAGCAATTTTGTGAACACTACAAACCTTACGATACCGGCGAGCATTACGACTCCATTCAGCTACAATGTGCAGCCCGGCGACTCCCAGTCTGCGACCGTGTCCTTTTCCACTACGGTCAACGCTACGGGCGCCCTCCTGGTCAACACCTTCGCCACCGCAAACATCACCAATGTCTCGGCTCCGGGCCCCGTGCCCGGCGCCGGCTTGGCGGGCATGGCGGCGCTGGCGCTTGCCGGTCTCTTTGTGAGAACCCGTCGCGCCTGAGCAAAACCAGCATATTTTTTGAGTTCGCTCCCGCCGCCCCTCGGGGCGGCGGTTTGCGTTTGCGCGTCCGGCGTGGGCGGGCTCTTCAGGCTGGAGCCTTGAGAGCGAGCAGGCAAAGCTGGCGTAAGCGATGAAAGGGGCGTCCTGCTTCCCGGGGCAAAGTGCGGAAAACATCGTGTCTCGCGAGGTCTCGCTCTCTCCGCAGGCCCTGAGCCTGAACCGGGAGGCGACCGCGCGTCAAAGGTAGGCCTGTGCGCGGTGGCCTCATCTCACGAGGGGACTGTCTTCGGCTCTCACTCTCCCGCGACGGGTTCGGAAGAACCAAAGTTGAAGTGGTAGTTCAACCCCGCCCGCGCGATGCTCGCTTGCGGATGACTGCGATACCCCGAGGCCCAGAACCACGGATCAGCGGCTCCCCCTTTACCGAGATCGACATGGAGATATTCCGCCTTGGCCGACCACCCCGCCATGAACATCCACTCCAGGCCGCCGCCCCCGCTCCATCCGGCGCGGATTTCGCTCGAATTATAGGTCGTGACCTGAGCGTAGGAGAGGCCCGCCGTTCCATAAACCAGCAGCGAGGAGAGCGGCAGATAGCCGGCGCGAGCGCGTGCGGTGCCGAGCCAGGGCAGGGCGACGCCGCCGCTGCTGCTCGCCAAGGGCGTGACAACGCCGCTGGAGAGATATTGGTCTGAGAAATTGTCCAGATATTGCACCACTCCGTATGGACTGGGGTAGAGGGAGTTGGCCGCGCCCCTTTGACCGCTCGTCACGCTCGAGCCTTGCAGATCCGCCTCAGCGCCAATGACGAAATCATTCGCAAAGCGGTAGTTGTAGCCGATTTGAGCGCCCCCGATCAGCCCAGCGACGCTTCCCAACTGGGCGCCGCTCGGGAAGAAGAAGAGGTTGCTCATCGCGCTGTTGGGAGTCACAGTCACGGGAGGATTTAAGGTGAGCAACTGTGGCAATGGCCAGTTTGCCGGGATTGATCCGATGGCGCCGCTCGGATCGGCGTAAGGCAACCAGCCGGTCTCGCCGCTGCCCGAGGTCCTTGCGCCGCCGAAATTCAGACCGCCGTAAAAGCTCGTCCAGGAATCGGCTGTGTGCAAAGTCTTGATCGGCGCAGGGTCCAGGGTGTCCGCGGCCGCCGACTTCAGCACGCGACTTTCGGCCGGCTGACGCCCGTTGAAGTGATAGGAGAGTCCCAAGCGCGCCATGTTGCCGTCGAAGCGATAAGACGGCTGTGGAACCGTGAACGATTTCAACCCCGGTATGGTTTGTTGCAGCAGCACGCCGCCGATGGGATGGGCTGTGCCCGTGTCATAGGCGAGATATTCGAGCTTGGCGCTCCAATGCGGCGCGAACATCCATTCTGCGCCGACGCCGGCAGTCCAGCCGACCCGCAAGTCTTCGTAGAGCGCGCCTCCGTACACAGGGTAGGAAATCGATCCGACTGAGGCCTGAACGTATACGCTTGTATTCAAATGGGCGTTGGCCATGGCGAGGCCGCCGGTTCCATAGAGCAGCAGTCTCGGTGTTGCGAGATAGCCTAGGCGCGCCCGCAGCGTGCCAACGTAATCGAGGGCTTTGTAGCCGTTGGTCGCTCCTGTCGCGGCAAAGGGCCAAGTGGCGGCGCTGACGACTTCGTTCGTGCTGCCCTTGGACCCGACGACGCCGTCGACGTCCGCCTCGAAGCCAAAGACGGCGGATCGGCCAATCTGCCAATTATAGCCGATCTGCGCGCCCCCTAGAAAGCCGTTGTTTGAGAGCGTGAGCGAGGAATTCGCGGCCGTGGCGATGTAGCTGATGTAGCGGAAAGTTCCCGGCAAGGCGACCGCAGCCGTCGCGCCCGGGATCGTATTGAGCGTGTCATTGCCACCGAAGTTCGCGCCGCCATTCATGCCGGCAAAAAATCCGCTCCAAAGCGGCGTCTGCGGGTCTGCGGACGGCGGCGGGAGGTAATTCCCAAGGCCGAAGGGCAGGCTGGAACGATCCTCCTTGCCTACCTTGTAACGCACGGCCATTTGGGCTTGCCAGTTCCGGCCCATCTGCGGGCCGTTGAGGTCCTGATAGACGGGGACGCCGGCTTCGACTCCAAACTCAAAGGCCGGCGTCCCGATCAGCGAGCCCAAGATCGTGGCACCGCCGAAAATTTCCACACGCTGGCCGCCGTAGGAGTTGGGGTTTGCCGTCTGGACTTTGCCGACGACTTGAGGATCGTGACCGATGATCGATCCTTGCAACGTGCCGACGAGGCGCAGCGTCGTGGTCAGTCCGGGAATCCAGCTGTAGCCGCCCCAAGCGTTGAACTCATGCAAGTCGCCCCAGGCGTAGCCCTCGCGATTGGGGGCGAGCGGAAGCCGCGCGCGATAGGACAGACCCCACGACCAGTCGTTCAGAACGCCCTTGTAAGCAATGCCGGGCATGAGGTCGAAAGTGCCCGTGCCTGTTTCCATGCCGTAAAAGTCGCGGGCAGTCTGATAGGTCCCGTTCGGTTGCAGGAGCGTGCCCGGCTCATTGGCGCTGCCTGTCGGAAATGACATGCCGACATGGAGTTGAAGCTTATTGATCGGATCTTCGTAGAACCGCCAAATTCCCGAGAGCGTCGTGTCCGTGAGGCTATCGTCTGCGGGAAAGCTCATACCTAGCGGCAGGAGATTCGAGAAGGGCGGGCTGTAAGTGGCGCCGCCGTTGAACGTCTCCATGTGGCTGTGCTTCTCGATGAAGCCCGTGCCAATGTGGATCGCGAGAGTGTCGGTGAGGCCATAGGCGAGCGTCAAGGATTGCTGCGCCACGGCCATGTCGATCGGGACGACGCGCAGGTTCAGCCACGGATTATAGTACCAGCCCGTGTTGGCGGCGATCTGTTGGGGTGAAACATATTGCCGCCCGATCTGGCTGTGCGAGAAATTCGAGAAATAGGGATTAGCGGAAAAGATCATGGCTCCGCGGCCGGGCATGTCGGCGCCGAAAACGCCGAGCGGGGATGCGGGCTGCGGAGGTTTCGAAGAAGAAGAATCCGACTCCGCTGGCCCGTCTGGCATCCATGCGGCGAGCTTCTCTCCGAAATCCGGGGACGGCGCCTCGGAGAACAAGCCGCCATGCGTCGGCTCCGTGGCGGTGCTCATCCCGATCTGCACCAATCCCTTGGTGTGCTTGTCATAGGCGGGCGCGACGCTCTCCGAGCCATAGGTATGCGCGACTTGCGCTTTGAGAAAGATCGACCGGGCCGGCCCGAATTGATAGGTCGCGTAGTAGCCTGCGCCGGCGTCGCTCACGGGCGAATAGCCGAATTGCGTTGTGGTGTAAGACCCGTTCTGAAGCCAGGCGGCCCCGACATCGGTGAAAATTCCGATGGAGTGCTTGTAGTTCTCGATCTCCGGCAGGGCAAATTTCAATTCGGGTGTGAAAACGTAGCCGCTGTCACCCGCAACGCCCTCGTCATAGGATTTCACGCCATAGAAGCCGGTCACCTCGATCTTCTCGCTGGCGTCGAGATTGCGGCCGAGCGACTTTTGCGCGCGCAAGGCCGTCGTCAGCGAAAGCCAGGGGTTGAAGGCGAGAGTCGAGTTGAAGTTGAGATTGAGTCTTCGCGTAGGACCCGGCCGTGTTGACGCCCGCGATATTAGCGGCCTTTTCCGTGGGATCGGGAAAGTTCACATAGCCGGTCGTCGCCGAGAGGGTTGTTTCCGTCACGAGCGGGAAGTCGAACAACGAGCCGACGGTGGAGCGTGTGACGCCGACCGTTCCGGAGTCGATAGTTCGCGACGCGGTCGAAGTGTTGAGCACCTTGTCGTCGAGATATTTATGCGTGAAATTCGAGAAGAGAAAAATGCTGTCGTCGCGCTGCCGCTTGAGCGCATAGGTGAAATTCGCCGCGGCGCCGTTCGCGAGACCTGCGGCGTCTGAGGGCTTGTAGAGCCCGCCCAATACATAGTCCGTCTGAAAAGCGCTGATCTCGGCCTTCAGCCCGTCGAAACCGATCGGGAAGGAATATGCCGCTCGCCAATTGGCGAGCTCGGTGTTTTCCGTAAGCAGTCCGAAGAGCGACAGACGGTCGCCCCAGCCCAAAGGCGAGTTGACCGACACGGCGCCGCTCATCCTGAGCCGGCCGGTGTAGGCGTAGCCGTAGTTGTCGCCGAGCACGTAGCCTTCGTAGCGAGGCATCTCCGGCGCGACGAAATTCAAGTCCGAGGTTTCCGGCTGCTTGCCGGGGGAGACCGCGATGCGCGGAACGCCGGCGCCGGGAAGATCGGAGACCAGCAGCATGGCGCGCTCGATCTCATCCTTGCGCAGATAGGGCGAAGGCTCCAGAGCGTGATCGATGACGCCCTGCAGCAGCGTGCTGTCGACGAGCGAGTTGTTCTCCAGCGTGACAGCGGCCCGTTGCCCGATGAGCAGCTTGATGCGCAGCGTCCCGCTGCGCGCGTCCTGTTCCGGAACATACGCCTTGGCGACAATATAGCCATGGCTGCGGTAGAGATTGGTGATCTGGTCAGCGGCGTCGTAAATCTCAGTGAGCGTGAGCTTGCGGTTCTCGAAGGGCGCGAGAACCTCTCCCGTTTCGTCGAGCGGGATCAGTCCGCTCGGAGCGTCGACCTCGAAACGCCGGACCAAGAGCTTTTCATTCCCGGGTATCGACAGGCGCGGCTGCGCGAATTGGGGAAGGGAGATCTGCGGCTTCGGCGCGGTCGGCGCTTCGCGGCGCGCGAGCTCGGATTGGCGGAGCGCGTCGCCGGCGTTGTAGGGGAGTCCGATCGACTGCGCCTGCGCTTGTGTCGCGAGGGCGAGGGCGGCGAAGCTCACCGAGCCGAAGATGGCGATTTTGTTCTGCATCTCGCTCCGCCTCACTTGTGATCGCTCGGAGCTTGAGGCGTGCTCTCGGGCGCTTGAGGCTTGGCCTCCGGCGCTTGGGGCTTGCTCTCTGGCGCTTGGGGTTTCGTCTCTGGAGCCTCAGGCTTGTTTCCGGGCTTGTCATGAAGCTCGTATTGCTTGCCCTCGATCTCGATGCTGTGAATTGTCGCGCCGAAGCCCGCCCCTTTCGGCTTCGCCGCCGGGCGCGGCGCCGGCGTGAAGGCGTGGCGGTGCGGCGGCGGCGCTTCCTTCGCCTCGGGGGCAGCAGTGGAGCGGCTAGGCGGGCTGAGCGACGCCGCCCTGGCGCGCTCGGCGCGCGTATTCGCGGCGTCGGTCGCCTGCTTTTTCTGGAGCCATTCGCCCTCGGTCTGGTTCGTGGGCGTGCTGACGATGTCGGAGAAGGACGGGCCTGCGAGCGCGGATGTCTTTGCGGTTCCCGCGGAGGCGGCGACGCGGGGTCGTGGGGGTGAGGCCGCGGAATAGGTGGTGTCGACGGTAGCAACGACATTCGCGGCTGAGGTCTGTTCGATGAAAGGCTGCGTCGGCGCGGTGAAATTTGGCGCCGTCGACGATCCCGCCGGTGGGGGGTTGGTGCCGGTCGCGCCGACCGCCGCGTCGCCGCCAGACCCGAGACCCGTGGCGCTCGTTTGGCCCGTGCCCGATATACTGTAGGTGTTGCCGCCGTAGGTCGCGCCCGCAGCGGCGTTGCCGATCAAACCGCCCGCGTTGTAGGGAGCGTTGGGGTATTCGCCAACGGACACGAAACCGCTGGCCGAGGAGTTGGTGATGCTCGTGAAGGGATCGGCATTGCTGCCAACAAGGCCGCCGAGCGAGAAGACTGTTCCGACATTGCCGGCGACGGCGCCCGACGCAGAAGAATGGTCGATGACACCGCCCGTGCCCGCGAAACTGCTCTGATTGAGCCCGACCAGCCCCCCGACGTCCTGCGCGAAGCCGTTTGGATTCGTGGCGGCCACGGTGACGTTTCCGCTGGCGCTGGAGCCCAAGACGAAGCCGCCCGTATTCGTGCCGACGAGCCCCCCAATTCCCTGGGTCGCCGCATTTACATTGGTCACCGTGACGTTGACGTTCCCCGTCGCATAGGAATTTGAAATGATGCCCTGGCCGGGCGTGCCGAAGAAATTGTTGTTTTCCCCCACCAGTCCGCCGATGCTGACACCGAGGTCCGTGGCGGTGACAGTCCCGGTGGCGTGCGAATTGGTGATATTGCCCGTGTTGTAGCCGACCAAGCCGCCAAGGTAACCGGCTCCCTGCAATCCGCCGTCGGCCGACGTGGCGCCAACCGCGGAGACGGGGCCATTGGCGTAAGAGTTGTTGATGTTGCCGTAGTTCGCAGCGGCCAGGCCGCCGGCTTCGAACACACCGCTGACACTGAGCCAGGTCCAAGAATTGCTGATGTTGCCGTAACTAGAGTTGACGAGCCCGCCCGCGCTGTAACCCGAAACCGAGCCGCCATACGCGTAAGCGTTACTGATCGTACCAAAATTGGTATTCACCAGCGCGGCGACCGGAGCGCCACTCATAGAGTCGGAGCTCAAGGCATTGACGTTCACATTGACGAGACCGATGTCGCGCACGACGGCCGCAAGGCCTGTGTTCATGCCCACTGTGGCGATCAGCGCGTCGTTGTAGCTGAAGGCTGGGTCGATAATCGTGAGATTGCTAATTTTGTGATTGAACCCGGCGAGCGTTCCCTCGAGGTCGTTGATGACCGGTCCCGTGAAGGCGACGCCCCCGGCGTTGATGTCGCCGCCGAGCGCATAGAAACCGTTCGCGGTGACGTTGGCGTTGGGCGAGATTGCCGCGAGCTGCGCCAGCGTCGTGATGACCTGATATGCGTTCCCGTTGATCGTGAGGCTCGGATTGGCGCCGCTCAGCGTGATCGTGGTCGACGCGTTATTGAACACATAGTCAGCGCCGTAGTTCAGCGTCAGCCCGGCGTTGGCGCCGGTGGCCGTGATCGAGCTGTTGATGTAGATACTGTCGGTTGCGGCTAGCGTCAGGGTGGCGTTCGACGACCAGCTCGTTGGGGCGTTAAGGAAGACGTTCGCTCCGCTCACGCTGGATGTTGTTTCGACTGTCATGCCCTTGCCGGCGAAGGCGAACGAGCCGAAGGAGTTGTTCGCGCTCTGCAGCGACGCGTTGAGATTGATCGCGCCCCCGGCGTTGAAGGTGAGCACGCCCGCGCCCGAGGTCACCGGCGCATTGATCGATATGTCGCCCGAGGAATTCAGCACCACATTGGTGTTCTGGAGCGAGGGGATTGAAAGCGGCGCGTTGACCGACAGCGTCGACACAGACGCCATCGGGAGCGCATGCCCGAAGCCATTATAATTTCCGGTGAATGTCGGTATTTCCGCCAGGCTCGAAATCGCGATGTCGCTGCCGAGCACGTAATTTCCCGACGGATTGCTTCCTAAGGCGTCGAGGCCCGCTTTGGAATTGATGACCATGTAGTTCTGGCTGTTCAGCGTCACGGCGCCGCTACCGGAAAAATCGATCCGACCGGCGTACGCGCCGGTCGAGGCGAGGCCCGTGTATAGCCCGAAGGGCGTTCCATCGGGATTGACGCCGGAGGCCGTGCCGTAGTTGGCGACGAAATTCGCCGTGCCGCTTGCCGTCATCACGGCGTTGACATCGACGTTCTGGCCGGCGTTCAGCGTCAGCGTGCCGGTCGACCAGTTTATTGGAGCGTTGACGTTGACGTTGTTTGTGGCGGCCAGCGTCAGCGCGCCCGTCGACCATGTCATAGCGCCATTGACATTGACGTTATTCGCCACCGTCAACCCACTGAAGTCCGGCGGCGTCGTCCAGCCCTGCGACTGCTGGATGTTGAAATTGTTGCCGACCAGCCCGTTGATCGTCGCGGCATTGAGCGCGTTGGCTGCAGTGACATTGACGTCCACGCCTGCATTCAGCGTCAGAATAGACGCAGCATCGGTCGCAGTGATCGGCGCCGCAATGTTGATGATGTCAGCGGCGTTCAGCGTGACGCTGGCCGCCGCGCCGCTCGCGGCAATCGGCGCGTTCACGTTGATGCTGTCGCCTGTGGTCAGCACCAAGCTGGCCGCCGCGCCCGTTCCAGTGATCGACGCGTTCACGTTGATGCTGTTCGTGGCGTTGAGCGCCAGTGCGCCCGACGACCATGTCAACGGGGCGTTGACATTGACGCTGTTTGTCACTGCAAGCCCGCTGAAGTCCGGTGGCGTCGTCCAGGTCTGCGCCTGCTGAATGTTGATGCTGTTGATCGTCCCGCCGATCGTCGCGACGTTTAGCGCATTGGCTGCATTGACATTAACGTTCACGAGCGTGTTCAGCGTGAGACTGGCCGCAGCGTCGGTCGCGGTGATTGGCGCGTTTACGTTGATGCTGTTCGTGGAGGCGAGCGTCAGCGCGCCCGTCGACCATGTCAGAGGGGCATTGACATTGACATTGCCCGTCACCGCCAGTCCTGTCAGGTCCGGCGGCGTCGTCCAGGTCTGCGCCGCCTGGATGTTGAGGTTGTTGCCGATCGAGCCGTTGATCGTCGCGACGTTGAGTGCGTTGACCGCATTGACATTGACGTCTATGCCCGCGTTCAGCGTGAGGCCGGCCCCAGCGCCCAACGCCGTGATTGGCGCCGTAATCGTGATGCTGTTCGTGGCGTTGAGCGTCAGCGTCGTGCTGGCGGACCAAGTCACGGCGTCATTGACGTGGACGCCGCCGTCTGTCCCGCTGCCCTGCGTCGACAGAATAGTAACGTTGTTGTTGTTGAGCTCGTTCCCGAGCGCCACGCCGGTGATGTCGCCGCCGCTGGCGGCGATCGTGAAGCCGTCGGGATCGAGGAGCCACAGGCCTTTCTTGCCGCTCGGGGCATCGGTCGTGATGACCGCGTCGTTCGCAACGCTGACCTTCGCGCCGCTCGTCTCGATCGTCCCGCCATTGCCGCCATTCGGCGCTGACGCGTCGAGGCGCCCGGCGACGTTCACCTTGCCGCCGGTCGCGAGGAGCTTGATCGAGCCCGTGCGCGTCTGCCCGCCCGTCAGGCCCGCCATGGTCCGCGCCTGGATGACGCCTGTGTTGTTGACCTGCGCCGAGAGCAGCGCGTCAGCGGCGCGCGCGGTCAGGATCACTTTGCCGCCGTCGGCGATGATCGCGCCCTTGTTCTCGACGAGCGCGTTCAGCGTGCCCTTGTCCGTCGTCACATCGACGAGCGCATTGCCCCCAAGGTTCAGCGTGACCTGATTGCCCGAGGCCATCGCCACCGTGCCCAGCGTCGCCGTGATCGCTCCCTGGTTGGAAACGGTATTGCCGAGAAGCGCGACATAGCCGCCGGGGTTCGCCTGTATGTTGCCCAGATTGACGACGGAGGCTGTGGAATTTCCGGAAAATTGATACTTTCCGGCCAAGAAGTTGCCGTTCGAGATGTCGAGCGTCGAGGCGACTAGCCCGCCGACATTGACCTGCGCGCTCTTGGTGAAGACGACGCCGGCCGAGTTGACGATGAACACCTGCCCATTGGCGTTGAGCGCGCCCTCGATGACGCTCTTCTCATTGCCGATGACCCGATTGAGCGTGACCGATGTCGGCCCCGGCTGGTTGAAATTGACGGTCTCTTGGGGCGCGATCGAGAAGAGCTGCCAGTTGATGATCGCTTGATTCGAGGACTGATTGATATTGGTGGTGGAGCCATTCGCCGAAATATTCGCCTGTCCCGAAACGACGACGCCGCCCTGCGGCCCCGCGAGGGACGAGTGGAGCGGCAGGAGCGCGCCGACGCCGGTCAGAAAGAGCAAACTCAGCCGCGCGGGCTTCGCCACACTTTCAACAACATTTGCCGCTCTATATAGAGATTCCCATTTCAGTGGGTTTTTCTCTAGATCATAGTTGGTTATCCAGCTCATTTCGGCGTCTCGCTACACATTATCTTGATAAGGCTGAGTGCATATCGTTGTCTAGCCTAAAGCTTGAGCAGATATCATTATGTCAAGTGCTGTTGTAAGTTTGCAACATGTTCGGCATTTTCCGTCAAGTGACGCAGGATCGCCTTCTTCTCTTGAGTTGCTCGCCGGTCTTTATCCATAAGGAAAGTCCATTTATATAGCGAGTAGTTCGGGCTCAGCCTCCGGGCGCTGGAGCGGTTGGGCGTCCAAGCGCGCCGAGACGAACAACATGAAGGGAGGCTGTTCCCGAAGCGGAGGCGTGTCGTGAACGACGCAAACGCGTCGCACAGTCACTTGCCCCGGCGCGGAGTTTGCTTTGCCACGCGCATCCCGGCGGCGGTGAGGCTGGGGTTTCAGAGATGATCGGAAGCGCGTTCCCCCTTCTAAAACTGGAAGTCTGAATCATGAGAATAGAATGGGTGTCGACCGCCATTGACGTTGGCGTCCTTGGTCTGCTTTTGGGTTTGAGCGTCGTCGTCGTCGCCATTCTTCTCGAGCGCCTGGCGTTCTTCCGCTCGGTGAAGCTCGAGACCTTCAAGAGCTCGAAAGCGCTCGAGCTAGCGCTCACGCATCGCATGTTCATCGTCGCTTCGGTGGCCGCCAACGCGCCCTATATCGGGCTGCTCGGCACGGTGCTCGGCATCATGTTGACCTTCTACAACATGGGGCTCGACTCGACCGCGGACGTGGGCCGCATCATGAGCGGTCTCGCGCTCGCGCTTAAGGCGACGGCCGCAGGATTGATCGTCGCGCTCGTCGCCGTGACGGGCTACAACGTGCTGTGGCGCAAGATTAAAGTGCTGATGCTGCAGTGGGAGATCGCGCATGGATGACAGGCCGTTCGAGTCGATCAACGTCATCCCCTTCGTGGACATCATGCTCGTGCTGCTCGCGATCGTGCTGACGACGGCGAGCTTCATTTCCACGGGGCGAATCCCGGTTTCGCTGCCGCAGGTCGCGAAGGCCGACCTCGAGAAGCGCAAGGATCAGATCATCGAGTTGCCTGCGAGTGGCGAGATCTTTTTCGAGGGAAAGCCTGTGTCGAAGGAAGCGCTCGAAGCGAAGCTCAAAGAACTACCGCCGGACACGTCGATTCTGATCCGCGCCGATCGCTCCATCCGCTTCCAGAGCTTCATCGACATCGCGGACATATTGAAGCGGTTGAAGCTATCCAAGGTTGGCGTGCAGACCGAAAGCGCCTCGAAATGAAGGGCGTCGTCGCAAAGCAAGAGCGGAAAACGTGAAGCTCACAATCGAGCGCGCCTTCGCTCTATCCCTCGCCGTCCATGCGGCTATCATCCTCCCTCTGGCGCTCGAAATGCGGGCGGTGGAGCCCGATGAAGACGAGACGCTCGTCGTCGATCTGACGGGCGTCACGGCCGACGATCAGTCGGAAGAACGGGTGACCGAGCAGACCGCTGGGTCTACAGCCTCGCAGGCTACAAGCGCTCAAGACGCACGGGTCGCGCAGGCCGGCGAGCGCCAGACGGACCAAACGCCGATGGAAGCGGGACCGACCATCGCGGCCAGCCCCCAAAAGGCGACGGCGGCGAAGGCGGCTGTCGGCTCACCAGGCTCCGTGAACATTCGAGGGGCCGAGCAGCAGCAGGAAGCGCATAGGCTTCGTCCGCGCGTCGAGAATCCCGTCGATCCGTTCCGCGCTTACGTCAAGACCCTGACCAAAAGGTTGGAGGCCAAGCTCGTTTATCCGGAGGCGGGTCGACAGGCAGGCCTGCATGGGTGGCCTACGGTGGCTTTCACCATACTCGCGGACGGGGCGCTGGACGCGCATTCGCTCAAGCTCGTTTCGAGCAGCGGTTCGCCCAAGCTCGACCAAAGCGCGCTCGACACGGTTCGCGCCTCGGCTCCCTTCTCGCCGCCTCCGCGCGAAATAACGTTGAAGCTGACCCTTATCTATGGGCGATAGTCGAAGCCTTGCGTGGACGCATTCATTCCGGCACGACGCAGCGCGGCCCCGCATCGTGGTCTGGGCCGACGAGATTGGCTTTGACGATTTCGTCGGCCCTGGCTTTTCCGCGCGCGAGATCGTCGTCATAGATGTTCGTCTTATATTCGGGCGCGGCGGTCGTGGCCTGCGAGGCGTCGACCGGCGTCTGATCGTCGCTCACGTCGATTGTGGTGACGGTGGAGAGGCCGGGACGCAGGGGTTCTTTCGCGAGTTCGTCGGCGTGCAAGGAAATGCGCACGGGCACGCGCTGCACGATGTGGATGAAGTTGCCGGTGGCGTTGTCGGGCGGCAGCAGCGCGAAGACGCTGCCCGTGCCCGGCACGAGGCCTTCGACCTTGCCGTGATAGACGACCTTGCGGCCATAGAGATCGGCGACGATCGTCGCGTTCTGGCCGGGCCGCACGCGCTGCAGGTCGTTTTCCCAAAGATTGGCTTCAACCCAGAGATGATCGAGCGGGACGATCGTCATGACCTGATCGCCGGGCTTCACGCGATCGCCGACCTGCGCCTTGCGCTTCGCGACGAAGCCCGAGGCCGGCGCTCTGATGCGCTGGCGCGCATATTCGATGAAGGCGTCGAGATATTTCGCGCGCCCTGCGAGAATGTCCGGGTGGTTCGATCGCGTCACGCCGCCGACTTGCGCCTCGAAGGATTGCGTGTCGGCGCGCGCCTCGCGCACGTCCGCCTCGGCCGAGGCGAGCGTGTCGGCGGCGTTCTGCAGCACCTGTTGCGACACGGAGCCGGAGGGCGCCGCCTGCTGATAGCGCGCGTAGTCGTGGCGGAGTTTGTCGCGCAGCGCAATGCGCGAAAGAATGCGCTCGCAAGCGCGGCGACGGTTCTCGAAGAGCGCGCCGACCGAGCGTACGGCGCGTGAGAGATCCGCCTCGGCTTGCGCGAGCCCGGCGCTGGCCCGCTGCGCGTCGAGCTGCATGACCAGATCGCCCAGCTTCAGATTTTGCGTTTCTTCGAAGAGCACCCGCGTCACGACGCCGGTCGCGTCGGCATAGACAGGGATGAGGTTGCCGGTGACGAAGGCGTTGTCGGTCTGGACGACATAGCGATCGACCGCCCGCCATCTGAGGAGAAAGTAGATCGCGACGAGGCCGGCGATCAGCGCGACGAGCGCGAGACCGACATTGCGGCGCGTCCTGATCTGCCGGCGAGTGAGCGCTTTGGATTTTTTGACCCCCGAACCACTCGGCGCGGCGGCGGCGACGCCCTCTTGCTGCTCGGTCACGCTATCCGCCTCCCAGCGATTCGATGAAATTGACGTAAGGGTTTAGAGCGTCGTCCTCCGGCGAAGGCGGAGGGAAGACCGGGTTTGGTCCCAGCTCATAGCCGCCGCCGAGGCTCTGAATCAGATCGAACTCGCGCCGAGAGCATGTCCGCCTCGAGCGCGTGCAGAAAATAGCCCGCCTCGAAGGCGTCGTGAGCGAGCTCCAGGATTTCCCGCCGATCTTTGAGCCCGGAGTTCCAGCGGCTCCTGGCGAGCGCCAGCTTTTCGCGCGCTTCGGCGACGAGGCGCTTCTGCGCGCCCACAACCGTGCCGGTCTGCCGCACGTTGACGAGGCTGTCGGCGACCTGCTGCGCGGCGCGCAGCAGCGTCTCGTTATATTCATCGACCGCCTCGTCATATTCCGAGCGGCGCTCTTCCAGCTTGCCGCGCAGCCTCCCGCCTTCGAACACGGGGAGATGAAATCCGGGCTGGACATAGTAGTTGAAGGCGGAGGCGCGGAAGAGATAGGTCGCGAGCTTGTCGATATGCGTCGAGTGCTGCGACGCCTGAAACTCCGGGAGGATCGAAAGGTCGACGCTCGGCATGAATTCCGCCTTGGCGCCGTGGATGCGCTCGGCCGCCGCCTCGGCGCGGTGCATGGCCGCGGCGAGATCGGGCCGATGCGCCAGCAGCTCGATCGGCAGCGTTTTCGGCAGTGGCGGAACGGGGGGAAGGCCGAGGCGGCCCTTGACCGCCACACCGCGCCCGGCGTCCGGCCCTTGTCCCCCGAGGCGCGCGAGCAGATCCTGCTGCAAGGCCAGCAGCGCTTCGACGCCGGCCTCGCGTTTTAAGGCAATCTCGAGATCGATGCGCGCGCTGGCGGTCGCATCCTCGATGTCGAGCCCGGTGCGGAAGCGCGTCTCCGCGACGGTCACCAGCTCCCGCCGCACTTTCGTCATCTCGCGCGCGAGCTCGAGCTGCCGGGCGGCGGCGACGCCTCGGAAATAGGCGCGCGCGACAGCGGTGGCGAGCAAGAGCTGCGTCTCGGCGAGCTCCGCCGTCTCCGCCGCCGTCTCTCCCAGCGCCGCATGCAGCGCCGCGCGGTTTTTCCCCAGAAGTCGAACTCGTAATAGAAGTTCGGGATCAGATTGCCCGCGGTCTTTTCCTGGCCCGCAATGGCCGGATTGTAGGACGCCTCGACGCCATGCTTGGCGACGCGGTGCTGGACCATGTTCGTGTCGATTTTGAAGAAGGGCAGGAGGTTCGCGCCCTCGACTTCCGTAATGGCCTGGGCTTGATGCAGACGGTCGTAGACGCGCTTGAGATCCTGATTCTCCTCGAGCGCCGCCAGGATCAGACCATCAAGCTCATTGCTGCGGAACTGGCGCCACCAATCTGCGACGGGCCAGGCGCCGACCTCCTTCGACGCGGCGCGGCCCAGCGTGCGCTCCATGGCGGGCGGCGGCGCGAAGAGCGCCCGATCCTCGCTGCCGACGTTGCAGCCGGCGAGCGAGAGCGCCAACAAGGCCAGCCCAATTGAAGCGCGACGCCGGGTCATGCGGCGAGAGCCAAAATGCGCGCGTGCAGGGCGTCGATGTGGACGGCGTCGATCATGTCGGAGAGCTTTCCATGAGCTCCTCGGCCTCGAGATGCGCCTGATCGTCGCGCCGCCAGAAGGCGATCAGCGTCGGCTGCGCGAACCAGACGAGAAATCCCAGCGCGACGAAGACGACGGCGCCGAAGAGGAAGGCGTCGTTCATCCCGAGCAGCCACGACTGCTCATGCATCAGATTGCCGAGCTCGCGCGTGACCGCCGCGGGCTTCACGCCGGCGGCTTCGAGCTTCGCGGTGATTTGTCCCAAAAGGTCGAGCGAGGCGAATCGCCGGCCGCCGAGATGATCGGCGAGATCGAGCTGATGAAAAGGCGCGCGCCGGAACTGCACGGTGGCGAGCAGCGCGATGCCATAGGCGCCCGACACGGTGCGCAGCAGCGCAAGCTCCTCAGCCGCGCGAATGAGCTGCGCGCCGGCGAGCCCATGCATGGCGAGGCTGGCCAGCGGCGCGAAGAAAAAGGCGATGAAGAAGCCCCAGAAAAACACCGGCCAGGAAATCTGGTCGAACCAGGCGAGCCGGTCGAAGAGCCCGAACCAGGTGAAGGTGCCCGCAAGGCCGATGAAGTCGAAGAAGCTGAGCAGCCGCACGTCGACCGTCTTGTTGAGCTCGTGCAAAATGGCGACCATGGGCGCCGCGATGACGAACATCGAAAGATAGATCAGACCCGCGAGAGAGGAGGTGTAGCCGTTGAGGAGCTGCAATTGCCCCACGAAGACGGACAGCATCCCCTGAATGACGAGAAAGCCGAAGACCGAGCAGAAGGTCGCGATCGCGTAATTGCGATAGCGGAAGAGCCGCAGATCGAGCACCGGATGGCGTTCGCCGAGCTCCCAGATCACAAACAGGGGAAGGGCGATGACGACGACCGCGAGCGCGATTTGCAGAATGGGCGAGGCGAACCAGTCGAAGTCGTTGCCCATGTTGAAGATCGTCTGCGCGGCATAGACGATCGCCGTGAGCAGGACGACGCCCACGAAGTCGAAGCGCACGATGCGGCGGTGGACCGTGCGGCCGTAGAGCATGGCGCTCACGACTTCCGCGGCGATGAGGCCCGTGGCGATGTCGCTGTAAAACAGATAGCGCCAGCTCAGGAACTCCGCGTACCAGCCGCTCACGAAGACGCCGATCGTGAAAGGCGTCATGCTCAGCACGCCCCAAATGCCGGCGGCCCAAGTGCGCGAATGTTCGGGGAATTCCTTGAGCGCCAGCGATTGGGCGAGCGGCAAAGTCACGCCGCCGATGAAGCCGAGCAGGATGCGGGCCGGCAGGAACTGCCAAAGCGTCTCGCTCGTCGCGCAAATCCAGGCGACGAAGGCGTAAAGCAGCATGGCGACGACATAGACGCGGTAATCGCCGTAGCGTCCGGAAAACCAGCGCGCGAAGGGAAGCCCGAGCGCAATGCCGACCATGTGGTTGGTCGTCGCCCAGGAGCCGTAGCTCGGGGCGACGCCGCCAAGGCTCCCCGCAACATAAGGCACGCTGATCGTGTAGCCGGGAACGTTGGACAGAACGACGATCGTCCCCAACGCCAGCGTCGCCGTCAACAGCCACAGCCGCCAGCCACGCAAGGCCCTGTCCTCGTCGAAGGCTGCTGCGCTCACGATAAAGTCTCGGGTCGCATGCAAGCCGTTCGGGCCGGGCGGCGCGTCCCCAGGTTTTCTTGCATATCGTTTAGCGGCGCGCGCACGCGGACTCCTCCCCTGTATTCGGAAGGTAGGAGTCATCAGCCGACGCGCCGGCGGTTATAAGGCGAACTCCATCGCCTAGCTCTGGTAAACTAGAACTTCGCGCACTTGTCAACCTGCCGTTAAGGTTCAGCTTTCGTTTCCTGTGGGCTCGAACCTGCTATGCTGTGAAAGCTTTTTGCGCGGGGAGGGATGGAATGAAATTGCGCCTGGGTTCGACGCTGCCGCTTCTTTGTCTTCTGGGTCTTCTGGCCGGCCCGGCGCTGGCGGAGGAGGGTCTGCGCGACAAGGCCAAGGGTCTTTTCGAGCCCATTCCGCAGAGCGCGCCCGCGCTGCCGGGGGACCCCGCGACGCCCGAGAAGATCGCGCTCGGCAAGATGCTGTTCTTCAATTCGCGCCTCTCCGAGAACCAGGATTTAAGCTGCGCGCTCTGCCACAACCCGTCCTTGGGCGGCGTCAGCGGTCAGTCCCTCTCCTCGGGTCGACATGCAGAGCTCGGCGGGCGCAACGTGCTGAGCGTTTTCAACGCCGCCCTCAACGCCTCGCAATATTGGGACGGCCGCGCCGCGGGCCTGAAGGATCAGGTCGAAGCCTCGGTCATGAGCAGTCCGGCGGCGCTGATGAAGACGCGCGGCGGCCCATCGGCGGTCCCTGCGGCCGTCACGGCGACGGCGAAGCAGCATGTCATTGAGCGCTTCAAGGCGATCCCCGGCTATGCCGACGCCTTCAAGAAGGCTTTCCCGGATGCGCCCGATCCCGTGACCTACGACAATGTCGCGCGCGCGATCGCGCAGTTCGAGGCGACGCTGCTCACGCCCGACTCGCCCTTCGACCTCTGGCTCAAGGGCGATGACGCCGCGCTCTCGCAAACGCAGCTGCAAGGGCTGGCGCTGTTCATCGGGAAGGGCTGCGCCGGCTGCCACAATGGCGTCAATCTCGGGGGCGCGCGCTATGCGCGCTTCGGCGTCGCACAGAGCCCGAGCCCGGAGCTTCTGCCGCCCGACGACTGGGGCCGGGCCGTGGTGACGAAGACCGTCGAGGACAAATACGTCTTCAAGGTTCCCAATCTGCGCAATGTCGAGCTGACCGCGCCTTATTTTCATAGCGGCGGAACCGACGATCTGAAGGAGGCGGTGGCGGTGATGGCCAGAGCCCAGCTCGGCGTGACGCTCGCGCCGGAAGAGATCGCCAGCATCGAAGCCTTCCTCAAATCGCTGACCGGCCCCGCGCCGCAGATCGTCTTGCCGATCCTGCCGCCCAACCCGCCGCGGACACAGGCGCGTCCGGGCAATTGAGCTCAGTCCACGAGCTCAGCCTGCTTCGCCTGCGAGGCCGTCGGCGCGCTCGCCGTGTTTTCCGGCTCCGGCAACAAGTGACCCGGGAGATATAGCGTGTTTGCAATCACCGTGGGGATGATGGCGGTGGCGATAATGGCCGCGACCAGGGTCGAATATTGGCTTTCGTCTATGATCTTGTGGGACAGGCCGAAGAGCGCGGAGATCGTGCCGAACGTCAGTCCCGAAGCCATGAGCAATGTCGTGTACATGGCGTCCTTGTGCGGAGAGCCGAACCATTTCGCAATTGGGTACACGCTGACAACCTTCGTGGACATTTCCACGATGACCAGGGCGATCACCCCGAGCGGCGCGGCGACGACGGCGGGGATCGATACGAAATAGCCGGCGCGGATGAAGTAGAAGGGCGTCAGGAGACCGATCGTGATGGTCCGCAGCCGCCGGATCAGCGCGTGATCCCTCCCAACGGTTCCGGCCAGCGCCATGCCGATCAGATAGGCCGGCAGCACCGCCTCGCTCTCCGCCCAGGTCGAGAAGGCGCCGAGACCCATGAGTGCAAAGAGAAGGAATTTCGTCTCGAACTCCGAGGGGCGCCCGCCGAGACGCTGAAACGCCAGGGGCACGAGCTTGGGAAGGCCGATAAAAACGGCGACCAGGGTGACGACGAACACCGCGGTCTTCCAAGTGAAGGGCGCGAAAACGAGGCCGAGCGTCACGACCGTTCCGAGATCGGTGATGAAACAGGCCGCGAGTATGGTCTTGCCAAAATCCGTTCGGTTGAAACCGAACTCCATCATGACCGTGTAGACAACCGCCACCGAGGTCGCCGCCAGCGCTATCCCGGCGAGAATTGCCGCCATCGTGTCCCAGCCTAGAAGATAATGGGCCGCCGCCCAGCATCCGATGGAAGGCAGAAAAAAGCTCGCAAGGCCGACGGAGACGGCTTCCTTCCACTTCAGCTTGAAGACATCCGGGTCGAGCTCGGCGCCGGCGAGAAAGGTCAGGAGAATTGCGCCGATCCCGGCCAGAGTTTTCACCCAAGGCTCCTGCACGCCGAAAATCTCGGTGCCAAGCGTGAAGCTCAAGATCATGCGCGCGATCATGCCGACAATGATTTCCGACAAGGCTGTCGAAACGCGAAAGCGCGCCGCCGCCGCCGTGGCGATCAGTGCAAGCCCAAAAACCAGCGCCACCTGCGCCCAGATGCCGGTCATAAGTCCGGTCCTATGTGCCGAGAGTTGGTCGCGCCGCCATTAACGTGCGCGGAAGCGCTTTCCCGCGAAGAACGGGGCGCCTCGCGGATCAAGCAGAAGAGAGGGGGAAGCAGGAAAGCGCGGGGACGGTTATCGTTCGGTATTTTGCGCACGACACCTCCCTCGCTCTTGCTGCGTGGTAGGAGTCATCAGCCATCTCGGCGCTTTTGGGGAACTCCATCCCCTTTTTTGGAAGCGCAATTGTAGCCAATAACTGAGCCATGGCAAGTGTCTGGCTTGGCGTCTGCCGGTCGAAGACGCCTTCTCAAAAATCGTAGGCGACAGGGATGGATGAGCGCCGTGGAGCGGGCGCGCAGATGTTGGCGAAGTGAGCTCGGGGGGCGAATTGCGCTTTAGTCAGGCCAATGCAACAAGGCTCTACAAAATCCCTGCCGAGAGACCGGACGTGAATCCGACGGATGAGCTCAGAAACCTGATTGCGCTATTTCCCGAAGGCGACGAGCTCTTTGGAGGCGCTGATCACATCCCGGCGGCGCTCACTCCAGAACCCTATAAGGGGCTTTTGGTTCACGATCGTCACATGACGGTTGCGATGGAGGAATTTCACCGTTCGCCCGTCATTGTAGAAGTCATCGATCGCAAGTTGCAGGGTCATTTATACAGCCGCAAGATTCTGCTGAAGCGGAGCGATGATGGCGCTGTGGTTCAATTCGCGGTCATGAGGTTCGACTTGAATCTTGTGCTGCCGGCTATTCGCGATGAGATCCTGAGCGAGCGGACGCCGCTGGGGCGGATCCTGATCAACTACAACGTCTTCCGTTTTGTGGACCTTGGCGCGATTTTTCGGGTCACGGCCGGTCCCGCGTTCGCCCGATTCTGCGGCTGCGCCTTGGGCGAGGTGACCTATGCACGGTTGGCGACCATCTTCTGCAACCACTCCCCCGCGGTAGATCTCCTGGAAGCCGCCGCGCCCATAGAATGGCCCTCGTGATTGGCCCGCTTGGCGCCGCCTCGACCTATGCGGCGCCCGCCCGACTGCGCCTATCGGGCGCATCCAGACTGCCGACCGACGCTCACCGCGTCCCGTAACGTTTGGCGACATAGTCGTCGACGATCTTCACAAATTCCTCGGCGATGCTCTCGCCGCGCAAGGTCATGGCCTTCTCGCCGTCGATGAAAACGGGCGCTGAGGGCGTCTCGCCCGTGCCGGGCAGCGAGATGCCGATGTCCGCGTGCTTCGACTCGCCGGGACCGTTGACGATGCAGCCCATCACCGCGACATTCAGCGTCTCGACGCCAGGATATTGCGCGCGCCAGTGCGGCATGCGCTCGCGAATATGCGTCTGGATGTCGCGCGCGAGCTCCTGAAAGACGGTCGACGTCGTGCGCCCGCAGCCGGGGCAGGCCGCAACGAGCGGCACGAAGGCGCGAAAACCCATGGATTGCAGGATTTCCTGCGCGACCTGCACCTCGAGCGTGCGGTCGCCGCCGGGCTCCGGCGTGAGCGACACGCGAATCGTGTCGCCGATGCCGTCCTGCAGGAGCACGCCGAGCGCGGCTGCGGAGGCGACGACGCCCTTCGAGCCCATGCCGGCCTCGGTGAGGCCAAGATGCAGGGCGTATTCGCTGCGCGCCGCGAGCATGCGATAGACGGAGATGAGATCCTGCACCGCCGAGACCTTGGCGGAGATGACGATCTTCTCGCGCTTCAAGCCGATCTCCTCGGCGCGTTGCGCCGAGAGCAGCGCCGAGCGCGCCATGGCCTCGCGCATGACCGCTCGCGCGTCGAGCAGTTGCGCCGAGGCGTGGTTGACGTCCATCAGCTCGGTCAGGAGCGCCTGGTCGAGCGAGCCCCAATTGGCGCCGATCCGCACGGCCTTGTCGTGGCGGATGGCCATCTCGACGATAGCCCCGAACTGCCTGTCCTTCTTCTCCTTGAAGCCGACGTTGCCGGGATTGATCCGGTATTTGTCGAGCGCCTCGGCGCAGGCCGGATGGTCTTTGAGAAGCTTATGCCCGATGTAATGGAAATCGCCGATGAGCGGGACCGCGACGCCCAATTGATCGAGCTTTTCGCGGATGTGCGGCACGGCTGCGGCTGCCTCGTCGCGATCAACGGTCACGCGCACGAGCTCCGAGCCTGCGCGCGCCAGCGCCGCCACCTGCGCGACCGTCGAGGCGACATCGGCGGTGTCCGTGTTGGTCATCGCCTGCACGACGATCGGCGCGCCGCCGCCAAGCGTCACGGCGCCCTTCCCGGTTCCGACCGTCACGGCGCAGGTGCGCCGCCGCGGGGCGGGCTCGGCGGGAATCGGCGCGGGCAGCGCGGGTTCGGAGGTCGGAGTGTCCAGCATCGCCTCTCTCATCATCAATCTTCTGGGCGCGAGCGCTTTTTGTCCTTGGTGGGCCGGTTCAGGGAAGAGGTCAAGCGCAGTGGAGCCGTCAAGCTGGCGCGGAGCCGCTCAACGCGTCGCGCGCGAGAGATTCTTCAAAAGAAAATCAATAGCTTATAAACTCACGGCGTGCAGTGACAATTCCGCGCGGGCCGCCGGGGCTTATCAAAGCGGCTGCGGAACGCTAGGAAGGGCTGCGGCGTCTGGCATTCACATGAACTCTCCGTTTCAACTCGTCGGAATTTCCGCGGGCGGAAGGGAGCAACGCTCGACATCGAAAGGCGATCCACCCGTGTCCTATACTTCGCAGCCCGCTTCCTCGCCTATTGCGGACGCCGTTCGCTTCCTCAGCCACTGGGCGAGAAATCCCTTCCTCATCGGCGCCGTGGCTCCGTCGGGGCCGGTGCTGGCCAAGGCGATGGCGAAGTGTGTCGATCCCGAGCGCGAGGGGCCGGTGGTCGAGCTTGGACCTGGAACGGGTCCGGTCACGGAGGCTCTGCTGGCGCGCGTGCCGCGTGAACGCTTGGTGCTCGTCGAATATGAAGAGAAGTTCTGCGATCTCCTGACCCAGCGGTATCCCGGAGTAAAGGTGCTGCAGGGCGACGCCTATGATCTGAAGAAAACGCTCGACGGGCATCTCTCGGGCCCTCCCGCGGCGATCGTCTCGAGCCTGCCGCTCCTGGTGCGCCCGGAAGGCGACCGCGTCAGCCTGTTGGCGCAGGCCTTCGAGCTGATGGGGCCGCAGGGCGTGCTGATTCAATTCACCTATGGCGCAACCTCGCCTATTCCGCTCGATGCGCCAGAACTCGGCGGCGCCTATGTCTCCAAGGGCTCGGCGCCGATCCTGCTCAACTTTCCGCCCGCGCGCGTGTGGCGTTATCTGCGCGTGACGCCGCAGGCATGACGCCCCGCGACGCGCTGATCGTCGCGCTCGACGTCGAGAATGTGGAGGCGGCGCGCGCGCTCGTCGAAAAACTCGACGACAGCGTGGTTTTCTACAAGGTCGGCCTCGAGCTCGCCTTCGCCGGCGGGCTCGATTTCGCTGACGGTCTGAAAGACGCCGGCAAGCGGGTGTTTCTCGATTTGAAGCTGCATGACATCGGAGCGACGGTCGAGCGCGCGACGCGACAGATCGCGCGCCGCGGAGTGGACTTCCTGACCGTGCATGGATATGAGCAGACAATGCGCGCGGCGCGCGAGGGCGCTGGCGAATCGGCCTTATGCATTCTCGCCGTGACCGTGCTCACCTCCTATGACGACGCCGATCTGCGCAAGGCGGGATATGCGCAAGACGTCGCCGCCACCGTCGCGAGCCGGGCGACGCTCGCGAGAGAGGTCGGCATCGCGGGGCTTATTCTCTCGCCAATGGAGCTTTCCGCCATTCGCCCGTTGGTCGGGCCGAAAATGCTTCTCGTCACGCCCGGGGTGCGTCCGCATGGCGGCGCATCGAATGACCAGAAGCGCGTCGCTTCGCCGGTGGAAGCCATCGAAGCCGGAGCGGATCATCTCGTCGTGGGGCGGCCGATCACGCGCGCCGCTGATCCGCGCAAGGCGGCCGAGGAGATCGTCGCGGAAATCGCAGAGGCGTCGGCGCGACGCCTTACTTAGAGCCGACTTGGAATTCTGACGCCTCGATCGACATCATGCCGACGGCCGTTCGCAAATCGATGCGCAGCGGAAAGACGACCCTGGCGCTCGCGAGCGGTGCGAGCCAGACGCTGATCTCGCGGTTCTCGGCCATGAATTTCGTCGACTGGCTGTCGGGGCGATGGCCCGAGATCGGCAGATAGCGCGCGCTGCACACCGACACCGGCCCGGCATAGCCCCGTGTCTGCACGCTGCGCGTCTCAACATAGGTGAGATGCACGTCGAAGCGCGCGATCCCGTCGAACACCGGGATAGTCCGATTGCAAGCCGAAGGACCGACAAGCGGCTCGCCGGCAGGCACGGCCATGATCAAGGCGCTCACCGGGTCGAAGACGCGGCGCTTCTGCTCCTCCGTGACCGGTAGGCGCAGCACGGCGTCCCAGGGCTGGGGATTGACCTCGACCTGCCGCACCGCCTTGTCGGAGAGCGCCATGCGGACTGTGCGCATCTCGCCCGAATTGGCGATGGTGTGCGCGAAAGTCGCGGGGCTCACCCCGTCCGCAGCGAATTTGCCCGTTGCTGTGGCGGCGCCCTTCGAGCTGTTGACGAGCGTGGCAAGGCCCGAGGTGCGCATGCCGATCTCGAGCTTGTAGCTATGCGAGTCGATGAAACCGCTCGCCGAAGCCATGCCGATGGGCATGCCCATCAGGCTGAGGGCGTATGTCGCCCTGAAGCTTTCTGCGCTCGCGGCCCATGGGACGAGCGCAAGCGTGACGACGAAGGAAAGCACGCGGCTCGAGCGCCGCCGCGGCGTCAAAGGCATGGGGCGCAGCCGGGAACCCGTGGAACAGGCGCAGACGCTCACGCGCATTCCTGGAAGCCGCCGTCCGAGAATATGCGCCAGGAGCGCAAGCCTGCTTTCGCCATGACGATCCTCCCGTCCTTCGCGATCGTAACGAGATGTCTGAAGATCAGGGGATTGCGCCAGGAAAAAGGCTTCGCCGGATCGCATACCGCATGATATTCCTCGCTGTCAGGGTCGTCCATCAGCAGAGTGCCGACGCGGTCGGGGCGATATTGCGCAGAGAGTCCGCGATCCTCCTTCCAGTCGCAATAATAGTCACGGCACACTTGCGGCCTCGAGTTCATAGACGCCGCAGCCGCCGTCGGAGCGGCAATGCGCGCAAGTGACGCCAGCCTTTTTCGGGAACTCCTCGATTTCCAACACCTTACAACAGAAGGAGCAGGAGCCGCAGCTCTTTCCGGGGATGTCCAGCATGACTGACTTTCTAGAGGAACGCCGTTTCGACGCGTCGAATCGGATTTCCTATTGTGCCGACTATGGGCCGGGAAGCAATATGCGCCCCAAGCGCAAACGCGCGGATAAGCTCAAGAAGTGTGGGAGAAAGCCCGATGTCGCATAACGCCGTCGATCCCGAAAAGCTGTTTGTCTCGACGGAGTGGCTTGCAGAGCGCCTGGCCCAGCCGGACTTGCGCATTTTCGACGCGTCCTGGCACATGCCCGGCTCGGGGCGCGACCCGCGGGCCGAGTTTCAGCAAGGCCATATTCCCGGCGCGGCGTTTTTCGACATCGACGCGATCGCCGACCGCTCGACGGATCTGCCGCATATGCTGCCCGATCCTCTCGCCTTTGCGGCGGCGATGAGCGAGATGGGCTTCGGCTCCGGCATGCGCGCCGTCGTTTACGACAGCCTTGGCCTGTTTTCGGCGCCGCGCCTGTGGTGGACGCTGCGCGCCTTCGGCTGCGCCGACGTCGCAATCCTCTCGGGCGGCCTGCCCAAGTGGATCGCCGAGGGGCGCCGCCTGGAGCAGCGCGAGACCGCGCGGCCGAAAGCACATTTCTCCGCGCGCCTCGACCACGCCCTCGTCGCCGATGCGAGCGAGGTCAAGGCGGCGCTCGAGAGCAAGTCGGCGCAGATCGTCGACATGCGTTCGGCGGAACGCTTCAAGGGAGAGGCGCCCGAGCCGCGAGCCGGCCTACGCTCGGGACACATGCCGGGAGCGCGTAATCTTCCCTGGAACAGGCTCGTCGAGAACGGCGCGCTCAAAACGCCGGAGGCGCTCGAGGCGGAATTCGCGGCGGCGGGCTTCGATCCCCAAAGAAAGGTCATCGCGACTTGCGGATCGGGACTCACCGCCTCGATTCTGAGCCTTGCGCTCGCCGCCAGCGGCCATGGCGCCGCGGCGGTCTATGACGGCTCCTGGTCGGAATGGGGCGGAAGGGCAGATCTGCCTGTCGTTAGTGGCGATTGAGCGCTCCGCGGACCGGCCCGGCGCCTGCTTTCTAAGCGATAGTCAAATCCGCCTCCGGCTTAAACTTTGGCCATAGCGCAACAGTTCAGGTGGTGCTATGAGCCCCCCTTGGCTCCCTGATCCGCCTTGTCGCGGCGAAGGGCGCCGAGCGCGAGCAGGATGAGGTGTAATGAAGAAGGTCGAGGCGATCATAAAGCCGTTCAAGCTCGATGAAGTGAAGGAGGCTCTGCAGGCCACTGGATTGCAGGGAATCACCGTCACCGAGGCGAAAGGCTTTGGTCGTCAAAAAGGTCACACCGAATTATACCGCGGCGCGGAATATGTGGTCGATTTCCTTCCCAAGGTGAAAATCGAGATCGTCCTTGCGGACGAGGCGGTCGAGCGCGCGGTCGAGGCCATTCGAAAGGCTGCGCAGACGGGGCGCATCGGAGACGGCAAGATTTTCGTCTCCAATGTCGAAGGCGCGATCAGAATCCGCACCGGCGAGACCGGAACGGACGCGCTCTGACGCGTTTCGCCCCAGCAATCGATCATTCCATTCGACATCGCGACTTCGCGCGCTCAACTCAAACTTCGGGTAAAGAGAGAAGAGGGTTCATCGACATGAGCACCGCAAACGACGTCATAAAGCAGATCAAAGACAACGACATTAAGTATGTCGATTTCCGCTTCACCGACCCGCGCGGCAAGTGGCAGCACGTGACCTTCGACGTCTCGGTCCTCGACGCTGACGCCCTGGAAGAAGGCATCGCCTTCGACGGCTCCTCGATCGCGGGCTGGAAGGCGATCAACGAGTCCGACATGCTGCTGAAGCCGGACTACAACTCCGCCACGCTCGACCCCTTCTTCGCCGCCTCGACGCTCGTGCTCGTCTGCGACGTCGTAGAACCGACCACCGGCCATCGCTACAACCGCGATCCGCGCGGCATCGCCCGCAAGGCTGAGGAATATCTGAAGTCGACCGGCATCGGCGACGTCGCCTATTTCGGTCCGGAAGCCGAATTCTTCGTCTTCGACGACGTGCGTTTCTCGGCCGACCCCTACAACACGGGCTTCACCGTCGATTCGACCGAGCTTCCGACCAATTCCGACACCGCCTATGAGGGCGGCAACCTCGGCCACCGCGTGCGCACCAAGGGCGGCTATTTCCCGGTGCCGCCGGTCGATTCGGCGCAGGACATGCGCGGCGAGATGCTTGCGGCCATGGCGCAGATGGGCGTCGCGGTGGAAAAGCACCACCATGAGGTCGCCTCCGCGCAGCACGAGCTCGGTCTGAAGTTCGCGTCGCTGACGGTTGTCGCCGACCATCTGCAGATCTACAAATATGCGATCCATCAGGTCGCCAATTCCTACGGCAAGACCGCGACCTTCATGCCGAAGCCCGTCTATGGCGACAACGGCTCGGGCATGCACGTCCACCAGTCGATCTGGAAGGGCGGCAAGCCGGTGATGGCGGGCGACAAATACGCCGGCCTCTCGCAAGAGTGCCTCTGGTATATCGGCGGCATCATCAAGCACGCCAAGGCGCTCAACGCCTTCACCAACCCGTCGACGAACTCCTACAAGCGTCTCGTCCCGGGCTTCGAGGCGCCGGTGCTGCTCGCCTATTCGTCGCGCAATCGCTCGGCCTCCTGCCGCATTCCCTATGTGACGAGCCCGAAGGCGAAACGCGTCGAGGTGCGCTTCCCCGATCCGACCGCGAACCCCTATCTCGCCTTCGCGGCCATGCTGATGGCGGGTCTCGATGGCATCGCCAACAAGATCGATCCGGGCCAGCCCTCCGATAAGGACCTCTACGACCTGCCGCCCGAGGAGTTGAAGGCGATCCCGACGGTCTGCGGCTCGCTGCGCGAGGCGCTCGACAGCCTGAAGGCCGACCACGAGTTCCTCACCAAGGGCGACGTGTTCACCAAGGACTTCATCGAGAGCTACATCGACCTGAAGTATCAGGACGTCTATCGCTTCGAGATGTCGCCCCACCCGATCGAATACGACATGTATTACAGCTACTGAGGCTTACGCCACAGGCGAGCGCGGATGAGAAGGCGGCCCCAGCGGGCCGCCTTTTTTGATGTTTACGGCTTCCCATTTTCCTCTTTGCGTAACGCGCGAGCGGCGCGCAAATTGCTGCGCTGACGGCGCCAGCCCAGAGGTTTACGCCCCATGCCGCCTTCCCCGCTTTATCAGGCCGAGACGCTGCACCAGACGCTCGGCGAAGGCTTCTTCGACGAGGTGGCCGCGGCGCAGTTTCCAAAACATGATCTGCGCTATCGCAATCAGCGCTGGGCCGCGCGCGTCGGCCTCGATCAGCTCACAGAAGCGGAGTGGGTGGATCATTTCGGCCGCTTCCAGCCTCTGCCCGGCGCTTTCCAAAAGCCGCTGGCGCTGCGCTATCACGGCCATCAATTCCTCTCCTACAATCCCGATCTCGGCGACGGTCGCGGCTTTCTCTTCGCGCAGTTGCGCGATTCGAAGGACGGGCGCCTGCTCGATCTCGGCACCAAGGGCAGCGGGAGCACGCCCTGGTCGCGCCAGGGCGACGGAAGGCTTACGCTGAAGGGCGGCGTGCGCGAATTCTCGCGACTGAAATGCTCGAGGCGCTGGGCGTCAACACCTCCAAGACCTTCAGTCTGATTGAGACGGGGGAAGCGCTGACGCGCGGCGACGAGCCTTCGCCGACCCGTTCGAGCGTGCTCGTGCGCCTCTCGCATTCGCATATTCGCATCGGCACCTTCCAGCGCCTGGCCTTCCTCGAGGACAATGCGGCGATCGGAAGGCTCGTCGATTATGTGATCGCTCACTATTTCGAGGAGCTCCTCGCGGAGCCCGCCGCGCGCCGACCTGAGGCGCTTCTTGAGGCCGTGACGGCGCGGGTGGCGCGGCTTGCGGGCTCCTATATGTGCGCGGGCTTCGTGCATGGCGTCTTGAACAGCGACAACATCAACGTGACCGGCGAGAGCTTCGACTATGGTCCCTGGCGCTTCGCGCCGAGCTGGGACGCGAGTTTCACCGCAGCCTATTTCGATCATTCGGGTCTTTATTCCTTCGGCCGCCAGCCCGGCGCGATCGCCTGGAACCTCTCGCGCTTCGCTGAATGTCTGCTGCCGCTGATCAGTCTGTCCGCGACGGAAAAGGCGATCCAAACCTATCAAGTGCTGGTTCGCGCCGCCTTCCGCGAAGCGCTGCTGGCGCGTCTCGGCCTCGCCTCGGCGGGAGATGAGGCCGATGCGCGTCTCGCCAGGGCCTTCGTCGATTTCATGATCGCCTCGCGCGCGCCCTTCGCGCAGATGTTCTTCGATTGGCGCGGCGGGCTTCCGAGCGCAGAACGGGCGAAGGCCAGTCCCGCGTCGGCGCATTATGCGGGCCCCGAGTTCGACGTTTTCCGCACGGCGTTGGCGGAGCATCTGCCGAGCCAGAACGCTCGCCTCGACCATCCCTATTTTGCGGGAGCGGCGCCCTGCGACATGCTGATCGACGAGGTCGAAGCCATCTGGAGCGCGATCTCCGAGCGCGACGATTGGGGGCCGCTGCAAGGGAAGCTGAAGCTGATCTATGAGATGCGGCGCGCGCTGGCGACCGACGAAGCCAACGCTGCCTAAAATCTTGAACCGTCGGAACGGACCTGAAGCTCGCAGCGCGCCTTAGGTCTCATGGCGGCGAGCGTGGCGAAAGAAGCTCGTCCTTGACAAGGATCTATTCGTCTCGCCGGAAATGCGCCGCCAAGAGGTGTAGGCCCCCTTTTGGAGGGCGGTGAGGAAAGGCCCCGTTGAAGTGAAAGCGCCACAGCCCGTGATCGACCTCCCCGCAGGCCTGGGACTGCATCGCGGCTTCTTCGACGCAAGCGACCAGCTCGCGCTTGCGCGCGCGATCGCGGCGGTCATCGCCGCCGCGCCGCTCTATACGTCGACCATGCCTAAGACGGGCGCGCCCATGTCGGTGCGCATGACCAATTGCGGGGACTTCGGCTGGTATTCCGACAAGAGCGCCGGCTATCGTTACGAGCCGCGACATCCGCTGACGGGCGTAGCCTGGCCGCCGATCCCCTCGGCGCTGCTCTCCGCCTGGACGCGCCTCACCGAATATGCGCTGCCGCCGCAGGCCTGTCTCGTTAACGTCTACGATCCGGAAGCCCGCATGAGTCTGCATCAGGACCGCGACGAGAAGGATTTCGATGCGCCGATCCTCTCGGTCTCGCTCGGCGCTGACTGTCGCTTTCGCGTCGGCGGAAGGAAGCGGTCGGACAAGACGACCGCCTTCGTGCTGTCCTCGGGCGACGCGCTCGTGCTGGGCGGGGAGGCGCGGCTTTGCTTCCACGGCGTCGACAAAATCCTGCCAACTCTGGCGCCGCCGCTGCCGCCGGAGCTTTCGGCCCAGGGCGCGCGCATCAATCTGACGCTGCGCCGGGTGACATGAGCGAGAGCGCGGGCAACGGGCGGAGCCCAACTCCTTCGCGGAAGGACTATCCGGTCACTCCTGACGGACGCTATTTCGTCGTGCGCGGACGTTTGTGGCGCTGTTCCAATCCCTCGCTGCCGGCGGCGTCGCGCGAGCAGCTGGTCAAAGAGCTGATGCAGGCGCGCTCCGACGTGCGCCGCGCCAGAGAAAGCGATGAAGCTCTCGCCGAAGCAAGGCGGCGCGTAGAGGCGGCCAAGATCGCCTTGGGCGAGCGCGGCCCGACATGGTGGGGAGACGGCGCGCCGGATTACAATCGGCGCATGATCGGGAGTACTCCCTACGCCGCGTGGTGGAATCGGTTGGGGCCCGCGAAGCGCGCCGACGCCTGATACGGACCCCGCGCCTTGGCGCGCAAACGAAAACCCGGTCGATCGAATTAAAAAGCGCGTTCGAGCCCACGGCTGCGAACGCACCCCAATTCCTTCGCTGAGATCGCCCCAGACCTTGCGCCCTTAATCCCGGCGCCTGAGATAGCTCTCGACCATGACGTCCGCCGTCTTGCGGTCGGCTTCGCTGGCCGAAGCGAGAGCCTTTTGATGCATCTCGACGATCCACTTGTCCGCCGGACGATCGCCCGCTGCGGCGCGGGCCAGCGAAAGATACATCAGCCCGCGCGGGCGCTCGGCGGAGCCCTCGAACATGATCTGACCCAACAGCGCCTGCGCCCCGCTGTGGCCCTTGCGTGCGGCTAGACCGAGCCAGCTCATGCCTTGACGCGCATCCTTCTTCACGCCGACGCCATCGATATACATGCGCGCCAGGCTGTATTGCGCGTCCGCGCTGCGAAAGAAGGTCGCGGCGTAGCGGAACAGGTCGAAAGCGCGCTCGGAATCGGGCTTGATGCCCGCGGAAGGCGCGCCGTCTCTTAGATAGTCGCCGAGCGCGACGAAGGCGCTCGAGACCATGAAGCGTTCGCCGGGGCTCGGATCGTCATTGGCGAAACGCTCGACGATCTTGGAGAAATAATCGAAGGCCTTGCGGTCGTCGCGCGCGACGCCGTCGCCATCCGCGTAGATGCGCGCGAGCCTCCAGGCGGCGAGCGGCTCGCCGGCGTCGGCCGCGGAGCGTAGCAATTCGATGGAGGCGTTTGCGTCTGCGGAACGATAGCTGTCGAGACCCTCTCGCGAGGCGACTTGCGCATCGCGCTGAACTTTCGCGGCCTCGGTCGAAGCCGTGGCCCTGGCTCGCGGCTCGCCCAAATCAAGCGCGGGGGCGGGCGCCGAGAATACGGCGAGCAGCGCAGCGAAGCCGAGCACGCCGGCGCCCAGACGCGCGACGAGAGCGCCCCTCTGATCTCCGGCGCTCAAAGTGTGTCCTTCGCGTTGTCTCAACATCGCTCGCTCTGTCTTTCCCGCGCCGAATGCCGGCGGCGAATAAATCCGTCCTATGTCCCGGCTCAAATTCTTAAGCAAAGCGATCCCTTCTTCCCGCAAAGCATTTCTTACGGGACGGCGTCGCCGCTTCGTTATTGAGCTTGTGACAGGTGAAGATTTGCGCGTCGTTTATGGCTTAAAAGCGACGTTCTGGCCGGCGCGGACTCAGGCGCGAGAATGTTTTTGCGCTGTTGCAAAGCGGCAACAGTTTCGCCTTCCTTTGGCCCCGCGCCGACCATTGCCGCGTCGCAGTGACGCGTCGCGACCCTTTTGCTTTACGGTTGCAGGAGCCTTAATTCTATTTCCGGCGCCGCAGGGTCTCGAATCACTTGCGCGCCCCCGCACGGAGAGGGAACCTGACATGAAGATCGAACGCGCCGCTCTGGCTTTCGTCGCCGCGTTGGCGTCCTTCGGCTGCGCCATGCCCGCCCATGCCGGCGGCGACGTCGCGCGCGGCGCGACGATCGCGAAGCGCTGGTGCGTCAATTGTCACTTGGTCTCCGCCGACCAGACCTCGGCAAAGGTCGATGTTCCGACCTTCGCAGACATTGCGCGGCGCCGGCCGGACGATCGCGCGCTCTCGCGTTTTCTCGTCGATCCGCATCCGCCGATGCCGAATCTGAACCTGACCCGTCAGGAAATCGACGACGTCGTCTCTTATATACGCAGCCTCGATCCCAATGCCCCCTCGGCTCCGCCCGTCAACAAGGAGCCCAGGGCGCCGACCAAAGGATAGGGCGGCGCGAGGCCGCCCGGCCAAAGCCGATGCCCTATGCGGTTAAGGAAGCCTTCCTCACTTTGCAAGGCGAGGGCGGCCAAGTCGGACGAGCGGCCGTGTTCTGCCGCTTTGCCGGCTGCAATCTTTGGAGCGGCCGTGAGAAGGACCGTGGCGAGGCGCGCTGCGGCTTCTGCGATACGGATTTTGTCGGAACGAATGGTGAAGGCGGCGGCGTTTTCGCGCAAGCCGCCGATCTGGCCGAGCATCTCTCGAAACTTTGGGGGGAGGGGCGGCCGCGGCGCTTCGCGGTGCTGACGGGGGGAGAGCCGCTGCTGCAGGTCGACGCCCCGCTGGTCGCGGCGCTTAAAGCCCAGGGCTTCGAGATCGCCGTCGAGACGAATGGGACGCTCGCCGCGCCCGAAGGCCTCGACTGGATTTGCGTCTCCCCAAAGGCTGGGGCGCCGCTGGTCCTCACGCGCGGGGACGAACTCAAGCTCGTGTTTCCGCAGCCCGGGGCCGAGCCGGAGCGGTATGAAGGCCTCGCGTTTCGCGAATTCCTGCTGCAGCCCATGGACGGGCCGGAGATTTCGCGCAATACGAAGGCCGCCATCGACTATTGCCTCGCCCATCCGCGCTGGCGCTTGTCGTTGCAGACGCATAAGATCATCGGAGTGAAGTAGACGTGGCGAGTTTCGAGGTCTTCCGGGAGTTCTACTTCGAGGCGGCGCACGCCTTGTACGACCCGGAGCATCCGACCGGCGGGAAATACCGCAACCTGCACGGCCATTCCTTTCGGGTGCGGGTGACGCTGCGTGGCGCGCCGACGGCGGAGGACGAGTGGGTGATGGACCTCGGCAAGCTCGGCCGGCGTTTAGCCGAGCTGCGCGAGCGGCTCGACCACTCCTTCCTCAACGACCTCGAGGGGCTCGGAAAGCCGACGCTCGAAAATCTCACGGCCTATATATGGAGAGACCTACAGCCCTTCGCGCCCGGCTTGAGCGAGGTCGGCGTCTTCCGCGACAGCTGTTTTGAAGGCTGCGTCTATCGGGGGGACTGAGGCGGGGCGGGGGGCGGCGCCGGCGCGACCGACGCAAAGCAGGAGACCCAACGCATGGACCCGCTGACGCTCTTCCTCGCCAAGCTCATTGGGGCGACTCTTCTCCTCTTCGCCGCGGTCGTCGCGCTGCGCGGCCAGACGATTTTGGAGATCGCCCGGCGCATGATCGACGATCCCGGCTTTCTCCTGCTGTCGGGCGCGCTGCGAACCATCGCAGGCCTTGCGATCGTCCTCGGCCACGACGTCTGGAGCGGCGGCTTTTTGCCGGTCGCCGTGACGCTCTTCGGCTGGCTGTTGTTCTTCGCCGGGCTGCCGCTGCTGCTCGCGACGCCGGAGCAGCTGCGGCGCTGGGTCGCGGGGATGAAGCTCGAGCGGCGGCTCGGCGCCTATGCCGCGGGGCTCGGCCTCGTCGGCCTCGCTTTTCTGCTCGGCGGATTTATCGGCGCGTGAGCGCTCAGCCTTTCGCGCTCCGTTCAAGCCGGTTAAGAGATCGGCCGAGAGGGAGAGAGGGCCGTGAAACCACGCAAGACGGAGGAGCCGCCGCGCGCTTGGCAGCGCATGCTCTCGGGGCGGCGTCTCGATCTTCTCGATCCATCGCCGCTCGACATTGAAATTGAGGATATTGCGCATGGGCTGGCCCGAGTCGCGCGCTGGAATGGCCAGACGCAGGGTCCGCATATCTTTTCCGTGGCGCAGCACAGCCTTCTCGTCGAAAAAATCGGCGGCGCGCTCAACCCACGGATTTCTAACGAGGAACGGCTGTTTCTGTTGTTGCACGACGCACCCGAATATGTCATCGGCGATATGATCTCGCCCTTCAAGGCGGTGATCGGCGACGCCTATAAAGCCGTCGAAAACCGCATCTTGGCGGCGATCCTGCGTCGCTTTTCGCTTTCCGTCGAGCCCGGGCCGGCGCTGTTGCTGCTTTGCAAGAAAAGCGACCGCGAGGCGGCGTTTTTCGAGGCCGTTTCGCTCGCCGGCTTTACACGGCGCGAGGCCGAGCGCATCTTCGGCGCCCCGTCTCTATTGGACGATGTGAGCGAGGCGCTCGCGCCGGTTCCGGTCGAGGCGGTTGAGCAGCGGTATCTCGAGCGTTTCTGCGCGCTGGAGCGAAATCTCTGAGATGCGCGCGAAATCTTTTGTTTCGCGGGGGGGCTTGCGCGTGGGGCCGAGGAAACCGGGCCAGCTTTATGTTTGTCCCTTGACGAAGGTCGTCGAGACGGTGCGGGCCACGGGCGCCCGTTCGCTCGTGACAATTCTGACGGCGGGCGCCGCCTCAGCGCGGCCGAGCGAGATCGAGCCGCCCCGCCACCTGCGGCTCTCGGTCTCCGACATCGACATTCCGACCGATGGCCATGTCCTGCCCGGCGCCGAGCATGTCGAGCGGCTCCTGGCCTTCCTGCATGACTGGGATCGGACCGCGCCGCTGGTGATCCATTGCTACGCGGGCGTGAGTCGCTCTCCGGCGGCGGCCTTCATCGGCGCCTGCGCTCTTTCCCCCGCGCGTTGCGAGATGGAGATTGCGCGGGCGCTGCGCAGCGCCTCGCCCCACGCCACGCCGAACCGGCGTTTCGTCGCGCTGGCCGACCGGATGCTCGACCGCAAAGGCCGCATGCTCGAGGCCGTGGCGGCGATCGGCCGCGGCGCCGATTGTTTCGAGAGCAAGCCCTTCGCGATGGAGTTGCAGTGAAGGCCTGCCGCCGGGCTTTGCGCCGGAGAGCGTCAAAGCGCAAGCGTCGCCCATAAGCCTACTACGAGCGCCCAAAGACCCGCATCCGCGCGGCAGTAAATGAGCAGCGCGCGATCGATGTCGGGCGCGCCAGCGGCCTCTCGCCCGTCGCCGAGCCACACGCCCTCCATCACCGCGCCGGCATAGCTCCGTGGGCCGCCGAGCCTTACGCCGAGCGCGCCGGCCATCGCCGCCTCGGGCCAGCCGGCGTTGGGAGAGGCGTGCCTTGACGCGTCCCGCGCGACGCAGGCGAGCGCCCGTCCGCCGCCACCGCCTGCCGCGAGCGCGATGAGCCCGGCGGAAAGCCGCGCGGCCGGAAGATTGACGAGATCGTCGAGCTTTGCCGCCGCAAAGCCGAAATCCTCGTGTCGCTCGGTGCGGTGGCCGATCATGCTGTCGGCGGTGTTGATCGCCTTGTAGAGGAGTGCGCCCGGAAGCCCGAGGAGCGCCATCCAGAAGGCCGGCGCGACGACGCCATCGGAGAAATTCTCCGCCAGAGACTCGATCGCCGCGCGCGCCACGCCTGCTTCGTCGAGCGCCGCGACGTCGCGTCCGACGAGCTTGCCGACGGCGGCGCGACCTTCTTCTAGAGAGCGCTCCAGCGCGCGCGCGACCGCCTCGACATGCGCATAGAGGCTTCGCTGCGCGAGCAGGCTCGACGCGACCGCGGCCAGCGGCAGCAGGCCGAAGGGCAGGGCGGACAGGGCGCCTTGCACGGCCGCGCCGACCGCCCAGCAGGCGAGCAGCAGCAGGACGAGCGCCACGAAGCCGCGCCCGCGCCGTTCCGCCTTTGGTCCGCGATTGAGTCCGCGGTCCAGCGCGTCGACCGCCGCGCCGAGCCAGACCGCGGGATGGCCGATGCGCTTGAAGAGAGGCTGCGGATAGCCGCGCGCCGCCTCGAGCGCCAACGCCATGAGCGTCAACTGCAGAGCGTCGCGGAGCGCGAAGCTCAATCCTTTAGCGGCCGTAAGTCGCGGTGATGCTGGCCTTGGCCAGCGCGCTTTGATTGATCGTGAAGCCGACAACGGCTGTTCGATCGGTCGCCTTCACGTCGAGTTTCTCGATCGGCAGGGCGTAGACCGTGAAGACATAGTGATGCGGTCCGTGGCCCTTGGGCGGGCAGGGGCCGCCATAACCGACCTCGCCGAAATCCGTCTCGAGCTGGCGGGCCCCCGCCGGCATTTTTGAGCCGTCGGGGGCGCCCGCGCCTCGCGGCAGGGAGCGGACGGAGGCCGCAATGTCGATCGCGAGCCAATGCCAGAAGCCCGCGCCGCCCGTCGGCGCGTCGGGATCATGCACGAGCACGGCGAAGCTCTTCGTTCCGGCCGGCGGGTCGCTCCATTCCAGTGCGGGCGAGAGATTCTGTCCCGAGCAGCCGAAAGCATTGTAAATGAAGGCGTCGCCGATCGTGGTCCCCGCCGCAATGTCGGAACTCTTCAGCTCGAAGGCCGACGCGCCGCCGCTGGCTTGCGCCGCGAAAAGGGAGACGAAGCCGAACAGATACAAGCTGCGTTTCATCTTAAGCTCCTCGATGGGAAACTTTGGAATGGGAAGCCCTTTAACTCATTTGCGCGCCGCTGTCGCGCGGGGCCGTCGCGTCGCCGCCTGCGGCGGGCGTCGGACAAAAGGCGGGCGCTCTGCAAACATTATAGGCTATAAATGACTAATTTTTAATCTTACGTTCCCTCAAAGGATCGCTTCGCGCGACTGACCCTCAGCAGAAGGACGATTCTGCGGGATTGGCGCGCGATTTGCTTATAAATACGCCATAACGCTTAATACAAAGGCAAAGCAGATCCGGCCATGAAGCTCGTCACCGCCATTATCAAACCTTTCAAGCTGGACGAGGTGCGCGAGGCCCTCAATGCGCTGGGCGTCAGCGGCATGACGGCGACGGAGGTCAAAGGCTACGGGCGTCAGAAGGGTCATTCAGAGATTTACCGGGGCGCGGAATATGTCGTCGCCTTCCTCCCCAAGGTGAAGATCGACATCGTCGTCGCCGAGGTAGTGGCGAAGGATGTCGTCGACGCGATCCTGAGCGCCGCGCGCACCGGCCATATCGGCGACGGTAAGATCTTCGTCTCCCCGATCGAGCGCGCGCTCCGCATTCGCACCGGCGAGACGGACGCCGACGCGGTCTAAATCCCGCCTTTCTGCAACCAACCCCATGAGACCATAGATGTCGAGATTCGCCGCGGCTCTCGCCGCAATTGTCCTTGTCCTGTTCGTAAGCCCGCCCGCTCTCGCGGAAACCCCCAGCAAGATCGACGCGGCCGACACCGGCTTTATGATCGCCGCGACCGCGCTCGTCTTGATGATGACGCTGCCCGGACTCGCGCTTTTCTACAGCGGCATGGTGCGCAAGAAGAACGTGCTCGCGACGATGGCGCAGAGCCTGATTGCGACGGCGATCGTCTCGCTGCTCTGGGGCCTGGTCGGCTACAGTCTCGTCTTCTCGGGCGACGGCGCCTATATCGGCGACTTCGCTCGCGTCATGCTGGCGGGCATCGGCGTCGACACGGTGAGCCCGCTCGCCAAGACGATCCCGGAGATGCTCTTCATGGCCTATCAGATGACCTTCGCCGTCATCACCTGCGCGCTCGTCGGCGGCTCGACGGCGGAGCGCATGAGCTTTTCCTCCTTCATCCTGTTCTGCGTGCTCTGGCTCTTCGTTGTGTACGTGCCCTCGGCGCATTGGGTGTGGGGCGGCGGCTTTCTGCAAAAGCAGGGCCTTCTCGATTTCGCCGGCGGCACGGTGGTTCATATCAACGCCGGCGTCGCCGGGCTCGTCACCGCTCTCCTCATCGGCAAGCGCCAGGGCTATGGCCGCGAGAATCTCTCGCCTTTCGATCTCGCGCTCGCGGTGATCGGCACTGGCCTGCTGTGGGTCGGCTGGTTCGGCTTCAACGGGGGCTCGGCTCTTTCCGCGGGCTCGCGCGCGGTCTTCGCGATCGTGGCGACTCATGTCGCCGCCTGCGCCGGCGCCCTGATGTGGACCGCGCTGGAATGGCTGCAGCGCGGGAAGCCTTCAGTGCTCGGCGTCATCTCCGGGGCCGTCGCGGGCCTCGGCACGATCACGCCGGCCTCCGGCTATGTGCTGCCCTGGCATGGGGCGGTCATCGGGCTCGTGGCCGGCGCCGTCTGCTACTATTTCTGCACCAACGTGAAGCACCGCCTGCGCTATGACGACACCCTCGATGTTTTCGGCGTCCACGGCGTCGGCGGCATGCTCGGCACGCTGCTCGCGGGCGTCTTCGCGACTCGCGCGGTCACGGCGGCGGCCGACGATCCCGGCGTCTCCGGTCTGCTCGAAGGCGATCTGCATCAATTTTTGGTGCAGGCGCAGGGCGTAGCGGTGACCGTGCTCTGGTGCGCTTTCGGCACATTCGTCGTGTTGAAACTGACGAATATGCTCGTTCCGCTGCGCGTCAATTCTGAGCAGGAACGCGAGGGGCTCGACATTGCGCTGCACGGCGAGGCGCTGCACCAGTAAGACGACAAAGCTCGTTCGTCGCCCGTGCGACGGCAGTCTCCGGCCGCTTTTCTTATCGCGGGGCCATACCCATATGGCGAGGGCTGCGCGCAGAGGCCGCGCTTAGGAGGCGCCCAGAATGCGATTTATTGCCCCCGTCGCCTGGCCCGCGCGCTTCTTCGCCGCGGTGGCTCTTCTAGCCGCCGTCCCAGCGCTGGCGGACGGGCCGGATCTGATCTTTCGGGAGTTCGACGGATTTCAAGCTGCTCACGCCCAATGACAAGCTCGCGACCTACGGGATCGACGATCCGCTCGTCGAGGGCGTCGTTTGCTATTATACAGAGCAAGAGAAGGGAGGCGTCAGCGGCACACTGGGCCTCGCCGAGAATACGTCCGACGTCTCCCTCGCCTGCCGCCAATATGCTCCGATCAAATTCAACGCCAAAATCACGCAGGGCGACGAAGTGTTCAGCGAGAGGCGTTCGCTGCTCTTCAAGCGCATGCATATCGTCAGAGGCTGCGACGCCAAACGCAACGTGCTCGTCTATATGGCCTATTCCGACAAGATCGTCGAAGGCAGCCCGGAAAATTCGACCTCGGCCGTCCCGATCCTTCCTTGGGGCTCCGACGCCCCGCCGCGTTGCTCAGATTTCGTGAAATGAGGCGGGCGCTTCGGAGGCTTGCTTGAACCAATCCGTAACAAAGCCCCTTGGGGCGGGCGTCTCCCAGGCGACCGTCACCGCGGACGAGGCCGGCCTTAGGCTCGACCGCTGGTTCAAGCGGCGTGTGCCGGCGCTTTCTCTCTCGCATCTCGCCAAGATCTGCCGCAAGGGCGAGGTGCGGGTCGACGGAAAGCGCGTCGAGACCTCGACTCGCCTCGAAGAAGGGCAGACGATCCGCATCCCGCCGCTAAATCTGGAGGCGCCCGCGGCGCCTGCGGCCTCCCGCCCCGATCCTGAGGATGCGCGCGCGCTTGCAGACATGACGCTTTACGAGGACGCCGACGTGCTCGTCCTTAACAAGCCCTTCGGTCTGGCCGTGCAGGGCGGCTCGGGCACCAAGCGCCACATCGACGGGATGCTCGCGTCCCTCGCGAAGGGCGACCAGCGGCCCGTGCTCGTGCATCGGCTCGACCGCGACACAAGCGGCGTGCTGCTCGTCGCCAAGAACCGCCGCACAGCCGCGGCGCTCGGCGAAGCCTTTCGCTCGCGGCAGGCCAAGAAAATCTATTGGGCGCTCGTCGAAGGCGCCCCCAAGCTCTCTCAAGGGCGCATCTCGCTTTATCTCGCCAAGAGCGAGGGCATGGGCGACCAGCGCGCGCCGCGCAAGCCCGGCGTCGGCTCGACCCGAGACATAGAAAAAATGCGGGTGGCGCGTCATGGCGAGACGGACGCGCAGCATTCGCTGACCTATTACGCCACCGTGGAAAAGGCGGCGCCCCGCTGCGCCTGGCTGTCGATGAAGCCGCTCACCGGCCGCACGCATCAGTTGCGGGCGCATGCGGAGGCGATCGGCCATCCGATCTTCGGCGACCCGAAATATGGCCATAATGCTGAGGACGAGGTCCGTCGCCGCGATCCGCTTCGCGCCATGCCCGAGGGGCTGGAGCGGAAGCTCCATCTCCTGGCCCGCAGGCTCGTGCTGCCACATCCCAAGGGCGGCGTCATCGACGTGACCGCGCCCCTTCCCGCGCATATGCGCAAGACATGGGACGCCTTCGGCTTCGACGAGAAGGCCTACGACCTGATCGAGGACGCCCCGGAGGCTTGAGGACGTCCTTGGCGCAGCGTTTTGGCTCGGCGCGATTTTTTGACTTCAACGATTTCGCTCGAACTCGAAGCGCGGTAAACGGTGAAGGCGACCGCATCGAGAGGCTCAGGGCATGGCTGATGAAGAAGGCGATCTTGCGTCGAGCCTATTCGTCGCGTCAGGCGAGCGCGATCCGCTCCGCATCATAGCCGAAGAGGGGAAGCCTAAAAAACTCGCGCGCTTTTACAAGGCAGTCACGGTCGGGCCGCGGGCAGAAGGCTTTGCGGTGCTGCTCGACGGCAAGCCCCTGCGCACCCCCGCGCGCGCGCCGCTTCTGCTGCCGAGCGAAGCCCTGGCCAAGGCGGTCGCCAGCGAGTGGGAGGCGCAGGCCAAAGAGGTCAATCCCTCGAGCATGCCCTTGACCCGCCTTGTGAATTCCGCGATCGACGGCGTCGCGTCGCGGATGGCCGAGATCGAGGCCGACGCGGCCAAATATGCGGCTTCCGACCTCGTTTGCTACCGCGCGGGCGATCCGGCGGCGCTCGTTCTCGCGCAGAACGAGGCCTGGGACCCGCTCCTGGCCTTTCTACGCGAGCGCCACGGCGCGCGATTCTCCCTTTCGGAAGGCGTGATCCATCATGCGCAGCCGCAAGAGACGCTGGACGCGATCGGCCGGCTGCTGCACGAAGCCGTGGGCGAAGGCGCGGCCGCGCCGTTCCATCTCGCGGGAATCCACGCGATGACGACGCTCTCAGGCTCGCTCGTCGTCGCGCTGGCTGTGGCCTTGCGCCAAATCGACGCGGAGGCGGGCTTCGTGGCGGCCCATATCGACGAGGATTTTCAGATGCAAGTCTGGGGCGCGGACGCCGAGGCCTTGGCGCGGCGCGCGCGCCGACTCGAGGAGATGCGCGCCGCGGCGCTCTGCGTCGCACTCGCGGGATGAATTCGCAGGCGCCGTAATCTTGGGCGAGCACGCTCGCTTTCCGCGCTGAATTCCGCTGTGGAAACAGAGGCGGTCTCCGCACTTGCTTTCGCGGCGCCGCTTTGTTACGGAACGCCCGCCGAGGCGGGCTTTCGCCCAGGGCCTCTCCCGCCTGTCGGATCGGCCGAATCGCCATAGATAGCCCGCTGGCCGGCCAGTTTACTGGAGCGCGTCGATGCCGCCCCTCTTCGAACAATATGTGCCGCTCATCATCTTCGGGGCGCTTTCGGTGCTGATCGCCGGCGCGCTTCTCGTAGTGCCCTTTCTGGTCGCGTTCAAGGCGCCCGATCCGGAAAAGCTCTCGGCCTATGAGTGCGGCTTCAATCCGTTCAACGACGCGCGCATGAAGTTCGATGTGCGCTTCTATCTCGTCTCGCTGCTTTTCATCGTCTTCGACCTCGAGGTCGCCTTCCTCTTTCCTTGGGCCGTGGCCTTCAAGGAGGTCGGGGCCTTCGGGTTCTGGTCGATGATCGTCTTCCTGGGCGTGCTGACGGTCGGCTTCGTCTATGAATGGCGCAAAGGAGCGCTCGAATGGGATTGATCGAGCCCTCTCGCCAGACGCTCGTCGCTCCCGCCGCGACGGGGCTCATCGATCCGCGCACGGGGAAGCCCGTCGGCTCGACGGACCCGCTTTTCGTCGAGATCAACAATGAGCTCGCCGACAAGGGCTTCTTCGTCACGGCGACCGACGATCTCATCACTTGGGCGCGCACCGGCTCGCTGATGTGGATGACCTTTGGCCTTGCCTGCTGCGCGGTCGAGATGATCCAGGCGGCCATGCCGCGCTATGACATGGAGCGTTTCGGCTTCGCCCCGCGCGCCTCGCCGCGTCAGTCGGACTGCATCATCATCGCCGGCACGCTGACCAACAAGATGGCTCCGGCTCTGCGCAAGGTCTACGACCAGATGCCGGAGCCGCGCTATGTCATCTCGATGGGCTCCTGCGCCAATGGCGGGGGCTACTACCATTACTCCTATTCGGTGGTGCGCGGCTGCGACCGGATCATTCCGGTCGACGTCTACGTGCCGGGCTGCCCGCCCTCCGCGGAAGCGCTGGTCTACGGCATGCTGCTGCTGCAAAAGAAGATCCGCCGCACCGGCACGATCGAACGGTGAGTTGGATAGGGAGGGGCGAGTAGCGAATAGATTAGGCGCAATACCTATTCGCTACTCGCCATTCGCCATCCGCTCAAATCTGCAAGGACGCCAATGAGTTCGGAACTCGAGGCCCTCGGCGCCAAAATCGCCGGCGCAACCGGCGGCGCGGTCACGGAAGTGAAGGTCGCTTTCGGCGAGCTCACTCTGACGGTCGCGCGCGACAAATGGCTCGATCTGGCGCGGACGCTGCGCGACGAGGCCGATTACCTTTTCGTCAACATCATTGACATCACGGCGGTGGACTATCCCGAGCGCGAGGAGCGCTTCGAGGTGGTCGCGCATTTCCAAAGCCCCAAGCACAACCGTCGCATCCGTCTCAAGACGCGCACCGACGAGACAAACGCGGTCGACTCTCTGACGGCGCTCTATCCGGGCGCCGACTGGTACGAGCGCGAGACATACGATCTTTTCGGCGTGCTGTTCTCGGGACATCCGGACCTGCGGCGCATCATGACCGACTATGGCTTCGACGGCCATCCGCTGCGTAAGGACTTCCCGATGACGGGCTTCGTCGAGGTGCGTTACGACGACGAGCAGAAGCGCGTCGTCTACGACCCCGTGCGGCTGACGCAGGAATATCGCCAGTTCGACTTCGCCTCGCCCTGGGAGGGCACGGCCTATGAGCTGCCGGGTGACGAGAAGGCGAGAAACCAAGAGTAAGGCAGGCTGGAGGCGATCGACTTTTGCCCTGCCCAAGGACTCGACAAATGACTGAGCAGCAACCGCTACGCAACTTCAACATCAATTTCGGGCCGCAGCATCCGGCGGCGCACGGCGTGCTGCGCCTCATTCTCGAGCTCGACGGCGAGGTCGTGGAGCGCGTCGATCCGCATGTCGGCTTTCTGCATCGCGGCACCGAGAAGCTGATGGAGTCGCGCACCTATCTGCAGAACGTGCCCTATTTCGACCGGCTCGACTATTGCGCGCCGATGAATCAGGAGCACGCCTTCTGCCTCGCCATCGAGAGGCTGCTCGGCGTCGAGGTTCCCTATCGCGGCCAGCTCATCCGAGTGCTTTACGCCGAAATCGGCCGTCTGCTCTCGCATCTCCTGAACGTCACCGCGCAAGCCATGGACGTCGGCGCGCTAACCCCGCCGCTCTGGGGGTACGAGGAGCGCGAGAAGCTGATGGTGTTCTACGAGCGCGCCTGCGGCGCGCGCATGCACGCCAATTATTTCCGTCCCGGCGGCGTCGCGCGCGACCTCCCGGATGCGCTCGTCGAGGACATCGGCGCCTTCTGCGATCCCTTCCTGAAGCTCTGCGACGATCTCGAGGCGCTGTTCATCGAGAACCGCATCTTCAAGCAGCGCAACGCCGATATCGGCGTGATCTCGCTCGAGGACGCTTATAGGTATGGTTTCTCGGGAGTCATGCTGCGCGGCTCGGGCGCCGCCTGGGATCTGCGCAAGGCGCAGCCTTATGACTGCTACGAGGACATGGAGTTCCTCATTCCGGTCGGCAAGAATGGCGACTGCTACGACCGCGCCGTGATCCGCATGGAGGAGATGCGGCAGTCGACTGAAATCATGCGCCAATGCGTAAATAAGCTGCTCGAGGCCAAGAACCGCGGTCCGGTGCAGGTGACGAACAATAAGATCGCGCCGCCCTCGCGACCTGAGATGAAGCGCTCGATGGAGGCGCTCATCCATCACTTCAAGCTCTACACCGAGGGCTTCAAGGTTCCGGCGGGCGAGGTCTACGCCGCGGTCGAGGCGCCGAAGGGCGAGTTCGGCGTGTATCTCGTGTCGGACGGTGGCGACCGGCCTTATCGCTGCAAGATCCGGGCGCCGGGCTTTGCGCATCTGCAGGGCATGGACTTTCTCTGCCGCCATCATCTGCTCGCCGACGTCTCGGCGGTTCTGGGTTCGATCGACATCGTCTTCGGAGAAGTCGACCGGTGATCTTTGCGCCGCCGCAGCCTATGGAAATTGAATAGCATGTCCAACCGTCGCCTTGCCGAAGTCCAGCCCGAGAGCTTCACGTTCACGCCGCAGAACGAGGCGTGGCTCGAAAAGCAAATCGCCAAATATCCCGACGGTCGCGAGGCTTCGGCGGTCGTGCCGGCGCTGTGGCAGGCGCAAAAGCAGAACGACTATTGGCTTCCGCAGAAGGCCATCGAGGCGGTCGCCGACAAGCTCGGCCTGCCGTATATCCGCGTCCTCGAGGTCGCGACCTTCTATACGATGTTCAACCTCGAGCCCGTGGGCAAGTTTTACATCCAGCTCTGCGGGACGACGCCCTGCATGCTCAGCGGCTCCGACGATCTGATCAAGGTGCTGGAGCGCCGCGTGGGGCCGCAGCGCCATGTGACGGCGGACGGGCTCTTCTCCTGGCTCGAGGTCGAGTGCCTCGGCGCCTGCTGCAATGCGCCGATGGTGCAGATCAATGACGATTATTACGAGGATCTGACGGTCGAGAACTTCGAGAAGCTCCTCGACGATCTCGCCGCCGGCCGGCCGGTGAAGACGGGCTCGCAGACGGGCCGCGTCAGCTCCGAACCCTTGGGCAAGCTCACGAGCCTCACTTCGCTTTACGGCGAAGGCGCGAAGTAATCGATTGAAGCGAAACGGACTGAGAAAACATGCTCTCCGACGCAGACCGCATCTTCACCAATCTTTATGGCCTCGGCGACCGATCGCTGGCGGGCGCGAGAAAGCGCGGGCAATGGGATGACACCAAGGCCCTGCTCGCCAAGGGACGCGACAAGATCATCGCCGAGGTGAAGGACTCAGGGCTGCGCGGCCGCGGCGGCGCGGGCTTCTCCACCGGCTTGAAATGGTCCTTCATGCCCAAGGAGGTCGATCCGCAGCGTCCGCATTATCTCGTCATCAACGCGGACGAGTTGGAGCCTGGAACCTGCAAGGATCGCGAGATCATGCGCAACGACCCGCATACGCTGGTCGAAGGCGCGTTGATCGCCTCCTTCGCGATGGGCGCCCACGCCTGCTACATCTATGTGCGCGGCGAGTTCATCGCCGAACGCGAGGCGCTGCAGCACGCGGTGGACGAGGCCTATGAGGCGAAGCTCATCGGCAAGGACAATATCCACGGCTATCCCTTCGATCTCTATGTGCATCATGGCGCCGGAGCCTATATCTGCGGCGAGGAGACGGCGCTGCTCGAGAGCCTGGAAGGCAAGAAGGGCATGCCGCGCCTGAAACCGCCCTTTCCGGCCAATGTGGGGCTTTACGGCTGTCCCACGACCGTTAACAACGTCGAGTTCGATCGCGGTCACGCCCACGATTCTGCGCCGCGGCCATGCCTGGTTCGCCGGCATCGGCAAGCCGAACAACACCGGCACGAAGCTCTTCAGCATCTCAGGCCATGTGAATCGCCCCTGCAATGTCGAAGAGGCGATGTCGATCTCCTTCCGCGAACTGATCGAGGAGCATTGCGGCGGCATTCGCGGCGGCTGGGACAACCTCCTCGCCGTGATTCCCGGCGGCTCCTCCGTGCGCTGCGTGCCGGCGCATCAGATCATCGACTGTCCGATGGACTTCGACAGCCTCGCCAAGCTCGGCTCGGGCCTCGGGACGGCGGCGGTGATCGTGATGGACAAGTCCACCGACATCATCCGCGCCATCGCGCGGCTCTCCTATTTCTACAAGCACGAGAGCTGCGGCCAGTGCACGCCCTGCCGCGAGGGCACGGGCTGGATGTGGCGCGTCATGCAGCGCATGGTCGAAGGCCGCGCGCACAAGAAAGAGATCGACATGCTCTTCGACGTCTCCAAGAAGATCGAAGGCCACACGATCTGCGCGCTCGGCGACGCGGCGGCTTGGCCGGTGCAGGGGCTCATCGCGCATTATCGCGACGTGATCGAGCAACGCATCGATCAATATACGGCCAACCCGCATGCCGAGCCGGTTCGCGTAGCGGCGGAGTGAGACATTGAAGCAGCGGCTCGTTACAGTGGAGCAGGACAAGTGACCAAAATTCTTGTCGATGGCGTCGAGGTGGACGTTCCGCCCGAGTTCACGCTGCTGCAAGCCTGCGAGAGCGCGGGCGCGGAAGTTCCGCGCTTCTGCTACCACGAGCGCCTGTCGGTCGCCGGCAACTGCCGCATGTGCCTCGTCGAGGTGAAGGGCGGCCCGCCGAAGCCGCAGGCCTCTTGCGCCATGGCCGTCAAGGATCTGCGTCCCGGCCCAAACGGCGCGCCGCCGGAAGTCTTCACCAAATCTCCGATGGTGCGGAAGGCGCGCGAAGGCGTCATGGAGTTTCTGCTCGTCAACCATCCGCTCGACTGCCCCATCTGCGATCAGGGCGGCGAGTGCGATCTGCAGGATCAGGCGCTGGCCTTCGGCGGCGACTCCTCGCGCTTCATCGAGAACAAGCGGGCGGTCGAGAACAAATATATCGGCCCTCTGGTCAAGACCGAGATGAATCGCTGCATTCATTGCACGCGCTGCGTCCGCTTCACCGCGGAAGTCGCCGGCACCGCCGACATGGGCGCGATCGGCCGCGGCGAGGACATGGAGATCACCACCTATCTCCAGACCGCGATGACCTCCGAGCTGCAGGGAAACGTCGCCGATCTTTGTCCCGTGGGCGCGCTCCTGCCCAAGCCGCAGAATTTTCGCGCGCGCCCCTGGGAGTATCAGAAGACCGAGAGCGTCGACGTGCATGACGCGCTGGGCTCCGCCATCCGCATCGATACGCGTGGTCGCGAGGTCGTGCGCATCCTCCCGCGCCCCAATGACGCGGTGAACGAGGAGTGGATCTCCGACAAGACCCGCCAGTCGGTGGATGGGCTCGGCCGCCAGCGGCTGGACCGCCCCTATGTGCGCGAGAACGGCCGGCTGCGCCCGGCGACTTGGCAAGAGGCGTTGACGCTCGTCGCCCGCAAAATCAAGGCGACGCCCGCCCAGCGCATCGGCGCGCTCGTTGGCGATCTCGCCGCTGTCGAGGAGATTTTCGCGCTGAAGTTTCTCACCGAGAAGCTCGGAACGCCCAACATCGATTGCCGGCAGGACGGCGCGCGGCTCGATCCTGCGCTCGGCCGCGCTTCCTACATCTTCAATCCGACGATCGCTGGCATCGACGAAGCCGATGCGCTGCTCATCGTGGGCTCCAATCCGCGCAAGGAAGCGCCGGTCTTGAACGCGCGCATCCGCAAGCGCTGGCTGAAGGGCGGGTTCAAGGTCTCGCTCGTCGGGGAGAAGGCGGATCTGACCTACGACTACGACTATCTCGGCGCGGGACCCGATTCGCTGCTGCGCTTCGCGCAGAGCCCGTCCTCCGGCGCGAAGAAGCGCATCGTGCTGATCGGGCAGGGCGCGCTCTCTCGCCAGGACGGCGAGGCCTCGCTGGGACTGGCCGCGCAGGCGGCGCTGAAGCAAAGCGGCGTCGGCGACGGTTGGAACGGCTTCGGCGTTCTTCACACCGCGGCCGCGCGCGTCGGCGCCTTGGACCTTGGCTTCACGCCCGGGGCCGGCGGCAAGACCGCCTGGGAGCTGGCTGCGCCCGGAGCGGTCGACCTTATCCTCAATCTTGGGGCAGACGAGATCGATATCGCCCCGGGCGCCTTTGTCGTCTACATCGGCTCGCATGGCGATCGCGGCGCGCATCGCGCCGACGTTGTGTTGCCCGGCGCCGCCTACACCGAGAAGTCCGGTCTCTTCGTCAATACCGAAGGTCGGCCGCAGCTCGCGGACCGCGCCGGCTTTCCGCCGGGCGACGCCCGCGAGGACTGGGCGATCCTGCGCGCGCTTTCCGGCGCTCTCGGCGACGCGCTGCCCTTCGACTCGCTCGCTCAGCTGCGCAAGGCGCTGTTCCAGCGCCATCCGCATCTGCAGCGCGTGGACGTCATCGAGAAGGGCGAGGCGGGGACGATCGACGTGCTGGCGCAGCGCGGGGCCATCGCTATGGCGCATCCCTTCGCCTCTGCGATCTCCGATTTTTATCTCACCAATCCGATCGCGAGAGCTTCCGCCGTGATGGCGGAGTGTTCGGCGCTGGCCAAGGGCCGGCTGCAGCAGGCGGCGGAATAGGAGCCAGATCGAAATGCAGGACCTGATTTCGGCCGTCGTCTCCTTTCTCGTCGAGCATCCGCCGCTGCTTGCGGCGCTGAAAAGCCTTGTTTTGCTCGTCTGTGTGCTGCTCTCGACGGCCGTGCTGATCTACGCCGAACGCAAGATCTGGGCTGCGGTGCAGCTGCGCCGCGGTCCCAATGTCGTAGGCCCCTGGGGCGTGCTGCAGCCCTTCGCGGACTTCTTCAAGTTTCTGCTCAAAGAGCCGGTGATCCCGGACACGACGAACAAATTCATCTTCGTGCTCGCCCCCGTCGTCGGCGTCGTGCTGGCCATGGCCGCCTGGGCGGTCATCCCGGTCAATGAGGGCTGGGTTGTCGCAGACATCAATGTCGGCGTGCTCTATCTCTTCGCGGTCTCCTCGCTCGGCGTCTACAGCGTGATCATGGCCGGCTGGGCGTCGAACTCCAAATATCCGTTTCTGTCGGCGCTGCGCTCCGCGGCGCAGATGGTTTCCTACGAAGTCTCGATCGGCTTCGTGATCGTGACGGTGCTGCTTTGCGCGGGCTCGCTCAACCTCACCGACATCGTCCATGCGCAGGATACGAAATGGGGCGTGCTTGGCTGGTACTGGCTGCGGCTCCTGCCGATGTATGTGATCTTCTTCGTCTCGATCCTGGCGGAGACGAACCGTCCGCCCTTCGATCTCGCCGAGGCGGAATCGGAGCTCGTCGCGGGCTTCATGATCGAATATTCGGCCTCGCTCTTCCTGCTGCAGTTCCTGACCGAGCTCGTCGCCATTCTCGGCATGTCCGCGCTGACGACGATTCTGTTCCTCGGCGGCTGGCTTTCGCCCTTCCCGGGCGCGCCGCTCATCGGCGGCTCCAGCGTCTTGTGGTTCCTGTTCAAGCTGTGGAGCGTTGTCTTCTTGTTCGCGATGACCAAAGCGATCGTGCCGCGCTATCGTTACGATCAGCTGATGCGGCTCGGCTGGAAGGTTTTCCTGCCGATCTCGCTCGTGATGGTCATCCTGGTCGCAGCGGCGGTGCAGTTCGGGCCCGCGCTGGCCAAGGCGGGTTGAGGTGAAGCCATGAGACTGGATCAGGAAGCGAAATCGCTGTTCCTGCTGGAGTTCGTAGCCGCGTTCTTCCTGGGGATTCGCTACATCTTCAAGCCGAAGGCGACGCTCAACTACCCGCATGAAAAGAACCCGCAGTCGCCCCGCTATCGCGGCGAGCATGCGCTGCGCCGCTATCCCAATGGCGAGGAGCGCTGCATCGCCTGCAAGCTCTGCGAAGCGATCTGCCCCGCGCAGGCCATCACGATCGAGGCCGGCCCGCGCCGCAATGACGGCACACGACGGACGACGCGCTACGACATCGACATGGTGAAGTGCATCTATTGCGGCTTCTGCCAGGAGGCCTGCCCGGTCGACGCGATCGTCGAAGGGCCGAACGCCGAATTCGCGACCGAGACGCGCGAGGAGCTCTACTACAATAAGGAGCGTCTGCTCGAGAACGGCGCGCGCTGGGAGCGAGAGATCGCCCGCAACATCGCTCTCGACGCGCCCTACCGCTAAAAAGCACGAAGGACGAGCCCGTGGACGCCTTATTCTTCTACCTCTTCTCCGCCGTGCTGATCGCCTCGGCCTTCGGAGTGATCGCCGCGCGCAACCCTGTGAGCTCGGTGCTCTGGCTCATTCTCGCCTTCTGCAACGGCGCGGGATTGTTCCTGCTGCAGGGAGCCGAGTTCCTCGCCATGATGCTCGTCGTCGTCTATGTCGGCGCGGTCGCCGTGCTCTTCCTCTTCGTCGTGATGATGCTCGACGTCGACTTCGCCGAGCTGCGGCAGGGCTTTCAGAGATATCTGCCGGCCGGCGCGGCGGTTGGCGCCGTCGTGCTGATCGAGCTTGGCTTCGTCGCGCTGCATTGGCATTCGGCGCCCGGCGCGCGTGAGGCGGCGGCCTCGCCCGTTCTCCCCGACGTCACCAACACTGCGGCGCTCGGCCGGGTGCTCTACACGAAATATCTGATCTTCTTTCAGGCGGCGGGACTGGTGCTGCTCACTGCGATGATCGGCGCGATCTCGTTGACGCTGCACCACCGGCCGCATGTGAAACGCCAGAACATCTCGGAACAGAACGCCCGCACCGCCAAGAGCGTCGTCGAGCTTAAGAAGGTGCGCTCGCGGGTCGGCGTGGAGGGGTGAACGCCATGACGGACATCGGTCTTGCCCATTATCTCGTCGTCTCGGCGATCGTTTTCACGTTCGGCGTCGCGGGGATCGTCCTCAATCGCAAGAACATCATCATCATATTGATGTCGGTGGAGCTCATCCTCCTCTCCGTCAATCTGAACCTCGTCGCCTTTTCGACGGCGCTCGGCGATCTCACGGGACAGGTCTTCGCCCTGTTCGTGCTGACCGTCGCGGCGGCGGAAGCGGCGATCGGGCTCGCCATTCTGGTCACCTACTTCCGCAACCGCGGCACGATCGCGGTGGAAGACATCAACAGCCTCAAAGGTTGAGCCCGCGATGATCGCAGCAGTCGTTTTCCTACCCCTCCTCGGCTTCCTGATCGCCGGCCCTTTCGGCCGGCTGATCGGCGCGCGCGCGTCGGAGCTCGTCACGACCGGCCTGCTCTTCGTCGCGGCGGCGCTTTCCTGGAAAATCTTCCTCGACGTGGGCTTCGGGCATGAGGAAGCGCACATCTCGCTTCTCAGCAATTGGTTCACCTCCGGCACGCTCAAGGTCGACTGGACGCTGCGCGTTGACACGCTGACGGCGGTGATGCTCGTTGTCGTGAACACGGTCTCGAGCCTCGTGCATCTCTATTCGATTGGCTACATGCACGAAGATCCCGATCGGCCGCGCTTCTTCGCCTATCTGTCGCTCTTCACCTTCGCCATGTTGATGCTGGTGACGGCCGACAATCTCCTCCAGATGTTTTTCGGCTGGGAGGGCGTCGGTCTCGCCTCCTATCTGCTGATCGGCTTCTGGTATCAGAAGCCCTCCGCCAATGCGGCGGCGATCAAGGCCTTCGTCGTCAATCGGGTCGGCGACTTCGGCTTCGCTCTCGGGATCTTTCTTGTCTATCAGCTGACGAATTCCGTCGCTTTCGACGCGGTTTTCGCCGCCGTTCCTGGTCTTCAGGGCAAGGTCGCGCATGTCTTCGGCCTCAACGTGGACGCGCTGACGCTCGCGGCTTTGCTGCTCTTCATGGGGGCGATGGGCAAATCCGCGCAGATCCTGCTGCACACCTGGCTTCCCGACGCGATGGAAGGTCCGACGCCGGTCTCGGCCCTGATCCACGCCGCGACGATGGTGACCGCTGGCGTCTTCATGGTCGCGCGCCTTTCGCCGATCTTCGAGGCTGCGCCCGCGGCCCTTATTTTCGTGATCATCATCGGCGCGACGACGCATTTCTTCGCCGCGACGGTCGGACTCGTGCAAAACGACATCAAGCGCGTGATCGCTTATTCGACCTGCTCGCAGCTCGGCCTGATGTTCATCGCCGAGGGCGTGGGCGCCTATTCGCTCGGCATCTTTCACCTCTTCACCCACGCCTTCTTCAAGGCTCTACTCTTCCTTGGCGCGGGCTCGGTCATCCACGCGATGCACCATGAGCAGGACATGCGCCGCATGGGCGGGCTGCGTAAGGACATCCCCTTCACCTTTTGGGTGATGGTCATCGGAACCTTGGCGATCACCGGTTTCGGCGTGCCCTTCACTCCGCTGGGCTTCGCTGGCTTCTTCTCGAAGGACGCGATCATTGAGGCGGCTTTCGCCGCAGGCCGTCATAACCCTGTAGCATTCTATGGCTTCGGCATGGCGGTTTTGGTCGCCGCGCTGACCTCCTTCTACTCCTGGCGCCTCGTCTTCATGACCTTCTTTGGTCCGCACGCCGCCGAGGCGCGTCAGCATGGACACGGCCATGACGATCACGCCGCCCATGGTCATGACGACCATGGCCATGGACATGACCACAAACCGCATGAGTCGCCGCTGGTGATGCTCGTGCCGCTCGGAGTGCTGGCCATTGGCTCCATCGTCGCGGGCTTCGTCTTCATGCCCGATTTCGCCGGCCACGCGCTGGAGGAGTTCTGGAAGGGATCGCTCTTCTTTAGCGAAGAGAACCACATCATGCACGAGATGCACGACATCCCGATCTGGGTTTCGCTCGCGCCTTTTGTCACGATGCTCGGCGGCTTCCTCGTCTCGCTCTATATCTATGTGCTGCGCCCCGGCGTCGCGCCGCAGCTCGCCGCGGCCTTCCCGGGCCTCTATCGCTTCCTCCTCAATAAGTGGTATTTCGACGAGCTCTATGACCGGATCTTCGTGAAGCCGGCTTTCGCGCTCGGCCGCCTCCTATGGAAGGACGGCGACGGTCGCATCATCGACGGGATCGGTCCGGACGGAGTCGCGGCGCGCGTGGTGGACGGCGCGCGTCTCGCTGCCCGCGTGCAAACCGGCTATCTCTATCATTACGCCTTCGCGATGCTGATTGGCGTCGCGGCGGTGGTCAGCGCGCTCGGCGCCTGGAGCATTCGCTAATGTTCGGATTCGGCATTCTTTCCGGCCTCACCTTCCTTCCGCTTGTCGGCGCGGCCTTCATTCTGACGCAACGCGGCGATGACGCGGCGACGCTGCGCAACATCCGCTGGGCCGCGCTGTTCACGACGCTCGCGGTCTTCGCGCTCTCGCTCGTCGTCTGGCAACGCTTCGACGCTACGAGCGCCGCCTTCCAGCTCGTCGAGGAGAGGCCCTGGTTCGGCTCCGGGATCGTCTACAAGATGGGCGTCGACGGCTTCTCGATGCCTTTCGTGCTGCTGACAACTTTCCTGATGCCTTTTGCGATCCTCGCTTCCTTCGAGTCGATCGAGAAGCGCGTCGCCGAATATATGATCGCCTTTCTCGTGCTGGAGACGCTGATGATCGGCGTGTTCTGCGCGCTCGATCTCGTGCTCTTCTACCTCTTCTTCGAGGGCGGCCTTATCCCGATGTTCCTGATCATCGGCATCTGGGGGGGCAAGCGGCGCGTCTATGCGAGCTTCAAATTCTTCCTCTACACGCTCGCCGGCTCGCTCTTAATGCTGATCGCGATCCTCGCGATGTACCGCACGGCCGGCACGACCGACATAGAGACGCTGCTCAAGACGCAGTTCCCGGCGCATATGCAGACGTGGCTGTGGCTCGCTTTCTTCGCCTCCTTCGCGGTGAAGATGCCGATGTGGCCAGTCCACACCTGGTTGCCTGACGCCCACGTCGAAGCGCCCACGGCGGGCTCGGTCATCCTGGCCGCGATCCTCCTCAAGATGGGCGGCTACGGCTTCATCCGCTTCTCGCTGCCAATGTTCCCGGACGCCTCGGTCTATTTCGCGCCGCTGATCTACGCGCTTTCCGTCGTCGCGATCATCTACACCTCTCTCGTCGCGCTGGTGCAGGAAGATATCAAGAAGCTCATCGCCTATTCGTCGGTCGCGCATATGGGCTTTGTGACGATGGGCCTCTTCACGCTGACGACGCAAGGCGTGCAGGGCGCGCTGTTCCTGATGATATCGCACGGCCTCGTCTCCGGCGCGCTTTTCCTCTGCGTCGGCGTCATTTACGACCGCATGCACACGCGCGAGATTTCCGCCTATGGTGGGCTCGTCAACCGCATGCCGATCTATGCCGTCGTGTTCATGATCTTCACCATGGCCAATGTCGGGCTGCCCGGCACGGCTGGCTTCATTGGCGAATTCCTGACGCTCGTCGGCGCCTTCAAGGCGAGCAGCTTTGTCGCGCTCTTCGCGACGACCGGCGTGATCCTCTCCGCCGCCTATGCGCTTTATCTGTATCGCCGCGTGATCTTCGGCGCGCTTGAGAAGGCGAGCCTCGCCTCGATCGCCGATCTCACGCCGCGCGAGATCACGATCTTCGCGCCTCTCGTGCTGCTCACCATTTACTACGGCGTTCGGCCCGGTCCGGTGCTCGACGCCTTCGCGGCTTCGACGAACAACCTTCTGACCAGCCATTCGGCGCTACTCGGCGCGGTGACGCTCGCCGCCTCCGGCCAATGACGGATCGACCGGCATGCCCCTTTATCAGACGCTTGCTCATCACTTCCTGCCGGAGACGATCCTCGCTACGGGTCTTCTTGTCCTGCTGCTGATCGGCGCTTGGCGCGGCGAAAAGGCCTATGCGCTCGTTTGCGAGCTTTCCATCGCCGTACTCGGACTCGCGCTTCTCGCCATTGTCCTGTCCACCCGCTCCGAGCAGAGCATCTTCGACGGCGCCTTCATCGACGACGCCTTCTCCCGATTTGTGAAAGCGTTGACGCTCCTCGCCTCGATGACGACGGTGCTGCTCTCCACTGACTTTCTGCGCCGCGCGGCGCTCGACAAGTTCGAATATCCGATCCTGATCCTCATCGCGACGCTCGGCATGATGCTGCTGATCTCGGCGGATAATCTCCTCGCGCTTTATCTGGGCCTCGAGCTCATGTCGCTCGCCCTTTATGTCGTCGCCGCCTTCGCGCGCGAGGACGCGCGCGCTTCGGAAGCTGGCCTCAAATACTTCACGCTCGGCGCGCTCTCCTCGGGCATGATGCTCTATGGCTCGTCGCTTCTCTATGGTTTCGCCGGGACCATTTCCTTCTCGGGCATCGCGACCGTCGTGACAGGGCATCCATCGCTCGGCGTCGATTTCGGCCTCGTGTTCGTGCTGGCGGGTCTCGCCTTCAAGATTTCCGCCGTGCCCTTCCACATGTGGACGCCGGACGTTTACGAAGGCGCGCCGACTCCCGTCACCGCCTTCTTCGCCTCCTCCGCGAAAATGGCGGCCGTGGCGATCCTGGCGCGCGTCCTGCTCACCGCCTTCCCCAACATCCAGGCGGAGTGGCGGCAGATCGTGAGCTTTCTTGCGGTCGCTTCGACGCTGCTCGGCTCCTTTGCGGCGATCGGCCAGCAGAACATCAAGCGTCTGATGGCCTATTCCTCGATCGGCCACATGGGCTTCGTTCTGATCGGCCTCGCCGCCGGCACCGAGTCTTCCGTGCGCGGCGTCGCGATCTATCTCGTCATGTATGCCGCGATGACGCTCGGGGCCTTCGCAGCGATCCTGATGATGCGCGTCGGCGGGAAGCCGGTCGAGAAGATCAGCGATCTCGCGGGCCTGTCGCGCTCCAACGGCTGGCAGGCCTTCTTCTTGTCGATGCTGATGTTCTCGCTTGCGGGCATCCCACCGCTCGGCGGCTTCTGGGCGAAATATTACGTGCTCCTGCCGGCGGTCGAAGCCGGGCTCTATCCGCTCGCGGTCATCGGCGTGCTGGCGAGCGCGGTCGCCGCCTATTACTACCTGCGCATCGTCAAGACGATGTATTTCGACGAGCCGGCGCCGGCCTTCGATCCCGCGCCGTTCGCGCCGCGCGCGATTTTCGGCGATCTCGACCCTCTTTCTCTTGATCTTCTGGATCTATCCCGCGCCGCTGATGACCGCGGCGAGCGCGGCCGCGAAATCGCTGTTTTGATCGCGGACCCAGGATTCGTCCTTGGAGACAAGGCGCGCGCCGAGGGTGTGCGCCTTATCGCTTTCGACGATCTGGATTCGACGAATGAGGAAGCGCGGCGGCGCGTCCTCGAGGAGGGCGAACGCGGCCCCTTGTGGATCGTCGCAGGGCGGCAGAGCAGGGGACGCGGACGCCTCGGTAGAGACTGGATCTCCGTTCCCGGCAATCTGCATGCGAGCCTCGTCTTGAGCGAGGGCGTTACACCCGAGCGCGCGCCGCAGCTCGGTTTCGTGGCTGTCGTCGCTGCGATCGCGACGCTGCGCGCTCTACTTCCCGACGAGGCCGGGTTCGCGCTCAAATGGCCAAACGACATTCTGCTTAATCGCGCTAAGCTCGGCGGAATCCTGCTTGAGGGGCTCGCGCTTTCGACCGGCGACGAACGTCGGCCGGGCGCTGGCGTGGTCGTGGTCGGCATCGGCGTGAATTGCTCCGCGGCGCCGCTGGACGTGCCTTATCCCGCGACGGCTCTCGCGTCGCTGAAAGTCCCGGCGCCTTCGGCGCAAGCGCTGTTTGCGGCGCTCTCCGATCGCTTTTGCGAGACGCTGCACTTGTGGTCTGCAGGCTCCGGCTTTGCGCAGGTCAGAACAAAGTGGCTCGAGGCGGCGGCGGGCTTGGGGGAGAGCGTGCATGTGCGCCTCGCGCAAGGCGAGGAAATCGAAGGGCGCTTCGAGACGATCGACGCCGACGGCCGCCTTGTCGTCGCGTGCGGCGCAAAGCGACGCGTCATCGACGCGGGTGACGTCATTCTCGCGCACCGCGCGACGCCGGCGCCGACAGGCCAGGATTTGCATCGATGACGACGCAGCCAGACGCAGATTTCGTATTCGCGCCGCTCGGGGGGCTAGGCGAGATCGGGATGAACGCCGCGCTTTACGGCTACGGACCGCCACGCGCGCGCAAATGGATTCTCGTCGATTGCGGCCTTGGCTTTCCGGGACCGGATCTGCCCGGCGTCGATATTGTTTTGCCTGACCTTTCATCCGTCGAAAAGCTCGGACGCGATCTTCTGGCGATCGTGATCACGCACGCGCATGAAGATCACATTGGCGCGCTTGCCGCTGTTTGGCCGAGACTCAAATGCAGGGTCTTCGCGACGCCTTTCGCCGCGGGCCTGATCGAGGCCAGAAGATTGTCGGAGCCGGGCGCGCCCGACATCGGCATCACCCTCGTCAAGCCCGGCGCAAAGATCGATCTTGCGCCTTTCCAGGTGGAATATATCGCCGTCGCCCATTCGATTCCGGAAGCCTGCGCGCTTGCGATCCGAACGCCCGCCGGTCTCGCGCTCCACACGGGCGATTGGAAGATCGATGAGACGCCTGGAATCGGTCATCGCACCGACGAAGCGCGCCTGCGCACGCTAGGCGACGAGGGCGTCACGGCGCTGATCTGCGATTCGACCAACATATTGCGAGAAGGAGAGAGCTTCTCGGAGAGCGAGGTGGCCGCCGAGCTGCGCGCCGTCATCGGCGAAGCACGCGGACGCGTGATCGTCACGACCTTCGCCTCGAACGTCCAGCGCGTGCGCGCAGTTGCAGAAGCCGCCGCCGCCGCCGGACGCAGCGTGGTCGTCGCCGGCCGCGCGCTCGACCGCACGATCGAAGTCGCGCGCGAGCTCGGCTATCTCGACGGGATCGCACCTTTCTACTCGCTCGAGCATCTCGCGGCCCTGCCGCGAGATCGCACCGTCATCCTTGCGACAGGAAGCCAGGGCGAACCGCGCGCGGCGATGGCGCGTTCGGCTTCGGGCGATCATCCGGCGATCAAAATCGCCGCGGGCGACCGCGTCGTCTTCTCTTCCCGGGCCATTCCCGGCAATCAGCGCGACGTCCAGCGCCTCATCAACAAGCTCTGCGACCTCGGCGCCGAGATCGTGACGGATCATGATCGTCATGTGCACTGCTCGGGCCATCCGCGACGCGGCGAGGTCGCGAAGCTCTACGGATGGATACGACCCAAGATGGCGGCGCCCGCGCATGGCGAGTTGCATCACCTCGCGCGACATGCCGCCTTTGCGCACGAGCACGGCGTTGACCAGGTGGTTTCGCCGCGTGACGGCGACCTCGTGCGGCTCGCGCCCGGCGCGCCGGCGATCATCGGCAAAATGGCGGCTGGCCGCCTTTACAAGGACGGCGAGGTGCTCATCGGCGAAAGCGACGGCGCCGTGCGCGAGCGCGTCAAGCTCGCCTTCGCTGGCGTGGTCTCGATCGCGCTTTGCGTGTCACGCCAGGGGGAGATGATCGGCGACCCGGACGTCGTCGCGTCCGGTTTGCCGAAGCGAGGCCGAAGCGGCGCCGAAATGGGCGGCTTGATCGACGAAGCCGTCTTCGGCTGCTTCGACGCTTTGCCGCGTCCGCGCCGCAAGGACTTCGACTTGCTCGCGACAGCGATCGAACGCTCGGTGCGCGGCGCCGTTTTCTCCGCTTGGGGCAAGAAGCCGACGGTGCATGTGCTGATCGTCGGCAGCTGAATTTTCGACTCCTATGCCTCGCTTCGCGCTGACGATCGAATATGACGGCGGTCCTTTCGTCGGCTGGCAGCGGCAGGCGAACGGCATCTCCATTCAGCAGCGGCTGGAGGAAGCCGTTGCGGCGATCGACGGCAATAAGCGCGTCGTGCATGGGGCGGGGCGCACGGACGCGGGCGTGCATGCGCTGGGGCAGTCCGCGCATGTCGACCTTTCTCGAGAGTGGCGGGTCGATCGCCTGCGTGACGCGCTCAATGCGCATCTTCGGCCCGATCCCATCGCTGTGCTTTCGGCGCAAGCCGTCGCAGACGCGTTCGAAGCGCGGTTCTCCGCCAAGATGCGCCACTACCGCTATCTGATCTGCAATCGTCGCGCGCCGCCGGCGCTCGCCCTTGGACGCGTCTGGCACATCAAGCGGCTGCTCGACGCCGAGGCCATGCATGGCGCGGCGCAGAGGCTCGTCGGAAAATTCGACTTTTCGACCTATCGCGCCAGCGAATGCCAAGCGCGCTCGCCCATCCGCACGCTCGAGCGGCTCGACGTGCGCCGCAGGGGCGAGGAGATCGAAATCCTCGCAAGCGCCCCTTCCTTTCTACATCATCAGGTGCGGTCGCTGGTGGGCTCGCTTGAGCATGTGGGCAGCGGCAAATGGTCGATAGAAGAACCGCGCCGCGCGCTCGACGCGCGCGACCGCGCGCGCTGCGGGCAGGTCGCGCCCGCGCACGGCCTTTATCTGGTCGCGGTCGATTATTGAGCGGCGCGTCCCGCTCCTCGCGAGGCCGCGCGTTGCTCTGTCTTCCTGAGCGTGGCGGGCGTCGTCTCCGGCAAGAGGAAGACCACCAGAACAAGGCCAGCTGCCGCAATGAGCGCCGAAGCAAGAAAGGCGGCAGGGTAGCCCATCTGCGAGACGAGGAAGCCGGCCGCGGCCTGGCTGCAGGAGCCGCCGATTCCCTGCACCGTCCCCACCACGCCGCGCGCGAGGCTGTAGCGGCCCGTCCCCTCCATCACATCCGCGAGAATGAGTGGCAGCAAGGCCTCGAAGAGTTCCGCCGGTCACGCCCTCGAGGCCTTGCGAGAGCAGTAGCGCCGCGGTGTCGCTGTATCCAACGCAAAGAAGTGCGCGCATCACGAGCGAGACAAAGGCGGCGATCAAGAGCGGGCGGCGACCGATGGCGTTCGCGCGCGTGACCAACAGGGCCATGAGAATTGTGACGAGCTGCGCCAGTATGATCGACACAGAGGTCAGTCCCGTTTCATAGCCGGGATGCGCCAGAGCCAATTTCTGCGCGACGAGCGGCAGCATGGGCGCATCGGCGAAGTAGAAGATCGCCGCCGACCCGGCGAAAACGACAAGCGGCCGATCATGGAGAAGCGTTCGCCAACTGGCCGGATGCTCGTCATGGTTGGCGCTCGGCTCCAGGCCCCGCGCCCGCGCATGGTCGATGGCGCCTGCGGGGATCGACAGCGCCGCTGCAGTGGTTAAGACTGCGAAGAGGGGCACAAGATAGAACGGCGCCTTCTGCGAAACGGCGAAGCCGATCACTCCGGCCAGGAGGGCGATGAAGATATTGCCGCCCTTGTCGAAGGCGGCGTTTCGTCCGAGCCGCGCCGCCAGCGCCTCGTGACCGAACAGGCCGAGCGTGATGGCGGCGATCGACGGCGCGAACAAACCGCCCAGCACCGCCATGATGACGTCGGCTATGAGCACAACCGGAAGGATTGGCCATGTCACGAGCGCCAAGGCGCAGGCGGCCAGAAGAAAGGCGCCGAGGATGATGGCTTCGCGCTTTGCGTGCGTGCGATCGATGAAGGCGCCGACCATGGGATGCGCGGCGACGCCGATAAGACCACTCACCATTAGCGTAGAGCCGACGGCGAACTGGCTCCAATGCGCGTCTGTGACGAGCAGGACATTGACGTAAGGCCCAAGCCCTCCGCGCACATCCGCGAGGAAAAAGTTGAGCCAGTCGAGCGCGCTGAAGGTCATGGTCGCTGCATTGGCTGAGCAGCGGCCGGTCTCTCAGCCGCACGATCATGTGCGGCAGATAGCGCGGCTCGGGCCGATTGCTTCTTCCGGCGCCGATGCGCTCACCCCTCGATTTCCTCGCGCCGGATCTCAAGTTCGAGCCACCGCTCCTCGGCCTCGGCGAGCTCCGTCTGCGCCGCGTCGAGACGCGCGCTGGCCGTGGCGAATTTCTTGGGGTCGCCCGCATAGAGCTCCGGATCGGCGAGAAGGCTCTCGAGCGCCGCCCGCTCCTTGCGCAAGGATTCTATCTTCTGCGGCAAGGTCGCCAACGCGTGACGCTCGTTGAAAGAGAGACGCGGCTTTCCCGCGGGCTTCTCGCGAGCCGCGGTCTTGGCCTTCGGCTCGGCGCGTTGCGAAGCGGATTTCAACGCCTCGACGCCGTAGCCGCGTTGCGCGACCATGTCGGAATAGCCGCCCGCATATTCTCGCCAGAGACCTTCGCTCTCGCTGATGACGACGGAAGTCGCGACGCGATCGAGGAAGTCGCGATCATGCGAGACGACGATCAGCGTGCCGGGATAATCGGCGAGCATCTCTTCCAGGAGATCGAGCGTTTCGAGATCGAGATCATTCGTCGGCTCGTCGAGGACGAGAAGATTGGAAGGCTTTGCGAGGGCGCGAGCCAGCATCAGCCTTCCGCGCTCGCCGCCCGAGAGCTTGGCGACGGCCGTCCTCGCCTGCTCCGGCTTGAACAGGAAATCCCGCATATAGCCGGTCACATGCCGGCGTTCGCCGTTGATCTCAATAAAGTCCGAGCCGCCGCCGGTGAGCGAGTCTTGCAGGCTGCGCTCGGGATCGAGGCTCGCGCGGCTCTGCTCGAGCGTCGCCATCGCGAGCCCTGCGCCTTGCCGCAGCGTTCCCGAGTCGGAAGCAAGCGCCCCGGTGAGCAGGCCGACGAGCGTCGTCTTGCCGGCGCCATTGGCGCCGACGACTCCGATGCGGTCGCCGCGCATGATGCGGGTCGAGAAATCCTGAACGATGAACCGTTCGCCATAGGATTTGCGGATCTTGACCGCTTCAATGACGAGCGCGCCCGAGGCCTGAGCCTCGCTCGCCTCGAACTTGACTTGCCCTTCGGGGCCGATGCGCTGGCGGCGCTCGGCGCGGAGTTCATGCAGGCGCGCGAGGCGCTTGACGTTACGCTTGCGCCGGCCTGAGACGCCATGCCGCAGCCAATGCTCCTCTGCAACGATTCGCCGGTCGGCCTTGTGCCGCTGGCGCTCTTCCTCCTCCAGCTCGCGGTCGCGCCAGGCCTCGAACTCCTTGAAGCCTGCGGCGAGAGCGCGCGTGCGGCCACGGTCGAGCCATACGGTCTCGCGTGTGAGACCCTGCAGGAAACGGCGGTCGTGGCTGATCAGCACGAGCGCCGACCGCAAGCTTCCAAGCTTCTCCTCGAGCCAGAGGATGGTCGGCAAGTCGAGATGGTTTGTCGGCTCGTCGAGCAGCAGCACGTCAGGGCGGGGCGCAAGCGCGCGCGCGAGCGCGGCGCGACGGGCTTCGCCGCCTGAAATCCGCGCGGGATCCTCCTCGCCCGAGAGGCCGAGCTCAGCCAGCAGCTGGCGAGCGGAATGCGGGTCGTCGAGCGGGCCGAGGCCCGCTTCGACGAAGTCTGCGGTTGTCGCGAACCCCGAGAAGTCCGGCTCCTGCGCAAGATAACGCAGCGACACTCCGGGCTGCAAAAAGCGCTCGCCGCGATCGAAGTCGAGCTCGCCTGCGGCGATCCTAAGCAGCGTCGACTTGCCCGAGCCGTTGCGTCCGACGAGGCAGAGCCGCGCGCCGGGCAGAACCGACAGATCGGCCCCGTCGAGCAGCGGCTGACCGCCGAGCGTCAGCGTGGCGCCGGTCAAGGCCAGGAGAGGCGGAGGGGCCATGTTCGTGACCTTTCCGGCGATGTCTCAGCGAGCCGTTTCGTCCGTCTGTCCAGCGAGCCGGCTGTGGCGGCGTCCGTAAAGGACATAGACCGCGAGCCCGATGGCGAGCCAGATGACGAAGCGCTTCCAGGCGATGGGCGGCAGCTTCGAGAGAAGCCATAGCGAGAACCCTACGCCGACGAGCGGCAGATAGGGGGAGAGAGGCGCGCGAAAGCCTCTGTGGATGTCGGGCCGCTTATGGCGTAGCGCGATCACGGCGAGGCAGATCACAACGAAGGCCGCGAGTGTTCCAATGTTCACGAGCTCCGCCACCTCTTTGATCGGGAAAAAGCCGGAGACGAGAGCGCAGAGGCCGCCCGCGACGAGCGTCGGGCGATAAGGCGTCGCGAATTTCGGGTGCGGCAGGGCGAACCAGGCGGGCAGCAAGCCATCGCGGCTCATCGCGAACCAGATGCGCGCGCAGGCGAGCAGGAAGGCGATCATCACGCTCAAAATTCCGACCACCGCCGCCGCCGAGACGACGAGCGTCGCCCAGTCCATGCCGAGCGCGGCGAAAGCGGAGGCGACGGGCGCGGCGTTGTCGAGCGTGTCGTAGCGCACGATCCCGGTCAGCGCGAGCGACATGACGACATAGAGGGTCAGCGAGACCACGAGGGACAGCAGCACGGCGCGTGGCAGATCGCGCTGTGGCTCGAGCGCTTCCTCCCCCGCGGTCGTGAGCGTGTCGTATCCGAAGACAGCGAAGAAGACGACCGCCGCGCCCTCGACGACGCCGCCGAAGCCGAAGGGCATGAAGGGGCGCCAGTTCGCCGGATCGATATGCGGCGCCGCGGCGACGATCACGACGATGACGGCCGAAATCTTCAAGAGCACCATCGCCGTGTTGAAGCGCGCGCCCCACTCCACGCGCCGCGTCAGCAGCAGCGCGACGCTACAAGCGCCGAGCATCGCAAAGAGGTCGATGACGTGACCCGCTCCGGTGCCGGGAGCGCCGGCCGCCCAATCCGGCGGCGTGAAGCCGAAGAGCGCAAGCAGCGCGCGCAGATACCCTGACCAGCCGATGCAGACCACAGAGACGACGAGCGCATATTCGAGAAGCAGATCCCAGCCGATAATCCAGGCCGGAAGCTCGCCGAGCACAGCATAGGCGTATGTATAAGCGCTGCCGGCGACCGGGAGCATGGAGGCGAATTCGGCGTAACACAGCGCCGCCGCGCCGCTCGCGACGCCGGCGATCAGAAAGGACAGCGATACAGCCGGTCCCGCCTGCGTCGCCGCCACGACCCCGGTGAGCACGAAGATGCCGACGCCGATGAGGCCGCCCAGCCCGATGCCGACCAGCTGCCAAAGACCCAGCGCCCGTCGCAGCTCCCCTCCGCGGCTCGCCTCGGCCTGCAGAGCCTCGATCGACTTGGCGCGAAAAAGCTGGGCAAGCTTCATGCAGGCTCCGCTCTTTCGACGCCGCGTTCGAAATCCGCGCGCGCCCAGCTGATCGATATGCGCGCCCCGGTGCGCGGCGCCGGCGTATTGACCGCCTCTACTTCTGCGCCGGAGCGCTCGAGCAAGGTCTTCGCGATGAAGAGACCGAGGCCCAGTCCCGAGTCCGGGCCGCTCTTCACACGCCGGTCCTGTTCCCGGCCGCTCACATAGGGATCCCCGACGCGATCGAGGATTTTTGGAGCGAAGCCGGGACCGTCGTCCTCTATGACGATGCTGACGAGCTGGGCTGTCCAGCGCGCCTCGATGCGGACGGCCGAGCGCGCGAAATCGACGGCGTTCTCGACGAGATTGCCGAGGCCGTACAGCATCCCAGGATTGCGCAGGCACACCGGCTCGGGCGTATCGCCCTCCTTGTCGACGACGATGTCGACTTCGGGATCGCGCATCGGCTCGACCGCCTCCTCGATCAGTGTGCCGATCCGCATCCGGTTCAGGACATGCGCTTCGTCGCTCTTCAACGACTGGAGCTTGCGCAGGATTTCACGACAGCGGCGGGCCTCCTGCGCCAGCAGCGCGAGATCGTCGTTCATCTGGGGCGCGGCAGTTGGCGAAATCTTCTGCAATTCGGAGGCGATCAGCGTGATCGTCGCGAGCGGCGTGCCGAGCTCATGCGCCGCCGCGGCGGCGAGACCGTCGAGCTGCGTCAAATGCTGGGCGCGTTCCAGCACGAGCTCAGTGGCGGAAAGGGCGTTGGCGAGCTTGCGCGCCTCGTCGGAAACGCGCCCAGCATAGAGGCCGATGAAGGCGGCGCTCAACACCAGCGCCGCCCAGACGCCCAGCCGATAAAGGATCGGAAAGTAGAGCGTATCTCCCTCTCGCCAGGGGAGCGGCTCGAATTCGACGGTGAGCAGCGTCGCCGCCGCGACCATCAATATGCCGAGCAGAAGCGTGAAATGGCGCGGCAGCGAAACGGCCGAAATCATCACCGGCGCCAGGAGAAACATGGCGAAGCTGTTGGTGACGCCGCCTGTCAGATAAAGCAGCGCGGCGAGCTGGATCACGTCATAGGCGAGGAGCACCGCCGCTTCGGTGTCATCCAGGCGAAGGCTGCTTCGAGTGCCGGCGCGAAGCGCGATGTTGAGCGCGCTCGACGTGGCGATCGCGACGAAACAGAGGCCGATCGGGAACGGGAATTTGAGATAGTAATAAACATAAAGCATCGCGAGGGTCTGGCCGCCGATCGCAACCCACCGCAGCAGCACCAGGGTTTCAGCGCGCAGATGCCGCGCCGGACCAAGTTGCGGGTCCTCGAGCTTCCGGTCCATTGCTTCGCTCCACGCGCTGCGCATTTCGAGCATTCCGCCGACGCCGCTTCAGCTCAGAACGCTTCGTCGGGCAGGCTTCTAAAGGCCGGCGCGCGCCGCGCGCCACAGGCGCCATTGCCGACGCCAGGCCGAGGGTTCGCGCGGCTGGACGAAGGGATGGAAATCCCTCGACCGCATCGCCTGCAGATACAGGGGAATGGTCGCGGCGGGAAGCAGCGCGACGCGCGTCGCCTCATCGGTCCCCCGCGCGGCGCTTCTCGCCCGATCGAAGCTTTGAGACGCGCGCCCGACCAGCGCTCCGATCGCCGCGCGGAGCTGCGGCGTCTCCATGCCAGCCGCGGCGTCCTCGCGGCGCGCGTCATAGCGCGCGAGCAGATCCGCAGGAAGAAATTGCGCGCCGCCAGTCGGCAAGCGGCGCAGGATGCGCAAGAGTTCCAGCGCAGTTCCGGCCTCGGTTAGCGCCTCCGCGTCGCCCGCGGCGCCGAGGGCGCGCGCGCTCCAGCGCAGCGGCTGCGCGGCCGTGCGCTCGCAATAGTCGAGAAGCGCAGCCTCGGATATCATGGGGTCATCGTAAAGGTCTGCGATATGGGCTTCGAGGAAGGTCTCGATCTCGTGAGGCGCGAGGCGGCAGACATCGCAGATATCAATGAGCGCGTCGAGAACCGGATGGGCGCGGCTCGCGCCCTCTTCCGCGGCCGCCAGCGCGTCGCTCCACCAGCGTAGCCGCATCTCGCCGAGCAGCGGTTGCGTGACCTTGCCGGGGATCTCGGCGATCTCCAAAGCGAAAGCGTGAATCGCCTGCAGGCGCTTGCGTCGATCGGCCGGGGCAAAGAGCGTCGCGAGCCAGGCGTCGCGATCTTTTTCGCGCACGGCGGCTTCGCAGAGCGCATAATGGTGGGCGAGCTCCGCGTCTCTCGCCGGCGGCGGCGAAGGGGGGTCCGACGTCACGGCGAAGGCGGACAGCCGGCGCAACGGCGCTTGAGGGAGGCGGCTGTAGGGATTGGACGAGCTGCTCCGCAGCCTCGATGCGGGCTTAAGCTTCCTTGCCGGGCGCTTCGTCTTCCTCCTCGCCGGCGTCCGCGAGAACAGCGATCAACTCGACGAGACGACGCCGCACTTTCGGGTTCCGAATGCGCGCAAAAGAGCGGTTGAGGTGAAGCCCCTCCGCCGTCGACATGAAGTCGACGACATATTGGGACTGTCCTTCTTCCTCGAAGCTCGTAGAGCCGTCGGCCGCCGCCCCTGCCCCCGTGGGCGCGCCCTCGAAGAAAAAGGACGGCGGCACATTGAGGGTTTTGGAGATCTGTTGAAGCCGGCTCGCGCCGATGCGATTGAGGCCCTTTTCGTATTTCTGAATCTGCTGAAAGGTGATCCCGAGAGCTTCTCCAAGCTTTTCCTGGCTCATCTTCAGGAGCATGCGTCGCACGCGCACACGGCTTCCCACGTGGCGGTCGATGAGGTCCGGCGTCTTTTTCACGATTGCGGGTTCCCGCGCGGTTGACGATTTGCAAGGTGACCGCTCCCGGGGGCCTCGCCACAGGGCCGGACTTGCTCGCAGGGAACTCATCCCGCGCGCCTCGGCGCCCATCGCCAGCCGGCGATCTGGGGGTCTCCCCCAACAGACTGTCAGCCGCCGACGCTGCTGGCCGGCTTGTGCGAGTTTTTGGCGTAAACGGGGCCAAAACGCAAGAACGAAATTGCGACCAGCTGGCGAAACATCAGTCCACTTCAACCTTCAGACGAGAAAATGCGCCGCGGCAGAGGAAACCCCGCCCTCAGCCTAGAGCGCCCCGGAAATCCAGCGCAGGAGCTCGCCCTTTGGGGCGGCGCCGACCCTTTGCGCGGCGGCTTGGCCGTTCTTGAAGAGGATCATCGTCGGAATCGAGCGGATGCCGAGCGTGCCGGCGACGTTCGGATTCTCATCGACGTTGAGCTTGACGATCTTGATCTTCTCTCCGAGCTCCGCGGCGATCTCGTCGAGTAGGGGCGCGACGATGCGGCAGGGCCCGCACCACTCTGCCCAGAAATCGACGAGAACGGGTGTTGAGGACTTCAATACGTCTTCGTTGAAGCTTGCGTCAGTCACGTGATTGCTGGCCATGGCTCACCGAATTTTTCTTGTCTCGGAGATGTTCCTGAGTCGTCAGAAACCTAGGAACAGAGCCCCCTTACGTCAAGCTCCGCTCCGGCGGGAGGGCCGGAGACGGCTCACTTGCATTTCTTCTCGACCCCCCAGCCGTCGCCCGGCTTCAAGGAAGCCTCGACACGAGCCATGACAGAATTGGACCGGCTTTTCTCGCTTGCCGGATATTCGATCGAAAGGCTGTTGGCGATCGTGCCGCCGCAGGAGAGGCGTGTCTTTCGGTAGAATATTCTGTCGCCTTTCGTTCCCGAAACCACGGCCCAATCGCCTTTGCGTTGCTTATAGGCGATCGTCTCGCCCTCCGATGGCTCGAGCCGGTAGCCGAGCTCGTCCGGATCGACGACGCCGGCGTAACTGCCGTTGACGATGATCTCCGCTCGTCCGTCGGGCGACGTGAAGATGCGCCCATCGTCGTTCGCGGGTGGCGGCTGCATTTTCCAGGCCGCAGGGATCTCCGCCGTCGTGCCGAAGCGGTCGTTGTGATAGCTTCGCCAGCCGTCTGCGAACGCGTCCGCGGCCAAAAGGATCGTCCCGCCCAATAAGATGAGCGCAGGCGCCACGGAGACAGGGTTTCTCAAATTTTTCATGGAGGGCTGGAGCGAGGGCCATGCGGCGCGAAGCTGCGACCGTGGTCATTCCTCAGCTTTTTCAAGCTTCCGCTGAATCCGATCCCGAGGATCAGAATTTCTTCTCGCCGCCCATCGAGGGAGCGCGCCAATCATAGCCGGCGCCCGGATCGACGCGCACGACGTGGGAACTTGCCGCCGGTCTTCGCGGTCTGAGCGAGATGATCGCGCGGCAGAGGCGTCAGCGCGCCGATGATGAGCGCGAAGACGACGGCAGCGGCGATAAGCCAATAGCTTTTCATTTTCTCCCCCGGCGGGCGCCCCATTCGAGGCGCCCTGCCGTGACCTTTCCCCAGTCCAGGCGGGGCTCAGTCGCCGGCAAGGGGTTAATCTCTGAACCCGAAAAGGGTTGCATGGCGAAGCCGGCGCTTAAGGGATTTTTAGTAACTGTGACATTTTTGCCACTATGGCTGCGGCTCAGGGGAGACGGCTTTTATGCGCCTTTCGGCCTGCGGGGCCTCGGAGCTCCATCCCTCGCGGATCATCCGGAGCACCCCGGAAAAGTCGCGATCGCCCTCGCCGCGATCGGCGTATCGCGCGTAGATTTGCGCGGCGAGCGCGGCGAGCGGGGTCGGCAGTCCGACCTCCGCTGCGGCGGCCTCGGCGAGTCTCATATCTTTCAGCATCAGCGCCGTCATGAAGCCCGGCAGGTAGTCGCGGCTCGCCGGCGCTGTCGGCAATAGGCCCGGCGCGGGACAATAATGGGTGAGCGACCAGGACTGTCCCGAGGAGACGGAGGCGACATCGAACAGCATCCTGTCAGAAAGGCCGAGACGTTCCGCGAGGGCGAAGGCCTCGCAGGTTGCGACCATCGTTGCGCCAAGCATCATGTTGTTGCAGATTTTCGCCGCCTGTCCGAGCCCACCTTCCCCGCAATGGATGATCTTCTCGCCCATGTCGGCGAGCAGGGGTTGCGCCTCCTCGAAGGCGGTCGCCTCTCCGCCGCACATGAAGGTGAGCGTCCCGGCCTTCGCCCCCGCTACGCCACCGGAAACGGGCGCATCGACGCAAGCGTGGCCGGCCCCTGCTGCAAGCCTGTGCGCCTGTCGCGCGCTGGCGATGTCGACCGTGGAGCAGTCGATGAAGAGCGCGTCTCGTTCGGCGCAGTCCAGAAGCTCCTTCCAGACGGTGAGGACGGCCTCCCCTGCGGGCAGCATTGTGATAATCGCCGCCGCGCCCTGCGCCGCCGCTCGGGCCGAGCTCGAGCCGCGAACGCCCAGCGTCTCAGCCTCCGCGCAAAGGCGGGGATCGAGATCGGAGCCGCGCAGTTCTCGCCCGGCCCTGACGAGGTTGGCGGCCATCGGAGCGCCCATCCGGCCCAACCCGATGAAGGCGATGTGACTCATTCCATATCTCCCGCCCACGCCCTATTGCGTGGGGATGACGAAGCTTGCGCCTTCCGCGCCTCCCGCCGGCCAACGAGAGGTTACGGTCTTCGTCTTGGTGTAGAAGCGCATGGCGTCTGGCCCGTGCTGGCCGAGATCTCCGAAGAAGGACCGCTTCCAGCCGCCGAAGCTGTAGTGAGCGAGCGGCGTGGGGATCGGAACGTTTACGCCGACCATCCCCACGCGCACTTTTGAGACGAAATCGCGGGCGACGCCCCCGTCGCGCGTGAAGATCGCGACGCCATTCCCGTATTCGTGCTCGTTGGCGAGCGCCAAAGCCTCGGCGTAATCCGCGGCGCGCATAATGACGAGCACCGGGCCGAATATCTCCTCCTTATAGACGCGCATGTGGCCTGTGACGCGATCAAGCAGACAGCCGCCCAAATAGAATCCGTCCTCATAGCCCGCGAGCTTAAAATCGCGTCCGTCGACGAGCAGAGATGCGCCTTCTTCTGCGCCTAGCCCGATATAGCTGCGCACGCGCTCGAGATGCGCCCGAGTGATCAGCGGGCCGAAGTCTGCTTGCGTGTCCATGGAGGCGCCGATCTTGAGCGCTTTCACACGCGGGATGAGGCGTTCGATCAAGGCTTCGGCGGTGGCCTCTTCCACCGGGACGGCGACGGAGATCGCCATGCACCGCTCTCCCGCCGCCCCATAGGCCGCGCCGACGAGCGCGTCGACCGTCGAGTCGAGATCGGCGTCCGGCATTACGATCATGTGATTTTTGGCGCCGCCGAAACATTGCACGCGTTTCCCCGCCGCAGCTCCGCGCGCGTAGACATATTCGGCGACGGCGGTCGAACCGACAAAGCTCAAGGCCTTCACTCCCGCATGATCGAGGAGGGCGTCGACGGCCCCCTTGTCGCCGATGACGACGTTGAGGACGCCTTTTGGAAGTCCGGCCTCAATCATCAGCTCGGCGAGCCGCAAGGGCACGCTCGCGTCGCGCTCCGACGGCTTCAAAACGAAACTGTTGCCGCAGGCGATCGCCGGAGCGAACATCCACATCGGCAGCATCGCCGGAAAATTGAACGGCGTGACGCCCGCCGCCACACCAACCGGCTGGCGCAGGGAGTAGACGTCAACTCCTCGCTCTCCGCCGTCGCTGAAGTCGCCCTTCAGAAAATGCGGCGCGCCGATAGCGAATTCGACGACCTCGAGACCGCGCTGAATGTCGCCGCGCGCGTCGCTGAGCGTCTTGCCGTGCTCGCGCGCGAGCAAGCGCGCCAGCTCTTCGGCCTCGCGCATCACGCATTCGAGGAACTTCATCAGCACACGCGCGCGACGCTGCGCGCTCACAGCGGCCCAAGCGGGTTGTGCGGCTTCGGCGCTCGCGACGGCCGCCGCAACCTCCGCACGCGAAGCCAGCGGCACGCGCGAGATCGTCGCGCCGCTCATCGGCTCGTAGGCGTCACAAGAGCGGCTCGAAGCTCCAAAGACACGCTGGCCCCCGATGAAATGGAAAAGGTCCTGCATGGAATTTCTCGTTTTTTGGCGTGTCTTCGGCGGTTGCTTCACTCGGCGTCGGCCTGCTGAGCGGGATGCGCCCGCTGGAATGCCGCAAGCTCGAGGCACGCGGCCTCGATCGCAAGGAGGCGCGGCAAATGGTCGAGCGGCGCCGCAAAGCGGCGCGCCGAGAAAAGCTGCGGAATCAGACAGACGTCGGCGAGCGTGGGTTCGGTGGAAAAGCAGAATGGGCTCGGCTCCACGAGCTTCTCCACCGCTTGCAGGCCTTCCAGGATCCAATTTTTTCGCCATGACTCGACCGCATCCGGCGCGACCTTCAGCTCGTCGGCGAGAAAGTTCCCGACCCTCAAATTGATGAGGGGATGAGTGTCGCAGGCGATGGCGAGGGCGACGGCCCGGCTCTTCGCTGCCAGGACCGGATCGCGAGGGATGAGTGGCGGCGACGGGTGAACGCTCTCCAGATATTCGATGATGGCCAGCGACTGCGTGAGTATGACGCCGTCGTCCAGCTCCAGCGACGGCACGAGCGCCTGCGGGTTCTTCGCCAAATAGGCGGGCAAGGTCTGCTCCCCGCCGGCGCGAAGAAGATGCACCGGCCGGTGCTCCACCTTGAGTTCCTTGAACTCGAGCGCAATCCGCACGCGGTAGGCGGCGGAAGAGCGGTAATAATCATAGAGGATCATGGTTGCTCCCGCGCTGCGGCGCCCTCGCGTTCAGGTCCGCGCCCCACTCGAATTCCGCGCCGACCGCCATATCTACCCCGGCGGGACCTTCAGAGAATTAGAGGAGGGTCGAGGCATGGGAAGCGTCGGATTCGCCCCGAGAACGGATGCCGCGCGAGACAAAAATCCGTTGGGAACCGACGGCTTCGAGTTCGTCGAGTTCGCGCATCCGGAACCCGAAAAGCTTGGCGCGCTGCTTAGCTTGATGGGCTTTATTCCCGTCTGCGCGCACCGCTCGAAGAACGTCACGCTTTATCGGCAGGGCGACGTCAATTTCGTGCTCAACGCCGAGCCGGACAGTTTCGCTGCGCATTTCGCGAAGGCGCACGGGCCCTCGGTCTGCGCGGTCGGATTTCGCGTGCTCGACGCCGGGGTCGCCTACGAAGCGGCGCTGCATAGAGGAGCGAAAGCCGGCGTCACGCGCGTGGGGCCGATGGAGCTCGAAATTCCGGCAATTGTGGGCGTTGGAGGGGCGCTGATTTACTTCATCGATCGCTATGGAGACAAGGGTTCGGTCTGGGACGTGGATTTTCGGTGGAGCGGAGAGCGAGACCCGCATCCGCTGGGCGCCGGCCTGAAGACGATCGACCATCTCACCAACAATGTGCGCCGCGGACAGCTCGACAGCGTCGCGAGCTGGTACGAGCGCGTCTTCAACTTCCACCAGATCCGTTATTTCGACATCGCTGGGAAATTTACGGGGCTTCACTCTCGCGCGATGACGAGCCCCTGCGGGAAGATTCGCATTCCGGTCAACGAGAGCGCCGATGAGAGTAGCCAGATCGAGGAGTTCCTGCGCGACTTCCGCGGCGAAGGCGTGCAGCATGTCGCTTGCGCCTGCAGCGATATCTTCGAGACCGTCGGGAAGCTTCGCGCGGCGGGACTGAAATTCATGCCCGACCCGCCGAGTTCCTATTATGAGAGTCTCGAGCGCCGGCTTCCCGGACACGGCCAGCCGGTGGAACGGCTGAAAGAGCTCGGCGTGCTGATAGACGGCGAAGGAGCCGAGGTCGGCCAGCCGCAGCGCCTGCTGCTGCAAATTTTCACCCAGGCGGTGCTCGGCCCGATCTTCTTCGAATTTATCGAGCGAAAAGGCGACGATGGATTTGGCGAGGGGAATTTTCGCGCGCTGTTCGAAGCGATAGAAGAGGATCAGCTGCGCCGCGGAGTGCTGCAGCAGGCGTCGGAATGAGGCTCATGACCGAAGCGCTGCTCTATCTGGCGGGTTTCGGCAACGAATTTGAAACGGAGGCGTTGCCCGGCGCTCTGCCGAGGGGCCAAAACGCGCCTCAGCGCTGCGCCTATGGTCTCTACGCAGAGCAGATTTCCGGGACGGCTTTCACGGCGCCGAACGCGGCGAACCGTCGCTCATGGCTTTATCGAATACGGCCGTCGGTGTTACATGCGCGCCGTTTCGCAATAACCGAGCAGCCGCATTGGAAGACAGCACCCGCTTGCGCCGGTCCGCCGAGCGTCGGACAGTTTCGCTGGTCGCCCTCGACCATGCCTGCAGAGGAGCTGACCTTCGTCGCGGGCGTGCGCACGATCACGACGGCAGGCAGCGCCGACCTGCGATTGGGCATGGCCGCGCATCTCTTCTTCATCACGCAGTCCATGCGCAACACCTATTTTTGTAGCGCCGACGGAGAGCTCTTGATCGTGCCTCAGCAGGGTGAGCTCGAGTTCTTTACGGAGTTTGGACGGCTTCAAGCGGAGCCAGGGGAAATCTGCGTCATCCCGCGCGGCGTCAAATTCAAGGTCGGCCTGATCGCGGGGCCGGCACGCGGCTATCTGTGCGAGAATTACGGCGCGCCCTTCGCCCTGCCAAACCGCGGCGCGATCGGCGCCAACGGCCTCGCCAATGCGCGAGATTTCAGTACTCCCGTCGCCGCTTTCGAGGACCGAGCGGCGGCCGGCGTTCTGACCTTCAAATGGGGAGGCAGCTTCTTCGATTGCGCTCTCGAGCACTCGCCGCTCGATGTCGTTGCTTGGCATGGAAATTACGCGCCCTACAAATATGATCTGAGGACTTTCTGTCCGATGGGCGCCTTGCTGTTCGACCATCCGGACCCTTCGATCAACACGGTGCTCTCCTCGCCCTCGGCCGAGACAAGCGTCGCTAACGTCGATTTCGCGATCTTCCCCGAGCGCTGGCAGGTCGCCGAGCACACGTTCCGGCCGCCCTGGCACCATGTGAACATCATGAGCGAGTTCATGGGACTGATCTTTGGCAAATATGACGCCAAGCCCGAAGGATTCGAGCCCGGCAGCATGTCGCTGCATAATGCGATGTGTCCGCATGGACCGGACGCCACGGCCTTCGATCACGCCCGCGCCGTCGAGCTGAAGCCGGAGCGTTTGAGCGGCTCGCTCGCCTTCATGTTCGAAACGCGTCTTCCCCAGCATTTGACCGATTACGCCGCGCACCTGCCGACGCTGCAGAAAGACTACCCCGATTGCTGGTCCGGCTTGCGCAAGCGCTTCGACGGCTCGAGCGAGGGGCTCAAGCCGTGAAGCTCGCGTCGCTGAAGGCTGGACGTGACGGCCGGCTCGTCGTGGTGTCGCGCGACCTTTCCCGTGCGGTGGAAGCTTCGCAAATCGCGCCCACCTTGCAAGCTGCGCTGGACGATTGGGCGCTGGCCGAGCCGAAGCTCGCGAGCCTTGAGGCGGCGCTGGAGCGCAATGCGACGCCGAGCTTTCCATTTCATCCGCAAGCCTGCGCTGCGCCCCTGCCGCGCGCCTATCAATGGGCGGACGGCTCGAGCTACGTCAATCACGTGGAGCTCGTGCGCAGGGCGCGCGGTGCGGAGACGCCGGCCTCCTTCTATACCGATCCGCTGCTGTATCAGGGAGGCTCGGACGGATTCCTCGGTCCTTGCGATCCCATCCCTCTGATGGACGAAGCGCAAGGCCTCGATCTCGAGGCCGAGGTCGCTGTCATCACCGACGACGTTCCCATGGGCTTGGACCCACTGAGCGCCCGCGCGCATATCAAGCTGCTCATGCTCGTCAACGACGTGAGCCTCAGGGCGCTCATACCGGCCGAGATTGCGAAGGGATTCGGCTTCTTTCAATCCAAGCCGGCTTCCGCTTTTTCGCCCGTGGCGGTCACGCCGGAGGAACTGGGAGAGGCTTGGCGGGACGCGAAACTCTGCTTGCCGCTGCTCTCCTTCATCAACGGCGCGCCGCTCGGCCGCCCGGACGCGGGGCGCGACATGACTTTCGATTTCCGGCGGCTCATCGCCCATGCGGCCCGAACGCGCGCGCTCTGCGCCGGCACGATCATCGGCTCAGGGACCGTTTCGAACCGCGGCCCGGACGGGGGCCCGGGGCGGCCCATTATGCAGGGCGGCGTCGGCTATTCCTGCCTCGCGGAGCAGCGGGTGGTCGAGACTCTGCTCGACGGTGCGCCGCGCACGCCATTTCTCGCCGCAGGCGACGTCGTGCGCATCGAGATGCTGGACGCCCAAGGATGCTCCATCTTCGGCGGCATCGAGCAGCGTGTCACGCCGCACGCGGCGCAAAACCCTTTGAACGAAAATAGGCGAAGCTCCCTCGCGTGAGGATGCGATCCTGCGGCGTCAGCTCGTGAGCCTCGATGTCGAGCGCCGCGCGCAAGCTATCATAAAGCGCTCCAAAGTCTTGGTCGCAATCGCGCAGCAGCTCGTCGAAGCTCTCAATGACGAAATAGGTCTGTTGGAAGTCGCTGATGATGTATTTCGTGCGCATCACGCGTTCGAGCATGAACGCCACCCGGTTGGGTGACGGATCCTCGAGCGAGAACACCGTTTCCGCTGGCGAGGAAAGAATGCCCGCGCCGAAGATGCGCAGTCCGTCCGGTGTGCGCATAAGCCCGAACTCCACCGTATACCAGTAGAGCCGCGCCAGATTGTGCAGTTGTCCAAGGCCAAGCGCCCGGCGCCCTCCCTCGCCATAGGCTTGCAAGAAACGCGCGTAGACAGGGTCGGCGAGCAGCGGCACGTGACCAAACACGTCGTGAAAGACGTCGGGCTCCTGGAGATAATCGAACTCGGCTTCGGGACGGATGAAGGCCCCGGCGGGAAAGCGCCGGTTGGCGAGATGCTCGAAAAAGGCGTCGTCGGGGATGAGCCCTGCGACGGCGACGACGCTCCAGCCCGTCAGAGCTGAGAGCCGCCAGCTCAGATCCGCAAAGTCCGGCACGCCGCCGCGAGACAGCTCAAGCCTCGCTTGCGCGTTGAGAAACGCCTCGCAAGCGCGGCCGGGCAGCAGCTTGGCCTGCCTCGTGAAGAGTCGATCCCACCGATCGTGCTCAAGCGAGGAGTAGGAGGACCAATCCTGATCGATCGTCCAATCCACATTGCGACGGGCTCCGGCGTAGCGGTTTTTGACCGTCGCAGACGAGAGCTTCTCCATGCGCCCCTCCTGCGGGCACGTGAACAAAGACTTACGGGTCAATATGGGGCGTCGCCGTCCCTTTTCAGCCCAATGCGCGTCAACGCCCGCGGCCGGCTCTTGTCGTCGCCCGCGCTCGCTCCAGCTTCAGTGGCGAGAGAGGCGTCGGAGCGACTGCATCCATGACCATACTTTGGGAGCCCGATCCTGAGCGTCGAGCCGCGGCGTTGTTGACCTGTTTTGCTCGGGGCGACGCCGCAACCGCGGTCTATGCGGAGACCTTCGACTACCGCGGTCTCCACGCTTGGAGCCTCGTCCATCGCGATGCCTTCTGGTCGAGGCTCTGGGATTTTTGCGAGATCATCGGCGAGAAGGGCGCGAGCGTTCTGGTCGACGGCGAAAAAATGCCGGGCGCGCGCTGGTTTCCTGAGGCACAACTCAGTTTCGCGCAAAACCTGCTGCGTCCGCGCCCGGAGGCCGACATCGCCATCGTCTTTCAGGGCGAAAGGCAGGAGCGTCGCGCGCTCGACTTCGGCGAGCTGAAGCGGCAAGTCGCGGCGCTTGCCGCGCATCTGCAGGCTCGCGGTGTTGGCCCGGGAGATCGCGTTGCGGCCTATCTTCAAAACGGCCCGGAGGCGATCATCGGCATGTTGGCCTCAGCGAGCCGCGGCGCCGTCTGGGCGTCGTGCTCGCCGGATTTCGGCGTGGCGGGCGTGCTCGATCGCTTCGGCCAGATCGCGCCCAAGGCGCTGATCGCCTGCGACGGCTATTATTACAAGGGGCAGGCTTGCGATCGCATGGCGCAGGCGCGCGATATCGCAGCAGGACTGCCAACTTTGCAGGGCGTGCTCATCGCGCCCTGCCTTCACGATGTCCCGCCGCTCGGAGGTTTCCCGAGGGCGGAGGGCTGGCGCGAGGCGCTCGCAGAGCATGACGGGGATCCGCTGCGCTTCCCGCTCCTGCCTTTCGACCATCCGCTTTACGTGGTGTTCTCCTCGGGCACGACGGGGCGACCGAAATGCATCGTTCATGGCGCCGGCGGCACGCTCCTTCAGCATATGAAGGAGCACCAGCTTCATTGCGACATACGCGCCGGCGATCGCGTCTTCTACGCCACGACGACCGGATGGATGATGTGGAACTGGCTAGCCTCGGCGCTCGCGAGCCGCGCGACGATCCTGCTCTATGACGGCTTCCCCATGGATCGCGACGGCGCCGCTCTTTTCGATTTCGCCGAGCGCGAACGGGCGACGCTCTTTGGCGTATCGGCCGGGTTCCTGCGCGCGGCGCATAAGCTTGGCGTCGCGCCCAGGAAGACCCATGAGTTGAGCGCGATGCGCCTCCTCGCCTCGACTGGCTCGCCGCTGTCGCCGGAGGGTTTCGACTATGTCTACCAGGAGGTCACGCCGGAAACGCAACTCGCCTCGATCAGCGGGGGCACCGACATTCTCTCCTGCTTCGTGCTCGGCAATCCTTGGTCTCCCGTGCGTCGTGGCGAGATCCAGGGCGCGGGGTTAGGCATGGCCGTCGAAGTCTGGGACGACGAAGGCCGGCGCGTTATCGGAGCCGAAGGCGAGCTCGTATGCACGCAGGCGTTTCCCTCGATGCCGATCGGCTTCTGGAACGATGCTGGCGGCGAAAAATACCGCAGCGCATATTTCTCGAGCTTTCCCAACGTTTGGCGCCATGGCGACTTCGCGACCGAAACGTCCTCGGGCGGCTTCGTCATTCACGGACGCTCCGACGCGACGCTCAAACCGCAAGGCGTGCGCATTGGCACCGCGGAAATCTATCGGATCGTCGAGTCCTTGCCGCAGGTCGAGGAATGCGTGGCCGTCGGCCAGGAAACGCCCAGCGGTCAGCGCATCCTGCTCTTCGTCAAGCTTCGCGCCGGCGAGCGTCTGAGCGCCGAGCTGAGTGACTCCATTAGGCGCAGGCTCAGCGAAGAGGCCTCGCCCCGACATGTCCCGGCAGCGATCGTCGAGGTTCCCGAGCTACCCCACACGCGCTCCGGTAAGCTCGTCGAGATCGCGGTCCGCGATGTCGTGCATGGACGCCCCGTCAGAGAATCGCGATGCCCTCGCCAATCCGGAGTCGCTTAAATTCTTTGCGGAGGCGGTCACGCCGCCGCCGCCTTGAAACCCCTGTCGCAGGACGAGATATACCGCCCGGGCCTCCTGAGCGGCACAAGGTGGATCCATGCGTCACTGGATTCCGGCTATGGATTTCGGACTGAGCGACGACGCTGAGATGCTTCGCGGCAGCGTCGCCGAATTCGCAGCGCGCGAAATCGCGCCGCGCGCCAAGAAGATCGATGCGGAAAATACATTTCCTGGCGATCTCTGGCGGAAGCTGGGAGAGATGGGGCTCCTAGGCGTCTCGGTTCCTGAGGAATATGGCGGCGTTGGGCTCGGTTATCTTGCTCACGTCATCGCGATGGAGGAGATCAGCCGCGCCTCGGCCTCCGTCGGTCTCTCCTATGGCGCCCATTCCAATCTTTGCGTCAACCAAATTCAACGCAACGGCTCGCGCGAGCAAAAGCTGTGCTATCTGCCGAGGCTGATCTCGGGGGAACATGTTGGCGCGCTCGCGATGTCGGAGCCTATGGCCGGGTCCGACGTCGTCAACATGCAGATGCGCGCGGAGCGGCGTGGCGATCGATATGTGCTCAATGGCGACAAGATGTGGGTCACCAACGGGCCCGACGCCGATATCGTGATCGTTTATGCCAAGACCTCGCCAAGCGCGGGTGCGCACGGGATCACGGCCTTCATTGTCGAAGGAGCCTTCAAGGGGTTGCGACGCATGCCGAAGCTGGACAAGCTCGGAATGCGCGGCTCCAACACCTGCGAGCTCTTTTTCGAAGACTGCGAGGTTCCGGCGGAGAACATCCTCGGCGAGCCGGAGCGCGGCATCAACGTGTTGATGAGCGGCCTGGACTATGAGCAAGTCATTCTCGCCGGAGGCCCGATCGGCATCATGCGCGCCTGTTTGGATGTCGTTCTCCCCTACATGCACGATCGCAAGCAATTCGGGCGCTCGATCGGCGAATTCGAGATCATGCAGGGCAAGCTCGCCGACATGTACACCGCTCTGAGCGCCACCCGCGCCTATGTCTATGCGGTGGCGAAGGCCTGCGACTCAGGCCACGTGTCGCGGAAAGATGCGGCAGGCGCCATTCTCTTCGCCGCCGAGCGCGCGACGCACATGGCTCTCGAGGCCATCCAGTGTCTTGGTGGTAACGGCTACATGAATGATTATCCGACCGGGCGCCTGCTGCGCGATGCGAAGCTCTATGAGATCGGCGCGGGCACCAGCGAGATTCGCCGTATGCTGATTGGACGCGAGCTGTTCGAAGAAAGTGCGTGAGAGTTTGCCGACGCATTTGCAAAAGAGGCCAGAATGCCCGTACTGTCATCCTCAGTCGATGTCGCGTCTGTCGATTACGAGCGAAACCTTGCCGTAACGACCGAACGCCTCGCTGAACTGCGACAAAACTTCGAGCGCATTGCCTTAGGCGGGGGAGAGAAGGCGCGCGCGCGCCATGCAGCCCGCGGCAAAATGTTGGCGCGCGATAGGATCGACGCACTGATCGATCCGTTATCGCCCTTTCTCGAAATCGGGCGCTTTGCGGCGCACGGTCTTTACGACGATGAGGTGGCTTGTGGCGGCGTCGTCGCCGGCGTGGGCCGGGTCTCCGACCGGCTCTGCATGATCGTCGCGAACGACGCCACCGTGAAAGGAGGCGTCTATTTTCCGATTACGGTGAAAAAGCATCTGCGGGCCCAAGAGATCGCCGCGGAAAATCACCTGCCTTGCATCTATCTCGTCAACTCCGGCGGCGCCGATCTGCCGACGCAGGACGAGGTGTTTCCCGATCGCGATCACTTTGGACGCATCTTCTACAATCAGGCAAAGCTGTCCTCCCAAGGAGTCGCGCAAATCGCCGTCGTCATGGGCTTGTGCACGGCCGGCGGCGCCTATGTCCCCGCGATGTCCGATGAGGCGATCATTGTACGCGCGGAGGGAGCCATCTTCCTCGGCGGTCCTCCGCTCGTGGCTGCTGCGACCGGCGAGATCGTGAGCGCCGAGGATCTCGGAGGCGCCGACGTGCATTGCCGTCGCTCCGGGGTCGTCGACCACTATGCCGAAGACGACCGCCATGCGTTGGAGCTGGCGCGCAGGGTGATCGCCAATCTCGGTCAAGCCGAGATTCATCTGCGGACAACGCAGCCGCCGCTGCCGCCGCGCTATCCCGTCGAGGAGCTGCGCGGGCTCGCGCCCGCCGCCGCGCGCCAATCCTATGACGCGAGAGAAATCATCGCGCGCATCGTCGATGACAGCGTTTTCGATGAATTCAGCCGCTTTACGGAGCGACGCTCGTGACGGGGTTCGCGCACATCTGCGGCTATCCCGTCGCGATCCTCGCGAATGCGGGAATTCTCTTCTCGGAGAGCGCTCTCAAGGGCGCGCATTTCATCGAGCTCGCCGCAAAGCGCAAGACGCCGCTGTTGTTTCTTCAGAACACAACCGGTTTCATGGTGGGAGCCAAATATGAGGCGGGCGGTATCGCCAAGGACGGCGCAAAGCTCGTCACCGCCGTGGCGACGGCGGCAGTGCCGAAGTTTACGGTCATCGTCGGCGGGAGCTTCGGCGCGGGTAATTACGCCATGTGCGGGCGCGCCTATTCCCCGCGCTTCTTATGGATGTGGCCCAATGCGCGCATCAGTGTGATGGGGGGTGAGCAGGCGGCGCGCGTTCTATCGCGCGTGCGGCGCGATGCGCTAGAGGCGCGCGGCGCAAGTCTGAGCGCTGAGGAGGAAGCCGCGGTGCAGGCCCCGATACGCGAGCAATATGATCGCCAAGGCCAGCCTCTCTACTCCAGCGCGCGACTTTGGGATGACGGCGTCATTGATCCCGCAGACACGCGTCGCGTCCTTGGTCTTTGTCTTGCGGTCAGCGCGAATGCGCCGATTGACGAGACGCGTTTCGGCTTGTTTCGGATGTGAATACGCCATGACGGATCTGCTTCTATCCACCGACGCCCGTGGCGTCGCCACGCTGACGCTCAATCGTCCGGAGCGGCATAACGCCTTCGACGACGCTGTTGTGACGAGTATGACGGGGCACTTGCGGACACTGGCCGAGGACGACGCTATTCGCCTCCTGGTGATCCGCGGCGCCGGACGAAGCTTTTCAGCTGGCGGCGACATTGAATGGATGCGCCGTGTGTCCGGCGCTTCCTTCGAGGAGAACCTCGGCGACGCCCAAGCTTTGGCCGAAATGATGGCTCTGCTTGACAGCTTCCCGAAGCCGACCATCGCCTTCGTTCACGGGGCAGCCTATGGCGGGGGCGTCGGCTTGGTCGCCTGTTGCGACATTGCGATCGCCTCGGAGCGCGCGACCTTCTGCATGAGCGAGGCCAGGCTAGGCATCATTCCAGCGGTCATCGGTCCCTTCGTCATCGGCGCGATCGGCGCGCGCCAGGCGCGACGCCTCATGTTGACGGCGGAAACGATTACGGCGGCGCGGGCGCGTAGCATCGGGCTTGTGCATGAGGCCGCGCCCGAGGAAGCTGCGAGCGAATTGCTAGCCGGAATCGTCGAAGCCCTGCTGCGCTGCGCCCCGGGCGCGCAAAGGCACGCCAAGACCTTTATTGCGCGAGATTCCGGGCGGAGCATCGATGAAGGCCTGGCGCAGGACTCGGCGCATCTGCTCGCGACGCTGCGCGCTTCGAGCGAGGGTCAGGAAGGACTGAGCGCGTTCCTCGAAAAGCGGGTTCCGAAGTGGGCAGGCGGAGGAAGCGTAGGCGATGTTTCGCAAGCTGTTGATCGCTAATCGCGGCGAGATCGCGTGCCGGATCATGCGCACGGCGCGTCGACTCGGCGTAGAGACGGTCGCGATCTACTCGGATGGCGACGCCGGATCAATGCATGTGGAGCAGGCCGACGAAGCCTGGCTGGTCGGTCCGTCGCCCGCGCAGCAGAGCTATCTGGCGATCGACAAGATCGTCGACGTGGCGGGACGAAGCGGCGCCGAGGCGATCCACCCAGGCTATGGCTTTCTCTCCGAAAATCCTTCCTTCGCCGAGGCCTGCGCGGCGGCCGGACTGATTTTCGTCGGTCCCCCCACGTCAGCCATGAGACTGATGGGAGCGAAAGCGAGCGCAAAGTCACTGATGGAGCGCGCCGGGGTCCCGATCATCCCGGGCTACCATGGTGGGGCGACGGATCTAGCAACGCTGGAAGAGGAAGCGCGACGGATAGGATTCCCGCTGTTGGTGAAAGCCTCGAGCGGCGGCGGGGGGCGGGGCATGCGGCTCGTCGAAAGTGCGGAGCAGCTGGGAGAGGCCTTCGCGGCCGCCATGCGCGAGGCGCTCTCGGCCTTTGGAGAGGGAAAGCTGCTGCTCGAACGGCGTCTGGTGCGCGCTCGGCATGTCGAAGTGCAAATTTTCGCGGATGCGCAAGGCGGCTGTCTTGCCTTTCCTGAGCGCGATTGCTCCTTGCAGCGCCGCCGCCAGAAGATATTGGAGGAGACGCCTGCGCCGGGCCTCGCGCCGGAGCTGCGCAAAGCCCTGCGCGAGGCGGCCCTGACGGCGGCGAGATGCGTCGGTTACCAGGGCGCCGGCACGGTGGAGTTCCTTGTGGAAGGCGACCGCTTCTACTTCCTGGAGATGAACACACGTCTGCAGGTCGAGCATCCGATCACTGAGATGGTGGCGGGACAGGATCTCGTCGAGTGGCAGTTACGGATCGCCGCGGGCGAGAGCCTTCCCATCAGCCAGGAGGAAATTCATCCCAAAGGCTGTGCGATCGAGACGCGCATTTGCGCAGAAAATCCCGAGCAGGACTTCCGCCCCTCGACGGGTTCGATCGATCGCTTTCGTCCGCCGAGCCTCGAGGAGCATGTGCGCGTTGACGCGGGCGTGCGCAGCGGCGACCGGGTCACGCCCTATTACGATTCGCTTCTCGCCAAGCTGATCGTGTGGGGGGAGGACCGGGCGGGCGCCCTGCGGCGATTGCGGCGGGCGGCTCGGGCAGGTCGAAATCGTCGGCGTTGGAACGAATCTCGATTTTCTGAGGGCGCTCTGTGACGAGGCTTGGTTTGAGGACGGCGCCTATGACACGACTTCGGTAGAAGCGAACGCCCCTCGACTTATCCTCGCGCCGCCGCTCACGCAGGAAGAAGAACGCTTCGTTCTTGCCGCTGGCGCGGCTGTCTGGCTGTCGGATCTGGCTGCGGCGGCGCAGCGCGGCGGAGCCGCCGCGCCCTGGACGACGACCGACGGCTGGAGGTTGGACGGCAGGCAGGGCGCCGCCGTCGAATTCCTGATGAATGACCGGCTAATCAGGCTTCAGCTCAATCCGCAGAGCGAAAGCGTCTTTCAATGTGAAATAAACGGGCAGGCGGCCTCGGTAGAATTCGCGCCGCCAGGGGCCACGCTACGTCTGAGCGTGGACGGGGTATTGCGCGAAGTCGGCGTCGCGCGCCAGGCGGCGGGGCTCGTGATCGTTCTTCACGGACGCAATCACCTGCTCACGCTGCGCGATCTCCTGCGACGTGCTTCCGCTGGCGGCGAGGAGGATCGACGCCTCATTGCGCCTCTCCCCGCTCGCGTGGTGCGTGTCCACGCCGCGAATGGCCAGAGCGTGAAAGCGGGAGCCGGCGTCGTGACGCTGGAGGTGATGAAGACGGAATTCGTGCTGCGCGCGCCATGCGACGGCGCCATAGCGGGCCTTGATTGCAAGGAGGGCGATTGGGTCCCGGAGGGCGCGGCGCTCGCCATCATCTTCGAGGAACCGCCGCCAGTCGAGGAGCGCGGGCGATGACGATTCCAAAGCGCGTGGAGATCGTCGAGGTCGGGCCGCGCGACGGACTCCAAAATGAGTCCATAATTCTTTCGGTCGAAGCAAAGGCGGCGCTCGTCGACGCGCTGGCGGGCGCGGGACTGACCCGCATCGAAGCTGGGAGCTTCGTGAGCCCCGCAGCCTCGCCGCAAATGGCGACGACGGCGGAGCTTCTCGAACGATTGGCGCCGCGACCCGATCTGCGGCTATCGGTTCTCGTTCCCAATCTGCGCGGTCTTTCAGATGCGATGCGAGCTGGCGCTAAGGAAATCGCCGTCTTCGCTGCGGCCACCGAGAGCTTCTCCAGACGCAACATCAACTGTTCAATCGCGGAAAGTCTGGACCGCTTCTCCAAGGTCGTGTCTGAGGCGAGAGGGCAGGGTGTATGGACGCGCGGCTATGTCTCCTGCGCACTTGGCTGCCCCTATGAGGGCGCGGTCGCAGCCCAGCAGACGGCGGCCGTGGCGCGCGCGCTCTACGCCATGGGGTGCAGCGAGATCTCTCTCGGCGACACCATCGGTGTCGGAACGCCCCTAGCGGCGCGCGCGCTGATCGAGACTGTGGCGGCAGACGTTTCGCTGGAGCGTCTCGCAGTTCACTTCCACGACACCTACGGCCAGGCGCTCGCCAATATCTTCGCTTGCCTCGAGGCGGGCGTGTCCGTCATCGACGCCTCGATTGGCGGTCTCGGGGGTTGTCCGTACGCGCCCGGCGCTTCGGGAAACGTTGCGACCGAAGACCTCGTCTTCATGCTGAACGGAATGGGTGTCGAGACCGGCGTCGATCTCGACGCGCTGCTCGAAGCCGGCGCCGCGGTGGCGCGCCAGCTCGGCCGAGCGCCGGAAAGCGCGGTCGCGCGCGCGCAGGCCTCGAAGGAGAATAGGCGTCGCGCGCTGCCAGCGTCGGAACCCAAGGCTTAAAGCCTCGCACTTGCCCGACGGTCCATCCGCGATACATTCGCCAGGAGAAGGTGAAGCATGCCGTCGCTTTTCGGATTGTCCGCGGATCAACTGGCGATGCGTGAGACCGCGATGGACTTCGCCCGCGGAAGACTATCTGCGAACGCCCTTCGCTGGGACAAGGAGAAGCACTTCCCGCTCGACGTGTTGCGCGAGGCTGCGTCGCTCGGCTTTGCTGCAATCAATGCCTCTGAGGAGCACGGCGGCGTCGGTCTAGCGCGGCTCGACGCCGTTGTGGTTTTCGAAGCCTTGGCGATGGGATGTCCCACGATCGCGGCCTATCTTTCCGTGCACAATATGTGCGTTTGGATGATCGATCGCTTTGGATCGCAGGGACAGCGCCGCGATTGGACGCCCCGACTGGCCACGATGCAGGCGTTTTCGAGCTACTGCCTCACGGAGCCCGGCTCCGGGTCCGACGCGGCGGCCCTTCGAACGCGCGCGGAACGGCGCGGGGGCGATTATGTGCTGCAGGGTGAAAAGCAGTTCATTTCCGGCGCCGGCGCCGGCGGACGCAATCACCTCTACATCGTGATGGCGCGCACCGGCGGAGACGGACCCGGCGGCGTCTCGGCATTCCTGGTCGAAGGCGAAAGTCCCGGGCTCACTCTCGGCGCAGCCGAGCGAAAGATGGGGTGGAACGCGCAGCCAACGCACGCCTTGAGCTTTACGGAGTGTCGCGTGCCGGCATCGAATCTTCTTGGACGAGAGGGAGAGGGGTTCAAGATCGCCATGGCCGGCTTGGACGGCGGGCGGCTGAACATTGGCGCTTGCTCGCTTGGCGGCGGGCAGGCTGCGCTCGACAAGACCCTTGCCTATATGGGGGAAAGGAAGGCCTTCGGCCGCCGTCTTGACGAATTCCAGGCTTTGCAATTTCGGCTGGCCGACATGGCGACGAAATTAGAGGCGGCTCGAGCTTTGCTTTGGCGCGCGGCGGCGGCGCTCGACGCTTCGGCGAGCGAAGCCTCGACCTTGTGCGCGATGGCGAAACGCGTTGTCACCGACGCCGGATTCGAGGTCGCCAATGACGCGCTGCAGCTTCACGGCGGATATGGCTATCTCTGCGATTATGGAGTTGAGAAGATCGTGCGCGACTTGCGGGTCCATCAGATTCTCGAAGGCGCGAACGAGATCATGCGGGTGATCGTTGCGCGCTCCCTCCTGAACGACCCGTCGTCGGACCGGCGGACCGGAGGCGCGCCATGAGCGAAGGCGATGTGCTCGTGTCGCGCGTCGGTCGCTTGGGACACATCCGACTGAACCGCCCGAAAGCGTTAAACAGTCTGACCCTGGGGATGGTGCGACACTTCGCGCAGGCGCTTGACGAGTTTGGCCGCAACGAGGAGACGATCGCCGTTCTGGTGACGGGCGCGGGCGACCGGGGCTTGTGCGCGGGCGGCGACATCCGAGGGCTGTTCGAGCATCCCGGCGGGCAGGAGAATCCCTACAAGCAGTTCTGGCGCGAAGAATATCGCCTCAACGCGCAAATCGCCTCCTTCCCCAAGCCCTATGTCGTGTTGATGGACGGGATCGTCATGGGAGGCGGCGTCGGCATTTCCGCGCACGGCAATCGTCGTCTCGTGACAGAGCGCACGCGCCTCGCCATGCCGGAGACCGGCATCGGGTTCATTCCCGATGTGGGCGCGACGTGGCTGCTGACGCGCGACGGCGGAACAGGCGTCTACATCGGCCTGTCCGGGGCGATTGTCGGGGCCGCCGATGCGATTTCCATCGGAATGGGGGACCTCTGCGTCGACTCTCGCGACATCGACCAATTGATCTCGGCTCTGAGCCATTGCGCGGGTCCGCAGGACGTCAATGCGGCGCTGCTAAGCGCGGCCTGCGCGCCGGGGCAGAGCGTGCTTGGTGAGCATCGAGCGCTTCTCAATGACGTCATGATGCAGGAACGCGTTGAAGACGTAATTGCGTCGCTGGTCTTCGACGGCTCGGCCTTTGCGCGAGACGCTGCGCGGGATCTGGAGCGCAAATCTCCGACCAGCCTGCGATTGACTCATGAGCTGCTGAAACGCGCAAAGCGCTCGCACTCTCTCGAAGATTGCCTGCTGCAGGAGTTCCGCACCGCTTGCGCTTTGCTCGACACGCTTGATCTTCACGAAGGCGTGCGCGCGGCCATCATCGACAAGGACAAAAGCCCGAAATGGTCGCCCGAGACGCTTGCGGAGGTCGATGAGGCGAGGATTGCGGCGCTTCTGGCTGGGACCGAAGACGAGCCGCCGACGTTCGAAGCAAGGGAGCTGTCCGCAGGCGCTTCAACCGGGAGCCGCGCAAGCCATGCGTAACCCCACTTTGAACCGAGAAGGAGGCTTCGAATGAACGCGTCCGGCAAGGTCGTCATCGTGGGTGCGGCGCGCACGCCGATCGGCGCCTTCCTGGGCCAGCTGAAGGAGGCGACCGCGCCAGAGCTTGGCGCTTGCGCGATCGCGGGCGCCCTGGCCAGGTCCAAGCTGCCGGGGGAGAGCCTCGACGAGGTCTATATGGGCTGCGTGCTGCCTGCGGGTCTCGGTCAAGCTCCGGCACGCCAGGCGGCGCTCGCCGCCGGACTGCCAGTTTCGGTCGGATGCGTCACCGTCAACAAAATGTGCGGTTCGGGCATGAAGGCGATCATGCTGGCGCATGACGCGCTGCGTGCGACAAGCGCGCGCGCCATCGTCGCCGGCGGCATGGAGAGCATGAGCAACGCTCCCTATCTGCTCGATCGCGCTCGCGCCGGCTATCGAATGGGGCACGGCAAGCTCATCGACCATATGTTTCTGGACGGGCTGGAGGACGCCTATGAGAAGGGGCGTCTGATGGGGTCCTTCGCCGAGGATTGCGCCAGGAGTCATCAGTTCACACGGGCCGAGCAGGACGACTATGCGATCGAGTCGCTCGCCCGCGCGAGGCGCGCGGCGTCCGAGGGGGCCTTCGACGCCGAAATCGTCACCATGCAGATCGCCGCACGGAAGGAGGCGTGGACGGTCGAGGCCGACGAGACGCCGCAGAGGGCCAATATCGAGGAAATTCCCAAATTGAAGCCGGCATTCAGCCCGGACGGAACGATCACCGCGGCCAACGCGAGCTCCATTTCGGACGGCGCGGCCGCTCTGGTCCTGACCACCGGCGAAGTGGCGCAGTCCCGCGGCCTCGTCCCCCTCGCCACGATCGTCGGGCACGCCACGCACGCCGCGGCCCCGCGCGATTTCCCGACAGCGCCGATCGGCGCCATCGAGAAGCTTTTGCAGCGCGTCGGCTGGAGGCGCGACGAAGTCGACCTCTTCGAGATCAATGAGGCCTTCGCGGTCGTCGTCATGGCGGCGATGAAAGACCTTGGGCTCCCGCAGGCTAAGGTTAATGTTCATGGGGGCGCCTGCGCGCTTGGCCACCCGATCGGCGCGTCGGGCGCGCGTATCGTCGTCACGCTGCTTGCCGCCTTGGAGAGATACGGCTTGCGTCGCGGCGTGGCCGCTCTCTGCATCGGCGGCGGAGAGGCCACGGCGTTGGCGATCGAGCGCGAGACCTGATGCGCGCCACATTGTCGCCGGCGATTCGCCGTGCTGCGGCGCCGCGACAAAAATCCGGAGCAACAGCTGACTTCGAGACACTCGCGCTCTAATTCAGCTCGAAGAGCGAAACATCGTGTCGCGCGGCGGGATTGCGCCATGGGATTTGAATTTCACGTCGATTACCTCCAGCTGCTCTCGCCGGCGGGTCAGCCGAGTGACTCGGCGGGAAGGATCGCTGAAGATGCGGAGCTGCTGGTCGGCTTTCATCGCGCGATGACGCGCGCGCGTCTGTTCGACGCGAAAGCGATTGCCCTGCAGCGCACCGGGCAACTCGGAACATTCGCCTCCGCCCTGGGGCAAGAGGCCATCGGCGTCGGCGTCGCCGCCGCCATGCGTCAAAACGACCTGCTGGTCCCGTCCTATCGGGATCACCCAGCCCAGTTCCTGCGCGGCGTCACCATGACGGAAATTCTGCTGTATTGGGGAGGCGACGAGCGCGGGAGCGACTTTACGAACGCCAGAACCGATTTCCCGATTTGCGTGCCGGTCGCAACGCAAGTCGCGCATGCCGTTGGCGCAGCCTACGCTTTCCAATTGCACAATGAGGAGCGTGTCGTCGTCTGCTTCATCGGCGATGGCGGAACGGGAAACGGCGGCTTTTATGAAGCGCTCAACATGGCCGGCGTGTGGCGGGTTCCCCTCGTCATTGTCGTCAACAACAATGGATGGGCGATCTCAACTCCGCGCGCGCTCGGCAGCGCCGCCGAAACCCTGGCGCAGAAAGGCATCGCCGCCGGAGTCGAAGGCGTTCAGCTCGACGGCAACGACGTGCTCGCCGTGCACCAGGCCGCGCGCTTCGCCATCGAAAAGGCGAGGGGCCGCGGCGGCCCGACCGTGATCGAGGCGCTGACCTATCGTCTCGGAGATCACACCACCGCGGACGACGCCAGCCGCTACCGCGATCCAGAGAGCGTGCGCGCGGCATGGACCCGCGAGCCCATCGGGCGCTTGCGCACTCTGCTCATCGCACGCGGGCTTTGGTCGAAGGAGCAGGAAGCGGCGCTGCTCAAGGATTGCGGCGATGAGGTCGAAAGAGAGGTCGCGCGCTACGTCGCGACCCCCGCTCCGACGTGTGACTCGATGTTCGAGCATCTCTTCGCGACGCTGCCGCCTTCCATGCTGCGCCAGCGCGACGAAGCGCGACGCCACGCGCCGGCGCCGGGAGGCGGGCATGGCTGAAGTCACGCTCGTCGAAGCCATCGATATGGCGCTGGGCTTCGAGATGGCGCGGGACCCATCCGTCGTGCTGCTCGGCGAGGACATTGGCGTCAATGGCGGCGTATTCCGCGCGACCAACGGCCTTCAGGGGCGATTCGGACGCGAGCGCGTCATCGACACGCCGCTTGCGGAAGCGGGAATAGCCGAAGTCGCCATCGGCATGGCGGCGGTCGGCCTGAAGCCAGTTGCGGAAATTCAGTTCTCGGGATTCATCTACCCGACCATCGACCAGATGATCAATCACGCGTCACGGTTGCGCAATCGCACGCGCGGCCGGCTGACTTGCCCCATGGTGCTGCGCTCGCCCTGCGGCGCCGGCATCCACGCGCCAGAGCACCACTCGGAAAGCCCCGAGGCGATGTTCGCGCACATGCCGGGGCTTCGCGTGGTCGCGCCTTCGACCCCGGCGCGCGCCTATGGGCTGCTGCTTGCGGCCATTCGAGATCCAGATCCGGTCGTATTCCTGGAGCCCACGCGCCTTTACCGGTTGTTCAAAGAGGAAGTCGCGGACAACGGCGAGGCTTTGCCGCTCGACGAATGCTTCGTTTCTCGCGAGGGACGCGACGCCACCGTTGTAACCTGGGGCGCTTCTCATGCCGAGGTCATGGGCGCAGCAGAGGCCTTGGCGCAGCGCGGCGTCGAAATCGAGGTCATCGATCTCGCCACGCTCAAGCCCTACAACTCGGAGACGATCCTGAAATCCGTCGAAAAGACTGGTCGCTGCGTGATCGTCCACGAAGCGCCCCGCACCGCCGGCTTTGGAGCTGAAATCGCCGCGGAGCTCGCCGAACGCGCGCTCTACTCCCTTCTGTCGCCCGTCATGCGCGTGACGGGCTACGACGTCGTCGTGCCGCTCGCGAAGTTGGAGAAGCAATATATTCCGAGCGTCGCGCGCATCGTGGAAGCGGTGCAAAAATGCATGGAGGCAGCGTGAAAATATTCAAACTGCCCGACCTCGGCGAAGGGCTGCAAGAGGCCGAACTCGTCGAGTGGCGCGTGCGCCCCGGAGACGTGGTCGCTGTCGACGCCCCCTTGCTTGCCGTGGAGACGGCGAAGGCGGTCGTCGAGATCCCGTCTCCTCAAGCTGGACGCGTCTCTCGCCTCTTCGCCGAGATTGGCGACATCGTGCATATCGGCGCGCCTCTCGTCGGTTTTGAAGGCGAAGGTGGGGAGGCCGAAGACTCCGGATCCGTCGTGGGTGCCGTGCAATCCGGTTCGCATGTGCTCGCCGAGACGACGCAGACAATTGTTCACGCGGGCGCCGGGGTTCGCGCGACCCCTGCCGTGCGAGCGCTCGCCCATAAGCTTGGCGTCGAGCTTGCCATGGTGACTCCGTCAGGCCCGGACGGCGTAATCACGGCGGGAGACGTGCAGCGCGTCTCGCGAAATCTTGAGCGAAACCGAGCCGCCTGAACCTTTGCGCGGCTTTCGCCGCGTCATGGCGCAGAACATGGCGCTCGCGCAAGCCGAGGTGGCCGCGGCGACAATAGTGGACGACGTCGACATCAATTCCTGGTCTGCGGGCGAAGACGTCACCGTCAGGCTCATCCGCGCGCTCGTGGCTGCTTGCCGGGCGGAGCCTTCGCTGAACGCCTGGTTCGAAAGCGGGGCTCTGGCGAGACGCGTGCTGCGCAAGATCGATCTCGGCGTCGCCGTCGATACGCCGGAGGGTCTCTTCGTCCCCGTGCTGAGGGACGTGGGGGCGCGAGACGCGGCTAACCTGCGGGCGGGCATCGATCGCATGCGCGCCGATCTTGCGGCGCGCCGCGTGCCGCCCGAGGAGATGCGGGGCGCCACAATCACGCTTTCCAATTTCGGCGTCATCGCCGGCCGCTACGCCGCGCCGATCGTTGTGCCCCCAACCGTGGCCATCCTTGGGGCTGGGCGCATACGGAGAGAGCCCGTCGTTCATGAAAGAGCCCTCGTCGCTCGTCGAATGCTCCCGCTCAGCCTGACCTTCGATCATCGCTCGGTCTCCGGAGGCGAGGCGGGGCGCTTTCTTGCCGCGGCGATGCTCGATCTCTCAACCCCAGGATAGGGCGCTCTGGACCGCCGGCCGAGCGCATTGCAGCGAACGGGATCCGCTCGGGAAGCTGCTTGCGGGAAGCCCGACCCGTTCCCAAAACTGCGGCGAGAACTATGTATTTACTCGTAGTCCGTGGGGGCCATTACGAGGCTTAGCAATGAAGGTTCTCACCGAAGAGCGTGGCGGCAAGACTATCCTCACGCTGAAGGAGGAACGCCTGGACGCGCACAATTCCGGGGAGCTGAAGGATCGGATCCTCAAGCTGTTCGAAGACGGCTCCCATGATGTGGTCGTGGATCTGCGCAATGTGCAGTTCATTGACAGTTCGGGGTTGGGAGCTTTGCTCTCCGGCCATAAGAACGCGGTGCAGCGGACTACAAGCTTTGCCCTCGCGGGCTTGCAGCCACGGGTCCGCTCCATGTTCGAGCTGACGCGCTTGCAACGCGTCTTCGAAATTTATTCGGGTCTTCAGGAAGCCTTGAGTGAATAGGGCGGGGGTTCGTATGTGCGACGCGCCGGCGACGATCCTCAATCTGGATATCCAGTTCCCAAACCAGACACGATACCTCGGCTTGATCGGTAACATCGCCGAGCTCATCGCCAGGCAGATCGACGACGGCGTCGCAGACCGCGAGGCGCTCGCCTATAACCTCAATCTCGTGGTCACAGAAGCCGTGACCAACGCGATCCAATACGGTTCCCCGGCCGACAACCAGGACCGTGTGAGAATTCTTCTTTCCTACGAAAAATGTGATCTTTGCGTGCGCGTGTTCGATCACGGCGAGGGCTTTGATCTGGCGAGTTCGAGCGCTCCTGAGGTCGATCAACTGCATGAGCGCGGACGCGGCCTATTTTTCATACGTACCTTGATGGATTCCGTAGAGTACCGAAGAACCGATTGCGGAAACGTGCTCGAGATGAAGAAGAAGCTCCTTTAGGCCCACCGTCGCGTCGATGACGGCAATGGCGCACGAGGCGTCAATGGCGACAATGCGCAGGCGAACATGAATTGGGAGCTGAAGTTTCGCGAAATCTACGATCGCTTTATGAAGCGGCGGCCGCCGGGGCCGGAGATCCCGCCTCGGGAAATCCTGTTTCCCAAAAGCTATCAGCTTTCAACTCTTCCCCGCGAGGCGGCGCGCGACGCCCTCAGCCTCGCCAAAGTTTTCGCGGACGAGCGTGACGCCTTACGCCTTGGTCCGGCGACGAGAGGCCAGAAAGGGGGTCTTTGGCGCCTCGTTCTCTATAGCGTCAAGCTGCGGAATTTGGACGAGATCCTGCCAGTGCTGCGCAACGTCGGCCTACGCGTCATCGATCAAACTCTCGTTCGCGTCGTTCTCGATGGACGCACGCTTTTCATTCGTGATTTCCGCGTGACGTCCAGCTTCGCGGAGACCGAATGGACCGGCGCCGTCGAAGCGTCTTTGGCGGCGGCTATGGACGCTCTTCTCAACGACAAGGTCGAGGACGACATATTGAATGGTCTGATTCTCAGAACCGCGCTGGATTGGCGTCAAATCGATCTGCTCCGCGCCTACTGCAACTACTATTTGCAACTCTCCGATCGCTTCGACCAGCGAAGGATTCATGGCGCGCTTCTCATGAACTCCCGTTCCGCCGCGTTGCTTTACCGATATTTCGAAGCGCGGTTCAAGCCCGACCCCGCGCTCGGCGGCCCCGCCGAACGAGAGATCGAGACGCTACCGGCGATCCGTCAAGAGCTCATCGTCGCGCTGGATGATGTCGACGACATCGCCGAAGACAGGATCTTGCGTGACCTCTTCAATCTCATCAACTCGACGTGGCGTAGCAACTTCTTCCTTCTGCAAAGAGGCGCCAGGCGCTGCATCTCTCTCAAAATCGGGAGCCTTGGTGTTATCAACATGCCGAAATCCGCGCCCCTTCGCCGAAACTTACGTGCACTCACGGTTTATGGAGGGAGTGCATCTTCGGGGGGCAAGAGTTCGCGCGCGGCGGTGTGCGCTGGTCCGAGCGCCCGGATGATTTTAGGACCGAGATTCTCGAGCTCATGAGCACACAGATGGTGAAGAACGCCGTGATCGTTCCTCAGGGCGCAAAAGGGGGCTTCGTGCTCAAGGCCACGGCTGTTGGCGTCCGCGGTTCGCCGGCGAAGGCGCAGGAGGCCTACGGAATTTTCATCCGCGGTCTTCTCGATATAACCGACAACCCGAAGGATAGCGGCGCGCAGCACCCCGCCGAGCTTCTCTGCTACGATGATGCCGATCCCTATCTTGTCGTCGCCGCCGACAAGGGCACGGCCAATTTTTCAGACTACGCGAATGAAATCGCGGGTGAATATGGCTTCTGGCTCAGTGACGCTTTCGCGACAGGCGGATCGCATGGTTTTCACCACAAAATGCTCGGCATCACCGCGCGCGGCGCCTGGACCTGCGTGAAGCGGCACTTCCTTGAAATCGGATACGACATCGATGAACACAGCCTGTCCGTCGTCGGAGTCGGTGGAATGGAAGGCGACGTCTTCGGCAACGGCATGCTGCTGTCGAACAGCATCCGGCTACTTGGCGCTTTCAACGCGGAATACATCTTTATCGATCCCAATCCCGATCGACAGGTCTCTTTTGCGGAGCGTCGCCGCCTTTTCGAGAAGCCTAGTTCAAGCTGGGCTGACTATGATCGCGCTCTCATTTCCCCCGGCGGCGGAGTCTATCCACGCAGCGCCAAGGACATATTCTTGAGTCCAGCAGTCGCGCAGTGGCTCGGCGCGCGCAACGCAAGCTTGGATGGCGACGCCCTGATCCGGCTGCTGCTTGCCGCACCCGTGGACCTGCTGTGGATGGGCGGAATCGGGACCTATGTGAAGTCCGGCGCCGAAACCAACGATTGGGTCGCAGACCATCTCAATGACGCGGCCCGCGTGGATGCCGCCGTGCTTCGGGCGAAAGTCGTCGGCGAAGGCGCAAACCTTGGCTTCACGCAAAAGGCGAGAGTAGAATATGCGTTGAAAGGCGGACGCATAAACACGGACGCCATCGACAACTCCGCCGGTGTCGATCTCTCGGATCACGAGGTTAATCTCAAAATCCTGATGTCATCGGGGACGAACTCAAGGGAAGCGCACTCAAACCAAGAGCAGCGGAACCTCCTGTTGCGCGAGCTCGTAGATGAGGTGTGCGCACAGGTTCTCGACAATAATTATCACCAGAGCCTTTGCCTGTCGCTCGAGCGTGAGCGCTGTCTCGCCGATCTCGGTCCCTTTTTGGAGGCGGCCGATCATTTGGAAAATGCCGGCTTGCTGGATCGCGCCGTCGAGGCTTTCCCTTCGCGAAAGGAGATGCTTGCACGTGGCGATCAGGGGCTGACGAGGCCCGAGCTCGCCATCTTGCTTGCGAAGGGAAAGCTGGCGCTAAAGCGGGGGCTCCTGGAGGCGCAAGGCGTTCTCGATGAGGAGTGGGCTCAGACTATCGGCGTCGAATACTTCCCGGCCCGCGTCCGCGCCCGCTACAGCTCGGCGTTGAAGGATCATCTGCTTGGCAAAGAGATAGCCTGCGCCGTCATTTGCAACAGGATTATCGACCAAGCCGGGATCGGTTTCCTTTCTGCTGCGGGCAGCATGGACTCGGCTCGCGTCGCCGAAGCAGTCGCGCTTCATCTCGCGTTCGATCAGATACTACAGGGCGAACGCTGGCGGGAAGCTGTGCGCGCGTTGGATGGGAAAATGACGCCAGACCGCCAGTATGCGCTGCTGCTACAATTGGAGGGGGCGATTGCGTTTCTTTGCCGATGGGCGTGGGAGCATGGCAGGCGATTACGGCCAGATCCGCGCACGATCGAGCAATGGCGGGAAGAGCTTACGCGCTATCAGGATTACCTCAAGACCAGCCCAGAGTTCACCGTGCTGACTTCTGCGGCTCCCGAGGCGGCGCGGCTTCTCTTCTTGAACCGCTTGCGCGATTTTCCCGCGCTGGTGGATCTATCGCGTAACCTCCAGCAAAATCTCGGGGAAGTCGCCGAGGCCTACGAAGAGTTCCTGCGGTCTCTCGGATTGCGGCAACTCGCTTCGCTTCTTTCGGAACTGAAGCCGCGCGATGTCTGGGAGCGTCGCTTGCAGGGCTCGCTCGAGGACGAGATTCGGTCGGCTGCGGCGCGCTTTGTCCGCGTGGAGTTGAACTCGAAGTTTCGCGACTTTTCTCCATTCATCCGCGGACACGCGCTCGAGACCCGTCTCGCCAAGATTCAAATGCTTCGATCTGAGCTTGTTGACGCCGATCCGGTGACCTTGGTTCCCTTCGCTGCTTTGATCAGCGAAGTCCATTTCTTTGTCGACGCTTGCGCGGCGGCCTCTGGCGCGGCGAGAAGCTGAGCGGACTTTGGCGGAATCACACCGTTGAGCTCGCGCCGCTGGCGGAGACGGCGTTCAGCCCTATGTCTTCCGATGAAGCGTGGTCTTGGTGTTCGAGGCTGGCGATGTTGCGGCAGGGTTCGGATGCGGTGAACGCGAAGCTTCTGCGCGCGGCGCTGGACAGCGTGAACGAAGCCGTCTGCATTCTTGATGACACGAGCGCGCTCGTGCTGATGAGTGAGGCTGCTGAGGATTTGACCGGATACAAAGAAACGGAATTGCTCGGCGCCCCCGTTCCTCTCGTTCCTCCGATCGGCGCCGACCTTGACGAGCCAGTCCCTGGAAAGAGGGCGTGCCGCTTGCGTCGACTGGACGGAAGTGAAATCGAGATCGAGGTCGATGTTCGTGCGCTCGCGCGTAGTTTCGCTGGATATAGATTATTGATTATGCGACGCGCCAGCTCTCCGTCCGAGCGCGCATCGAGTTCGCGAAGAGCAGGAGTCTACGCTCCGTCAAATCTTCGACACCATTCCCGACGGCGTCATCCTGATCGACGAAGCGGGGATAATAAAGTTTTTCAGCACCGGCGCTCAGCGGCTGTTCGGATATGAGCGTCGGGAGACGGTTGGCCAAAACGTGAAAATGCTCATGCCTTGGCCGACTCAGGGGGCGCACGACGAGTACATTGCCACCTATCTTCGTACCGGCAAGAGGAAAATCATCGGCGTCGGCCGCGAGGTCATCGCGCGGCGCAGGGATGGCTCGTTATTTCCCGTGTATTTGTCGATCGGCGAGTTCTGGCTGCACGGAAGACGTCGCTTTCTAGGGGTGACGCATGATCTCACGGAAAGGAAGCAGGCGGCGCAGAGATATTTGACGCTATCCTCGGCGATGGACCAAAGTCCGGTCGCCGTGCTGATCGCGGATAGGGAGGGCGTGATTCAATATGTGAACGAAAGCTTCTCGAAGCTCACCGGCTACATCGTTCATGAACTCGTCAACGAGACGCCGCGCGTGCTTAGCCCTCAGCACACGGCGCCCGAACAGTATCTTCGGCTCTGGCGAACGATTGGCGAAGGCCGGGAATGGCGGGGAGAAATCGAGAACCGTCGCAAGGACGGAAGCCTCTATTGGGCCATGGAGACGATCAAGCCGCTGCGTGATGCAAGCGGTGAAATCACGCATTACATCGCTATTCAAGAGGACATTACAGCGCAAAAGCGTGACAGAGAGGCGCTGATCGAAAGCGAGGCGCGTTTCCGTCACGTCGCGGAGATGACCGGAGAGTGGCTATGGGAGCAGGACGCCGCGGGTCGATACATCTATAGCAGCGCAGGGGTGAAGATCATCTTAGGGTACGCTGCGGAAGAGATCATCGGCAGGAGCTACCACGAATTGCATGTCGATGCCGAGAGTGACGACTCTTCAAGCGCAGAGAAGCCTCGACCGTTTTTCCGGCTCGTCAACCAGTATCGCCACAAGGATGGGAGCGTGGTGTTCACCGAGTCGAGCGGCGCGCCGATTTTCGACAAGGACGGAAGGCTTGTGCGCTGGAGGGGCGTCGACCACGACATTACCGCGCAGAAGGCTTTCGAGGACGCGCTGCGTCTGAGAGATCGTGCGATGGAGTCTGTGCATGTCGGCATCTCGATCAGCGACGCGAAGGCGCGCGGAATTCCCAATATCTATGTTAACCCCGCGCTCTGCCGCATGACCGGCTACGCCCGGGAGGAGCTCCTTGGGCGAAATTTGCGCATGCTGCGCGGTCCGGAGACGGACGAAGCGTCGCTCGAGCGCTTCAATCGCGCGGTGCGGGCCGGGGAGGATTGCCGGGTGACTCTCCGCGTCTATCGCAGGAATGGCACATCCTTTTGGAACGAGTTGCTTGTTTCTCCCGTCGCGGACGAGGCCGGTGAGATCACGAATTATGTGGGGATCCACACCGACGTGACCGAAGGCCGCAGAGCGGCGCAGCGCAACCATGAGCTTGAGATAGCCAGACATATTCAGCTCTCGCTGTTGCCGAACGCGCCTCTGCGCTTGCCCAGCGTCGAGCTTGCGGGGTTCTGCGCGCCTGCTAGTCAGGTGGGCGGAGACTACTTCGACTTTTTCGAAAACGCGGGAACGGTCGATGTCGTCATCGCCGATGTTTCGGGGCATAGCGTCGGCGCCGCTCTGCTAATGACGGAAGTTCGCAGCACGCTGCGGGTGGAGGCGCTTAAGGCCAGCGCGGCAGTCTCGCCGGCCGAGGTTCTCGGCGATCTGAACGAGCTGCTCTACGACGATCTCACGCGTTCGGAGTCGTTCATCACGATGCTTTACATGAAATACGACCCACAGCGGCGACGATTGACCTATGCCAATGCGGGGCATAACCGGGCGATCCTGCTGCGGTCTCGCGACGGACTGCCCGCGATGCTCGATGCCGAAGGCTTAGTTTTGGGCGCGCTGCGCAATGTAGACTTCGAGGAGAAGACGGTCGAGCTCGTTCCCGAAGATCTACTGCTGCTTTATACCGACGGCGTGACCGAGGCTCAGAACGCCGCCGGCGAATTCTTTGGTGTCGAGAAACTCGTCGCCTCGCTGCGCAAGCACAAGGGGCTCGATCTTGAGGGCGTTGTAAAGGCTCTCCTCGAGGACACGCAGCGCTTTTGTGGAGAGCGGCCGCTCGATGACGACATCGCCATGGTCGTTATGAAAGCCCGTTGAGGCCGCAGTTCAGCGGCCACGGAAGAAGGAAGTCATGGGCAATAGTGCTTCGATGAGCCGTTTCCGGCGCCGAAAGGTTGGTCTTGCCTTGAGCAGTGGGGTGGCGCGCGGGTGGGCTCATATTGGCGCGATACGCGCTCTGACCCGACTTGGCGTTCCCTTCGATCTCGTCGCCGGCTGTTCGGCGGGCGCTTTCGTCGGCGGCTGCTACTTGGTCCGCCAGCTGGATGTGTTGGAGAAATGGGCTCTCAGCCTAAGTCCGCGCCGAGTTGTGGGTTATCTCGACCTCAGCTTCGGCCGAGGCGGCATGATCAAGGGAGACAAGATTAAGAACGAGCTGCGGAAGTTCATGGGACAACAGCGCATCGAAGATCTCCATGTTCCCTTCATCGCCGTCGCCACCGATTTGGGTACGGGCCACGAGGTGTGGCTGCGAGAAGGCGATCTTGCCGAAGCGATCCGGGCCTCCATCGCCATGCCGGGACTGCTGCCCCCGATCGAGCTCGGAAACCGCTGGCTCGCTGACGGGGCGCTTCTCGATCCCATGCCCGTCGCGGCTTGCCGATCCCTTGGGGCGGATCTGGTCATCGCGATCAATCTAAACACCGACATTCTCGGGAAGATGCGCCAAGGCTCCGCCGCCTCGCGGTCGCCTTTCGGCTTTGATCCGAGCGGTCTCATGAGCGCGCAAGCCGAAGCCACAGATCACGCTCCACCCGAAAGCCTCACCCAGGGCATTTTCGGCGTAGGACGCGACAATCCAAATATTTTCGGTGTGATGATGACATCCCTCAGCATCATGCAGGACCGTCTCACCCGATCGCGTCTCGCGGGCGATCCGCCGGATGTGCATATCGCGCCGCGCGTGGGCCACATCGGCTTTCTGGAATTCGAACGCGCCGAGGAGGCGATCAAAGAGGGCGAAAACGCCGTCGAACGCGCTCGTCCCGAGCTTATGGACGCCCTTGAGGCTGTCGATTTCCGCCGAGATTTGACCCGGGATTTCCATTGAGAACTGACCCGGGTTGATGATGGTTTGAGGGTCAGGCGTTCGTCAAGTTGCGGGTTTTCTCCTTTGTGGGTTTAGCGGCTTTCGCCGAGCTGTCCTTGAAGCGGAAGCTGTCGTTTCCGGTCTCGAGGATGTGGCAGCGGTGGGTGAGGCGGTCGAGGAGCGCCGTCGTCATTTTCGCGTCGCCGAACACGGCGGCCCATTCGCCGAAGCCGAGGTTGGTCGTGATGATGACGCTGGTGCGTTCGTAGAGCTTGCTCAGCAGGTGGAAGAGCAAGGCGCCGCCGGAGGCGCTGAACGGCAGATAGCCGAGCTCGTCGAGGATGACGAGATCGGCGTGTGTGAGCCGCGCCGCAATCTGCCCGGCTTTTCCTTGAAGCTTTTCCTGCTCGAGCGCGTTGACGAGTTCGACGGTGGAGAAGAACCGGACGCGCTTGCGGTGATGCTCGATGGCCTGGACGCCGATCGCCGTGGCGAGATGCGTCTTGCCCGTTCCGGGGCCGCCGACCAAGACAACGTTATGGGCATCCTCTAGGAACTCGCAGCGGTGCAGCTGACGCGCCAACGCCTCGTTGACCTCGCTGCTGGCGAAGTCGAAGCCGGCGAGATCGCGATAGTTTGGAAAGCGCGCGGCCTTGAGCTGGTAGGCGGTGGATCTGACTTCCCGATCGGCTGTTTCCGCCTTCAGAAGCTGCGACAAGATCGGCAGCGCGGCCTCGAAGGCCGGAGCGCCTTGCTCGGTGAGTTCGCCGACGGCTTGCGCCATGCCGTGCATTTTGAGGCTGCGCAGCATGATGACGATCGCGCCGGCGGCGGGATTATGACGCATGGCGCGCCTCCCGGGCTTTGCGCAGGGCGTCATAGCGCTCGACATTGGCCTGCGGTTCGGTGGTGAGCGTCAGCGCGCTGGGCGGCTTCACTGGCGGCGCGTCGATCGGTTTTCCATCGACCAGCCGGTGCAGCACGTTCACGATATGCGTCTTGGTCGGCGCGCCCGCCTCCAACGCCAGTTCGACGGCGGCGAGCACGGCCTGCTCGTCGTGCTGGAGGACCAGGGCGAGGATCTCGACCATCTCGCGGTCGCCGCCTGGCGTCTTGAGTATGCGCTGTTGCAAGGCCCGGAAGGCGGGCGGGAGTTCGGCGAAGGGCGCGCCATTGCGCAAGGCGCCCGGCTTGCGCTGGATGACCGCGAGATAGTGCCGCCGTCGTAGACCGTCGCGCCCTTGCGATCGTGGGAGCGGGCGAAGACGCGCCGATGCTCGCAAACAACCTGCCCCTCGGCGGCCACGACGATGCGTTCAGGATAGACCCGCGCGCTGACCGGGCGATTGGCGAAGGAGGCCGGCACGCTGTAGCGATTGCGCTCCAGGTGGATAAGACATGTCGGCGAGACGCGCTTGGTATGTTCGACGAAGCCGTCGAAGGGGCGGGGAAGTTGCATCAGGTGCTGCGTCTCCTCGCGCCAGGCGTCGGCGACCGTACCCGCCTGCGAGCCATGCGGGATCTCGGCCCATAGCTCCCGGCATCGCGCCTCCAGCCAGTCGTTCAGCGCCGCCAGCGAGGGAAAGTTCGGCGTCGGCTGCCAGAGCCTGTGCCGCGCGTCCTGAACGTTCTTTTCGATTTGCCCCTTCTCCCAGCCGGAGGCTGGGTTGCAGAAATCGGCCTCGAACAGGAAGTGGCTGACCATGGCCGCGAAACGCGCGTTGACTTGCCGCTCCTTGCCGCGCCCGACCTTGTCGACGGCGGTGCGCATGTTGTCGTAGATCCCGCGCCGCGGCACGCCGCCCAGCACGCGGAAGGCGTGGTTGTGGGCGTCAAACAGCATCTCATGCGTCTGCTGCGGGTAGGCCCGCAGAATGAAGGCGCGGCTGTAGGAGAGCTTGAACTGAGCGACCTGCAGTTTGATCCGCTCGCCTGCGATGATCGCCCAGTCCTCCGACCAATCGAACTGGAACGCCTCGCCGGGCAGAAACGCCAGCGGCACGAAAGCGCCGCGGCCACACGTCTGTTGCTCCCGATGCCGCGCCGCCTTCCACTCGCGCGCGAAGGTCGCCACGCGATTGTAGGAGCCGTCGTAGCCGAGAGCGACCAAATCGGCGTGCAACTGCTTGACCGTCCGCTTCTGCTTGCGCGACTTCGCCGCCTCCAACCGCAACATCTGCGCCAGCTTGTCAGCGTAGGGATCCAGCTTGCTCGGGCGGTCAGGGATGTTGAACTTCGGCTCAACGCTGTCCGAGCGCAGATACTTGCGTACCGTGTTCCGCGACAGCCCCGTTCGTCGCGCGATCTCCCGGATCGAGAGATGTTGCCGATGTCGCCAGCGTCGGATGACGCTCAATAACTCCATGTCGATCACTCCATGCTCCCCCGCGATGCCCGTGGGGGAAGGGTTCGAACATGGGTCAGTTCTCGGTGGAAAAACCCCTGCTGCCCGGGTCAGCTCTCAATGGAAATCAACAGCCCTTGAGGCGATGGGGCTGGCGATTTGAGTGAGGCTACGAGGGGCACATTTTGGCCCCGCGAATCTCTGTTCAAGCTTCGTCGCGGAATTCGGAACAAGCATCATCCCTGCTTGTTATGGCTCATCCCCGAGTGTCAACGCGATGAAAGGGATAAGCCTCATGCCATTAAGAAACAGCCTCGCTCTCGCCTTTGCTCTCGCGATCGGATCAGCGGGCGCGGTATTCGGATCGACGGCCGCCGAAATGGAGCGAGATGCGCCGGCTGGAGCCGCGCGTCCTTTGACGAGCTTGCCGCCGCATCAAACTCTGATCTCCGCCTTCTACAAGGCGAAAGTCTATGATGAAGCCAATTACAGGATCGGCGAGGTCAAGGACATGCTCGTCGACCGGAACGGAAAAATCAACGCAGTCCTGCTCTCGGTCGGGGTCTTTCTCGGAGTCGCTGAAAAGGATATCGCCGTGCCTCTCAACTCCATCAAGGTCAATCGGCGTGACGGCAGGTCGTGGCTATCCCTCAACCTCGCGAAGCAGGCTTTGAGAAGTGCGCCCGCCTACGTCTTCGACAGCAGAACGGCAGAATGGGAGCCGCGCCTCGCGAGAGACTGAGGTGTTTGTAAATGCCGGAGTGACAGCGCGCCCTGCTCTCGAGGGAATGTTTGCGGCAGCGGGAACATTCCAAGCAAAGCGCGCGTTAAGCCGCACAAAGGGGGCGGCGAGGTCGGGGCCGTGCTTTTGATCTTGTGGTCCTTGCCGTGATCGGGAGACTGAACTCCTGAGATCGAGGCTGCATTCCGCCTCCGCAGCGCGCGAGAGGCGCAAGTCAAAGGAGGTAGACGTGGGCAATCTTCTTTACTGGGCGCTGCTCTTCCTGGTCGTTGGAATCGTCGCGGCCGCGCTCGGGTTCGGTGGCGTGGCGGGAACCGCGATCGAGGCCGCGCGAATCGTGTTTTGGGTGGCGGTGGTGCTGTTCGTCGTTGCGCTCATCGGAGGTCTAATCGGACGCCGAGGCGTTTAGCGTCCTCGCAAAGGACGCCGCGACCCCATGAGTGGGTGGAATAGCGCTTCATGCCGGCGCTCCCCGGGGGCTAGGTAAACTACGTACGAAGCATTCACCTACGACGTTCGCTTCTTCCCCCCTACTTATGAGTGGCGATAGGAGCGAGGCGAGACATGGTGACCTGCGATAAGGCTGTAGCGGATTTGGCGACCGGCGAGACGCTGAAATGCGTCTGGGACAAGGGCGCCGAGGCGTTATCCACTGTCGTCCACACCCCCGGAACAGCAAACATCAACGATTGGGCGCTCGCGTTCCTCGCAGCGCTCGTGCTCCTGAATTTGCTCTTGCTGCTTCTTCGTCTGCTTTTACCGAGGGCGCTCTAAGCTCGACCGGTCTCGCGGCGAGCGTCTGTCCAACTCCTCCTCAACCTGGAAGTCGCGCAATGATCACCGAAGGTTTCGGCGGACTTGTCGTCAAGGAAATGCCCTATCTTCGCGCCTTCGCCATTGCGATGGCGGGCAATCGCGTATTGGCCGAGGACCTCGTTCAGGAGACTCTCGTTAAGGCTTGGTCCCATCATGACTCCTTCGAGGAGGGCACCAATCTGCGCGGTTGGCTCGTGACGATTCTGCGCAACACCTATTTTACGGAGTATCGCAAGCACCAGCGTGAGGTTCAGGACAGCGACGGCGTGTTCGCCAGTCGCATCGGCGTGGACGGCGGCCAGCAGATCAAGGTCGAGATGAACCAAGTTCGAGCCGCGATCGGCCGGCTGCCGGACGATCAGCGCGAGGTCCTCATGATGACGGCCGTTAACGAGCTCACCTATGAGGAGGCGAGCGCTCTTTTGAACCTTCCCATGGGCACGGTGAAGAGTCGACTGAATCGCGCCAGAGCAAGACTGGTGGAGCTGCTCGACCATCCGAGCGGACATGCTTGAGCCGAGGATCTCCCGCCTCAACTCCGGTTTTGTTGACGCGTGCGCAGGCCGTCGACGATACGCGAGGCGAAGTAGATTCCAAGCCCCGCCCCCAGCAGGAGATGAACATTCCTCGCCGCCTGTTCAGCCACGACTTTTGCTGCGGGGGCGCCCGTCCTGCCAACGAGGCTCAACAGTGTCTCCTCCACGCCGGCCAAGTTGAAGTGGCTGGTCAGTTCACGCATGGGACTGACAATTGTCGTTTCCGCGATTTCCGCCGCCTCTCTGGCTTTTCGATGCTCTCTCTCTCGCGCGGCCCCATAGATAAGGAGCGCGATCACCAGATAGGTCGCTGCGAGAATGAGGAACGCGATTCGCTCTCCATAAGCTTCCCTAAGCCAGGAGTCCGCCGCGGCGGTAGCGAAGCCGACCGCGACGAGGAGCGGAACCAGCGCCATCGCCGTGGTAGACACATGGCTCACCGCCGATTGTGCTCTCGCCTCCAGCAGCTTCATAATCGGCTCGAACAGCATGGCGAACTCCTGCCTCAGGGCCGTCAGCGGCCGGACCTCCAGATGGCGCCCAGAAGAAACCCCGCTCCGATCGCCATTGCTATCGTGGTCAGCGGCTGGTTTCGCGCCGACTCCGCCAAGGCGTCGCGCATCGTGCCGGCCACTTCCTTCGAGCTCTGGGCGACGGCGGTTCCTTTTTCCTGCGCCGTCGCTGACAGGCCGCCAATCCTGTCGGAGACACGGTCAGCAGCCGAGGAGACGCGCTGTCCGACTTGTTCCGCAATTGTCCCCGCACGATTGGCGACAACGTTAGCGGAGTCTTGCAGCTGATCGCGTGTAGTGTCGAGGGAACCCATGATTCTCTTCTCCTTGCCCCGCGTCTGATGACGCATGCAACGGCTTAACCCGCGACCGCGAGGGTTGTTCCCGTTTGAGGTGGCGCTCCAAATCGCAACGTCTGGGTTACAGCGGCCATGCTCGCGCAGTGTATGACGGCGTCCGGCGCGGCCTTCTTCTGCGCCGCTTGATCCTTGTCAGAAGCGCCGATCCAGTCGCAAGCGATGATGCGAGACTCGGGGAAAGCGCTGACGGCGCGGCGCAGTAGCAAACGCAAATGCGAGCGATCGAGGCCGCCGACGCTGAGAACCGCGATCGTCGGCGGTGTCTCCTTTAGGGCTTTGAGGGAAGCCAGCGCCATCAGTCCGGTCGCCTGATTCACCGCGGCGCATTCGCGCCCGGTCATGCGCTTGAGCCACGCTACGGCGAACTGTGTCGCCATGGCGTCGATTGGACCGTGCGCGGCGATAAAATAGGCGTCGGCCGCGTTGGCAAGTTCCGCAGCCGTGCTTTGTTCCTCCCCGAACTTGGGCGAGACGATCTCATCCATCTCGATCATCGTCTCCTTCATGCGCAGAGTCTTGTTCGAGTCGAGACGCTGCGCGCGTTGATCCTTCGCGGCCAGGCGCAACGCCGGCAAGACGATGTCGTCCGCCACGATTTGCGCCGGCTTCACCTCGTTCGCCTCCTCCAGTTGCTCGGAGGCGCCGATGGCATCCTCCGCAAGCAGTCGACGGTAAAACTCTTCGTCGGGCGTCAGCGGCGGCTTGTTCCCAAAGACGATGCTCAGAAATCTAAAGCGCGGCGCGTATTCTCCGAGCACGACGAGGATGATGGTCAGCGGCGCGGAAAGCAAAAGTCCCACGGGTCCCCAAACGAAGGACCAGAAGCTGCCCGCAGCGATGATTGCGAAGGTTGAGAGGCCAATGTGACGCCCGAGCACGAGCGGCTGGGCAAAGTGATTGGTCACGAATTCGCCCACCACGAACAGCGCCAGAGTGACGAGCGTGAGCGTCCAGCCGGGCTCGACCGCTGCGGCGAGCAGCACGGGCGGCGTTGCGGCGATGACGGTGCCGATGAAGGGGAGAAAGCGCAGGATAATGGTGGCCATCGCCCACAGAGTCGCATGTGGAACGCCTATGAGCGCGAGAACCGCACCGACGGCGATGCCGAACCCGACGTTGATCAGGGTCTGCATCAGAAAGTAGTGAGATAGCCGCTTACCCAACTCGCTCAAGGCCGATGTCGAGCCGGTCAAATTCTCCACACCGGCCAGACGCACCACGCGGTCGACAATGTCATCCTGTTCCGCGAGCAGCACAGCGGTGTAGAGAAGGGTAAGGAGGACGGCTTCGAGCGGGCCGAGGCCGGCGAGTAGCGTTTCCAGAATGTTCGTGGAAGCGTTCTTTTCGACGACGACTCTGACTTGCTCCTCGGGCTTTGGCGCGCCGGGAAATTGCTCCTCGAATTCGCGCATGAGCTGATCGATCGAGTCGACGGCGCGCTGAATCTCTCCGCCATTGGCGCGCAGGTGGGCGAAGCTGTGAAGCTTTTGCGACAGGTTGCCCTTATAGGTTGAAAGACTCGCGGTCAGCGTCAAAACCTGGCGGCTGAACACGCCGCTGCCAATGAAAGCGAGGGAAAGACAGCCCGCGAGAACGATGCCGACCGCCACTCCATGAGGCACATTCAGACGCGTCAACCGATTCACGAGCGGCGCCAGCATGAAAGCCAGAATCGCCGCCAGAGAGAGAGGGATCAAAAGGACGCGGCCATAGATAAGGCCTGCGACGATGAGGGCGGCTGCGATTGAACTCGAAGTGATGTCTCTGCCCGTCGACTCTTCAAACATTGTCATCTTTGCGCCGCCTGGGCAGCCGGTGTGTGCGCGACGCGGCAAGGAAGCGAACGCCAAACGTTGAAGGGCGCTCGCGCGCCCTTCAAATCCGCACGTCGGTTCAGACGTCAGTGCCGGGTCAGGAACTCGTCCACATTCTTCTTGGCCTGCTCCTTGCCGTAGCCGTAACGCTCCTGGAGCATTCCTTCGAGCTGCTCGCGCTTGCCTGCGACTTTCGCCAGATCGTCGTCGGTCAGCTTACCCCAATGCTCCTTGACCTTGCCGGTAAACTGCTTCCAGTTGCCTTCCACGGAATCCCAGTTCATGACTTGATCCTTTCCTTGCGGTGATCCATTTCGCCGCGTGCGGCAAAACCGCAGGCGGCCTCTGCTCCTCGAGCGGAAACGTTGCGTTCTGGGGCAGCATTGCCGTTACAACTGGCGGCCTAGAGCTTTGTTCCCAATTTTCTGCTTGGGTGACGGCGCTCCAACACCGATGACGCCGCGAGGGCGGCTCACAGCTTGCGCTAAAACAGTTTTTTCGCGCCCTGCACGATCGCCTTGTCGATGAGTCCGCGAGACTCGCGGGAGATGGTTTGGCTTGCGGCGGCGAAGCTGCCCCATTCATTCGCAAGCTCCGGCGCCGATCGGATGTTGAAGGCCGCGGCGCTGTCGAGCGATCCAAGTGTTTTCCACGATACCGGAGCCGCTACAGAGGCTCCAGGGCGAGCGCGCAACGACCAGGGCAGGATCGCCGTCGCCTTTTTTTTGTTGCGCAACCAGTCGATGAAGATGCGTCCCGTGCGCAGCCGCTTGCTCATCGTGGCGACGAAGCGCGTGCGTTGCTGCTGCGCGACGATGCGCGCGAAGCCTTCCGCGAAGGCGTCAGTCTCTGGCCACCCCAGCGTGCGGTCCAGCGGCGCGACGAGATGCACGCCTTTGCCGCCGGTGACCATGGGCCAGGTCTTCACGCCTAGCGCAGCGAGATAGTCTCGCAGATCGGCTGCGGCCTCGATCACGCGCGCAAAGCTTACGTCCTCGGCGGGGTCGAGATCGAAAATCAGCCGATCCGGGTGATCGAGATCGTCACGCCGCGCCATCCAGCCATGCAGCTCAATGGCGCCGAACTGCGCGGCGGCGTGCAGTCCAGCGGCGCCCGCGAGCGCGATATAGGTCTCGCCCTCGCAGTCGACTTCCAAAACGCTTCCGTTCATGCCAGCGAGGGGATGACGCTGGAAGAAGAGATTTGCAATGGTGTCGGGCGCACGCACGAGGCTCACGACACGATCCTCGAGATGCGGCGCGATGCGGGGCCAGATTTTTTCGTAATAGGCGGCGACGTCGCCCTTAGTGATCCCGTCCTGCGGATAGATCACGCGCTCGGGATGCGTCACCGGCGTCGACACGCTTCTGCTCCTGGCCGCGTTGTGCTTCGGCACGGCGAGGTCCTCGCGCACTCCGAGGAAGAGGGCGTGACGCAAGAGCCCATCCCCCGTCCAGCCGCCGAAGCGTACCTTGGCCGTGAACGGCGTTTCGAGATAAATCGCGTCCTTTGGCGCTTTCGCCGCCCCGTCGACCTCGGGCTCGGTATTGCGCGTTGGCGCGATGAGCGCCGCGAGCTTCTTGCGCGTTGGCGCGCCAAACCCTGTGCCGATGCTCCCCACATAGCGCAGCCCCGCAGGTGTGGCGCGTGCCGCAAGAAGGGAAGCGAAGCTCTCGCCGGCCTTCGACGGCCGGTAGCCGATGATCTCGACATCCTCGCGCATGTCGCCCTTGATCTTGCGCCAGTCGTCGAGGCGGCCGGATCGGTAACGCGCGTTCTGACGCTTGGCGACGACGCCCTCGGCGCCGGCTTCGGTCGCCTGTGCAAAAACGGCCGCGCCATCGCCACGAATGTCCTCCGCATAGCGAATGACGCCGCGTTCCTGCGCGAGAAGCTTACGGAGCGTCTCCTTGCGAAGATGCAATGGCCGTTCGCGGAGGTCGCGTCCGTCAAGGAAGAGAAGATCAAAGGCGCAGAACTCGATTGAGGCTTGATCGCGGCCCTCCAAGGCGGCGAGGAGCGCCGCAAAGTCGGAGATTCCGCGCGCGTCGAGCACAATGGCCTCGCCGTCGAGGAGGGCGCTTTTGCAGGGGAGCTCGAAGACGGCGCGGGCGAGCCCTGGGAAACGCGCGGTCCAATCAAGTCCGGTGCGGGTGTAGACCTTGGCGCCCTGGGCGCCGGTGGCGAGCTCGAGACGATAGCCGTCGTATTTCATCTCGAACAGCCAGTCCTCGCCTCGTGGCGGTTCCGCGGCGGCCTCGCAAAGCTGCGGGGGTACGAAGACGGGTGTTTGCGCGCGAGGCGACGGTCCAGCTTTCGGCGCGGCGCTCCCCGTCTTTGTCTCAGCTCTGCGTCGTGATGGCGCTCCACGCGCGATCTCCTCCTGCGTGCGCCCACTGGCGATGCTCCTATCGAAGCGCTCCGCAAGGCTGTCGTCGGTTTCGGCGAATTCGTCGCGCTCTTTGATCAGGAGCCAATTCTCCGCCTTGTCGCGCTTCTTCATGGCGATCAACGCCCAGCGCCCGCGCATGCGCGCGCCGAGCGTTAGAAACTCGAGCTTGCCCTTCTCGAGAGCTCGCTCCGGATCGCCGTTCAAAGGCTCATAGGTCGCGTCCTCCCAAAGCTCGACGATGCCGGCGCCATACTCGCCTTTGGGAATCGCGCCTTCAAAGCTCCCATATTCCAGCGGGTGATCCTCCGTGCGCACGGCGAGGCGTTTGTCGGAAGGGTTAGCGGAGGGTCCTCTTGTCACGGCCCAGCTCTTCAGGACCCCGTCCATCTCCAGCCGCAAATCGAAATGCTCGCGCCGCGCGAAATGTCGCTGTACGACGAGACGTCTTCCGCCCGCACGCGCCGCGCCTCCGCGGGGCTCGTCGGTCTTGTCGAAGTCGCGTCTGTCGCGATAGCGCGCAAGCGAATCTGGCTGCGCGCGCGATGTCATGGCTCAGGCTCGCCGCTTGGCCGCACGCGCGGGCTTGCTGGCTTGCTTCTTCGCCGACGTCTTGGCGCGCAGGGCTCGGCGCTCCGGCTCGGGACTAGGGGGCTCCGGCGCGGCGGCCCCGACGCTTCGCTTCAAGGCCTCCATGAAATCGAGGATCTTGGCTCCGCGCTCGACATGTTCCTCGACCGGCACATGCTCACCCTTCTCGAGCTTCATGCCGACGAGCTCACGCAGCGCCTGGGCATAATGATTTTTGAACTTCTTCGGGTCGAAGGCTTCGCTGCGCGCATGCATGAGATCCTCCGCCATGCGAACCATGTCGGCGCGCGGCTTGTCCTGACCCAGCCCGGAGAATATCTCGGCCGCATCCTTGAGCTCACCCGTGTAGCGCAGGGTCTGCACGATCAGACCGCGGTCCTTCGAGTCTGGAAAAAGGGCAACGAGGTTTTCGCGGCCTCGCAGTGTCAGCTGGCCGATTCCGACCTTGCGGCTTTCATGCAGCGCGTCGCGGAGTACCCTATAGCCTTCCTCCGCCATCTCGCCGTCCGGCAGAAGGTAATAGGGCCGATCAAAAAATAGCCGGTCGATCTCAGCGGAATCGACGAATTGCGTGAGCTCGATCGCATGGCGAGAGGGAAGCTTGAGCGCCTCTAGCTCGTCCTCCTCAATGAAGACGTAATTTCCAGGCTCGAACTCATAGGCCGTGGCGATGTCATCCTTCGCCACCTCGCCGCGGCCGGGCGCCGTCTTGGCGTAGCGAATGCGCTGCTTGGAAACTCGATCGACTTGGTGAAACTTGATCTCCGCGCTGGAGCGCTCGGCGGAGACCAGTCGCACAGGGATGGAGACGAGCGCCAAGCGCAGGTAGCCCTTCCAGAAGCTTCGTGAAGAGTTGGGCATGGAGACACCCAATTCGGCGGCCCGCGCCGCCTGTCTGAGGGTGAAATAGGGCGCAAATCCCATTGTCACCTGCCGACTGGCCTTTGAATGACGATTCCGTACGCGCTCACCCACTCATTAAAGAGAGCGAGGCGGAGAATATCTGCTGTGTTGAAGGGGGACGCGCTCGCCAGCAAAATCATCGTTGCGAAACGGGCTCAGCGACGTTCTCGATCTCACCATATAAGAGTCAAGGAGTAACGCGGATGATGCACCCTGATCAGTATTACCTCCTCATGTCGCTCTATGGGTTCGAGGTCGGACTCGCCGTCATCTTCATGGTACGGCTGACAGAGCTCCTGCTCGACTGTATGCCCTTTTCTTACCTTAGCCCGGCTTACCTGCCGTCGCTCAGGTGATTGGGCGCGCGGGGCTGCTGCCTTGCGAGATGCTGCGCGGCGTTGATTGTGCAACGCGCGCTGCATCCGTGGGCCTCTCTACGGTTTGCTGAAACGTTATCCACTACGGCCGGTTTGTTGCCTCCATTGACTGCGTGGGCGGCGGTTATCACGAGCGGCTGGGAAACGATAAGTCTGTCATAGGACGCGGCATTTGGGGGCTCCCATCGTCGCGCCGAAGTCGGCGCGCAAGCCTCCTGCAATTTTGCGGTTCTAAACCAAAGCCGACGACAACTTTTCCGTTTATGGCGAGTTATGGCGGCATCCCACGATGAGAAAAGGGATGACGAACATGCCCGCGAAATCCAAAGCGCAACAGATGGCGGCGGGCGCCGCCTTCTCAGCAAAGCGCGGCGAGAAACAGAAATCCGAGCTCAAAGGCGCCTCCCGGTCGATGGTCGAACTCGATGAGCGAAGCGGAGCTTCAACGCCTCGCCGCGACAAAACGCAAAGGCAAGCCCGAGCATGCCGCGAAATCCTAGCGAGTGGGGCCCGCGCTCGCGACGCTTCTTAGGGAACAGCCCCTTGCATCTGCAAACCATGATCGGATCGCGCCCTGAGCTGCAGGGCCAGACGAGCGACGTCCTCGCGCGCTGCGCCGAGTTGTGCGTCGACTGCGCGCAGACCTGCTTGGCCTGCGCGGGCGCCTGCCTCGACCAGAGGCAGACCGACGCTTTGCGGGAATGCATCCTGCTCGATCTTGACTGCGCGGACATTTGCGCCGCGACCGGGGCGACCGGGGCCCGACGCGGTAGCGTCGATAGCATGTACATGCGTGCGATGCTGCGCGCCTGCGCGGAAAGTTGCCGCCTTTGCGCAACCGAGTGCCAACGGCACGCGAGCCATCACGAACATTGTAAGATTTGCGCGCAGGTTTGCCGAGCTTGCGAGGCGGCTTGCAACGCGGCTGCGCCGGGCTCGCACTGAATGCCGGCCAAAGACGATTTCCCCACGGAGAGACGAAAGATGAAACAGGCGAAGGAGAGCGCGCAAGCAGGCGCGAATGGAGAAACCGGCGCAAATGGGGGGGAGAACCAGTCCGCCGCTGCGAAGGAAGCGAGCGAAATCGGCTCGAAGGAGAGCGGCGGCGACGCCATTTCGCTACTGAAACAGGATCACCGCGAGGTCGAGCAGCTCTTCGACCGCTATGAGTTGGCGACGCGGCGGGCCAATCGCGCGAAGATCGTGACACAGGTCTGCAAAGCGCTCACGCTTCACGCGATATTGGAGGAGGAGATTTTCTATCCGGCTTGCCGGGAGCTGATCGACGATGACCCGCTGGACGAAGCGCAGGTCGAGCACGACAGCGCAAAGATGCTCATCAACGAACTCAACTGCGGAACGCCGGACGACCCGTTTTTCGACGCAAAAGTCAAGGTGCTCGCCGAACAGATCAAGCAGCACATCCGAGAGGAGGAGGGGCAGCCCGACAGCATCTTCGCGAAGGCCGAGGCCGCCGGAGCCGATCTCGTCGCCATTGGAGAGAAGCTGAAGGCGCGCAAGGGGGAGCTCTCAAACAGGGTAGGGAAGGGGGCGCTTCACGCGGAGCTTCGTTCTTTCACGAAGGCCGCAAACCTAAACGAGAACATCCAGGAGGAAAGCATGGCTTCTTATCAACGCGGACGAGATTACGAGGACCGCGGCTCTCGCTATCGCCAGGAAGAAGACACCGGGCGGCGGCGCGACGACCAAGGCCGGTTTATGAGCGATCGCGACGACAGGGGCCGCTACGCGAGCGATGAAGATTATGGCCGTCGCGGACAGGAGCGGAGCTATCGTGGCTCTCCGGAGCGCGACGAGTCCGGGCGCTTCCTGAGCGATCGCGATCGGGGCTACCGTTCATCGTCGCTGGGTCGATCCTCTTACGAGGACGAAGGCTACGCGTCGCGCGGTCAGCGCGCACCCGAGCGCGATGAGCAGGGACGTTTCGTTAGCGACGACGCTCGCGGCCGGGGCTACAGCCGTGGACAAGATTACGAGCCTGAGCGACGTTCCGCCCGCAGCGGGCAGCATGGCGGCTGGTTCGGCGACCCGGAAGGCCACGCGGAAGCCTCGCATAGAGGATGGGAAGAGCGCGAGGGCGAACGCCGCTCCTATCGCGATGAGGACGAACGAAGAAGCTTCTCCCACGGCGGTGGGCGACGCTATGAGCAGCGTTCGCGAGAGGACGAGCATGACGAGCGTCGTGGACACAGTGGGTGGTACGGAGACCCCGAAGGTCATTCCGAGGCGTCTCGCCGCGGTTGGGAGCACCGTCGCTAAGCTCAGCGATCCAGAACATCAATCCGACAAGCGGAGGCGCATATGGCGCTGTTTGGAAAGGGCATCGCGAACCTCAATGAGCTGTTCGTCGATGAGCTGAAAAACATCTACTACATGGAGAACGAGATCGTCGACAACCTGCCCTCGATGATCGAGGCGGCGACGTCAGAGGATCTCAAGCAGGCGCTCTCCAAGCACCTCGAGGAGACGAAAAATCAGGTGACGCGGTTGGAGCAGGTCTTTGAAAAATGTGACCTCCCTCGCGAGAGCGGCGCCTGCGCCACGATAGATGCGCTCATCGACGAGGCGAGCGCGGGTCCCTCGGACATCAAGGACAAGAGGGTCCTCGACGCCGCGATCATCGCCTCGGCTCAGCAGATCGAGCATCACGAGATTTCCGTCTACGGCTCGATCATTGCCTGGGCGAAAGAGCTCGGCGAAGAGGAATGCGCGGATATCCTCGGGCAGACGCTCGCGGAGGAGCAGGCGGCCGATCGCAAGCTCTCGGATCTCGCGAAAGGCGGAGTCAATCGCGAGGCCGCATGAGCGTGACGGCTCCGCCGCGGGCGATCCACGGCGGAGCGCCGCATCGCATGCTCCGAAAGGAGCTGGCGGCTAAGAGGGCGGGGTAGCGATGAGCCCAAGGGAAATTGAGATCAAGCTGCGGCTCGATCCCGATAAAGCCCAGCGGCTTTTCGCGTCACGACTGCTTGCCGGAGCCCAAACGTCGCAGGAGCATTTCCACACCGCATATTTCGACGACGAAAAGCAGCATCTCCTCAAGGAAGGCTTCGAGCTGCGCATTCGACGGAATGGCGAGCGGTCGCTTCAGACTTTAAAGACCCTCGATTGGTCGAGCGTGGCGAGTGGGAAAGCGAGGCCGTGAACGGCGGTCCCTCGCTCAAGGACGTCAAAGCTCCTGGCCTGTCGAAGCTGCAGAAGCGCGGGATCGATCTGCATCCGCAGTTTTCGCTCGATGTGAAGCGCCGCACGTGGAACGTCACACAGAACGGCTCCTCCATCGAAGTCGCTTTGGATGATGGCGTTCTGGAGGCGCGAGGACGCGAGAAACGCATCTGCGAAGTGGAGCTTGAACTCAAGAGCGGCGACGGAGCGGCTCTCTACGAACTCGCGCAGAAGATAGGCGAAGAAGCCGGCGCGACCCCTTACTTCCTCAGCAAGGGCGCGCGCGGCTATCGACTCGTTGAGGACGCCGTCGACACGCCCGCACGCAGGCTTGCTCTCCGCTTGGAGAAGGACGTGTCCGCCGCCGACGCTTTCGTAAAGATCGTGGACGCCTGCCTGAAGCAATTCTCGCTCAGCGAAGAGATCCTTGAGAGCGCAACCGATGCGGAGGCTGTGCATCAGGCGCGAGTGGCGATCAGACGCTTGCGCGCCGCCTTTTCCATGTTCAAGCAGTTCGTGGTCGGCGAAGATGCCGACACCGCGAGGAGCGAGCTGAAATGGCTTTCCGACTTGCTGGGCGAAGCGCGCGATCTCGACGTTTTCGTCGACGGCCGCATGACTCCAATCGCGCTCCAGCATCCGGACGTCGCGGGGGTGCAGGAACTCATTCGAGCGCTGGAAGCGATGCGAGAGCGCAGCCGCCGCCGGCTGCAAGAGGCTCTCCATTCGACTCGCTTTCGCATGCTCCTGCTCAATGTCGCGCGTTGCGCGCATGAGGGACCCTGGCGGCGAAGCGACGGCGGTCTCTTTCTAGATTTTGCGCGCAGCGAGCTCAGTCGGCGTCTGCGCTCCGTCATCAGCAAGCGCAAAGCGGTGTGCGGGCTCGACGCGCGTAAGCGCCACCGCCTGCGCATCAGAGCGAAGAAGCTGCGCTATATGTTCGAGTTTCTGAAACCGGCCGCCGCTTCCCGCAAAGCGCTCGACGTGGAATCGGATCGACTGGAACGGTTGCAGGATCTGTTGGGCGAGCTCAACGACGCGATCGCCGGCGAGCGGTTGCTGGGGCGCATCGTCAAAGAGTTCTCGGACGCCGGCCGTCATTTTCGCGGCCGATCTCGTCAGGGCGACGCTGGCTGCGCCCCCGGAACTCGCCCGCAAAGCGATCAAGACGCACGCCGCCCTGCGTCGCAGGGGAACTTTCGATTGAGACCCTTCCGGTCAGAGGCCGATTGGCGCGTCCGGGCCAAGCCAGCCGGGCGCCACAGGGCCGGTATTATAAATCATTTGAGCATCCCGAGACATGGGTGACAGATTTTCAGGACACATGGGTGAGACTCGCCGCCCGACTAGCCAGGCGGCAAGTGTCGAATGCCCTGGAAGGAGTGTTCGGTCATAGAAGAGCCTCTTCGACACCTGTGGCGGCGCTAGCGACGACATTCCTAACAGATCGCAGAAGGCGCGTGCTCAGCGACCCGAGTGGCGCGATGGGCGAGAGCCGTAGAGTTGGAATAGCTACGCTCAAATTGAGCAGGTTATCCCTAGGCCGATCTCGTGTGGCAATCTACACTTTTGGAAAGAGCGGCTGCTCCCTGCCCTAAAAATTGGACTTCCCGCGTGGCTCGAGACGATCGAGGGAGCGCGCTACTTCACAGATTGGGCGTCAGCCAGGCGGGATTAGGAAGGCCGCGCGGACCGCTCTATGGGTCGCATTGGTGGAGAAGGCAAGATGGCTGTTTCGCTTGCAGAAAAATCGCCGGCGGCGCTTTGGGATGCCTGGGAGCTTCGCGAAAAGTGGGGCTGGACGGTCGCGATCGACGTGGAGATTTTGGACTACCTTGAGTCACTTACGGTGGTCGAGCCGTCGCATCGGCCTTTCAACGTCCGTGGCATGCGCGCCCTTGCCGAAGCCTTTCCTAAGCTTCCCCGGTCGCCTGCTTCGACACCGCAAGCGCGGCCGGTCATCGTCGCGCATTTCGGCGGCGGGGCGAGCATTTGCGCCATGCTCGATGGGCGTAGCGTGGAAACGACGACGCTAGCGCTCACGCAGCCAGGATAGATGTAACGTCACGCTTTGCTGTCTATCCCTGCCGGGATGCAGTATCTCTTGATAAAGAATCAACTAGTCTCGCAACGAGAGAACGGGCAAATGAACGCAGCGGTCGACCTCACAAAATCTCCAGTGGCCGAAGTGCTGGCGTCGCTTGCGACCGATCCGCGCAACGGTCTCGACGCGAATGTCGCGAAGGATCGTCTGACCAAATATGGTCCCAACGCGCTCGAAGAGAAGAAGACGAGCGAATGGGTTGTGTTCCTGCGCTTTTTTTGGGGGCCCATTCCCTGGATGATCGAAGCCGCGGCCGTCATGGCCGCGATCGTCCATGACTGGGGCGACTTCATCATCATTCTCGCCTTGCTGCTGTTCAACGCCGGCCTCGGTTTCTTCGAGGAGCATCAGGCGTCGAACGCGCTCGCGGCGCTCAAGAGCGCGCTGGCGCTGAAAGCGAAAGTGCTGCGAGGCGGCGCCTGGAGCGAGATCGACGCCAAGGATATTGTTCCCGGCGACATCGTTCGGATTCGGCTGGGCGACGTCATCCCCGCCGACGCGCGAATTTTCTCGGGCGATTATCTCAGCGTCGATCAGGCCGCGCTCACGGGCGAATCTCTCCCCGTATCGAAGAAGCCGGGCGACATTCTCTATTCCGGCTCCATCGCCAAGCAGGGCGAGGTGGAGGCGGTCGTCACTGAGACGGGCGCGCGCACCTTCTTTGGGCGCACCGCTTCCTTGGTCCAAAGCGCTGGCGCCGCCTCGCACTTCCAGGCCGCGGTCATGCGCATCGGCGATTTTCTGATCGCCGCCGCAGCCGTGCTGGCCGCGATCCTCATCGCCGTTCAGCTTTCGCGCGGCGTCGATGTCATTAGGCTCGCCGAGTTTGTCCTGATCCTCCTAGTCGCGTCGGTCCCCGTGGCCATGCCCGCGGTCCTGTCCGTGACCATGGCGCTCGGCGCGAAGCTTCTCGCACGCGAGAAGGCGATCGTCTCCCGTCTCGAATCGATCGAGGAAATGGCGGGAATGGAAGTGCTGTGCTCGGACAAGACGGGCACGTTGACGCAAAACAAGCTGACCCTGGGCGAGGTCAGCCCCTGGAAGGGCGCGACGGCGCAAGACGTGCTGCTCGCCGCTTCGCTGGCCTCGAAAGCGGAGGACCGCGATCCCATCGACCTCGCCGTGCTGGCGGGTCTCAAGGATGGCTCGGCGCTCTCCGGCTATCAGCAGACCGCGTTCAAGCCCTTCGATCCCGTCGTCAAGCGAACCGAAGCCACGGTGAAAGGGCCGAGCGGCGAATTCCACGTGGCGAAGGGCGCCCCGCAGGTCATTCTGGCGCTGGCCAAAATCTCCGGCGCCGAGCTCGAGGCCGCCAACCAACAGGTGGACGCCTACGCCGCTAAGGGTTTTCGCGTGCTGGGCGCAGCGCAGGCCGACCACGGCGACGAATGGCGTTTCCTGGGCTTCGTGCCGCTCTACGATCCGCCGCGCGTCAACTCGGCCGAAACCATCAAGAAGGCCATCGGCTATGGCGTGAGCGTGAAGATGGTGACGGGCGACGACGTTGCGATCGCCAAGCAGATCGCCGGCGACCTCGGTCTCGGCCAAAACATCCAGCTCGCGACGGATCTCTTCACGGGCGACGTGACGAAGGGGGCGATCCCGGCGGAGGTAGCGGAACGCATCGAAGCCGCGGACGGCTTCGCCCGCGTCTTCCCCGAGCACAAATACGCCATCGTGAAGGCCCTCCAGGAGCGGGGGCTCATCGTCGGCATGACCGGCGATGGCGTCAACGACGCGCCGGCCTTGAAGCAGGCAGACATCGGCGTGGCGGTCTCGGGCGCGACGGACGCGGCGCGCGCCGCGGCTGCCCTCATCCTCACCGCGCCCGGCCTTTCCACGATCATCAGAGGCATTGAAGAAGCGCGGCGCATCTTCGAGCGGATGATGAGCTACACGCTCTACCGCATCGCCATGACCTTGGACATCATGGTGTTCATCGTGCTGGCCACGATCGTTTACGGCTTCTTCCCGCTGACGCCGATCATGATCATCATGCTGGCGCTGCTGGACGACGTTCCGATCATGACGATCGCCTTCGACAACGCGAAAGTTCCGAGCCTTCCCGTTCGCTGGCAGATGGACCGCGTGTTGGTCGTGTCCTCAATTCTTGGCCTCTTGGCCGTCGTGCAGAGCTTCGGCCTGCTGGCGATCGGTCAAAACGTCCTGCATCTCGACGCGTCCCACCTGCAAACGGCGCTCTTTCTGCAGCTGGTCGTCGGCGGACATCTGATGCTGTTCGTCACGCGCACCAAGGGGCCTTTCTGGATGCCTGAGTTTCCGGCGCCGGCGCTCTTCCTGGCGATCGTCGCCACGCAGCTGCTGGCGGCGTTGCTCTGCGCCTTTGGGATTCTCGTTCCGGCCATCCCGTGGTGGCTGATCGGGCTCGTCTGGGCCTATAACATCGTGTGGATGTTCCTTCAGGACTTGGCCAAGCTCGTCTTGCAGCGCGAGTTCACGGAGCGGGCCGCGAAGGCGACGGCGTTCCTGGCGCGGCTTAAGGAGCCGCTGCATGGAGCGGCGCAACGCGCGGGCGCGATCGGCGCCGCGGGTCGAGCAGCGGTCTCGCATTGGGGAGCCTCCAACAACATAGCCACTGTGCTGGGGATCTCCGCCCTGCTGCTGGTCGGCGTTGGGGATTGGTACTGGCGCAAAGAAGGCGTCGCAGTCGCCAAAGCGCCGATCGCCGCGCAGCAAGCCAAGATCGAACCGGAAGCGTCTGGAGCGGTGGAAGCTCCGGCGAAACCGGTGACGGCGGCGCCCGTGGCTACGCCGGAGGAAGAGAAGGCGGCGGCTCCGTCTGCTCACGCCAAGCCGAGAGTCCGAAGCTGCGGCGCCGGAAGGGCCGCAGCGCAAGACCGTTGTCGAGGTAGGCGCTCTCCCCTCGCAGGCGCAAGCCGTGCGCGAACTGCGCGCTTTGAAGGCGCACAGAGCGGATCTGTTCAGGAACCATGAACCCGTAATCGCGAAATCCTTGCGAGACGGGCGTACGTTCTGGGTGCTGGACATCGGCGGCTTCGGAGGCGAGGCCGAGGCTCTCGACTTCTGTCAGCAGCTTCGCAACGGCGGCGCAGAGTGCGAGCTGGTCATCGTTGAGTAAGGCCTAAGCCTATTGGTTTGGACATTCGGCTCGGCGAGGAACCAGTCGCCGACCCCATCACTAGATTTTCGCGGCTCGCCGGGGACGGCGGCGAGAGCAGGCCTAGTTTGCGCTCTTGCCCAGGTCGAGTATGATTGCCGCTCAAGCAGCAAAAAGGCGGCGCACGTTTTGTCCAAGAGGCGGCGACGGGCCGGGTTAACCGCGCCGTCCGAGCGCTCCAGCTCGTAACCGGAATCCGCGCCGATCACGCCCGTCGCGCCGACCGCTTCGTGGAACTCTGGCGTGAACTCGGCCAGAACAGCCAACGCCTGAACCAGATGGGCGACATGTCCGGCTACAAAGCCACGCGGGCAGTCATGAGCGACATGGCGAAAAGCCTCGAACGCGATCCACAGCTTGAAGCGATCCTCGCCAACCGCAAGAGGGACTTTGGGATAGAGATCGAGGTCTGCCCATGCCTGCGTCAACTCAACTGCACTCGCCTGGCGAGCTCATCGGCAGCAAAAGCCCGTGACGTTGCGACGATAATCGGATTGAATTGTGGGCACGGGCTCGGCTTGAACCCACCGCGAACCCAAATCAGCAGAAGGTGGACGCCCCTGGTCAGTTACCGCCGTTACATCCAGGAAATCTTGTGAAGAAATGGTCGGAGTGGCGGGATTCGAACCCACGACCCCTTGTCCCCCAGATAATGACATAGTGGATTCTCGATTTATCCAGGACTGTGCTAGGCTATGTTAAATCAATAGCTTAATAGACGCTGGCTTTCCGTGACGATCCGTCAAAACGCTGGGTTTTGCCCCTCCGGTGGCGACTCGGTGGCGACTCAGAGGCCAGGCTCAGCCCCGGAAGTTCAGCCATGCCGGTCGCCAAGCTTTCCAAGCGCTCCATAGACGCCCTTTCTCCGGCGGCGAAGCCCTACATCGTCTTTGACGCTGACCTGAAAGGCTTTGGCGTTCGCGTCTATCCGAGCGGGCTCAAAAGCTACTTGGTGGAGTATCGGCCCGGCGCGGGCGGTCGCGGCACAGCCAAGCGACGCGTGGCGATCGGCGCGACGACGACGCTCACGCCCGACGAAGCCCGCTCAGCGGCGCGGGACTACCTCGCCAAGGTTCGGCTCGGTTCCGATCCGGCCGCAGAGCGCTCGGCGGAGCGCGCCACGCCTTCGCTCGGCGAGTTGATCGACGACTACATGGCCGAGGAAGTCCGCCCGAAGCGCGCCGCCGCGACGGTCGAGGTCTACTCCATTCATTTCGAGAAACACGTGAAGCCCGCGTTCGGCGCGAAGAAGGCGAGCGCCGTCACTCATGCCGACATCGCCCGCCTGCATCGGACGATCGGCGAGAACCGAAAGCCGACCGCCAACCGCGTGGTGAAACTGCTTTCGGGGCTCTTCAGCTACGGGGCGCGGCGCGCGCGCCTTCCTGAGGGTTTCAATCCCGCCAGGGGCGTCGAGCCGTTCAAGGAGGAGGGCCGCGAGCGGTTCCTGACGGGCGAGGAGCTGCAACGCCTCGGCGCGGCGCTCCGCGAGGCGGAGACGGCCGGGCTCACCTGGGAGGTCGAGGCGGAAAATCCCAAGGCGAAGCACGCGCCGAAGATCGAGAACCGCCGCGAGGTCTATTCGCCGCATGTGACGGGCGCGGTTCGGCTGCTGTTGTTCACCGGGTGCCGGCTGCGAGAAATTCTGCATCTGCGCTGGCGGGACATTGATTTCGAGCGGGGCTTGCTTTTCCTGCCGCGCTCGAAGACCGGCAAGAAGACGGTCGTTTTGAATGCGCCCGCCTTGTCCGTGCTGGCCTCGCTCCCGCGCGTCGGGGCCTATGTGGTCGCCGGCACCCGGTTCGACGCGCCGCGCACGGACCTCAAGCGCCCCTGGGCGGGGTTGACGGCGCGAGCAGGGCTCGCGGGCGTCCGGCTGCATGATCTTCGCCATTCCTTCGCCAGCGTCGGGGCCGGCGCGGGCATGGGCCTGCCGATCGTCGGCAAGCTCCTCGGGCACGCCAGCCCGGAGACGACGGCGCGTTACGCGCATCTCGACAGCGATCCGCTGCGCCGCGCCTCGGAACGCATCGCCGGCCAGATATCCGCTGCGCTGGAGGGGAAAGAAGGGGCGACTGTTGTTCCGTTGCGGACCGCCCCGACACAGGTCGCTGAGGCGCGCGCGAAGGTCACCGCGCGACGTGCGGTCGGTTCAACCAAAGCAAAGTAGAGCGACCATGACGCTTGTAGAGTGTGGCGCAGGCGGCGGCGCTTGAGGGAAAACCGGGCGCGACGGTGGTTCGGCTTCACGATGGCCGCGCGAAGGGTTCGGCGCGGATAGCAGGAAGGAAAGGGACACAATATGGCTGAGAGTGATCCTGCCATAGCGGCTGTGGCCGCATATTGGGAGGCGAGAGACGCGCTTGCCTTCGCCCGGCGGGAAGATCGCGCTGCGTGGTTTGAGGCGTCGAGCGTCCAAAAAGGCGGCGGTTCCGATGCGACGGAGCGAGCGGACGCGATCCGCAGTGACGCCGAGAGGGCCTACGGTCACGCGCTGCGGAAATCGGACGCCGCGAGGGACGAACTGGCCTCGGTCGCGCCGACCACGACGCGCGGCGGCGTCGAGATGCTTACTGCGGCGCTCGCTGAATTTTCCGATCTCGGAAACAAGAAGGTGTTTTGCGACGCCAGTGTTGTGGACCTTCTGCGGGCCCTGCGCGACGCGATGGAGCTGTGGGAAGGCGAGCCGCCGACCTTGAAGGCGGGAGAGTCCGAGTAGATCATTGCGCCTCGGCGCGGCTAGGTTGGCCGCCGAAAGTCTGGTCCCGCAACCGGATTGCCGCGCCGTCCCTTTTGCGGCTCGCCTGCGGAGGCGACATGAACGAAGCGAGCGATAATCGTTCGTTAAATTCCCAAGGCGTTAGAAGATGAAATTGCAAATCGCGCGGCAAAATCACCTGAGGTGATCGGGCAATATTTGCGCGATGCCGTTGTAGGGGGTGATCTTGAGATAGAGGACTGCAATTCTGGACAGAGATTTCGCTGGCGAGAGTGGGCGAGCCGTGTCGATGGTCGCGCTTCTTATTGGGAAGATTTGCGACCGGGCGGGAAGGCGAGATTTCAATGTCGGTAAGTTCATTACCTATCTCCACACTCTCCCGGAGGACTATCGGGTTCATGTCGAGCCCTTTCCCGGGATATCCCCCGCAGCGACGACTGAGGCTCAGAGCGCTAAAAACAAGGGCGGCGCTCCGGCAAAATGGGATTGGGAGCGGGCCAAGGCGAAGGCGTTCAGCCATTTCGTAGCCAATGGGTTCGCGCCTTCGGACGCGCCCCCCGAAGCCGCCACTCGGCAGATAGCCAAGTGGCTGGTGCGCTGGCTTACCGAGAACGCGCTGGAAGAAGGGGCGTCGCCGCGCGAGTCTGACCCGAACACCAAGAAATGCGCAGGGGAGGTCTATGAGATGTATCGGCGCGACATAGACGACGGGTCTTCTCGCCTCAAATAAGCGGCCTCGAAAAACCGGTTTTTCGGGTTATTGGACGACATCCGGCGCCAGAGCTTCAATTTTCTGCCTCGCAGGAAATCCCCGCATTCCAAGAGGCAGACATGAACGCTTCTGCTACCCCATACGTTCCGCCGTCGAGAAAGCTCACGACGAGCGAAGCCGCCGCCTATCTCCAAGTCGCGGCCTCCACTCTCTGCAAGCTGCGCCTCACCGGCGGCGGCCCGGTTTTCATGAAGCTCGGCGCGCGCCGCGTCGTCTATGACCTAGCCGACCTGGAGGCATGGGCGGCGGCCTGCCGTCGCAAGTCCACATCGCACGTCGCACCGCCTGCCGAAGCGAAGGGGGCGTGAGATGGGCGTCTCTGGCCAGTCGGGCTCTTCTGACGCCTTTCGGGGCGTCTTGTCTGCGGGCGTCCGAACGATGATGTTGGGGCTGCCACGATCCCTTCGGAAAACCCTTCATTTCATCTTGTCCGCGCTGCTGAGCAAGCGTTGAACGCGGCGCTCGATAAATTGGACGCTGGCGCTCCCGAACCGGGCATTGAACGCGAACTTGAACGCGCGCTCTCGCCTTTGGCGGCGACGGGCTTTAGCCCGGAAGTCCTCTACTCTCGCGCCTGGCATTGCGAGCGGGGCTTTTTGTCGGAGGCTCTTCGGCGAGAGGCTGTGTCGGCGCGACGCCTCATTTATCCGCAGTGGGCGAGGTGGCTTGAAGACGTGCTCCGGGGTGTGCTGAACGGCGGCCGGTGCGGATTGAAGAAAGAGCAAGCCATCCTGCGCGCGATCAACTCTCTGCATGAGGTCGATAAGCTTTACGGCAACGGGTGGGATCAAGGCCGCGAGCTTGCGATGCTGGCGCGTATCGATGGGATGTTGCGGGACCTCGCGCACACTGGCCTTGGCACCATCGAGCTTGAAGTGGCCTTCTCTGTTCAAAGGGAGGTTCCCGACCGCAGTTCAAAGAACCCTACAAAGCGCAATGTGAAGCCAAAGGGGGCGAAGTGAAATGCCTCCGACCGATGATCTCGCGGCGCTTAAGTGGCGCGTGCGTCTTTCCGACCATGTTTCGAGACGCGTCAAACTCTCTCCTGGCAAGGGCGATCGCTTCGGCATCTGCCCCTTTCATCGGGAGAAGAGCGGGAGCTTTTCCGTCAATGACGCGAAGGGCTTTTACCACTGCTTCGGCTGCGGCGCGCATGGCGACATTCTCGATTGGTGGATGCGCGTCGAGGGTATTTCTTTCGAAGAAGCGACGGCGCGGCTGCGGCGCAAGTCCGGGGCCGCGTCCACCCCAAGGGAGCGCGACGGCAAAAGCTCGAGCCGCGACCTGGAGACCGCGCGCAAGCAGGCGGACGCGCTGTCGATATGGCGCGCGGCGCGGCCGATCGCAGGCACGATCGCCGAGACCTATCTCCGCCAGGCGCGGCGCATCGGTGTCGCGCTTCCTGACTGTCTGCGCTTTCATCCGCGCCTTGCGGTCGGACCGCGCGAGCTGGGGGACGCTCCGGCGATGGTCGCGGCCGTCACCGATCTTGCGGGCGAGCTCGTCGCCGTCCAGCGCACCTTTCTCTTGCCGGACGGCTCGGGCAAGGCGGCGATCGAGCGACCGAAGCGCGCGCTTGGCCCTGTCGGGCTCGGCGCGGTGCGCCTGGCACCCGCCGCCGCGATCGTCGGCGTTGCCGAAGGCATCGAAACCGGGCTTTCGGCGATGGAGCTTTTTTGCGTCCCGGTCTGGTGCGCGCTTGGCTCCAATCTCGCGCGCATCGAGCTTCCCGCCTTCGTGCGCAACGTCGCGATTTTCGCCGATCGCGGGGAAGCAGGGGAGCGCGCCGCTGCGGTCGCCGCGCGCGCCTTTCATGAGCAAAGGCGCAAGGTCGCCGTCCGCTATGCGGCGCAGGGCAAGGACTTCAACGACGAATTGAGGGCGCGCCGCAATGGATCGTGACGGACCGCGTGCACCCGAGGGCGGCGACTTTTCGCTTGAGCCGTTGAACATCGTCTCGCCCGTTCTCTTGCAGGGGCGGCCCGTTCCCTCGCGTGAATGGATCTGGGAAGGCTGGATACCTGTCGGCGCTGTGACGGCGCTCTACGGCGACGGCGGGACCGGCAAGAGTCTTCTGGCGCAACAACTCATGACCGCCTGCGCCACTGACGGGCTTTTCCTCGGCCAGGACGTTGCGCCTTGCAAGGTGTTTGGGCTCTTCTGCGAAGACGACGAAGACGAGCTACAGAGGCGACAGGACGCGCTCAATCGGGCGCTCGGCATTTCCTTCGCCGACCTCGCAAATATGCAATGGGTCTCGCGCGTCGGCAGCGAAAATCTTCTCATGACGTTCACGGCAGATGGTCGCGGCGTGCCAACGCCGTTCTTTTCCCAAATTCTCGACGCCGCGCGCGCATTCGGTGCTCGCCTGGTCGTCGTCGACACTGCGGCCGACGCCTTTGCCGGCAATGAGAACATCCGCCCCCAGGTGCGCCAGTTCATCGCGCTGTTGACGCGGCTGGCGCGTGAGATTGGCGGCGCGGTGATCCTCCTTGCGCATCCTTCGCAGACAGGAAAAGCGACGGGGAGTGGCGACGGCGGTTCGACCGCCTGGAACAATTCGGTTCGCTCACGCCTCTACTTGAAGCGGCCGGGCCAGCCAGACCCGAAGGGGAAAGAGACGCAAGACGACGCTGCGATTGATCCTGATCTTCGCCTCCTCTCGCGGCTCAAGGCGAATTATGCGGCAGCGGGCGTCGATGTGACGGTGAGATATGTTCGAGGCGCGTTCAAGGACGCGGGCGACGCAGTGGGCGCGATCGGCGCGCGTGGCCCGGCGCGAGACCGCGAGGCCGAAGAGGCGTTCATGGCGGGGCTCGCCGAATTGGAGACGAAGAATTTGCGATGCAATGTGCACAAGGGACAAGCGAACTACGCGCCGAAGGTGCTTCGAGAGAAGGCGCAGGCGGGCGAGCATTTTTCCGAGGACGAGTTTGCGCGCGCAATGAACCGTCTGATAAAGGCCCAGCGCATCGAGAGCGTCGAGGAAGGTCCGCCGTCGCGCCGCCGTTCGTTCTTGAAAGTGACCGCACCCGATCTACCGGGGACATGAGAAAGACGCGCTGCGGAGTCTGCTGAGCGGCGCGAACGGCTCTCCGCTATAGGGGTAGCGCGCACTTGCACCAACGCGCTCAGCGGCTTCCCTGACTCGCGCAATCGATATTCCCAAAGCTAAGTCGAAACCGCCGCGCGTGTCGGGCGCGACCAGGACCCGCGCGCCGTCCTGTGGCGGGGAGAGTCGTCGCCAAGCTTTCGGCGAAGTCTCCGTCCAGCTTCCGCGTCGATGCGGCCGGGCGGAGCTCCCACCCCCTATAGGTATATACCTATAGGGGGTGGGAGCGTCCCACGCCCAAGGGGGTGGAAGGGGGGTGGAAATTCACGTGCGATAAATAGCATCGAAATATTCATGAAGCTTTCACAGGCGCGGAGACTTCAGCATCAGGGGTGCATCGCCTCTCGCCGTCACGCCCCTTCGAAATATAGGAGGGTGGAAGAGGGGTGGAAGGGCAACGCAATACAATTCTGTATAAAGCAAATCATCAAGCCGGCGGCGGCAGCTTTGCGGCCCGCGCACGCCCAGGAGCACAAGCCCGGGCCTCAATCCAGGCGCTTCCCCGGTTGGACCGTCGTCGTGCCTAAGTTTGAGATCATAGCCTCTTGACGCCGGCTCGCGTCGTGGCGATTTCCGAGCCATGCGTTCCGCAACGCGAGGCAGGGTGGGATGTCTGAATTTGTCGAACTAACGTCATATATCGACGACGAGATTGCGCGCGGTAGGCGCGTGTTGGATAACGTAAAACGGGCGTCGCAAGCCGCCGCGCCCGATGGCTACGATAGCGGGAAAATTATTCCAATTGTTGAGCGCTATTTGGAGGATCTGAGTAGGCTTCAGGACAACATGAAGGCAAAAAATGCTCCCCGGACCTAACGGCGAGAAGCGCCCCGTCGGGTAATTGTTTCAGTCTGAATTTCGACGTCCTGGACGCGGGGTTCCCGCTTGTCTTGGTTGCTGTGCTATGCTCGTCACAACGCGGGGCAACGCATGACGAAGCGTGAAAGCAAGGGTGGCTACACCGGTGGCGGAACTCTCGTTTCGCCTAAGGACCTATCGTGGTTTTCGAAGGGAAGCACTCGAATTCCCCCCCAACAATTCCGCCACCTCTGTGCCTGCTCGAACGCAGGCTGAACAGGCCGCATTTGAAGCCTTCAAGAGACACGGCGAAGGGCCAGATTTCGTGCTAATTAAGCGGGATGAACGCCGGCCTTCAAAAACCCGAAAGATAAAGCATTCCAACCGGACCTGAAGGCGAGAAGTGCCCCGCCGACAGTCGCGGACTGGCGCTTAAGCCGCGAGGCCCGCCTTGATCCGCTGGACCGTCCCGACGCCGACGCCATGCAACGCGGCGAGCTTGTGAATGCCTATGCCCCCGGCCCGCAGAGCGTCGCCGATCGCCTTTTCCTTGTCGGGCGCGATGGTAGGTCGTCCGAGCGTCTTGCCCTGCGCCTTGGCGCGATCGAGGCCGGACTTGACGCGCTCGCGGATCATGGCTCGCTCGAATTCGGCGAAGACGCCCATCATCTGAAACATGGCCTTGCCGGCGGGCGTGGTCGTATCGAGGCCCTGTTGGTGAAGGAAGAGATCAATCCCGAGGGCGTGCAATTCCGACAGGAAGCCCACAAGGTCTTGCAGCGAGCGCCCGAGACGATCGACCGACCACGCCATGACCATATCGAAGCGGCGGCGCGCCGCGTCCTTGCACATGGCGTCGAAGGCCGGACGCTCGGCGCGCGACTTCGCGCCGCTCACGCCTTCGTCGCGATAGACCTCGACGATGCGCCAGCCCATGCGGGCCGCGACCTCGCGAAGCTCGCGCTCTTGGTTTTCGGTGGTTTGATGGTCGGTTGAAACGCGGGTGTAGATGGCGACGGTTTTCATGGCTGGCCTCGCGGGAGAGACGCTGGGATAGCGTCACCGTAGGCGAGGTCTATACAGAAATCAAGTGTTTTCTGTATATGCGGAGGGCCGGCGTCAGAGCCCTGGAAATCCTGGCCTCGCGCTGAGGAAAATCGAGGGCGTTTTCTGTATGGCGCTCTCGGAGTCGTAAGAGAGCTTCCGAGGATTGATCGCGAGACCGGCCGAAGTTCGCTGCTCCTCTCGACGCGAGCACCACTCGAGGGCGTGACCCCTGCCGACGGGGCGGGCGTGACCGGCGCAAGCCCGCTTCGTCCGCGGGTGACATAGGGTTCCGCTCTGCCACTTCGAACCAAACCCGGCGACGGAGGGCCTCCGTTCCCCCTCCGCGAGGGACCCGCAGTCGCCTAGCGGCGGCCACTGTTCGGGCTCTCCTTTCGGGCCGGCGCGGGTCCTCCGACCCTCCCCCCGCCCTTCGCGGCGTGACGCGCGAGCGCCGGGCTTTCAAAAATCGCGCGCGCGACCCCCCCAGGGCCCGCCCCCTCTTTGCCGACAGTCGCTTCAAAGCTGATCTAGAAACCACGAGATGTTCGACGCCAAAGCTTCAATTGTCGGCCTCTCGGAAACTTCCGCACCTCGGGAGGTAGAGATGAAGCGACGAACCCGCCCGCGATGCTCGGCCTTTTCGGGTCTTATCCTTCCACGACTTCCCTGGTTGGCGCACTGTAGGGGCGTAAGAACCCCTGGGCGCGTGGCTGCGCGGCTTCCCGCGACCAAGACGCGCGCCGGGATGCAGGCGGGCTGGTCACACCGCGTCGCAGAGGGCTAAGCGTCAGTGGCGACAATACCTATGGAAGAGCCGAACCGTCCGCGACCTCTAGCCAAACAACTTCTCCGCGCGTCAGATAGACGAGCGCGCCGCGGGGAGCTCCGAAGGCCCGAAGGTAGTCGGCGAGCTGACCTAGGTATCCGGCCTGCTCGGCAGGGCTTGGCTCGGGGTCGCTCTTCCAGTCTAGGACTATCTGCGGCTTGCCGTCCGTGAACGCGACTGCGTCGGCGCGGCCCGCAATAAGTGTCCCGTGAGTGACCGAGGTGTAGACTGGAACCTCGGGCTCAAGATCAGACCAGAGGTCGGCGATCCCGGGCAGGGTGCGAACTCGCAAGGCGGTAAGAGCGCACTCCTTGGGGTCCGGGCCTTGGCCATCGTCGGCCTCAAGTGCCATGAGCTCCGCCGCTAGCTCGGCCGACCGAAGCTGCGCCGTGGCCAGGTCGTGAGCCAGCTCGCCAGTCAGCAACTCCTCCAGCAGCTTGTGCAGCAGCGTACCTCGGACGCGCCCCGCCCCCACAGGCCGGAGCGTCTCCAGCAGATCCTCTCCCGTATCAGCCTGCGACACTTCCAGGGTTTGCGCGCGGTCACCGTCATGCTCGCTGGGACGGTGCCAGACGATCGGCGGGGACGCCGCCTCGATAGCCGCGGCCTCGGCCTCGAACACCTCGCGGGTTTGAGCGTTGACGACCGCAGCCCTGGGGGTGCGCTTTCTTAGGGGTAAAGCCGCTCGATCAAGCTCGGGAAGCTTTGCCAGGCCTAAGTCGACGATCCTCGACCAGCTGCGCTCGCGTGCACCGGTGACGTTAGGCAAATCAAAAGATCGCGCGCCCGGGTGACGGCCACGTACCACAGCCGCTCGCGCTCGCGTGCGGCGCTTTGCGCTTCCTCTGCCTGGGCGTCGGCCAAGTGCGGCGGGGTCAGCTCGCCCAGGATCCAATGCAGGGTGTCGTCGCTCTGTCGGTGCACGAACTGTCCGGGCCCGCGCAAGAGTGTAGCGGTGTTGATTGGGATGACGACCGGCCACTCGAGGCCCTTGGAGCTGTGGATGGTGACCAGCGAGACGGCGTCGACGCTCTCATCGATCCGCCCCTCGGTTGAGGGCCGTCTGTCCTGCCAGTCGGCAGTCAGGTCCGCGACGAAGGCCGCAAGACCTCGCACACTATAGGGTCGCGCCATGGCGATCAGGGCGTCGAGGTTGGCGATGGCGCGGCCGACCCGATCGCCGGTGCGCAGCGCCAGCGCGACCCGTAGGTTAAGGCGCTCGATAGCCTCAGCGAGCAGGGCTGCGGGGGTCGCTTTGCCTGCCTTACCACGAAGTGTTTGCAAGGCCCCCAGCACGGACTTTGCTTCCACGTCGGCGACGAGATCGGCTTCCGTTTCAACTGTGAAAGCCGCTGGCGAGCCGTCTGAATTTGGGGGCAGGGTGCCTGTGATGGCGAGTAGCCGGGCCTCTGTCAGGCCAACCAGAGGACCGCGCATCAGCGCCCCGAAGGCTAACGTGTCGGACCCGTCGGCCAACGTCCGGAGAAGGGCAAGGATGTCCTGGGTCTCCTGGCGGCGCATAAGGCTCTTACCGGCTTGCGACGCCACGCCCAGGCCTTGCCCTTCGAGCGCGCGCTCGTAACGCCAGAGTTCCGTCCCGGTGGGTGCCAGGAGCGCAATGTCGCCCGGCTGCAGTGGCGTACCAGAGAGCCATCCGACCGTCGAACATCGACGGCACCTATTAGGCGTGCGCAGAGGTCGGCCACCGCATCAGCTTCGGCGTCGCGCAACCGCGAAGCGGGGCTGTCGGGCGGCAGCTCCACAGTAAGTTTTGTCGCGCAGGGGACGACGCCCTCATGCCGCTCGAGCGTTGGCGAGAGCGCCACGTAGCCGGGCTGCCCCGCTTGGGCGAGTGGGGCCTCGAAACAGCTGTTGACGTGTTCCAAGATTTCAGGGGCCGAGCGGAAGTTGGCCGTGATCTGGATCAGGCTGTCGGGTGACCGCGCCGCTAGAGCCCGGCGAACGGCGGCGTAGGCGGCCACGTGGGCCCCGCGAAAGCGGTAAATCGCCTGCTTGGGGTCACCGACCAGGAACAGGCTGCCAGGCCTGGGAATCGCCTCCGTCCAGACGGGGGGGAGTTCTTCGGCGGCAAGGGCGAAGATGATCTCGGCCTGCAGAGGGTCGGTGTCCTGGAATTCGTCGACGAAGATGTGGCGGTAGCGCACGCCCAGGGCCCGGCGGACCGCGGCGTGTTCGCGCACTAGGTGCCGCGCCCGCAGTAGCAGGTCGTCGAAGTCGAGCGCTGCCGCGGCGCGCTTCCTGCCATCGTAGTCGTGGAGTAGATCGTCCAGCAGGCATGAGACCTCCGAGATCAGCGCGCCGGCGATCTGTCCCATGAGTGCGCCGAAGGCCAGCTCGCAGGCTTCGTAGTGTTCGCGCGCGGCCTCAAAGAGGGCTGCACCTGAGGCTCCCGCAGCGGTCCGCCAGGCGCCTTTGAGGCCGAACGCACGCCAACCAAGTCCCTGGCGCTTCATGAAATCCGTGCGCGGCGGCCGCGCGGAGCTGCCACAGGTCCTTGAAGGTGCGGTGCTCGGCGAGGCTATCGCGGAAGAACCCCGCCAACGTCCGCAACTCCCCTAGCAGATCGGCCGTCTTCGGCTCGGCCGGGCCGCTCGCGAACCAGCGCTCGAACGCATCGACCGCGTCGATGAAGTCGATATCGGGCCGCAGACTGAGTTGGATCGCGGGCGGTCGCGCGGTTGGATGCGCAAGGCGGAGTTGCGCGAGCTCTCGCAGGGTCTCAACGATACCGAGGGGGTCCTCGGCCGCCAGCACACCGATGGGACCCTCCGCCGCCTCCTCCATGGAAAGCCGGCGGCGCAGCCAGCAGTCGAAGGCGCCCTCGAACATGGCCTCGGCCTGGGGACCGTCCATCACCGCGGCGCCCGGATCGAGGTCCGCCTCAATAGCATAGGCGCGGATTAAGCCCTGGCAAAAGCCGTGGATGGTCGTGGCGGTCAACTCATCTAGGCGGAGGGCCGCCGCCTCGAGGTTCGCGCGCTGTTCGCGAAAGACCGCTCGGCAGCGCGGGTTCAAGAACCTTGGGGACCTCCCCCCGCCGCAAGTCCTCGACCACGCGGCGAATTCGCAGCGAGAGCTCGCCAGCCGCCAGTTCCGTGAAGGTAATCGCCGCGATTGACCCAGGCTCTACCCCACTCGCGAGCAACATGGCAGCGCGGCCGGCCATTAGCTCCGTCTTGCCAGTCCCGGCCGCCGCCTCGACAAGCAGGGTCTCGCTCAAGGACGTTAAAGCCCGGCGGCGGGCGGCTGCGTCGACTAGGTCCCTCTTCTTCACGGCCGCCCCCAGAACGCTGGGAGCTCGCCGGCGACGGCCGCGCGGGCGGCTGCCTTGCGGCGTAGGTAAGTGTCCAGCTCGGCCGGCAGCGCCAAACGTAAATCATTGTAGAGTCTTCCGCGTCGGGACCGGGTGGGGCAGCCCCGCTGGCGATCAACGCCTCCGCCGCGGCGATGAAGCGTTCGGCTTCGGCAATGCCGGCGTCGAGGAGATGACCCGAGAGGCCATGCGCCGCCGGACCGTTCCGCAGGTAGACGAGCCGTGAAACGACCTGGCGGACATCGGGCAACCCTTGTCGCGTCGCGGCAGCATAGATCACACGTTGTAGTTCAACGCCGCCACCCAGGACGACCCGGTTCATGTTCTTAGGCGCAGCGCCGGACTTGTAGTCGGTGACGCGGGCCGCCGCGCCGTCGCCCCGCAGGTCTAGACGGTCGATGCGGCCGCCGAACTGGAGACCGCCGAGGATCACCGGACCGACTGCGTCCCAAGGATGGGACTCGCCCTCAGCCTTTTTGCCAAACGGGACCTCGCTAAAGCTTTCAGTTCCTGGCATCAGCTTGTCATCCAGCTGCAGGCCGCCGAGAGCCAGACGAATGCCCTCGTCTATCGTGCGTCGCCAGAAGAAGGGGCGGAGGTAAGGGCCGTTCGTGGGCCAGACGCCAATCGTGTCACCGGCAGCGCGCATTACCGCCTCAATCTCGTCGGCCGTAGCCCGGGTGAGGCCGGGCGCAGGCTCGAGGTCCTTCACCGTGCGGCGGAGCAGCTCGTGTATCAGCTCGCCAAAGGCGCGGGGGCCCAGTGTCAGAAGGTCCGTGTGAGCCTCGGCTGGTCTCCATCGTAGCGCAAACTCCCAGACGAACCCCAGGGGATCGCGCAGCAGACGTCGGGCAGAGGTGGCGGACTGCTCGCGGTGCAGGGCGGCCCGTATCAATGGGTCAGCTGGTGGGACGCGCCCATCGTGGTCGGTATGGTCCGTTGACTGCCAGGCGCGCCACGCGGCTCTGCCGAGCGTGAGCAGTGGGCGGTCGCGAGCTTCCTCCGGCCTTGCGAGCAGGCGGTCGGCCTCGCTGAAGGCATGCTCTGGCGTGCGGACCCGCGGGAGGACCTCGACATTAACTGCTTGGAAGAGCCGGCTTGGGGCCAGCAGCGCTCCTTCGCTCGAGCGACGGCTGCGCGACAGAACGAAGGTGGTAGTCGCGCCCTCGGCAATGGCCCGGAACAACAGTTCGTCCTGTTCGGGCCTTGGGACTGCCTCGATGGCCGAACGTGGAAGCACATGGTCGGGCAGCAGGGGGTCCTCGGTGCTTGCCCTGGGCCACGCCCGCCCGGTGAGGCCGAGGAGACGCACATGCGCCCGCGGCGCGGCTGCTAGATGCCACGCTGGCCCCCAGCTCACGGCGGCCCCGGGAGAAGTCGGATCGGAAATGCGCAACCGCTGAAGGCTGATCTCGAGCGCTTCGGCTGGAGCGGCGCGCAACGCTTCCTGCCACAAAGAGAGCGCGGCAGGATGCAGTAGTGCCTCGCCCGTTGTGTCCGCTGCGGCGACGCCCTCTGCGAGACGGGCAAGCCGCGGCAGCAGTAATTGTTCAGCGGCGTCCCCCGACTCGCGCATGGGTCGCGCTGCCTTGAGCGCTGTCGCCCACTCCGTGAGCGTGAACAGCCCGGCCGAGCGATGCAGACCGCGTGACCAGTCCTTCGGCAAGTCTGACCGCGCGCGGGCAGAGCGGCGCAGCAGCCGACGGACCCGCGTCTGCGAGAGCCCGCGGAGCAACACATCGGCTAGTGCAGCGCAGGCTTGCCCATCGGAATCCTCGAGGGCGGAGATCCCGTGCGTAAAATGGATCGGCAAGCCGGCGTTACGAGAGAGCACGAGCATGGTCTCATCCCAGGCGTCCGGGGTCAGCGCCGCGACGGCGATCTTGGCGGCCGGGACGCCCGAAGCCATCAAGGCGCGGGCCCACCTGAGCGCTTCGACCACCTCGGCATGGGGATTTGCACAGACGACCGCGTCGGGAGCAATCGGTGGTTCAGCGGCCTGCGGCTGCACGACCCCTGTGAACCAGCTGCGATCAGCTCGCCAGGGGTGGTCCATGTCACGGGAGTTGTTCCGCCAGCGCCTAGACCAACGGCCGCCAAACGGGATCCACGTTTAGCAAGCCGCAAAGTTCAACCGGCCCGAAAAGACGACGTGGATAGGAGATGCGCGCCAGCGCCGCGTTGCACAGGTCCGGCGGGGCGAGGACCCCACGCGGGAGGCTTGAGCGGACCTCCGCCTCGATCCGCGCCAGGTCGGCGAGGCGCGGACTTGCGCCGTCGAATAAGCGCTGCTCCGCCAGATGGAAGTGAGAGTCTGCTGGACTGCGCGGACCATACCCGGCAGGCGCACCAGGCCCTGCAGCTCGGCGAAGCCGCCACAGTCGAGTGACGCGCGAATCGCCGGCTGCAGGTCTTCGCCGTGGCCGGGCGCGCGAAGCCACCCGCCAGCCGCGCAACTAGCTGAGGCAGCGAGACGATCTCGAGCCCGACCGTGCCGTCCTGCGCTGCCGCCAGCCGCTGCATCTTGAGCGCCAGAGGGCCGGAAACCACCCGGGTCGCGCGCTCCATGCCTGCTCTCCTCTTACGGTCATAACACACTCAGATGCTCGGCTTCGGAAATCACCCCTTTGCTCAGTGGATGTGTGTGTGCTGGGGTAAGCACAGTCGGGCGTGATCCGGTCAACTAGGGATACTTCTTCGCTTCGGTGAGATCTTGAAGCCCTCCGGCGCTGAGCTTGTATTTGTCGCCCGCCTTTTTCCACCGCGTTGCGCGGCTTTGCTGGGCGCGAAGGTCTGCCGGGTCGATTTCCACCACGACCAACTGCTCGTTCTCACCACCGCGGATTTGGCAGATGTCCTTCTCGTGAGCCTCCCTTCGGGGACTCCTTACTCTGCTGTCTCCGTAGGCGCGGTTGTTCACGAGCGCGATGTAGGCATGAACATCTAGACTGGCAGGAGCTGGACGAGGGACGAGAACGTCTCCAGGTCCTTGTTCCAGGAAAAAATCGTGAGCAAGTCTACAGCTCCCTGGAAGTGTTTCCTATGCTCGATGTTCTGAAGTTCGGAGCACACCAACACGCCAAAGTGTAGTCCCTGGTGCACATAAACGGGGTGGTTTCTGAGCGCCTTCCAGCGCTTCCATCGCCGGCCGTAAGACCGGTGAAGATCCTCTTCCTCGGCTGGCGCGGCGAAGAGTTTCGGCTGGCGGATCTGGACGGAGACAACAGCCAATCCCAGGCGATCATCCCGCAGGACTAACGCGGCGGAACTGCCAATTTCCTTGGTCCCATAGACCTCATAGTCGAGGCCCGCGGACAAGACTAATTCCGGCCTCGAGGAGGATCGATGTGATCGTCGCGGGGGAGCTCTCGGGGATGCTGAGTTCGGGGAGTATCAGATGTGTAGGTTGCGGGTGTGCCTTGATGGCCAGGTTCACAATCGTGGCCAGGCGGGCATAACGGCGCGGCGAACGATCAGGACGCCCAGCGGCTGCCGCGGCCCAGCTGTGATTCGTCGTCTTGAGGCTAGTTATACCCAGGAAGATGACAGGCTTGTCGTTATTTCCCGCAGGGATCGAGCGATCGGCCCATCGGCCTCCTCTCGTGGCGGCGACGTCTCGTCGTCGCCGCCATCATTTTCCTCGGCGCTCGGACACCATGTTCCCCGGACCGCATGGGTGTACACGCCCCCCACCGCTCGAGCGATGCTTTTTGCGACTGGAAGACGCATTCGCGGGGATGGTAAAGCGCCACCTCTTGGGCCGTGTAAGGGCGTGTCGCCAACAGATAGGGAAGCATAGAGGCCTCTTCGGCCGAAGCCCCGCCGCATCGCTCGTTCACGCGCCGCACCCCAGTCGTCTCGTTCTCGCTCCGTGTCGCGTCTAAGAAGCTACGGAGATCCGCAAGGCGCTTGCTGGAGCGTGGCCACAGGATCCCTTGCAATTGCTCCTCGCCGGGAATGCGTGTCCGCTCACCCTGCGCATCCCATCGCAAGTGCTCTTTGTAAGGCCGCTTGGCCCAATCGGCTTCGCGCAGTCGCAGTGCCCGTGCGAACGCCTCCCCTTCCTTGATGCTGACCCGAGAGAAGAGCCTGCGCGCCTCCCGAGGAAGGCGACGGGGCTCGCCTGTCTGGCTGTCCCACTGCAGGGACCTGAGGATCGCTTCGCGGCAGGCGTTCTCCACCCGACGACGGAAATCGCTCCAGATATGTTTAGAGGCAGAGGTCGGAACACCGTTGATCCGGCAGTCTCTGTCCTTCACGGCGACTTCGAGTGCCGCAATCGCGACGGTCGCGCGTTCATACATCTGAAGCGCTTCGCCGAATCGGCGAGGGAAACCGCAAGCGAGATAGGGCCGAGCCAAGTAGTCGACGTGCTCGAGTATCTTGTCGGGCCTGAGGATGTGGTTGCAGGCGGGGGAAATCATAAAAGTTCTTGCGCTTGTCGGTCCAGGCCGAGCGCTCTAGGTCACGCGCCAAAATCTCGGCGGATCGGAGCTGGGGGGCCCAGCCCAAACGTCTGAGCGTGAGGCCGTCGGCGCGGCGCAGGACATCTGGCTCCTCGGCAGCATCTGTGGCCGCCGCCAGTGCTCTTGCCGACGCCGACGCGTCCATTTCATCGAGCAGGCGGCATCAGGCGTCGTTCGCTCGAAAGGGTTCTAACTTGGTGGGCGATGTTGCTGAGGAGATCCCGTCCGGCTTGACCTTTCAAGAAGAAGACACGCTGTTTGCTGGGCTTTAGGCGAAGCGTTGTCTCACCCTGATATTTACCTAAGATGACCTCGCGTTCGTCGTCTTTTTGCTTAAAAAACGGCGCGCAGGCCTCGAGGTGTTTCCACAGCTCTTCCGTGCTCTTGAGGCGCCCCAAATCTCGAATGACGAGGAACACGTCGTCGACGTAACGCCCGTAGTAGACGGGGTGCAGGGAACCGACGATCCCTTTATCAAACTCGTAGAGGAGGACGTTAGTAATGATGCGTACAGGCCGAAAGCCCTATGGGCAGGCCGCCCTGGCCAGAGTAATCCGGCTGTTGCGATCTAATCATCGAGGCGGCGCGGGCACCCCAAGTTTTGAGTGCCTTGACGAGGGATCTCGTGAACTCGATTTCCCAGGAAGAAAGTTGCAGACCAATGACGGATAGGAACCCCTGATCGATCATGAATGAGGGGTCTATGCTGTGGTAGTAGGATGAGAAATCCAACGTTAGAGCGATGACCGCATCACCTGCGTCGATCGCCCGGCGTATCGCGACCATCCCCGATCAACTCCAGCGCCGGTAGGGCTGAAAGTAGGGGGCGAAGGAGCCGACGGCCTCGTCCTGATAGGCTCCTTTCGGCCGCTCCATGGACGCGTCACGCCCGTGGCGCATACCGCGATCCGAAGGCATGCCCGGTTAGCCGCGGCGTATTTATGGCCTATGCAGTTGATCCATAGCCCCGACAGGATGTGCATCGGGACGTCGAAATCTCCGACTAGCCGGAACTGAGGCTCGATGCTTCCGGCGGCGGACTTCAACTGCTCAAAGGCACGATCGGCGTCTGAGAAAAAGGCGTGGGCGGGGCGTTCCGTCTTCTTATGCGCGGTGACCTGAAGGCCCTTAGCGAACACGCTGGGAAGCCTGCTTTGAGCCTCCTGAAACACCTCATCGACTTCGCCGGCCTTAAGACGGCGCAACAGGTGCTGCAGATTTTCAAAGAGCTGCTGTTCATAATCCGCGAACTGCTCAGCAACATAGGCCGAACGCTCGAAGAAGCAGTCCGCTTTCGCCTTACGAAAGGCGGCGAACAGATCACCGAGATCAACCTGATCCCACGACAAAATTTCCGGAATATTCAAGCGCCGCCCCCGGCAATTGCATCTAACGGTTGTGATTAGCGCTGCAAGTTTAGGCTGGATCGATTTCCGGCGGTTTCGCGACTCCGCTCCGGCAACTTGCAGCTACGTAGAACTTTGAGCTGCATCCGTTTCTGGTCTTCACGACGCGGGCCGGCAAGCAGATCTTCTCGGGGTCAGAGACCAAGAGCACAAATTCGAGCTGACAGACTGTTGCTCCGACCCTGGATGAGCGCCATTCACAAGTCCTGTGCCCGGGCCCAACCAGCACTCCTTACGGGTACTGTTTTCGAGTTGGTCGGTTCAAACAACGGAACCCAAATCAGAAAGATTGGTCTGTGGCGACTCAGTGGCGACTTTGGCCAATCTGCCGCCGGCACCCTTTTTGTAAGTCTTTGTTTTAGTGGT
>CAWEGE010000018.1:0-3974 GCA_963808525.1 uncultured Alphaproteobacteria bacterium
TCGCATAGGGGCCGCGTCCCGACAATGCGGACAGCAACCACGTCACGATGAGAACGAAATCACTTTCGAGGAGATGTTCGCGTATTTGCGAGAAGGTCGATGGGCCCCCATTTCCCGGCTGGGGCAGACTGGTCATCCTGCGCGGGCGACGGAAGTGTGCAGGGGAGTTTTCGACGATCGACCAGCCGAGCGGCGTCACCTGAACCGCGCGCCAGCGCACATCGCCCATGTCGAATGATCGTGTTGTCCCGCCTCGCAACCCTGAGAAAGACCTCATGCTCGAGGGGCGGACATGCCCTTGCCAATCAGTGTTCCGATGGCGGTTTGCAAGGCTTCGGAAGAGACACCCTTGCCATGTCGGGCATACAACTCTTGGCGGAGCCATGCTTTGAACCAGCCCGACGTGACGCGGCGGACCTCGACATGGTCGCTCTGGCGCACCAGCGCATAGACGCCGCGCTCGGGGTCGTCTTCTCCCGCCGCGCGGAACAGCTCCACTTCGTCGCCGATCGCCAAGAGCATGTCGAGCGCCCCGGCCTTTGCGTCGCACGCGTCGATACCTTCGCCGCTGTCGATTGCGAGCGCGATCCGTAGTTGTTCAACCACGGTATCGAGCGCGCCCTTTCGTACCCCCAGCTCCTTCGCGACCGGCTCGCGCTTCGCCTCGTACTGGAGCGTGGGAAGCGCCGCGAGCGCCAGAAGCTTCTCGCGCTGCGCCGGGTCCGTGATCTCGTGCTTGACGAACGCCGCATCGACCACGCTCTGCCGGACGGCGTCGACCTCTTGCTTTACATCGTTCCGCGATATATTTTCCATTTCGTGTAACTCCTGACTATGCGTGAAGACCAAGCGCTTTGCAGAGCGCGCGGCGAGATCGGGGCGAAGCGTCGAGCAGCCGGCGCTTCGCCTTTTCCTTTCGGACATCTTCTATGGAAGGCTCGCCAAGCCCGCGTGGCGAGCGGCCTGCGGCGATCATTTCGGAGCGGATCGCGCAGCCCTGGCAGCCGCCTATCGCGTCGAACGATGCGCAAAGCGGCGCGCCGCCCCGACTCCACCCACCGATCGAAAAATTGGTCGAGCTTTGCGCCGTCGTAGCGGCTCGGCGTTCCGGCGCTCCATGAATGCGCCAGCTCGCGCCCGCCTCGACAGTGCGTCAGGACACCGACGCCCAACCACCAGCGCTGGTAGTCGAGGTCTCCCCGGCCATCGCGAAACGCCCGCATTTGCTGACATTTTCTCGAGATCAGCTCCGGGTCGACCGGCGAGTAGGAGCAGATGCTTTGAGTAAGAGACGAGGTCAGCGTGCGCGACCTCTGGGGAGGAGCGCTCCGCGCTTGTGTTGCGATCCACTCCGGCAGCGGCGGGATAGCCTCTCGCCAATGCTCAAGGACGCCTGGATTAGCCCATGCATAGAGTTCGACCGCTCGCGTGGTTGCTCGGAGGCAACAGCACGTAACCATGATGTTTCAGGTCGACGCCCGGACCGAGTTTACCCGGGAGCTTGAGGCCTTCCGGCGCGAGGAAGTAGCGGTGCTCGCCGCCTCCGCCGGTTAGAGAAGTGAGGGGCGAGGTGATCGGTCCATGCTCTTGCTCAAGCGCCGCGAGCGTCTCTCCGCCGCCGTTGCGCGGGTCTATGTCCACGACCGCGGTGCCCGCCGCTGCGCAGTGGAGGCCGATGTTTGCATCGGGCCACCAGCCCCACCATTGCTCTATCTGCGCGGCGTCACTGGTCGCGGCGAGATGTCCACGCTTCGGCCGCGGATGCTTGCCGCGATCACTGCATGCCGGATCACCACAAGAACAGACGCCGCCAGCCATCTCGTAGATGGGGAAGATCGGCAGGCCGATGGCCGCGTAGTATCGGGCAAAGGCGAGCATCAGACCCGCCACGCCAAGTAGGTTTTCCCCTTGTGCTGCGCGATCACCAGCTCGGCGCTTTCTCCGCACAGTTCGCAGACGAAGCCTATCGCGACCCCATGCCGTCGGGACGAGGGATTGCCGCGCGCTGGAACATCGCCGCCAAAGCCGCCATCGCAACCTTGCCCTGTGGCGATGCGCGTCTCGTAGCTCGGCGCGTCCTCCCGTGGCCGGTCGTAGACCGCGACGGTGAAATGATGCAGGTAATCTCCTTCGCAATGAGGGCAAAGGAGCTTCCAACCCGCGCGGCCTTCAACGGGCGTTGAGTCGTCGAGCTCGAGGGAGACTCCTGCCATGTTATGCATGGTCGGCCTCCTGCGGGCAGGCCGCGGTGGCGCGCAGGGCGACTTTTCGTTCCGAGGTCGAGCGGACGGGGTGGGAGAGCTTCCCAAGCGCCCACTCATCGAGCTTTTCGGGCTCGTAGACTGGGATATCGCCGAGGTAGGAATACTCGGGGCCGCCCCCGATGGTGGCGAGTTTCGCCAGCACACCGTGCGAGCAAAACCCGTACTTATCTTTGAGGTAGGCTCCGGCGTCTTTCCGGCGCAGAAACCGAGTCGTGGCAGTCGAACTCATTTGGTCATTCCTCGTATGCGTGTTGCGCAATACGGGAACATAAACACATCTACCGGCAGCAAAATAAGGGTTGGGTGCGGAGTTTCGGACCCTACTATCCAAGCGTCTTATCGATTATTTCCCAGTCGCGTTGCGCCGCAGCCTCATCTTTGGCTATGAAGTCCGCCGCTGACAGCACGGCATAGGTCCACTCCGCCAACTCGGAGTTTTTGCGGTTGTGAAGGTGTCGCCGCCCGCATCCCGCGGTCGAACGCGCGAGCGCAACCAGTGGCGTTTCGTCCCGCTTGGGGTTGTGCCCTTCGATCCGCGCTTCCGTCCGCGCAAGCAGCTCGCGCGCACGCCCGACACCGTGCTCAACGTCAAATGCGCCCAACGCTTTCTGAACTTCCGCCCGAATTGAAACCGGCGCGGCATGCAAAGCAGACACAAAAGCTTCGAAGGCTGAGATGATGCGCTGCATCGCTTCGGCTTTCGCCGCGGGGCGTTCTTCCCAATCCGCGAGCCGGCGCATTTGCTCCGGATGAAAAAGGTCCTCTAGCTCGCCGAGTAGCGCGTCCCCTTTTTCGCGCGCGAGCCCGTGGCCTTCGGAGGCTTTGAGTATCGCCGCACGCGCGGAACCGTCGAGCGCCGGGCGCAGGAACGTCTCTTTGCGCTCTGATATTTGCTGTGCTGTGAAGGGCTTGCGGCGGGCCATTTACTGCGCCTCACGCCGCAGCTCGACAACCTCTGCCTCAACGCCGTCGAGGGCGTTGGCGATCGCCTGCGACACTCGGGAGGCCGCCTCGACCAGCACCTTATCGACCTTGTGGATGTAGTGCCGTTGCGTCACGCCGCGCGCCGTTTGGCCGAGCATCGTGCGAATGGTCGGCTCGCTGTAGTCCATCTCGTCGGCGAGTGACGCAAAACCGCGGCGAAGGTCGTGAACTTGTGTGGTCGAGCCCGGCCGCGTCGAAAAGCGCTGCGATGCGTTTCTTGAGATCCGCCGGCCCGTCGCCGCGCCGGTTCGGGAAGACGAACTCATCGTGCAGGCGAGGAAGCGAGCGCAGATGGTCGAGCGCCGGCCTGCCGAGCGGCCTTGTGCTTTTTCCCGTCTTAGTGTGCTCGAGGCGGAGACAAGAGCCGAGTTGATCAAGCTCGCGCCAGCGCAAGCCGGTGGCCTCCGAAAGTCGCATACCCGCCTCAGCAGCCACCGTTAGCGCGCCGCACTCCATCGGCGGGAAGCGCTCGGCATGTTGCGCGGCTAATTCAAGCGCTGCGATCTTCTGGGGGCTCGCGCCGTCTCTGCGCGCCGTCTCCAGCGCCTGTTGCGCCTTGTCCGCCGCCGCGCGATGCACCGCGCGCATGCCCTCGCCAAGGCGACGGTATCCTCGACTCTCGCGGTTCGCGTCCGCGGCTCGCCACGGTTCTTCTGTATACCGGCGAAGGGGTTCGGCGCTGTGACGTGACCGCGCTTCGTCAGCCATTTCCAGGCGCTGTGCGCC
>CAWEGE010000019.1:0-317333 GCA_963808525.1 uncultured Alphaproteobacteria bacterium
AATGGAGTTCTTTCTGTCTCAAATGCAAATCATTTTGCCGGTGGTCGGGTATGATTTCCTGCGCCCGAAGGCGGTCGTGGTCACGACCGAAGCAGCCTCCAAGAGCCTGCCACGGCCAACTGCGCTGGAATTGTTGCTCGTCAGCAAGAAGCACGACATAGAGGCCAAAGCCATCGAGCAAGACGGCGAAGTGACCGTGCTGAAAGGTTCAACAGCGGTTGCAAAAGGGGAATTCGCATCAATGCCGTATCGGGCGCTACGAGAATCCCTGATTGCTGAAGGTCAACTCCGCAAGGCGTCAACTCAAAACGTTCTCGAGTTTACGACTGATGTCCAATTCCCCAGCCCCACCGCCGCAGCTGCCGTGATCTTCAATCGGAATTCAAATGGTCGGACTGCTTGGAAAATAGCTTCCACTGGCGAGACCTTGAAAGAGTTTCAAGACGCCCAGCTATCAACAAATTTGGAGGAGCCTCCAGCCGACCACGGGTTTTCCCAGGATGCAAACTGAAAGGTAGGCTCCCCATGCTCTTAAAGCCGCTGCCCCGGGAACTCAGGTGGAAGCGACAAATACCATTCCCTTAGCTTCTTTTTTTCGTTGCTGACATCAAGGCTAAGAATCTTCAATTCCAGATTATCATAGTAATGAACCATCTTGTCGAGCGTTTCGATAATTATCTGATAGTGATCATACAAGTCATTTTGGTCATTTAGCAGTCTACATAAAGTGTCTATCTCATATACGTCTAAGAAATATCCACGATGTTCGCACATTTCTTCGTGAATACGTAAAACTCTTTTAATATCTTTAATGGTTTGGGCGGCCTCTTTCTCAAGGGGCTTCTTTGTAAATGTATTCATCTAAATATTCCTTCTATTTGGTTCTAAAACATAGCTGTTTTGCCGATATATTTATAACATGATATTTTAGGAAAACACTACTTCGCTACAGCTAGTGGTCGCTAAGCGTGCTGTCAGGCGAAAAAAACTCGGCGTTGCGTCACTTGGGCTGGGTTCCGATGCTACCCCCGGTGTTCGCAGGGGAAGCGTAAGCGTGATCTGACGACCGGCTACCGGGGCGCATATGGAGTGGGTTAGGTGTCCACCATTGAACAGGTGGACACCAAATGTCGGCTGCGAAGGATGATGGCACGCGGCGCGCATGGAGCCTTGAGGAGCGGCAGCGTATTGTCGCGGAGGCTTTGGCTCCTGGCGCGTCTGTCGCGGCGGTTGCGCGGCGGCACGGATTGAACGCCAATCTGATTTTCAAATGGATACGGCGTTCGCGCGAAGGCTGGTTGGATCGTCGGCGCGCGCCGCCGAAAGAGACGGCCGGCGCCGCAATGTCGCCGGAGCCGGCCGCGCCGACCTTCGTTCCCGTCAAGCTACTGGAGTTGAGCCCGGCTCCAACGCCGTCGGCGGCGGCGGCTGAGAGTGTCGCCAAGCCGACGCGAGAGGCGCGCAGAAGCGCACGGCGGGGCGCGATGGAGATCAGCCTGCCGAACGGAGCCAAGGTGTCGCTGGATGCGGACGTCGACGTCAGAGCGCTTCGCCGCGTGTTGTCGGCGCTGGGCGATCTTTGATGTTGCAATTTGCGCCGGGCGTTAAGGTCTATCTGGCGTTGAAGCCCGTCGACATGCGGCGCGGCTTCGACGGGCTCGCCGCTGATGTCGTGCAGATTCTGCGCAACGATCCTTATTCGGGCGCGGCCTTCGTGTTCCGGAGCAAACGCGGCGACTATGTAAAGATACTGACCTGGGACGGCTCGGGCCTGTGTCTATTTGCCAAGCGTTTGGAGAAAGGCAGGTTCGTCTGGCCGCCGGTCGTCGAAGGCGCTTTGCAACTGACGGCGGCGCAACTGGCGTTGCTTATTGAAGGCATCGACTGGCGCAGAACGGTTGCGCCGGAAGCGGTGGAGCGCCCGGCTTTCCTATAGAATCCATGCATTCCCGCATGCGTCGAGGCGTGTTTTGTGATAGACAAAACCATGTCGCGCGCCGCTACTGATTTGCCTGATGATCCTGACGAACTGCGGCGTTTTGCGGCGGCTCTCGCGGCTGAGGTTCACGCCAAGACGCTGCTGATCGAGAAGCTGAGAATGCAGCTTGCGGTGTTGCGCCGCGCGCGGTTCGGGCGGTCTTCGGAGAAACTCGACCGGGAGATCGAACAGCTCGAACTATTGATCGGCGATATCGAAGAAAGCGAGGCCCAACGCCAGACGCAGGCCGAGGCGCTTTCATATGAGCCGCCGTCTCCGGCGCCGAAGAGGACGCCATCGGTGCGCGCGCCGCTGCCGGGTCATCTACCGCTTGAGACCATCGTGCACGAGGCGCCCTGTGTCTGCCCGACCTGCGGAGGAACGAAGTTCGGTCGGATCGGCGCCGACGAGCGCGAGGTGCTGGAATATGTCCCCGCACACTTCAAGCGCGTTCTGCATGTTCGCCCGAAAATGAGTTGCCGCGTCTGCGAGACCATCATTCAGGCGCCCATGCCGACGCTGCCGATTGAGAAAGGGCGGCCGGGGCCGGCGCTCCTTGCTCATGTGCTCGTTTCCAAATATTGCGACCATCTGCCGCTGCATCGCCAGTCTGACATCTACGCGCGCGAGGGCGTGGAGATCGACCGCTCCGTCATGGCGGGCTGGGTCGGCCATATGGCGGCGTTGCTGGAGCCGTTGGCACAGCGCATCGCGCGGCATGTGCGCGCTGGCTCCGCCATCCATGCCGACGACACACCGGTTCCGGTGCTCGATCCCGGACGCGGCAGGACGAAGACCGGCCGATTATGGACAGCGGTGCGCGATGAGCGGCCCTATGGGTCGACGGCGCCGCCGGCAGCCTTCTATCTCTACTCGCCCGACCGGAAAGCGGACCATGTTCACGCTTTGCTGAAAGACTGTCGCGGCTTTCTGCACGCTGACGGTTATGCAGGCTTTGCCAGCCTTTACGAAGCCGATCCCAAAACCGGCGCGGCTCCGTTGACGGAAGTCGCCTGCTGGGCGCACGCTAGGCGCAAAATTTACGACGTGCATGTCGAGACGAAATCACCGGCGGCGGCTGAGGCGCTAGACATGATCGCGCGGCTCTTCGCCATCGAGGCCGAGATCAGGCGCAGACCGCCCATCGAACGCGCCGTCGCACGCCAGCAGCGGTCTGCTCCCATCCTTGCTACTCTGCGCGCCTTCCTCGATGCGACGCTGGTGCAGATCAGCGGCAAAAGTAGCCTCGCCGGGGCCATCCGTTACGCGACATCGCGCTGGGCGGCGCTGACGCGCTACGTCGACGACGGGCGTCTCGAAATTTCGAATAACGCCGCCGAGAGAGCCATCCGCCCGCTCGCGCTCGGCCGCAAGAACTACCTCTTCGCAGGCTCGGACGAAGGTGGCCGCCGCGCGGCGATTATCTACACGCTGATCGAAACTGCGCGCCTCAACGACATCGATCCCGAAGCCTGGCTCGCTGACGTCGTCGCCCGCATCGCCGATCACCCGGCCAAAAGGATCGACGAATTGCTCCCGTGGAAATGGGAAAAGCCAACTCCGAAAGCCATCGCCGCATAGCCCTCCGCGGCTCTCGGATCACGCTTACGGGGAAGCATCTATGCGATAATTAGCTATCGAATTTGTCCCAATCGTCGCCCAGAACCCAACGAAGCGCCGATAGCTTCCCGTTGATAAACCCCCGCTCATAGTCGTCCCATGCGAGAAGGTTCTCGACGCCCACCTCGTCCTCGGCCGGCTCAGTTGAAGTCGAAATGTCGGTTCGGACAGGGCCTAAGGTTCGATCCACGACGTAAAGAGAATATCCATTTCGGTTGACTGGATGACTAAGGCAGTTCTCTGCATCCATACGAATATTCTGCGCCCAAATCAGTTCTCCAAGGAAATGTTCGGCTTCCAGAATATCCCGCAAGCTTCTCGGTAGTTGCACAGAATTGACGTCTACTGGGCATTCCCTGTCGCCAGTTAATTCAGGCGATATTTCATCTACAATTATTTCTACGTCGATCCCCAATGCGATCATATCATTACCGTTGTAGTAGTTATCGAAGGGGGCCAATGGAGGAATAATGACACAAAAAACCGGGGGTAAATCGTCTCTTAACTCTAAAAGCCGCAACAAGTCTTCCGGTTCAACATGATTTCGACCACCACTTTGTCCGTGTAAGCAACTTAAGTCCGGGAAAAGGCGTATAGCTCGACTAACTGACTCCTTATTATATTCTAAAGTCTTAATTTCCATTTGAGGTTACCTCTATAAGGTGTTTGAGAAAAAATACGAAGTGACCCACCTTTTCTCGTCAGCTTCAGTCTGATTATATAGAGACTTTCGCCTAATGTCAAGGAATATTTTCCGATTAGTTAAACTAAGCGATAATAGTTGAAAATATTAGTTCGTAGAAATATTTTCAGGATTCACTTCGGCTCAGACTTCTTGATGATCCTGCCGAAGGAACATAGCGGAAGCTTTCCACGTTTTCGCTGTGCTGACCGCCTTCGACATTCCGCCTCATTTTTATGAAGAACACTACGCTGAGCGGACTTTCGTCCGCTTGGTCGCTACGCTCCCCGATTCCTTTCTATTAGGAAAATTAACGCTTTCAGCATCGAAATAATTTTTTTATGGCTCGGGGAATTTCCCGTAGCCTTTCCCTCGGACTTCTCGCTTTGTGGGCTTCCGTAATGAGAATGTCGTTCACTTCTATGTATGAACAGCCGGCGGCTTTCAGACGACAGCCAAGTCGCCAAAATTCGTTGTGGCCGGTGCCCGGAGCGGCGTTTCGAAAATCGGCAACGGCTCGATCAATCCTATCCTGATCCCGAGAGAGGGAAGTTCCGACGGATGGGTCATAGACGAAACCGTCATCCTCCGGTTCGAGCAACTCAATCCAGTCCCTAACGTCAAGCGGCTTACGCCCATTGCGAGCGAAGGTTCGGCAGTAGGCGGCGTTTTCATCGGCTGGCACGCTGGGAAGGTAGAACAGGCTGGCGGCGTGCAGCTTGCCTGTATCGAGCCCGTGGGCCTTGGTTTGCGAACCCGAAATTTTCCTCTTTTCGGGGTAGCCAGCTTCAATGAGACGACCCAGTATATCATGGGTTATCGCCTCATAAGTCTCGACATCCATTTGCTCGGAAGTCGGAATATAAACTCGAAAGCGTGGATCGGCCTTCGTGCTCGAATGGGTGGCGTAAATGGTCATTCTAAGGTTTGAAAACAAATCAGCGAAGCCTTTTTGCGTAATATCACTGTGATCAAAATCCAAAAAGATTCCATTTAAAGTCACAATCGAGCTTTTTGTTCTGTCGTTGCCATTAAATAAAGCAGGAGAAACAAGACGATTGGTATCTTTGGCGACACTTTTCTCCCTTGCCGCATCTTTTAGTATTTTCTCCAACTCGGCACTCTTCCCATAGATCACTTCCAGAGCTTCTTTTTTGGTTTCTTTTTTCGAATATAGAAGCCACGAATGATTCTGCAGAGACGTTTTTACTATATATATAAGTATTTTCGTCCTTACAAATTTCTTCAAAAATAGATGGTGCCTGATAGGTATTTGTGATTTTTCCAAGAATTTTGTTTAGATGAGTTTGGTGCTTTAAATTCATTCGTTCTCTATAAGCCGCCTTTCGTTCCTTATCATTTTCGTGAATTTTCTTTCGGCCTTTTTTCCGCTCGTTGAAACTTATTCCGATATCAATGCGTTCCAGCTTTGATCCGGGAAACTGCGTTTTATGAAGCCACGTCGCTGATTTTTCATCGGGAACAAGGAAAATCTTTGGGTTTTGGTCCTCAGGATTGCGCATGGAGCATCGCATTGCAGCCTGATAAAGCTGCTGGTCATGAAAGGCATTTTTGACGCCGTCGCTACTCACTCCTACCATTTCCTGAAGAAATTTCGAAAAAGAAGGAATGGGATTTTGAGCGGATAGATAGACCACATTATGAATATGACTAAAATCATTCCGTCCATGTGGCGACTGCGGAAGTTTAATAAAATTATTAATTCCCAGAAACGGATTTTCCGTTCGCTCCTTGTCCTTATTGATCATATAGAGTGTAGGTTTATCTCCAAAAATCCTTTTAGCGGCGTTGCTCAGCGCCAAAAAGAGTTCTCCATCGTTGTGATCACGACGCCTCTTCGAAAATGATCCAGGGATCGCATAGTAAATAATGAGCAAGGAGCCGTTCTGGTGGGCGTCGTAGTCCAAGCTTTCTCTAAACTGCGTCGCTTCCTCAAAACGAATGCCGCATTTTGAAAACCACTTGAAGAAGATCGAATCCTTGAAATCGGCACCGGCGATTGTGACGGAATCGAAGTCCTCAAAAACATCGGGCTTCAGCATGGCGAAAGCCGTCAAAAATTTCGTTGTCTCGTCGCTTTGGATAAGCTTCTGATATTGATCGGTGATGGTATATACGTCCCAGTTCGGTGAGGCGAGTTTCTTCGCAAGGGCGGTAAAGTTTTCCAGCGCCACATCCTCCGATATATTTCTGCCTATATCTTCGAGTCTCGCCTGCGTTCTTGGAGTAAGAAGCGCATAGCGACAGTCTGTAAGGGGCGTGAATTCAATGTAGTTCGTGATAGTTTTGTGGGTATCTTTTAGGCTCTTGTCGAAGCTACCGCAGCAAGTAGGAATTTCATCAAAAATGATCGCCCAGCCAGCCCGATTAGGAAAAAATGGGAGTTGCAAAAAAGTCTCGCAGGTGATGAATAAAACGTGTGGGATCGGTTCTGGGTCTTTCAAATAGGCTATTAATGTTTTCGCAACTGTCAAATTTTCATCAATTGATTGGCTATGTATCTGCTTAGTTCCGACATTTGGAAATCGTTCTTTAAATCGTCTCTCAGTCGATTCGATTAGGGCAATCGTTACTTGGCATAAAATGACTGAGTTGCCTTTTGCAACCTCGTTGCCAGCGAGTTCGATCAAGGACCAGAGTCTTGCCCGATCCGGCAGGTGCAGATAGGTAAGCGATACGTCGCCCTCGCTTTTTGGAAGGAGCTGCAAAATTCTCCGACCCATCAGGCGAGGCGTGCGCTTCTCCAACGGCACGAACCGTGGATGAACCATCATCTGTAATCTCAGAATGAGCATATGAAAATTTATCAAAATCAAGCTTCATTAGAATATACCTTTCATTAAATAATATGCAAAAGTTAAATAAAATTAAGTCCGACGATCATTCAATATAACTGATTCAGCGCCCAATGTCAACCGTTGAGTTGCGGAATGGAAGGTATTCTGCAAGTTAGCAAATGGACGCCAGCCACTATATTCACTCTGCACCTTCCGTGCTAATCGTTTTGGTCAAATAGTCATTGGCAAGCAAGACAGAAGCTGTGGCAGAGAGAAGAGCATGTGCCTTTGTTTAGTTATCACTACGTTCGCATATTTTTCAATTTGCGGGACAAAATGCGTCGAAAAACGCAATTGAATTCATTCGATCACTGTTTCCTGCCGCATGGCGAAGCTTGATGCTGCACGAACGAGCGCCTCATGCAGGACTAGTGAAATATAGCAAAGCAGACAAATCCATCAAAAATTCAGTCTTTTACAGCCGTCCTCAGTCTGATGCTTCTTATCAAAACAAGAAACAAAATGATAAAGCTTTGGATTCAAAATCTCTATCTCTATGTCAATTTTTCTTATTTGCGTTTTTATCTCTATTTCCTCATCGGGCTTCAAAGGAGGCTGAGTTCCAACCGCTGCACGTTCAAGACTAGCAACAGCTTGAGAGTAACGAAAATCAGTCAAAGATTCTCCCAGCTTATTGAAGCCTGCTTGGATTTCATCCTCAAAAAAAGCTCGTCGTTCTGGTCCATATTTGTTAAGTGTGATTGAGTAAACCATGCTCTTCGCTGCCATTTCTTCGGTCGACGCCAGTAACTTCACCCAAGCGTCATGTATCTCGGCGGCTGGTGCCCGCCTACTAATACGGGCCAAAAAATTCCGTGACAAATATAGACGACGCCACATAGTTTCTGTTAGATCTCGTGTAATACGGGCTTGAGAATCAGTCTCAGATACGACAAGCGCATCCGACGAATCGGTAACCAGATCACGGATATCTTTGATGCTGCGAGCAAGCTCGCCACTGAAAAGAACGCCTGAAAGTAAAAATCCAATAATGAGAAAAACTGCATTGCGTTTGAGTTGATCAATGCTGCTTTCGATCCGTGTCAGTCGTTGAATTTGCCCACGTTCGTTGTTGTCGGGTTCATCAATGGGTCGCATATGCTACGGGTCCTTCGATCCTTCTTAATTTGGCGACGCTTAAATCGGCATTCGCCGGATAGGCCCAAATTCGTCTGCAACTTCCCTCAGTTTACCGCCCCTGACAAGGCACAGCCGTTTCGGAAAATGCGCCGGTCGTGCGAGCCGGGAGCGACGGCTCTAAAAACTGGCGCTTCCTCGAACGTTTAAATCCTGCAGAATTCGATACACACTCGCTCTCCCGATCCCGACCTGCTTCGCTATCTCTGAAGCCCCTTTGCCTTCCCTGTAGAGGGCCAGCACGTCCTCACTCTTGGCCCTCGCCGTCATAGCCCTGCCTTTGTATTTTCCCTCCTCCTTAGCCTTCGCTATCCCCTCTCGCTGCCTTTCCAGCATAACCTCTCGCTCAAACTGAGCGACGCTGCCAACGAGGTTTAGGAGCAAGCGTCCGGTCGGCGTGTTCGTGTCGAGATTCATGGCAAGGATTCGGAGCGACGCCTTCTTGTCCTCCAACCTTTCCATGATCTTCACGAGGTCAGGGACTGAGCGAGCCAATCGATCCAGCTTGGTGACCACGAGCGTGTCGCCCTTGCGAACGAACTTGAGAACCTTCTCCAATTCCTCCCGGCGCTGAACCGACGACACCTGTTCCTCGAAGACCTCCTCACAACCGCAGGCTTGTAAATCCCGGCGCTGCGCTTCCAGCCCCGCCGCCTGTTCCGTGGTGCTGGTCCGAGCATACCCAACGAGCATTGACGCCTCCTTGTCTCACCAAATCCATAACATTGTGAGAAAAAGTGCGTCTCAAGTCAAGCACTATTCGTGTGAGACACAAAAGGCGGCATTGCCGGCCTCCCGCACGACCCTGCTCAGTGAGACAAGGCGGCGTTTGTGGGCGCTCCGCAAGCGTTGCGTGAACGCTTAGAAATACCTTCCTCGGCTACCACTGCGTTGATCTTGAACCCCGCCGCCTCGGCCCAAGAGCATTAACGGGCGATGATCTGGTCCGCCGCAGAAACTCGAGAAGAGAGAATCGTTGTGTGGTCATTGCCGTCCGTTAGAGCGATGACCGCTGAAACATGTGCCCGTTGACGGTTTTCAACCCTTACGGACGCAATTTTCACGGTAAATCCGTTTCGTTAAGGCCATACCCTTGTGAAAAGCATCTTGCACTTCAACCTGCCGAGCCGCATGTCCTCTGGGAGGAGCCACCGGACAATGACTGACACTCATAACGCTACAGATGTTTTCGATCCGCTGAAGTGGAGAAGCCTGACTTCCTGGGCGTCCTTGCCCGAGTTGAGACCGACGACCACCCATCAAGAAATGAATCTTGTCTGGGAAGCCTTCGATGCAAACATGAAAAGGGTAACGTCAGCAATAACTGTCCCAGATGTGGCCGTTCTTATGAGAGGATTACTCCAGAAAAGCCTGGACATTGCGCAACTACTCGTATTAGGTAAGCTCGATTGGGATAACTCATGGAGTGAAAACAAGGCACAGACCGAACAAATAGGAGTGATAATGCGAGAGCAATTCGCTCAAGGCATTTCTAAGTTAGATGTTAGTAACAAGGACGAAGACCAGAAACGAGCGGCGACAGTCGAAATGCTAAGACAGGGTGCCTACATTATTGGGGTATTGCAGTTGGGCAAGGACCCGGCTTTCCTTTCAGGATTGGAGGGAATTCTCTATTCTTCATTAACGGGGACATGGACTGCGTTCGAGACCTTAGCTGCCGACCTTTGGGAGGCCGCTCTCAACGCTCATCCTGATTGCTTGGCTAATCTAAATGGAGGAAGGGCGGGGAGAATAGGCAATGAGGATGGCAAACATGTGCTCCTAAAAGACATAGCAAAATATAGATGGAACATAAGCAGCAAAATGGGAAGCGTTCTCAAAGAAAGGTATAACTTTTCCAGACTTGATGGTATCAGACGTGCCTACGAACAGGCGTTCTCGAAACAAAATCAGGCAATCCTCAAAATCATTGGATCGGAAAGATTTCGATGAGTTGAATATATTGCGTAACGTTATAGTGCATAATGGAGGAATTGTCGACAATAAATATGCCGATCTGTCATCAAATTTCAGAGGGCTACCAAAATGGACTGAGGGAGAAAAAATCGTGGTAGATGGGCAAATGGTATCCTTGATTATCACAGATGTATTTACTTTCGGTCTTTCTCTAGTTCAGGAGGTTGATAATTGGGTATCACATAACTAATTAACAACATGCAATTCTCACGGCTGCTTCGGAGCTTCATAACGCTTGATAAAGCGCAATCTCAGATGCCCCCACCCTGTCTTGTCTTCAATCCACTCCTTTCAATGGAGTTGTTACCTGCTTCCAGAAGCGCAAACGAACTTTTTGAGGCCAAAAGACGCTCCCATGGCGGCAATCACTGAAAGCGGTTTGCTGGATCACGAAGGTCTCAATCGTGTTCATGGCCTCAGCGAGGGCCTCTTGGTCGGTCGGGAATAGATCGTCCCAGACGGTAGAGCCACCCTCTTGATCGACCGCTTCCAGCATCCAGCCGGAGTCGTCCTTGCCCCGATAAATGAGAATTTCGACCGTGATGCCGTCACGGCTGACCAACCGGCAGAGCTGTGAGTCTTCCCGTGGGGCAGCACCGGCGATTGCGTTACTGTCGGAGAGCACGTCCACATCCTCTACGAAAAATGTCTGGCTTTGTCGAAGCCTTATTTCCGCAGGAACTCCTCACGACCGAGATCGTGAAATCCCCTCCTGGCCGGTTGAGGTCTCGCAAGCCTATCGCAACCTCAGTCGCCCCCGCCGGCCCGTCGCAGGAGACAGGAAAGGGCCGCAGCCCTGGCGTTATCGACTACTTGGGTTGCCACTGATAGGCTCCCCTGGCGAGGCGTTCCGTTTCCCCTGTCCACTCACGTTCGGCCTGTCTCTGAGGCGAGCAAAGAGTAGGGGTCACTGTTCGGAAGCGTCGAAGCGATGCGGGTCAAGACTTGGGTGAAGCTAATGTTCCACAACGAAACCGCATTCATTTTGGGAGCAGGAGCCAGCCGACACTATGGCTATCCCACTGGTGAGGAATTGATTGATGAGGTTACGTTGATGGCAGACCGGCTATCAGCTTTCCTAAGCGCAATAAGAGACAAGGTTGAGATAGGCGCTAACGCTCCCTTCTCTGGCACATATTATGACACGATTCCTTTTTATATTATTAGCAGAACGACGCAAGGTAGATCTTATGGAATTAAATACGAGTGCGATACAGCACTCGACGAATGTAATAAGTTAGTTTCTCGCTTACGAACTGTTAAACCTCTCGTGATAGATTATTTTTTAGGTTGGAATAAAAGCCTTCGAGAAATTGGAAAGCTTATGATTGCTGCTGTTATCTTGAAATGTGACGCCGATCGCCGCAAGAGAAAAAAAATTTCAATGGATAGCAGGGGGGCAGACGACGCACTCCTGAGCCGTTTCGGTAGCGTTGATTTAAAGAAGCAGGACTGGATTAGGTTCATTGTCCACAAAATTGTTTACGGGTGCGAGGATTCCAATGACATACTTAAGAATAGGGTGCATTTTGTGACGTTTAATTACAATTCCTCTTTCAGAGAGATCCATATCCGAAGCTTTAAAGTCAATTGATCTATTCAACGAAGCCGATGTTGAAGAGTTCCTATCGGAGGGGCGGATAATTCATGTCTATGGTGCGGTCGGAGGCGAGAACGTTACCGATGAAGAATTTCAATATACATGCGGACAAAACTACTTTTCAAGAGAGTGGCTCACGAATAGGAACGCAGGCCAGCCCCGTGATCTGTTTGACATAAAGGAGGAGTGTGATGTATTCTGCAGGTTTATCAATTTAGCTTACGCTGCCTCTAGAGGAATACGCACAATAAATCTCGAGGACAAGGATGAGGAAGCTAGCCAGATCGAAAATGCGAAACAGCATATTGCGGGGTCTAGGGTCGTCTACATCCTTGGATATGGTTTTGATGATGAAAATAGCAAACGGATTGGTCTAGAGTGTTTGCTATCGCAGCCGAAGCGTTGCATTATGTTTACGAATTTTGGTGATATTAATGCTGTAAATAAGAAGGTATCAAAATTACTCTATGGAGGGTATGGTTCGATTGGAAGCGGATCTTTCGTATCTGGCGATCCACTGAACTACAGCTCAACTTTTGTGGAGAAGAGTATTAGGAATGTTTATGACGCATTGGCGTATGATTTTTATTCGTTCGAGTCTGTTGATGTCTGGAAGGGCACCTGAGATTTTGATAGGCGACTGCGTGAAGTCGCTCCCGACCGGCCCTGCTGGTGAGTGATTGGGAAATACCTCGTTTTCAATAATTATGCGTAACCCTCTAAAAGTTCGCCATTCAAACGCTCTGCTCTTTTGCTTAACGGGAAAATTCGTATGGTTCCTTTCGAAAGGGGAAACTTCGAACAAGTTCGGGAGAGGCAAAATCGCTCCTCGATTTCGTGATCTCCCCCGTCCTCCATCTTCGTCGCCTTCGGCGTCGGCAATGCAGTCCGATCGGCTGACACTGTCGCCGCCCATCAAAGTCGCATCGGGACCAGAAGGAAACGAGTGAATGCGAACCGCTCACGGATGAGCCGGACACTTTATCGGCAAACACCAAGGCCTGAACTTGTCACTCAAGGGGGGGATCGGGCCAGGAGGAGATCGGGTAAATCGAGCCGCTTGCGGATGAGCATTGAAGGCCGGCACTTGTCACTCACCTGTCACAGCGAACCTCCCCTTTCATGCAGAACGCTGGCTGTTTTTGGCGAAATCGGGCTGCTTTTAGGATGGGAATCAGATATAAGGTTGAGAAAGGGAGCAGATTGAAAATGCGAGGAAAACGGGGCGAACGCCCGTAAACGAGGCGTCAGGTCCCGGGCGGCTAGCTCAGCGGGAGAGCACTCCCTTCACACGGGAGGGGTCACAGGTTCAATCCCTGTGCCGCCCACCATTCAAATCAAAAGCTTAGTAGAGAGCGGCGTGACCGGGGCGGAGGCTCTGGCGACCGTAAAGCGACCCGCTCCCGTACCCCTCGAACCGCGCCGCGGCGCCTTCTCTCGAAGATCAGCGCGCCGCGCTTCCTTGCGCACAACGCCGCGCAGGAGCAAGAAACCGGCTCCGTCGTCGCATCCGAAGATCTGCGGCGTCCTCGTCACCTTCGCCCTTGCTCTCGCAACGCCATAGGGCGGGAGGCAAAGCGAATCAGAAGTCTCGCTCGATGTTTGAACGCGGCGTTTCGTCGCACAGCCGCCGAGACGGGCAGGGCGTCACGTAATTGAGTGAGCCAATGCTTAAGGTTATGGCCTAAGTCCATATTCTGGCCGGCCTCACGCTCTGACGAGGCGAGGTCGTGCACGACTATCTCAAGCAAGGCTGATCCGCCTCCACACTCGAAGAAAGGAGTCAACCATGGCGCGCTTTGATGGCCGTGTGGCCATTGTCACGGGTTCCGCAAGCGGCATCGGCAAGGAGATCGCCCTGCGCTTTGCGGCGGAAGGCGGCATTCCCGTCATCGCCGACCTCAATCTCGCCGCTGCGCAAGCGACCGCCGAGGAAATCAAATCGAAGGGCGGCGACGCCTTCGCGGTCGCGATGAACGTCACGGACGAGGCGCAAGTCGAGAAGGGCGTCGCCGATACGGTCGCGAAATACGGCAAGGTCGATATTCTCGTCAGCAACGCTGGCATTCAGATCGTCCACCCCTTCGTGGACTTCCCCTATTCGGACTGGAAAAAGCTCATCGCCATCCATCTCGACGGCGCCTTTCTGACGACCAAGGCCTGCCTGAAATACATGTACGCCGCAAACTACGGCCGCGTGATCTACATGGGCTCGGTTCATTCGAAGGAGGCGTCAAAGCTGAAGGCGGCCTATGTCGCCGCCAAACACGGATTGCTCGGATTGGCGCGCGTTCTGGCGAAAGAGGGCGCGGAGCATAATGTCACCGCCAATGTCGTCCTGCCCGGCTTCGTCAGGACGCCGCTCGTCGACAAGCAAATTCCCGAACAGGCCGCAGCGCTCGGCATGTCGGAGGAGGACGTCATCCGAAAGGTCATGTTGAAGGATACGGTCGATGGTCAGTTCACGACCACCGACGACGTCGCGAACGCCGTGCTCTTCTTCGCCGCTTCGCCCAACAACGCCATGACCGGCAAGTCGCTGGTGGTGAGCCACGGCTGGTACATGGATTGACCTGGCGACGCCGGCGGCCAAGACCGCGACGGTCCTGAAAGGGATTCCCGAATCGGTTGAAGTCTGATTCACCCCGCCTGCTGGCGCAGGAGGCCGGGATGCATCTCGAAGAACACCCTTTTGCTTGATCTTCGTGAACGCGTCGCCGCCGCCGTCTCCATCGAGTCGCGACCGCGTCGCGCTTCAGCCTAACTTGAAATGCCCCCGCCGCTTTGGCATAGAGGCGCTTCGCGCTCCTGCCGGCGCGAAGCGGAGACGTGGCCGAGAGGCTGAAGGCGACGGTTTGCTAAATCGTTATAGGGGAAACCCTATCGTGGGTTCGAATCCCACCGTCTCCGCCAGAACACCCCTTGCGCTCCTTCGCGCTCCTTCGCAGACTCCCAGTAAATCCGAACATTAGGCCGCAATTGCCTCTTGCCAGCCTTCGCCATCCTTCGCTATAACCCGCATCATAGACGTCGGTACAGACGGGGGTAGTCAATGGCTAGAGGCAAGGAGCGGCTGACCGATCGGGACGTAAGAGCCAAGGGTGTCGGCGTGCACGCCGATGGCGGCAATCTCTATTTGCAGGTGACGGAGGGCGCGTCCGGGCTCTGCAAGTCGTGGCTGTTCAGGGTACGCTACCGGCAGGACGGTCGTGAGCGCCAGCGGTAGGGATCGGCGGGAGGAACGGTGGGAAGGTCTCGGCTCCTATCCTGACGTGACGCTCGCGGAAGCGCGCGACCTAGCCTACGCGCGCCGGAAGCAACGGGCTCGCGGGGTCGACCCTATCGAGCATAAGAGAGCCGCGAAGGCTGCGGCGCGCGTGGCGCAGGCCAAGACCAAGACCTTCGGTCAATGCGTCGACCTCTACATCAAGGCCCATCGCGCCGGCTGGCGTAACGAGAAGCATGCAGCGCAGTGGGAGTTGACGCTCTCGGCCTACGCGGGACCAGTCCTAGGACCCCTACCCGTCGGAACTATCGACACAGGACTGGTGACCGACGTGCTGGAGCCGGTCTGGGAGCTCCGAAGCCGGAGACGGCGAGCCGCCTCCGCGGGCGGATCGAGGCAATTCTCGATTGGGCCAAGGTGAAGGGCTATCGCGACGGCGAGAACCAGGCGCGCTGGCGCGGGCGCCTCGATAAGCTCCTCCCGGCGCGCGCCAAGGTGCAGAAGGTCGAGCACCATGCGGCTCTGCCCTACGCTGAAACGCCGGCGTTCATGGCGCAGTTACGCCAGCAAGAGGGCACGGCGGCGCGCGCGTTGGAGTTCGCCATTCTGACGGCGGCGCGGACCGGCGAGGTCCTCGGGGCGACATGGGATGAAATCGACCTCAAGGAGAAGGTCTGGATCATTCCCCGAGAGCGTATGAAGGGCGGTCGCGGGCATCGCGTTCCGCTGCTGGCGCGCGCCGTCGAGCTATTAGAGACTGAAGCGACGCGACGCCAGAACGATTTCATTTTCCCCGGCGCTCGTAATGGCGGCCTGAGCAACATGGCCTTCTTGATGTTGCTACGGCGCATGGAGCGCGGCGATCTGACAGCGCATGGCTTCCGTTCGACCTTCAGAGATTGGGCCGGCGACCGCACGCATGCTCAGCGCGAGGTCATAGAGGCCGCCCTTGCTCATGTCGCCGGCGGCAAGGTGGAGGTCGCCTACAGGCGCTCCGACGCGTTGGAGAAGCGTCGTGACTTGATGGAGGCATGGGCGAAGTATTGACGCCGCGCCGGTAGTGCCGGGGACAGTATTGCAATTCCCAGCCATCGGGCTGAGGGTCGCGGCGATGGCGCTATCGAAGGCTTTCACACGCTCGAACATATTGCAGCGGAGCAGGGTACGGCTTCGGACCAAGGCCGAGCGCGACCGCAGGACTGCGACAAGTGGACGGAGAACTTACTTGAATTGGCGTTGGCCCAGATCGAAGCGGCATCGACTGGCCCGACAGAAGGCCGCCGTTTGGCCCCAGAGATATTCGCGGCAGCTCAAGGTGCTCGGGCTGACAGGCGAAGACGCCGCTCGTTACGCCGAGCGCATCGGCGTCATTATCGAGTTGTTGTGGCTTGAGCTTGAAGTCGGGGAACAAGAGTGGGCGGCGCGCAAGGCACGCTCCTTTAAGGTGGCGCAGCGCGGCGGCGCGTGGGCTGAGCGTTTACCAGCGGCGCTTCAGCAATTGGCGGCCCAACACCGATACAGAGCGCGAAACGAGGGTTTTATCCGAACAACACAGCTACGCGATCTTGCAGAGATATTATGAGGTCGTTGCGCGCAAACAGATGGCCGGCCCCCTTCGCTAGCTATCAAGCACGCCGTCCGGTCTCTACAGGCTCTTGCCGAAGATGGGAGACGGTTAGCGCTAATCCGCCAGTATCAGAGAGAACTTCAAGGGGGACCGCTATGACCCACGTCGTCGCGGATATAAAGAGAGGTCCGCAGATTTGCCTGAGTGGCGGGAACATAGTTTCGCTTGGCGGAGCGGAGGCTGCTCTGTCCCTCTCACTAATTTCATCAAGGGGTATTTGACGTCGAGAAATTGCCGCACGCGTCATTCGACCATCGCCGCCGGATTATCGCCTGAATGGTCCGCCGGCCGCCGCATAATCGGCCTCCGCAAGTGCCCCCTTCCTGGCGAATGTTCGGCTCTGAAGAGAGGGGCAAAGGCGTGCGACGTTCCTTGCATTCGGAAATGCAAAGGAGCGACGTCGAATGAAGTCTGTCCCTAGGCCCTAGTCGTCCGCTTTGGCCCATGTGCAAATGCTCGACGTCGGTCCGACCAAAGGCTACGAGCTGATCAACAGCGGCGAGGTCGAGACTACTGACGGCAGCGCGAGAATGATCGTGGTCGCCTCAATTGAGGCCTATGTCGACCGGCAGCGCGCCAAGGCCGGAATGCCCGTTGGCAAGTGGCCCGTCAAACCCGCACGCCGCGTGCGGAGGTCGCCGAGGCCGCCACCTAAAATCCACGAAGTCTCGAAACGACGAAGGGTCGCGCCGGTTCATCCGCGGACGCGACCCCTCGAAACTCCGCCGCGCTGTGCAGGCGCGGCGATCCCCCTCCCTACCAAAGGAAATGAGTACGGTGAGCGCAAAAATAATCGACTTCAAACGGCCGCACAAGGTTGAGCCGCCCCACCGCCCCGCGTGACATCACAGGAACAAAGTCTTCACGTTCGACGGAGGGCTGTTCCGTGACTGCGTCGCGATTGTCCTCCCCGATGCACGGTCGTGGCTGCTCATTATTCCGCCGACGTGGGCGTAGGGGACGCCGGAGCGCGCGTCCTGCCTATCGAAAGGGCCGCTCCCCGACGTGATCCACTTCGGACACCTGCTCGAGGGTTACGCGGCAGAGCGGGCGCGCTGGGAGGGCGGGCGATGAACGCGCTCTTCCTCGCTCCAAACCGTGAAGCGATGACGCGGCACTCGATTGGCTCGCTGCGCTGGCGCGCGCGCAGTTCCCGACGCGCTCCTCGAGATCGCTTGGGATAGCTGGCGTGACGGGCAGTGCAACGCTGCGAAGCTCTTCAGTCTAGACGAGATCGGCGACGCGGTATCGCTCGCTGCGACGAAGAACGCAGCTGGGCATAACGTCTACTTGGTTTGACGTTGAAACAGCTGAGCACGTCGCGAGAGGGGCGCACAAGCGGAGATGATTTCTTCGCGATGATGGCGCTCGCTGTTGACGCTGATACAAACGCGGAAGCTGTGGGGCATGCTCTTCGCGCGATCGGCGAGCTCGCGCTCACCATAACGACAGGGACAAGGCTGACGCTGCGCTAGCAACATTGGTTGCGCTTCGACACGGTTTGCACAGACTCTGCTCTCACCGAACGCGTGCTCGCTGATCTTGTCGCTAGCGTCGGTGGAGATAAAAACGCGACTGGGTTAAACTGGCTGCTGCGCTTGGCTGGAAGCATCTCCTATCCGCTAATGAAAAAGCAGATGCGCGGCTATGTCGCGGAACTCACGACGTTGAGCGTGAATGAAGCTGCAGGGCTAGTCTCAATCGAAGTCGTCGAAGAGAAACTGTCGCTGAAGATTGCTGGTGCGGCCGCACGCAGCCGCGGCGGCCAAGCGCACCGTGACGCAAGCTATTCTGGCGGGCTCCGACGGCGCGCCGCATACAACGAGGCTGAGGTCTCGCGCTTTAATAGCGCGCTCGCTACGGTGCCGCGGACGATCGCGAGATATGGCTGCGCGCTGGCATGGCGTTGCATTGGCTCGCTCATAAAGGCTGGCTCGAAGGCGCTTGTCGCAGTCTTTGGGACGGCTGGTCCAAACGTCGGAAAAGTTCGACGAAGCTGATCAACAGAAGACATCGGGAGAGCCGGCCGCTCCCATGACGGGGCACAAGTGACGATCGCAGCGTCTTCGCGCTGGCGAAAGAGGGGGGCTGGCGTGATGCTCCCGCGCTGGGCTTCGCGTCGTGGGGCGGCTTCACATGGACGAACGCGACGGGCTCACGGTCGAGATAGAAGTCGGTCGCGGCAGGAATGCCGCTCGAGAAAATCTGGATCGCCTCACCGTTCGAAATGCTTGGTTCCTGTCGCGACCACACGGACGCGCGTGGGGAAAGCAATTGCGCTTTTTTGACGGGGACAAGCGCACGCATGTGCGCCATGTCCCCGACGCGTCCTTGCACGGCGACCCCGCCGCGCTTTGCGCCGGGCTCGCGGACGAAGGGCTCAGGATCAATCGCTCCCGCCAAAAGAAGCTTGTCCAATACCTCTGCGGCGTCGGCGCGGGCGCGCGCGTCACGCTCGTGAACCGCACGGGATGGCACGAGATAGGCGGGCGGGATGTTTTCGTTCTCCCTTCGGAGAGCATCGGCGGCGACAGCAAGGAGTTGATCGTTCTCGACGGCGCGGCGGGCGGGCCTTACGAGGCGCGAGGCGCGCTAGAAGATTGGCGAGCTGGCGTCGGCGAACTGACCAAGGGTCAAAAGCTCGGCGTCCTGGCGGTGTCCACGGCGCTCTCCGGCCCGCTGGCGCATATAGTCGGCGCAGAAAGCGCCGGGCTAAATCTCTTCGGCCGCTCGTCTATCGGCAAAAGCTCCTTGCTCTGCGCGGGGGCGAGCGTATGGGGACGCGGCGCGACGCCCGGCTATTTGCGCTCATGGCGCGCCACGGCGAACGGGCTTGAGGGCGCGGCGGCGGGGGCGACCGATACCGCCCTTGTTCTGGATGAGCTCGGCGTCGGCGAGGCCCGCGAGGTCGCAGCGGCGATCTACCAGCTCGCGAATGGGACGGGCAAAGCCCGAGCGGGGCGCGACGGTTCATTGCGCGAGCCGAAGTCGTGGCGCGTGACGATCCTCTCCTCAGGCGAGCTGCCGGTTGAAGGGAAGCTCGCCGAAGATCGCGGGCGCAAGACGCGCGCCGGGCAGACCGTCCGGCTTCTCGACGTTCCCGCCGATCGCGGGCTCGGCTTCGGCGTGTTTGATCATGCCGGCGGCTTTGATGACGCGGGGAAGCTCGCCGACGCGCTAAAGGCGGCTGCCGTTGCGGCCTACGGGACTGCCGGGCCTGAATTCGTGCGGCGGCTCACTGCGAGCGGTCTCGCCGAGGTGACGGCGAGGGGCAAGAAATTTATCGCCGAGTTCACGGACGGGGTGTGCGGCGCGGGCGCTTCCGAGCAAGTGCGGCGAGCGGCCAAGAAGTTCGCGCTGATCGCTCTGGCTGGGAAGCTGGCGACCGCGCTCGGCGTGACGCCTTGGGAGAAGGGCGAGGCGAAGCGGGCGGCGGTGTGGGCCTTCCGTCGCTGGGTCGAAGCGCGCGGCGGTGCCGGCTCGCATGAGGAGCGACAGGCGATCGAGCAGGTTCGCCTCGTGATCGAGCAATATGGCGAGTTGCGGTTCGAAGCGGTTGACGGGCCGGGCGACACCGTGCGCGACCGGCTGGGCTGGCGCAAGGGCTCCGGCCCGGACCGCGAGTGGTGGGTTCCGCCGCAGGTTTGGAAGCAGACGGTTTGCGACGGGCTCGACGCCAATTTCGTGGCCCCCACGCTCTACAAACATGGAATGCTCCGGCGGCAAAACCAAAAGGACCTTACCTGCGTCGTCAAGCTCCGGGAGCCACTGACAGGGGAGCCGTCAAAGACGAGCGCGGCGGGAGCGCATGTCCTTAAAGAGACAGGTCGGCCCCGCACCGCGCGGGTTTATGTGCTTACCGCCGCCATCCTCGACGGGGGCTCTTAAATGACAAACAAGGGGCTAAAACCCGAATTGCAATTTTCCGGCTCTCTAAACGCGCGAAATGGTCGTAACGGTCGTAACTCGCCCGGAAATCTGGGAAAAACTGGTCGTAACCGGATCGCTTTCTCTGGCGCCAAGTTACGACAAAAAAGCCCGGAAAACCGGGCGAGTTACGACCGTTACGACCTATTTGCACAAATAGAGAGCTCCCAAACGTGAAACGCGAAAATCGGCTGCTAAACACGCGCCGCTTAATGGTGAAGGATGCTAAAAAATGACATACGTGCACGTGGCCGTCGAACGCGTGAAGGGCTTTTTAAAATGGAACCCGCACAGGTTCGAAAGCCTCGACGACAAGTCGGCCGTCGCGCCGCTTGACCCGTGGGGCTGGCGTCGCAATGACGAATGGTGGATGAGGCCGCCAGTGTGGCGCGAGCATGTGTGTGGCGGCGACCTCGACCCGCAAGAGCTGGCGCGCACGCTGAAAGGGCTCGATCTGCTACGCGTGCAGGACAATCGGAATTTTCAGTGTGCAGTGAAGGTGAAAGGGGCGACGCCGAAGGCCTATGTCATCAACAGCGCCCTTTTCGAGTGGAAGCCGCCGGTTTCGGCTCGGAGTTCCCCGGTTTCGGCGGCGCTGGCTCCGGCGCTTTTGAGCGGGTTGAAGAGCCCCGAGCCGCCCTCCTCTCACCTCAGGGAAGCGGCTACGCCGCGCCCGCCCCGACCGATCTTGCACAGCTGCTCGAGGAGGCGACGCGGCTCGCGTTGCTCAAGGGCATCGAGGTCTTAAGCGCATCGGCAAGTACCGAGGACAGACACTATTCACAGCTGCTTCGCTCGCAGACTGCTTTTGCCAGCGGATGCATTAATGCGCAGGTCCGCGTCGACGAAGCGAAACTAAAAGCGCAACAGGCCGACGACCGGCGAGACAAGATACTCGCGATTGTCGCCGAAGAGAGAGCGCGCATAAAGATCATCGAAGCGTCGGCGAGCGTACCCCCGCCTGAGCGTGCCGATCCGGGGGGCGATTAACGACTTGGCGCGGAGCGCGATAAAACGCCCCACTCGTGGGTCATGGCTCCTTCCTTGGGGCCTTCTACCTCTGCTCCGCCTCACAAAAAGCTCAAATTGGGGGAAACTTCCCCATGGACCGGAGGTGCGCTTTATGAAAGCAAAGCTTTTCGGCGTTATTGCGGCCGTCACTTGTGGCTGGGCTGCCATCCGCGCGGGCGGCCATTGTCGACGTCACCTATACCGGTATGGTGACTTCGATCACCGACCAGGCCAATACTTTCCACGGCGCGGGCGTCGGCTCGCTATTTCAAATCGCTTATCGGTTCGACACGACGCAAGGCTATACTATTTCGAGCCCCACGGAAAATCTTGCCTATGGCGGGAGCTGCTGCGGGAACTCGTCGCCATCGCTGGGGGCAACGGTGACGGTCAACAACGTCACCGGCCCGGCGATTGCCGGAAATCTTGAAGGCAACATATTCGGCTATAACGACCCGAGCCAGCAGTCCAGCGAGCAATATACTTCACTGAGGAATATAATTGGGGCGCAGATAATATTTATAATAAAAGCTATGCCCAGAGCACTTTTTATAATAACGCGCCAGTGTCCACTATACCTGCAAGTATAACTTCGCCATTCACCTATTCTATCCAGCCTGGCGACGTGCAATTTATGCGTGTTTCCTATTACATATATGACGGCAACACCGGCACGCTGACGGCTAGTGCATATATTTGGGGCTCGTTCTACGATGACGGAAGTCGGTGATGGGCGCGCCCGGCCCCGTCCCCGGCGTTGGCCTGTTTAGCCTCGCCTTCCTCTCGGCCGCGGGGTTGGCGACCAAGGGCGCGGCGGCGCGCGACTTCTGACGCATCGCCGTCTATGATGCGGGCTAATCCCTAGTTTTCGCCGTCCGCCCGATATTGTGGCTTCAAATTCCAGTAATCGGAAGCCGCTGTCAGGCATTGGCGCTTTGGTTTTATTCAGCGCACCACCACCCGTTCTCCAGGAAATCGCCTTCGGTGTCGGCGTCGCCGCCCTTAACCCCTCTATCGCTCATGCACTCCGTGAGCGTCTCTCCGCGCTGTTGGCAGAACCACCCAATTGCGGCATAGCGCACCGCCGCCTGACGGGTGATCGGAGTGATTGGGGGCTTCGGCGGCTGGGAAGGCGAGGGGTAGAGGACCTCGTGCACGATCGCAACCACCGGAAGCACGTAAACCACCCCAAAGAACCCCGCTATGAACAGGTAGCTGACCAGATACTCCGGTCGGGTGTACCGCTCGAGCCTTGTGAGGTCCATGCGTCTCCCCGCGGGTTTGCCGCGCCATGGGCTCGGGAGCGAGGCGCACCCGCATAATTGAGGATAGCCCGAGAAGCTGGCGGCGGCCGATTTTTACGGTGGCACGCACTTCCGAGATGGGCTTGCAAACTGAAACGCCCTCGCCGTCGATCCCCGATAAATCCCAAGTTTCTCAATGACTTACGTGACACGTGTTACAACTTATCATGCTCGTTTGTCCGTCGAGACGGGCCGTGTAGGGTTAGCCGGGGCCCCTGATGCCCTGTTCGAACCCGCGGCGATCGCCGCCGCTCAGCTCAGATGGTGTTGTTTGACCCCCTCTAGCTGATCTCCTGCACACGCTCGGCGGGCCTGAGAGCCGGGGCGATGCGCTGATGCGTGACTGAGGCGGGCAAGCGCAGCGCCGCCGTCTGCACGTAGGCCAGTCGCGCATGGCAGGCGCAGTATGGCCCCGGCTTGCCGTCAGGCCGGCTCTCGACCCGCTCGCCGCAGTAGAGCAGCACGTTGCGCTCAAATTCGCCCTCGGGCCAGCGGCAAGTCGAGGTGACGAGTTCTTCGATCGTGACGAGCGTCATGGCGGCGACCGACCAGCTGCGTAGACGTATGTAGATACGTGGGTAAAGTGAACACATATGGGAAACTAGTAATATTTTCAATAGAAACTGGCGGACACCGTCTCCGCCATTGATTTTAAATACAAAAGCAAGTTTTCTGTCGATTGCGGGAAGCTCACCTCCTCCCGCCGACCTCGTCGAGGTGGCGCAGCAGATCCGCCGGATCCTCATAGACGCGAAAAGCGCCTGCCTGCCGCAACTCTTCGGCCCCGTATCCACCGCTCAAAAGGCCGACGCCCAGGGCCCTGCAGCGGGTGGCGGCGAGCATGTCCCAAATGCTGTCGCCCACGACGATCGCCGTGGCGATGGGCGCGTTCAGCCGTTCGGCCGCCGCGAGGAAGAGGTCGGGGTCGGGCTTGGCGTGCCTGACCTGGTCGCGGGTCACGATGGGCGTTTGGGCGGGATCGACGCCGAGCGCCGCGAGATTGACCGAAGCCGTCTCCATGCGGCCGCTCGTCGCGATCGCCCAGGGAATGCCGGCTGCCGAGAGCCAGGCGAGCAGCTCCCGCGCTCCGGGGAGCGGCCGCACCCGATGGGCGGCCCGCAGGTAAGCGGCGGCATGCGCCTCGGACAAGCGGCGCACGCGTGCAGCGTCGATCTCGACGCCGGTCTCGCGGAGCAGCTGGCTGACGAACAAGCCGCCGCTCATGCCCACCCGACGATGGATGCGCCAGATCGACAAGTCGATGTTTTCGGCTGTCAGCGCCTCGCTCCAAGCCAGGACATGCTGGTAGACGCTATCGACGAGCGTCCCGTCGAGATCGAAGAGAAAGACGGGATCAACGCGCATGGCGGGCCTCATCGCCTCTTCGTGCGGCACTTAGAGCGGCTCCCGAAAAGTGCGAAGCGGTTTTTGGAAAACGGAGAAGATGTGCCGACGCTGTGAGGCGCGCGCTCTAACGTGTGGCGGCTGCTTTGGCGGCCTGCTGCAGCTTCGCCACGAGCGCGCGCGCCGCTGGACCGGAGGACGCCGGATTTTGGCCCGTGATCAGCGGGCCGTCTTCGACGACGTGAACCGCCCAATTCGCCTTCTTCGAGAACACGGCGCCAAGTTTCAGCATCTCGTCTTCGACGAGGAAGGGGACGATTTTGGTCAGGCCGACGGCTTCTTCCTCGCCGTTTGTGAAGCCCGTGACCTCCCTATTCGCGACGAGAAGCTTTCCATCCGGCGTTTTGACATGACGCAATGCGGCGGTGGCGTGACACACCGTCGCGACGGGCTTGCCGCCCGCAAGGAACAACTCGATGAGCCTGGCCGAACGCTCGTCATTGGCGAGATCCCACATCGGTCCGTGTCCGCCCGGATAAAAGACCGTGTCGAAGTCCTGCTGAGCGACGCTGTCGAGGCGAAGCGTCGCGTCGAGCTGAGCCTCCGCGGCGCGATCTTTTTCGAAACGCGCGGTAAGCTCGGTGCGAAATTCAGGCTCGTTGCTTTTCGGATCGAGCGGCGGACGGCCGCCTTTCGGGGATGCGAGCGTGATCTTGGCCCCGGCGTCTCTGAGAACATAATAGGGAGCCGCGAGCTCCTCGAGCCAGAAGCCGGTCTTTTTTCCCGTGTCGCCCAGCTGGTCGTGGGACGTGATGACGATGAGCGCCTTCATCGTGGTCTCCCTGCGTTGCGCTGACCGAGCGAACTCGACCCGCTCCTCCCATGGATCATCTAGGGCCTCGCTTTCAACCGACCAAATAATCTTGATGCGCTCGTAAATCGCGCTAGGCTTTGTGCGCTGGGGTTACCGGAGTTTTCGTCGCCATGCCGCTTCAAAGAGTGGAGGCAAGCATTGAACGACACGCCGGCTGCTTCACCTTCCCGATGCGGATCGCCGGCTCTGCGGAAATGGTACTCGTCGTCGTCCCCGACATCGTGGCCACGGCTCTGGGCTGGCCGGTGGACGAGGTGTTGCGCGTTGAGCTGGACGCTGAGCGTTGCGAGCTCGAAGCTCTGGCGAGCGACAAATTCGATCAAGGGCGCGCAACGTCCGAAAGGGAACTCTGGGTCGCCTTGACCGATGTCGTGAGGTTTGACGGATAGATCAGGCGACCTGGTCGGCGAGCTTCGCGAGCCACAGCTCTGTCACGCGATCATGCCAGGGCGTCGCGCTGCCGACGCCGTGAAAGCCCAGATGTCCGCCGTTTGGGGTCAGCGCCGTCTCGATCCTCGGCAGGCTCGACCAGTCGACCGCCGCGTAGCAGGCCGGAGGAATCCACGGATCGTCGAAGGCGTGCACGACGAGGGTCGGCGTCTTGATCTCGGGAAGAAAGCGGCTCGACCGGTTGGCCTCGTAATACTCCGGCGCGTCGCGGTAGCCGAAATGCGGCGCAAGAAACGTGTCGTCGAACTCATAGACGGTGCGCGCCCAGGCGATCGCCGTCCGCTCGGCGCTCGTCAAAGCCGCGTCTCCGGCGAGCGCCTCGGTTTTCATCGCTCGCAGCATGTGTCGGTGATAGGCGAGATTGCGCGGCTCCATCATGCGCGCGCAGGTACCCGCGAGATCGAGCGGCGTCGAGATGGCCGCAGCGCCCAGCACGGGCAGATCGTCGACGCCCTCGCCCATGAATTTCAGCACGAGATTGCCGCCGAGCGAATGGCCGACGAGGAATATTCCGCGCTTGGCGAGCTCCAGCGGAAGCGCGTGCAGCGCCGCCTCGAGATCTTCTGTCTTACCGGCGTGATAGCGGCCATAGGAAGAGGAACGCGAAGGCTCGGAGCCGCGCAGGTTCAGCCGCAGCACGCTCCAGCCCTCGCTCACGAGGTGACGCGCGGTCGCCACCGTGTCGGGACTGGATTCGCAGCCCGCGAGACCATGCACGAGCACGACGAGCGGTGTCGAAGGCTCGTCAGCAATGGGCCGGTCGAGCCGCGCGGCCAATTTGTCGCCGTCCGGCAGGGCGAGCCACAGACGTTCGCCACCGGGAAGCTCGGCTGCGCCGCCGCGCAGGTAATTGCGCAGCGTCTGCAGGTCGCAGCCGATCCAGGGCGCACGTTCGCGGAAGACCGGAAAATTCTCCTGTGGGCTGGGTTGAGCCGGACTGTCGATGGCCGAGTGGTCTGCGGCGGCGGAAGAAGTCAGCATAGGCGGAGCTGTCATTTCGGATAGCGATGGAGTCGAGCGATAGGAACTATCTGGTTCGACAAAGACGCCTGGAAAGTCGTCGAACCCATGCGAAGCGCGCCGGCCCGCCCGCGGTGGAAAATGGCGCTCCGCTTGTCGAGAGTTCGGGAGAAAGGAATCGAACGCCTGCGCATTTTAGGACTTGCGCGCATGATTCAGCCATAATGAGGGCGTCCCCTGCCGTGGGTTGGAAAGGGCTTTCCGAGCGCCATGTGACAGAAAGGTCACAGCAAACGGCAATCTGGAGAAGAAGTTCGGGATTTCGCTTGCCGGCTCAAAAAAACAGGCATAGCATTTGCGTCACACTCCAGCGTGAATGAGAAAGTCCTTGCTTTCTCGCTAATCCGGAAGGAGATGGTCATGATGACTGCGCTGATCGCTGCAACATTATGCAGTGTCGTCCTCGCCCGTCGGCCCGCCAAAAAGGCTGTTTACGTCTACGCCAAGCGTAGAGATCGCTTCCGCCAGCGCTGACACGAATCGGCGGGGCGAGCCGGAAGCGGAGCGGCGCTAGCTTCGCTGCAGGCTTCGACGTAAGCGGACACGTCGCATGGATTTGCTCGCCCGCTTTGCGGCGATCGTCGGCAAAGAAAACCTCGTCGCCCGACCCGATTCCTCCAATGCGCTGATGCAAGAGCCGCGCGGCGAGTTCAGGGGCTGCGCACTTGCTGCGGCATTTCCCAAAACCGTTCATGAAGTCGCCGAGCTTCTCCAGTTCTGCAACGCTCAGGGCGTTGGCGTCGTTCCGCAGGGCGGCAACACCGGCCTCGTCGGCGGCCAGACGCCGGACTCCTCCGGGCGGCAACTCCTCCTCTCCCTCAAGAAGCTCGATCGCATCCGCGAGATCGACGTCAATTCCGACGCGATGACGGTCGAAGCCGGCGTGACCCTGGCGCGCGCTCAAGACGCTGCTTCTTCCGCCGATCGCTATTTCCCGTTGTCTCTGGCCTCGGAAGGCTCCTGCACGATCGGTGGGAATCTCGCCACGAACGCCGGCGGCGTGCATGTCCTGGCCTATGGCGGCGCGCGCGATCTCACGCTTGGCGTCGAGGCCGTGCTGGCGGACGGGCGCGTGCTCTCGACGCTTTCGACGCTGCGCAAGGACAATACCGGCTACGACCTGACGCGTCTCATGATCGGCTCTGAAGGGACGCTCGGCGTCATCACAGCGGCGACGTTGAAGCTGTTTCCGCTGCGACGCGTCCGTGTCGCCACATTCCTCGCCGTGGCCGATCCGCGAGCAGCGCTGCGGCTGCTCGAGCGCTGCAAGTCGCGGCTCGGCGCTTTTCTGGAAGCCTTCGAGATCGTGCCGCGGATCGGAGTCGAATTCGTCCTCAAGCACGCGCCGCCCGCGCGCGATCCCTTCTCGCAAGCCTATCCCTGGTATGCCCTCGTTGAATTCGCCGCGCCGGAGGATGAGGAAACGCTTCGAAAGGAGATCGTCGACCTCCTGGAGGAGGCGATGACGCTGGGGCTCGCACAAGACGCGGCGATCGCCAATTCGCTCGCGCGCCGCGCCGAGCTTTGGCGTCTGCGCGAGGCCCTTTCAGAGGTGCAGCGGCGCGAAGGCGGCTCGATCAAGCACGATGTTTCGTTGCCGCTGAAGGACGTTCCGGGCTTCATCGAGGAGGCGGGGCGGCGCGTGACGGCGCTCGTTCCCGGCGCGCGGCCCGTGCCTTTCGGGCATCTCGGCGACGGCAACATCCATTACAACATCTCGCAGCCGGTCGGCATGGAGAAGGAGGCTTTCCTCGCCCGGCGCCCGGAGGTCAACGCCGCCGTCCACGGTCTCGTCGGCTCGCTAAAGGGCTCGATCTCGGCCGAGCATGGGATTGGTCAGGTCAAGCGCACCCTGCTGCGCGAAACCAAGAATCCGGCCGCGCTCGAGGCCATGCGGGCGATCAAGGCGGCGCTCGACCCCAACGGCGTGCTAAATCCTGGCAAGCTGCTATGACTCTAGGCAGACTTTCTAAAGCCCGGAGAAATCGTGGCGGCCGTCGCCCCCGAGCCGCAAGGGCCTAGCCCAGAGCACGGCGGAAAGCGAGAGCGGTCCGTAGAGATGCGGGAAAAGGTCCCCGCCGCGCGACGCCTCCCATTTGAGCGCGTCGCCGAGCCAAGTCGCGTCGACCGCGACGAGCAGCAGATCGTCCACGCCGGCAAAATGTCGCGCGGCGGTCTCCGCGACCTGCGCCTTCGTTGAGAAATGGATGAAGCCGTCGGCGAGATCGACCGGGGCGCCGTCGAAGGCCTCTCCCCGCGTGGGCCAGAGGGACGATACGACGATCTTGTAGATGACCTCCGCGCGCCCGGGGTCCGCCCCGCTCATTCCGCAGCCTCGGCGGCCTTCGCGGCGAGCTCCTTGCGGGAGGGGAGCCGCGCCACCACGCCGATCAGGGCTCGATCCGAGAGGGCGACGAGCCTTTCTCCGCGATTGAGCCACTCGACGGCGTCCTCGATCGTCTCGGCCTCGGCGAGCTTGGTTTCCGCGAGCGCGCGGTCCGAGGTGATCTGGCCGCGTTGACGCGGCTTGCGCGCCGGCAGCCAGCGCTCATGCAACTCGCGCAATTGCGCATCGTCGTGGATGGCCTGCAGCCCGTTCGCTTCGTCCTCGCCCGAGCGCTGCAGACCTTTGTAAAGCGCCCGGCCGCGCTTCGCCACCGGCGGGGTCGTCGTCTCCTCAGGCGTGTTGAGCACGCCGGCGCGGCGGAACACGAGCCCGAGCCAGCGCTGGCCCGTCAGATAGGAAATTGGGATCGAGAGAATAAGGCCGGCGATGGTCGGCGACATCCAGGCGACGAGCGACGGCGAGATCAAAAGGCCGGCGATGAGGCTCAACACGCCCATGGCGACGTGAGAGCGATGGCGGCGCACGATCGCGGTGAAGGGCACGGAGCCGTCGTCACGCCGTTGCGGATCCCACCCCGTGTCGAAGCCAAAGACGATGTGCAGCACATGGCCGGTCTGGATGAGCATCATGATCGGCGCAAGCAGCGCCGAGAGCACGATCTCGAAGATCGTCGAGACGAGCAGCATCAGCACGCCGCCAGCGCCGCGCCGCGTCTCCTTCTGCGCGATCGCGACGAGGAGGCCGAAGAATTTCGGGGCGAGCAGAATGGCCATCGTCAGCGCGAAGAGCGCGAGCGAGCGCTCCGCGTCGAAGCGCGGCCAGACCGGGAAGATGCCGAATTCCGAGGTGAAATATTCCGGCCGGAAATAACTCGCCTGGAACACCAGCACGATGCCGACGAAGAGCTGCAGCAGCCAGAGCGGCGAGGTCAGATAGCCGAAGATGCCGGTCAGAAAATGCTGGCGGCTCGCCCAATGGAAGCCTTTGCCGAACAGGATGCGGCTGTGCTGCAGATTGCCCTGGCACCAGCGCCGGTCGCGGATGGAGATATCGATCAGCGACGGCGGGCTCTCCTCGTAGGAGCCGCCAATTGTCGGGAGCATGTAGACGGAGTAGCCGGCGCGGCGCATCAGCGCGGCCTCGACGAAGTCGTGGCTCAAGATGTGGCCGCCCCAGGGCGGGCGGCCGCGCAGATCCGGCAGGCCGCAATGCGCGGCGAAGGCCTCGGTGCGGATGATCGCGTTATGGCCCCAATAATTGCCGTCGCGCCCCATCCATTCGGAGAGGCCCACGGCGATCACCGGTCCGTAGATGCGCGCCGCGAACTGCTGAACGCGCGCGAAAAGCGTGTTGCGGTTGATGACGAGCGGCAGCGTCTGGATGACCCCGGCCTCGGGATCGGCTTCCATCGCCGCGGCGAGGCGAACGATCGTGCGCCCCGACATCAGGCTGTCGGCGTCGAGCACGACCATATGCTTGTAGGCGCCGCCCCATCGGCAGACGAATTCGGCGACATTGCCCGCCTTGCGGCTCGTGTTCTTCTCGCGCCGGCGATAGAAGACGCGCGCGCCAGCGGAGCCGAGCCGGCGCCGCAACGCGATGAAGGCGCGCTCCTCGGCAATCCAGACGTCGGGATTCGTCGTATCGGAAAGAAAGAACCAGTCGAAGCGCGCGCCTAGCCCCGTCGCCTCCACATCCTCGAAGATCGCTTGCAACGTCGCGAAGACGCGGCTCGGGACCTCGTTGTAAATGGGCATCACGACGACGCTCTTCTCCTTCAAGGAGGTCGGCATCGGCGGGGCGGCCCGCCGCCGCAACAGAACGACGCAGCCGACGATCGCGCTCATGAAAGAGAGCGCGATCCAGGAGAAGTTCAGGACGAAGAGCGCGAGCAGCGCCCATTTCAGGGTCGTGACGCCGCCAACGTCGATGACCCGATACATTTCATGCGCGCCATAGGCGGTCAACGCGCCGCCGCCGCCGAATGTGACGAGACGCGCAAGCCAGGGCTTGGCGGGCGCGGCCGCGGCGATCTCAAGCTGTTGCGCGGAAGGGCGCTGAGCTTCGCCATCTCGGCTCGCAGTAGCCGGGCGGCGCCGGCGGCTGCGCGAGTTGAATTTGAAGATGTTCTGCGCCGGCATCGAGAGCCGGTTCTCGACCGGCGTTGGCGGAGCGTTGAACGAAACTTCCGCCCCCGTCAGGGCCGTCGGCGCCGGAGCGATTTCGGCCGTCTCTTTTAGAGCGTCCATCGATAGATCCAGGATTTGCTGACTTGCTCATCGCCCGATTTCAGCTCCAGCCGCAACTCGCTGAAGGTCTCGCCGGCCGGGTCGAGCTCGAACACCACCCGATGCGTCTTGCTCCAAGGATCGAAGGCGTCATGCAGCTTCACGGCATTTCCTGGTTTTGCGCTCAGATTTGCCTGCGCCGCGGGCCGGGTGGGATCGCCCAAGGCGTCCCCGCTGAAAACCACGACAAAACGGCGATGCTTGGGCGAGGCGCCACGTCCGCTGCGCGCGGCGCTCACCATGGCGTAGGGCGGCCGAGTTGGCGGATTCCAGCACCAGAACTGGCGATAAGCGAATTTTTTCTCGGAATTGGCCGCGAGGCGATCCTTGGGCCGCCAATAGGCGATGATGTTTTGGTTGAACTCCGACTCGGAGGGAATCTCGACGAGCTGCACCAGGCCCTCGCCCCAGTCGTGATGCGGCTCGATCCAGATCGAGGGCCGCTGCTCCCATCGCTCATCGTCATCCTGATAGGCGGCGATGTCGCGATTGCGGGTGATGAAGCCGAAGCCTTTGGGATTGGCGTCGATGAAGGAGGAGAACTGCAGGCTGTTGCGATTGGACAGCGGGCGCCACAGCCACTCGTTGGCGCCCGTGTGAATCTGCAGCCCATTCGTCTCGGAGGCGGCGGGCCGGATGTCGTCGAGGCGTCGCTGGTCGAGCGGCGTGAAAAAGGACGCCCCCGCGAGACTCGCGATGCCGATATGATCAAGGTCGAGGCGTGGCAACAGCGTAAGCTCCACGTCCAGTATCGTCGCCTCGACCGAGCGCAAAGTGAACATATAGACGCCGACGACGCTCGGAGAATCAAGAAGCGCGTGGATGACGAGCGTGTCGTCTCCGGCGGCCGGCGTCTCGATGTAGAATTCCCGAAAAACCGGATATTCCTCGCCCGGATCGGCGGTGCGGATCGAGAGGCCCCTCGCCGTGACGCCCCATTTTTTCTGGCCGGCGGCCTTGGCGCGATAGAAGCTCGCTCCCAGAAACTGCAGACAGGCCGCTCCGTCCGGCGATTTCCCGCCCGCGGCGCTCGGCCAGACGCGGAAGCCGGCGATGGCCGATTTGGGCAATCTCTCCGGCGGCTTTTGCGACCCGAAGGAGAACTGCGGCAGGGCGGGGTGCAGAAGCTCGCCCCTGCCTCCCTCCACGAGAAAAATCTTGACCGGCGCGGCGTATACCCAACCCCGCAGCAGCGGCTCGATGGTGAAATTCCTTTGCTCATTCGCCCAGATGCGGGCTTCGGGGCTCACTTCCGCCGCCTCATATTGCTCGCGGTTGAGGCGCGCAAAATAATCCGGAAGCTCGGCGCTCGGCGCCGCATAGGGCTGCTTGAAGAGGTCACGGGCGCGCGCTAGGAGCCCGTCGCGCGTAAAGGAAATCGGCTGCTCCTGCCCTGGGCCTTGCGCCATCGCAATTTCGCCGGGCGGCGCGACGGCAGCCGCGAGCGCTCCGAGCGCTCCCTTCAACAAGTCTCGACGTTCGACCATCTTTTGCGCAAACCCAGGGAGGCGCCGCCCCGCGGAACCCTTTGACACCTGTATACGAGATACTAGAGGTTCCGAAACGGAATTCTTAAAGCGGGCGCCAGATTTCCGGCCACTCTGCGGCTCTGGGGGGCGACGCCCCAAAATCGCCATATGGGCTTCGAATCTTCGCCGAAACTGATAAAAGGGCGCCGACCGATTCCATCACGCTCAAGCAAAGGATCGTCGCCGCGCATGTCGTCCTTGAAAGAGCGCCGCGCTCTCGCTGTCGTGCTCGCCGCCGGCGAAGGCACGCGAATGAAGTCGGCTTTGCCGAAAGTTCTTCACCGTGTCGCGGGCCGCAGCATGCTCGCCCATGTGCTGGCGAGTGTCGCCGACGCCGGCATCGCCGATGTCGCTGTCGTCGTCGGCCCCGGACGCCACGACGTGCGCGCCGAGGCCGAGCGCGCCTGGCCCAAGTCGCGGGTTTTCGTGCAGGAGGAACGACGCGGCACCGCTCATGCGGTGCTCGCGGCGCGCGAGGCGCTGGCTGACGGACATAGCGATCTTCTGATACTCTTCGCGGATACGCCGCTCGTGAAGCCCGAGACGATGCAGGCGTTGCGGCGTGCGCTCGCGGAAGGCGCGGCGGTCGCGGTTCTGGGCTTTCGTCCCGCCTCGCCCTTCGGCTATGGGCGGCTGGTGCAAGACGCCGCCGGCGCGCTGCTCGCCATCAAAGAGGAAAAGGACGCGAGTCCGGCCGAGCGCGCCATCAATCTCTGCAACGCCGGGCTCATGGCGCTCGACGCAGGTCGCGCGCTGGAGCTGCTTTCCCAAATCGACAACCGCAACGCAAAGGGCGAATTCTATCTTACCGACGTCGTCGCGCTCTCCCGCGCCGCGGGGCTGAAGGCGAGCGTCGTTCTCGGCGAGGAGAGCGAGGTTCTGGGCGTCAACGATCGCGTCCAGCTCGCCGAGGCCGAGACGATCGCGCAGGACCGTCTGCGTCGCGCCGCGATGCAGGCGGGGGCGACGATGACCGATCCGGCGTCCGTCTATCTCAGCGCCGACGCCAAGATCGGCCGCGACGTGACGATCGAGCCGCATGTCTGGATCGGCCCCGGGGTCGAGGTCGGCGAGGGCGCGGTGATCCACGCCTTTTCGCACATCGAATCCGCCAGGATCGGGCCGGGCGCCAGCGTCGGCCCCTTTGCGCGGCTGCGGCCCGGCGCGGATCTCGGCGAGGGCGCCAAGGTCGGCAATTTCGTGGAGATCAAGGCGGCGAAGATTGGGGCCGGCGCGAAGGTCAGCCACCTCACCTATATCGGCGACGCCGAGGTGGGAGCCGAGGCCAATATCGGCGCGGGAACGATCACCTGCAATTACGACGGCTTCCTCAAATATCGCACCGTGATCGGCGAGGGCGCCTTCATCGGCTCCAATTCGTCGCTCGTCGCGCCTGTGACGATCGGCGCCGGCGCCTATGTGGGGTCGGGCTCCGTCGTGACGAAGGATGTGAGCCCCGACGCGCTCGCCATCGCGCGCGGACAGCAGATCGAGCGGCCGGGCTGGGCGCGTTTCTTCCGCGAGAAGCAGAGCGCGAAGAAGCGCAAGTCGTGATATGCGGAGCCGCTTGACGCGGGCCTGGCCACAAGTTGCGCCCGACAAGGGTTTCAGCAGCAATTCACATAGGGTTTGGAGGAGCGAATGTGCGGCATCGTCGGAATTCTCGGTCGCGAGCCCGTCGCGCGCGACATTCTGGAGGCGCTGCGCCGTCTCGAATATCGCGGCTATGATTTCGCCGGGATCGCCACGCTCGAAGGCGGAAAGCTCACGCGCGTGCGCGCCAGCGGAAAGCTGCGCAATCTCGAGGAAAAGCTGACAGCGCAGCCGCTCAAGGGCCATATCGGGCTCGGCCACACGCGCTGGGCGACGCATGGCCGGCCGACCGAGAACAATGCGCATCCGCATGCGGCGGAGAAGGTCGCGGTCGTCCATAACGGCATCATCGAGAATTTCCGCGAACTGCGCGAGGAGCTCATCGCCAAGGGCCATGTCTTCGCGAGCGAGACGGATTCGGAAGCCGTCGCGCATCTCGTCGCCGAAGAGCTCAAAAATGGCGCGACGCCACGAGATGCAGTGGGGCGCGCGTTGAAGCGGCTGAAGGGCGCCTTCGCGCTGGTGTTTCTCTTCGAGGGCGAGAAGGACCTGCTCATCGGGGCGCGGCGCGGCTCGCCGCTCGCCGTGGGCTTCGGCCCGAGCGGCGCCTATCTCGGCTCTGACGCCCTGGCGCTCGCGCCCTTCGCGACGGAGATCACCTATCTCGACGAAGACGACTGGGTCGAGCTTTCGCGCGAGCGCGCGGTCATTCGCAACGGCGAGGACGCGATCGTCGAACGCGCGCGCAGGCCTTTGCAGGCGGGATCGCTGCTCGTCGACAAGGGGAATTATCGCCACTACATGGCGAAGGAGATTCACGAGCAGCCCGAGGTCGTGGGACGCGCGCTGGCGCATTACCTCGATCTCGCGAATGGGACCGTGCGTCTGCCTTTCGACCTGCCCTTCGACCCGAAGGCGCTAACGCGCGTGACGATTTCCGCTTGCGGCACGGCCTTCTACGCCGGGCTCGTCGCGCGCTACTGGTTTGAGCGTTTCGCGCGGCTTCCCGTCGACATCGACATCGCTTCCGAGTTCCGCTACCGCGAGGCGCCGCTCGCCAAGGACGGTCTGATGATCGTCGTCTCGCAATCGGGCGAGACCGCCGACACGCTCGCCGCCCTGCGCTACGCCAAGGCCGAGGGCCAGCATATTCTGTCGATCGTCAACGTCGACACTTCGACCATCGCGCGCGAGAGCGAGATCGCCGCGCCGATCCTCGCCGGGCCCGAGATCGGCGTCGCCTCCACCAAGGCCTTCACCTGCCAGCTCGCGGTCTTCGCCTGTCTGGCGCTGGCGCTCGGACGCGCGCGCGGCGTTCTGAGCGAGGCCGAGGAGAAGGCGCTCGTCGCCGAGCTCATCGCGACGCCGGCCTTGATGGCGCAGGTGCTCAAGAACGAGGCGCGCATCGAGCCGCTGGCGCGCGACGTGGCGCGCGCCTCGAGCGCGCTGTATCTGGGCCGTGGCCCCTCCTATCCGCTGGCGCTGGAGGGCGCGCTGAAGCTCAAGGAGCTCTCCTACATCCATGCGGAGGGCTATGCGGCCGGCGAGCTGAAGCACGGCCCGATCGCGCTGATCGACTATGCGATGCCGGTCATCGTGCTCGCGCCCCACGATGCGAGCCTGGAGAAAACCGTCTCCAATCTTCAGGAGGTCGCGGCGCGCGGCGGTCATCTGATCCTGATCGGCCCTGAGAGCGCCCGCAAGGCGGCGGCGGCGGAGCTCGCCGGCTATCTCGAGATGCCCGAAGAGGCGGCCGGCGCCTTCGCGGCCCTCGTCTATGCGATCCCCGCGCAGCTCCTCGCCTATCACGTCGCAGTGTTCATGGGGAAAGACGTGGATCAGCCGCGCAATCTGGCGAAGAGCGTCACGGTGGAGTGAGGGACTTTTGCGCGTAACGCCGCGACAGCTTGCCAGAAAAATCGATCTCGGATAAATTCTTTCGGTCATTGATTTGGAATTGGTTGGCAAATGAAACGTCCAGCGAAAAGGATCCTCGTCACAGGCGGGGCGGGGTTTCTGGGCTCGCACCTTTGCGAAAGGCTGTTAGAGCGCGGAGATGAAGTTCTATGCGTTGATAACTATTTCACGGGATCAAGGAAAAATATAGAACATCTTCTCGATGACAAAAAATTTGAAGCATTGCGTCATGACGTTACTTTCCCTTTATATGTAGAGGTTGATGAGATATATAATCTCGCATGTCCCGCATCGCCAATTCATTACCAGTTCGATCCGGTCCAAACGACAAAAACAAGCGTAATCGGCGCGATAAATATGCTTGGTCTCGCCAAGAGACTGAAAATAAAAATCCTGCAAGCTTCCACATCCGAGGTTTACGGTGATCCCACTGTGCATCCCCAGGCGGAAACCTATTGGGGAAACGTAAATCCTGTTGGGTTCAGATCCTGTTACGACGAAGGGAAGCGTTGCGCCGAAACGTTATTCTTCGACTATCATCGGCAGCATAAGCTCAAGGTGAAGGTCGCGCGCATCTTCAATACCTATGGCCCGCGCATGCACCCCAATGACGGCCGCGTCGTTTCAAATTTTGTGATGCAGGCGCTTTTGAACCAGGACATCACGATTTATGGCGACGGCTCCCAAAGCCGCTCCTTCTGTTATGTCGAGGACCTCATCGGCGGCATGATAAAACTCATGGACTCGGATGAGGCGCTTACCGGTCCCGTCAACCTGGGCAATCCGGGCGAGTTTACGATCTTGGAGCTGGCCCACAACGTTATTCAACTGACGAACTCGAAATCAAAGCTCAGGTTTCAGCCGCTGCCCGACGACGATCCCCGCCAGCGCCAGCCGGACATCTCACTGGCCAGTCGGGAGCTGGGGTGGCGACCGACGATTCCCTTGTTGGAGGGGCTGCGCAAAACAATCGCCTATTTCGAGGGCGAGCTCAGCGATCAGGTTTTGCAGGACATCAACGCAACGGCTGCGGGGAAGACGGCTCTCAGCGCTGTCGGCCGTGTCCCCCTGCATGTGGTCTGAGCGCCGCGAGAGAGCGGGTGAATTTCTGAACTGCTGCAATTGAACCGGCGCTTTCAGCGGCCTCGGGGGAATGCAGCGTTGGCGAAGGCGATCATGAGCAATCGACAAACGATGACTTCGGCCTTCGAGGCCTTCGCCGGTTCATCCCGGGAGAAATCCCGAGCCCCGGCTACGCCGGAGAAGCGCTTCAGCCTCCCGCTGGTCAGCGTGATCATCACGAACTTCAATTACGGGCGCTACCTTCGCGACGCCATCGACTCCGTGCGGGCGCAGAGCTACCCGAACGTCGAATGCATCATCGTCGATGACGCCTCGACTGACGAGAGTCCCTCAATCCTGGCTGCCTTAGCGGCTGAGTTTCCGGAAATTAAAATCATCCGCAAGGACAGCAACGCCGGCCAAACCGCAGCCTTCTGCGACGGCTTTGCGGCGAGCGACGGCGACTATGTGATATTTCTCGACGCCGACGACGTCCTGCTGCCTGCCGCTGTCGAGACGCATGCCTATGTCCACCTGTCGTCGCGTGTGCCCGTCGGCATGACCACCTCTGACATGATGCAGTCCGTGAACGGCCGCATTGTTCTGAGTTGTGATCAATGTATCTCCGGATATGTGCGCTCGGGTCGGGGACGCCGGGAAAATCTTCTCCGCGGAATCGATATTACTGCTCCTGATCTATGGGATTTTGAGCATCTTTTGGCAAAAAACATCTCTGAACGGACTCACCTTCTCGAAAATATCGGGTGGGATGAGTGGGTTTATACGCCAACGTCGGGAAATTGCTTTCGCCGCGACGCCTTAACGCTCGCTCTCGACACAAAAGTTCTCGCTCGTGTTAAACTAAATTCCGACGCTTATTTAAATAGATTTGTTTGTCTTTTGCATGGAGGCATTCTAATAGATATCGCTTTAAGCGTATATTGCATCCACACAAGCAATGGATTTATAACGCAAGCGTTTCTATTCGGCAAACTCCACTATAAAAAGGAAAAAGAGATACGTGCGAACATAGAAACTTGGAAGGCAGCCATTGGTGTCTTAATCGATGATGTGACAAGGGTATATGACAAATTAGAATTTCATTATTATTATAGAGCAATTGAGGCGCTCTCGCGATCAACAATTTATTGCGGGCAGAACTCCGATCATATTTATGATCTCTCTGCAAATAATGCGGTTGATTACGTTCTCGATCGACTGCATTCGAATGAGACCGCGCTTCGCGCGGCCGTGGGTCATGAGCACTACCGGACTCTGCTTCTCCTAATCGAAAGTATCCAACTAGCGGCTGCTACGAAGCCAAAATCCTGGTGGCGACGACGTGTCGCGGAGTTTTTCTTGACATTCGGTCGCGTGACTCGATGGAACTGGATAACCGAGCAAGGGGAGCAGATTTGGCGGGGTTGATCGACGATCGCGCACGCGCGGGGCTGGACGCGGCGCCCGGATTTTTCGGAATTGACCGAACTCGGATTTGGTCCCAGAATTCCGATAGCGGCGCGATTTTTCAGCGAGGCGGAACGCCGATGGGGAGTACCCATGCAGGAGTTTGATTTGCTCATCCCCACGCGGGACAGCGCTCCATGGCTGTCTGTATTTTTAGATCATTATCGTCGCATCGGATTGGAGCCGCTCTACGTTGTGGATGCGCGTAGCCAAGATAATACGCTGGATATTCTAAAAGAGAAAAACGCAAATTTCGTTTGCTTCACTCCGACAAAGAACTTTGCGGAGGATGGCATGATTGAATGTGGGGCCAAGCATTCTCAAACGCGGTGGATTTTACGTATCGATGACGATGAGTCTATTCCGGACAGCCTTGTAGACTGGATAAAAAATGAAATATGCATATCGAAGCACGATGCCTACAGCATACCCTGCCGAGAAGTGCATTTCCGTAACGGCACTTTTGTCTATTCTCGATGGCCATCCCGTATTGGATGGAATAATGATTACAATATGCTCAACCCTCAGTTGCGCCTATTCCGAAAAAATGCCGTGGAATTTGTAAGGGCGGTTCACACTACAGGCATAAAGAAGCCTAAAAATCACGAATATGCGCCATGCGATGTATTTTTTATCCACTGTAATTGTATAATACGCAGTGCTAACCGGCGATTGGAAAAGATTAGAAATTATGCAAAGGATAATATGGAGGCGTCATGGACGTTTGTTGACGAATCTTTGCCTGAGATATTCCCTTATGAAGCCTATAACTATGCTTCAGATGGCTTATCAGAGTTTGAAGAACTGTTTAAGGTGATACCTCGGGCCGGTCCTCAAATGCCTGATTTGACGAGAGAAGAGCTTTGGATAATTAATCGCTCAAGCGTGAGATGGCTCGCCACTCACGCTATTACGGTCCAGGATCTTATCCGGCAAAAGTATGAGGGGGGCAGGCGGCATCCTCTTCTTGAGACACGGCCCCTACTGGATATGCCACTTGCTCTCGTGTCCTTAGTAGAGCGCCTCTGCCTCGCATTACCCGGCGGCCGAAGCGGGCTCGCGCCGATCGAACGCGAGTTCAGCAAGACTTTGTGTACGCTTGGGTTTCGAGAACTCGGCGAACGGCTCTGGAACCATGCGGCGGAACTCGGGAAAGAATGATCGCAAAGAGGAGGAGCGCGGGTGGCCTGCGCCTCTCCCCCGCCATTGACAGAGCGCGCCGCAAGCTGGTCTATGCCGCGGTTCCACCGTCCGTGAAGGAAGCCCAAGCTGTCGTCCTTTTCCGTGCCGCCCCAGATCGTCGAGCCCTTCACCCGGGCTTGGCAGCACAAGGAGCTGATCCGCGCCGTGGTGCGCCGTGAGTTCATCTCGCGCTTCCGCGGCTCTATGCTCGGGCCGCTATGGGCGGTGCTTTCGCCGCTCATCATGATGCTGGCCTACACGATGATGTTCTCTCTAACCCTGCCGGAGCTCGCCGCCCCGACGGGGATAGCGAATTACGCCGCGAACATCTTCGTCGGCCTGATCATGTTCAACCTGTTCAGCGAGCTCGCCTATCGCGCGCCGATGCTGCTGCATGAGCATGTGAACTTCGTCAAGAAGTCGATCTTCCCGAGCGAGACCATCGCCTGGACCGTCACCATTCGCGCGCTCACCTATGCGGGCGTCGCCTTCCTGGTGTTCGTCGTCTTTCGCCTCGTGACCGGCGGGGGCTTCCATTGGACGATCGTCCTCGCGCCCTTCATCGTCATCCCCTACACCCTCTTCATTCTGGGGATCGTCTGGTTCCTTATGGCGCTCGGGGCCTTCACGCGCGATGTCGCGCATGTGATGGCCTCGATCGTTCCCGTTCTGATGTTCGGCACGCCCGTCTTCTATACGTTCAGTCAGGTGCCGAGCAATCTCGCGGTCTGGCTCAGGATGAATCCGATCGGCGACTACATCGAGATGATGCGCGACGTCACGCTGCACGACCGCCTGCCCAATCCCTTCGGCTACCTCGTGGTCGTCGTCATCTCCTATGCGGTCTTCCTGCTCGGCTACCAGTTTTTCATGCGCTACAAGTCGGTCATCGTCGATGTCATCTAAACCCATGCTCGCGGCCAAGGGGCTCGCCAAGGCGTTCCAGCTCTATGACCATCAGAACGATCAGCTGAAGCAGATCCTCTTCGGCGCGTGGCGGCGCTACTACCGCGAGAAATGGGTGCTGAACGACGTGACCTTGGAGATCGCGCAGGGGGAATGCGTCGGCCTCATCGGGCGCAACGGCGCCGGCAAGACGACGCTTCTGCAAATCCTCTGCGGCATCACCCGCCCCACGCGCGGCCTCTTTTACGTCGGCGGCCGCATCGCGCCGATCCTCGCGCTCGGCTCCGCCTTCGACGGCCTGCTGACGGGGCGGGAGAACGCGCGCATCGGCGCGGCGATCCTCGGGCTCACGCGCCGCGAGGTCGACGCCTGCATCGAGGGAATCAAGGCCTTCGCGGATATTGGCGAAGCCTTTGAGGAGCCGATGCGCACCTATTCGAGCGGCATGGTCGCGCGCGTCGCCTTCGCGATCTGCGTTCATGTGCAGGCGGATATTCTGATCGTCGACGAAGCGCTTTCCGTCGGCGACGAGACCTTTCAGCAGAGATGCGAGGCCTATATCACCGATTTCGCCAAGCGCGGCACGTCGCTGATCGTCTCGCACGACCTCGATTTCATCTGCGAGCTCTGCACCCGTGCGATTTGGCTCGAAGGCGGCGTCGTGAAGGCGGAGGGCGATCCGAAGGAGATCGTCGCCGCCTATCGCCAGGCGATGGCGGCCTGAGCGCCTTCCTGGCTGCCCGGCGCCTCCGCCTCTCGCGACAGAAAATCGCCTAAGATGAGAGGAATTTAGCGTCAGGCGCTGCGCGACCGCGCGACCTCGCGCACCAGCTCGTCGGGGTCGTCGAGGAGGCTTGGCAGAAGCTTCGGCGGCGCCCGCTCCGCCACCGTGAACCGCACGCGCAAATCCTCGTCCTTCGCCATCGCGCTGAGACGGGAAGGCGGCAGCCGTTCGGCGACCACGAGCCGCACGAGCGGCTCCTCGTCGCACATCAGCAGGTTCAGGCGCTCCTCCGGCAGGCGCCGCGCCGCCCAGCGCCTGACCTCCGGTTCGGGGTCGCTGACGGCAAGCGCCACCAGCTCCACCGGCAGGCGGCGCACGACGTTGATCCGCACGAGATAGTCCTTGTCGGCGAGCATCGCGACGAGATTGGCGCCCTCCAGCCGGGTGGTGAGCGCGATCCGCACGCGCACCTCGGGATCGTTGGCCAGCGCCTTCACCCGCTCGATCGGCAGCCGCATCGCCGCTATGGCGCGCACTTCCGGCTCTGGGTCGGAGAGCAGCGGCATGAGCCGCATCACGCTCGCATATTTGGCGGCGACGGCGCGCACCTCGAAATAGGAGTGCTGAAGATATTCGTTGGCGAGCTCGGGATGCTTGCGGAAGAAGCCTTCGACGCGCCGCGCGCGGCGGTCGCGAACGCAGGCCGATCCCTTGCGGCAAAGACCCTCGCGATTGAGCGCGACATGGTCGCACTCGCGACAGCGGATCGGCTGACCCTGCCAGTCGAGCGAAAGCCCGTCAAAATCGGCGTCGCCGCCGTTAGAATTTTCTGACGGGTATGTCATGTTTTTGCAAAGCGTAGCCAATCTGACGCGGCGTGAGACCCAAGAGCCGCGCCGCCTTGGCCTTGACCCAGCCGGCTTGCTCCATGGCGCCGATGAGCTTGTCGCGCTCACTGCGAGAGTTGACGCCGCCGACGCTGCAGTTTTCTGCGCCAGGACAGATCGCCGCCGACGCCTCCGGGACGGGCGCCGGGCTGCTCGGGGGAGGCGGCGGGACGTTTTTCGGAATGGAGACGACGGGCAGGGGCTTGGTGAAACGCGGCGTGGCGGAGGGGTCCTCATGCGGCCCCCCCAAAGAACGGCCGAGAGACAGCCGTCATTGCGACAGGAGAAGTCTTTGTCCACGATCTCCTCCCCGCGCGCGAGCGTGGCCGTGCGGTAGATGCAGTTCTCGAGCTCGCGGATGTTGCCGGGGAACCCGCATTCGGTAAGCACCTGCATCGCCGAGGTGGACAAGGAGAGATGCGAACCCTGTTCCGTATTGAAGCGGCGCAGAAACTCATTGGCGAGCGGCGCCAGATCGCCTTTGCGATCCCGCAAGGCCGGCAGGAAGATCGGCACGACGCTGATGCGATAATAGAGGTCGGCCCGGAACTCGCCCTTCTGCACGGCCGCTTCGAGATTCTTGTTCGTCGCGCAGACGAAGCGCACGTCGACCTTCAAGGTTCGATTGCCGCCGACGCGCTCGAACTCGCCCTCCTGCAGGACGCGCAGAAGCTTGCTCTGAAAGGCGGGCGTAATCTCGCCGATCTCGTCGAGAAACAACGTGCCTCCGTCGGCCAGCTCGAAACGTCCCTTGCGCATGGCGGCCGCGCCGGTGAAGGCGCCGCGCTCATGGCCGAAAAGCTCGGATTCGAGCACACTCTCAGGCAAGGCCGCGCAGTTGAGCTTGACGAAAGGCTTGCCGTGGCGGGGCGAAAGATTGTGGATCGCCGCCGCGAAGAGTTCCTTGCCCGTGCCCGACTCGCCGCGCAGCAGCACGGTCGACCGCGATTTGGCGACGATGCGAATTTTTTCGACGACTGCGCGAACCGCGGCGCTGGAACCGATGATGCCTTTTATCCCCTCGGCCTTGCTGTCCTGAGGGTGCGGGCGCTCGCCCTTGCCGAGCCGCGCGTTCTCCAGCATCAGCCGCTCGCGGTCGCGTGCGATGAGCTTGTGCAGACGCAAGGTCTGGCCGACGAGATTGGCGATCATGGTCAGAAAGCGCACATCGTGGTCGAAGCGCACCGAGGACCGGTCCGACAGCGCCCGGTCGACCGTCAGCGTGCCGACGACGTCCTCGCCCTCCTTGATCGGAACTCCGACGAGAGAAAAGGGCTCGCCCTCCGCCGGGCCCCAACCGGAGAGGTCCGCGCCGTCGAAGAGCGGTGAAGCCAGCACATTCTCTACGACGAGCGGCATTTTGGTCGCGACGATCTGACCGATCGCCCGTTCCGGCAAACGTTCGAAGAACTGCTTCGCATTGACTTCCGACCACCCCGAGCCGACGACGATCTCCGGGTCTCCATCCATGTCGAGCAGGGCGAAGAGGCCGTGCCGCATGTCGAGAAAGCTCGAAAGCACGCCGAGCACGCCAGCAAGCGTGCGCTCGAGACGATGGGGCGAGGCTAGAAGTTTCGAAACTTCATAGATGCCGACGAGAGCGGATTCACTCAAATCAGCGCTTCGGACGCCGGGTCCGGTCATCGTGTTTCCGGGATGAGCTCCCATCACCTTCTATCCGAGGGTGGTCGATGGTACGTAGTGGTGATACAAGGATAGGAGCAATTCGCATAGGGTCAATGTGTTTTTTTGTGCACTGCGGCGGTATGAAAAGCGCCATTGCTCTTTCAGTCTATCCCTTCCGCCAAGGCCAGCACCACGGGCCATCCGACCCCTCCAGACGGGTCGAGCCGGGCGAGATGGTCGAGATTCTCGAGCGCTTTTTCCCGATTGCCGCGTTTGAGCTCGATGAAGCTCAGAGCCTTGAGCGTGAAGACGGCGAAGCGTCCGGGGCCTTGGGAGGCCTCCGCCTCCGGCCACTCGCGGGGATCCGGACCCCAGCCCGCCTGCCGAGCCGCCTCCTCCATCCCTTCGCGCGCAATCTCCCATGCGGCGTCCAGCCGGCCTAATCGCGTCTGCACCTTGTAGAGGCAGTAGTAGATGCTGAGCGCGTTCGGCGCGAGCGCGAGCGCTTGGCGAAACAGCCGATCCGCCTGCTCACGATCGCGACGCTGGGCGACGACGCCTTGCCGCATGATTTCCTCAATCTCCGGCGGCAGCTCGGCGAAGGTGACGTTCGTGGGCTCGTTCAGAGCCATTTCTATCAAATTTTCCATGATCGGCGCCGAGCAAATTCGAAGCCAGCCGCTCCCCGCTGTGCTTCCGCGGGAGCGGTCAAGACCGAGGCGGGAGTCGCACCCTAAAGCGGAGGCTGCAGCTTCCACACAATGTCCGAAGCTGGCCAAAGGGGCAGAGGCGCTCACGCAAAGGCTCCGCCCGCGCGATCGGGCCTGTTTTTTGGTCGCCGCCCGACGGTGGCGCGTCCACGGGCTGTTCAGGCCGATTCGTGGAGGCGGCCGAGCAAGAGATCCGCTTTGCGTCGCACGAGCTCGATGCGCAAGGGCTTGATTGCCACGCTGTCGGCGCCCTCGGCCAAGCATTGCTTTGCGAGCTCGACCCCGCCGGGCTCAATCACGATCATGATTTTTGGTCCTCGCAGCCGCTCGCGGATCTCGCCATAAAGCGCCGCGCCATGGCGGCGCAGGAGCGCCTCCGAGACGATGACAAGATCAGGCGGCCAGTCGACGGCTTTTTCATAGGCCCATTCGAGGCTCGGCGCCTCATGGGTCTCGTTCTCGTCATGGAGCATGAATTGCAACGCCGCGCGAATGATCTCGTCCTCGTCGATCACGAAGATTTGCTTATTGTCCACGGCCTTGCTGCTTTCGACGCCAATCTGCATTCGGTCCCCCAAATTTGGCGCTGTCCGCGAAGCAAGGGCCATGCCTCGACTGCCGGCGCAAGGCGCGTTGCGTACTCGGTTGCATGAACAGAGGGCCGCCGGCAGTGTGATCCGGGGCGGTTTTCCGGCGCGCTGAGCGATCCTTTTGGGACGGCGCGCGCGGGTGCGGCATTTGCTCGTGCAACCAGGCGTCGAATTGTCGTAAAATCCCCGACTGCGAATCGCTGCGGGGCGCTCCGCCCCAGGAGACCGGAAAAGTATGAGTGATCAACCTGTTGCGAATGGCGACGATTATGGCGCGGGCTCCATCAAGGTGCTGCGCGGCCTCGACGCCGTGCGCAAGCGCCCCGGAATGTACATCGGTGACACGGATGACGGGACCGGTCTGCATCACATGGTCTACGAGGTCGTGGACAATGCGATCGACGAGGCGCTCGCCGGATATGCGACGCTCGTCACTGTGACGCTCAACGCCGACGGGTCCTGCACGGTCACCGACAATGGACGCGGAATTCCGACCGACATCCATCATGAGGAAGGCGTTTCGGCGGCCAATGTGATTATGACGCAGCTGCATGCGGGCGGCAAATTTGATCAGAATTCCTACAAGGTTTCCGGAGGTCTGCACGGCGTCGGCGTCTCGGTCGTCAATGCGCTTTCGATCTGGTTGAAGCTGCGCATCTGGCGCGACGGCAAAGAGCACGCCATGGAGTTCGCCAATGGCGACCCGCTCGCCGATCTTGTGGTCGTCGGCCCTGCGCCGATCGAAAACGACCGGCCGAAGCGCGGCACCGAAGTCTCCTTCCTGGCGTCCCCGGCGACTTTCAGCCTGGTGGAGTTCGACTTCGCGACCATCGAGCACAGGCTTCGCGAACTCGCCTTTCTGAACTCAGGCGTGCGCATCCTCCTGACGGATGCGCGCCACGCCGAGGTGAAGACGGAGGATCTCTTCTATGAGGGCGGGCTCGAGGCCTTCGTGCGATATCTCGACCGCGCCAAGGAGCCTCTGCTCGCCGCGCCGATAATGATCGCCGGGAGACGCGAGCATATCGAGGTCGAGGTCGCGCTGTGGTGGAACAATAGCTATCACGAGAATGTGCTGGTCTTCACTAACAACATTCCGCAGCGCGACGGCGGCACGCATCTCGCGGGCTTTCGCGCGGCGCTGACGCGTCAGATCACGGGCTATGCCGAGCGTTCGGGGATCGCCAAGCGCGAAAAGGTCGATCTCTCCGGCGACGACTGCCGGGAGGGACTGACCTGCGTCGTCTCGGTGAAGGTTCCCGATCCGAAATTCTCATCGCAGACGAAGGAGAAGCTCGTTTCCTCCGAGGTGCGTCCCGCGGTGGAGAATGTGGTCAATGAAGTCCTCGGCCAGTGGCTCGAGGAAAATCCGGGCGACGCCAAAACCGTCGTCGGCAAGGTGATCGAGGCCGCCATGGCGCGCGAGGCGGCGCGCAGAGCGCGCGACCTCACCCGCCGCAAGGGCGCTTTGGACGTCGCCAATCTGCCGGGCAAGCTCGCCGATTGCCAGGAGCGTGATCCGGCGAAATCCGAGATTTTCATCGTCGAGGGAGATTCGGCCGGCGGCACGGCCAAGCAGGGAAGAAACCGCGAGTTCCAGGCGGTCCTACCGTTGCGCGGCAAGATTCTCAACGTCGAGCGCGCGCGCTTCGACAAGTTGCTCGGCAATGAGCAGATCGGCACGCTGATCACGGCGCTTGGCGCCGGCATCGGTCGCGACGAGTTCAACATCGAAAAGCTACGCTATCACAAGATCATCATCATGACCGACGCCGACGTCGACGGCGCCCATATCCGCACGCTGATCCTGACCTTCTTTTATCGGCAGATGCCGGAGCTGATCGAGCGCGGCCATATCTATATCGCGCAGGCGCCGCTCTATAAGGTGACGAAGGGCAAATCCACGCAATATCTCAAGGATGAGCGCGCGCTCGAGGATTATCTCATCGACGCGCTGCTCGACGGCGCCGTGTTGCGCTCGGCCTCGGGCGAGGAACGCGCCGGCGCGGATCTTCGCCGTGTGCTCGAGGAGTGCCGCGCCTTCCGTCAGTTCGTGCTGTCGCTGCATTCGCGCTACGATCAGAGCGTCGTCGAGCAGGCGGCGTTGGCTAGCGCCTTGCAGCCCTTGCCGGAAGACCAAGAGGAGGCGCAGCGGCGCGCCGACGAGGTGGCGCGCCGGCTGGACGTCATCGCCGAGGAGACGGAGGGTGGTTGGCGAGGCGCAACGCGCGACGGCGGCTATATTTTCCGTCGAACCCTGCGCGGCGTGGAGCACATCGCGATGCTCGACGCGGCGCTCCTCGCCTCCAGCGAGGCGCGCAAGCTGAGCGAGCGTGCGGAATCTCTGCGCGAGATCTTCGAGGGGCAGGCGCGGCTTTTGCGCCGGGGCGACGAGGCTTCGACCTCCGGCCCGCTCGCGCTCTATGACGCGATGAACGCGCAGGGACGCAAAGGTCTCACCGTCCAGCGCTACAAGGGCTTGGGCGAGATGAACGCCGATCAGCTCTGGGAGACCACGCTCGACCGCGACGTGCGCTCGCTCCTGCAAGTTAAGATCAAGGACCTCGTCGAGGCCGATGAGATTTTCGTGAGGCTCATGGGCGACGTGGTCGAGCCGCGCCGCGAGTTCATTCAGGAGAATGCGTTGAACGTCGCGAATTTGGACGTCTGACGAGGCTGGCGGAGATCAAGGCTCCAAACCTTTCAATCATCGAGGAAAGACTCCGTCGCTGGGTCTCCGTCGCCCGCGGTGACGCTTCAGAGCGTCATTTCGCCTTGCAAGAGCCCTCGCATTTCGAGAGCGGCTCTGGAGCGCGGCCTCGCGCTGGAGGCCTACAAAAAGATTGTCAAGATTGCAACGTCTCGCGCAAGCGCGGTCGGACGAATTGTCGCAGCGCAGCATTTTTCTTGCTTCCGCGGGCCGGGAGCCATAGTTTTGGCGGTACGAGCTGCATATTTCTTGCACGATTCCGCGCTTATGGCAGTGCGGCACGAGCCTTGCCTAGGCAGTGGAAGGGAAGTTACGCGTCAGGAGCTTAACAATGGTCAGCCTCGTAATGATCTTCGTCGTCGCTTTTCTCGCCTGTGGGGCCGTGCATTGGGCCAACAGCGATAGCGCTCGGCGTCGAGCCGAGGCGCAGGTGGTCTCGCGAAATATCCTGACCGGAGCTTCGGATTCTCGCGCTCGCGCAGGCGGTGTCGCTCGCCAGGCTCACGTCTTGAGCGTCGCCCCGGTCTTGGCCGTCCCGACACAAATGTCGAACAATCCCCGTTGAGATCCGCGTCGCCGCGCGCCCGTAAAGGTGGGCGCCGCCGCCAAATTCCGACATAATCACACCTCAATCATCGCGGCCGCGGGAATTCCCGCGCAGGCCGTTCCTGGTGAATCGAGGTCCTACGTGACAGCGCCGCGCCTTCTGCCTCCGGTTTCTCGCCGACGACTGCTGCAGGGCGGCGCCGCGAGTCTCCGCAATTTCCGGTTTTCCGCACGGTCTCCGCGCCGCATCTCCGGGGGGCGAGACGGAGAGCCACGGGCTGTCCACTTTCGGCGAGCTGGCCGAGGCGCCCGACTTCAGCCATTTCCCCTATGTCAACGCGAGCGCGCCGAAGGGCGGCACGCTGATCGAATCGCCCCCCTCGCCGACGTTCGACACGCTGAACGGCTATGTGCTGCGCGGCAACGCCGCGCAGGGTCTCGCGCTCATCTTCGACAGTCTCATGGTGGGAAGCCTCGACGAGCGCGACGCGCTCTATGGACTCGTCGCCAAATCCGTGCGCATCTCTCCCGACAAGCTCACCTATCGCTTCACGCTGCGGCCCGAGGCGCGCTTTCACGATGGCTCGAAGCTCACCGCGCATGACGTCGCCTTCTCGCTCAACATCCTGCGCAGCAAGGGTCACCCGGTCATCGCGCAGACGTTGCGCGACCTGCAGAGCGCGGAAGCCGAGGCCGACGATGTGCTCGTCGTGCGCTTCGCGCCCGGACGCGCCCGCGACCTCCCCCTCTTCGTCGCGGGTCAGCCGATCTTTTCCAAGGCCTATTATGAAAAGCGCGACTTCGAGGCGACGACGCTCGAGCCGCCTTTGGGCTCGAGCGCCTATAAGATCGACCAGCTGGAGCAGGGACGGTTCATCGCCTATCGACGCGTCCCCGACTATTGGGGCAAGGATCTGCCGGTCAATGTAGGGCAGTCGAATTTCGACGTGATCCGGTTCGAATATTTCGGCGACAGCCAGGTCGCCTTCGAGGCGTTTAAGGCCGGGGCTTTCAGCGAGCGCGAAGAGAACATCGCACGCGTCTGGTCGACGGGCTACGACTTCCCGGCTTTCAAGGAAGGCCGCGTCAAGCGCATCGAGATTCCCAACGCCAACATTCCGGGAATTCAGGGGTGGGTCTTCAACACGCGGCGAAAGGTCTTCGCCGATCCTCGGGTGCGCGAGGCGATCGGGCTCTGCTTCGATTTCGAGTGGACCAGCCGCAATCTGATGTATGACGCCTATAAGCGCATCTCGTCCTATTTCGAAAATTCGCCCTGCGCCGCCAAGGGACCGCCGAGCGACGCCGAGAAGGCGCTGCTCGAGCCCTTCCGCGACAAATTGCCGGAGCGCGTTTTCGGCGAGCCGCCGGCGTCTCCAGTTTCCGACGGCTCGGGCCAGGATCGCGCTCTCTTGAAGCGCGCCTCCGACCTCTTCGCCGCGGCCGGCTGCCGGCGCAAGGACAATGCGTTGCTGCTGCCGGACGGCAAGCCGCTGGAATTCGAGTTCCTCGACTTTTCCAATCTGCTCGAGCGGCACACGCAGCCCTTCATCAAGAATCTGAAGCTGCTCGGCGTCAATGCGCGCATGCGCGTCGTTGACGCCGCGCAGTTCAAGCAACGGCTCGACGAATTCGATTTCGACGTCGTGGTCGACAATCTGTTGATGGGCTGGTCTCCAGGCGAGGAGCTGCATAATTACTTCAGCTCGACGACCGCGAAGGTCACTGGCTCGCGAAACTTGGCCGGGACGGTCGACCCTGTCGCCGACGTTTTGATCGAGAAAGCGATGGTCGCCGAAACGCGCGAGGAGCTCGAAACCACCTGCCGCGCTCTTGACCGCGTGCTGCGCGCGAACTTTTATCGCGTCTTCCATTGGTATAATCCGGTGCATCGCTTAGTGTTTTGGGACGCCTACGGCCGACCGCCGACGCCGCCGCGCTTCGACCCGGGCGTCGTCTCGACCTGGTGGTGGGACGCCGAAAAAGCTAAGAAAATCAACTTTCCGGTGCGCTGAATGGCGGCTTACATCCTGCGGCGTGTGCTGCTGATGATCCCGACGATCCTCGGGATCATGATCATATCCTTCACGATCATCCAATTCGCGCCGGGTGGCCCCGTGGAGCGCATCATCGCGCAGCTGCAGGGCTTCGATGTCGGCGCGACCTCGCGCTTCTCGGGAGGCGGCAGCGAGGTCGGACAAAGCCAGGGCACGCAGGCGGTCGCCGGGGCCGCCGACGCCTCCTCGAAATATCGCGGCGCGCAGGGGCTCGATCCCAAATTCGTGGCCGAGCTCGAGAAGCAGTTCGGCTTCGACAAGCCGGCTTGGCAGCGCTTCCTGCTAATGGTCCGGAACTACGCAATGTTCGATTTCGGCCGCAGCTATTTTCGCGACGAAAAGGTAATTAAGCTCATCGGCGAGCGGCTGCCCGTCTCCATGTCGCTCGGCCTCTGGATGACGCTGCTCTCTTACTTGATCTCCATACCGCTTGGCATCGCCAAGGCCGTGCGCGACGGCACGAAGTTCGACGCCTGGACCTCGAACCTCATCGTCATCGGCAACGCCGTCCCAAGCTTTCTCTTCGCCATGCTGCTCATCGTGCTGTTTTGCGGCGGCTCGTTCTGGCAGATTTTTCCGTTGCGCGGCCTGACCTCGGAGAATTTCTCCGAGCTGTCGCTGCCGGGCAAGATCGGCGACTATCTGTGGCACATCACGTTGCCTGTCATTGCGATGACGCTCGGGGCGTTCGCGACGCAAACCATGCTGACGAAGAACTCCTTTCTCGACGAGATCCGCAAGCAATATGTGCAGACGGCGCGCATGAAGGGGCTTTCGGAGCGCCGCGTGCTCTACGGCCATGTGTTTCGCAACGCGATGCTAATTGTTATCGCCGGCTTCCCCGGCGCCTTCGTGCACGCCTTCTTCACCGGCTCGGTGCTGATCGAGACGATCTTCACGATCGACGGACTCGGACTGCTCTCCTTCGAGGCGATCGTCAATCGCGACTATCCGATCGTCTTCGCCGATCTCTATATTTTCGCCCTGCTCTCGCTCGTCGTGAATCTGATCTCGGACCTCGTCTACACCTGGGTCGATCCCCGTATCGACTTCGAGACCCGAGAGGTATAGCCGCTCATGACCGACGCGCCTGCGCTCGACTACTCTCGCTCTTTCCTTGGCGTGCATCTCACGCCGCTCGACCTGCGCCGGCTCGAGAACTTCAAGGCCAACCGCCGCGGCTTCTGGTCGTTCTGGGTCTTCCTCGCGCTGTTCCTCGTTTCGCTGTCTTCGGAGCTCATCGCCAACGACCGGCCCATTCTCGCCCGCTACAAGGGTGAGCTGCTCTTTCCGATTTTCGTCTCCTATCCGGAGGAGAAGTTCGGCGGCTTCTATGCGCACACCGACTATCGGGATCCCACGATCGCCAAGGAGATCGACGCGCATGGCTGGATGATCTGGCCGCCGATCCGCTTTTCCTACGACACGCACAATCTCGACCTGCCAACGCCGGCGCCCTCGCCGCCGACCTGGCTTCTGACCAAGGCGCAGTGCGAAGCCGCCGCAGCGAAAGTCATCCCGCCCGGCGCGCCCAATCGCGGCTGTCGCGACATCGAGTGGAACTGGCTCGGCACGGACGACCAGGGCCGCGACGTCGTCGCGCGTCTGCTTTATGGCTTCCGCCTCTCGGTGCTGTTTGGCCTCATCCTGTCCTCCGTCTCCTCGGTGATCGGCGTCGCCGCCGGCGCGGTGCAGGGCTATTTCGGCGGCCGGGTCGATCTCATTGCGCAGCGCTTCATCGAGATCTGGTCCTCGCTGCCTCAGCTCTATCTGCTGATCATCGTCTCGTCCTTCATCACGCCGGGCTTCTTCATCCTGCTCGGAATTCTGCTGCTCTTCTCCTGGGTCACGCTCGTGCATGTCGTGCGCGCGGAGTTCCTGCGGGCGCGCAATTTCGAATATGTAAACGCCGCGCGCGCGCTCGGACTCTCCGACATGAAAATCATCATGCGACATCTGCTGCCCAACGCCACGGTCGCGACGCTGACCTTTTTGCCGTTCATTCTGAACTCGTCGATCACGACCCTCACCTCGCTCGACTTTTTGGGCTTTGGCCTGCCGCCGGGCTCGCCTTCGCTCGGCGAATTGCTGTTGCAGGGGAAGTCCAACCTGCAGGCGCCATGGCTCGGGCTGACAGGTTTCATCGTGATCGCCACCATGCTCTCGCTCTTGCTGTTCATCGGCGAGGGAGTCCGCGACGCCTTCGATCCGAGGAAGACCTTTCGGTGACGCAGACCGCTCCCCTCCTCGACATCCGCGACCTCTCCATCTCCTTCCTGCAGGGCGGCAAGGAGACGCTCGCCGTCGACCGCGTTTCGCTTTCGGTCGACAAGGGCAAGACGCTGGCGCTCGTCGGGGAATCCGGCTCCGGCAAGTCGATCACGGCGCTTTCCGTGCCGCGACTTCTGCCTCCTTCGGCGCATCACCCCTCCGGCGTGATTAATTTCGCGGGCCAGGATGTGCTGAAGATGGATGAGCGCGCTCTGCGCGCTCTGCGCGGCGCTCGCGTCACCATGGTTTTCCAGGAGCCGATGACATCGCTCAACCCGCTGCAGGTGATCGAGCGGCAGATCGGCGAGATCCTCGAGCTTCACGGAATGCGGTCGGAGGCGGCGCGGCGCGACCGTGTCGTGGAGATGCTCGAGGAAGTCGGCATTCCCAATCCGCGGCAGCGCCTCAAGGCCTATCCGCACGAGCTCTCCGGCGGCCAGCGCCAGCGCGTCATGATCGCGATGGCGCTCGCCAACAAGCCCGATCTCCTCATCGCCGACGAGCCGACCACGGCGCTCGACGTGACGGTGCAGGCGCAGATCCTCGTGCTGCTCGACCGGCTGCGCAAGACCTATGGCATGGCGATGCTGTTCATCACCCATGATCTGGGCCTCGTGCGGCGCATCGCGGACGACGTCTGCGTGATGCAGAAGGGGAAGATCGTCGAGGCGGGGCCGGCGAATCGCGTCTTTTCCGATCCACAGCACCCCTACACAAAGGCGCTGCTCGCCGCGGAGCCTTCGGGCGCCGCAAATCCGACGCCGCCGAATGCGCCCGTCGTGCTCGAAACCAAGGATCTGCGCGTCTGGTTTCCGATCCGTCAGGGCTTCATGCGTCGCATCGTCGACTATGTGAAGGCCGTGGACGGCGTCTCGATAAGGCTCAAGGCCGGGGAGACGATCGGCGTCGTCGGCGAATCGGGCTCCGGCAAAACGACGCTCGGCCTCGCGCTGCTGCGGCTCCTGGGCTCGCAGGGGCCCATCGTCTACATGGGCGAGCGGATCGACACCAAATCGCGCGCCGAAATGCGGCCCTTGCGTCGCGACATGCAGATCGTCTTCCAGGACCCTTACGGTTCGCTCTCGCCGCGCATGTCGGTCGCCGAGATCGTCGCCGAGGGCCTCGAACTGCACCGCCCGGACCTCTCGCGCGAGGCGCGCCGCGCGAGCTGTCGCGGCGGCGCTGAAGGAGACGGGCCTCGATCCCGCGACGATGGATCGCTACCCGCATGAGTTTTCGGGCGGTCAGCGCCAGCGCATCGCCATCGCCCGCGCCATCGTGCTGGAGCCGAAGCTCATCGTCCTCGACGAGCCGACCTCTGCGCTCGACATGTCGGTGCAGGCGCAGATCGTCGATCTGTTGCGCGAGCTGCAGAAGCGGCGCGACCTCGCTTATGTCTTCATCAGCCACGATCTGAAGGTCGTGAAGGCGCTCGCCGCCGAGCTCATCGTCATGCGGTACGGCAAGGTCGTCGAGGCGGGGCCGGCCACGGAGATTTTTGCCCAGCCCAAGAACGAATATACGCGCGCGTTGTTCGCCGCCGCCTTTCGCGTGGAGGCGGATGGGTAGGCCCGTCGGTCTGCCTTCAGGCCTGCGCGCTTGCGGCTTGCTGCAGAGCGCCGAGGGCCGCCTGAAACTCTCGCGGCATGCAGTCCCTTCGCCCAATAGCGCAGATGGCTGCGGCAGCGACGGCAATCGGAGCTGCCGAAACCATCGAGGGGCGTTGGAAGTCTGTCGAGCGTGGCGTTGATCGCGCATTCCTCGCCACCCGGAAAGACGAAGGCGCCGAGCACTTCTCCCTCGCGCGTCAATTGATCGACATGCCAATGCGCGTGTTTCTCCTGACGCATATGCCGCGCAATTCTAGCCGTCAGGCCCCCGGCCCGCGCGCCGAGCCGCAATAGAGATGGAGCCCCGGAATGAGCGACGCTGTCCTTGCGCCGGCCTTCGCGGCGAGCGGTGTCCCCCGCTCAACGCCGGCGTAAGCTCTGGCGCAGCAATAATGCAAGCATAGGCTGGGCTGAATACTGCGCCGCGCGAGGTCGTCAGGCGAATTTGGCGCCCGCGTTGCATGTGCGTTGACGCACTGACGAAGGAGAGGCCAAAGGCTACTCTCTCACCATGTTGAGTCTGCAAGGACGAAGACGATGAAGACCGCCATCCGGAGCCTGATCGAACGGGAATTGACGCTGGCTCTGCCGGCAGGCGAGATCGCGCCGAGCGCCGATCTTTATGCGCTGGGACTTACGCCTTATGGCGCGGTTTGCCTGCTTCTCGCCGTCGAGCGCGAGTTCCATGTCGAGCTTCCCCGCGAGATGCTGCGGCGGGAGACGGCGCGCTCTATCGAGGCGATCCTCGAGGCCGTTCAGGCCGTCCGGCCCTCTACAGTTCCCGCGGAATGGCGAGTGGCGGCGTAAGGAAGAGCGACGCCTTATCGAGGCGCGACCGGCGCACGTATCCGTTCATCCACCGCGCGGCGTCCGAGCGCGGGATCGTCGGTGAAAAACGCGTCGACGCCCGCTTCGATATAGCGGCGCATCTCCGCGATGCCGCCTTCCGGATTGCGCGCATTGTCCCCGGCCCCATTGCGAAAGTCCCGCGGGAGAAACGTGTTCTCGGGGCGGAAGGTCCAGGCGCAGACGAGCAATCCGGCTTCGTGCGCGCGCTCGATTAAGCCCGTTGAAGACATGAGGCGGTCGTCCGGCCCACGCGGGATGAGATCGCGCGCATAAGGCGCGATCCAGTCGGCGTATTCGGCGATCTCGGCCAGGCCTGCCCGGCTCTTCAATCGCTCGGCCCAGTCGCGCATGTCCCCGGCCGAGGCCCGATCAGCCGGTATTTCCTCACCCTCCGTAAGTTGCATCAACTGAAAATTCGGGTCGCCTCCGAGGAGGCTTCGCAGCCGCCGCAGATTGCCGATTTCGAAGCTCTGCACAATGACCCGCATATCGCTCAGCGTCTTGCGGGGCGGCCACAGCGCGGCCAGGAACCGCTCCTCCAGCGGCAAGCCGATCGAGGCGAAATAGGTCGAGTGCTTCAACTCCGGGATCAGGCCGACCCGTCGCCCGCCCGTTGCGACCTCGGCGGCGACGAAATCTACGATCTCGTCGAGGCTTGGGATCTGGAAATCACCGTCATAGGAATGGCTTTGCGGCCGCAGCGCCGCGTCGAGCCGCTCCCTGGCTCGCAGCGTCTTGAGCTCTGCAAAGGTGAAGTCCTCGGTGAACCAGCCTTCGACTCCCTTGCCGTCGATCTTCTTTATTACGCGCCGAGCGTCGAATTCACGCCGGTCAGCGACGTCTGTGGTGTCGGCGATGTTGTTCTCGTGGCGCGCGACCAGCACACCGTCGCGCGTTACGACCAGATCGGGCTCAATGAAATCCGCCCCGTCGGCGATGGCCTTTGCATAGGAAGCGAGCGTATGCTCCGGCCGAAAAGCGCAGGCGCCTCGGTGTCCGAGAACCAGGGGAGGCCTCGGTCGATCCAATTGGGCCCGCCCGGACGCGCGGCCCGCGGCGGGTTCGGCTGGCGCAAGAACTTCCAAGGCCGTCGCTCCGCCCATTTTTAAGGCGCCTCGCCGCGACAGTTTCCTCGCCACATTCGTCTCTCCCGGTCAACCGAAAGTAGCCCGTTCCCCGGAGCGGTTCGAAGCAAGGCTAATTCACCGGCGGGGGCAGAACCAGCGCCGGCGGGCTCACCGGCCGCTCTTTACTGTCGGAGCTGAGGTCGGGGCGACGTGAGGCAGGCTCGCGTAGCCGTCGAGCGCCTCCGCCGCGTCGATCATGGGTTGCTGGCCGACGGTGATGAAGCCGCCCGGTCGATCGAGGTCCTGGATCAACAGGATGACGCCCGCGACAAGCAGGCAGGGGATATAGGTCGGCAAACGCCAGCGCCGCTTGTCGCTCGCGCTGGCGAAACCCGCGAGCCAGAGCGCGCCGAACGCGACGACGTAGAGCGTGACGAAGACGCTGCGCGGCACGCGATTGGCTACGATCGTCAGGCGCTTTTGCTGGCTGTCGAAGGCCTCGTTCAGCGCCTGGATATAGAGCCCCGTGGGAACGAGGGCGTTGTCCTTCGCCGCCGCGCCCTGCGCTTGCCGCCAGAGCGCCTCGTGGATTTCCCGCGAGCGGCGCAAGGCTTGGACAACCTCCTGCGAGGTCTGCTCGAGTTCGCCGAAATCGACGCGAATATGCGCGTAATCCCTGAAGAGCTTCAAACTCTCCTCGCCGTAAGGGGGCGGCAGGAGCCGCGCGCGCAGCGCCGCGGTTCCGATTGCGTTGGCCTCGCTCATCAGCGCATCGCGCCGCGCCTCGAAGCGATTGAGCGCCATCGAGAAGGTGAAACCGATCATGAGAGCGAGCAGGCCGAGCACGGAGGCTTCGAGGGTCGTGACATTCTTCCCTTCGTCCGTGCGCGAGCCGAGATAGTATCCTGCTTCGACGGCAAGAAAAAATGCGACGAGACTCTCAACGAAGATGACGGCCAGCGACTGATTGCCGAAAGCAGACATTTGCTAAATGACGTCCTTCTGGATGAGCTGGGCCGCGCGCGGTCGCGGCCAGGGTGATCGAAGACACGACTCCTGAGCGCAGCCTGTCCGGTCGACGCCATCGTTCCCTCAGGCCCCGATCGCGGCGGGGCGAGCGGCTCCAGTCTGTGGCGTCGCCCCGTCTCGCTCGACTAGGCGGCGTTCTTGCCCGAGGCCGACATCTGCCTCTTCAAAAGCTCGAGGCTCTCTGCAAGCCCGGAAGCGGGCGCATCCCGCTTGCTGCGCGTGTGGGCGAATTTGATCAGCTTGATCGCGAGTGCCGCTATGCCGTCGATGGCCTTTTCCAGCATTCTCGTCGCCACGGGCGTCGCCTGCTCCTGGAAGAGGCGAAGCGATTCGCCCGCATGGCTCGCGGCGCTCGCCGCAGTGTGAGAAGCTTTCTCGGTTAGCGCATTCGCCCTGACCAGCGAATGAATCTTGGCGTTCAGCCGCGTCGTCTCGCCCTCCAGCCGCCAATTGGCGATCTGCTGCAGCCGCAGGTCGTCCGCCAGTGCGACGTGCTGCTCACGCAGGAGCGTGACCTCGCTTTCGAGCTTCTCGAGCTGCTCCTTGATGGCGTCGACCATCCGGAACGAGAACTTGCCCGCCTCCAGATTGGCCAAGGCGAGTTCGATGTCCATTTTGCTAGCCATGGTCGTTCCTCCGTCGCAAGATGAGACAAGATCGACGCCGCAAGGTTAAATTCCCGTTGCGACGCAGCGAAGTCAGCCCTCTTTTTTCAGTATCTGCGGTTTTTGCTGCGGCGCAACAGGCCTTTCAGCCGCTTCGCCGGCTGGCGCGGCCGGGCGGAGGCGGATTTAGAGTTTTCCCTCGGGGGTGGCGCGGTCGACCGCCACGGGCAGGAACTTCGCGAGCAACTCCTTGAGCTCGTCAACGGGAAGGTCCGCCTTTTTGGCGAGTTCGGACAGGTCGGACCGGCCGAAAAGCTGCCCTGCCTCGACCGAGTTGATGGGCTGGTTGGGGCCGGTGGAGATCCAGGAGCGAACCTTGCTGACGAATCCGCCCTCCTCGAAGAGCGCTATGACGCTTGAGAGGCCGCCATTGCTTTCGAAATAGTCGTGCAGCAGCTGCAGAGCCTTGTCCTCTTGGGAAGGCGTCGCGCTTTCATTGGTTTCCGCGTGATTCGGGGTTGTGATATCGGCCCGGGGCGGAAATAACCAATTGATCCAGCTCATCAAGTCCTCCACTCTAGCGCGCCCGCGGCGCTGCGACGCTTGCTGCATAGCACAGATCGTCGTCCTGTCCTGGACGTCGCGATTTCCGCGCCAAAAATCGAGGCTTCGGGCCGATGTCACTCTCCAAGACTTTGGTCCTCCGATTCTTCATCGGGACGACGCGTAAAGCTAGCCTGCACGACTGCCAACCGGGCGGCGGCGGCGCCCGGCCCGGCTCGCGCTGGCCGAGGCTGCGGGAGCGGTTTCGGCGCGGCCCTGTCACGCAGCGAATCATAGATCGGCGGCTCCCGCGCGAGGGTGGGCAGGATCATCGCGCAGAAGCTCGCGGCGAGCATCGGCAGCAGCAGCGTCGCGTCCGAGGTCATCTCGGTGACGAGCACGATCCCCGTCAGCGGCGCGCGGACGACCGCCGTGAAGAAGGCGGCCATGCCGACCAGGGCGAAGGCGACAGGCTGAAGGTAAAGCCCCGAGAAGCTGAATTTCGCGATCTGCCCACAGATCAGGCCGAGCTGCGCGCCGAGCACGAGCAGCGGCGCGAAGATTCCTCCCGGCGTCGTGGTCGCATAGGAGGCGGTCGCGAGCCCGAAGCGCATCAGAAAGACGAAAAAAAGCATCGCGAGCGGCTGCGGGCCCAAAAGCGCCTGTTGCGTGAGCTGTTCGCCGCCGCCCACGAGATTCGGCGCAAACCACGCCATAACCCCGACGAGAGCGCCGACGAGAATGGCCGTCAATCCCGGCGTCAGACGGTCGATTTTGTCCGCGAGCGACATGCCCCCGAGCAGGAGCTTGCAGTAGAGCACACCCGCCGTTCCGGCGATCGCGCCAAACAGAAAGTAGACCACACAGGCGCTCGGATCCGCGAAGGCCAATTCCTCGACATGGAACTCCGGCGCCGTTCCCAGGATCGCCTGGGAGACGAAAATTGCGGTCGCGGAGGCGCCGAGCGCCGCGATGGCGATGTGCAGCTCGAATTGACGCACGAGCTCTTCGAGCACGAAAACGGCCCCTGCGACTGGCGCGTTGAACGCCGCGGCGAGGCCGGCCCCGGCGCCGGAGGCGAGCAGCACCCGGCGAATCCTCCCGTCGAGCCCGAGCGCCTCCCCACAAAGATTTCCGATGGTGGCGCCCATTTGCACGCTGGGTCCCTCGCGACCGAGCGCCAGCCCCGATCCTATCGCGAGCAGCCCGCCGAAATACTTGACGAGCAGCAGACTGGCTGGGGCTGGCGACGCTCTCCCGTTCAGCACGTTTTCCACATGCGGGATGCCGCTTCCGGCGGCCTGCTGCGAAAAGCGACGCACGAGCCAGGCGGCGGTCCAGGCCGCCGTGGCGCAAAGCACGACCACGAGCGCCAGACCACCGATCCCGTAAGGATGCGCCCATCGCACGAGAGCGTCGCGGAGCTGATCGGCTTTGTCGAGAAGGAGGCGGAAGGAGGCGGCCACGACGCCGACCCCCGCGCCGACGACGAGCGACGCCAGGGCAATGGCCAGAAGACGCTTGTTCTCCGGCGCTTCGCTGGTCGGAAGTTTTATCCGGGGCTCGATCGATCCCTCCTCGTTCGGGGACTCACGGCGGAAGCGCCGTTCCTAGCCGCGACGGCTCCGTCCGGAAAGAGGAGGAATCGCGAAGCGAGGAGGGCGAAGGCCGGCCTCAATTTGGGCCGCTTCATTCTCGATTAAGGGATCGACCGGCAGAAAGGGAGGCTCGTCTTCCCAAGGAGCGCCACGAAGCCTGCGGCGGGCGGCGCGTCAGACCTCGAAGGAGTAAGCCGATGCGCGCGATCTTTTCTGGCTTGGGAAGAAAGAAGACAACCGGCGTTTCGCTGGTCGAATATATCCTCATCATCACCATGGCGATCCCCATCGCCAATGCTGGAGCGTCCACGCTCCTGGAGCGGCTGCACTAAAGCGGCGAGCCAAAAAAGTTAATCGATGAGAGTCCCCCTCTCCCCTTGCGGGGCGAGGGGCTGGCGAGCCAAACTCAGCAAGCCGCGAAAAGCCGCGCCCTGCCGTAAGGGTGCGCTGAGAAAGAAATCGCTTCGGCGCCGGGTTTCTATCTTTCAGGAGCTTTGCGACGTCCTGCCCAGCGGGTCGGACAAGGCTTTTTGCACGGCCGCGCCGACTTCCGTCGCCTGCTTTTGGAAGCTCTCCGCCTGGGCTTTCGCAAACTCGGCGTGCAGCCGCAGGACTTCCTGAGGGTCCTTGGCCTGGGCTAGCTTTTTCGCAAAATCAAAGGTCGCTTCGATATTCGCCTGGGTAGCGGCGAAAATCTTGCTGTTGACGTCCTTCGCGGCGCCAGGCAGCGCCGACTCAAAGGAACCCACCGCCCTTTCGGCGGCTCCGGTGATCGCCTCGAAGGCGCTGCGCGCCTGATCTATGCTCTTTTCCAAGAACTCGTGCGCCTGGCCGGGAACTTCGAAACTTTGCTCACGCATTGGCTGCCCTTTCGCGTGTGATGGCGACCACAACGACCGAATATAGCGCAAAAACGTCGCGAGTTGATGACGTTAAGCCCGCGTTACGCCAGGGTCGCCGCGCGGAAACCCGAACGGATCGCGCCTTCGATCGTGGCCGGCAGGCCCGTCGCGGTCCAGTCGCCGGCGAGCAATAGATTGTTCCAGCGCGTTTTGGCGCCGGGCCGGCGCTTCTCCTGCGCCGACGTCGCCGCGAAGGTCGCGCGTTTTTCCTTGACGATCTGCCAGGGCGGGAGAGCGGCCGGAAGGCCCGTCACTTTGGCGACCTCCGCCCAGATGCGCGCCGCGAGATCCTCGCGCGTCTCGTCCATCAGCCGGTCCGCGCCGCTGATCGTGACCGATAGGCGATCGTCAAAGGCGAAAAGCCATTCGGTCAAGCTTCCGACAAGCCCCAAAAGCGGCGGCTGCCCCGGCGGCGGCGCGATTTTAAAATGCGCGTTGAGGATCGCGCGAAATTCGTTGGGCGCGACAAGATCGGGCACGAGCTCCGAGGCGGTCCAGGGCGGCACCGCGAGCACGATAAGGTCGCTGGGGCTAAGGTCGATCCGCCTGTCGCCGAAATCGAGGCGCGTCGCGCGGGCGCCGTCGAAGGCGACGCCGCGCAGCCGCGCGCCGAAGGCCACGTCGACGCCGAGCCCCGAAAGCGTCTTGAGCGCAGGCTCGATGAAGGCGGGGCCGAGACCCTCCTTGGCCACCATGGGTCGGCAGGCGTCGCCGCCGGCGGCCAGGGTCTCGCGCAGCACGCTGCCGGCCAGCGCGGCGCTGGCCTCTTCGGGCTCCATGTTGAGCGCGGAGAGCAGCACGGGCCGCCAAAGGCGCTCATAGAGCAGGCCGGAGCAGGTCATCGCCTCGCCGATGGTCGCGTCCGGCTTGGCGTATAAGAGCTTCGCCGCGCCGAGATAGTCCAGCGGCTTCGAGCCGGGCACGCGGCGCGCCTCGACGAAGATCCACCAGGGCAGCCGCGAGGCGTTGGGCGCGAGCCGCCATCTGAGGCCGTTCGCGAAATCCTCGAAATCGAAGACGCATTGCTCTGGCCCAGCCAGCGCGTCGCTCGCGCCGATGCGGGCGAGATAGTCGAGCGCCGCCCGGTTTCCCGACAGCAGGAGATGGTTGCCATTGTCGATGGTGAGGCCAAGGGCCGCGTCGAAATAGGATCGGCAGCGTCCTCCCGCCATGCGGGCCGCCTCATAGAGCGCGATCCTTCTGCCGTCCTGAGCGAGCCTCAGCGCGCAGGCGAGCCCCGCAAGCCCGGCGCCGACAACGTGAACGACCCCGCTCATTCGTGGAATCCGTGGCGCGAAGCCTCTCCGCGGTCGATCGAAACAGCCTTCATTCTTTCTTGATCCTTGCAAATAGCCGGCGCGACGAAGAGTCCGCCGCCGTCGCCGATGCGACTATAGTCGGATTCGCAACGCAGCGTCGCCGTGGCCGCCCCATTGCGGCGCCTGTCAGAAACCGCGCCAGGCTCCTTCCTTCGTCCCCGCATTCGGGCTACAACCCGCCCAATTCCGCATCGCCAGCACATAGAGGCTCCTCCATGACCGAGATTGTCGACGTTCACGCCCGCGAAATTCTCGACTCGCGCGGCAATCCCACCGTCGAGGTCGATGTCACGCTCGAGGACGGCTCCTTCGGCCGCGCCGCGGTTCCCTCTGGCGCGTCGACCGGCGCGCACGAGGCGGTCGAGAAGCGCGACGGCGACAAGAGCCGCTATCTGGGCAAGGGAGTGCTGAAGGCGGTCGACGGCGTCAATGACGAGATTTCCGGCGCGATCCTGGGGTTTGAGGCCGAAGAGCAAGTCGCCGTCGATGAGGCGATGATCCGTCTCGACGGCACGCACAACAAGTCCCGCCTCGGCGCCAATGCAATTCTCGGCGTCTCGCTCGCCGTCGCCAAGGCCGCGGCCGAAGCCTCGGCGCTGCCGCTCTATCGCTATATCGGCGGAACGCAGGCGCGCCTGCTGCCGACACCCATGATGAACATCATCAACGGCGGCGTGCATGCCGACAACCCGATCGACTTTCAGGAATTTATGATCCTGCCGGCCGGCGCCGACACCGTCGCGGAGGCGATCCGGTGGGGTGCGGAGATTTTCCACACGCTGAAAAGCGCTCTGAAAAAAGCGGGGCTGAACACGGCGGTCGGCGACGAGGGCGGCTTCGCGCCGAACCTGCCCTCCGCCGAGGCCGCGCTCGACTACATCATGAAGGCGATCGAGACGGCGGGTTTCAAGCCGGGCGCCGACGTGTATCTTGGCTCCGACTGCGCCTCGACCGAATTCTTCCGGGATGGCAAATATGTCTATGAGGGCGAGAAGGTCACGCGCTCCATCGAGCAGCAGGTCGATTATCTCGCCAAGCTCGCGGGCTCCTATCCCATCGTCTCGATCGAGGACGGCATGGCCGAAGACGATCTGGAAGGCTGGAAGCTGCTCACCCACCGTCTCGGCAAGGCGATTCAGCTCGTCGGCGACGACAATTTCGTCACCAACGTCGAGCGGCTGGGCGAAGGCATCAAGCAAGGCGTCGCCAATTCGCTGCTCGTGAAGGTCAATCAGATCGGCACGCTGACCGAGACGCTGGCCGCCGTCGATATGGCGCATCGCGCCGGCTACACGACGGTGATCTCGCATCGCTCCGGCGAGACCGAGGATTCGACGATCGCCGACATCGCCGTCGCGACGAACGCCGGCCAGATCAAGACCGGCTCGCTCGCCCGCTCCGACCGGATCGCCAAATACAACCAGTTGATTCGCATCGAGGAGGAGCTGGGCCCGGCGGCGCTCTTTGCGGGGAAGAGCGCGTTGAAGGCCTTGGTCTGAACGCAAGCCCATGCCCGACCTTCTGCTCGAGCTCTTCTCGGAGGAAATCCCGGCGCGCATGCAGACGCAGGCGGCCGTCGATTTGCGCAAGCTCGTGACCGACGCGCTCGTCGAGCGCGGGCTTCTCTATGAAGGCGCGGCGAGCTTCGCGACGCCGCGCCGTCTCGCGCTGCATGTCGCGGGCCTTCCCGCGCGCCAGCCGGATACGCGCGAGGAGAAGAAGGGCCCGCGCGTCGGCGCGCCCGAAGCGGCGATCCAAGGCTTCTTGAAAAGCGCCGGGCTCGAGTTGATCGAGCAGGCGACCGTTCAGAAGGACCCCAAAAAGGGCGATTTCTATGTCGCCGTCATCGAGCGCGCCGGCGCCGAGACGATCGACATTCTTAGCCAGATCATCCCGGAGACGATCCGCAATTTCCCTTGGCCGAAATCCATGTGCTGGGGCGCCGATTCGCTGCGCCCCGACGCGCTGCGTTGGGTCAGGCCGCTGCACTCTATACTCGCGACCTTCGGCCCCGAGACCGAATCGCCGGACGTCGTGCGCTTCGCGGTGAACGACATCCAGTCTGGCGACGAGACCAAGGGTCATCGATTCATGGCGCCGGAAAAGATCCGGGTGAAGCGCTTCGACGACTATGTTCCCGCGCTCCAGCGCGCCAAGGTGGTGCTCGACGCCGCGCGCCGGCGCGAGATCATCCTCGCCGACGCCAAGACTCTGGCGATGGCGCAGGGGCTCGAGCTCGTCGAGGACCCGGGACTTTTGGAAGAAGTCGCGGGCCTCGTCGAATGGCCGGTCGCGCTGATGGGCTCTTTCAACGAAGAGTTTCTGTCGATCCCGAAAGAGGTGATCCGCGCGACGATCCGCGTCAATCAGAAATGCTTCGTGCTCAAGCATCCGGATGGCGCGCTCGCCAATCGCTTCATCCTCGTCTCCAACATAGAGGCGACCGACGGCGGCGCGACGATTATCGCGGGCAATGAGCGTCCGATCGCCGCGAGACTCTCCGACGCGAAATTCTTCTACGAGACCGATCTGAAGACGAAGCTCGAAGCGCGGCTGCCGAAGCTCGAGAGCATCGTGTTTCATGAGAAGCTCGGCACGCAGGCGCAGCGCGTCGAGCGCGTCAAGACGCTTGCCAAGCGATTGGCGCCGCTCGTCGGCGCCGATCCGGCGAAGGCCGAGCGCGCGGCTCTTCTCTGCAAGGCCGATCTCGTCACCGAAATGGTCGGCGAGTTCCCAGAGCTGCAGGGGCTGATGGGCCGCTATTACGCAGTGGCGCAGGGCGAGGACGCGAGCGTCGCGGCGGCCTGCGAGGAGCATTACAAACCGCAAGGCCCGAGCGACCGCATTCCGACCGATCCGGTCTCCATTGCGGTGGGGCTCGCCGATAAGATCGACACGCTCGTTGGTTTCTGGGCTATCGACGAGAAGCCCACGGGCAGCAAGGACCCTTATGCGCTGCGGCGCGCGGCGCTGGGCGTGATCCGTCTGGTGCTGGAGAATCGTTTAAGACTGAACCTCACCCGAGCTTGGTGGTACGATATTCATCTTGCCGTGATGCGTACCCAACTAATTTCTTCCGGGCATCACGAGAAATTTCAAGAGTTTCATCGTGTTATAGATATTTCAAAATTAGACACTCCGGTATGGCTTGATCTTTATCGGATCTCGTTCGGGGAGTCCTCGCGCGAACTGCAAGACAAATTTCCTCACCAGGTGGTTTCGGCCGAAAAATCGCTTTTAGAGTTCTTCATCGACCGCCTTAAGGTCTATCTGCGCGACCGTGGCGCACGCTACGATCTCATCGATGCCGCTCTCGGCGCAACATCTTCGGGCGGTGATGGAGCCCAGGCGCAGGACGATCTCGTCCTCATCGTCGCCAAGGTCGAGGCGCTTTTGAAATTCCTCGACACGGAGGACGGCAAGAATTTGCTGGCGGGCTTCCGCCGCGCTGCAAACATTCTGAAGATCGAAGAGAAGAAGGACGGCGCCGGCGCCTTCGACGCGCCGCACGATCCCGATCTGCGCGCCGAGCCGCAGGAACATGCATTCGCCAAGGCGGTCGCGCGCGCCGGCGAGGAAACGCGGGCTCTGCTCGCAAAGGAAGACTTCGCGGGCGCGATGGCCGCGCTGAGCCAGCTGCGCGCGCCGGTCGACGCCTTCTTCGACGACGTGACCGTCAACGCCGAGGACAAGGCGCTGCGGCTGAACCGCCTGCGCCTCTTGAACGAGCTGCGACAAGCGATGCTCGGCGTCGCTGACTTCGGCAAGGTCGCCGGCGAGGTCGGCTAAGCGCGCAACTTCCTCCCCCTGGCCTCTCTCCCTAACTCTCTCCCCGCAGGCGGGGAGAGGGAATGGCGGCGTTGATCTTCTCCATGACGCGATCCCAGGCGCGGCGCTCGGCTTCGTTGGCGGTCTTGTCGATTGCGATTTTCAAATACTCGATCTCGCGCTCGATCTTCTCTCGCGGCAGCATGTGAAGGCGCGTCGCGAGGATCGCCGCCTCGAGCACGGCGGCGCGCGCGCGGTTCATGCCGAGAAACGGCCTATCGATTCTCGATGCGCCGCACGGCGCAGATGAAACGCGGGCGCAGCTCGTCGGGCTCGACGCGAATGACTTCAAGCTCCGCATGGGCGAGCGCGGCCGAAAGACGCGGCGCCGGCCAGCCGGAAACGGCCTCCACCGGCCAATCGCGCTTTCCCGTGACAAAGCCCGCGAAGATTTCCGCGTCGTCGATGAAGCTCGCAGTGGCCTTCGGGATCGCCTCCAAATTGGCGAGAGTTCGTCGAAGGCCGGAAGGGCGCGACGATCCAACGCGCGCCATCCTCGATGAGGCCCAAAGGCGCGAGATGCGGCTCGCCTGACGGATGCAGCGTCGTGACGACGCATTCACGAATCAGCGGCACCGAGGTCTCCCTTCTGCTTGCGCAGCGTGTGGCCGATCTCCTTGAAGCGCTCCTGGTCTTCTTTGTTCGCATCCAGAGCCGCGCCGAAGTCGAGCGGCTCGTCCTGGCGGTAGCGCTTGCCCAAGCGGAAGGCGAGCTCCGCCTTCATGAGCTCGACCCCGAGATAGAAGGCGTGCGCGCCGTCCTTCTCGACGCCAAGCTTTGGAAAGAGCGACATGGCGTCGGCGGCCAGCGCGTGAAAGCCGCGCGCAAAAATATGGACGCCGTCCTCGGCGACCTCGATGCGGAAATTGGCGTCGCGCAGCTCGCGCGCGAGCTCGGCGATCTCGTCGGGCGTCGAGGCGTAGGGGCGCTTGTCGTGGATTTGCAGCAGCGCGTCGGAATAGCCCTGCGGCAGAGCGCGATCGGCGCGCGCGGCGTAGAGCATGCGGCGCGCCGCGTCATGCTCTTCAAGCGTGCGGCGCGTGTGCGGGCTCACCTGCACCGTCAGAATGTTGCGAATGTGGAGCTCGGAGCAGAGGCCGAGCAGCATGGCCGTCACGCCGGAGGAATCGGCGTCGGTGAGCTCCGTGAGATTGCCTGTGCCCATCATCATCTCGGCCTGCGGCTCGAGCCGACGCGTCTCCACATAGCGCGCAATGGAGTCGGCAAAACCGAAATGAATCGGATCGAGAATGGGATCGAGGATGAAGCTGAGGCCGCGCGCGCGCGCCTTCGCGGCGGCGCGTTGCAAGGAAGCCAAATCGCCGTGCGGATTGGGGACGAGAATCGGCGCGAGCGCCGAGCCTTGCGGCAGAAGATCGAGGCTATGCTCGTCTAGGCTCAGCAAATGATCGGCGCCGGCCGCCACAGCGCGCTTCAACTCCGCGACGTCCGCCGAATCGACGCTCACTTGAAAACCCGCCGCATGCAGCGCGGCGATCGTCTCCTCCATGTGCGCGAAAGGCGTGTCGGGCAGACAGCCGAGATCGATGACGTCCGCGCCCGCGGCGTGGAGCCGTTCCGCGCGTTCGACGATCGCCGCAACTCCCATCGTCGAGGCGTCGACGATCTCCGCGAAGAGACGCATATCCTGGCTCGAGAGATCTGGCTTTCCGCCTGAGCGGCCAAGGAACGCAGGCAGGTCAGCAATCTCTTCCGGCCCGCGCTCGACGCTCGCGCCCAATTCGCGCGCGAGAAGCGATAGGTCGGCGCGACAGCGACCCGGCAGAATGATGCGGTCGGCCTCCACGGGGCGGGGCAGGCGACGCAGGATGATCTCCTGCGTCATCAGCGCCGCGACCTTCACGCCGATGTCATGCACGCGCCAGCCGCTCGCCGCGTCGCCGAAGCCCTTGACCATCCGCTCCAGGCGCGGATAGGCGAGACGCCCGGTCAGGAACAGCAGGCGTTCGCTCACCCTTGCGGCTCCGCCAGCTCCTTCCTGCGCGCCTCGACCGCTTCCTCCAGCGATTTGAGGCTCTCGACGACGGTCGTCGCCTCGAAGGATTTCAGCCGCTCGGAGTTCTCGAGGTCGATCCGGCGCGGATAGACCTTGACCATGCCCTTGGGCGCGCGCGTCTCGAGCTCGGGCGCCGTGTCGCAGGGAAAGACGATCGTCTGCACGCGGCACTTGCCGGCCTGGGCGAAGACATTGGTCGCAAGATTGTCGGAAATGCCAAAGACGCATTTCGCGATGGTGTTGGAGGTCGCGGGCGCGAGCACCAGCGTGTGATAGACGCCGTAATAGAAATTGCCGACGGGCGCGGCGCTCGCGGTCACGTCCTTGAAGACGCGAATGTTGCCGGGCAGCTCGAAGTCGTGCTTGTACATGCGCACGACCTCCGCCGCAGCCTTCGAGACGAAGAGATCGACATGATCGAGCTTGCGGATCATGTCGAGCGACTCAGTGAAGAAGTGTCCCGAGCCGGTCAGCGCCCAACCCCAGCGCGGCGTGTGGACTTTTTTCATTTACGAAGCTTTCTTCCCTCGAGCGAGCGCGGTTCGCGGTGGATTGAGCCGGGCACTCGAACGCGCCGCGAAACGGAAAAGCCAGTTTCCCGCAGAACGCGCTCTCGCGCTTTAGAGTGGGTCACATTCGCCGCGTTCAGGCGACGCCGCCCGAAATCAGCGTGATCTAGCACATTGGAGCGGCCGGCGCGCAAGCGTCCCGTGGTATAGGGCCGTGCGTTGCCGCTTTCCCCTATTTTCTTCGCGGAGCCGGCGATGTGCCTTTATCTTGGGATTTTGCGCGCCGAGCGTTTGCGGTTAAGCGCTGACGCCGTCCGCTCGCCTCGCAGAAAGGGAGCGTGCTAAGCTGCGCGCGTGGGCACATATCGAGCGAGGGAAGCCTAAAATGACAGTGACGAAGCTTGGCGCCGCCTTGATCGCCGCCTTCATCAGCAGCTCAGCCGCGCGGGCGGCGGACGCGAGCTTTCGCTGTGAGGGCGTCAATCAAACGACGGGAACGCAGCTGCAGCCTTTCACCGTCGAGATACGGGGCAAGAGCGTGACGCTGGGCGGCGTCGAGGGGCTAGGCGGCAGCTTGTCGCTCGTTCAGGCGGACCCGCAGTTTTTCGTATTCAAAAACGGCTCCAAAACCCAGGGCGGCAACATCAACCGCACGAGCTCGACGATCAGCCTTTATGTGCTCGACATGGCGAAGCATAAGCTCTCGGTTCAGATCAGCGGCCACTGCGCGGCGCAATGACAGGTTAGGGAATGGAAACGAAAAATCTCTCGGCGACTCGTGAGGTCGTGGGCGTGTTCGCGGATGCGCAGGCGCTCGACGCCGCGACGAGCGATCTGCTCGCCTCGCGCTTCCAGGAAGCGCAAATCAGCCTCCTCGCCGGCGAGAAGGCGATCGTCGAGAAGCTCGGCCATAAATATGAGAGGATCGAGGAACTCGAGGACGATCCGAAAGCGCCGCGGATTCTTTACCGCGCCTTCGATAATAAGAAGACCGTCATCCTGGGAAGCCTCGCGGCCATAGGCGCGCTCGCCACGGGCGGGGCGCTTTTCGTGGGCGGCGCGGCGCTCGTGGCGGCGCTCGGCGTGGGTGTGATCGGCGCCGAGGCCGGAGCCTTTCTCGGCGGCGTGCTCGGCGACTTCGTCGACGACCGCCACGCCGCCTATCTCAAAAACCAGCTCGACCACGGCGGTCTGCTGCTTTTCGTGCGCACGCGTGACGACGCAGAAGAGAGCGTCGCGAAGGAAATCCTCGCGAAACATTCCGGTCGCGACGTGCATGCGCACGCGCTGTCGGCATAAAGGCCTCGATCCGCCTCTTCGCGGGAAAGCCCTCCATCACGCGCCTCGGCCGCTCGCGCGGCCGAGAGCTTTGTTGGACTTGAAGACCTTCGGCGCACGGGCCTTAAGCCTGCGCCTTCGCCAAGCTCACCAGCGGCGCCATCGACGCCAACGCCAGCGACGCCAATGCCAGCGGCGCCACCAGACATTTTCAACCGGCCCTCCGGGGGCGATCGCATCGCGGGCGGCCGGCGCCGGCAGCGCGAGAGCCGCGCTGCTCGTCGCGGCGATTACCCCCACGGCCAAGACTGTTTTTGTCAAGAATGAGCGTCGATCCATAATCGGCTCCTTTTGCTGCCGGGCCGCTCAATTGCGGCGGCTAGCCCATAAGAACGCCCCGGCGCCGTCCCAGTTCCCGATATTGAACAAAATGCGTGCTAAGCTCCGCTGCCGCTTCGACTTTCGGGGAAGCCTGGGCGAAGCGGGCCGGCGCTCGCTTCGCCGTCTCGTTAGGCCCCCGGACCCTATCAGCGACCAGAACAGGCCTTTTTGACTGGCTGGTTGGGCGCAATCTTCTCCCGCTGCGCCGCCGCCGGCAGCGCGATGGCCGCGCGGGTCGTGGCGGCGATGGCGCCGGCGGACACGAGGGACTTCGTCAGAAAGGCGCGTCGATTCATAGGCTCGCTCCTCTTGTCGCCCAAGCGCGTCATCGCCCCGGACGATTGCTTGCGCCGGCCAAACTGACATGTGGGCGGAATGTTCCAGCTTCAGCGCGGCGATAGCCGCAAACGCAGAGCGCCTGCCGCCACAAGGTCCCGAGAGCGGCGCGAGAGGGCCCCCATTTTGTCCCATTCCAAAACTAGAGGGAGCGTGGCGGCTGGCGGCTGCGGCGCAGTCCGCCGCCAGAACGCGGCTCCGCAGGCTGCTCTTCGACGGGAAGACTCCCGCGGAGGACCGGGACAAGACGAGGGATCGAAAAATGCTGTCAGCGCGCCGACACGCCACTTCCTTGGCTATCGCAGGCGCAATCTTTGCGTGCCTTTGCCCCTTTGCGCCGGCTGAGGCCCAAGCCTCCTGCGAGGAAACGGCCGAGGTCGCCGTTCTGCCCTCGCCTTATGCGCCCTGGAAGGGCGCGCCGCTGCGCGTTCTGGTCGCCGGGGAACATCCGGTCGGAGGCGAGTTGACGCTGATATCGCCGGATGGCGGCGTCGCGGCCAAATCGCGCGGGCACATCGCCGGGCCCCCCGCGGTCTGGTTCGCCGAGGTGGCGCAGCCTGCCGCCGGCGCCTGGCGCGTCGTCCTCACCCTCGACTCTTCTGTGGGCGGCTGCAGCACAATAACCAAGGAAATCGAAGTCAGCGCGACGAAGCCCGCCGGGCCGCCCGCGGCCGAGCGCGGCCTCTGGGAGCTTCGCAATTCCTGGAACCGCGAGACGGAGAATCTTTATTCGGCGTGGATCGCCAAGCTCTTCGACGCGCCGCTCGAGGCGGAGCCGTCGTGGAAGAACTGGTCCGACGTGCTGCGCGATCGCTCGCGCAATGTCCTTTACGATCATCTCGGCCAGGACGAAGACAAGGCCGTCTCGACGGTGAGGCCCGACTGCGCCGATTTCGTCTACTTCCTGCGCGCCTATTTCGCCTACAAGATGGGGCTGCCCTTCGGCTATTCGAACTGCTCGCGCGGCGGCGGCGGCTCGCCCCCCCACTGCAACGAATGGTTCGACATGCTGCATCCGGAAGTCACGCGGCCTGCGCGGCTGCAGGAAGCCTCCGCCGACGCTCCCGCCGCCCCCGCGCGAGCCGCGCCGTCGCGGGATTTGCTACAGCAGATCTTTTCCTCGCCTGAGCAGGCTCAGCCGGAGAAGCCGGTCGCCGCTGCGAAGCCCGCGAGCGCGAAGCATTCCTCGCGCGTGACGGGCTTCGGCCCGTTTCTGCGCGCCGTCGGCGACGTCGTCCAATCCGGCTCGGTGCGCGCCTCGGGGAACAATGACAGAAACGACTTCTACATGATCCCGCTGACGCAGGAGAGCCTGCGCCCGGGCACGGTCTACGCCGATCCCTACGGGCACGTTCTCATGCTCGTGCAGCGCATTCCGGAGACGGCGGACTCGGCGGGCCTCTTCTTTGCGGTCGACGCCGAGCCGGATGGCAGCGTCACCCGCAAGCGCTTCTGGCGCGGCAATTTCCTCTTCGTGCACGATCCCTCCCTCGGCAGCCCCGGCTTCAAGCGTTTCCGGCCGGTCGTGCGGCAGCCCGGCGGCGGGCTGCGGGCGCTCACCAACGCGGAGATCGCGAAGAACCCGGACTACGGCGATTTCTCGCTGCAGCAGACGCAGCTCGGAACCGAGGAATTCTACGATCGCATGGACGAGGTGATGTCGCCCGAGCCGCTCGATCCGACTCGCGCGATGGAGGGAGCGATCCGCTCGCTCGAGGAGCAGGTGAAGACGCGCGCGACGGCGGTCGAGAACGGACGCAAGTTCCAGAGCAGCGGGAAGGGCGAAGCGTCCATGCCCGACGGCGCCGCCATTTTCCAGACCAATGGCGCCTGGGAGGACTTCTCGACGCCGGCGCGCGATCTGCGCCTGCTCATCGCGATCGACGTGGTGAGGAACTATCCCGACCGCGTGGCGCGGCATCCCGAGCGCTACGCCATGTCCTTTGGCCAGAGCGGCGCTTCGGCGAAAGCCGATCTGCAACGGCAGCTCGCGGCCCAGCTCGCGACGCGCAAGTTTGCCTACACGCGCAGCGACGGCTCCGCTTGGACGCTGACGCTCAAGGATGTGATCGACCGCGCGGAGGAGCTGGAGATGGCCTACAATCCCAACGACTGCGTGGAGCTGCGTTGGGGCGCGCCGCAGGGCAGCGCCGAGGCGGAGACCTGCACGCGGCATGCGCCGTCGGGTCAGCGCTCAAAGATGTCGGAGCATCGCAGCTGGTTCCGCGAACGGCAATGGCCGCACGCCTAGGGGGATGGGGCGGTGTCGAGCTTCGTCGTTCACAGCGTGCCCGGCAGCCCCTTTGGACGCGCCGTGCTCGCGACGCTCGAGGAAAAGCGCGCAGCCTATCGCCTGGGGCCCGTCGCGCCCGGCACGCTGAAAAGCGCGGCGCATCTGGCGCTGCATCCCTTTGGCCGCGTTCCCGTGCTGGAGCACGACAGCTTTCGCCTCTATGAGACGCAAGCCGTCCTGCGCTATCTCGACCGCGTTCTGCCTGCGCCGGCGCTGACGCCTGCGGACCCGCGCGCCGCCGCCCGCATGGATCAGGCGATGGGCGTTAACGACTGGTATCTATTCCCCGGCGTCGCCAATGTGATCGCTTTTCAGCGGATCGTCGGGCCGAAGCTTCTGGGCATTCCAACCGACGAGGCGGCGATCGCCGAGGCGATGCCGAAAGCGAAACCCGTCTTCGAGGAACTGGCGCGACTGCTCGGCGCGCAACCCCATTTCGCGGGCGAAGCTCTGTCGCTCGCCGATCTGACGCTCGCGCCACAAATCGATTTTTTCTCCGGTATTCCCGAGTGGGAGCCGCTGATGGGTCCCCACAAGAATTTGCTCGAGTGGCATGCGCGCGTGGTGGCGCGCCCCAGTCTTCAGGCGACGACCTGGGAAAAGGTCGCGGCGATGGCGCAGAGCGCCTGATCTCAACAGCGTGGGGCAGGCCCCTGCGCAGCAGCGGGTCGAGGCGAATGCTCGCTATGCGCCAATATGTGCCTTCATAAAACCCGCAAAAACGTAACAGCGCCCACAAAAAAGCCGATTGCCGGTGGCTAAAGAGCCGTCCTAGGGTCCAGACCTTTAAGAGGGTTGGCACGAATAGCAGGTTGTGATTCACGGCTTCCAAAAGGAAGACCGGCCACAGTTTGCTTCGCCGCCGTCGTCAGCTACTAGTTATGAGCCTGGGCTCTACAGAGCCCGGTGCTGGGTCCCCCTATAGGTCGGCCGGGTCCGGGATAAACATAAATCGCATTTCGCGGATCTCGGCACTTCGAACACGACAGCCGCGACGCCGCCAAAGACCGCACCGCTAAGAATCGGCTCCCGCACGAGTTTTCTTCGCAGCCGCATCGCTCTTTGACGGTCGCCGAAACATACCTATCACAGGGTCAATTAGACTTCTCCGAGTAGTGGCTCCGGTAGCGACTCCGAATGCGAACGCTCCAGACAAAACTCCAGAGACAGCAAGCACGTCTTTTGGCGTCATGTTCCTGATGTCCATAAATGTCCTGTCACCTGTGATCGTACGAACGATATTCGATCCATTCAAATCTTTACTTCTCGGTAAGACGCTGCTCTCGATCCAAGCTTGGATGGGGCGAGTAACGTCCGTGTTTTCAAATGCGCCGGGAACAATATCCAAATACTTAACATTCCAATCAAACTTATTTTCAATAAGTCCTTCCTCAACTAAACCTTTTTGACAAATTATGTATAACGGAATTCCAAGACAGAAGGCCATCGCTGACTCTACATGGTTCCATGGCGTTGTATATGTCAAATTATTCAAATTGCGTGGGGGCGGATTCCTGCTCGTTCTCCTTTCTTTTCCGTCACGAACATAGCTGCGTTCGTATGCAACAACAAGAGTGCCGCTGCATTTTGCCATCACGTCCTTAATTGTTACTAGCGGGTTTCCAGGTGGATATACAGTTTTATTCATTATTTTAGGCTCGACCTTGCACTGATCTCGAAGGAAGTCCTCCAGTTCATTTCGAAACCGCGAATAAGCATCCGTATAGGGATTGCCCATGCTGATAAAAACATCCGGCGCAGCCATGACTCCTCCCCATTTTGTAAGTTAGCGATCCACACCGTAACCGTATATGTCTATTCTGACGCTATCAAGAGCGGTCGTGATGGGGGCGAGTTTGCGCCTTCTGACGCTGTGGTTCTGTTGCATCCAATGGCGCTCAGCAGCTTATAAGCGGAAGATCGCACCCGCGCGACGCTGTCGGACTTCTTGCGGATGCCCAGCGAGCGCCGCCCGTCTCTCCCGACAAGGCTTGATCACTACTTTGACCGCCTTGGGCGCGGCATCTCACTTGATTCAAGAATTTTGCATTGTTTCTCCAACCTCTTTTGTTCCTGATGGCTCACCTGCGGTCGTCATTACATTCAGTGTCGCTGCATTTTCGGCGCGGATGGCATCTTCGACACGTTCCACAAATAGTCTGAAGGCATCATCTAAAGCAAGATTCCGATAAACCCCTATGCCTCCTTTAAAATAGATTGTTTCATGACCAAGTTTTTGCTCGGTCGATCTGTAGTTTTTCCACTGCTCTCGATAACGCAAAACACCCTCAAGAGATATGAAAGCAGTCATCAACAGGCTGATAAGGGTTGCAATTGCCTTAATGATATGCACATCAAAAACAACAGGGTCATGGGGAAAGTTTATTAAAATCGGAACAAGAATGCCAGCAACTACGGAAAAGCCCCGCATCGAAAGATATTTTTTCTTTGCTGCAACAGCTTTAGCGTCGTACCAGCCTTGGTATTGCTTAATTCTCTGTGAGATGAATGTTTCCGGAGTCCATTCACTCTTCGACATCGTATACACCTTGTGGGCTAAGGGAGTATCTGAGCAGCCGGAGCATCTCAGGTATGGCGTCTGTTGAACCAGGATCCGGTAGGTTCGTTTTCAGTCAAAATGAATTTTCTTCTGATTTGGAGCTTTTGACAATGTTAAGCCATCGCAAAGCGCGGCGCCTCGCTGGCGAGTTGGCCGGACCGGTGTGGCCGGCGGGACTTTGACGCGCTGAGGGTTCAAAAAGGGTCAAAATCGTCCCTTCAACAGCCTCCCCAATTGGCTTGACACTCCCCGCTCGCCCCCTTAGACGATCCCCATCCGGCTGGGGGTCATCCCTTCTCCGGATGCGCACCCGCGGCTGGTCCCAAGGACCGCCTGTCGGCCGTTTCTTTCAGAGAAGTCGGCAGAGGAGGGCGCGTTTCGAGCCTTGCGGACATCCGCAAGTCGCGCGCGAAACGCGGGTTTCATGGCGACGCGGGCCTTCCCGGGCTTCGCGTGCAGACCCTCTTTCGCGCGTTCGCCGCAACGCGATAGGCAAAGAGGAACACGCGTGACCAAACGCGCAGACGCCAAGTATAAAATCGACCGCCGCATGGGCGAGAACATCTGGGGCCGCCCAAGAGCCCCGTGAACCGGCGCGAATATGGCCCGGGTCAGCACGGCCAGCGCCGCAAGGGCAAACCCTCCGACTTCGGCACGCAGCTCAAGGCCAAGCAAAAGCTCAAGGGCTATTACGGCAACATCTCGGAAAAGCAGTTCCGCAAATATTATGCGGAAGCCATCCGGCTCAAAGGCAATTCCTCCGACAATCTGATCGGCCTCCTCGAGCGCCGCCTCGACGCGATCGTCTATCGCGCCAAATTCGTTCCGACCGTCTTCGCGGCGCGCCAATTCGTCAATCACGGACATATCCGTGTCAACGGCCGGCGCGTGAACATTCCCTCCTATCTCGTGAAGCCCGGCGACGTCATCGAGGTGAAGGAGAGCTCCAAGCAGGCGGTGACCGTGCTCGAGTCGGTCGGGCTCGCGGAGCGCGACGTGCCGGAATATTATGAGGTCGATCACTCCAAGATGACCGCGAAGCTCAGCCGCGTTCCGCACGCGACGGAAGTGCCCTATCCGGTCCGCATGGAACCGAACCTCGTCATCGAATATTATTCGCGCTGATCTAATCGCTTGGGCGGCGGAAGCTCCTCCGTCCAAGCCTATTTCCCGCCCGCGGCCTCAGGAGTTGCGCGCGGCCAAAACCTCTCGCTGGCCGGGACCTTCGTCCCGGCGCCGTCTTCACCCGGACTCCGCCATGACGATAGAGAAACTCGCGCCCTCTCGCCGCTTCCTCCTGGCCGCCGCCCTGGCGTTCGCGCTTCCCTTTTCGGGCTCTGCGCTCGCGGAGAAGGCCGAAACAACGAAGGTTCCGCTCGTGGAGCTGCTCGCGCCGCAGGCGCTGCCCGACGTCGTCGAGGGCAAGGCGGACGCGCCGGTCGTGATCGTCGAATATGCTTCGATGACTTGCAGTCATTGCGCCGCCTTTCATCACGACGTCTATCCGACGTTGAAGAAGGATTTCATCGACACGGGGAAAGTCAAGTTCATCCTGCGCGAGTTCCCGCTCGACGAGCGCGCCGGCGCGGCCTTCATGCTGGCGCGCGCCCTTGGCGACAAGCGCGACAACGCCATCGATTTTCTGTTCGAGCAGCAGCGCAATTGGGCCTTCACTGAGACACCCTACGAGAGCCTCGCCAACACGGTGAAGCAGATCGGCATCGGCCAGGAAAAATTTGAAGAGACGCTAAAGGACGAGAAGCTTCAGCAGGCGGTCTATGCGGTCGCCCAGCAAGGCCAGAAATTCGGCGTGGCCGCCACGCCGACCTTCTTCATCAACGGCGTCAAATTCGACGGCCGCATGGAGGCGGCGGCTCTGCCGAAAATCATCGAGGACGCTGAGAAGGGCGGGAAGTAAGATTTAGCGGCGCCAAGCTCTGCACCGTCAACGCGCCGCGCGAAAAAGTCGCGCAGCGCATCCTGCGGATTGATCGCCGGCACGGTCTCGGGACGTCTCGGGTCTTTTTGGCCTCGCTAACTGAGCTATTATCTATACCAAATTTCTCTGCGCATTATTGCAGCATGCGCCGGGCTTTCTGCCTCGGTCGCGGATCGTGCCGCGATTTGCTAATTCTCTGCCGAGCCGCATGGAGCTGTCCAAACTTGCGGCGAGGTCAATAATCTGATCGGCGGGCCGTCTGAGCGGCTTCGGCGCCAATCTGACAAAAGACCGTCATAGCCCGGCTGCATGACGCGTTCATTCCGGCTCCGGAAGTAAATCTCCGGACATGCAGGTTCGGCGCATCAAGCCTTCGCGCCGCCGCCCTCGGGGGAGGGAATGACCACCGCGGTCTGCGTGGCGTGCTTTTGAGCGGCGTTGCAATCTGTCAGGGCCGTCTGAAGCCGCTTGCCTTCCGCGGCCGTGATGGTGATAAACTCTGCGGTGCGCATGCGGGCGCGCGCATGCGCTCGAAGTGACGAGGAGTTTCAACTGTGGGACTTTAACTACCACGACGACAACTCTCCCGAGCCATTCCGGGTCCACCCGGAGCGGTGCTGGATCTGAAGATTCTTTCTCGTCGGGAACTTTCCCGTCCATTTGGATCGCTTGGAGTTTGACTGATGCGCATTCTCGTCACCGGCGGCGCCGGTTTCATAGGTTCCGCCGTAACACGCCATATTATCAAGCGTACCGACGACGAAGTCTGCGTCCTCGACAAGCTCACCTATGCGGGCAATCTCGACTCGCTTGCGCCCGTCGCCGCCGACCCGCGTTATGCTTTCGTGCGCGCCGACATTTGTGATCGCAAGACCGTCGACCGCGTTTTCACAGAATTTGCGCCGCACGCGGTCATGCACCTCGCGGCGGAGAGTCACGTGGACCGTTCCATCGATGGTCCCGCCGCCTTTATCGAGACGAACGTCGTCGGCACTTTCACGATGCTCGAGGCGGCGCTCGCCTATTGGCGCAGCCTCGACGCCTCGAAGAGGGAGGGGTTTCAATTCCTGCACATCTCGACCGACGAAGTCTTCGGATCCCTGGGTCGCGAGGGGCTGTTTCGCGAGGATACGCCATATGCGCCGAACTCGCCCTATTCGGCGTCGAAAGCGGGGTCAGACCATCTCGTGCGCGCCTGGCGCGAGACCTACGGTCTGCCGACCGTCACCACCAACTGCTCGAACAATTATGGTCCCTACCACTTCCCTGAGAAGCTGATCCCCTTGACGATCCTGAATGCGCTCCAAGGCAAAGCGCTTGCGGTGTATGGGCGCGGCGAAAACGTGCGCGACTGGCTCTTCGTCGACGACCATGCGGAGGCGTTGGCTCTGGTTGTTCGCAAGGGCGAGATCGGCCAGTCCTATAACGTCGGGGGACGGAACGAGAAGCGCAACATCGACGTGGTTGAGTCAATTTGCAACATTTTGGATGAGATCAGGCCGCAGGCAGGCCGTTCCCATAAGGACCTGATCACCTTCGTTACGGACCGTCCGGGACATGATCTTCGCTACGCCATCGATTGCTCCAAGATAGAGCGCGAGCTCAGATGGGCCCCGAAGGAGACTTTCGAAAGCGGGCTGCGCAAGACGGTGCGGTGGTACATCGACAACCCCGAATGGTGGGGCGCGATTCGGTCAGGAAAATATAGGGGCGAGCGGCTCGGACGCATCATCTGAAAATCGGAGCGCAAAGGATGCTGGTAGAGAGTACGCCTATTCAAGGCGTGAAGATCATCACGCCGAAGAAATTCGGGGACGAGCGCGGCTTTTTTTCGGAAACCTACAACCAGTCGGTGTGGAAAGCCGCCGGTCTGCATTATGATTTCGTGCAGGACAATCATTCGCTCTCCGCCGCTGTCGGCGTCCTGCGGGGATTGCATTTTCAGAAGCCTCCTTTCGCTCAAGACAAGCTCGTGCGTGTGCTGCGCGGTCGCGTTCTCGACGTCGCGGTGGATCTGCGCCGTTCTTCGCCGACCTTTGGCAAGCATGTGGCGGTGGAGCTCTCCGCCGAGAATTGGAAGCAGCTGCTTGCGCCAATCGGCTGCGCCCATGGGTTTTGCACGCTCGAGCCCAACACGGAGGTGTTCTACAAGGTCACGAACTTCTACTCCCCGGAGCATGATTGCGGCCTGGCCTTCGACGATCCCGAGCTCGACATCCGCTGGTCGGTCCCGCATTCCGAGATTTCGGCCAATGATCGCGATCGGCGCTGGCCGAAGCTTCGCGAACTTTCTTTCCTCTTTGAGTAATCGGCCATGCGCATCGTTGTGACCGGCGTCAAAGGACAGGTCGCTTCCTCGCTTCTCGAGCGGGCGAAGGCTCGCTGCGACATCGTCGCTCTCGGTCGGCCGGATCTCGATCTTGCAGATCGCGACAGCGTGCTTCGCGCGCTCGAGGCGGCGCAGGCCGACGCGATCGTCAACGCGGCTGCCTACACCGCGGTCGACAAGGCGGAACAGGAAGAGACTCTGGCCTTTCGCGTCAATGCGGAGGGCGCCGCCCATGTCGCCGAAGCGGCTGCGCGCATCGGCGCGCCCTTGCTGCAGTTTTCGACCGATTACGTTTTCGACGGAGCGTTGAAGCGGCCCTATGTGGAAACTGATCAGACAAATCCGACAGGCGCCTACGGCCGCTCCAAGCTCGAGGGCGAGAAGCGCGTGCGCGCCGCGCAGCCCGATTCTGTCGTGCTGCGCACGGCCTGGGTCTACAGCCCTTTCGGCGCCAATTTCGTGCGCACGATGCTGCGGCTCGGTGAAACGCGCGAGGAGGTCGGCGTCGTCGCGGATCAGCTCGGCAATCCGAGCTCGGCGCTCGACATCGCCGATGCGCTGATCGCGCTCGCCGAGCGCTTGGTCTCGGACCGTTCTGCGGATTTGCGCGGCGTGTTTCACATGGCGGGGCAGGGGGAGGCGAGCTGGGCGGATCTTGCCGAGGCGACCTTCGCCGCGGCCGAGAGATCCGGGCGCAAGCTGGTGCGCGTCAAGCGCATCACGACAGCTGATTATCCGACTCCGGCGAAGCGGCCGGCCAATTCAAGGCTCGATTGCGGCAAGCTCGAACGCGTTTTCGGCGTGGCCCTTCCCCCCTGGCGCGCTTCGCTCGAGACCACCGTGGCGCGCCTGCTCACCGGGGCCTGAATCCAAAGGGAGCTTTCCAAAAATGCGCGGAATAGTGCTCGCTGGCGGCGCCGGCACGAGACTGCATCCAATGACCTCGGCGATCTCCAAGCAGTTGTTGCCGGTCTACGACAAGCCGATGATCTATTACCCCTTGAGCGTGCTGATGCTCGCGGGAATTCGGGAGGTCCTTCTGATCTCGACGCCCGAGGATCTCCCTTCTTTCAAACGACTGCTCGGCTCGGGCGAGCAATGGGGAATGGCGCTGACTTACGCCGAGCAGCCGCGACCGGAGGGGCTCGCGCAGGCCTATTTGATCGGCGCCGACTTTGTCGAAGGCAAAAGATCGGCGCTCGTCCTCGGCGACAATATTTTTTACGGCCACGGCCTCACCGAGGCTTTGCACGCGGCGCGCGAAAGCAAGGCCTGCGCGACGGTCTTCGCCTATCACGTGCGCGATCCGGAGCGTTACGGCGTCGTGGAGTTTGATGTTGCCGGCGTCGCAAAATCGCTGGAAGAAAAGCCCAAGGCGCCGAAATCCAGCTGGGCGGTGACCGGGCTTTATTTTTACGATGAGCGCGCGCCGCAATTTGCCGCCGCCCTAAAGCCTTCGGCGCGCGGCGAGCTCGAGATCACGGATCTGAACAAGGCCTATCTGGAACGCGACGAGTTGAGCGTCGTTCGACTCGGACGCGGCTTCGCCTGGCTCGACACCGGAACGCCCGGCTCGCTTTTGGAAGCGGCGGAATATGTGCGCGCGGTCGAGCAGCGGCAGGGACAACGGATCGGCTGTCTCGAAGAAATCGCCTTTTACAACGGCTGGATCGACGCAAAGGCGTTGCAAGAGGCGGCCAAGCGCTTCGGGAAGAGCGACTACGGAGCCTATCTCCTGGGGGTGCTCGGCGAGGCGCGATAACGCGCCAAACGGGCGCTGCCAGTTGTAGACGTGTCACGCGCCTCGACGCAGGTCGCGCGCACTGCGCTCGCGCATGGAGATCTGAGCCTCGACCCGCGCGAGATTGAGGAAATAGGCGAGCATGGGAAGGCCGGCCTCCCCTGCGAGCCGGGCCAGCTCTCCCGTCATCTCGACAATATAGGCGGCGAGATCCTCACGATCCCGACGTGAGGCGTCGCCATTCCCCTCGTGACGCCCCGCCAGGGCTTCGTTAAATGCCTTCATTGCAAAACTCCCAAGAGCGCCCTGCTGCTCCCAAATCAGCAAGCTTGGCCGCTCCCCCAGTCGCAAAGACAACCACAGCGTGTCTAATTTGGCAACCGCCTTTTGTGGTTGCATGGCCTGTTTTTTAAGCGTTCAGCCGGCCCAAACGATCGAGCGCGCCCTGCAAAATGTATGCGGCGGCCATTCGATCGACCACCTTCGCCCGTTTGGCGCGAGATACGTCCTGAGCAATGAGCTCGCGCGTGACGAGCGCAGTCGAGAATCGCTCGTCCCAATACGCGTGGGGCGGCGGCGAGAGGCTCGTGAGGTTGCGCATGAAAGCGCGCGTGGCCTGGGCGCGCGGGCCCGACTTGCCGTCGAGCTCGAGCGGCAGGCCCACGATGAGGCCACTGATCTCCAGTTCCCTGACGCGTTTCATCAGCGCCTCGGCGTCGGCGGAAAATTTCGACCGGCGAATCGTCTCAAAAGGCGAGGCGAGCCGGCGCTCGACGTCGGACAAAGCGAGCCCGATGGTTTTTGTCCCGAGATCCAGCCCCAGCAGGCGCCCTTTGGGCGGGAGGCTGGCCGCGAGGGCCTCGAGCGTGGGGTCGGACGGGGGCATGGCCGATTCCTTACCAGTTCGGGGCGCGTTGCGTCTCCGACGATATCTGCCGCCGCATGCTCGCTTGGGATTTGACGCCGTCTCGGCGCGCGCCTATCTCTTAGCAAAATCCCCCTGAACTCGGCGCAACGCAATGGCTCTGCTTCCGATCCTGACCCTACCCGATCCGCGCCTGCGGCAGATATCTTCGCCCGTAGAGCGCGTCGACGCGACGATCCTTAAGCTCCTCGACGATATGCTGGAGACGATGTACGAGGCGCCTGGCGTCGGCCTGGCGGCGATCCAGGTCGGTCACGCCAAGAGAATGGTGACGATAGACACCACCAAGAAGGACGAGGGGCCGCGCGCGCCGCTCTTCCTGATCAATCCCGAGATCATCTGGGCGAGCGAGGAGCTTTCGACCTACAACGAAGGCTGCCTGTCGGTTCCCGAATATTTCGAGGACGTGCAGCGCCCGGCGCGCGTGCGCGTGCGCCATCTCGACCGGCAGGGGGCGACGCAGGAATTCGACGCCGACGGGCTGCTCGCGACGGTCGTTCAGCACGAGCTCGACCATCTGGAGGGCGGGCTCTTCATCGACCACCTGTCGCGATTGAAACGCGAGCGCGTGGTCAAGAAGTTCGCGAAGGCCGCACGGCATGAGGCGCGCGCCGCGGAGCATCAGACCGAAGACGCGTGACGCGGATGCGCGTCGTCTTCATGGGCACGCCGGTCTTCGCCATCGACCTGCTGCAGGAGCTTGTTGATCGCGGGCACGAGATCCTCGCGGTCTATACGCAGCCTCCGCGACCCGCGGGGCGCGGCATGGAGCTCAAGAAGTCGCCGGTCCATCTCCTTGCCGAAAGCCATAGGCTGAAGGTCTTTACGCCAAAGAGCCTCCGCGTGGAGGAGGAGCAGGCGGCCTTCGCGGCGCTCGGGGCCGATGTCGCTGTCGTCGCCGCCTATGGCTTGATCCTGCCGCGCGAGATCCTCGTCGCGCCGAGACACGGCTGCCTCAACCTTCATGGCTCTCTCCTGCCGCGCTGGCGCGGCGCGGCGCCGATCCAGCGCGCGATCATGGCGGGCGACGCGGAAAGCGGCGTTGGCGTCATGCGCATGGAGGAAGGGCTCGACACAGGCCCTGTCGCGATGGAAGCGCGCGTGGCGATCTCGCCGGAGATGACGGCCGGCGAACTGCACGATGCGCTGGCCCGCGCCGGCGCGCCGCTCATGGCCGATGCGCTCGAGGCGCTGGAGCGGGGAGAACTGGTCTTCACGCCTCAGGACGACTCAAAAGCGGTCTATGCAGCGAAGATCGAGAAGAGCGAGGCGCGCATCGACTGGAGCCGCACCGTTCAATCGCTGCACGATCACGTGCGGGGCCTTGCGCCCTTTCCCGGCGCCTTCTTCGAGGCTGATCTCGGCCAAGGTTCCGAGCGCGTAAAGGTTCTGGCGACGCGGGTCGAAGCCGGAAAGGGTCAGCCGGGAGAAGCGGTCGACGACGAGGGGCTCATCGCCTGCGGCGAGGGCGCGTTACGCCTGCTGCGCGTGCAGCGCGCCGGCAAGGGGCCCATGGACTTCGCGGAGTTCGCACGCGGGCGCCGGATCTCGCGCGGCGCGAGGCTTTCCGCTTAAGCGTCGCCCGCGCTTCACTTGTCCTTGGCGTGACGCTCTTTCACCGCCTCGATATCGGCGTGAAGCTGCTTGAACGCCTGCAGCGCGGCGCGCTCTTCGGGGGAGAGCGCAACGTCTTTCGGCAGATACTTGATCAGGACATTCAGCGCGTCGCTGATGCGTCCAAGCTGCTTGCCATAGCCGGCGACATCGGTGAGCACATCCAACTCGACCTGAGGCGCGCTCGACTGGCCGAGCGTCACATTGACGAGGCCGAACTGTCCGCCAACGGGGTTGAAAGCGAAAGACCAAGGATTGATCGCCTGCGTCACGTCGCCCGAGAGCGGCAGCTTGAACATCGGCATGATGGACTCCCTGAAAAATTCGGCTCGCGTCAACGCGAGCCCCGGCTCATTTCTTCTTCTCCAGCGGCGCGTTCAAGATCCAGCGTTGACCGAAAGGATCGCGCAGGCTCGCGTAGCGCGTGCCCCAAAAAGTATTGGTCGGCTGCGTCTCGATCTTCGCTCCGAGCGAGGCGGCGCGGGAGCAGACCTCGTCCACCTCTTTCGGCTCGTCATATTCGACGCTCACCGACATCGTGACCTGCTCGCCCGGCATCGGCGAACGCGTCTGGCCGAGCTCGAGAAACGCGTCGGCGAGCATCACGGAGCCGCCATTGATCAAGAGCTCGCAATGGGCGATGCGCAACCCGTCGAGAGAGGGCATCAGCGCACGCTGCTTCGCGCCGAAAGCCGCCGTGTAGAAGGCGATCGCCGCCGCCGCCGGCGTGACGGTGAGGTAGGGAGCGATCCTGGGGCGGGTCATCGGGCGGTTTTCCTCCTGGAATTGAGCACACTGCCTTTCGCCTTAGCTCGCCGCGCGGCTTTTGTCTTCCCCGTAAGGCGCGGCTTGGGCTAGCCTTCGGTCCCGACGCCGAGAAAGGCCTCTCGACAGGCTTTGCGAATTCGCCCGGTGCGCGTAAAAACGCTCCAAGACGGAGGCGCTCAGGCCGCTTCGAGGAGAAATCTCAAAAAATGTCAAACGCTTCCAGCACGCCGCGCACGATGTACGACAAGATCTTCGACGATCACATCGTCGATCGCCAGGAGGACGGCGCCTGTCTCCTCTACATCGACCGCCATCTCGTGCATGAGGTGACAAGCCCGCAGGCCTTCGAGGGTCTGCGCGCGAGCGGCAGAAAGCCACGCGCGCCCGAGCGCACGCTCGCCGTCGTCGACCACAATGTGCCGACCACCGATCGGTCTCTGCCGATCGAGGACCCCGAGAGCCGCGCGCAAGTCGAGCAGCTCGCGATCAACGCGCGCGAGTTCGGCGTTGAATATTACAATGAGCACGATCATCGTCAGGGCATCGTGCACATCGTCGGGCCCGAGCAGGGCTTTACGCTGCCCGGCGCGACGATCGTCTGCGGCGACAGCCACACCTCGACGCATGGGGCTTTCGGCGCGCTCGCGCAGGGCATCGGCACCTCGGAAGTCGAACATGTGCTCGCGACGCAGACGCTGATCCAGAAGAAGGCCGCCAACATGCTGGTGCGGGTCGACGGCAAGCTCGCGTCCGGCGCGACCGCCAAGGACATCGTGCTCGCGATCATCGGCAAGATCGGCACCGCGGGCGGGACCGGTCATGTCATCGAATATGCGGGCGAGGCGATCCGCGACCTCTCGATGGAAGGCCGCATGACCGTCTGCAACATGACGATCGAGGCGGGTGCGCGGGCCGGGCTCGTCGCGCCGGACGAGAAGACCTTCGACTATCTCAAGGATCGCCCCCGCGCCCCCAAGGCCGCGACCTTCGAGGCGGCGCGCCGCTATTGGGAGACCTTGCCTAGCGACGAGGGCGCGCCTTTCGATCAGATTGTCACGCTCGACGCCTCCACCTTGCCGCCGATTCTCACCTGGGGCACGAGCCCGGAGGATGTGATCGCAATCGACGGCCGCGTGCCGACGCCGGACGACGGCGCGAGCCCCGGCAAGCGCGCGGCGATCCTGCGCGCGCTCGCCTATATGGGCCTTTCCGGCGGCGAGAAGCCGACGGATATCGAGATCGACCGCGTCTTCATCGGCTCCTGCACCAATGGAAGGATCGAGGATTTGCGCGCGGCGGCCGAGATCGCCCGCGGTCAGCGCGTGAACGCGCGCGTCTCGGCGATGGTCGTGCCGGGCTCGGGACTGGTCAAGGCGCAGGCCGAGGCCGAGGGGCTCGACAAGATCTTCATCGACGCGGGCTTTGAATGGCGCGAGCCCGGCTGCTCCATGTGCCTCGCGATGAATCCCGACCGCCTGGCCCCCGGCGAGCGCTGCGCCTCGACCTCCAATCGCAATTTCGAGGGGCGCCAGGGCTTCAAGGGCCGCACGCATCTCGTGTCGCCCGCCATGGCGGCGGCGGCCGCAATCGCTGGGCGCTTCGTCGACGTGCGGGAGTGGCGATGATGAGTGGATTTGTCTTGAGTTTTGCGCAGGAAAGCCCCCTCCCTGTCCCTCCCCCGCAAGCGGCAGAGGTGACCCTAACGATTAAAGTTGCGCGATACGACGATGAAATCCTGAGTCCGCTCCCTCTCCCGCGAAGCGGGAGAGGGTTGGGGAGGGGGAGCGTATGACCCAACAGGACCCAGCGCTCGCGACGCTCAAAGCGCCCACGCTCGACGACATTGAGACGCTGGCGCGGGCGGCCTTCGCGGGCCTGCCTTCGCGCTTTACGGCGCTTTGCGAGGGGCTCGTGATCCGGGTCGAGGACTTCCCGGACGACGAGACGCTCGACGAAATGGGCGTCGAGAGCGAATATGATCTGCTCGGCCTTTTTCGCGGAGCCGGACTGACGCAGCGCGAGCATCTGGCGGAAACGGGCGACCAGCCCAATCTGATCTGGCTCTATCGGCGTCCGATCATCGACTTCTGGGCGGATGGCGAAGAGACCTTGGCCGAGATCGTCACCCATGTGCTCGTGCATGAGATCGGCCACCACTTCGGCTTCTCGGACGAGGACATGGAGGAGATCGAAAAGCGCGGGGGGTGAGCCGGGGTCGTATCTCCGAGATGCTACCTGCAGGTAGTCCTCCGGTCGCAGTTCTGCGCCGAAAGTGACCGCGAAGGTCTTAGCCGAAGCAACTCCAATATGAAGGGCCGCGCCCTGGCGCCCGTCTTGAACAGCCCTTAAATCGAGCCTGCTGACAGCGTCGCGAAAGCTGCTATATCGCCCGCAATCCTTTCGAGAAATGCGAGCGTTCCTAGCGGTCGAGCGCGGGCGCAGGGATCAACCAAAGACGGACATGGCCAAGCGCGACTATTATGAAATCCTCGGCGTCACGCGGACCGCGACGGAAGTCGAGATGAAAATCGCCTTCCGCAAGGCGGCCATGGAATGCCATCCCGACCGCAATCCCGGCGACAAGGCGGCCGAGGCGCGCTTCAAGGAGATCAACGAGGCCTATCAGGCGCTCTCCGATCCGCAGAAGCGCGCCGCCTATGATCGCTTCGGGCATTCGGCCTTCGAGCAGGGCGGCGGCATGGGCGGGTTCTCGGCCGAGGGCTTCGGCTCCATGGCCGATATTTTCGAGGATTTGTTCGGCGACGTCATGGGCCGGCGCGGCTCCCGCTCCAGCGGCCGCGAGCGTGGATCGGACCTGCGCTACAACATGGAGATCACGCTCGAGGAGGCCTATACGGGCAAGACGGCGACGCTAAAGCTGCCGACCTCGGCCACTTGCGACGCCTGCGGCGGCTCCGGCGCGAAAAAGGGCTCCAAGCCTAAGACCTGCGCGACCTGCGCGGGGCATGGGCGCGTGCGCGCCCAGCAGGGCTTCTTCGCGATCGAGCGCACCTGCCCGACCTGCCAGGGCCGCGGCGAGATCATCGAGCAGCCCTGTCCCGTCTGCGCCGGTTCGGGGCGCAAGACGCTGGAGCGAACGCTCTCGGTCAACATCCCGGCGGGGGTCGAGGATGGAACGCGCATTCGTCTCGGCGGGGAGGGCGAGGCGGGCCTGCGCGGCGGGCCCTCCGGCGATCTCTACATCTTCCTGTCGATCAAGCCGCACGGCTTTTTCCAGCGCGACGGCGCCGATCTCTATTGCCGCGTGCCCATATCCATGGTGCGCGCCGCCATCGGCGGCGAGATCGTGGTGCATGCGATCGACGGCTCGGAGTGCAAGCTCAAGGTTCCCGAGGGCGCCCAGTCGGGGCGCCAGCTCAAGGTCAAAGGCAAAGGCATGCCCGTGCTGCGGGGCCGCGAGCAAGGCGATCTGCACGTGCAGCTGAGCGTCGAGACCCCGCAAAACCTCACGAAGCGTCAGCGTGAGCTCTTGACCGAATTCGAGGAGGAGTCCTCGCACCACACCCATCCCGAAATCGACGGGCTTCTTTGCGAGAATGAAGGAGTTGCTGGGCAAATAGGCGTCGTATTTTTACGTTTTATCGGGGCCTGAAACGATGCTGCTTGCCAAATTCTCGGCGGGAAACTTATTCGAGTCTCTCGCTTCATCTAAAGCTAGGCCAAATCCGGCCTGTTTTCTCGATAGTCATGATACTTTTTGATTTCGCGGAAGATGCGAATCTTGGGGTCGATATCGACGCAGCGCCTCGAAGAACGCGAGCTTGCTGCCTCTGTTGGAAAGCAGAAGCCAGTTGCGGCCGCCGTGCATCCATTGCAGTTCGACGACGCCCGGCCCTTCGGCGCTGAGCGATGTCAGTCCTTCAATTCCGGAGGGCGAGCCGGAGGTCCGCCAGAAGACTGCGACAGGCCAAATTCCCGGCGCCTGCCGAGGCGCCCAAAGTCCGGGCGGTCGCCGCGGGGCCGACACCCAATGCATCGACACCCTCACCCCAATGATCTCGGCGATCAGGGCTTGCAGCGCGTATAGCAAGAGCAGCAGCGAGGGGAACTGCAGGTATCGGTTCGGGTGGATGACGAGCGCGATCGAGATCGCGACGAGGACCGCCCACACTGCGCACCATCTAACGTTCCGAAATGCAATGACTCGCGGAGTACGTCGTCTGACTTGAGGATTGGGCGCTGCGAGGGTCATGCCTTTTTCCGCGTTAATAAAATTCCTCGCGTCCCCTCTCGCGTCCGCGAGAGAGGCCCAGGTCAAGGGCTCCACAATGAAGGAATCCTTAGTAAATTACAACACACGAGTTTACATTTGCCGAAGGTGGCCTCGCGACCCGCGATCAGGCCAGGGGACCGCAGAGGCTCTCTGGCAATAACCGACGGAAAGGCTTAGTTTTTGAGGCGCGGCGCCAGTTGGATGGACGCCCGTCGATTAATCTCTTTCCGGTTCGGACGGAGCGTCCTGAGGCGGCTTGGCGCGCAACCGCAGCTTCGCCACCCGGCGCGGATCGGATTCCAAAATTTCGAATTCATAGCCGGGGATCGGGGCCTGCACGATCTCCCCGCGGGGCGGCACATGGCCGGCGAGATAGGCGACGAGGCCCCCGAAAGTCGTCACCTCCTGCGGCGTATCCTCCTCGCGAAAATCGACGCCCATCTCCTCCGCCGCCTCATCCAGGTCGGCCTTGGCGTCGAGCAGAAAGTCGCCCCCCGGCAGCCGTTCGATCAGCGGACCCTCGCTGACGTCGTGCTCGTCTTCGATGTCGCCGACAATCATCTCGACGATGTCCTCGATCGACACCAGTCCGTCCGTGCCGCCATATTCGTCGATGACCAGCGCCATATGCGTGCGCATGGCCTGCATTCTGACGAGGAGATCGAGCGCCGGCATCGAGCGCGGCACGAAGAGCACGGGCCGTAGGATATCGACGCCTTCGAGCGTCGAGGAGAAGTCGATGGCGGCGACGCTGAGGTCCTCGCCGTCTCCGCGCGACTTCTCGGCCAACTCCGCGAGATAATTGACGAAGTCGCGGATGTGCAGCATGCCGATTGGGTCGTCGAGCGTCTCGCCGTAGATCGGCAGGCGCGAATGACCAGCGCTGCGAAAGAGCGCCAGAATCTCGCGCAGGGTCGAAGCCCGCGGTGCCGCGATGATGTCGGCGCGCGGAATCATGGCGTCGGCGACGCGAAGCTCGTGCAAGCCCAACACATTCTTGAGAAGCGTTCGCTCCTGCGCGGTGACGTCCCCGCCCACGTCGTCGAGCGCGTCCTCGAGCTCCTCGCGCACCGAGGTCGGCGCCAGGCCCAAAGCCGCGCGCAGCTTCTCAAACAGACCGCCCCGCGCCAAAGGCCTTAGGATTAAATCCGCCTCGACGCTCTCACTCTTCGACGACATCGCTCCCGCTCAATTCCCCCGGCTCCCGCTCATAAGGATCGCTCAAGCCCAGCGTCGCGGCGATGCGTCGCTCAAGCGACTCCATGACGCCCGCTTCCTCGGGGGTCTCGTGATCATAGCCGATCAGGTGCAAAAAGCCATGAATGATCATGTGCGTCGTATGATCTTCAAATGTCTTGCCTTGCTCCGCGGCCTCGCGCGCGACGGTCTCATGGGCGATAACGATGTCGCCCAAGAGCAGCTTCTCCTCGAGACGGCCGGGCATGGGAAAAGACAGGACGTTCGTCGCGGCGTCGCGCTTGCGCCATTGTGCGTTGAGCGCGCGGATCGTGTCGTCGTCGCAAAAAGTGATCGCGACCTCGGAGCCCTTCGCGAGCCCCGCGCCGCTCGCGTTACAGCAGGCTTCCACGGCGCGCGACCCGAGACATTCAAGATCTTCAATTGTCTCCCAGGCCAACGCGTCGATGATGATCTCGATTGCAGGATCGCTCATCCGCGTTCTACGGGCCGGCGCGCCGCGCGCTCATAGGCGGAGACGATCGCGCGAACGAGATCGTGCCGCACCACGTCGCCTTCCGCAAAGCGCACATGCCCGACCTCGTCGAGCTCGGAGAGCAAGCCGATCGCCTCGCTCAACCCCGACTTCTGACCCGAGGGAAGATCCGTCTGCGAGGGATCGCCCGTCACGATCATGCGCGAGCCTTCGCCGAGCCGCGTCAAGAACATCTTCATCTGCATCGTCGTCGTATTTTGCGCCTCGTCGAGAAGGATGCAGGATTTCGTGAGCGTGCGCCCGCGCATGAAGGCCAGCGGAGCGACCTCGATCATGCCGGTCTGCATGCCGCGCTCGACCATACGCGCATCCATGAAGTCATAGAGACCGTCGTAGATCGGCCGAAGATAGGGGTCGACCTTCTCGCGCATGTCGCCCGGCAGAAAGCCCAGGCGCTCTCCGGCCTCGACCGCGGGACGCGACAGGATGAGACGCTCGACAACTCCCTTCTCGAGCAGCGAGACCGCGTGGCCGACCGCAAGCCAGGTCTTGCCCGTCCCCGCCGGTCCTTCCGCAAAGACGAGCTCATAGCGTTTCAGCGCGCGCAGATAGAGATCCTGCGCATGATTGCGCGCACGCACCGGCCCGCGCTTGCGGGTTCCGATCTGATCGAAGCCCACCGCCGCGTCGGGGAAAAGGCTTCTCTGCCGCGTCGTCTCCTCGATCGCGCCGTCGACGTCGCCGGGCGAGATCTCCAACCCAAGCTGCGCGCGCGCGTAGAGCGTCTCCAGCGCGCGGCGGGCGTGCTCACAGGCCTCGGCGCCGCCCTTCAGCGTGACGTGGTTGCCGCTCGCGACGCAGCCGACGCGCAGCCGCCGCTCGAGCTTGACGAGATTTTGGTCATATTGACCGAAGAGAAGCGAGGCGCGGCGATTGTCGTCGAAGGCGAGGGTGACCTCGGCGTCGTCCTCGCGCTCGGGGCGAGGGATGCGCGCCACATCGTTCATGCAAACTCCCGTGCTTCGACGATCTCGCCCGCAAGTGAATTGGGGCCTGTCGCAATGATTTTCACGCGGCGCAGCCCTCCGATCTCCCGCTCGTCGCCCTCGACATGCACAGCCTGCATATAGGGACTCTTGCCGGCGATCTGGCCTTTGTGGCGCCCGCGCTTCTCGAACAGCACCTCGACCGTCCGTCCGACGGTCGCCGCGTTGAAGCCGCGCCGCTGCGTCTCGACCCGCGCCTCGAGGCGGGCAAGCCGCTCGCGCTTGATCTCTTCGTCGATCTGGTCGAAGCGCTCCGCACCCGGCGTGCCGGGACGCGGCGAGTATTTGAAGAAGAAACTCGAGGCGAAGCCGACTGCGTCGATGAGCGCGAGCGTCGCCTCGAAATCCTCATTGGTCTCCCCGGGAAAGCCCACGATGAAGTCCGAGGAGATCGCAATATCCGGCCGCGCGCGGCGCAGCTTTTCGATCACGTCGAGATAAAGCCTCGCGTCGTGGCGCCGGTTCATCTCCTTGAGCACGCGATCGGACCCCGACTGAACCGGAAGATGCACGAAGGGCGCGAGCTTTCCGAGCGAGCCATGCGCGTCGATGAGCCCTTGCGTCATGTCCACGGGATGGCTCGTCGTGTAGCGCAAGCGCGTCAGCTCTTTGAACTCGGAAAGGCGTTCGAAAAGCCCCTCGAGCGGCGTCGGACGGCCCGCCTCGTCCTCGCCGCGATAGGCGTTGACGTTCTGTCCGATGAGCACGATCTCGCGCACGCCGCCGTCGACCAGCCGGCGCGCCTCTTTCAGGACATCCTCGACCTTTCGCGAAACCTCGGCGCCGCGCGTATAGGGCACGACGCAAAAGGAGCAGAATTTGTCGCAGCCTTCCTGCACAGTGACGAAGGCGGAGACTCCCCGCGCCGCGATCTGCAGGCGCGTCGGCGCCGGCAGCGACTGAAACTTTTCCCGGACCGCGAAATCCGTGTCGACGACGCATGCGCCTTCGCGGGCCTCCTTCAGCAGAGCCGGAAGGCGATGATAGCTCTGCGGACCGACGACGAGGTCCACGGCGCGCTGGCGGCGCATGACGAGTCCGCCCTCCGCCTGCGCGACGCATCCGGCGACGACGATCTCGAAATTCCGCCCCTCGGCGCGCCGCTCTTTTTTGAGCTCGGCAGGCGCCCGAGCTCCGAATAGATTTTTTCGGCGGCCTTCTCGCGAATATGGCAGGTGTTGAGGACGACGAGCTCGGCGTCCTCCTCGCGCGAGGCCGCTCCGTAACCCTCTTGAGCCAAAAGATCGGTCATCCTCGCGGCGTCATAGACGTTCATCTGGCAGCCATAGGACCGCACCAGCGCCTTGGGCTGACTCCGGCTGTCCGGCGAGGCGATCGTCTCTGCAGTTTCGCTAATCTCTTTGGCTCCCGTGATGCGAACTTCTGGCGCGCTAAGCCTCGTGGCCGGGCTGGTCCCAGCCATCCAAGCCGGGACCAATCGTCGCGCCAATCATAATACGTCCCACGGCTTTGAGAAAGCCAAAGCCATGAGCAGTCAGGGACAATCGGCCGCCAATCCCCAGCCGTCTCTGCTCAACTTGAACTGCGCCTTACCGGGGGACGACCGAGGCCTCCCAAGGCCCCGCCGCAGGATGGTTTGCGGGTTTGCCTTACGACAAATCCAGGGATTTCCCGGGCTTCCGGCCGCGCCAGATGACCAGCATGACGACCACAAGAATCATCCTCGCATCCACGGTCCTTCTTGCCGGGATCCTCTCCGGAACCCCCGACGTTGAGGCGGACGTACAATGGGGCAAAGCCTCGTTCTACGCATCCAAGAAACGCACCGCTGACGGCGGCCATGTCGGGAGCCACACCGCCGCAAGCCGCACACTGCCGTTAAATTCCAAGGCGCGCGTCACAGATCTGAAGAACAATCGCTCTGTCGACGTGACGATCAACGATCGTGGCCCCTATGTCGGCGGCCGCGTCATCGACGTTTCCCCCAAGACGGCGAAAGACCTCGGTTTTAAACAGAAAGGGACGGCGCCTGTGGAAGTCGAGCCGCTGCCGAAGTGAGGGTCTTGTTCAAATCTCCAGCCGCATCGTCATCGCGGCGCAGCTTTCGCCGGCTGTCCGCTGGTAATAATTCTCGCGGCGGCCGATGGGCTTGAAGCCCGCTCGGGCGTAAAGCGCCAGCGCCGGTGCGTTGTCGGCGGCGACCTCCAGAAAAACCAGCCGCGCGCCGCCGCGCTCGAGATTGATGATGTGATTATCCAGCAGCGCGCGGCCGAGACCGGTTCCGCGCCGCGCCGGATCCACGGCGACGGTCAGGATCTCGGCGTCCGGAGGCAGAAGCCGCGAGATGATGAAGCCACCGAGCGGCTCGGAGGGAGTCGCCTCATTCACCGCCCCGTCGGCGATAATGGCCGAGTCGGCGAGATAGGCTTCGAAATCGGAGCTCGACCACGGAAAGTGGAAGCCGGCGGCGTGAAGCTGCTCGCAGTCTTCCGCGCGCTCCGGCCCGATCGGCTGGATCAAGAAGCTCGGTTTGGCGAAGAATCCCTTGATGAGCGACATGGTGCTCACGCCTCGACCGGCGGCGCGACACCGTTGGGCATAGTTACGTCCGCAGCCTTGAGATACAGGGGGCGCGCCGGCGCGCTGCGCGCATCGGCGAGGAGGCCGAGCCGCGCGACAAAAGCGATGTCGGGCGCCGCGTCGGAGGAAAGAACGCGGGCGCCAACCAGCGCGCCGCGCGCCGCCCGCTCCATCATCGCCGCGCCCGAGCCGACGAGGTGCAGCCCGTCTTCCTCGCCGACGAAGTCGCGCAGCGCCTCCACCGCCTCGCGAGCGACCATCCGTTGCGGCGCCAGAACCTGCCGCCCCGTAGCGCTATAGGCGGCGACGTAGACCTGGCCGTGGCGCGCGTCGATCGCTGGAGCCAACAGCCCCTCGAAGGCTTCGGAGAAATGCGGGGCGGCGAGCGCGGCGAGGGTCGAGACGCCGACGACCTCGATCTTAAGCGCGCGGGCGATCGCCTGAGCGGCCGACAGGCCGATTCGAATTCCCGTGAAGGACCCGGGCCCCACCGTCGCCGCGACGCGGTTGAGCGAGGCGAAGCCGCCTTCCGTCGCCGCGAGCAGGCGTTCGACGAGCGGCAGCAGCGCTTCCGCGTGTCCGCGCTCCATGGGGATCGTTTCAGAGGCGAGCGGCGCTGAGGCGTCAAGATCGAGGACACAGCCGGAAACCGCGGGAAGGGCCGTGTCGAGGGCAAGAATTCGCATGAGCGTGAGTATGACAAGTTTGGCGGCCAAACGAAAGCCGCGGGGGAATCCTTCGCCCTTGCGCCGCGGCTTAATGCGGGATCTGCGAGAAATATTGCGCCAGCGCCTCGATCTCCTCGTCGGTGAGGTGGCGGCTGAGATAATGCATTTCCGAGCTTTTGCGCTTACCCGAGCGAAAATTGCGCAGCTGCTCGGCGATGTAGCGGTCGTGCTGGCCCTTGAGGTTGGGGATCTCCACGTCCCTCGCGACGCCGTCGGAACCGTGGCAGGCGGCGCATTGGGCGAGCAGCTCCCCAAGCTGGGCTTGTTCCAGCGCCTCCGCCGGCGCAGCGGCGGCGATTGCGGCGAGCGCGAGCACAAGACAGACCCACAACCTCTTCATGACTTTTCCCCGCGTGGCGAAATGCAGCTCACTCCGCGGGCTTTTGCTCCACCGGCTTCTGCTCCGCAGGCTTCTGCTCCGCCGGCTTTTGTTCCGGGGCCTTTTGTTCCACGGGCTTTTGTTCCACAGGCTTTTGTTCCGCGGGCTTCTGTCCGGCGTAATGGGCCTCGGCGCATTGATGGATGAAGTCGTGCAGCGGCGCCCTGTCCAATCCCTTGGCGACGCCCTCCTTGCGGCAATCGCGGCGCACCGCCCGCCTCTGCGCCGAGCGTCCGAAAATACAGCCAACGAGAAACTCCTCGCGCTCCTTGCCTTTGAGCGCCTTCTCATTGGCGCGCTCCTGGCAAGTATGACGGACGCGCCGCGCCTCGAATTTTGTAAGGCTGGAGGCCGGAGCCACGGGACGCTGCGCCGCCTCGGTGGTTGGCGCGGCGGTCGAGAACGGGAACGGGAACGGAAAAGGCGCGGCGGCCGGGGCCGCATGCTGGGGCTGTTGGGCTACAGCCGCTCCAGTTGAGAGGAAGAGGATCAATCCCGCGGCGCAGGATGAGAGGCTGGCGACCCTTTCGCGCGCCGCGGCGCCAGAGACTCTTCGCATAAACTCCGCGCTCCGATCACATCGTCGATTTCAATTGACGATAACACATGTCGCCGCCGCGGGCGTGTCCGGAAAACCTCGAAAGCGGCGCAAAGGCGGCAAAATCTGGGCGAGACCGGGAGCCGCGGAGAGGACGGCCCCCGCGAGCGAATTAACCGTGAGGCGATAGCTGCATTTACCTTTGTCACTCCAAGCTTTGGCCAAGCGGCGCCGGCGGCGCGCGCTGGCCGCGGCGGCTGCGAGAAATATCAGTAATTTCAATTTATTGCAGAATCAGCGCAATTTTACGCAATTCCGTCACGGAAAAATATACTTACTTTTGCTCCGCGAATTTCTCAATGAATCCGCGTAAAATGCGACAAAATTACTTTCAAGGACCGAAAATCGACCGACGTATTCTTGCCTCATCGGTGGGAGGCGGTTATGTTCGGCGTCGGCAAATGGACCATCAAACTGGCGATCGCGGCCGCCCTTCTGGTCTCCATCGCGTCCGCCGCCCCGGCCCAGCCCCTGAAGGCGAGCTTCGCCGCGGTCGGCGAGGAGACGAGCATTCCCTACGGCTGGGTGGATTTCTGCAGCCGTTACGCTCGCGAATGCGACGACGACGACCGCGCGCCGCAGCCGATCCCCCTCACCGCTGCAGCGATGAGGACGATTCAGCGCATCAACGTCACCGTGAATCACGAGATCGAGGCCGTTTCCGACATGGACCATTGGGGCGTCGTCGACCAATGGGACTATCCGGCCGACGGGCGCGGCGACTGCGAGGATTTCGCGCTCTTGAAGCGCAAGCTGCTCATGAAGGCGGGCTTTCCGCGTCAGGCGCTGCTCATGACCGTCGTCAAGGAGGCGAATGGCGAAGGCCATGCGATTCTGACCGTCAAGACCGACCAAGGCGACTTCGCGCTCGACAATCTCGACGACACCGTAAAGCCTTGGAACAGGACGCCCTATCGCTTTGTGAAGCGTCAGTCGGAAACCAATCAGAATATCTGGGTCGCCATCGGCGCTCCCACCGCGGCCCCTGCCTATGTCTCGAAGTGAGGGGGCTCAGGGGGAGAGTAGCGGCTCGATCTCGCGCGCTAGCGCCTGGGCGTAGGCTTTTGGGGAAAAGCTCGCCTCATAGAGACGCCGCGTGTCCGCGTCCGGACGGGCGGGTTGTGCGTTCCCGGCCGCCAGCTCTTCCGCGAGCCGACGCAGCGCCGCGGCGAAAGCGGGCGCCTCCTCGCAGAGCGTAACATTGGCGAGCGTCGCGGGATCGACGCCCATGCCGCGAAACGCCTGGCGCGTGGCGATCAGAGGCGCGCCGCTGGAGAGCGCCTCGACCGCTTTGATGGAGAGACCGTGGCCTTCGACGGTCGGCAGCAGAATCGCCGCGGCGCGGGTGTAGACGGCGCCGATATCAGCGACGCGGCCCCTGAAAAGCCGGCTGTGCGCTTCATAAAGCGCCTTGTCTCGATTTTTCACGCCGGCGTCGATGTTGCCGTAGATGGCGACAGGGACGGGCCCGGCGAGCGGAAGCACGTCCTGGAGAAACCAGCGCAGGCTGACGAAATTGGCGTAATTGTCGCTCGCGACGATCGCGATCTCGCTCGGGTTGAGCGCGAGCGGCGCCGGCTCGACGGCGGGATAGATCAGCGCGTGCCGGCTTCGCGGCAGGAGTCGGGCGAACTCCTCGCGCTCCTCGGCGTTGAGGTGCGCGCAAAGGTCAGCCTTGCCGGTCCAGCAAAGCTCCACCGCCAGCATGTCCTCATAGCGCGCGAGCGGCGGAAGGAAGAAACCGCCCTGATTGCGCAGGACATATTGGCGCGCCTGGATATCCTGGGTCTCAAGGACGATCGGAGGAGATTCGCCGAAGCCGAGCTTACGCGCGAGCGGAAGGGTGAAATAATGATTGGCGTGGACGAGATCGATCTTCTCCCGCGCCAGCTCGGCGGGCGGCGGCGCGCGCTTCGCGAGCTCGATAAGCCAGGTCGCCTGATCCCCGTGAATGAGCGGCCACCACCCGTCCTTGAGGAGCGGCGACTTCCATAGAGCGTCGCGCGGAGGCCCCGTGAAATAGCGCGCGTCGCCGGCGAGCTCGGGAGTGGCGGCGATATAGGCCGGCCAGCGGCCTCCGTCCGGCGCGGGCGGCGTCAGCACGTCCATCATCGCGACCGAGATCACGCGCGCGCCGAGCGACCTATAGGCCTCGATCTGGCTGCGATTGACTTGCGAGCTGCCGCAGGAGTGCCAGGCCGCATGCACGACGGCCACGGTCTTTCCGGCAAGCGGCGCGTCGATCGCGACGTCCTCCCGCTGGCCTTCCCGCAATGATCCGCCCCTCTTGCTATCGCCGGAACTTTCCCGCTAGAGCGTCTATATGAGCCGCATCAGCGCAAATCCAGCCTTTTCGCCCCCCGAGGATCGGGGCGGGGGAGCCAAGGGCCGCTATGGAATAGCGATCGTCGGAAACGACAAGATCATCGACTGGCTGGTTCCCTTTCTCGAGAGCTATCGGGAAACCAACGCTTCGCTGCCGCTCTATCTCATTCCCTATGACGACAACGTCACGCGCACCCGCCGCGCCGCCGAGATCTATGGGGCGCATTTCATCGAGGAGGAGCCCGTCGAGATCGATCGTCTCGCCAAGGAGCTCTACCCCGGAATCTTCAACACGAATCGCAGACGCCTGCGCAAGCTGCAGGCCTTGGCGCTCGATCTCGACGAAGTCGCCTATGTCGACGTCGATGTCGTTCTGTTTCGCGACTTCAGGCCGATCTTCGGACGTCTTGAGGCGGGAAAGAGCGAGTTCATCGTCGCCTCGCCGAGCTTCGAATATGTCTACAACGAGCGGCGCTCGGAATATCCTTTCCTCGCCGACGCGCTGCCTTTCAACGACGGCTTCTGGGTGACCTCCAACAAATATCTCAAGCTTTCGGATTTCATCGACACGATGGCCAAGGACGCCGCCATTTTCCACGACGTGCGCAAGCGCGGGCAGCTCTTCGCGCAGCCGCTGGTCAATTTCGTCACGCACCGCCGCGGCCTGAAGATTGCGCTGCTGCGCGATCTCGTCGAGAACGCGTCGCACGAGAGCTTCTACAAGGCCCCCGGCATCAGCTTCGCCGAGGGCAAGCCGCTCGATCCCGATGGGCGGGAAATCTACTTCGCCCATTGGGCCGGCGCCGTCGCGCTGCCGTCGACCGGCGTGTTCGACGCGGCCTGGACAAGGCTTTCGAAGGCCGGCTGGACGAGAATGAAGTCATGAACCTGGACCGGGGCGAAGCCCTGGCGGCAAGGTCCCGCAGATGCCCCGGCTGCTCTTCTTTTACCTGATCCGCCGGATCGGCTTCGGAATCCTTATCATTCAATTCGCGCTGAGCGTGCCGGTGGTGCTCGCCTATCTCTTGAGCTCGCTGCCTGCCGCCGCCGTGCGTGGCGGGCTTGTGTGGCCCGCCGTTCAGGGCGTCGCGCCGACCGTGGCCTATGTGGCGCTGCCGCTCGCCGCCGGCGTCGCCACCGCGCTCGAATTCTCGCGCATGGCGAGCGAGGGCATGATCGCCGTGCTCTATGCGCTTCGCCTTTCGGTCTGGGCTGTCTGCCGGCCCGCAACGGCGCTCGCGCTCGCGCTGGTCTTCGTCGGCTACATACTGTCGAATTTCCTCGCCCCTTATTACGTCGGCACGATGCAGGACGTTCTCAACGTCGTGCGCAACTCGCTCAACCACCGCATGTTGGAGCCGGCGCGCTTCTACACTTTCGACAATGGCGCCAAGACGCTTTACCTCGAGCGCTGGGAGACGGCCGACATCGCCGCCAATCTCTTCGTGCGCCAGCTCTCCACCGAAAAGATGGAGGAGCAGATCATCACCGCCGCACATGCGGAGTTCAGGCGCAATGAAACCGGGGTGATCGTGGCGCTGCGCAATGGCAGCGTGCAGACACGCTCGCTCACGGGCGGGGACGTGCGGCTCTCGGCCTTCGACGAATATGCTCTCGTCCTGCCGATGCAGGGCAGCGGCTCCCTGCCGCAGCGGACATGGCGCGGCGTCTATGAATTGCCGCCGGGCGACTTCGTCCAGCAACTGAGCGCCGCCCGCGCCGACCCGAGGCTCCTCGCGGAGTGGATGGCCGAGGCCGCGATGCGGCTCGGCGTGCCGATACTGGCCCTGGGCCATACGCTGCTCGCGATGGCGTTGGCGCTCACTTTCGGTAATGTGACAGGCAGACGCGGGGCCGGCGGGCAATTCGTGATCATCGCCATTCCGGTCGTCCACATCGCCTTTCTGGTGCTGCTTCAGACCCTGTTGCGCGCCGACGCACGCTTGGTCGTCGTGCTCGCGGCTCTGGCGCTGATCGAGATCCTGGCGTCGGTCTTCATGATCTCGCGGCTAAATTAGCGGCGCATTTTCCGACGGCGGGACACTCCCCGCTGTCCGGCGCGACGGCGACGCGGGGCCAGACCGGAATTCGCCTCGATGACGCCCGTCGGCTCGCCTATTCGGGGTGCGTACGCCGCAACAAGGCGTCGGCGAGCCGCTTGCGCTCGAAGATCACGACGACCCCCAGCGCGAAGAGGAGCGGCGCGATCAAATAGAAGAGACGCCAGACGAGAAGCGCTGCGAGCACCTGCACCTGCGGCGCGTCCGGCATGAGCTTGAGGAACAGCAGCTCGAAAACGCCAAGACCTCCCGGCGCATGCGACACCAGCGCCACGGAGAAGGAGAGCACAAAGGCGCCGAGCACGACCGCAAACCCCGGATTGCCGACCTCGGGAAGCGCGAAATAAATGATGCTTCCGGCGCCGATAAGCTCGAGCGGAGCAGCGAAGAGCTGTTGCACCATCACTCCTGGCCGCGGATAGACGACCTCGAAGCTGCCGATGTGCAGCGGCTTAAAATGCATCAGCGAGCCGATGACGTAGAGCGCCGCGCCGCCGAGACAGACGAGGCCGACCGCTCGCGCCATGTGCGGATTGGTGACGACGTCCGGCAGGAATCCGGAAAGCCGCTGCATCAGCGTCGGGTCCCAGCTCAGGAGGGCTCCTCCGAGCAGCAGGCAGCCGAAGCCGAAGGTGTAAGAGCAGAGCACGACGAGCGTGGCGATCTGCGAGGCCGTCAGTCCTTTGGTCGAATAGGCGCGATAACGGACCACGGCGCCGGAGAACATGCTCGCCCCGATATTGTGGGAGAGCGCGTAGGTCGTGAAGGAGCAGAGCGAGATGAAGGGCCAGGAAATATGCGTCACGCCGAGATGCTGCAGCGCGATGCGATCATACCAGGCGAGCGCCGCATAGGCGAGCAGCGTGCCGAGTCCCGCGAGCAAATAGCGGTGCGCGGGAATGGCGCGGAGCGCCGCCCAGACCTCTCCACCGAGAGATTCGCTGCGGAACTCTTTGTTGAGCAGATAAAGCGAGGCGATGACGGCGACGAGGCCCAGCACCGGCCAGATATAGTCGAGCGCCTTTCTCAGGCGGCCTGACGCATAGAGGCTCTCGGCGCCCGAGCGCAACCGCTCAAACGCAGTCGATTTCAGCATTCTGAAGCGCCCCTCGCGCGAAGAACCGGCGCCCCACTTTTTCGCCGCGCCTCGTGGTAAGCGAGGAAGCTCGCCGGGGTCGACGGTATGGCCATTGTGTCTTCCCTGGCACAGCCCCGCTGCGCCCGCAAGTCCCGCCGGACGAGGCGCCGCTCCTGCGCGGACGCGCCTGTCTTGTGAGAGTGCTGTAATCAGACTAAGCCAGCGACGAACCCGGGAGGGGGAGGAACGGCGATGGGCGTTCTGAAGCGAATTAAGGGGCTGCTTCTCGATCCCGAGAGCGAATGGGCGGCGATCGAGGCCGAGGAGCCGAGCGTCGTCGAAATCTACCGGAACTATGTGCTGCTGCTCGCGCTGATTCCGCCCGTCGCGAGTTTCCTGAGCGGCTATTTCTTTGGATACGGCCATCCAACCCATGAATTCGCGCATCTGACCTTCGCGGGAGGGCTTATGCGCGCGGCTCTGCAATATGCGCTGAGCCTGCCGCTGCTCTTCGCCGTCTCCTTCGTGCTGTCGAGCCTCGCGCCCCATTTCGAGGGCCAAGCGAATGACGCGCGCGCCCTGGCGCTCACGGCTTATTCCTACACGCCCGCCTGGCTCGCTGCTCTCTTCGGCCTCGTCCCAGGCCTGCGTTGGCTCGATATTCTGGGTTTTTACGGACTCTACATCTTCTACCACGGTCTTCCACGCATGCTGCGATGCCCGAAGGATCATACGGACGTTCTAACGCTTATCGCCCTGGTCCTGTCCATCGCCGCGGCCACACTGCACGCTTGGCTCGTGTATGTCCTTGCGCCCTGGCGCAGCCTCGTCGTCTGAGCGCCAGCGCGCCAGCGCCGCCTCGTCGACCGTCTTGGCGTCGATCCAGCCGCCGTCGCTTCCGTCCGAGAGCAGCGCCCGTTTCCAGAAGGGCGCGCGCGATTTCAGATAATCCATCACGAATTCGGCCGCCGCGAAGGCTTCGGCGCGGCCCTTCGCCGCCGCGAGCACGAGCACGATTTTCTCGCCGGGGCGCAGCCGGCCATAGCGATGCAGCACCGTGAGCGCGTGTAGCGGCCAGCGCTCGGCGGCCTGCTGCGCGATCTCCGCCATCTCGCGCTCCGCCATGCCCGGATAATGCTCGAGCTCGAGCGCCGCGAGGGTTCCCCCTTCGCTCCGGCAGAGCCCGGTGAAGGCCACGAGCGCGCCGATGTCGGCGCGCAATGAGAGGATGTCCCGCTCCTCCTGCGCCGCGTCGAAGGGCCCGGCGCAGAGACGAATGACGATCCTCGGCCCTTGCTGCATCGGCCTGGCCTTTCCTGGCAGCGAAGAGATTTCTGGCGTTTTGTGCGCCGATTCGATCGACTGGGCCTGGCGGCGGCTTCAGGCCTCCTGCCAGTCGAGGGTCACAACCTTGCCGTTCTCGACCGCGAGAGCGAGGCGTCCGCGCTTCAGCTCCAGCGCCTTCTCGCCGAACACCGTTCGCCGCCAGCCTTTCAAGGCCATCACATCGGCGTCGTCATTGGCGGCGATCGCTTCGAGCTCGTCGACGGTGGCGATCATCTTGGCGGCGACGCCGGTTTCTTCGCAAACCTGGCGCAGCAGCACCTTCAAGAGCTCGACCGTCGCGCCGTTGGAGTTGCGGCGGTCCCGCTCGATCGCCGGCAGCGTGGCCGGATCTCGCGCCATGGCGCGCTCAATTGCGGCCAGAATCTCGGCTCCCGAGCGCGAACGCTCGAGCCCGCGCGGGATGGCGCGCAGATTGGAGAGCGCCTCCTCCGTGCGCGGGGCGGCGAGCGCGATCTCGACGAGCGCGTCATCCTTGAGCACACGCGCGCGCGGAACGTCGCGCGCCTGCGCCTCGGCCTCGCGCCAAGCGGCAAGCTCGATCAGCGCAGCCAAGTCTCGGGGCTTGCGCGCCCGATGGCGCAGACGCTCCCAGGCGTCGTCGGGATGCTGCGCATAGGTTGCAGGCGAGGTGAGAGACTCCATTTCGTCCGCGAGCCAATCGAGCCGCGCCGTGCGCTCCAGCCGGCTGCGCAGATGGAGATAGATGTCGCGCAGATGCGTCACGTCGGCGATGGCGTAGCGGACCTGCGCCTCCGAGAGCGGACGCCGCGACCAGTCGGTGAAGCGCGAGGATTTGTCGACGCTGACCCGGGCGATCGACTTGGCGAGTTCACCGTAGGAAGCCTGATCGCCGAAGCCGCAGACCATGGCGGCGACCTGGGTGTCGAAGAGGGGCTTGGGAATGAGCCCGGCGAGCCGCCACACGATCTCGAGGTCCTGGCGGGCGGCGTGAAACACCTTCACCACCGCCTCATTCGCCATCAGCTCGAAAAACGGCGTCAGATCGATTCCTTCCTCAAGGGCGTCGATCGCCGCCGCCTCCTCCGGCGAGGCGAGCTGGATGACGCAGACCTTTGGCCAGAAGGTCGTCTCCCGCAAGAATTCGGTGTCGACCGTCACAAAGGGATGTTGCGCAAGTCGCCGACAGAGGGCGGCCACGTCTTCGCTGGTGGAGAGTAGAGTCATTGGAAGGAGTTCTAAATCATTTCCCTCTGCTCCTGAAGCCTTTTCCGGCAGTAATCGGGCCTGCGGGCCCCGGCAGGGCGTTAGGCTCGCGGTCTCTTGGGCGGCGAGCAGGCGGAGGCGGCTGTCCTCCGCGCCGGCCTCCCTCGTTTTACCGGCGATTATGGCTTCGGCGGGAGCCTGCGCACAGCCGAGCGCGGATAGAGGGACTTGTCGGCAGGCGGAGTTCGACCCTGCATGATATACAAAACATCCCAGGCGATGGCCGCCGCGACTTCGACCTCCTGCTTTCTATACTTGCCATTGATATTGCTGCCGTTCACCAGCACGAACACGCCAGCCTGAGAAGCGGTGTTTTCGATATCCTCGCTATTTAGGAATGCGATGTAGCTGTTGGCGCCGCCTAGGTCGCCGTCCTTCCAAAGCACGCTTGGAAAATTTTGGTCGGACAGTGTGATGAACCACCCGAGCCCGAGCTGCGACTTGCCCCAAACAAACTTAGCTTCGACCATGGTCGAGGGCGTCTGCAACGCGGGAAGCAATGGCGTCAGAATTGAATTCTTTACGATGCCCATATTGAACAGTAGCCATCGCATCATATCGTTCGCAGAAGCCACCAGTCCGCCTGGCCCGTTGTAGGCCGGGAGCAGGTCCCACCCGGGGGCGATCTTTGAATAGGCCGGAGGACTGTCGTTGTTGTAGTCGTAGCCCAATGGCAGGTGTTGTATCCGCGTGTCGCCGAAGAAGTGAGATGATGACATGCCCAACGGATCGAGAATGGTGTTCCGCATGACGTCCGTGAACACCAGCTCCCATGGCGCCCCTGGAGCCGAGCAGCTCAGGACCGCGGACATGATCGCAAATGCAAGATTTGAGTAAGTGTAAATTTTCCCGGTTCCGTCGACCCTGGGAGGGCCCGCATTCAGATAGCCGAGCATCGCGGGTAGCGAATAAGGTTGCGGCAAATATGGCGGAACGTCGTTGTCGCCTTCCGGGAATCCAGAGGTGTAGTTGACAAGACTATCGAGAGAGATGCCGCCCAAAATCGAGCTGATCGGGAGCGGTCCGTTTGGCGCAATGTATTCGCTCAGCGTGTGAGCCGAATTGTATTGGCGGATCAACAAGGCGTAAAGGGTCGCCGTAAATGTCTTAGTAATCGAAGCAATGATGAAGGGCGTACCACCATCAAGTTTGAGCGGCTGGCCGAATTGGTTAGCGACATTGCCAGCCCAGAATAGATTGCTGCTCGACGGAAACTGGGGACTCGCGTACCCAATGACAAAGCCGAGACCTTCAGGCTGCTGATCCAGATAAGACTGCACGAGCGCTTCGAGCTGAGACTGTTCTGGCGGGACAATAGAAATCATGGTTTCGCCTTTCCGAAATACATTGCCACCTAATGATACGGAAACTCGATAGACCGCACGCAAATTTTTACAGACGGCGCCGGAGCTCGCTGCCGCGCCATTTAAAGATGAGACGATTTTTTGCGCCAATTGTCAATTCCCTCGCGGGGTCAGTCGCAGACCGGCGGGACAGGACCGATGTACTGCCTCTCGCATTTTGACGGGCGTATTGGACGCGCGAGCATTTGTCCCCGGTGGAAAGTTTTCCGCTCCGTTCCGGCTCCTTGCAAATGCGGCAGATGGCTTTGCGTCTTGCGTTTCATTCTGCAAATTCGAGCCGTCGAATCCAGCCATGGCGAGCGCAATAGCCTAATTTTGCTTGCGCCTTAGCATGGCGCCGCCTTCGCTCACGCTTGGCGAGCGCGAGCCTGAAGCTCGCCAAGCAAGGGCGGGGGGTTCGATGCAAGCAAGAAAATCAGGTTCAGATCGATTTCATCCATCTCGGTTCGCGCTGCACAGTCTCGTGCGCCGGGCGGTCGGATTCCTGGTTGTCCTGGCTGCATGCGCGGCTTTTGTCGGTGCCGCGAAAGCCGGCCTGCTGGAGGATCTCTTCGGCGGCGACGAGACGCCGACCGCCTCTCGAGTGACGGCTGGCCGTCCGGCCGCCCCGCGCAAGCCCCGGGTCGAGCACGTCCGGCGCCCGGTCGAACGCCCAGCGCCGATCTTGGCGCACGCAAGGCCGGCGTACGTCGTTCCGATCGTCGCGGCGCCCATACCCGCACAAGCAAGCGCCTCTCCCAGCAATGTGAAGCCTAAGCCGACACAATTCTGCGCGCCCCTCGACAAGACCGCCCCGATCGCCGATTCCACTCAGGCTTTGATGCGGGATGCAACGCTGCGCTACGGCGATGTGATAGTGACGGATGAAGGCGTGCGCGTCTTCGAAGGTTCGGGGGCCTGCCCGCACGCTGTCTCCAACTTTCGAACGCTTGCCGAAACGCGCATTTTGAGCCCTGGAACGCGCACGGCGCTCGCCCAGATCGAGCTCGACCTCAAGACCAAGGGATCTCGCCGCGCCGATCCCGCGATCCTGGCGGCAGACTCGGCAAGTCGTTGATATTCTGTCTGCCGCTTCACGGCTTCTTGCATTTTGACGGCGGCAGCAGCGTGAGGCTCGAAGTTTTCGCGCCGAGAACGAAATCCCCGTAGTCAAGCTTCATCGAATAGGTGACGCCATTGTCGAAGAGCTCGAGCGTCAGCACATAGCTCGGCGGCTGGTCCTTCTGGTCGATGTCAAAATAGGAGATCGTGACGGGCCAGCGCCGCAGGCTTTTGAAGGCCTCGACCTGAAAGGGCTTTTCGGGCTCACTCTTGATCGGCGCGCCGATGATTGTCAGCGTGTCGTAGCGCTTGGAGCCGTCGCCCGAGGCGTCATAAATGCGGGCCGACAGCATTTTTCCCCCGTCGCGCGCCACCTGGAGAATTTTCCGCATGTGGTCGGTCGGGAAGAGGATTGGTCCGGAATAGTCGAGCTTGCCGCGCTTGGGCTTGGCGAGTTCGATCAGCACGTCGCCGGCCTTGTTCTTCTTGGCGACGCCGTCGGTTTCCTCGGCTCCACCCGCCAATTCGGCGTTGCTCACCTTCGTCGTGATCTTGAAGCGGAAGTCGGAGCCGTCGGCCGCCTCGAAGGTCGCCGAACGCATGTCGGAGACCTGCGCCTCGCCTTCCTCGGGCTGCAATTGCGTAAGCTGCCGAACGTTTTGAATATAGCCGTCGCAGGCCGAGCCCGAAAAGTCGAAGGTGATGCGCCCGCGCGCCTCGCTCGGAGCTTTGGCGCCCTCGGCCTTGAGAAGCGAGAGGTCGTAGACCGCGCGATGCGGCGCGAGCGGAGGCGCCGCGCTTTGCGCCGCCGCCTCTGGCCCAAGCCCGCTTGCAAAAAAGCAGGCCAAGGCTGCAACGCCTCCCGCAATTCGTTGCAACGCCATGGGCAAGGGTCTCCGAAACGGGCGTGCGCCCGGCGTTGCGCCGGACGGCGCGAGAAACTACGGTTTCGTCTTCACACGCGCAAATCCTAATTCCCCGAGAGGTTACGACCATGACCGACGCTTCGCCCATCGCCCGGCTCGCCGCGCTGGGGCTCGCGCTTCCGCAGGCCGCCGCGCCCGTCGCGAATTATGTGCCCTTCGTGCGGGCCGGCAATCTGCTTTTCATCTCCGGACAATTGCCCGTGGCGGCCGGCAAGGTCGATCCGGCGCATCAGGGCAAGGTCGGGGACCGGGTCTCTCTTGAAGCCGGTCAGGCCGCCGCGCGCCTCGCTGCGCTTAATGTGCTGGCGCAGGCTAACGCCGCCGTCGGCGATCTGGCGAGGCTGCGCGCCGTGCGGCTCGGCGGCTTCGTCAACGCCCTCGCCGATTTCCAGCAGATCCCGCAGGTCGTCAACGGCGCCTCGGATCTTTTCGCCGCCGTGCTGGGGGAGAATGGCAAGCACGCGCGGGCGGCCGTGGGCGTCGCGCAATTGCCGCTCGACGCGGCTGTGGAGATCGAGGCGACCTTCGAGATCCTCGGCGACTGATTCTGCGCGAAGGGCTCACCCTTCCGGCTGATTTTCCGGAACGACGCGCAGCGAGGTGATGCGGTTGCGCATCTTGCGCAGCACCTCGAAGCGGAAGCCATGGAAGCGGAACACCTGGCCCGCCTCAGGGATGGCCCCGGCCTCATGGATCACGAGGCCGGCGATCGTGGTCGCTTCATCGTCCGGCAGACGCCAGTCCATGGCGCGATTCAAGTCGCGGAGCGGCGAGGCGCCGTCGACGATGACCGAGCCGTCCTTTTGCGGCCGAACGCCGGGCATGGTCGCGTCATGCTCGTCGCGGATGTCGCCGACGATCTCCTCCAGAATGTCCTCGAGCGTGACGAGACCCATGACCTCGCCATACTCGTCGACGACGAAGGCGAAATGGGTCTTGCGCTGCAGGAAGGCCTGGAGCTGATCCTCGAGCGTCGTCGCCTCCGGCGTGAACCAGGGCTGCAGCATGATCTCGTCGATTTTGAGCTGCGATGCGTCTCCGCCTGCCGCATCCAGCGCGCGCAAGAGATCTTTGGCGTGCAGCACGCCGATGAAATTGTCCGGACGCTCGCGCCAGAGTGGCATGCGCGTGTAGGGGGAGGCCAGGATTTCCTTGATGATCTGGTGCGGCGGCAGGTCGGCGTCGACGGCGCGCATCTTGGTGCGATGCACCATCACGTCCGAGACATGCATGACGGTCAGATCGAGGACTCCGCCAAACATGTCGCGCGCGCTACGCTCGACCGTGCCTTCCTGGTGCAGAATGTCGACGGTGCTCTTCAGCTCGTCATAGGGCGACACCATGGTGCGGCCATGGCCGAGCTCGACGCCGGCGAGCTTCAGCATGACGCGCACCAGGAACTCGACGCCCACGAGCATCGGCCCGAAGACGGCGACGAAGAAAGATACGAGGCGCGCCACTGTCAGGGAAAACTGATCGGGATGATTGATCGCCAGCGTCTTCGGCAGCACCTCTGCGAAAATGAGGAGCAGACCGGTCATGAAGAAGGTCGCGTAGACCGCGCCGTTATCGCCGATGAGCATGACCAGCATGCTGGTCATGACGGCGGAGCCGGCGATGTTGAAGAGCGTGTTGCCGAGGAGCAGCGTCGCGATCATACGATTTCTGCGGCGCAGCAGCTGCGAGACGACGAGGGCGCGGCGATCGCCCTCCTTCTCGAGCGAATGCATATGCGCGAGGGACGCGCCCGTCAGCGCCGTCTCGGAGCCCGAGAAGAGCGCCGATAGCAGCACGCAGCCGAGCACGATGATGAGCGCCGTGATGACGTCGACTGTGCTCAAAGGCCGCTCCTGCTTCGCGAACGCATCATAATTCGCTTTTGAGGAAGGCCAGGACCTCCTTCGCCTCGACGTTCTTCGCGACAAAGGCGCCGCCGATCTCGCGCGCCAGCACGAAGGTCAGCGCACCGCGCTCCACTTTTTTGTCCTGTTGCATGGCCTCGAGGACCGTTTCCGCGTCGGCGCTGAAGTCGGGAATGTCCGAAATTCGGGTCGGCAAGCCGACGCGCTCCATGTGCCGCTCGACGCGTGTCGCGTCCTGCCCGTTGCACAGGCCGAGCCGGTGGGAAAAGCGGTAGGCCTGCGCGAGCCCGATCGCCACGCCCTCGCCATGCACGAGGCGCTTCGAGTCGTAGCCGACGAGCCGCTCCAGGGCGTGGCCGAAAGTATGGCCGAGATTGAGCAGCGCGCGATCCCCCTGCTCGGTCTCGTCCCCCCCGACGATACAGGCTTTCATCTGGCAGCTCACCGCAATCGCGCAAATCTGCTCCGGCTTGCCGGAAAATACGGCCTCGCCGTCGGCCTCGAGCCATTCGAAGAAACGGCGGTCGCGAATGAGCCCGTATTTGACGATCTCGGCGTAACCCGCGCGCAGCTCGCGCTCCGGCAGGGTCTCGAGCGTATCGATGTCGGCAAGGACGAGTGACGGTTGGTGGAACGCGCCGATTAAATTTTTGCCGTGCGGAGAATTAATGCCTGTCTTGCCGCCGACCGAGCTGTCCACCTGAGCCAGCAGCGTGGTCGGAATTTGCACGAAGCGGCAGCCACGGCGCAGGGTCGCCGATACGAAACCCGCAAGATCGCCGACCACACCGCCGCCGAGCGCGATGATTACGTCGCGCCGCTCGATCTTCGCGGCGAGCGCCTCATCGAGAACGCGGCCGAAGACGGCAAGAGATTTCGAAGCCTCGCCCGGCTCGACGAGGATAGCCGTGGAGCGCAGCCCGCAGGCCTCCAGGCTCGCCTGCAGGGGCTGGAGGTAGAGCGGGGCGACATTGGAATCTGTCATGATCGCGCAAGCCGCGCCCGCCGCCAGGGCCGCGATTTGCTCGCCGGCCTCCTTGAGAAGGCCAGATCCAATCAAAATCTCATAGGAACGGGGGCCGAGGTCGACCCGCACCGTTTCCCGGTGCAGGGGCTCCTCGCGGCGCGGCGCGAAATGGGTCATGGAGCTCGGCAAGTCTTCGAGGGGGCGTTTCGCGCCAAAGGCCAGGGTTGGCAGACGCTCCGCAAGCAGCGTCAGCGTCTGGTCCACCATCGCCTCGTGAGGAACGTCGTGGGAGACGACTCTGAGGTCGGCGGTCGCATAGACGGGATTGCGCTCATCCATGAGACGACGCAGCGTCGCGGCCGGGTCTTCCGTCTGCAGAAGCGGACGTTCGCCCTTGCGGCGCACGCGCCGCAGCAAGGTTTCAGGATCGGCGTCGAACCAGATCGAGACGCCGCGCTCGGCGATGCGCCGCCGCGTTCTCGGGTCGAGGAAGGCGCCGCCGCCCGTCGCCAGCACCATGGGGCCGCCATTGAGGAGCCGATAGAGCACCCGACGCTCGCCGTCGCGAAAGTAGCCCTCGCCGAACTTCGCGAAAATCTCGGGGATCGACATGCCCGCCGCAGCGGCGATCTCGGCGTCGGCGTCGACGAATTTGAGGCCTAGCCGATGGGCGAGCTTTTGCCCAATCGAGCTCTTTCCCGAGCCCATCATGCCCACGAGCACAATGCAATTATCCTCGAGATAGGCCCGGATCATCGCCGGACGCGGGTCTGCCGGCGCAAGGGTGGTTTCGGCGCAAGAACTCGTCGTCATGGGGCCAATCTATACCGGACGGCGAGGAATTTCAGCCGCAAATGCGCCTCTGGGGCTTCCGACGGCGCTAAAAGAACAGACGCTCCGAGGCGTCGCAAAGGATATTGCTTGAGCGGGTTCTTCTCGAAAAATCGATGCCGTAGCGATGCCCGGAACGAAGCTTTATTTATCTGCGCTCCCGCCCGAGCCTACGCCGGCGCAGCCATCGGGCTCGCCGGCGCTTCGCCACCACTGACCCCAAACTAATTCCCCGTTCCGCGGAAATCGAACATGTTTGTCAGATTGCCGATGGCTGGGCTGTTGGCCGGGAAATACGGTTGCCCCGGAAAGGTGAGCGGATTTGGGAGATTGTCGCGGCTTCGCGTTGAAAGTGGCCGCCAGGCCCCAGTTCGCTTCGATCAGTTTTAGAATGGAGGCATGGTCACCATAGGTGTGATCGACGAAACCAGGCTTGGCGAAGGGGGACACGGCGATCATCACGGTCCTCGGTCCGTCGCCGAAAAAGTCGATGGGCTGAATGTATCCAGAATCATAATAGCCGCCGGAACTCGTCGAAGGTGATCAGAATCGCCGTGTCCGCCCAGATCGACGACGGGAGAACCGCATCGATGATGCGCCTGACGAAGGCCTCGAAGAGGGGAGGGGTCGAAGTTCCTGGATGGCTGTCGAGAAGGACATTCGGTTTGATGAACGAAACGGAAGGCAACGTGTTGTTTTGCAGGTCAGTAAAAAAGGCGGGCAGATCCTGCAGGTTGCTTTTCAGCGGACCTGTCATGATCGAGCGGGAATATTGGAAGCCGTTGCAGATCGCGCAGTAATATTCGTTCGCCAGCAAAGGCTGGTTCGCCACATCGAAGCCTTCGCCATAATATTTCCACGAAACATTTTTGGCGGAGAGGGAGTCGCCGATCGTCGGTATGACCTGGGGACCGATGGCGAACCCTGGGCCGGCAGGAAATTCATTACCTTGCTGTATCGCGTTTCCTTGATGGTCGTAGGTCCGGATATTCGTTGTCGACCTGGTAGTAATGGCCTGAATCACAATTTCCCCCATTGAAGGGGCCCTTGAATGTGCGAGAGGTCATGTTTGAGAGGTAGTTCCGAATTGCGGCCACGCCCGGTTGCGAGAGGTCCGAGCAATTAACCATCCCGCCCTCGCTGGTGTTTCCAGCGTCTACCGTCCCGAAGGCCGCATGCGTGTAGTAATTGTTGCTGCCGCTCTGCGGATTGGGATTTTCAATGAGATCCGATGGAGGAACGGCGGGATTTCCGTTGCTATCGGTGTAATAGAAGACGTCGCCAGTCATGATGAACTGTGAATTGGCGCCAGTGCCTCCCATGACAGGCTGGTGATAGTTGTCGCCGATTGCATATTTTTCCGCGAGCGACTTGAAGTAGGGGTATTCGGAGGCGGCCATGTTGTAGAAGCCCATGGCCACGGCGCCCTGGAAGGTTTGCTCATCGTCGGTCGGCGGCAAACCGCTTTGCGTCAGTTGCCAACCGACGCTGGTCGCCACCCAGACGTAAAGATCGTGAACGCATCCGCTCGGATTTGTGGGCGAGACAGAAAGCGCGCTGCAGTCGTTCTGCTGCCACATCTGAAAGAAGCGGTGCACGGGATCGCCGGTGTTGTCCGTAAACTGGGTGGGCGTGATCGCCGTTTTGTAATAGGGAGGTCCTATCAGCGGAGGCGGGCAATTGTTGAGTATGGACGCCCCGACAATTGAAAAGGGCGCATTAGGCAGATTAGAGGGGTATCGGCAGTCGGGGACCGGATAGAGTTCCGCCGCGCCCAGGCCTGGCGTCGAGACCTGCAACGCCTGAAAGGCGACCGAGGCTAAAGCTCCATCGAAGTAGAACTTCTGTCCGCTTCCTCCATCGTTCAAAAGCGCCTGGTCGGCTGTGGACAGGCCGATGTCCGTGCAAAAATTTGCGCCGCTCGGGTTCTTGCCAAATTTGCTCGCGAGGATCGACAATTGGCAAGGCGGGATCGGCAAAGCGTTGAGCGTCGTGCTGGGCTGCGGCAGCGTCGTTGGAATGAGATTCGACTTCGGCGGCGAGATTTGAAACGTGTTCGTATCCGTCGCCAATCTTTGGGTGGCCAGAGCGGCGTTCTGGCCCGGCAGCCCTGCAGAGTTGACGATCCCCTGCGAGAGAAGGTTCCAGACCTGCTGACTGTTGTCGGCCGGAACATAAGTGCCGAAGACATTATCGAAGGAGCGATTTTCGCCCACAATGACAATGAGATGCTTGATAGGCGTGCGGGTCGCCGTCGCGGCAGCGGCGTCGGCAGCAAACGCTTGGCCGCTGTTTGCGCCGACGCTCGAGAAGGCCGAGGCGAGAAGCCCCAGCAAGGAGCAGATCTTATGAATTGTTTTTGGCATAGGTTCCTCCTCAAATGTTGAGGCCGCAAACTAGAACCGAAGCCTAATTTTATCAAGGGTCGCCTCGACGAGACACTGGATGCGGACACAAAAATCGGGCGGCGCCTTGTCAGTTCTCGAGAGCGCCTCGGAGGAACGCCTTCATGAAATCGGGGAGGCGCGGATCAGCGAGATCGGCTCCTCTCCGAAAGATATGCATCCCCGCGAGCTCGGGCTTTGCCTGCCCGCGTATGTATCGGAGCGCCGCCTCGCGCTGCGCTTCGGCCGCGGCCGGGAGATCCACGACGCGCAGGCACGCCACCTGTCGATTGAGAAATATGATGCGCCAGAACGGGGCGAAGTCCCGCTCGCCGACGACGATGCCTGTTTCCTCCGCGAGCTCGCGGATCAGGCATCCGGTCAGATCGACGCGTCCCCCTACGATGTCGTCCAGGTCCGGCGTTCCGCACGGGAAATAGACGCGGCCCGGCTGAGAATGGTCTCGGCCCATCTCGCCCGCGAGAAAGGCCCCGTCGCTCGAGCGCAGGGCCGGCGCGGAAAAGCAGTTCAAGACGCCCCAGTCCGGCAATCCGAGCCGCTTCCAAGCGTGGAAGCGCGAAAAGGGCGCCTCGAAGAACTCGACCTCGAGCTTTCGCTCGCCGGAATCGTCGATGAGAGCCTCGGCCCGCCGCGCTAGCAGAATGCGGCCGTCGTAGAGCGACGGGTTGCGGTTGCTCTGCTCGCGCCAGATTTCCGCGGCCGTGCGCTCTTGTGCAGGCGTGAGGTTCCAGCGGTGGTCGACCAGTCGGCAGTCCAGGCGATCGGCCTCGAAGAACCGGTAGGAGTCGGTCATCGGCAAAATTCTCCTCTGGCCGCGAAGGCGGTCTGGGCGCCGAGAACTCACCGTCACGTGCGCGCGTCGCTCATGGACATCCAGCACGTCGATGAAGATTTGATGCGCGCCGTCCTGCGGCCTCTCAAATTCGATCAAGGCGCCGGTCAAGGCTACGAGGGCCTCGGGTCCAAGGCTCGCGCCCAGCGAGCACTCACGCATGAGGCGCATTTGCGAAGGCGACAGCTCTTTCGCGACTTCCACCGCAGCCAGCGGGACGCCTGCGACTGTCTCGCCGGCGCAGGCGTCGAGCAACCAAAAGCGCCCTGCGCCCTTCACGGCGATTCCAAATCGCCCTGCATTTCTAGGATCGTCATGCTGTCGCGATATTCGACGAACTCGACGATCTTGCCGTTCGCGAAGCGGGTGAATTCCGCGAGCTCAACGATCCCGCGGCGTCCCGTGCCGCGATGCCGCCATTCCACGGTCCTGCGGCAGCCCAGAGCGTCGCGATCGACGAGGATGTCGGAGAGCGAGAACGCCAGCTGCTCGAAATCCACATTGATGGCCTTCACTACGCCGATGACGGCTTCGACGCCGATGTGCCGGCCGGCGTAAGGGATGCGCGCGGGGTCGCCGACGAATTCGCAGACGACGTTGGGCGCGTAGTGACGTCGCAGCAGCTCGACGTCGGGCCCCTGAGGGGTGAGATAATCTGCGAGCTGCCGCACGCAGTCGACCATCTCCTCGCGTGACAGGCCGGGATCGGGCTGGCTCAAGAGCGCCGCCAGAGGCGTCACCGCGCCGAAGACGTCGGGCGTAGGGATGGGCGAGTCCTCATACTCATGCATTTCGGCGACGACGCCGTCTCGCCATCGCAGGAAAAACGCCATGTCCACCGACCAGGGGCGCCCGTGCCGCGGTGGCGCCACTGTGCGCGCCATCGCAGCGCGCTTCGCTCGCCTTCGACGAGCATCTGGAGGATTTCTCCATCCACCGCCTCGAAATCTTCGTCCCTGCGTTTGAGGCGCGCGAAGAAGGCCTCGCGGCCCCGAATTACGTCTGAGGTGGAAAGGCCGTATTTCGCGCAATTGTAGTGAATGATGACATCGGGCGCGAAGTGGCTCGCGACATTCTCGATACGGCCCGAAAGTCGCGCCCCGGTGATTTCCACCAGCCGCTGACGGATCTGTTTGCCCGTCAGCCGAGCCTGTGGTGTCGCCGGTTCGCGCATGCAGCCTCTTTCCCGTAAGCGAAGTTGCGGGAGTCCAGCCCTGTCTCCGTTTATTATGCGCTAATTGCGATCTTTGTCGACCAGCTTATTCTTGCCGATCCAAGGCATCATCGCGCGCAAGCGCTTGCCGACCTCCTCGATCGGATGCGCGTTGTTGCGCGCGCGGACGGCTTTGAAGGAGGTCTGGTTAACCTTGTTCTCGAGCATCCAGTCGCGCGTGAATTTGCCTGTCTGGATGTCGTCGAGGACGCGCTTCATCTCGGCCTTGGTCTCCGGCGTGATGATGCGCGGGCCGGTGACATATTCGCCATACTCGGCGGTGTTCGACACCGAGTAGTTCATATTGGCGATGCCGCCTTCGTAAATGAGGTCGACGATGAGCTTCACCTCGTGCAGGCACTCGAAATAGGCCATCTCGGGCGCGTAGCCCGCCTCGACGAGCGTCTCGAAGCCAGCGCGGATGAGCTCCACGAGCCCGCCGCAGAGCACGACCTGCTCGCCGAACAGATCGGTCTCGCATTCCTCGCGGAAGGTCGTCTCGATGATGCCGGCGCGGCCGCCGCCGATCGCGCTGGCGTAGGAGAGCCCGATCTCCAGCGCATTGCCCGAGGCGTTCTGATGCACGGCGATGAGGCAGGGCACGCCGCCGCCCTTCAGATATTCGCCACGCACCGTATGACCGGGGCCCTTCGGCGCGACCATGGCGATGTCGAGGTCCTTGCGCGGCTCGATCAGATTGAAATGGATGTTGAGCCCATGCGCGAAGAAAAGCGCCGCGCCCTGCTTCATGTTGGGGGCGAGGTCCTTCGCGTAGATTTCGCCCTGCAGCTCGTCGGGCGTCAGCATCATCATGACGTCGGCGGTCTTGGCAGCCTCGGCGACCTCGAGCACCTTCAGCCCGGCGCCCTCGGCCTTGGCGGCGGAAGCCGACCCTTTGCGCAGCGCCACCGAGACATTGGGGACGCCGCTCTCCTTCAGATTGAGCGCGTGGGCGAAGCCTTGGCTGCCATAGCCGATGATGACGACATTCTTGGCCTTGATCAGGTTTATGTCGGCGTCACGATCATAATACACGCGCATTTCGTTCTTCGTCCCCTGTCATTGGCTTTTGCCCGCCCGCGGCGAGCGGACGGAAGTTGCGTGGCGGAATTTTCGGCCCTTGTAAGCGGCGGCGCCCGGAAGGTCAAAGGCGCTTCCGAGCGGGCGGCCTTCAGGCGCCGCGTTCGCGGGCGCTCTCGTGCCAATCCTTCAAAGCGAGATGGCTGAGCAGGGCCAGCGCACCGTAGATCGCCAGACCGGCGAAGGAGAGCAGCAGCAGCGCGCCGAACATGCGCGGAATGTCCAGGCGAAAGCCCGCTTCGACGATGCGGAAGGCGAGGCCCGACCCCTGGCCAGCCGCGCCGGCGGCGAGCTCGGCCACGACGGCGCCGATCAAGGCCAGCCCCCCGGCGATGCGCAGCCCGGTGAGAAATTGTGGCAGCGCCGCTGGCGCGCGCAGATAAATGAGCCGGTTCCAGGCGGAGGCGCGGTAAAGATCGAAGAGATCGAGCAGGCCGTGATCGACCGAGGCCAGCCCCAGCGCCGTGTTGGAGAGAATGGGAAAGAAGGCGACGAGAAAGGCGCAGACGAGCACCGCATTGTTGGGCGAAAGATAAATGAGCAGCAGCGGCGCAATGGCGACGATTGGCGTCACCTGCAGCATGATCGCGTAAGGCGTGAGGGTTCGCTCCAGCCATTTCGAGCGCGCCATCAGCAGCGCCAGGCCGACGCCGCCGAGCGTCGCGAGCGCCAGCGCCTGCAGAGCGATATTGACCGTCACCCAGAGCGAGGCGGCCATCAGCGCGCGGTCTTCGTAAAGCCGCGTGAGGATCAGGCTCGGCGCCGGCAGCACATAGGGCGGAATGCCCCTCACGCGCACCAGGCCCTCCCAGAGCGCCAGGAAAACCGCGAAAGCCGCCAGAGGCGCAATCGCGCTCCTTGCTAAAGCCTTGATATCACTGGCTTGCGTCATGCTCCTCCCGTGAGCTGCGAAGATCGGCTTGGGCGCGCGCATTGGCGCGGGGCAACACATGCTTATATGATTTCGAAGAGGCCCAATCCTGGAGAATCGCCGTGGGCGATCACAATTCGCAAAAACCCGAGACGCCAAGAGGCAAGGTGGAGATCCTGCCGCCGGAGGACCGGAGCAGTCCCTGGGGCGACGCCGTCTATTCGACCCGGCAGTTCGGCACGGTCAGAGTCGTGCGTCTCGGCCCCGTCGGCGGGACGCTTCTGGGGCTCGGCTTCCTGGGCTTTATGACCCTTGGTTTCCTCTTTATCGGCGGCGTGATGCTGGTGCTGCTGCCGATCGCCGGCCTCTTGACGATGGGCGCGGTGCTCTCAGGCCTCTTGGTCAACCCTTTCAGGCGGCTGCGCTAGAGCGCGTTCCGCAAAAATCGACAGACTTTTGGGTCGCTCGAGTAATTCCGTTCGAGCGCAAGGCGCGCTGAGGCCCTTACGCCTTCCATTTGATCGAGCAGCCGATCGTCGGGATCTGCTCCTTGGGCGCTTGGCCGGTGCGGCCAATCTCGCGCATCGCCTCGAGAAGCTCGCGCTTCGCGCCTTTGGGCGGCGGGGTCGTGCGCCCCTCGTCGAGCCTTCCGCGATATTTCAGCTTGCGGTCCCTGTCGTAGCCGAAGAAATCCGGCGTGCAGACCGCGCCATAGGCCTTGGCGACCGCCTGCGATTCGTCATTCAGATAGGGAAAGGGAAGGGCGTGCGCCTTGGCGAATTCCTTCATCTTGGGGAAGGAATCCTCGGGATAGGCCCTCGCGTCATTCGAGCAAATCGCGGCGAAGCCGAATCCTTCCGCGATGAGCGCGCGCGCGTCCGAGACGAGACGGTCGATGACCGCGATGACATAGGGGCAGTGGTTGCAGATGAAGACGATCACCGTCCCCTTTTCGCCGGCGACTTCGGCAAGCGTGTGGGTCTTTCCGTCCGTCGCGGGCAGACGGAAATCCGGAGCTGGCAGGTCGAAGGCGATTTTGTCGGGGCCGATTGCAGCCATGTTTAAGTCCCCTGTTCGCAACGATCGCGCCCCGACCGGCGTCGACGCCGAGGACTTTGGTAAAGCATTTTTTTAGGCGGTTCGAGCCTCTCCGGGCGCCTGGGTATTCGCGCTCGGCAGACGGCGGCGAGACGAGGGAAGGAAGGGAGCGAAGCCTTGCGGCTTCGCTGAGGTCACAGAACCGATTTTAGACCGGTCGGCCGGCTCCGGTCGTGGGGCCGCCATATCCGCGGTCAGGGGCCGGACCGCCATAGACGCGGTCGGACGCCACGCTGCCGTGCAGCCGCTCGCGCCGCGACTTGAGAGTCGCGAACTCATAGAGCCCGAGTAGGAGCGGCGCGCCTATAATCCAGGCCGGAATCAGCCATGCGAGATGGTCGGTGGTCATTTCGAATCTCCTTGTCGTGATGGACGCGAGTGGAGCAACAACAGCATTTTCCGCACTAGGTTCCATCTTCACGACAAAATTTGCTAGCCAGCTCAAGCTGAAGCTTCTAATCGATCTAAGTTTCGAAGTAGAAGACGGTTGAAAACGCTCTCTGTTATTACAGGTGGATCAGGGAAGTTGCTCACCCCAAGTCCGAGGCGGCTATGTTCCACGTTTCCCGTTCTATTGCCCTGCTCACGATTGCTTTGCTCGGCCTGCCGGCAACGGCAAGCGTCGCCGAAACGCAAGTGCAGCGAGGCGAATATCTTGCCCGCGCCGGCGATTGCTCGGCGTGCCATACCCAGGCGGGCGGTCCGGCCTTCGCGGGCGGCTCGTCAGTCCATTCGCCGTTTGGCTCGATCTACGCGCCCAACATCACGCCCGACAAGGACACAGGCATCGGCTCTTGGAGCGATGACGACTTCTACCGGGCCTTGCACGACGGCGTGGGCAAAGGTGGGAAGCTGCTCTACCCAGCCATGCCTTATCCCAATTACACGAAAGTCACGCGCGACGACGTGCTGGCGATCAAGGCCTATCTCTTTTCGCTGCCGCCTGTGCGTCGGGAGAACAAAGAGACGAAGCTTCGCTTCCCCTTCGACATACGCACGGGGCTTTCGGCCTGGAACTTGGCGTTCTTCAAGCCTGGCGAGTTCAAGCCGGAGCCGGGTCAGTCTTCTGAATACAATCGCGGCGCCTATCTCGTCCAAGGTCTTGGCCACTGCGGCGACTGCCACACGCCGCGTGGCTACATGATGGAGCCGCTTACGGCTCGCGCCTTTTCCGGCGGGGTTGTCGACAATTGGTACGCGTCGAACATCACCTCGGACAAGGCCCGCGGCATCGGCGACTGGTCGAGCGATGAGCTGTTCCAATATCTGAAGACCGGGCTCTACAGGGACAAGGGTCCGATCGTCGGCCCTATGGCGCAGGTCGTGCACGAAAGCCTCTCCTATCTCAGCGACGACGATCTCAGAGCCATCGTCACCTATGTGAAGTCAATCAAGCCGGTGGCTGATTACAAGCCGGAAACGATCGAGGGCCTCGCCGATCCGCATTCGGCCGGGGAGACGGCCTATCTCAACCATTGCGCCTTTTGCCACGGTCTCGATGGCGAGGGGCGTGCAGGCGCCTTCCCGGCCCTCGCCGGCAATAACATTGTGCAGGCCAAGGGACCGGAGACCGTGATCCGCATCGTGCTTGGCGGCCTGCTGGCGCGGGGCACCTTCGGGCCCATGCCCGCCGTCGGGCAGGAGATGACGGACGAGGAAATCGCCGATGCGGTCAATTTCGCGCGCAACGCCTGGGGCAACGCGGCTCCGGCGACGGCGAATTCCGGCCTCGTCGCGAAGATTCGCGACGAGACTTACGGATTGCTGGCGATGCGGCCTTCCCCCAACGACCGCGGCGATCCGTGCCGCAGCGGCGACGATGCGACGCCAGTGCCGCAAATCGACGATCCGCAAGGACAGATCGCCTCGACAGTCCGCAAGGTCGATGAGATGAACATGGAGGACAGCATCGGTCGGCTGGTCGCCCGAATGCGTCAGATCGCGCCGAAGGCGAGCCAGAGCGAGATCATCAACGGGCTCTCTGAGGCCTACTGCCATGTGCAGATCGCCGCCGGCGCGCCGACCCAGAAGGGCCGCCGCCTGCTAAACCGCTTCGCACAGCTCGTCTATACGGAGCTCGTTTCGCCTCCGCTGGCGAAGACGCAGGCCTCGGCCGCCGCCGAGGGAGGGACGCCGCCAAACGCCTCCGCGTCGCAGCCGTCGCCAGCTCGGGCCGTCGCCCGGCATCCACGGCCACGACAGCAGCCCACGCACTATTATCGTCGCCGCTATTACCGATGACGGCGGCTGGGTCGCCCGCGCTTGCGTATCAAGAATAGACGCCGACGAGGGAGGCCGTCCGTCCTATAAGCCCGACCTTTGCGCATTGAGAGGCCGCTGGGGGAGTGCGCCGCAAACGGCAAGCCATCTAAAGAAACAGGAGATGATTGAAAAAATTGGTCGGAGTGAGAGGATTCGAACCTCCGACCCCCTCGTCCCGAACGAGGTGCGCTACCAGGCTGCGCTACACTCCGACTTGGCGGTCGCCCGCAAAGCGACGCCCGTGGGCGACCGACGCGCCTTATAGCTTTCCGTCGCGCGGGCCGCAACACCGCTCTCTTTCCCGCCGTCCGGAGTTCAAACCGCCGGGACGCCTGCCCTTTCGAGAGGCGCTTGCAACTTCGCGCCCTCTCCCGATATCCCCGGTGACGACCTTCCTCGGCCCGGCCCGCGCCGCGGCCGAATTCGGCGAAAGGCGCCCATTGACCCGCAAATCCTTCGGAGACCTAAAGACGTGACCGACGACGCAAATTCCGCAACTCTCGACGCCGCCCCGGCCTCGAGCCATGGCTTCACCGCCGATGTGGCGCGGCTGCTGCAGCTCATGGCGCATTCGGTCTATTCCGAGCGCGACGTGTTCCTGCGCGAGCTTGTCGCAAACGCCGCCGACGCCTGCGAGAAGCTGCGCCACGAGGCGCTCTCCGACGCGGCGCTCGCCGAGAAGGCCGGCGCGCCGCTCGTCACCATCGCCCTCGACAAGGAGAAGCGCCTGCTCACCGTGACCGACAATGGCGTCGGCATGGACGAAGGCGAACTCGTCTCGGCGCTGGGAACGATCGCCAATTCCGGCACCCGCGCCTTTCTCGACAAGCTCGGCTCGGAAAAGACGGAAGGGCTCGCGCAAAATCTCATCGGCCAGTTCGGCGTGGGCTTCTATTCGGTGTTCATGGTCGCCGACAAGGTCGAGGTCGCGACGCGCCGCGCCGGCTCCGAGAGGGCGTGGCTGTGGACCTCGGAAGGCAAGGGGACCTACACGATCGAACCGGCGGCGCCGGAGGACGCGCCCGCCGTCGGCACGCGCGTCACGCTGCACCTCAACGTCGAGAGCGACGAGTTCCTCGAAAGCTGGCGCATCGAGCGCGTGCTGAAGGAGCATTCGGGCGCCATCGCCATTCCGATCGATCTCGTCGGCGCTCCGGGCGAGGAGCCGCGCCGCATCAGCGACGGCCAGGCCCTCTGGACGAAGCCGAAATCCGAGATCAAGCCGGAGGAGTATACGGACTTCTACCGTCAGCTTTCCGGCCAGTTCGACGAGCCGGCGCTGACCATTCATTGGCGCGCCGAGGGACGAACCGAATATACGGTGCTGGCCTTCATCCCCGGCGCGCGGCCGCTCGATCTTTTCGATCCGCAGCGCAGAGGTCGGGCCAAGCTCTATGTGCGGCGCGTGCTGATCTCCAAGGAGATCGACCTCCTGCCGGCGTGGCTGCGCTTCGTGCGGCTCGTCGTCGACAGCGCCGACATACCGCTTAACGTCTCGCGCGAGATGGCGCAGAAAAGTCCGCTCATCGCCCAAATGGGCAAGGCGATCACGACGCGCATCGCTCAGGAGATCTCCAAGCTCGCCGAGAGCGAGCCCGAGAAGTTCGCCGAGCTTTGGAAAAACTTTGGCGCTGTGATCAAGGAAGGCCTGCACGAAGATCCGTCGCGGCGCGACGAAATCTTCAAGATCGCCCGATTCGCCACGACGCGCGCTGCCGATGAGACGCGCACGCTCAAGGATTATGTCGCCGATCTGCGCGAGAACCAGAGCGCGATCTATTACATCCTCGGCGAAGATCGCAAACGTGTGGCCTCGAGCCCGCAGCTCGAGGAGTTTCTCGCGCGCGGTGTCGAGGTGCTGCTGCTCGACGATCCCGTCGACGCCTTTTGGGTGACGAGCTGCGTGGGCTTTGAAGGCAAGACCTTCAAATCAGTGACGCAGGGCGCAGCCGATCTGAGCCAGGTTCCGCTCAAAGAAGGCGAGGCGCCGCCCGAGGCGCCCGAGGCGGCGGGAGAGGTCGCTGCGCTCGTGACGCGCCTCAAGGAGACGCTGAAAGAGCATGTCGAGGATGTGCGTCTTTCGACGCGCTTGCGTGACAGCGCGGTCTGTCTCATCGCGCCGGAGCACGGCTTCGATCGACGCTTGGCCAAGCTCCTCGCCGAGCATGGAGAGAGCGGCGCGCTAGGCAAGCCCGTTCTCGAGGTCAATCCGCGTCACGCCGCCATCGTGGCGCTCGCGAAACTTCCCGAGAGCGAGGAGGCGAGCGACGGCGCCTTCCTGCTGCTCGATCTCGCGCGCATCGCCGATGGCGAGCCGCCGGTCGACGCCGCGAGCTTCGCGCGTCGCCTCGCCGCGCGGCTCGCGAAAATCGGCGCGTGAGCGGAAGCCGAATATTCGAGATACTTCCCGGCGAGACGCGTGAGAAGGCTCTCGCGCGTCTCGCGCGATTTCTCGAAGCGAACGGAGTAGAAGAGGCGCGAGAGGACGCGCGGCGGCTGCTTTTCGACGCCTGCAAGCTCAGGCACGCCGATTATGTGCTTTCCCCCGAGGCGCCGCTCGGCGAAAGCGCCGCGCGCCGTCTCGCAGAATGTGCGGCACGGCGCGCCGCGCGCGAGCCCGTCTCGCGCATTCTCGCGACGCGCGGCTTCTGGACGCTCGATCTCGCCGTGTTCCCCGATGTGCTCGACCCCAGGCCCGATACGGAAAGCGTGGTCTACTCGGCGCTGTCGCTCCTCGCCACGCGGCGCCATGAAGCTTTGCGCGTGCTCGACCTCGGTTCTGGTTCCGGCGCGCTGCTCTGCGCGCTCCTCGCCGAGCTTCCTCACGCCTTCGGGGTCGCGGTCGATCGCTCGCCGCAAGCTTTGCTCGCGACGCGTGCGAATCTCGCGCGTTGCGGTCTCTCCGCGCGCGCCGCCATCCTTTGCGGGCTTTGGGGAAGCGCGCTTGGCGCGGCCTTCGATCTCATCATTTCCAACCCGCCTTACGTGAAGAGCGGCGAGATTGATCGATTGTCGCCGGAAGTCCGACTGCACGACCCCCCCCTCGCGCTCGACGGCGGCGTCGACGGATTCCTCTGCATTCGCGAGATCGCCAAGGATTTACCACGATTGCTGGCGCCCGAGGGAGCCGTCGTTATCGAGGTAGGCCTTGGCCAGGCGCGCGAGACGGCGGCTCTGCTCGCCGCGGCGGGGCTCGAAGACGCCGGAATGCGCCAGGATGCAGGCGGTCGCGAGCGCGCCGTGGCGGCTCGTCGCCGACTGTGATATGTTTGCCACGGTTGAAGCCTTTTTTATGGATAGTTGGCGTAAGCCCTTGGCGAAGCGGCGCGCGTCTTATATAGAAGGGCATCGGCTTGCTCGTATTGTAGCGATGCAGCCCAGGGCCTCGCGATGGGCGAGCGCCGGCTGCCAAGTGGAACCTTCGGGCAGAGGATGCGGTCGCCGACGGCGGCGAACGGTTCATTCCTTGGTTCACCGATGGGGTCGCCCGGCTTTGAGAGCGCGCTGCAGCAGAGCGCGCGGCAACCGCCGGACCATCTGACGATCCGGCAAGGAGACGAAGGGCGCGCTGAGCGCCGGTCTCGACGAGGCTGCGCGGGGCTCCGGCGCCGCCGACCCGAACAGTTCGCCGAGCGTGATCACATCCGTTTATGGAGCCTTGCTGCGGCTTGCGGATCGAAGCCTCAACGCAAGATGAGCGCAGGGCTTCTAGCCTGAATCAGGACCATTGGGGACAATCTATGAGACCAGGACAGAACAAACGATTGCGCGGGCGTCCGGGACGCAAGGGACCCAATCCGCTGACGCGCTCCTTCGAGTCGAACGGACCCGACGTGAAAATTCGCGGCACGGCCCAGCATGTCGCCGAGAAATATCTTCAGCTCGCTCGCGACGCGCAATCTTCCGGCGACATCGTCCTTGCGGAAAATCTTCTGCAGCACGCGGAGCATTATTTCCGTCTGATCGCCGCGGCTCAGCAGCAGAACGGCGGCTATGGCCGTTCCTCTTACGAGCAGGAGGCGGAACTCGAGGACGACGACGATTTCACGGGCGTGCCGGATCGCTTCGCGCCGCTCGCCGAACGGCTTCCCGCGCCCGCCTACGCCGCGCAGCAGCCGAATTTTCAGCCGCCGGCCAACTTCGCGAATGCGCCGCAGCCGAGCTTTCAGCCGCCGCAACCGCAGCCGCAGCCTTTCGAGGAGCGACCTGCCTATCCAGAAATGCGGCACGAGCGGCCGGTGCGTTCCGATCGCGTTCAATTCGGCGGCCGCAATCGCGACCGCAATCAGGAGCAGAGCGCCGAAGGCGGCGAGCGCGGCGACCGGCCCGAACGTCAGCCTCGTTTCGGTTTCGATCGCAATCGCGAGCGTCCCCGGTTCGAGCAGCGTCGAGACCGGGAGCGCGAGCCTTCTTTCGGCGCGGAGCAGCCCGGAACGCCTGAGGGCGGCGCCGCGCTGCCGGCTTTCATAACGGCTCCCGTGCCGCGCCCCGGCGCGGCGAATGAGAGCCCGGCCCCCGACGCCGGCGAGGACCGCTCGAACGGCGGCCGCGGCGGATTTGCGATGACGCCGCGGCGTCGCTCGCGCGCGCCGCGAGAGGAAGCCGCCACCGAGGGAACGGCGAACGCGGCTGGAGAATTGCCGCTCGGCGAGTGAGGCGGCGAAGCGTGCGGCTCAGAAACGCGACAGGGCGCCGCTTCAGGCGCGAGCCACGTCGCCGATCTTGATCTCGCCGCCTTCGAGAACCCGTGCATAGACGCCGCAGTCGATGTGGCCAAAGCGCTTGCGCAAGGTGTCCACGATGTCCATGTCGCGCGCGCCCGTGCCGGGGTCGACGCCGGTCGCTGCGCATCGATCGATCATCTTCAGGACTTCGAGCTTGGCGCCGCCCAGCGTCAGCGTCTTGCCGACGAGCTCGGTTTCGGCCCACGGCGCCATGTCCCCGAGATGGATGTTGGCGCGAAAGCGCAGCGCATCGACAGCTTTGCCCACTGCCTCGGCGATCGCCTCGACGCTGGCAAGATTGAGCAGAGAAACGAAGCCGGATTTCGAGTCCATGAAGCGATGCCCGTCCGGCGCCGTGAGCAGACGCACGGGTCCGCGAATCTCTTCGCCGAGGAACGCCGTGAGATAATTTTCGATGGCGGCGTGTCCTTCGGGTCGGTCGAGCCTGCCCTGCGCGACGAGCTTACCCTCGAGCCGGATCGTCAGAGTTTTGCTCGCGTCGTCATAGCGCGTCGCGAGTCCGGCCAGCCTGCCGTTGCGCATAAGCATCAGGAACTTGATCTTCGGCAGATGCATCGGCGCCTCGGGGTCGAACCCCGAGGGCCCGTTCTCGAGCGCGAACAGGCGATCGCAGGGGAAATGGGCGCCTTCGACGAGCGTGGCCGATTGGAGCGGCTCGGGCGTGAGCCCTTTGACGGGGTGGCGATAGAGCCGGGCGACTCGCATCGATATCCTGGAACGCCTTTCTCGCCGCGCGCTCTTTGCGCCGTGCCGGGCGCGCGGCTTTCGTTAGCGGCTCGCGCCAAAGCCTAGTTGTGAGCCAGCGGCGCGCATCATACCCGCTGAGCCACACCTCTCAAGAGGGAGATGGAGCGCCGCGGATATTCAGTGGCTCTCAACGTCGCCAGATGCGCCGGTCGGCGCTATTTAGACGAAAGTTCGCGACCTGCTGGTCGTGGACGCGATCTGAGCGCAATCTGAGGAGGAAAGATTTTGAGCGAGCATTGGGTCGTATCGGGCGCCGGCCGCGGCATCGGTCTCGAGCTCGTTCGCCAGCTGGCGGCGCGCAGGGAGCGCGTCACCGCGAGCGTGCGCAACGAGGAGGCGCGGGACGTTCTGGCCGCGTCGCTTGCCGCGCAACATGCGCACGTGGAGACCAAGCTGTTCGACATGCGCGACGGCGGGGCTATCGACGGCGCCGCACGAACGATCGCGGGCCCGATCGACGTGGTCATCGCCAACGCTGGCGTCGGAGGCCCCTCGCCGCAAACGCCGCTCGAGGTGGACTTCGAGAAGGCGCTCGACGTGTTCTCGATCAACACGCTCGGACCGCTGCGCTTGGTGCGCGCGTTGCTGCCTCTCTTCGCCGGAGCCTCCAATCCGCGCATCGCCCTCGTTTCCAGCCGGCTTGGCTCGACGACCGACGTCCGTCCCGCGAGCGCCGTCTACGCCGCGAGCAAGACGGCGCTCAACAAGCTCGCGCAATGCTTAGCGGAGGAGTTGAAGCCGCGCGGGATCGTCGTGATCGCGCTGCATCCCGGCTGGGTGCGCACTGACATGGGCGGCGCCAACGCTCCGCTCTCCGTGCAGGAGAGCGTTTCCGGGATCATCGCCACGCTCGACGCGCTGACGCTCGCCGACACCGGCAGCTTCATCGATCATCGGGGCGAGAGCGTTCCCTGGTAGGACGCCGAAACACGCCCGCGCTTTGCTCTACCCGCGCCGCGACACGCGCGCGGCGAAAAAGCCGTCGACGCCGGCAAGGCGGGAGTCTTCGTTGGGAAGCATTTGCGGCGTCGTGCGCAGATCGCCGTCGCGGTTGACGAACTCCGCCGGCGCGTCGAGCGCGGCGGGATCGGCGGCGTCGCGGCGGAAATCGGGATTGCGGCGCAGAAACGCGGCGATCTGATTCTCGCCCTCTTCGGGCTCGAGCGAGCAGACACAATAGACGATCCGTCCGCCCGGGCGTGTGAGAACCGCGGCGCGATCCAGCATCCTGGCCTGCAGGGCGGCAAGCGTCTCGATGTCGCCGGGCTTCTTGGTCCAGGCGACGTCGGGGTGACGGCGAATCGTGCCCGTCGCGGTGCAGGGCGCATCGATGAGGATGGCGTCGAAAGGCGGAGCCGAGTAGCCGGTCGCGTCCGCGACCGCGATATCGGCATGCAGCTTCAGCCGGTCCAGATTGGCGGCGAGCAGCTTGAGGCGCTCCGCGGAGCGGTCGAGTGCGGTGACGTGCGCGCCCGCGCTGGCGAGTTGCGCGGTCTTGCCGCCCGGCGCGGCGCACATGTCGAGCACCCGCTCGTCGGGCATCACGTCGAGGAGGCGCGCCGGCAGAGCCGCCGCCGCGTCCTGCACCCACCATCCGCCCTCGTTGAAGCCCGCGAGCGCGACGACTGGCTCGCGCGTCACCAGGCGCACGGAGCCTGTTGGCAGCACGAGGCCCCCGAGGCGTTCGGCCCAGCTTCCGGCCTCCGATTTGGTCGTGAGATCGAGCGGCGGCTCGCACATCTGCATCTGGATGATGCGTCGCGCCAGAGCGTCGCCATAATTTTTGCGCCAGCGCTGCGCGAGCCACGGAGGCGCGTCATGGTCGCCGCTTTCGGCGAGCGCCAGAAACTCCTCGCGCCGCCGGACGAGATTGCGCAGCACGCCATTGACGAGTTCGGCGAAGCCCGCGGCTTTCGGCTCGAGCCGCATGGCGCGCACGGCCAGGTCGACCGCCGCGTGATCGGCCGCCTCGAGGAAGAGAATTTGCGCCGCTGCGGCGATCAATGTCCATTCGAACTCGCGTCGCCTGACGCGGCAGGCCTTTTTCGAGCAGGAGCGAAAGCGCGCGCCGGATCACGCCAAGGCGTCGCAGCGCGACCGTGGCGATCGAGCGGGCGAGCGCGACGTCGCGGGCGTCGAGGCCGGCGATGCGATTGGGAACGGCGAGCGGCGTGAAGCACGCGTCGAGATGATGCCCGCCCTGCACCACGTCACAGATGATATGCGCCGCGGCGAGCCTCGCCGGCAGGCCGGGCGTTTTCTGCGCCTCGGCCTCGCGCGCCTCCTCCGCGAGAAGAAACCCCTGCCGAGAGGAACCGCGCGTCGCTGTCTTGGCTTTCGGAAGGAAAGTTCTAGTGTTCTGGGTCGCCAACAAACGGCCTCCGGTCCGTGCTGCTGCACCCATAGCACGCTACGGGCCGAAGCTCGCGCGAAGATGGAGGCAAGATGACGACAAAGACCGAGGAGCCGGACGAGGCTGCAAAAACTCTTCCCACGAATGGAAAGCTCGGGCGCGCCGAGACGCTCGCTCCCGCCGCGCGCCGGGCGCTGGAGGAGGCAGCCGCGCGCCGCGCGGCCGCTCCCCACTCGGCGCCAAGCGATGAGATTGGCGGTCGCGGCAGTCTCGAGCCCACGCGCTACGGCGACTGGGAGAAAAAGGGCATCGCGAGCGATTTTTGAGCCTCACGCCGCGCCTTGCGCCCTCAGAAAATCCAGCATGCGCGCAAAAGCGTCTTGCGCGGCCTCCTTGCGATAGCTTTCGCGGTAATCGGCGAAGAAGGCGTGCGGCGCATTCGGGTAGACGACGATCTCGCCGGGCGCGGGCGCGGCGCCAAGACGCTCGCGCATCTTCTCCACGAGCTCGAGGGGGATGGAGGGATCGTCGCCGCCGTAAAGCCCCAGAGCCGGGACCGCGAGCCTTTCCGCCACGTCGATCGGCCATTGGGGCCGATTTTCCGTGCGATCGCCGTCGAGGCGGCCATACCAGGGGACGACGGCGCGCAGCTTCGGATTATGCGCCGCATAGAGCCAAGCCATGCGCCCGCCCCAGCAGAAGCCCGTGATCGCGGCCCGCGTACCGTCGCCGCCGAGCGTAGACGCGAAGGCGAGCGCCGCATCGAAATCCTGCATGGCTTGCGCGTCTGGAACCTTCATGACGATCGCCCGGATCGCCGCGATGTCCTGTTCCTGCGACGGATCGCCGACGCGGAAGAAGAAATCGGGAGCGATCGAGAGATAGCCTTCCGCCGCAAAGCGGCGAACGACGTCGCGAATGTGATCGTTAAGGCCGAAGATTTCCGCAACGACGATGAGGATCGGCGGCTGGACGCTATCTGCGGGCTTCGCCGCATAGACCGGCATGTCGCCGACGCGTGAGTCTATTGCGTCGATGGGAGCGACGCTTTGGGCGGCAAATTGCGACACGGCTCGCTCCTTTGGCGCGGGCTTTTCGAGGAGAGAAGTCTGGCTGCGCGGGGCTGACTTCTCAAGCCCGTAAAAGAAGAGTATACGCCCCCGCCGAACCTCGGAGGGGCCAAGGTCGCGCTTCCGGCGCCTTTTTTGCGGCAGGTCATAGAGGAAGGGTCGCTCGATGGCCGATAGTCGGACCGCGCAAAGGTCAGGCGCCGAGGCTTCGCCCGCCGGCGCTACAGCGGAGCCCGGGGCCGAGGGGCACGCAAGCGCGCCGACGCCGGCGCTCGTTTTGGGCGCCATCGGAGTTGTATACGGCGACATCGGCACGAGCCCGCTCTATGCGCTGCGTGAGTTGCTCTCGCACGCTTCCAAAGCGGGGCGGCTCACGGAAGAGGCGATCATCGGCGCAACGTCGTTGCTCATCTATGCGCTGATCTTCACGGTCACGGCCAAATATGTGCTGTTTCTCATGCGCGCCGACAACCGCGGCGAAGGCGGCATCCTGTCGCTGATGGCGCTCGCGCAGTCGGCGTTGGGAAGGCGCGCCCGCGTCGTTTTCGTTCTTGGCGTCGCCGGCGCCGCGCTCTTTTCGGGCGACGCGATCATCACGCCGGCGATCTCGGTCCTTTCGGCCGTCGAGGGGCTCGATCTCGTCACGGAACGTTTCAAGGACTACGTGAACTTCAAGGATTACGTGCTGGAGATCACCATCGCGATCCTCGTCTTGCTGTTTTGGGTGCAAAGCCACGGCACGGCGAAGGTCGCGGCCTTTTTTGGGCCGATCATGGTGGTCTTTTTCCTCGTGATCGGCACGCTCGGCGCGCTGCACATTCCCGATGCGCCGGAGACGCTCCACGCCTTCAATCCGCTGATCGGCCTGCGCTTCCTGCTGCATCACGGCTGGCTTGGCTTCGCGGTGCTGGGCTCCGTCTTCCTCGGCGTCACGGGCGCCGAGGCGCTCTACGCCGACATGGGTCATTTCGGACGGCTGCCGATCCAGGCGGCCTGGACCTTCTTCGTGCTGCCGGCGCTGCTGCTGAACTATCTGGGGCAGTGCGCGCTGATCCTCTCGGATCCGAGCGCGATCGATAATCCCTTCTTTCGTCTCGCCCCCGAGTGGGGTCTGCTGCCGCTCGCGCTCGTGATCCTGTCCACGATTGCGACGGTCATCGCAAGCCAGGCGGTGGTCACGGGCGCCTTCTCCCTGGTGCGTCAAGCGATCCAGCTCGGCCTGCTGCCGCGTCTCGAGATCACCCACACGTCGGAGAAGCAGGAAGGGCAGATCTATATCGGCCGCGTGAACCGTCTGCTGCTCATCGGCGTGCTCATTCTCGTCGTTCTGTTCAAAAACTCCTCGGCGCTCGCCTCCGCCTATGGCATCGCCGTGACGGGCACGATGGTGACCACCACCGCGCTGGCTTTCGTCGTCGTCTGGAAGCGCTGGCGCTGGCCCCTATGGGCGGCGATTCCCTTCGTTTCCGTCTTCCTCGTCATCGATCTCGCCTTCTTGGCGGCCAATCTGATGAAAGTCGTCGACGGCGGCTGGGTCCCGCTGCTGCTCGGCGCCTGCTCCATGGTGGTCATGTGGACCTGGGTGCGCGGCACGCATCTCCTGGCGGAGAAGACGCACCGCGACTCGATTCCGATCCGCGAGCTCATCGCGATGCTCGAGAAGTCGAAGCCTACGCGTGTCAAGGGCACGGCGGTGTTTCTGACGAGCGATCCCAATGTCGCGCCCGCTGCGCTGATGCACAATCTCAAGCACAATAAGGTGCTGCACGAGCGCGTGCTGGTGATCTCGGTTGCGACCGAGGACGTGCCGCGCGTTTCGCTGGCCAGGCGTTTCGAGGTCGAGAAGCTTTCCGACGACTTCACGCGCATCAGGCTCCACTATGGCTTCATGGAGAGCCCGCGCGTGCCGGCGGCGCTCGCGCAATTGCGCAAGACCGGCCTGAAATACGACATCATGACGACGTCGTTCTTCCTCGGCCGGCGCTCGATCATCGGAAGCGCCGGCTCGGAAATGCCCCTGTGGCAGGACAAGCTCTACATCGCGCTCACGCACCAGGCGGCGAACGCTACGGACTTCTTCTCAATACCCTCGGACCGTGTCGTCGAGCTCGGCGCGCGCGTGACGATCTGATCCTCGTTCGCCCCGCGGCGACAATTCGTCGCATCCAAGCAGTGACCAAATCGCGTAGCTAGCGCCAGCGAGGGAGTAGAGGCTTTGAAGAAGTGCTCACTGGGCAGAGAAATCAGCCTAGCCTTGACGCTGAAGGTCGCGGCGATCGCCGTGCTCTATTACGCCTTCTTTTCGGGGCCTCACCGGCCCCATGTCACGCCTCAGTCAGTCGCGGCGCTTATCTCCGCTCCCATGCCCGCCACGCGCTGACCCTCGATCGGGAGACCTCGCGATGCACGATCTCGACGTTGCGACTCTGTCACGTCTGCAATTCGCGCTGACCGCTCTGTATCACTTTCTTTTCGTTCCCTTGACCCTCGGCCTGTCCTGGCTGCTCGCGATCATGGAGAGCGTCTATGTGATGACCGGACGCACGGTCTGGCGCGACGCGACGAAATTTTGGGGAACGCTGTTTGGAATCAATTTCGCGATGGGCGTCGCGACCGGAGTGACGATGGAATTCCAGTTCGGCACGAATTGGAGCTATTACGCGCATTATGTTGGCGACGTATTCGGCACGCCGCTCGCCATCGAAGGCATCCTCGCCTTCTTCCTGGAGGCGACCTTCGTCGGCCTCTTCTTCTTCGGCTGGAACCGCCTAACCAAGGTGCAGCATCTCGCGACGACTTGGCTCGTCGCGCTCGGCAGCAATCTCTCGGCGCTGTGGATTCTTGTCGCCAATAGCTGGATGCTCAATCCCGTCGGGGCGGAATTCAATCCTCAGACGATGCGCATGGAGCTGACCTCCTTCGCCGAGGTCCTGTTCAATCCGGTCGCGCAGTCGAAGTTCGTGCATACGGTGAGCGCCGGCTATGTGACGGGCGCGATGTTCGTGCTGTCGATCAGCGCCCTGTATATATTGCAGCGTCGCCACGTGGATTTGGCGCGACGCTCCTTCACGGTGGCGGCGAGCTTCGGCCTCGCCTCGGCGCTGTCTGTCGTCGTGCTCGGCGACGAGAGCGGCTACACCGCCGGGCGCAGTCAGAAGATGAAGATCGCCGCGATCGAGGCGATGTGGGAAACCGAGCCCGCGCCGGCCTCCTTCACCGCCTTCGGCCTGCCCGACCTCAAGACGGAGACGACCCGATATGCGGTCGAGATTCCCTGGGTGCTGGGCCTCATCGCGACGCGCTCGCTCGACACGCCGGTCGAGGGCATTCATCCGCTGGTCGCCGAGACCGAAAATCATATCCGTAACGGGCTGCCGGCATACAAATGGCTGCAAACGGCTGGCGGCGGGTCGGAGTCCATCCCTCCACATCTCAAAGACTCGTTCGACGATCTCGGCTACGCGCTACTGCTCAAGGGCGTAAGGCCCGACGCGGAGAATGCGACGGCGCAGGACATCAAGAAAGCCGCGCGATCGACCATTCCCGACGTGCCCGTGCTCTTCTGGACCTTCCGCATCATGGTGGCGCTGGGCTTCTATTTCATCGCGCTCTTCGGCTGGTCCTTCTACATCTCCAGCCGACGCCGCATTCGGGTTTCGCGAGGTTTCCTCCACATCGTCCTGTGGAGCCTGCCGCTGCCCTGGGTCGCCGCCGAACTCGGCTGGATCGTCGCCGAATATGGCCGCCAACCTTGGATCATCGACGGCGTGATGCCGACCTTCCTCGGCGTCTCCAACATCCCGGCGAGCAATGTCGTGGCGAGCCTCGCCGGCTTCTTCGTCTTCTACAGCGCGCTCGCCGTCGTCGAGCTCGCGCTGATGCTCAAATACATCCGCCTTGGGCCGGAAGTCGAGGATCACGGGCTCGAGCCCCGACCCGCCCCCGCCGAGTGAGAGGAGACGCGACCGATGATCGATTACGGAACCCTGCGACTCATCTGGTGGGCGCTGATCGGCGTCCTGCTGATCGGCTTCGCCATCCTCGACGGCTTCGACATCGGCGTCGCCATTCTGCATCCCTTCGTCGCGCGCAGGGACATCGAGCGTCGTGTGACGATGAGCGCGATCGGCCCGGTCTGGGAGGGCAATCAGATCTGGTTCGTGCTCGGCGGCGGCGCGGTTTTCGCCGCATGGCCGCTGGTCTACGCCGTCTCCTTCTCCGGCTTTTATCTGGCGATGATGCTGGTGCTCGCCGGCTTCATCCTGCGGCCAGTGGCGCTGACCTATCGCTCGAAGCGGCCGTCGCCCGGCTGGCGGTCCTTTTGGGACTGGGCCTTCTTCGTCTCAGGGCTCATTCCCGCGCTGGTCTTCGGCGTCGCCTTCGGCAATCTGCTCCTGGGCGCGCCCTTCCATTTCGAGAGGGGGCTCAACGTCGTCTATGAAGGCGATCTCCTCGGCCTCCTCAATCCCTTCGCGCTGGTTTGCGGCCTCGTCAGCGTCGCGATGCTGACCATGCAAGGGGGAAGCTTCCTCGCTTCCAAGACCCAAGGGGCGGTGGCGGCGCGCTCGCGCCGCCTCGGGGCGACCGCCGCGACCCTGCTTGGCCTGCTCTTTGCCGCCGCCGGCGTCTTGGTCGCCAAGGTGATCGAGGGCTATGTCTTTGTGGGCGCGCCGGACTGGGAGGCGCCCTCCAACCCGACGCTGAAGACCGTCGCGCGCGAGGCGGGGGCCTGGCTCGCCAATTACGGCCGTGCGCCCTTCACGCGCGCCTTCCCCCTCCTCGGGCTTCTCGGGGCGGTGGTGACGGCGGCCACTCTCTCGCTCGGATACGCCCGGACGGCGCTGGTCTCGAGCAGCCTCGCCATCGCCGGGGTCATTCTGACGGCGGGCGCGAGCCTCTTTCCTTTCCTCATGCCTTCCTCGAGTCACCCAAACCACAGTCTCGCCGTCTGGGACTCCTCTTCCAGCCGCTCGACGTTGTTCCTGATGCTCGCGGTCGTGGTCGTGTTCCTGCCGATCGTCCTCGCCTACACGTTTTGGGCCTATCGGGTGTTTCGCGGCCTCGTCACCGAGGCGTCGATCCTGCGCGGCGACGATTACCACTACTGAAGGAGCCCCGGGCGATGTGGTATTTTTCCTGGATTCTCGGCCTCGGCCTCGTTTGCGCCTTCGCCATCCTCAACGCCATGTGGCTCGAGCTCGAGGTCTACAGCGACGAGCGAAGCGAGGAGTTCCTGCCGCCGGCGCCCGGCGGCGAGGCTGGAAACCAATCCCAAAACTAAAGCGCTCCGCGCCGCTCGAGCGTGACAAAGGCGTAGTCGGCCTCGTCCCTTTCGCCGCGCTCCGCCGGCTGGCGCGCCGTCTCGCGCCAATCTCTGGGATCGAAGAGGGGTAGGAAGGCGTCGCCATCCGGGGCGAGGTCGATCTCGGTCAGCTCGATGCGGTCGGTCGCCCCGAGCAGCGCCCGGTATATCTCGGCGCCACCGCCGATGCAGATTTCCCCCGCGCCGGAGCCCTGCGCGACGCCCTGCGCGAGCGTAAGCGCAGCTTCGGGACTTTCTGCGACATGCGCTCCCGGCGCCGAAAATCCCGGGTCGCGCGTCACGACCACGAGCTCGCGCCCCGGCAGCGGTCGCGGCAGCGCCTCGAAGGTGCGCCGGCCTAAAATCAGCGGCTTGCCCATCGTCAGCGCCTTGAAGCGCTTGAGATCGCCCGAAACCCGCCAGGGCAGGCCGCCCTTAGCGCCGATGACGCCGTTCCTCGCCACGGCGACGATCGCGACGATTTTCGGGTTTAAGCCCGTCCGTCCGGGAGTTTCGCTGGCTGCGCCCATATGCCTTGATCCTTATCAAGTTGTTGTCCCTAAGCCCAATCGGCGCTCAACCAGCAGGTAACCTTTTTTCAACAATCAGTCGTTAAGGATAAAGATCGGGAAAGCCGCCTGGAGCTTAACGCCGGTTTTTCGACACGAACCGACCTTATTCTCGTCCCGAGCGCGATCGAAATTGCCGTGCCGTGGGGAAAGTCCGGAGGGTCCTAAATGCGTTCGAAGCCGTCGACCCAGAAGAAAATCGGTGAGCAGATCGGCAAGGAGCTGAGGGCGATCTACGACGTCGTCCTCCAGGAGCCCATTCCCGATCGCTTCCGCGTCCTCGTGGATCGGTTGGGCGAGGAGCTCGCCTCGGCGGCGCCGGTTTGCGGACCGGCTTCGAGGCTTGCGGCGCCCGGCCGCGTCCCTCGCGCCGGCGCGCGCGTTCCCGATATCGTTCGGTCGCTGCCGCGCGGCGTCACGCGGCTCGAGCGCGCCTGAGCAGGCAACTCTTTCGGCCGCATCGAGAAAAATTGCGATAACGACAAAGGACTGCCGACGTTCGTAGGGTCCCTATCGGACCGCAGGCGAGCCTCGCGGCGGCGTGCGACCCCATGCCACGCTTTTTTTGCGCTGTCTCAGGATAAACGAATCAGTTCGCACCGCGGACAAAGCCGCGCAATTTCGGAGCGACCATGTCCGAGGCCCCGGATAAATTCGCCTCTCCGGGGGCTTTCAGGATGGCCCTGGCCCTCTCGGTCTTCCTGCACCATACGACGAGCTATAACATCGGCATGTCGGCGGTGCTGATTTTCTTCGTGCTCAGCGGCTATTGGGTCGCCATCATGTGGGCTGCGACCTATTCGAAGACGCGCTCGCCCTATCTGACCTTCGTCGTCTCGCGCTGCTGGCGCATCATTCCCGTCTTCGCGCTGTGCTCCGCCATAACCTGGGGTCTGCTCTACTGGCGCGGCGAAGCGCCCGCCCATATCGGCGAGCTCGCGCATCAAATTTTCTCCAATCTCTTCATCCTCGGCTACAACACGCTGCCCTATCAGGCGAATGTGCCGGGATGGTCGCTCGACATGGAGCTGCAGTTCTATCTGATCGCGCCCCTCGTCATCTTTCTGATCTCGAAGAGCATCCACGTCCTCGCCGTCTTCGTCCTGACGACCGTGCTCTCGCAATGGCTCGGCGGCTCGGCGACGGTCGCGCCCTTCATCATCTTCTTCGCCATCGGCGTCGCCTCCGCGGTCTATGATCTCAAGCCCAGCCGCAGGCTCGCCTACGGGACGCTCTCCCTGACGCTCGCAATGCTCGTGATCTTCGAGGCGCTGTTTATCAAAAACATCGCGCTGGGCGAGCTGCAGGGCAAGGATCTCGTGGCTCTGAGCAGCACCAGCAATCTTCTCGTCGCGGTGATGATGACGCCCTTCGCGCTTTACACGGTGCGCCAGAGGAGCGGCGGGGTCGATCGGATGCTCGGCGACTTGACCTATATTTTCTACCTGATGCACTGGCCAATCATCGGCTTGAACCAGACCGGAGAAGGCTCCTACTGGAATCGTCTTTGGCTCTGTTCGGAATCGCTGCTCGTGATCCTCGCGGCGTCCTTCGTGATTTGGCGCGTCTTCGACCATCCGCTCAACAAAAGGCGCGCCGCCTGGGTCAAGAGCCGGATACTATCGACCGCCGCTCTCGAGGAACGCGCCCGAGGCGAAACGGCGGGCGCTTGGCGAGAGGGCTAAAATCGGCTTCACACCCCGCCGCGTCATGCGCCACAAGCCAGGAGGGCACGCGCCATGAAGATCAAGGATCGGCCGGAATTCGCAACGAAGCCCCAGGCCTTCGCCCTGCGGGGGGAGGAGACGGTCGCAAGCGCGGTCAAGACGATGGTCGAGCGCAATATCGGCTCCGTCGTCATCGTCGACGCCGAGATGCGCGTTCAGGGCATTGTGACGGAGCGCGATATTTTGCGCTTCGTCGCCGAAAATCGCGATCCGAAAACCACGCCGCTATCGAGCTTGATGTCGACCCAGATGAAGACGGCGAGGCTCGACGACGACGACATGGAATGGCTCCAGCACATGTCGCAGGCGCGCTTCCGGCATCTGCCCATCGTCGACGACAGCGGCCGCCTGATCGGCCTCTTGTCGCAGGGCGACTTCATTGCCCAAACTTGGCAAGATCTGCTGGTGCTCATCCGCAAGAAGACGGAGGAGACGTTCAAGAAACCGACGACGCAGGTCGTCGGCGCGCTGGTCCTCTACACGCTCGCGATCATCGTGATGTCGAGGTTTTGGCAGGGGTTTGCGTTCCGCTAGCGGCCGATCCCAAGTGCGGATCTGGACGCGGGCCGGCTTTTGTGGCATCCGCGTGAAATCAAGCCTGGGGGAGAAGCATGGCCCAGTTCAACGACATTCCGCTGCATGAGCTGCAACAGGGCCTCGCCGACGGCAGCTTGACCCTCGTCGACGTGCGCGAGCAGGATGAATGGAGCGCCGGTCATATCAAGGGCGCGCATTTCCTGCCGCTGTCGAAATTCGACCCGGGGAAGCTTCCCGCGCCCGAGGCCGGCAAGAAGATCGTGATCTATTGCCGCTCCGGCAAACGCTCGGTTTCCGCGATGGAGCAGGCGCGGCTCGGCGGCCGGCGCGATTGCGACACGCATTTCGGCGGCGGGATTTTGGCTTGGCTCAACGCCGGGCTCGAGGTCGAGAAGCCCTAAAGGCGGGACGGGCGACCCTCCAGGCTCGCCTTATCCCTTTGCTACCCCCAGAGCTCCGGCGCCGGCGGAAAGACCCTAAAACCCTCATAGACGAGCCCCGGCTCGCGGTCGCTCGCGAGCAGCAGCGGCCCGTCGAGGTCGACCCAATCCGCCGACTGGCCGATCAGCATCGCCGGCGCCATGGCGAGCGAGCTTCCGACCATGCATCCGGCCATGATCTTGAGCCCCAGGTTCCGGGCTTCCTTGACCATGGCCAGCGCCTCGGTGAGGCCGCCGGTTTTATCCAGCTTGATGTTGACCGCGTCATAGCGGTCGCAGAGCGCCTCCAGGTCATCGCGCGCGTGCGCGCTCTCGTCGGCGCAGACAGGCACGGGGCGCGCGATGCGGGCGAGCAGCCCGTCCGCCCCGGCGGGGAGCGGCTGCTCGATGAGATCGACGCCGATCTTTGCGCAAAGCGCGAAATTCTCTTCGAGATCCGCCTCGCGCCAAGCCTCGTTGGCGTCGACGATGAAGCGCGCCTGCGGCGCCCCGGCGCGCACCGCCGCGAGTCGCTCGGCGTCGCCATCGCCCGCAAGCTTCACCTTGAGCAGAGGCCATGCGGCGGCGGTTTCTGCGGCGGCAAACATTTCGTCGGGGGACCCGACCGAAATGGTGAGGGCCGTGACGAGCGGCCTCAACGCCTTAAATTCCGCGATCTCAACCACGGGTTGGCCAGCGCGCTTGGCCTCGAGGTCGAAAAAGGCGCAGTCGAGCGCATTGCGCGCGGCCCCCGGCGGCAGCAGCCCTTGCAAGGCGGCGCGGTCCGCGCCTTGCGCCAGAGCCGCGCGCAACCCCTCGATGGCGGCGACGACCCCTTCGACGCTCTCGCCATAACGGGCGTAAGGCACGCATTCGCCGCGCCCCCGATGCGCGCCCTGCGTGAGCGTGACGGTCACGACGCGCGCCTGGGTCTTCGCGCCGCGCGCGATGACGAAACGTCCGGCGATCGGGAAGACGTCAATGGCGACGTTCAGCTCATATCCCATCCGAGGCTCGCTTCTGTCGGCTTCGATTGCAAACGCCGCATCCCGATGATCTCGCGGCGCGCTGGCGCCACGCTCGACATGGGGCATCGGCGAAGCTAAGAGGATTCGCAAGCGTTTATAGCGCCTCCAGCTGGCTCGAGCGCGGGCGGCGGAGGGCGCAGCGAGGCGCAATGACGGGCAAAGTCGCGACGCAGTCGCCAGAGATCTCCGGCCAGTCGAGCGGGGACGAGCGTCGATTCGCGCTCAGCGGCGCCTGGACGATCGGCGCCGCGCGCCGGCTCGAGCGCGCCTCGCAGGATCTCGTCAAGCGCAGCCGCGGCGCGCGCTCCGTGGCGCTCGATCTCTCCTCGCTCCACCATCTCGACACCGCGGGCGCGCTGGCGCTGAACGACGCTCGCCACGCGCTCGAGGCGGCCGGCGTCGCCGCCTCGATCGAAGGGGCGAGCGCGGAGCAGGTCCTGCTTCTCGACCGCGTCGGCTATCGCGACACCCCGCCTGCGAGCCCGCCGCCCAATGCGATCGTCGCGACGCTCGCCGGCCTCGGCGAGCAGATCATGCAGGGCGCGCGCGACGCCGTCGTCCTCGTCGGCTTTCTTGGCGAGTTCGTCGCCGCGATGGCGCGCGTGATTCAGAAGCCGCGGCTCTTTCGCGGGGTCTCCGTCGTCTATCAGATGGAGAATTTCGCGCTGCGCAGCATTCCGATCATCGTCACGATCAATATGACGGTCGGCGGAATCGTCGCCCAACAGGGGATTTACGAGCTTCTGCGCTTTGGAGCGAGCATCTATGTCGTCGATCTCGTCGGCATATTGGTGCTGCGCGAACTCGCTGTGCTGCTCACCTCCATCATGATCGCCGGCCGCTCCGGTTCCGCGATCACGGCGGAGATCGGCTCGATGAAGGTGCGCGAGGAGGTGGACGCGCTGCGCTCCATGGGCATGTCTCCGATGGAGGTGCTCGTCATCCCGCGCATCCTCGCGCTGGTTTTCTCGCTGCCGATCCTGACCTTCATCGCCGACATATCGGCGCTTTTCGGCGGGATCCTGATGTCCTGGTGGTATGGCGGCATCAGCCCTTCCGAGTTCATCGGGCTGCTGCAGACGGCGGTGAGCGAGAGGACCTTCTCGGTCGGACTGATCAAGGCGCCCTTCATGGGGCTGGTGATCGGCCTCATCGCGACGCAGGAAGGGCTCGCAACTCAGGGCTCCGCCGAGTCGCTCGGCTGGCGGGTCACGGCCTCGGTCGTCAAAAGCATCTTCACCGTCATCATTCTCGACGGCTTGTTTGCGATGTTCTTTACCGCGATCAACTATTGAGGGGCGGCGCGACGCGCCTCTGCCTCGAACGTCGCTCGAGCCCGGAGGCCTTGCGACGTCAATTCGCTTTCTAGAGGAGCAAGATGAACGCGGCGCGCGCGATGAACGGCGGAGGGGAGGCGGAGCAAAGCCGCGAGGTTGTCATTCGCGTGCGCGACCTCGTCGTCGCGTTCGGCCGGCACCAGGTGATGAAGGGCCTCGACCTCGACGTCTATCGCGGCGAGGTGCTGGGGTTCGTCGGCGGCTCGGGCCAGGGCAAATCCGTGCTGACGCGGGCCATTCTCGGGCTGCTGCACAAAACCTCGGGACGCATCGAGGTTTTCGGCCAGGACCGCGACCGCCTCGGCGAAAGGGAGTTGCGCCTCTTGGAGCGGCGCTGGGGTGTGCTGTTTCAGAACGGCGCGTTGTTCTCGGGACTGACCGTCAAGCAGAACATCCAGCTTCCGATGCGCGAGAGTTTCGATCTTTCGCAGCGTTTCATGGACGAACTCGCGATGCTCAAAATCGAGCTCGTCGGTCTGCCGTCGAGCGCCGCGGACAAAATTCCGTCCGAATTGTCGGGCGGGATGGTCAAGCGCGCCGCGCTTGCGCGAGCCCTGGCGCTCGACCCGGAACTACTGTTCCTCGACGAGCCCACCTCGGGGCTCGATCCGATCGGCGCGGCCGCGTTCGACCGGCTCATCGGCACGCTGCAAAAAACGCTCGGGCTGACGGTCTTCATGGTCACACACGATCTCGACAGTCTCTATGCGATCTGCGACCGCGTCGCGGCGCTCTATGACGGCAAGGTGATTGGAGAAGGCCCCATCGAAAAGCTCTTGGCCTCCAGCGAGCCCTGGCTGCGCGACTATTTCCACGGGGAGCGGGGAAGCCGGCTTCTCGCGACGCGCGGCCCGGGCGCGGCGGAAGGAAGGGATTGACCCATGGAAACGCGAGCGAGTTTTGCCGCGATCGGCGCTCTGGCGCTCGCCGTGGCCTTCGGCGCCTTCGCCTTCGTCTATTGGGTCGCGGGGCCGAGCAAGAACGCGGAGCTCAAGACCTATCAGGTGATCGTGCGCGGCTCCGTCGACGGGCTGACGCGCGGCAGCGCGGTGCAGTTCAACGGGTTGAAAGTCGGCGAGGTCACGCGCCTCCAGATTGACGACAAGGACCCCGGCCTCGTCGATCTCCTCATCAGCATCGACAAGAAGACGCCCGTCAAGACCGACACGCGGGTGCGGCTTGAGCAGCGGCTCCTGACCGGCGTCGCGATCGTCTCGCTCGTCGGCGCGACGCCCGAGGCGCCGCCGCTCGTCGCGAAACCCGGCGAGACCTATCCGCAGATTGCCGCCGAACCCTCGGAACTGCGGAACCTTATGGAGAATGTGCAGCGGCTCTCCACACGCGCCGGCAATGTGCTTGAGAAGCTCGACAAGCTGATCGACGAGAACTCCGAACTCGCTTTCGGCCTCGGTCAAGAATATCGAGACCTTCAGCAAGACGCTCGCCGACAACAGCGAGCCGACCGCGAGCCTGATCAAGGATTCCGCCGCTTTCATGCATACGTTGAAGCCGGTCGCGGAGAAGTTCGATCATCTCATCGCGAGCGCGGACAAGACCGTCAAGGCGCTCGATCCGAAGACCGTGAAGAACATCGCCGACAACCTCGCGGGGCTTTCGGAGAACATCAATAAGTTCACGCAGACGGGCCTGCCTCAATATCAGCAGCTCGCCATCGACGCGCGCCGCGCCGTCGACACGCTCAGCAAGGCCGCGCGCAATTTCGAACGCGATCCGTCGCAGGTGATCTTCGGGCCGAGTTCGACGCTGCCGGAAGTGAATGGTCACTGATACAGCGCTGGGCGATGGCTCCGGCTCTTTGTCAGGTTCCAGACGAGACCCTGAAACCTGTCGAGACGCGCGAGACGATTTCGCCCTGTAATCGCGCTAGTGAGCGCGGTGGTCCGATTCTCGCTTCCTGCGACCCGTCATGCCCGCTCTGCGACAAATCGCTCCCCGAAAGAGCCTCCCCCTCGTCAGCCGCCTGGACGCCCGCGTCCTGCGGCATGATGAGGGCTATGGGCTCTCGACGCTGCATTTCGCCGACGGAGAGCTGCGGGCGCCGCGGGTCGAGGCGCCGATCGGCGCGGGCCTGCGGGTCAAGATCGACGCGCGCGACGTCTCGATCGCGCTCTCGCGCCCGATGGACGTCTCCATTCTCAACCGGGTTCCAGGCGCGATCGTCGAGTTGACGCCGCTGGGCCTAACTTTCGTTCGCCTCACGGTGAGCCTCGGAACGACGGAAATCTACGCGCTCGTCACCGTTAAATCCGTCGATCGCCTTGCGCTCGAGGAAGGCCTGCGGGTTTGGGCGATGCTCAAGAGCCTTGCGATCGCCGAGGAGCGGCTTCCGGATTCGCGTCTTCCGACGCCGCGGGGCTTGCGCGTCGTTTGAAGCCGGGGTTGAGCGCCGCGGCGATCTCGCTCAGCGCCGACTTCGCCTGGGCGCGGGAGCGCCGCTCGATCGAGGCGTAGACCGCGACGAGCCTCTCTCCAAAAGGCGTCAGCTCCGCGCCGCCGCCGCGCCGGCCCGGGTGAGTGGCGATCATCGGCTGCTCGAAGGCGCGGTTGAGCGCGTCCACGACGAGCCAGCAGGTGCGATAGGAGACGCCCGTCGTCCGGCTCGCCCCAAGGATAGAGCGCTGCTTGCGTATGGCCGCGATGATGCGCAGCTCGTCGGGGCCAAGCTTCGCGCCGTTGGCGAAATGCAGCGCGATCTCGAGCCGCGTCTCGGCCAAGGGCTCCGCGGGCGGTGCGCCGCTCACTGCGCGGTCTCGCAGGAGGCGAGGGAGCGGCCGGCGCTGTCCTCCGCGTCCTCCTCCGACCAAAGCGCGCGCTGCGGCGCCTGCTGCTCCCACCAGCCTTCGAGCGCCTCGAGGTTCGCATCGAGGAATTGGAACAGCGGGGCTGCGAAGAGCTCCCATTCCTCCGCCGCAGCCGGGGAGACGACGGTCAGTATGGGAAGATCCGCCTCGATCGCCGCGCGAAACGCGTCGGCGAGGCCGCTGCGGGCCGCCTCCAGCTTGCCGAACTTGCTCAAAACGACGAGGTCGGCCCCTTCCGAAATCGCCGTTTCGATCCGCCCACAGGCTCGGACCAGCGCGGCCGGGTCGAGATTGCAGGCGGTCGAGCCGCGCCCCAGGTCCTGCGAGATCGAGATCGTCTCGCCCGACAGGAGATCGCGGACGCGGAAGTGCTTGCAGGCGCCGTCATGGGCGCAATCGGAATCTTTCGACGACGCCGGCGACGCGCAGGCCGGCGCTCGCGCGGCGCTGCGCGAATTCGTCAAGCAAGGCCTGCATCGCCGAGCTCGGCGCGCCGCGTAAGGCTGCGATGCGCGGAGCCCCGCAATCCGTCTCGTCCATGAGCATGATCGCCTCCTCGCGCTTAATGCGTGAGCGCGGTGGACAGCGGCGCGCTGCGCGCGCGAACGCTCGCTCCGAGCACGGCCTGAGCGGTCGCTTCGGCGACTGCGCGCCCCAGTTCGTCCGTGCCGGTCCAGCAGGCCCGGCGGCCGCGCGGATCGATCTCCACGAGCTTTGCGCCTTCCGGCGCCCGCGCGCCGTCGCGCGCAAGTCCGCGCAGGAAGCCGTCGATCGGCGCGACCAGGGGCGCGCCGCCCTGGCGCCCGAGCGTGACGCCCTTATAGACCCGGTCTCCGATGTTGAGCGGCGTGCGCCAGACCCCTGCCCGCGGCGCGCGCAGGAAACGCTCCTCGCGAAGGCCGCCGAGCGCGCGCGGAATTCCGTCACAGGCCCAGGTGCGGCCCGTCTTCAACACCATCCCGGCGCGCGCGGGATGCGTCTCGATCGCCACGTCGCAATTGACGCCCACCGTAAAATTGGGGCCGAGCCCCACGGCCAAGCCGGCGAAGCCCCGCAGATCCGGCGTGACGCGATCTTTCTGCATGCGCGCGTCGATGATCGCGTCCGCCTGCCGCAAGGGGATCAGATCCGTGGCGTGCAGGGGCGTGACGGCGACACAGCCGCCGCTCGCGAAAATCTCGAAGAGCTCCATCGCGTTTTCGGCGCGCCGGCCGATGATCCCGTCGACCTGCGCGCAATCCTCGAAGAGAGCGTCATGAAAGGACATCCCACGCCTGAGCACCGGCGGATACGGGTCGTAGCTGAGCGCGGCGTTGAAGCCCTCCCACGAGAGCCTCACGGCGACCGCCGAGGCGATCTCATTCGTGCCGAGGATGATCGCAAAGCCGCGGGTGTTCCGCGGCGCGTCCCACTTTGTTGATCTGTCCATTGGCGCGCTCTTTCCCGTCGAGGTTCAACTCCACAGTGCAAACGCCGCGCCAGCGATCGCCAAGGCCAAATATATCCTTGCAAATCATGATCTTCTTCAATGGCGCGCCCCGACGTGCGGCAGGCGGAAAGCTATATTGTCACGAATATATCTGAGGGCGGCAGTTATGTTGTCATGAATATAACAAGGGTCGTTCGTGTGAGGTTCGCGGCCTTTGGGCGCATCCCGCGCTGCGCCGCTTATTTCCGCGGGTTGCGTGTGCAATGCGCAGCTGGCGCCTAGCCTGCATAGGGATCCGCATCGGTGCTGCGCCCGCGCGGCTCCCAGCGCAGGGGCTCGCCTCAGCGACAATGAGAGACAGCTCATGACCTTCGACTTCCCGAGAATCGACGATGCGGCCGAGAGAGCGCGTATCGAGGCCGCGATCGCGGCCTGCGTGCGCGACTTCTATCAGCGCGGTCTTGCCGATCCGCTGCTTGGACCCGTTATGAGCGGGTCGATTCACGATCTCGAGAGTCACATCGCGACGGTTGCGAACTTCTGGTCGAAGTCGCTGCTTCACACCGAGCGTTACGACGGCCATCCCTACACCGCTCACACGCATCTGCCGGTCGAGCCCGAGCATTTCGCGCGTTGGCTGGAGCTCTTCACGCAAGCCGTGCGCGACAACCTCCCGGAAACCCAGGCTAAGCAGGCGCTCGCCAAGGCGACGCATATGGCGCAATGCTTCCAGGCGGGATTGTTTCCTTTCCAAGGACTCGACGGACGGCCGAGCCGCACGCCGTCCGAAGCGCCGCTTCCCGTTCCCCATTGACTAAGCAAGCCGCGCCGCGCGCATGTCGGTCGTCGCGCGAGACGATCGAAGCGTGCTTCAATCTTCACGACGCCGTGATTGAGAAGCTCAAAAAAGCATCCGTGTCCACGAATGCGACATAGCGCCGCAAAAGGGCGACGAGAGCGTACATTTGGCTCCGGGTCTGCTAGCTTGAAGGTTGGGCGCAATTCGCGCGGGAGGCGCGCGCCCCAACCACTAAGCCGAGGAAGCCCATGCCGAACGTTACTTTCGAATCGCCCCTGCTGCACAAGAATCTTACCGTCTACGCCATCGCGGGCGACACCTCGACCGTGCTCGCGGTGGCAGAAAACAATAAGGTGGCGATCCCTCACGATTGCCGTGACGGCGAATGCGGCTCCTGCCTGATCGAGGTGGTGACGCTCTCCGGCAAGACCATGGGGTCGGCGCTCACCGAGAAGGAAAAGACGCAGCTGAAATCGCTCGGCAAAATCACGCAGGAAGAGATCCGCAAGGCTGAGGTTGAAGACGTCGCTCCGCGCTTCCGTCTCGCCTGCCAATATGTCGTGCGCGATCAGGACATTTTGGTGAAATTCACCGGCGAGCCCGGCGGCGCTTAAAGGAGAAGGTTTCACCATGGAATCCGTCGAGCTGTTTTTAGCCTACGCGATCCGCTTGGAAGAAGAAGCCGCCCTGCGCTTCGGCCAGCTCGCCGACGCCATGGACGCCTGCGGCAATCGTGAAGTCGGCCGTCTGTTTCGTCGGCTTTCCGACTACTCGCGTCTGCATCTCGCCGACGCGAAGGCCCGTTCCGGCTTTCGGGACGTGCCGAAGATGAAGACGGACGAGTTCGAATGGCCGGACCTCGAAAGTCCGGAGACTGCGGCGATATGGGCGACTGATCCGTTTATCGGCCGCAGCGAGGCGTTGGAGATCGCCCTCTCGGCCGAGGAGGCGGGCTACGATTATTACAAGAAGGTCCTCGACGAGACGACCGATCCGGAGGTCAAGGCTGTGGCGCGCGAATTCGTCGAGGAGGAAAGCGCTCACATCGCCGAGCTCAAGAAATGGATCGCGGCGAGCGCGGCCGGAAAGGCCACGCCGGTTGAAAGTTGAGGCGGCGTCAGGCGCCTCGGCGGCCAAGCGCCGGAGATCGAATACACGGCTTTTGCGAAACCTATAAAAGGAAGTCTGACCTGATGTTCAAAAGATGCGGCGGCAAAAACGCGGCGCGGGGGTTCGCGCGCCGCATTTTTTTGTTTGCGCTATGCAGCGTCGGCGCGTGGCCTGCGGCCGCCCAAGAGCCTGCGGCGGATACGCCGTCTGCGCATCACATGCATCATCATCAGATCGACGGCGGCGACGGAGCCTTCCACCGAAGCTTCGACGGCGCTGAAAACTGGGCGAAGGAATTCGACTCGGCCGAGCGTGACGCGTGGCAGAAGCCGCAGGAGGTGCTCGAGACGCTCAATATCGGCAAATCCGCGATCGTGGCGGACATCGGCGCCGGCACGGGCTATTTCGCGACGCGGATCGCGCGGGTCGCGCAGCAGGGCCGTGTCTATGCGGTCGACGTCGAGCCGGACATGACGCGCTATCTGGGTGAGCGCGCGAAGCGGGAGGGACTCTCCAACCTCGTTCCCGTTTTGGCGCAGAGCGACAATCCCTCACTGCCGCAACCCGTCGACCTCGCGCTCGTCGTAGATACGTTCCATCACATCGGTCATCGCGTCGCCTACTTCACGCAGCTCAAGTCCGCGCTGAAAGACGATGGTCGTCTCGTGATCATCGATTTCAAGGCCGATTCGCCCAATGGCCCGCCGCCGGAGCACCGCATTCCGCCCGAAAAAGCCGCGCAGGAACTCGCGGAGGCCGGTTTCACCTTTATCGAGCAGCCTGACTTCCTGCCGCGGCAATATTTTCTGGTCTTCCGCAAGAGCGCGCCATAAGCGATAAGTGGCGCCGCGCGCGATCAGCGGTCGGCATCGCCGAGTTTGGAGAGCGTTGCAGGGTCCTTCACGCCGCCGCAACAGCGATCGATCGCCTCGACGAACACGGCCTCCTCCGGAGCGGCGGCGGAAAAGAGCGTCACGCAGGAGCGAAATTTCATATCGTCGGGAGAGCCGAAGACATCTGACAGGGAACGTCGTGAGCCGATGACCAGGCGAACGCATTCGCGCAGCCTTTCTCCCAGAACAGGGTGGGCGAGATAGGCCTGCGCCTCGGCGCGTCCGCCAATCGCATAGCGCACCGCCATGGCGCTGGAGCCGAGGCCCGCGATCTGCGGAAAGACGAACCAAATCCAATGCGTTCGCTTGCGCCCGGCGCGCAACTCGGCGAGCACGCTGTCGATGACCGGCGCCTGCGCCGCGACGAAGCGCTCGAGCTCGAAGGGATCGTCCTGCTCTGGCATGGGCGGTGTGGCCTCGCGTCCCTACGCTCGTTAAAAACCTGGTTCCGGCGAGCGGTGTTCGAGCGGGTGACCGCCTTTATCCCACCCATCCGTGCCCTCGGGATACCAATAGACATTTGCGTAGCCGAGCGAGAGCGCGCGTTTGGCCGCGTTCCAGGACATCCAGCAGTTCTCGAGGCAGTAGAAGACCAGCGGCTTCTGCTTGTCGCCGCCGGCCGCCTTCGCGAGTCCCGTCTCGAAATAGCGCTGCGTCGTCTCCGCCAGCGCGCCGAAGCCTGTGTTGACGAGCCAGACGCTGCCCGGAATGTCGGCCCGCGGCTTGTCGCGCCAGACCGTCTGGGGCGGCAGGTCGGCGGGCTTGGGCGGGCGCGCCAAAGCGTCGACGAAGACGGCGGACTTCCCTCGCCAGAGCTCGAAAGCCTGCTGTGTGTCGATGACATGCGCGCCCTTCAGGGTCGCTGGCGTCGGCGCCCTGTAGTCGTCGAGGCGATAGCCGTCGGGCTCGGCTACTTCTGCGCGCGCCTGGGCGCAAGCGAGGAGCGCCAGAAGCCCTAAAGCGAAGCCCGGCGCGGCGTGACGGGACAGGCGAGGCATTTCGTTTCTCATTGCGGTCGATCCAACGCTCGGCGTGTCCCGCCTTGGGCTGGCGTGGAGGTCGCGGCGCGGCGCACGCGAAATCCCCTAGCGCCGCGCGGCCTGCGGCGGCAAGCCGCTTGTCGCCGTTGGGCGCTACGGCTTAAAAGATCGCCTCCCGTCCCCATCCGGTCCCGTCATGCTGCTGTTCCTGCGCTCGCTCGTCTTCCAATGCGCCTACTACGTCGGCACGGTGCTGCTGATGCTCCTGTGGCTTCCGACGCTGATCACGGGTCCGCGCGGGATCGTGCAGGAGCTCGGCCGGCAATGGGGCCGCACGACGCTCTGGCTCTTGGAGAAAATCTGCGGCCTCAAGCATGAAATCCGCGGGCTCGAGAACATCCCGAAAGGCGCGGTGATCGTCGCCGCCAAGCACCAGTCGGTGTGGGACACCTTCACGCTGCCGATCTTCTTTCCGGACTTCTCCTTCATTCTGAAACACGAATTGGTCTATTTGCCGCTCTTCGGGTGGTATCTGCTGCGCTCCGAGCAGATCGCGATCGACCGAGCCAAAGGACGCAAGGCGCTGCCGCAGCTTGTCGCCAAGGCCAAGGCGCTCTTCGCGCAACAGCGCCAGCTCTTCATCTTTCCGGAGGGAACGCGCCGGCCGCCCGGCGCTCCGCCGGCCTATAAGTTCGGCGTCGCCTTGATCTATCATGAGACCGGCGCGCCGGTCTTGCCTGTCGTGTTGAATTCCGGACTCTTCTGGCCACGTCACGGCTTTCGCATCCGCCCGGGCGTCGCGGTCATGGAGTTTCTGCCGCCGATCGAGCACGGACTGAGCCCGCACGCCTTCTTCGCCTTGCTGCAGGAGCAGTTGGAGACTGGGACCGAGAGGCTCTTGCGGGAAGCGGCGGCGAAAGACCCGGCGCTCGCGGCGATCATCGAAAAGAACCGGCTGCTCACGCCCGCGACTGCGCCGGCTCGCGCCGAGGGCTGAGCCGCTCTACGCCACAGCCTCCTCGCGCCGCGCGCGGAAGGGATAGGCGGATTCGACGACATATGGGCCGCCGCCGACCGAATTCCTCGACGAATAGAGAACGAAGCGCGCCGGCGAAAATTTGAGCGAGGGGAAATAGCCGCGCGCGCTCAGATAGTCGGCGACGGCCATGGGCGACGCCCCGCGCAGCCGCGCCAGCGTCACATGCGGCGCGAATTTGCGCACTTCCGGCGAAGCCCCCAGGCGCCGCATCAGCCGCTCCTGCTCGGCCTGAAGCTCGACGAGCGCCGGATCTGGCCGCGCCTTCGCAATGATCGCGCGCGGCTTGTCGCCGCCGAAAGCGGAGAGTTCTCCGAGCGTCACGACCGGAGCGGACCGTCGGATCGCATGGAGCGAATGCTCGACGTCACGCGCCACGCGGTCGTCGACGTCGCCGATGAAGCGCAGCGTGAGATGATAGTTTTCGACGTCGATCCAGCGGGCGCCGAAAAGTCCGCCGCGCAGCCGCGCGAGGCTTTCCCCGACTTCGGCCGGGATCTCCAGGGCTGTGAACAGTCTCGGCATGACCTTCCTCCCCGCGCCTGACAAAACATCATCTAATTGAATATCTTAGAGCGCATTTTGCGCGAAAGCATTCCCGCCGGCCGGGCTTCGGGCGCCGCCTGCTCAGGGCCCTTTTTTGGCGCGCTCGATCAGGATCTCGCGCAGACTTTCCTCGACGGCGGGCGCAATTCCCGCCACGATGCGGGCCACGCCCTCTTCAGTGGGATGAAGGCCGTCCTTTTGAAGCAGCGCAGCGTCCTTATTCAAGCCGTCGAGAAAGAACGGATAGAGCGTCAAGGACTGCGCGCTCGCGAGCCCCGGATAGATGGCGTCGAACTGCGCCTTGTAGGCTTCCCCGTAATTGCCGCTGGCCTTCATGCCGGCGAGCAGAATTGCTGAGCCCTTGGCCTTGATCGCGGCGAGCATCTTCTCGAGGTTGGCGCGTGCGAGCTTGGGATCGACGCCGCGCAGCATGTCGTTGGCGCCGAGCTCCAGAATGACGAGATCCGGCTTCTCGGAGAGCGCATAGTCGAGCCGGGCGAGGCCGTCCGTCGTCGTGTCTCCCGAAACCCCGGCGTTGACGACGCGCACGGGGAAGCCGTCCGCAGCGAGGCGCCGCTCCAACTGCGCCGGGAAGGCTTGGCTCGCCGGAAGCTGATAGCCCGCCGTCAGACTGTCGCCGAAGGCGACGACGGTGAGCGTCTCGGCGCATTTCTGGTCGCCGCCGAGGAGCGAAGGGGCGTTGGCGCATTCGGCGACGGCGACGGCGGGGAGGAGCAGAACGCCGAGCGAGAAGAAGAGCGAGGAGAGAGCTTGGAACGCCGCGCGCAAACCGGCATATAGGCGCGCGCTCCCTTTCAGCGTCTGGCTCGAGGCTCCCCCGGTGTCGCTTTCCACGATTGAACTCATCGACGTCGACCTCACTCTCGGCGCCGGCGCAGCGCGGGTGCACGTGCTCAAGGCGTTGACCCTTACAATAACCCAAGGAGAGACGATCGGTCTCGTTGGACCGTCGGGCTCGGGGAAATCCACACTTTTAATGACTCTGGCGGGGCTCGAGCGCCCCGACTCCGGCGTCGTGCGTATCGGCGACCTCGACCTCGCCCAAATGGACGAAGACCGCCTGGCGCGCTTTCGCGGGGGAAACATAGGCGTGGTTTTTCAGTCCTTCCAGCTCATCCCGACCATGACGGCGCTGGAAAACGTGGCCGCGCCGCTGGAGCTCGCGAACCGCCCCGACGCGTTCGAGGTCGCCGCCGCCGAGCTCGCGGCGGTCGGTCTCGAGGGCCGTCTGCGCCATTATCCGCGCCAGCTTTCAGGCGGAGAGCAGCAGCGCGTCGCTCTGGCGCGGGCGCTCGCCCCGGACCCGCTGATCCTCGCGGCGGACGAGCCGACCGGCAATCTCGATTCCGAGACCGGAGCGCAGATCATCGAGCTCATTTTCGCGCAGAAGGCGCGGCGCGGCGCGACGCTCATCCTCGCGACGCATGACGCGGCGCTCGCCGCTCGCTGCGACCGCGTCGTGCGGCTGCGTTCCGGCAGGATCGAAGGCGACGAGAGGGGTAAGGGCGCGCAAAAGGGCCGCTAGATCACGCCCCCAAGTTTCTCCTTACACGGTTTTAGAGCGGAGCCGGCCGCACGCCGCGCAAAATCGCGTCCGCGAGCGGCGCATAGGCGCCGTTTGAGCGATGAAGAATCAGCGGCGGCAGGAGCGCGAGCGGCGCCTTCGAGCCCTTGACGCCCCGGATCAGAATGCGCGTCGCCGCCGCGCCGTCGCGCGGCTGGACCGGCAGGATCGCGAGTCCGCCGATCCGACCCTCCAGCGCCGGGAGACATTCGCCGAGCGCCTCGGCGCGATGGATCATCGCGAAGGTTCCTCCCGGAGCGAGCAGCGCCAGCGCCGCGCGCGTCCACTCGGCGAGCGGCGCGCCCGCCACATGCGCCAAAGCCTTGGCGGGATCGGGCGATACCCGCACGCTCGACCGCTCGTGAAAGGGCGGGTTGGTCAGGACGACCGCCGCCTCCCCGTCGATAAGGCCGACCGCGCGACGGTTGGCCGCACCGATGAAGTCCGCCTCGTAAAGGCGAACGCGCGCCTCCAGATCGTTGAGGCGGATGTTCTCGCGAGCGAGAGCGGCGGTCTCCGGCGCGATCTCGACGAGGCCGATCTTGGCCTTGGGCGCCAGGCGGGCGGCGCTTAAGCCGACGGCGCCGACGCCCGCGCCGAGGTCGAGGATGAGGCCGGTGGTGGCGGGGGGCGTCGCGGCGGCGAGGAGGGCGGCGTCGAGGCCCACGCGATGCCCGCGCTCCTCCTGCGCCAGCTGCACCCGCCCGCCCAGGAAGCCGGAGATTTGCACCGCCATGGCGCCAGCCATCTCATGCGAAAGGCTCGGGAGCAAGCCGGTCACCCAACGGGTTCGGTTCAGCTTGCCGCGCGTAACGCAAACAATTAAGTTGAGCTTGCCGTCGAGTTGATGGTCGAACGTATGATTGGGGGGGCTGTGGGCATCGTCATCTCGCTTGACGAGAGAGAAAAGAAAACCGGCGCGAGCCTCGATAGCTTGTTGGCTCTGATCCGTCCCGATCTTGAACGCACCAATCAGCTCATCATTGCGCGGATGGGGTCGGACGTTACGACGATCCCGGAAGTGGCCAATCATCTGATCTCGGCAGGCGGCAAGCGACTGCGCCCGATGCTCGTGCTCGCGACGGCCGGCATGTGCGGCTATAAGGGCGACGGTCACCTGAAATTCGCCGCCGGCATCGAGTTCATGCATACGGCGACGCTGCTCCACGACGACGTCGTCGACGAGAGCGACATGCGCCGCGGCAAGATCGCGGCGCGCATGCTTTGGGGTAACGAGACCTGCGTGCTCGTCGGCGACTTTCTGCTCGGCCACGCCTTCAAAATGATGGTCGAGCCGGGCAATCTCCCTTGCCTCACCGTTGTCTCGAGCGCCGCGGCGGTGATCGCCGAAGGCGAGATCATGCAGCTCAACGCGGCCAAGGACACCCAGACGACGGAAGACGCCTATATGGAGGTCATCCGGCGCAAGACGGCGGAGCTTTTCGCCGCCGCCGCTGAGGTCGGCGTCATTCTCGCCGGCCGCTCCAAGGCCGACATCGCGGCGGCGCGAAGCTACGGCATGAACCTCGGCGTCGCCTTTCAGCTCATCGACGATGCGCTCGACTATGGCGGCTCCTCGGCGAAGCTCGGCAAGAACGTCGGCGACGATTTCCGCGAGGGCAAGATCACGCTGCCGGTCGTGCTGGCCTTCCGCCGCGGCGGCGAGAGCGAGCGCGAGTTCTGGCGGCGGACGCTCGAGAAGGGCGAGATCAAGGACGGCGACGTCGAGACGGCCTGCGGCCTCATGAAGAAACACAAGGCGCTCGACGACACCATCGAGCGCGCGACCCATTACGCCGCGATCGCGCGCGACGCGATGGAGATTTTCCCGCCCTCACCGTCGAAAAACGCTCTGCTCGAGGTGCTCGATTTCTGCATCGAGCGCGTCAACTAATCCCGAAACGTAACGGAATGCGGTCATTCCTCGCGGTCGCTCGGATTGCGGGGTTGAGGGAATTCTGAACTCACCCTCGATTTTCAATTGGAAACATAGAACAAGAACTGGCTTTGCGCCGGTCGTGGAGGGCGTCGATATGGCAGGGGGGCGAAACAACGGGAGCTTCGGCGCTAGGCTCAAGAGCCTTCTCATTCGCGGCGCGGCCAGCCTGCTGATCGCGCCCGCTTCCGGACCGACGCTCGCGCAGACGCCTGCCCCGCCCCCAGCCTACGAGCCCGCGCCGAACGCTGCGCCCGAGGCGCAGCCCGCTCGATTTACACAGGCGGAGCTCGAGCATCTGCTGGCGCCGATCGCGCTCTATCCCGACGCCCTGCTCGCTCAACTGCTGCCCGCCTCCGCCTATCCGCTCGAGATCGTGCAGGCGCAACGCTGGCTGGAGAGGAACAGCGCCGCCGCCGCCCACCAGGATTTCTCCGGCGCGGACGCGCAAAACTGGGACCCGTCGGTGAAAGCGATGCTGCGCTTTCCCACGGTTCTGCAAAAGCTTAACGACGATCTCGATTGGACCCGCAATCTCGGCGACGCCATCGTCAATCAGCCGCAGGAGGTGGCGGACGCAATCCAGCGTCTGCGCCTCAAGGCGCAGCAGGCGGGCGCGCTCGCGTCGAACGAGCAAATGACCGTTGTGACGCAGAAAGAGGGTCCCCGAGAGGTTATCGTTATCGAATCGCCCAATCCTTCCGTCATTTACGTTCCGCGATACGACCCCGTCGCGGTCTTTGCGCCCCCCGCGGGCGCGGCGATCGCCGGCCTCTTGAGCTTCGGCGTGGGCGTGGCCGTGGGCTCCGCTTGGCGCGGCAATTACTGGAACTGGAACACGGGCGTGTTCTACCCCCCGGTCTGGCCGGGCTATCCGGGCTGGCGGGGCGGCGGCAACAACGTCACGATCGGCGGCGGCGGCGGCAACACCATAATCGGGGGCGGAAACGGCGGAAACAATGTGATCGGCGGAAGGCCCTGGCGGCCCGACCCTGACCGCCGTCCGGGCGGAAGGCCGGGCGCCGGAGGGCCCATTGGGCGTCCGGGGCTGGGGGGCGGCGTCGGCGGCCCCAACCCGCCAGGCGGCGGCCCGGGCAATCGTCCCGGACCCGGAGGCGGAAACGGGGGCGTCAGACCGCCGGGCGGCGGAGGGCCGGTCAATCGTCCAGGGCCGGGCGGCGGCGCCATCGGCAGACCCGGCGGGGGCCCTGGCGGCGCCATCGGGCTGCCTGGTCCGGGCGGCAGGCCCGGGGGCGGCGGCTTCCCAGGTCAAGCGGGAGGATTCCCGGCCCGCCCGGCGCCGGGCGGCCGCCCCGCTTTGCAGGGAGGCGGGGCCCCAGGCCATCGCGGCGGCATGCAGGGCCGGCCGGCTCATCACGGTTTCCAGGGCGGCGGCGGACATCGCGTTGGCGGCGGCCATGGGGGAGGCGGGCGCGCGCATCATGGCGGGGGCCGGCGTCGTTAACGGCGCCGGCCGCGGGAGAGCGCGATGACCGAGGCCGCGTCGAGGAACGAGATCTTGCTGGCGCGGGTGGCGCTCGCATCGCTGCTCGGCTTCGCCGCGCTCGATCTCCTCTGGTACGGCCTATCGACGGACGAGTTACAGCGGCTGTGGCGGAACATTGTCGCAAGGCCGGGCGGTCCCATGACCTTCCGTTTCGCGCTGCAGCCGACGATGGCGAGCGTCGCGGCGCTGCGCGACGGCTTCGCCGACGCGCGGAGCGACCGCAGGCCTTATCTTTCCGCGGTCCTGTTCGGCGGCGAGCCGCATCGGGCTCCTTTATGGGAGGGCGTGCTCTCGACCGCGAGGATTCTCATCCTCGGCCTCGTCATGGACGTCGCCTATCAGCTCGCCTTTCTGGACATGTTTCATCCCGGCGAGTCGGCCGTTATCGCGATAGCGCTTGCATTCCTTCCGTACGCGCTTATCCGGGGACCGGCGGCGCGTTTCGCGCGCGCCTGGCTGGCTCGCCGCGCCCCCTGATCTGAGGTGTGCGCCGGGCCTCACCAGCCCGCAATGCGTTGGCAGCCGTTTTTTCCGTCTTTTGCCGCCTCGAAGGCGTAATGGTCGCCGCAAGCATAGACGACGGGCGGCTCATGCGTGGATTCGAAAAGGTCGTAGCCTTCCTTGAGATTGCGCCAGAAGGGGGCCCATTCCTTGCCGGCTTCGGCGTCCTGGGACATGAAGGCCATCCAGCCGCTCTCCGAGGTCTCCTTCTGCAAGGCCGTGTCGGTCATGCGGAAGGGGAAAATATGCACGGGCACCTCGTGCTGGCCGGCGGACAGCGCCGCGGCGACGAAGCCGTAGATCTCCTCGATGCCCTTGTCGGTCATCGCGAAGCAGCCGACGGACTTGCAGGCCCCATGCACCATGACGAGGCCGCCGGTGCGCCCGTTCTGCTTGTCGAAGGCGTTGGGGTAGCCGACATTGAAGGCGCGGTGATAGTTCGAGTGCGGATTGAGCTGCTTTGTGGAGACGGAATAGAAGCCTTCGGGCGACTGATAGTCGGCCTCCTTGAGCTTGGGCCCGAGGTGACCCGAAGATTTGCAAATCGGGAAATTGCGATAAAGCGTGTAGCGGCCATTGACCTTGAGCCACAGCTCGAGCTCGCCCTCTTTCTTGAAAATGCGGACATAGGCGGGCGCCCCCATGTTGAAGCGAGGCGGCGGCTGATCCGTGCGGTCGAAGCTGCCCGGCGGCGCGGGCCTCAGCGTCGGCTCTGGCCCAAGGGCCGCGACCTGCGGCTCGGCGGGCGCTGGCGCCGCCGCTGGAGGCGCAGCGGCTTCCGGCGAGGGGGCGATCCCTGCCGCCTCCTTGGGCCCTGCATCCGCCAGGAGGTTGGACGGGCGGCGCGGCGGCAGAGGGAAATCGTCCGACCCCAGGTCTCCAGGGCGGCGCGGCGGCGTCGGAGCGTCGACCGGCCGCCCGACGTTCGAGGCCTCCAGCGCGGCCGGCGCTTCTACAGGACTGGCCTCCGGAGGCGCCACGGCGATCGGCGGCGCGAGATCCTCCTCGCCGGGCAGGGTCTTGAGTCCCTCCGCGCAGCGCATGCAGAAAACGCCCGCCGAGCCCGTCGTCGGCTCGCGTCGAGGCGAGCGGGTCCGGCGCTTCCGCGCTTTCCTCCCTCTCCGGAGAAAAGCTCAGCGCGAGCACGCCGATCGCGATCGTCGCCGCCGACAAGATCGCCAGCAGAATCTGCGACCGGCTTGGCTTTATCGCCAGCACCTTCATCTCGTTAGCGCTCCGCGCCGTTCGACGGGAGCGATCGCTTGAGCGCGTCGGCCGCCGGCGCCGCCGTCGGGCGGGGCGCTGTCTTGGCAGTCGCTACGTTCAGGCAAAAAGCTGGGTTCAAACTAATGCCCTTCGAACTTCACGAGGCTGCGCACGGAAACATCCAGCGCCTCGATCCTTTTCGCTCCGCCAAGCTCCGGCAGGTCGATGACGAAACAGGCGGCGACGATCTCGGCGCCCATTTTGCGCAGAAGCCGTATCGCGCCCTCGGCGGTGCCGCCGGTGGCGATCAAATCGTCAACGAGTATCACGCGATCGCCGGGCGACACCGCGTCCTCGTGCATCTCCATCTCATCGGTGCCGTATTCCAGCTCGTAGCTGATCGAGACCGTTTTATGCGGGAGCTTGCCCTTCTTGCGGATCGGCACGAAACCCGCGGACAGCTGATGCGCGACGGCGCCGCCCAGGATGAATCCGCGCGCCTCCATGCCGGCCACCTTGTCCATCTTGGAGCCGGACCAGGGCTGCACCAGCTCATCCACCGCCTTGCGGAAGGCGCGGGCGTCGCCGAGCAGCGTGGTGATGTCGCGAAAAAGGATGCCCTTCTTGGGATAATCGGGAATGGTGCGGATCGCGGCGGCGAGAGGCATGATTTAGCTCTAATCCTTTTGGTTGCCGCTTCTTAGCGCATTTGCGCGCCAAAAGCAGCCTCGGCTTCACTTCCGGCTTGGGCTCATGGGGGAACAAGCTCAAAGGTCGCTTCCACCTCGGTTGAGAGCGGGATCACGCCGGGCTCGACGGGAATGACCGCCTTCGCCGCAAAGCGGGGCATGGGCGCATCGGCGTAGCCGGCGGCTTGCGGCTGCGGATTGAGAATGAGAAGGCGGCCGAGCTTCATCGAGGCGGCCTTCGCATAGACCTCCGCACGGCGGCGCGCCTCGGAGACGGCCTGGACGCGAAGTGCGTCCATGCGGGCGCCTTCGTCCGTGACCCCAAAGGAGAGGTCCTGCGCCTCATTGGCGCCCTTGGCGAGCAGCTTGGCGACCATCATACCGGCCTTGTCCACATCGCGCAGACGCAGGCGAAACAGATGATTCGCCCTATAGCCGGCGATCTTTTGCCGGGTCGGCTGGCGCGGCGCGGCTTCATGCTCCTCGACATAAACCGGCGAGACCGAGAAGGACTGACTTTGGATATCCTTGGGATCGACGCCCAGCGCTTTGGCCGCGCCGATGACGGCCTCGGAAGGCGCCGCATTGTCGGCCGCCGCCTGTTCGGCGGTCGTCGCCTCATTCACGACGCCGAAATTGAGATAGGCAACGTTCGGCCGCTCCTCGCTCTTGGCGTCGCCGCGAACGGTGATGTGCGGCACCGCGCATCGGGTGTCGGTCTCGCCTGCCAGAGCGCCATTCGCGGCCATGATTAGGCTGAAACCGAGAAACAGAGCTTTCATCGCGCATTTCGCTCGTTGCGGCGCCCTCGCAGGCGCCAGTTCAGCCGCCGCCCGGGCTGGGTCCCCCGAATGCCCTAACCTCGGCTTGAGGGGATTTTGTGGCCGTGCCGGCCCGCGACCCAGGTCCCGTCTGTCAACTTTTGTGGAATTCGCTCCAGCGCTTCATTGCGCTATGCTCTCCTCATGACCCCGGCGCCGCTCTCCGCCTCCTATCTCGCCCAGCTCGACGAGCGTTCGCGCGAGGTTTTTCGGCAGATTGTCGACGGCTTTCTCGCCTCGGGCGAGCCGGTCGGCTCGCGCCATATCTCGCGCGTCTTGCCGATGACGCTCTCGCCCGCCTCGGTGCGCAACGTCATGCAGGACCTGGAGGAGCTTGGGCTCGTCTACGCCCCTCACATCAGCGCCGGGCGGTTGCCGACCGAGCTGGGCCTGCGCTTCTTCGTCGACTCGCTCCTGCAGATCGGCGACGTCGGGCCGCAGGAGCGCGCGCGCATCGAAGCGCAGGTCGAGGCCTCCGCCAAGCAGCGCGACTTCGAGGGCGTGCTCGCCGAGGCGACGGGGCTGCTGTCGGGTCTCGCCCGCGCGGCCGGCGTCGTCGCAGTCGACAAGGCCGACGCGCGCTTGAAGCAGATCGACTTCGTGCGGCTCGAAAGAGAGCGCGTGCTCGCCATTCTCGTCGCCGAGGACGGCGGCGTCGAGAACCGCGTGCTGCCGGTTCCAAGGGACCTGCCGGCCGCCGCGCTGATCGAGGCGGCGAATTACCTCAACGCGCGCATCCGCGGGCGGACTCTCACCGAGGCGCGGCGCGAGATCGAGGCGGCCAAGCAGGCCGCGCAGATCGAGCTCGACACTCTGACGGCGAAGCTCGTCGAGGCGGGCATTGCGAGCTGGGGCGGGGCGGGGCGCGAGCTCATCGTGCGCGGGCAGGCGCATCTTCTCGAGGATTTGACTGCACTCGAGGATCTCGAGCGCATCCGCCTTCTTTTCTCCGATCTCGAGACGAAGACCGAGGTGATCGACCTGCTCGAGCGCGCCGAGGAAGGCGAGGGCGTGCGCATCTTCATCGGCAGCGAGAACAAGCTGTTCTCGCTCTCGGGCTCCTCGATAATCGCGGCGCCCCTGCGTGACGCCAACCGTCGCATCGTCGGCGCGCTCGGCGTGATCGGTCCGACGCGATTGAATTATGCGCGCATCGTGCCGATGGTGGACTATACCGCGAAGCTTCTGTCGCGCGTGGCGGGGGGGTGAGGAACCGCTCAGCGTTGCTCGTTCAGCTGGCTCAAAGCCGCCAAAGTCGCCTGGCGTTCCTCCGTCATTCCCATCTCGCCGTAGAAGGCGATGGCGTCCGTGTAAGCGGCGCGCGCTTCCTCGTTTCGCCCCAGCTGGCTCTCCAGCTTGCCGATACCGAACAGCACATTGGCCTGCCCAAGCAGGTCGCTCGCCGGCCGGTAAAGCCTGAGCGCCTCGCCATAGGCCGCACGCGCCGGGTCGTTGCGCCCCAGCTTGCTTTCCAAGCGGCCGATATCCAATTGCGCGTCGGCCTGCCCAAGCGCATTGTGCTTCTGCTGGTTGAGCGTCAGCGCCTCGCTGTAGGCCGCGCGCGCTTCTTCAATGCGTCCCAGCTTGGCCTCCAGGTCTCCGAGAACCAGCAGCACAATGGCCTCTCCGACCCGATCGTCCTCCCGCTTGTAGAGCGCCAAAGCCTCGTCATAGGCCGCGTGTGCCGCAACAAGGCGGCCTGCTTTGCTCTCCAGGTCGCCGAGCGCGCGCTGGGCGCCGGCCTGCCCAAGCAAGTTGCCCCCTTGCTTCTGCAGTCTCAGCGCCTCGCCAAAGGCTGCGCGCGCGGCCTCATAGAACTCCAGCTTGGTCTCCAGGCGACCCAGACCGCACTGCACGTTCGCCTGTCCAAACCAGTCGTTCTCCAGCGTGTAGAGCCTCAGCGCCTCGCTGTAGGCCGTCCGCGCCGCGTCGTGGCGCCCGAGCTTGCGCTCCATCTCCGCGAGACCATACCGCACATTGGCTTCTCCAAGCCGGCTGTCCGCCAGCTTATAAAGCGTCAGCGCCTCGCTATAGGCCGCTCGCGCCGCGTCGTAGCGCCGTAGCCTGCGCTCCAGCTCGCCGAGTTCGAACTGCACAGTGGCTTGCCCGAGCCGGTTGTCCTCCCGCTTGTAGAAGGTCAGCGCCTCCCCAAGGGCCGCTCGCGCTTCTTCGTTGCGCCCCGACGACGACGCCTGCAGGGCGTCGCCGAGTTTCTTGGCGGCGTCAGCTCGCGCGCTGAAGCGGGTGACAATCCATTCCGCCTCCGGCCGCTTTCGCAACGCGTCCCCGTGTCGCCACGCCAGAGTCAAGACGCTCCCGAGGCCGAGGGATGCGATGAACACGACGGCGCCAATTCGTCGCAGCCCATGAGGCACCGCACCGGACTTAGGCGCTCGGCGTTCATCTTTTGGGTCTTGGACATGAGGCTTGACGGGGGCGGTCATCGGCTCAAGCGCGCTGGCGAAGTTGAGGCTCAACATGGCTCATATAGGGCCACCGCTCCCTGATCCCCCCACATCCGTGTTCAGCACCTCCACCCCGCGAAACCTCGCGCAGGGAGCGCCGTGGGAGACGGGCGCGAGCTGCATCGGCTCGGCCTTGCCGCAGGTGAACACGCCCCAGAGCGCATAGGTTGAAGCGTCGCCGAGCCCATCGAGCCCGTTCCAGAAATCGAGCGTGCGCCCCTGATAGGCTGCGCCCTGCACCATGTCGCCGAGCTTGCCGTTCTTGATCTCGTAGAAGAGCTGGCCGCCGAACTGGAAATTGTCGCGCTGCTGATCGATGCTCCAGCTTCCCGCGCCGACGACATAAAGCCCGTCATCCACACCGGCGATCAATTCGTCGCGCGAGCATCCCTGCTCATTGGGCTTGAGCGAGATATTCGGCATGCGCTGCAGCGGGAAGGCGCAGAGATCGTCGGCATAGGCGCAGCCGTTGGTCATGGGCAGGCCGAGATAATGCGCCTGACCGATCGCCATCTGGAAGTTCTTGAAGACGCCTGTCTCGACGATGTTGAAATCGGCGAAGGCGGCGGGCGCGCCGTCGTCGTCATAGCCGATCGTCGCGAGGCCCCCCTCCTGGCGCCGGTCGGCGAAGATCGTCATGAGATCCGAGCCGAAGCGCAGATTGCTCAGCCGATGCGGCTTTACAAAGGTTGTCCCGGCGAAATTCGCCTCCCAGCCGAGCGCGCGGTCAAGCTCGGTCGAATGGCCGACCGTCTCGTGGATGGTGAGGAACAGATTGCTCGGGTCGATGACGAGATCGCACTTTCCAGGCGTGACGGGCTTGGCGTGAAGCTTCTGGCGCGCTTCCTCGACCCCGCGCCGCGCATCCTCCAGAAGCCCGCAGGACTCGACATAATCCCAGCCGGCGCCGCGCGGCGGAATGAGGCTGTCGCGCGAGGCGAAACGCCCGCTCGCCTTGTCGACGGCGGTGATCTGGAACTCAGGCCACACGCGCGTGCGGCTCTGCCAGATGCGGCTTCCGCGGCTATTGGCGAAAAGCCGCTCCTCGCGCGCCGCCTGGAATTGCGCGGTGCAGAACTCGGCGCCCGCGTCGCGCGCCGCGGCGTTGGCGGCGAGCAGCAAATCCGCCTTCTTGGCCAAAGGCACGGCGAAGGGATCGACGCCCAGCGCCATCTCCCAGCGGTCCTCGACGACGGGCAGCGCCTCCAGCGCGATCGGCGCGCCCTGAATGGGCTCGACCGCGCGCGCATTGGCGAGCGCCGTCTCCACGGCGCGGCGAATCGCATCCGGCGTCAGGGACGTCGCGCCGCAAAAACCCCAGGAGCCGCGACGCAGCACGCGCAGGCCGAAGCCCCAGGACTCGCCGCTCCAGACCGTCTCCAACCTTTCGTCGCGCGCGCAAAGATATTCCTGCAATGTCGCGCCGAGACGGATGTCGGCGTAGTCGGCTCCGCCGGCGAGACAAAGCGAAAGCGCGAGCTCCGCAAGCGAAAGCCTCGCGCCCTCGTCGGGCGCAGGGGCTTCGGGGAGGGGGAGGGAGGCCCGGCGGCGCGAGCGAAGCGGCGCGTTCATGGGAGAAACTCGGACTGTCGAATGGCCAGGGCTCTAGCGTCCGGGGAGAGGTCGTCTTCGCGCCGAGCTCGGCGACGGCTCGTCATTGGTTGCATGGAGGCGATTGTGCGCGACGTTGATTTGAAGTCAAGGATCGCTTCGCAACCGCCTGCGGGCTCGGTTTGACCCCCGGACGCCCCGGCCCTACAACCGCGCCATCCCTGAAAGCTTCGCGCAAAGCCTCTCACGAGCCATGTCCCACAACAGCTTCGGCCATCTCTTCCGCGTCACGACCTTCGGCGAGAGCCACGGGCCGGCGCTGGGCGCGATCGTCGACGGCTGTCCGCCGCGCATTCCACTCGCCGCCGATGAAATTCAGGTCTTTCTCGACAAGCGCAAGCCCGGCCAATCGCGCTTCACGACGCAGCGGCGTGAAGACGACGCGGTCAAGATTCTCTCCGGCGTCTTCACGGACGATAAGGGCCGGCAGGTGACGACCGGCGCGCCGATCGCGCTTTTGATCGAGAACACGGATCAGCGCTCGAAGGACTATGCCGAGATCGCGCAGAAATACCGGCCGGGCCACGCCGATTACGTCTACGACGCCAAATACGGCGTTCGCGACTATCGCGGCGGCGGACGCTCCTCGGCGCGCGAGACGGCGGCGCGCGTCGCCGCCGGCGCCGTGGCGCGCAAGGTCGTCGCGGACGTCACGATCCGCGGCGCGCTCGTGCAAATCGGGCCGCATAAGATTGATCGCGCGCGCTTCGACTGGGCCGAGGTCGACAAGAATCCCTTCTTCTGCCCCGACCGGGAAGCCGCTGCGCGCTGGGAGGAGTATCTCGACGGCGTTCGCAAATCCGGCTCGTCGATCGGCGCGGTGATCGAGCTCGAAGCGACGGGCGTTCCCGTCGGCTGGGGCGCTCCGATCTATGGCAAGCTCGACGCGGAGCTGGCCGCCGCGCTTATGTCGATCAACGCGGTGAAGGGCGTCGAGATCGGCGCAGGCTTTGCGTCCGCCGAGCTCACGGGCGAGGACAACGCCGACGAGATGCGCAAGGGCCCGACTTTCCTCTCCAATCACGCGGGCGGGATTCTCGGCGGTATTTCCACCGGTCAGCCCGTTGTCGCCCGCTTCGCGGTGAAACCCACCTCGTCTATCCTGACGCCGCGCCGGACGATCGACCGGGCGGGCGAGGAAACGGAGATCGTGACCAAAGGCCGCCACGATCCCTGCGTGGGGATAAGAGCCGTGCCGGTCGGCGAGGCGATGATGGCCTGCGTGCTGGCTGATCAGTTTCTGCGCCATCGCGGGCAGGTGGGGTGAGGCTCACCCGCCGCGCCGCGCTGATCCTGGGGGCGCTGGCGCCGCTGCCCCTGCGCGCCGAAATGCGCGAAAAACTCCTTCTGGTTCTGCCGCCCGAAAGCACGACGCAACACGATCCCGGTCCCGGCGCCTATGATCGTCCCGAACGGCTCGCCGCCGTGCACCGCGCACTGGCGCGGAGCGAATTCGCGAACCTCCCACGGCTGGAAGCGCCGAACGCGAGCCTCGACGCGCTGCTCGCCGTGCACGACTCTGCCTATGTCGAGCGCCTGCGCGCCGCTTCGCCGCGCGAGAGCCTCTCGCGCCTCGGCCCCGATGTCGTCATGAGCCCCGGCACGCTCGACGCGGCGCTCTGCGCGGCGGGAGCAGCGGTGCTGGCGACCGACGCCGTTCTGCAGGGCCGGGCCAGAGCCGCCTTTGTCGCGACGCGTCCGCCGGGGCACCATGCCCTGCCGAATGAAGCCATGGGCTTCTGCTTCTTCAACAACGCCGCGGTCGCCGCGCGTCATGCGCTGGCCCTGGGCGCCGAGCGCCTCGCGATCCTCGATTTCGACGCGCATCACGGCAATGGCGTGCAGAAGATTTTTTGGAGCGAGAGGCGAGTGCTCTACGCCTCGACGCATCAGATGCCGCTCTTTCCCGGCACAGGCGCGGTCTTAGAGCAAGGCGAGCACCGCAATATCGTCAATGCGCCGCTTTCCAAAGGCGACGGCGGCGAGGTCTTTGCCGCCGCCTGGCGCGAGCGCATATTCCCGGCGCTCGAAGCCTTTGGTCCAGACCTGCTGCTCCTCTGCGCGGGCTTTGACGGGCATAGGCGCGATCCGCTCGCGGGGCTGCGGCTGGAAGAGCAAGATTTTCGCGCGCTCACCTTGCGGCTGCGCAATTTTGCGGAGCAAAGCTGCAACGGCCGTATCGTCTCGCTGCTCGAAGGCGGCTATCGCCCGGAGGATTTGGAGCAAAGCGTCGCCGCGCATGTTGGGGCGCTGGCGGAGGCCTGATCAATTGGCTTCCACCTGAACCTTTTCCCTCAGATCGCGCAATTCGCCCACGCTTTCGTCCAAAATGCCTGCGAGCATGGGGCGCATTGGACATTGGGAGGGGTCGAATGAAGCGCCTGATCGTCTGTTGCGACGGCACATGGAACAATGCGGACAGCAAGGACGCCGAGACGAATGTGGCGCTCATGGCGCGCGCGATCCACGCCAATCCGAAGGATGGGCCGCAGCAGATCGTGCTTTATCTGCGCGGCGTCGGCTCGTCCGGGCTCTTGGCGGAGACGCTTTGGGAAGGGGCGACGGGCTACGGGCTCGACGAAAACATCCGCTCCGCCTACATGTTTGTCGCGCAGAACTATGTGCCCGGCGACGAACTCTTCGTCTTTGGTTTCTCCCGCGGCGCCTTCACCGCGCGCAGCCTCGTCGGCTTCATCTCCGCCTGCGGAATTTTGAAGCGACAGAGGCTCGGCGATCTTGTCGACGCCTGGGACTATTATCGAAACGCGAGCAACAAGCCGCACTCGCCGCAGGCCTTCATGAAGCTCAACAGCTCCGACTGCCACACCGACGCGAAGATCAAATTCCTCGGCGTCTGGGACACTGTCGGCAGCCTCGGCATCCCGGCTCAGCTCTTGTCGACGCAAAACGAGAGCCGATTCGCTTTCCACGACACCGGCCCTTGCGCGATCGTCGAGCACGCTTGTCACGCGCTTGCGATCGACGAGCATCGCGAGCAATTCGTTCCGACGCTCTGGACCGGCGCGGCGCCGCAGGGCGTGAACATCGAGCAGGTCTGGTTTGCGGGCGCGCATGCGGATGTCGGCGGGGGCTATGTCACGCGCGCGCTCGCCGACATCCCTCTCGTCTGGATGGCGAAGAAGGCCGAGGGGCCGGACCAAAGGCGGCTCGCGTTGGACTGGTCCGGCCTGCCCGATCCGGCCAAGCTCGATCCTCTGGCGCCCGCGCATGATTCCCGCGACGGACTCTTCCGGATCGACCGCTTGCGCCCGACTTTCCGGGAGATCGCCGAGACGCCCTGCGAGGTCTCCTTTTATGAAATGCTCTACGCGCCCAGTCAGGACGGAAAGCTGCTGCCGACGATCAATCAGGCCCTTCATTCCAGCGTCGTCACGCGTTTGAAGCAGAAGGCCAAATGCTGCAAGGACGACAATCTCGGCAAATGCGAGGATCAAATCTATGAGGCGCGCAATGTCGCGGCCTTGTTCGACGAGAACAACACATTCGGCGGCAAGCCGCCGGTGGCGGATTGAACGGCGCGCTCACCCCACCTCGAACCAAGTGGCGACGCCCGCCGCCTCATGCTCCAGAATATCGTCGTGCAGCGCCCATTTTCCGGGGCTGTCGGCGAGGAAGGCCGCGTGCTTGACCTTGCCGGGCGGCGCGACGACGGTGTTGCGCCAATAGGGTTCCCAGCCGTCGTCGAGATCGTGCAGCAGCCGCATGCAGTGGCCGTGCACATGCATCGCGAGGGGAACGCCGCTGCGATTGTCGAATCCGAGCGTGACCGGCGTTCCCCGCTTGACGCGAAACAGCGGATCGCCCGCATAGGCTTTGCTTGGCTGGCCGTTGAGGGTCCAGCGGCCGTTATCCTGCGCGATGACGAGATCGATCTTCTTCGAGTGCTCGAGGTGAATGATCGGCGGCAGGGCCGGATTTTGCGCGAGTTCCCGGATCGCCTCGAGCGGCGCGCGGGGAGCGCCCTTGGTCGCGAAGAGCAACAAGTCCTGATCCTTGCCGTCCGCGGCGCGCATAATCACGCGCGCCTTCGCGCCCTCGGTCGCCGGCAGATCGAACATCAGCTCGTAGCGCGCGCCGGGCGTGACGGGAATCGTGTTGCGCAGGGGCGGGAACCGGTCGCAGGGCTGGCTGTCGACCGCAATCACATCGGGCGACAGGCCGTCGAAGCTCACCGCCATGATGCGCGCGTTGCAGAGATTGGCGAGGCGCAGCCGCACGCGCGATCCGGGCTTGAATTCGAAGCTCTTTGGCGCGCGCTCGCCGTTGACGGCGAGCAGATTGCCGAGCCGGCCCGCGCCTTTCGCCTCATTGGCGTTGGAAAAATCGCCGTCGATCACACCCTTCGAGTCGAGCCGCCAGTCGTCGAGAACGACGAGGAGGTCCGCGTCGCTTTCGAGCGGCTTGGCCTCCTCGACGAGGAGCAGACCCTTGAGGCCGCGCCCGTTGAGCACGCCCGCCCCCTTGAAGACGCCGGGCCGGTAGCAGAAGAGGCCCGGGTCCTCGAGCCTGCGCTTATAATCGAAGCTACCGCCGGGCGGGACCGCCGCCTGCGTCAGCGGCGCGACGCCGTCCATGGCGTTCTCGCCGCGCAGCCCCGGCCAGGTCAGGCTCATGGGCCTCTCGCTCTTGTTGACCAAACGGACGAACAGCGTGTCCCCCTGCCGGTAGCGCAGCAGCGGACCGGGCGAGACGCCGTCGAAGCCCAGAATATCGGTCGCGGGCGCAGGGGCGGGCAAGAGCTGCGCCGTGCCGGGCCGCGCCTCCAGAATGCGGGCCCCCGGCTCCTCGGCGCGGGCCGGGAAGGGCAGCGCCAGGGCGCCGACGCCGGCGAGAAGGGCGCGGCGGGTAGGAAGAGGCATGTCGGCGTCCGGGGTTCAGGGGGCTCCAGGAGCCCCCGTTCTAGCCCGACCCCCGCTCCCAGTGGAAACCGGCCGGCGGAGGCGCGGCAAATTTGTGCTGCGCTCCCCTCCCACCCTTGCTATAGAGCCGGCGCGGCTCTGGCGCGGAACGCCGGTCGGTCGTCTCGACGGGCAGCCGTCGCGGGCGTGGCGGAACTGGTAGACGCGCCGGATTTAGGTTCCGGTGACGCAAGTCGTGGGGGTTCGAACTCCCTCCGCCCGCACCATGCAGGGAACGTCACGGTCGACGGATGGCGTGGGCCAGAAGGCTGCGCAGCCGCAATGTCATTGCAAGAGGCGGATGAAATGCAGGTTACCCAAACCCTTTCCGAGGGCTTGAAACAGGAATTCAAGGTGGTTCTGCCGGCGAGCGATCTCGCGGCGAAGCTCGAAGTCGCAGCTCGCCGAAGTGCGCGCCAAGGCGCAGATCAAGGGCTTTCGCCCCGGCAAGGCGCCGATCGCCCACCTGAAGAAGCTTTACGGCAAGAGCATCATGGGCGAGGTCCTGCAGGAAGCCGTCAACGACGCCAATCGCAAGATCGTCGAGGAAAACAAGCTGCGCGTGGCGAGCGGGCCGAAGCTCGATCTTCCCGAGGACCGCGAGACGATCGAGAAGCTTCTGGAGGCCGCGGGCGATTTCGCCTTCGTCGTGAGCTTCGAGACGCTGCCGAGTTTCGAGGTCGGTTCTTTCGACGACATTTCGCTCGAGCGTCCCGTCGCCCCTGTCTCCGACGAGGAGGTGGAGAAGGCGGTGAACCAGTTCGCGGAGCGTCTGCGCGAGTATGAGCCGCGCGCCGAGGAGGGCGGCAAGGCCGAGAAGGGCGACAAGCTCACGATCGATTTCGAGGGCAAGCTCGATGGCGTTCCCTTCGAGGGCGGAACCGGCGGCGACGTCGATCTCGTGCTCGGCTCCGGCATGTTCATTCCGGGTTTCGAGGAGCAGCTGCAGGGCGCCGCCAAGGGCGAGAAGCGCCTTGTGAAGACGCGCTTCCCCGACGATTATTCCGCGGCCAATCTCGCCGGCAAGGACGCCGAGTTCGACGTGACGGTGAAGGAGGTCTCGGCGCCCAAGCCCCTGGACATCGACGACGAGCTCGCCAAAAAATACGGCTTCGAGTCGCTCGAAGCGATGCGCGCCGCGGTGCGCGCCAATATCGAGGCGGACTTCGACAAGGCCTCGCGCGACAAGCTGAAGCGCAAGCTCCTGGACGCGCTGGACAAGCGCTATTCCTTCGATCTGCCGCAGAGCCTCGTCGAGCAAGAGTTCCAAGGCATCTGGCGCGAGGTCGAGAAGGAGCGCGCCAAGGCCGAATTCGACCGAGTTCGAGGGCAAGAGCGAAGAGGAATTGCGCGCCGACTATCGCGCGATTGCCGAGCGGCGCGTGCGTCTCGAACTCGTCTTGGCCGAGATTGGCCAGAGCGCCGGCGTGACGGTCGAGGAGAAGGATCTGACCGAGGCCGTCGTCGAGCGCGCGCGCCAGTTTCCGGGCCAGGAGAAGCAGATCTGGGACTTCTACCGCAACAATGAGCAGGCGCTCGCCTCTCTGCGCGCGCCGATCTATGAGGAGCGCGTCGTGGCGCACCTCTCCAGCCTCGTGAAGATCGCGGAAAAGACCGTCACGCGCGAGGAGCTCTTCGCGGAAGACGAGGAAGACGCGGCCTGATTCCCGATTCGGAGCGGCGCCCTTCCAGCAGAAGGCTGGAGGCCGCCGTGGCTGGGCTTGTCGCGGGCATGACGGGCTCGGGTTCGCAGGGTTTGGCCTCACACTGAACGGAGCCCGTCGTGACCGATCTCGCTTCCGCGCCCTCTGACGCCCGCTCCCGCCGGGTCGTCGATCCGAGCGATCCGCGCTGGCGGCGCCTGCTCGCGCAAATCCAAAAAGATTCGCTGCAGATCGGCGACTTCACGCTCTCTTCCGGGCGCAAGAGCCGCTTCATCTTTCAGTTGCGTCAGACGACGTTGCATCCCGAGGGCGCCTGTCTCTCCGCCGAAATCATCGTCGATTACATGCGGGCGCAGGGACTGCGTCACATCGGCGGCCTCGTGCTGGGCGCCGTGCCGATCGTCGCGAGCGTCGCGGCGGTGAGCCACAGCCGAGGCGCGCCGGTCTTCGCCTTCTTCGTGCGAAAAGAAGCGAAGGGTCACGGCGCGCGCGAGATCATCGACGGCTATACCGGCGAGGGCGAGGAGGTGCTGCTCGTCGACGATGTCGCGACGAGCGGCGGCTCGATCCTCAAGGCCTTGGCGATCTTGAAGGAAGAAGGCTTCAAGGGCCGCGTGACGAAGGCGCTCGTCGTCATCGACCGGGAGGAAGGCGCGGCGGAAAATCTCGCCAGCGAAGGAATCGAGCTCGTCTCGATCTTCAAGAAGAGCGACTTCGAAATCGGCGCCTGAGCGGGCGCGGATCACAAGGGCAGACCTAAGCCCGCATTGTCGACGCTGAGCAGCGTCGAGGGATTGATCTCGATAAATCCATAGCCGGCGCTCGACGCTGTCTGAAACAGCGGCGCCGCGCCATTGACAGTCGCGCCCGCATCCGAATAATCGTGTACCGTGGTTATTTGAGCCGGCCGGCTTGCCGCCACGTAAAACAAGGCGCTAAAAGGCCGGGTCTCCTCGGAAACCCTGGCCGCGCTCTAAGCCCCGAGGATGCCCTGATGTCCGAGCCTGCCCGCCGCCCCATGAAGCCTGCGACCGCCCTCGTCCATGGCGGCGCGCTGCGCTCCTCCTTCGGCGAGTTGTCAGAGGCGCTCTACCTCACGCAGAGCTTCGTCTATCCCTCCGCCGAAGCCGCCGAGGCGCGCTTCAAGGGCGACGATCCGGGCTTCATCTATTCACGCTTCTCCAATCCGACCGTGGCCATGTTCGAGGCGCGCATGTGCCTGCTCGAGGGCGCGGAAGCCGCGCGCGCCACAGCCTCCGGCATGGCTGCGGTCACCGCCGCCGTGCTCTCGCAGGTCAAGGCCGGCGATCATGTCGTCGCGGCGCGGGCGCTTTTCGGCTCCTGCCTTTACATCATCGAGGAGCTTCTGCCGCGCTTCGGCGTTGAGACGACGCTGGTGGACGGCGCCGATCTCGCGCAGTGGAAGAAAGCGGTTCGCAAGGAGACCAAGGCCTTCTTCCTCGAGACGCCGACCAATCCCGGAACTCGAGGTCTATGACCTCAGAGCCCTCGCCGATCTCGCGCATGAGGCCGGCGCGAAGCTTGTCGTCGACAATGTCTTCGCGTCGCCGCTGCTGCAAAAGCCCTTCGCTTTCGGCGCCGACATCGTCGTTTACTCGGCAACGAAGCACATTGACGGGCAGGGGCGCTGTCTCGGCGGCATCATTCTCGCCTCACGGGCCCTCATCGACGAGACGCTGCATAATTTTCTGCGACAGACGGGTCCCGCGCTCTCGCCCTTCAACGCCTGGGTGCTGCTGAAGGGCCTCGAGACGCTGCCGCTGCGCGTCGCGCGTCAGGCGGAGAGCGCGGGGCGCATCGCCGATTTTCTCGCGGAGCAGAAAGGCGTTTCGCGCGCGCTCTATCCCTTTCGCGCCGACCATCCGCAGGCGGCGCTCGCCCGACGCCAAATGCTGGGCGGCGGCACGCTGGTCAGCTTCGAGATGCGGGGCGGCAAAGAGGCGGCGTTCAAATTCGCCAACGCGCTGGAGATCGTCAAGATTTCCAATAACTTGGGAGACGCCAAGAGCCTCCTCACGCATCCCGCTACGACGACGCACCAGCGCCTCACCCCGGAGGCGCGCGCCCAGCTCGGCATCTCCGACGGGATGCTCCGCCTCTCCGTCGGCATCGAGGACATCGACGACCTCATCGCCGACCTCGAGCTGGGGCTTCGGGCGGCCGGCGCGGCCTAGAGCGAATTCCGCAAAGGTTGACAGGCTGTTGCGATCAACGGCTCCGTTCGAGCGGGAAGCGCGCTCGCCGCCGTCGGCCGCAAGGGGGCGTCCGGCATGGCGGGTCCGCCGCCGTCCCGGTCTGGAACGGCCGCCATGCCGACGCGACCGGTCTCGCCACGGGGAGGAGCGATCCGGCAATTGGGCCAGTCACGCATCGTAGGGAGCTTCGTCCTCCTGAATGCGTGCGAAGCGCGCGCGGCGCTCGAGGTTGATCGGGCGCAGGACCGGGCTACGCGGCTCGACCCGCGCGCGAGGGCCGAGTGCGCGCGCCTCCCGCAGGGTCGCCGCGGCGGCCTGGGGCGAAGGTTCCGAGCGGAGCTCCGCGGCTCTGTCCGCCGCGGCTCGCTTCAAAACTTGTGGCATTAAGAAGCTCCTGAAGAATTCGCTGCAATGCGATAAGCGGCGCCCGAAAACACGCGAACTCCGCACAACGAAGGGGGCGCAGCGACGGCTCAGGAGAAGTCGGGCGGTCCGCGCGGACTCCAGCCACGAGTAAACTCATACTAATGCTTGGGGCTTACAGCAAGCCGTAATATTGTGCGACTGCCGAACGCTTGGGCGGCAGTTCGTCGCATCGAAGCGCGCAGTCTTGCGCAAAAGGCGCGCCCCGGCGAAGGCGCGCCTCATGCTTGGAGAGCAGAGCATGGATTGCGGCCCGGCGGGCAGGGCTCGCCAGGTCGCTTTGTGTCAGTCCGCCGTCAGCAGGCGCGCCCCTTCCTCCCCGATGAGGCGCTGAATATTCAGCAGGAGCTGCAGCACGACGCCGAAGACGCCGAGCGCCATCCAGCCAAAGAACACGAAGCCCCAGTGCAGCGGCGCGACGAACAGCTCCTCCATGAACCAGAAGGTGTGACCCCATTCGTTGAGGCCGACATTCGGGATGATCATGAAGGGGCCGATCGCCACGATCAGATAGGCGAGCGAATAGCCTTTCGAGAAACAGGGTATCCGCGTCTTCGCATGGAAGAAGCAGCCCACGGCGGCGATCGAATAGATTGGGTAGCTCATATAGAATTCGATGATATGCGACGGGGTGAAATCCGTGTCGCGGATCACCGTCATGTGCCACGTGCCGTCCTGCTCCGTGAAGAAGGACGCGCCCCAGTAGATCGCCACGGAATAGGCGACGAGCCATTTCGCATTGTCTACGATCGCGCGCAGCTCCTGGCGGGGCGTGACCGTCGACATGTCGCGGATGCGGGTCTTCCAGAGATAGCCGGCGAGCGCGACGCCGCAGACGAGCTCCAACGGAATTTCCGTCCACAGAATTGAGAGCCAGTAGGTCTGGAATTCCGGCGCGAAGGAATCGAGCCCCGCGCGCCAGCCGTAGATCTGCTCGTAGATGCGCACGATCAGATAGAAGACGTTCAGCACGGCGAGACCGATCCACAGTCCCCTGAGATCCACGATCTTGTCCGCGCCGGCCACCTCCGCCCGATCGGTGCGCGCGGCGGTGTCAATAATTGAGGTCATTTTCATCTCCTTCTTGCGATCGCCGAAACGCTGACCGGCTGGTCCGTGGTTGCGGCTTGAGCAGGAGGTTGCTCCTGAGACGGAGGCCTTGCACGGTGGCGAATCTGACTATACTCTTGCTGAATTCGCCAGTTGAAAGGCCGTGGACCATGCTGTTCTCGCCAACGCCAAGAGGGGCCTATGCAGATCGCCATTCTCGCCTTTGACGGCTGCCTCGGCTCCGGGGTCCTCGGACCGGTCGACTTGCTGTCGCTCGGCCGCCGAATGATCACGAAGAGCCGCTCGAATCCGCCTTTCGAACTCGTCATCGTCAGCTTCGACGGCCGGACGGTTCAGGACGGCTCCGGCCGCCGGATCGAGGCGGACGCGAGCTTTGAGACCGTAGGCGATTTCGCCGCCGTGCTCGTGCCCGCCTATTACTGCGAGGATGGACATTGCTTTCCCGCGACGCCGGCGATCGGCGCCGCCGCGGCCTGGCTGCGCCGCCAGCACGCGCTGGGGGCCATGGTCTGCGCCTCATGCAACGGCGTTTTCCTGCTTGGCGAGGCCGGCCTGCTCGACGGCCGGCGCTGTACGACGACCTGGTGGCGCTATGACTCCTTGAAGAGCCGCTATCCTCGCGCCGACACGGCCTGGGGCGCGCCGCTCATCGAAGACGGGCGCGTCGTAACCGCCGGCGGCCCGCTTTCTTGGATCGATCTTTCCCTCAGTGTGGTGCGACGGCTGTTCGGCCCCGAGGCCGCGAAAGTCGTGGCAGACTTCACCGTCGTCGACACGGCGCCCAATTCTCAGGCGGTCTACATTCCTCCGGGCCATCTCGCCGCCTCGAACCCGTTCTTGCTCGAGGCGGAGCACCTCGTGCGCGAGGCCAACGCCGCGCCTATGACCGCGCAGCAGCTTGCGCAGGCGCTCGGGGCCTCGGAGCGCACGCTGCATCGCCGCCTCAAGGAAGCGACGGGAGAGTCGCCCAAGCGCTTCATCGACCGCGTTCGCTTCGAAGCCACGCGCATGCTGCTGGAGACGACGAGCCAGCCCGTGAAGCAGCTCGCCACGGGCGCAGGCTACGCCGACGAAAATAGTTTCCGGCGCGCCTTCCACCGCTATGCGGGCATGACGCCCGGCGCCTATCGCAGCTGGTCGCGGGCGCGAGGCGCCTCCGGCTAGCTGCCCCGGATCGTTCCCCCGTTCGCCTTGTCGGGCCGAAATGAACGTGTTAGGCGGAGCCCAGCAAAACAGCGAAATCTTTCACGGGAGATGGTGGATATGGCGGACGGCAACGGCAATGATAATGCGGCGCAGCAGGGCTCCGGCGCGCCGGCGTTGAACGCTCTCGGCCAATATTTGAAGGACTTGTCCTTCGAGAACCCCAATGCCCCGCGCTCGCTCGCCCCGCCGGACAAGCCGCCGAACATTCAGGTTCAGGTTAATGTCGACGCCAAGCAGCTCGCGCCGACCGATTTCGAGGTCTCGCTCAAGCTTGACGCCAAGGCTGGGGAGGGCGGGGATGTGCTCTTCAAGCTCGATCTCGAATACGCCGGCATCTTCCGCCTGACCAATATCCCGCAGGAACAGGTGCATCCGATCGTGATGATCGAATGCCCGCGCCTGCTCTTCCCCTATGTGCGTCAGATCGTCTCGGACGCGACCCGCGACGGCGGTTTCCCGGCGCTATTCCTCGACCCGATCGACTTCGTTGGCCTTTATCAGCAGAAGGCGGCGGAAGCCGCCAAGGCGCAAGGAGGGGCGGTTCCGAGCTGAGCGTCACGAGACTGCGGCCCGTATGAGCTCTCTAAAGGCGCGGGTTTGACCGCGTCTTTCCTTATGTTACGAAATCGTCCGGCTGGCGCTTGCATTGCGGCCGCAGCGCGTCCGGCCCAACGACGAACATAAGGGAAGGGGAACCCCATCGATGAGCGAAAGACGCTCGAGATTCGAATACGAAGATTTGCTCGCTTGCGGCCGCGAGGAGCTCTTTGGTCCCGGCAATGCGCAACTGCCGCTGCCGCCGATGCTGATGTTCGACCGCATCACCGAGATTTTTGAGGAAGGCGGCGCGCACGGCAAGGGCTATATGCGCGCTGAATTCGACATCAAGCCGAGCCTTTGGTTCTTCGATTGCCATTTCAAGGGCAATCCGATCATGCCCGGGTGCCTGGGCCTCGACGCGCTCTGGCAGATGGTCGGATTCTATCTCGCCTGGCTCGATCTCCCCGGCCGCGGCATGGCGCTCGGCGTCGGCGAGGTGAAATTTTCGGGCATGGTGCGTCCAAACGTGAAGCTCGTCACCTATGGGATCGACTTCAAACGGGTCATGAAGAGCAAGCTGATGCTCGGCATCGCCGACGGCTGGTTGGCCGCCGACGGCAAGCGCATCTATGAAGCCAAGGATCTGCGCGTCTGCCTCGCCAAAGAGGAAACGCCGGCCGCGTGAGGCCGTTCTCCTCTCCCCGTCTGCGGAGAGAGGATCGGGAGAAGCGCCGGGGTTTTTCTTGGGAGCTGCGAACGGCCCGTCACGACAAGCCTCGCGCCCCTCGCCCCAACCCACTCTCCGTTAAGAGGAGAGGAAAAAATCAGGGAAGGAACATCATGAGACGCGTCGTCGTCACCGGAATGGGCATCGTGTCGTCGATCGGCGACAATGCCGCCGAAGTCAAAGAATCGCTCTTTCACGCCAAGCCCGGCGTCGTGCGCGCCGATAAATACGCCGAGCTCGGCTTCCGCTCGCAAGTGCACGGCATGCCGAAGCTCGACGCCATGAAGGTCGTCGACCGTCGCGCGGCGCGCTTCCACGCTGCCGGCACCGCCTGGTGTCACGTAGCGATGGATCAGGCGATCGTCGACGCGGGGCTGAGCCTCGAGGAGATTTCCGATCCGCGCATCGGCATCGTGATGGGCTCGGGCGGTCCCTCGGCGCGCGTCATCGCGGAATCGGCCGACATCACCCGCGAGAAGGGCCCCAAGCGCGTCGGTCCCTTCGCCGTGCCGAAGACCATGGCCTCGACGGCCTCCGCGACCCTCGCCGTCTGGTTCAAGATCAAGGGCGTCAACTACTCCATCTCGTCGGCCTGCGCGACCTCCAATCATTGCATCGGCAACGCCTTTGAGCTGATCCAATGGGGCAAGCAGGACATGATCTTCGCCGGCGGCTGCGAGGAGCTCGAATGGGAGCTTTCCGTGCTGTTTGACGCGATGGGCGCGATGTCCTCGTCCTATAACGACACGCCGGAGACCGCTTCGCGCGCCTATGACAAGAACCGCGACGGCTTCGTCATCGCCGGGGGCGCCGGCGTGCTCGTGCTCGAGGAATATGAGCGCGCCAAGGCGCGCGGCGCGAAGATCTACGCCGAGATCGTCGGCTATGGCGCGACCTCGGACGGCCATGACATGGTCGCGCCCTCGGGCGAGGGCGCCGCGCGCTGCATGCAGCAGGCGCTCCAGAATGTGAAGATTCCGATCGACTACATCAATCCGCACGCCACCTCGACGCCCGTCGGCGACGTGAAGGAGATCGAGGCGATCCGCGAGATCTTCGGCAATGAGGACAAATGTCCCCGCTTTCGGCGACGAAGTCGCTCACCGGCCATTCGCTCGGCGCGACCGGCGTGCAGGAGGCGATCTATTCGCTGCTGATGATGAAGCACGGCTTTATCTGCAAGAGCGCGAACATAGAGGAGCTGGACCCCGAGTTCACCGACATGCCGATCCTGCGCCAGCGGCGCGACAATGTGAATCTGCGCGCGGTGCTGTCCAATTCCTTCGGCTTCGGCGGCACCAACGCGACCTTGGTGTTCAAGCATCCCGACGCGTGAGTGGGCGGCTGCTCCCTCTCCCCGCTTGCCGGGAGAGGGTTAGGGTCAGGGCCTGGACCCTTGCCTGGAGCGCCGCGCGTACCCGATTTTCTGATCCGAGCGACACCTCGCTCTGCACGCTAAGCCCCTCACCCCCGCCCTCTCCCCGCGAGCGGGGAGAGGAGAAGGTTTCGGTTTCCAAAGGAAGAATCTTGATGACGGCTGCTAATGCTCTGATGCACGGCAAGCGGGGCCTGATCATGGGCGTCGCCAACGATCACTCGATCGCCTACGGGATCGCGCGAATGCTCGCGCGGCACGGGGCCGAGCTCGCCTTCACCTATCAGAGCGAGATGCTCGCGAAGCGGGTCAGGCCGATCGCCAAGGAGCTCGGCTCCGACCTTGTGCTTCCCTGCGACGTCGAGGACATTACGACGGTCGACGCCGTTTTTGCGCGTTTGCAGCAGGAGTGGGGCGGCCTGGATTTTCTCGTCCATTCGATCGCCTATTCCGACAAGAACGAGCTCAAGGGCCTCTACGCCGACACCTCGCGCGAGAATTTCATCCGCACGATGGTGATTTCCTGCTTCTCCTTTACGGAAGCGGCGAAGCGCGCCGCGGCGATGATGCAGGAGGGCGGGGCGATGCTCACGGTGAGCTTCGCCGGCGGCACGCACGTCATGCCGAATTACAACGTCATGGGCGTCGCCAAAGGCGCGCTCGAACTCCTCCGTGCGTTATCTCGCGGCGGATTTCGGCGCGCGTGGCATTCGCGTCAATGCGATCTCGCCCGGACCGGTGCGCACCATGGCCGGCGCGGGGATCGGCGGCGCACGCGCCATGGGCGCCTTTCAGAAGGCGCATTCTCCGCTCAAGCGCATGATCACCTTGGACGAGATCGGCGGCTCGGCGCTTTATCTGCTCTCTGAACTTTCCGGCGGCGTGACCGGCGAGGTGCACGTCATCGACGCGGGCTACAACATCATGCTGCAGCCGCGCCCCGAGGATTTGGAGGCTGGCGGAGAGTGGAACGCCCTTCCTCCGCCGAAAGAGAAGTCGTAAAAGTCGGTCACCGCCCCAAGCTTCGCTCCATCGCAAGCTCCGCCTGCAGGCTGTCGATGTCGCGATAGATTGACGCGATCGCGAGCGTCTTGCCGCCGCGCTTGTAACGCAGCAGGCAGTCTCGCGCGGCGATGTCGCCGTCGATCTCGATGGCGTCCCAGCTCTCCGCGTGGCCGACATAGTTGATCGGCACATCGTAATGCTGGCTCCAGAAGAAGGGGACCGCCTCGAAGGTCTCGCGCGCGCCGAGCATGTTGCGTGCGGCGGTCGCGCCCTGGCGTTCCGCGACGACCCAATGCTCCACCCGGATCTTCTCGCCGCTGAAGGGATCGGGCCAGCGCGCGATGTCGCCCGCCGCATATATCCCCGGCGCGCTCGTCTGCAGGAAGGCGTCGACGACGACGCCGCGATCGACCGCGAGCCCGGTTTTCTCAGCGAGCGCGATGCGCGGCCGCACGCCGACGCCGGCGACGACGAGATCGGCCTGTAACGCCAGCCCGCTCTTCAACGTGACCGTGTCCGGCGTGATGGCTGTCGCGACGTCCTCGAGATGGAAGACGACGCCATGCTCCTCGTGCAGCCTGCGCACAAATGCGCCCATCTCCTCGCCGAGCACACGCGCCATCGGAACCTTTTCCGGCGCGACGACATGCACCTCGATCTCGCGCGCGCGCAGCGACGCCGCTACCTCGAGACCGATGAAGCTCGCGCCGAGCACGACGGCGCGCTTCGAGTTTTTGGCGCGCTCGATGATGGCGCGGCAGTCTTCGAGCGAGCGCAATACGCTCACATGCGGCAGTTCGGCTCCGGGAATGGGAAGACGCACCGGCTCCGCGCCCGTCGCGAGCAGAAGGCGATCGTAAAAGAGCTGGTCGCCGCCCGCGAACGTGACGGAGCCCGCCGAAGGATCGATCACGTCCACGACGCCGCCGAGCCGCAGATCGACGCCGTTTTCGGCGTAGTAGCCTTCGGGCCGCAGCGGCAGCCATTCCTCCGGCGCGGAGCCCGCGAGATAGTCCTTGGAGAGATTGGGCCGGTCGAGCGGCGCGGCCTTTTCGGCGCCGATCATCGTGAGGGAGCCGGTAAACCCCGCGCGCTTCAGCTCGAAGAGGGCGGAGAAGCCCGCAGCGCCGCCGCCGACGATGACGATGCGTTCGATGGCGCTCGCTGGAGCTTGGACAAAGGGGCTGGGCTCGCGCTTCGCGCGCACGAAGATCGTGTCGCCCTGCCGCTCGACCGTCCAGCAGGAGAGCCGATCGAAGGCCGGCGCGCGCAGAGCCTCGCCTGTCGAGAGATCGAAAGCGGCGTGGTGCCAGGGGCAGCGTATCTCGCCTCCCGTCACGAGCCCGTCGACCAGCGGCCCATGATAATGCGTGCAGTACGCGCCGACCGCAAAGATCTTCTCTCCGTCCAGCACAAGGAGCACTTCCGATTTGCCGACGCGGCCGACGAGCTTGCCCGCGCGCGCAAGCTCGGCATGGGCGAGACCCTGCGAGAAATCCGGGAGTTCCCTTTCAGGAGCTGGCTCGTCCATCGCAATCCCCCTTAGCTTCAGCTCTCGCCCGCATTCCCAGCCTTAGATAGATCGTGGCCTGCGTCGATCCATGGCGCAGCTTTGGCGCGCAAGCGGCGCTCCCGCCTACGGCTTCAGGCAGGAGGCCGCGAGCGCCTGCAGACGCGCGGCGCGCGGCTCGGGGTCGCTCGGCAAGACGCTCGCGCGCGCGCGTCTTTCGACGCAGAGACAGGTCGGCTGGCAGAATTCGATCGCTCCGCCATCCGCCTCGCAGCGCATCTCGCAAGCGGCGGCGAAGTCTTTTGCGAACTGATCCTCGCCCGGCGCCGACAATCGCGCAAGCGCGAGAAAAATGCCGAAGAGCACAGGCTGATGCAGCAGATAGATCGCCAGACTGTGGCGGCCGAGCCAGCCGAAGGCCCGCCGCGCGCGCGCTCTCGCTGCGGCCTGGGGAAAGACCGGCGCGCCGATCCCGCCCGGAAATTTGGCGAAGGCGACCCCGGCGAGCACCCCTCCACACCAGGGCAGGAGCGGCTGATAATCATTGGTCGTCGGCTCGATCGTCGAAAGCCCGACCCAGCTCAGCCAGGGCGCGTCGAAGAAGGGCGAGGTCAGGAAGGACGGCGCCAGAAAGGCCATGGCTGCGGCGAGGAGCGCGGCCGGCCAGGGAAGAAACAGAAACGGGACGGCGAGCAGGCTCGCCGCCGCGATGCAATGCAAGATGCCGAAGAACACGTAAGATTCTGGAAAGACGAGATAGGTGCCGAGCGTGACGAGCAGGGCGGCGGCGGCGATGCGCGCAAGCCGGCGCCAGAAGGGACGAAAGCTCGCATCGCGCTCATGGGCGAGGACGAGGCTCACGCCGGCGATGAAGAGGAATGAGAGGGCGATCCCATGCCCGATGCTCTTGAACGCACCGGAATAAGGGAAGTGCGGGTCGATATAGTCGAAATTGCCGAGGTCCCAGATGAAGTGATAGGCGACCATAGCGACGACCGCGAGGCCGCGCGCCGCGTCGAGCCAAGGGAGCCGGCTCCAGGCGGTCATCGCGAGGCGAGCGCGGCGGCCTGAAACTTTCCAAAGACCATGTCGGGCGCCGAGAGATTGTGGCGCGACGGCAGATGCCGACCCACCCAAAATTCGGTCGCGCTCGCGCCCGGGAAGCCGATCACCTCGGCCTCCTGCCAGCCGGCGCCGCGCTTGGTCCGCCAGGCGACGCGCGCCGCGTCGTTCATGGTCTGCATCGTGAACATCGAGCGCAGCGAGGCGAAGGGCAGACCGTCCGGCATCTCTGAGCTGTAGGAGACGTCCAACACGATGCGCTCCTGGTCGATCTTGTCGATTCGGATTTGCGCCTCGCCGCCGCGCTTGAACTTCAGCACGAAGCTTTTCGTCTCCGGCTCGAAGACGACCTCTTCAAAGTCGACGATGGGACGTTGCTGCGTTTCCACAGGGCCGATCAAAAAAGAGGAGCCATAGGCGGTCCAGCGCATTTCCTCATAGGGAAGCGGCCGCGCGCGCCAGTAGCCGTCGGGCGGATAGAAGACCAGGAACTCTTCCGCGCGCTGGCGATGGCTCATCCAGACCTGCACCATGTGAAAGCCGCGCTCCACGCGGTCGCCCACGCGCACCGGCACGGTGGGGGCGCGCCAAAAGGCGTTGGGCGGGAAGGTGTAGCCAACGAGCCAGAACTCCGGCGTCTCAAAGAAGGTATGACGTCGCGTGTGCTCGACGACTCCGGAATAGTCATGGGAGAAGTCGCAGCTCGACCAGTCGGGCGCGTAGCGGTCCCTGTCGATCATGTTGATGTAAGAAGGATGCACGGCCTGCACCTGCAGGCGGCGCAGCCGGTTCGCGTAAAAGTCGAGTTCAATGTTGTCCTTCTCGGCGCAAAGCTCCGGCGTCGAATTGTTCTCGACGCGCACCTGCAGCTCTTCTTCGACCTGCGGCTGCGCCAGCGCCCTTGGCGCCGCGAGGGCGAGGCTCGCTCCACCCAGTAGGAAGCGACGGCGATCGGTCGAGGTCATGGCGCGGAGGTCCCTAGCTGCGAAGCGCCATGCTCTAGCGCAAACGGCGCCCCGCGCGCCAGAGGCAAGATTTTGTTTTTCTTCCGCAAGCGGCGGCTCAGCCTCACGATCCGCCCCGGAGCGCAGAGCCCGCGGGCGTCGCCGGCGCGGCCCAGGATCGCGTTGACAGGGCGGGCCTAATGCTATCAATGCTGCCGCTCATTCCAGCACCGACAGGGAGACCTTCATGGCCGTGAGAGTGGCGATCAACGGATTTGGCCGCATCGGACGCAACGTGCTGCGCTATATCGTGGAATCCGGCCGCGCCGATCTCGAGGTCGTCGCCATCAACGATCTCGGGCCGGTCGAAACGAACGCGCATTTGCTGCGCTACTACTTCGTGCACGGGCGTTTTCCGCATAGGGTCACCGTCTCGGGCGACATGCTCGACGCCGGCCGTGGCCCAATCAAGGTCACGGCGATCAAGAATCCAGCGGAGCTTCCCTATAAGGAGCTCAATGTCGACATCGCGCTCGAATGCACGGGCCTCTTCACGGCGCGCGATAAGGCGCAGCTCCTTCTCGACGCGGGGGCGAAGCGCGTGCTCGTCTCGGCGCCCGGCGAAGGCGCGGATCTGACGGTCGTCTATGGCGTCAATCATCAGAAGCTCACGAAAGACCACCTCGTGATCTCCAACGCCTCCTGCACGACGAACTGCCTCGCGCCCGTCGCCAAGGTGCTGCATGAGGCGATCGGCATCGACAAGGGGATCATGACGACGGTCCACTCCTACACGGGAGACCAGCCGACGCTCGACACCTTCCACAAGGATCTCTATCGCGCGCGCGCGGCGGCCCTCTCGATGATCCCGACCTCGACGGGCGCAGCGAAGGCGGTGGGCCTCGTGCTGCCGGAGCTGAACGGGCGTCTCGACGGCTACGCCGTGCGCGTGCCCACACCGAACGTCTCGCTCGTCGATCTGAAGTTCGTGGCGAAGCGCGCGACCTCGAAGGAAGAGATCAATGCGGCGATCAAAGCCGCGTCGGACGGTCCTCTCAAGGGCGTTCTCGAGTATACGGAAGACAAGCTCGTCTCCAGCGACTTCAACCATTGCCCGGCGTCCTCGACCTTCCACATGGATCAGACCAAGGTCCTGGACGGAACGCTCGTCTCGGTGCTCAGCTGGTACGACAATGAATGGGGCTTCTCGGGGCGCATGACGGATGTCGCCGCGACGATCGGGAAGCTCATTTGAGGCGCGCCATGACCGCTTTCAAAACGCTCGACCAAGCCGACCTCAAGGGCAAGCGTGTTCTCCTGCGCGTCGACCTCAATGTTCCGATGGAGGGCGGCCGCGTCGCCGACGCGACGCGCATCGATCGCGTGCTGCCCACGATTCAAGAGATCGCCCACAAGGGCGGCAAGGTCGTTCTGCTCGCCCACTTCGGCCGGCCCAAAGGCGCGCGGAACAAGGAAGATTCGCTCAAGCCCGTGGCGAAGGCGCTCGCCGAGCATCTGCGTCGTCCCGTGGCCTTCGCCGACGACTGCGTCGGTCCGCCCGCGCAGACGGCGGTCGCCGCATTGAAGGACGGCGACGTGCTGCTGCTCGAGAACACGCGCTTTCACAAGGGCGAGGAGAAGAACGATCCCGCCTTCGTCGAGGAGCTCGCGAAGCTCGGCGATATCTACGTCAACGACGCCTTTTCGGCGGCGCATCGGGCCCACGCTTCGACCGAGGGGCTCGCCCACAAGCTCCCCGCCTACGCCGGCCGCTCGATGCAGGCGGAGCTGCAGGCGCTGACCGAAGCGCTCGGCTCGCCGCATCGCCCTGTGATGGCGATCGTCGGCGGGGCGAAGATTTCGACGAAGCTCGATCTTCTCGGCAACCTCGTCTCGAAGGTCGACTATCTCGTGATTGGCGGCGGCATGGCCAATACTTTTCTCGCCGCGCAAGGCAAGGCGGTCGGCAAGTCGCTTTGCGAGACCCCGCTCCTCGACACGGCGCGCGAGATCTTGAGCAAGGCGAAGACGGCCGGCTGCCAGATCGTGCTTCCCGAGGATGTGACCGTGGCGCTCACCTTCAAGGCGCATGCGCCGGCGCATGTCGTCTCCGCCGATCATGTCGGCGCCGACGAGATGATTCTCGACGTCGGACCCAAGGCGGTCGCACATGTCGAGAGCCTCCTCGAAAAGTGCAAGACGCTGGTCTGGAACGGTCCCTTCGGCGCCTTCGAGCTTCAGCCTTTCGACGAAGGCACGAACGCCGTCGCGCAGACGGCGGCGCGACTGACCGTTGAGGGCAAGCTTCTGTCGGTCGCAGGCGGCGGCGATACGGTCTCGGCGCTCAATCAGGCGCACGCCGCGCAGCAGTTCACCTATGTGTCGACGGCCGGCGGCGCGTTCCTCGAATGGCTCGAGGGCAAGGACCTGCCCGGCGTCAAGGCGTTGGCGGGCTGACCTGCCCCAACAACATGGATTGGTAGAACGAGAAGCGAGCGCGTAGCCGTCTGAATAATGCGCTGGGCTCGCGGTTCACGAGTGTTCGTTTTTTCAAGTCGTCTCTTCACCCCGACGGGCTGTGGCGCCGATACAACAGTCAAATTTTTATACGCTTGATTGGAATGATTCTCGACATACTCTGGAATCGTTCTTGAGTATTCGGCTTCTGGGCGAGAACATTTCCAATCTCTAGCTTCCTTTATTTACTGCGGCCGCTACCACGACTAGCTTGCACGCCTGCGGCTGCTCACGGCCGCTGCGGAAGTCGTGGACGCAAATCGTGATGTGTGGAGATGAGACGATCGGGCAGGAAAAGCGCGTGCATGGCCCGGCGCGTCGGCGAAGGGCGGCGCTTCTGGCTGCCGCGGGTGTTTGCGCGCTGTGGTCAGGGAGCGCTAAGGCTCAGCTCGCGCTTCCCGACATTAGCATCAGCAAGCCGAAGCCCAAGCGCGTCGTGGCGCACCCCGCCTCTGCGCCGGCTCGAGTTGCGGGGTCACACAGCGCCGCACCGGCGAACTCCCGCCCTGCGGCGAACACGCGGGTCGCGCGAGCTCCCCCCGATCCGGTGTCGTCCGCAACGGAGTCGGCTTCTGCGGTTTTGGACAAAAGGATGCGGACGATGGACGCGGAGCGCGACGCGCTTTTACCGAAAATCGGGGCGTCGAGCTACACCATCAGCCGCACGGCTATAGAGACGCTGCCGCAGGGCGACAACACGCCGATCGACAAAGTGATCCTGCAGGCGCCGGGCGTCTCGCAGGATTCGGCCGTCGCCAATCCGAATTTTCACATCCGCAACGAATATGCAAACGTCCAATATCGCATCAATGGCGTCGTGCTGCCCGAAGGCGTCTCCAGCCTCGGCCCGGTGCTCGACACGAGTTTCGTTGGGAGCCTCCAATTGCTCACTGGCGCGCTGCCGGCGCAATACGGGCTGCGCACCTCGGGCGTGATCGACATCACCAGCCGCACTTTCGGAGAGCCAGGCGGCAACCTCAGCGTCTACGGGGGCAGCCGCGAGACGATCACGCCAAGCGTCGATTATGGCGGCAGTTCCGGCAACACGCAGTATTTCGTCACGGTGCGCGGCAATTGGAACGCGCTGGGCATCGAAAATCCCACGCAGAGCTTTGACGCGGCGCATGATCGTACCGAACAAGGCAAATATTTTGCCTATCTCTCGACGCTGCTTGGCAACTCGACGCGCCTCAGCCTCTTCTCGGGCGCCGCTTCCAGCAATTTCCAGATTCCTTACAATCCTGGACAGTCGCCTATGGGCGACTATGGCCCGAGCTATTACTCTTCTTCGGCGGTAAACGAGAACCAATACGACCGCTTCTATTTCAACGTCGCCGCGCTGCAGACGAAGGTCGGCGATTTCGACGCGCAGCTCGCCGTGTTCCAGCGCCACGCGCATGTGCATTTCGTTCCCGACATCTTCGGCGATCTCGTCTTCAACGACGTGGCGTCCAACGTCACACGCGACAGCGATCTCTATGGAACGCAGTTCGACGCCTCCTATCGCCTAAACGACCAACATAAAATCCTCGGCGGATTCGCCGTCAGCGCCGAGCGTACGCATGTGACCAACATGTCCGCGGTGTTGCCCCTCGATCCCGTGACCGGCGACATCGCCCCGACGCCCTTCGGCATCACCGACTACAACGCCAAGCTGGGCTGGAACATCGGCGGCTATCTGCAGCACGAGTGGAAGTTCACCGACCAATTGACGCTCATCAGCGGTGCGCGTTTCGACGAGCTCGATCAATATGTGGAGGCCGATCAGCTCAGCCCGCAATTCGGGTTGGTGTTCAAGCCCCTGGAGAGCACGACCGTCCATGCCGGCTATGCGCGCTATTTCACGCCGCCGATGCAGGCGCAGGCGGCGACGGCCAATCTCGCGTTGTGGAACAACACGACCAACCAGCCCGACGTGCCCTTCGGTGACCCCTTGAAGCCCGAGCGCGCCAATTACGTAGATGTCGGAATCGATCAAAAAGTGCTCCCCGGACTCTCGGTGGGGCTCGACGCCTATTCCAAGGTCGCCTGGAACCAGATCGACGATGGCCAGTTCGGACAGGCCGTGGTGCTCACCCAATTCAATTACGCGAAGGGATTCAGCAAGGGAATCGAATTCAAGAGCGCCTATCAACAAGGTGATTTCAAAGCCTACGGCAATTTCGCGGTCGGCACCAATCGCGCGAAAGATGTGACCTCGAACCAATATCTCATCGATGCGACGACATACGTCTATCTGCTCGACAATTACCACAACACGGACAACTCTCAGTTCATGACCGCGTCGGCAGGCGCGTCCTACAAATGGGAAAAGACGCTATTCAGCACGAGCATGAACTATGGCAGCGGACTGCGATCGGGCTTCGCCAATTTCGACCATGTTCCGCCCTATATTGTGGTCAATGTGGGCGCCACCCATGAGCTCGATGTGACATCTCGCGATAAGCCGCTCACAGTTCGTTTTGATATAACCAATTTGTTCGATCGAAAATACGAGCTGCGCGCAGGCAGCGGCATCGGCGTCTTCGCCCCGCAATATGGTGCGCGACGAGGCTTTTTCGTCGGGTTGTCGCAGAAGCTTTAAGTTGATGAACATTCCGCCGCAGTAGGTCTCGCCGACTAGCTTGAACACCAAAACGCAAATCATGGACATTCCGCAGTCCAACGCGTTCACCGGCGAGGCGATCCAGGTCTTCGAAGGCTTGCGGTAAACGGCGTCACCGGCTTTGAGGACGAGAGGCGTCGCGGCGATTTAGCCGCCTCGCTTCGTCAGCTCAGCGCTTTCGCCAGCTCCGCGACGATGGCGTCGCCCATGGCGCTCGTCGAGATGCTCGAGGGCGCGTCGCCCTTGATGTCGGCGGTGCGCAGACCTTTCGCCAGCACGCCGGCGATCGCCGCCTCGATCGCGTCGGCGGCCTTCGGGAGGTCGAAGGAATAGCGCAGCGCCATGCCGAGCGAGCCGATCATCGCGATCGGATTGGCGCTTCCCTTGCCCGCAATGTCGGGCGCCGAGCCGTGGCAAGGCTCGTACATCGCCTTGCGCTTGCCCTTCTCATCCGGCGCCCCGAGCGAGGCGGAGGGCAGCATGCCGAGCGAACCGGTCAGCATCGAGGCCTCGTCCGACAGCATGTCGCCGAAGAGATTGTCGGTCACGACGACGTCGAACTGCTTGGGCCAGCGCACGAGCTGCATGGCGAGCGCGTCGGCGAGCATGTGCTCGAGCTTCACATCCGCATAGTCGCGCTTGTGCAGCGCCGTGATGACCTCGCGCCACAGATAGCCCGACTTCATCACGTTGGCCTTTTCCGAGGAGGTGACCTTGTTGCTGCGCTTTCTGGCGAGCTCGAAGGCGACGCGGCCGATGCGCTCGATCTCGTAGGTCTCGTAGACCTGCGTGTCGACGGCGCGCTTCTGCCCGTTCCCGAGATCGAAGATTTCCTTGGGCTCGCCGAAATAGACGCCCCCCGTGAGCTCGCGCACGATCATGATGTCCAGACCGTCGACAACCTCGCGCTTCAGCGAGGACGCCTCGGCGAGCGCCGGATAGCAGATCGCCGGGCGCAGATTGGCGAAGAGGCCGAGATCCTTTCTCAGCCGCAGCAGTCCGGCCTCGGGGCGCACGTCATAGGGGACGCCGTCCCATTTGGGGCCGCCGACGGCGGCGAGAAGGACGAAGTCGGCGGCATGCGCCCGCTTCATGTCGTCTTCGCTGATCGCCACGCCATGCGCGTCATAGGCCGCGCCCCCGACGAGACCCTTCTCGATCTCGAAGCGGGCGACCCCTGCCTTCGTCAATAGCGCAATGACCTTCTCCGCCTCCGCCGCGATCTCGGGACCGATCCCGTCGCCGGGGAGAAGCAGCAGCTTGAAGGCGGACATGGAGAACCTCACCTATTCGTCATGGTCGCCGCGTCGCGGCGTTTGCGGCTCAATAAGGCGCTCGCCCAGGCGGCGCAACCGCGCCCGGCTCCGGCCCGCGACAATTCGTCCGCGCGGGGCGGCTTGCCGAGAGCGTGGCGGGCGTGCAGCTTGCGTCCGCAGAAAAAGGTTCGACCGCGCCTCAACTCGCTTGGAACGCGCTCAGCGACCAGAAAAATGCAAAAAGGGGAGAAGATCTCGATGAACGCAAAGTCGTTACTCGCGCCGGCAGTCCTGTTCGCGGCGCTTTTGGCCGCGTCGCCCGCCGCCGCTCTCTGGCCTTTCGGATCATCCGAGCCGACCGAGGCGGACGCCCGCAAGGTTTTCGAGAATCTGATCCAAAAGAAATTCGATCCCGACGCAAAGATCGTCGATTTCAAGGTTGACCGCTTCTGGCGCCTCGACGTCGAAGGGGCCGGTCACGAAGGCGTCGAATATTATTACACCGTCAAGGTCGCCTTCCCGAAAGGCGCCCATCTCGAATGCAAGCCCGACGCGTCAGGCAAGGTTGCGGAAGGCTGCTCGGACAGCACTTATTTCTCGACCACCCTCCAGAACAAGATGATCAAGGAAAAACAATACATCGAACCCGGAAAAGAGATCGAGTTCAAGGACGAGACGCGCTTCGATAAGACCGACAGCGGCAAGTGGAAGGGTCAGGACGGCAATCTTTACTGATCTAGGCCTCGTTGGCCTTCACGGGGGATCTCGGGGCCGGCGCGTTCTCCAGGATGCGCCGGCTGTTTTTTGCGCGCGGTCAGGAGAGGCTGCGCCCCTTTGCGCGCTGGCGCCATTCGTGTAAAACCCGCCGCTAAAGATCGAAAAACCGCGCGTGGCTCGCAAGGGACTGAAAACGAAATGCAACATGTCATCATGGCGATTCATCTGATGACGGTGGTCGCCCTCGTCACATTGATCCTCTATCAAAAATCGGAAGGCGGGGCGCTCGGTCTCGGCCAGAGCGGCTTTTTCTCGGGCCGTGGGCAAGCCAACGCCCTCACGCGGGCCACGAGCATATTGGCCACGGTCTTCTTCGTGACGAGCGTGCTGCTGACGGTCATTCCCTCCTGGGAGCGCCGTTCACTGGGCGGCGAGGATTGGACCAAGGCCGTCGAGCCGGAGAAGGTGCAACTCAAGGAGATCAAGCCCGAGGCCGCGCCGCAGGCCCAAAAGGACATCCAGATCCCGAAGGAAAAAGAGAGCATTTTCGAGCAGTTGAAGCGCGCGCAGGAGCAGCGCCAGCAAGGCGCCGGCGCGCCGGCGCTGCGTCAAGCCCCCGAAGCCCCCGCGGCTCCGCCGCCGCAGAGCGAGCCTCCGGCGGCGTCCGCGCCGAAGAGTGGAGCCGTTCCCGCCGCGCCCGAGCCGGCCGTTCCCAAGAGCGAGGCTCCCGTCGCGCCAAAAACCGAAGCCGTCCCAACTGCGCCCGAGCTGACCACGCCCAAGAGCGAAGCCAAGCCAGAGGACGCGAAGCCGGCTCCCGCGGCCCAGTGGAAGTCGCCGGCTTCCGAACCGGCCGCGCCGAAGTCCGAGGCCAAGCCGGAAGACGTGAAGCCTAGCCCCGAGGCGGCTCCGGCGCCCTCCGCGACGCCGCCCGCGGCCCAGTGGAAGTCGCCGGCTTCCGAGCCGGCCGCGCCGAAGTCCGAGGCCAAGCCGGATGACGTGAAGCCTAGCCACGAGGCGGCCCCGGCTCCCTCCGCGACGCCGCCCGCGGCCCAGTGGAAGTCGCCGGCTTCCGAGCCGGCCGCGCCGAAGTCCGAGGCCAAGCCGGAAGACGTGAAGCCTAGCCCCGAGGCGGCTCCGGCGCCCTCCGCGACGCCGCCCGCGGCCCAGTGGAAGTCGCCGGCTTCCGAACCGGCCGCGCCGAAGTCCGAGGCCAAGCCGGAAGACGTGAAGCCTATCCCCGAGGCGGCTCCGGCGCCCTCCGCGACGCCGCCTGCAGTCCAGTGGAAGTCGCCAACTAAGTAGGGACGCGTTGGCGCCCATTGGATCAAGTGCCGGAACCTGCGCTTCCCCCTTCTCCTTTAGGGGCGGGCGAGGGTTTCGGCCGGGCGCGCGGGCGTTCGCTTTCCGCCCGCGTCCGGAAAACGGGGAAGGCGGTGTCGACGCTCTAGCCAAATCGGCATTTAGGCGTTAGGCGTGGGGCCCCATGGCGCGCTACATTTTCATCACAGGCGGCGTGGTCTCCTCCCTTGGCAAAGGATTGGCCTCCGCGGCGCTCGGAGCCTTGCTGCAAGCGCGCGGCTTCAGCGTGCGCCTGCGCAAGCTCGATCCCTATCTCAACGTCGATCCGGGGACGATGAGCCCCTATCAGCACGGCGAGGTTTTCGTCACGGACGACGGCGCCGAAACCGACCTCGATCTAGGGCATTACGAGCGCTTCACCGGCCGGCCCGCCTCGCGCGCCGACAATGTGACGACAGGGCGCATCTATCAGGACATCATCTCGCGCGAGCGGCGCGGCGACTATCTCGGAGCGACGATTCAGGTCATCCCGCACGTCACCAACGCGATCAAGGAATTCGTGCTCGACGAGGGCGACAGCGCCGATTTCGCGCTCATAGAGATTGGCGGCACCGTGGGTGACATCGAGGGCCTGCCTTTCTTCGAGGCGATCCGCCAACTCGGCAATGATCTCCCCAAAGGCCATTGCGTCTATATCCACCTCACGCTTCTTCCCTATATACCGAGCGCCGGCGAGCTGAAGACGAAACCGACGCAGCATTCGGTCAAGGAATTGCGCTCCATCGGCATTCAGCCGGATATTCTGCTCTGTCGCTGCGACCGCGAGATTCCGCGCGACGAGCGACGTAAGCTTGCGCTGTTCTGTAATGTGCGCGAGGGCGCCGTGATCGAGGCGCGCGACGCAAACAACATCTACGACGTGCCGCGCCTCTATCACGCCGCAGGACTCGATGCGCAAGTGCTCGCGGCCTTCGGCATCGAGCCCGCGCCGCGTCCCGACATGAGCCGCTGGAACGCCGTGGCGCAGCGCATCAACAATCCCGAGGGCGAGGTCACGATCGCCGTCGTCGGCAAATACACGGGGATGAAGGACGCCTATAAGAGCCTCATCGAGGCTCTGTCGCATGGCGGACTAGCCAACCGCGTGAAGGTCAATCTCGAGTGGATCGAGTCGGAGATTTTTGAGGGCGCCGACCCCGCCCCGCATCTCGAGAATGTGCACGGCATTCTCGTTCCTGGCGGCTTTGGACAGCGTGGCGCCGAGGGCAAGATCAAGGCGGCGCGCTTCGCGCGCGAGCGCAAGGTGCCTTATTTCGGCATCTGCTTTGGTATGCAGATGGCCGTCATCGAAGCGGCGCGCTCGCTCGCGGGTGTGGAGACCGCGAACTCGACGGAATTCGGGGCCTGTTCCGAGCCGGTCGTCGGCCTGCTCACGGAATGGCTGCGCGGCAATGAACTCGAGCAGCGGCGCGTGGGCGGCGACATGGGCGGCACGATGCGGCTCGGCGCCTATCCGGCGCGGCTGAGGGAAGGATCTCGCATCGCGGAGATTTACGGCCGCCTGGATATTTCGGAGCGCCACCGGCATCGCTACGAGGTCAACAACGCCTATTGCGCGCGGCTCGAGGAGAAGGGCATGATATTCGCCGGAACCTCGCCCGACGGCAGTCTTCCTGAGACAGTCGAAATCCCCGACCATCCCTGGTTCATCGGCGTGCAATATCACCCCGAATTGAAGAGCCGTCCCTTCGATCCGCATCCCCTCTTTGCGAGTTTCATCGCGGCGGCCAAAGCGCAGAGCCGGCTGGTCTGAAGCCTCTTTGCCGCGCTGCGACAGTCTGTCGCCGCAACCTCTTCGCGCGAAGAACGTTATTCCTTTGTCACTGAGAGGGGCGAGCGAGTTCGGGAAACGGCGACAGCGGCAGAACGCAACACGCAGATGAGCGATTTGCCGAAGTTCGAATGAGCGAGAGCCGTCAACGAAGATCGCCTCGTTATTCTCTGTGAGGAGAAAGGCGCGACGCTCGTGACCGCGCGCGCCGGCGGTCACACAGGCGAACTCAAGCGTTCGCACGAGAGGCGAGGTGCGGGATTGCCCGACAAGAATCCTCACTCTCTTAGTATTTCTGGTCAGCTACAGCGGTGCGCTCTCTAAGGGCGCGCCGCATTTCTTTAACGGGGTCATTTGCCTCGCGGCAGCCCGTGCTTGGGACGAAAGAAATAATAGACCAGGCTTACGATCGAGAAGGCGAGGCCGAACAAGAGAACGACCGTGCCGATGTTCTCGTCCTTCATGCTCCGGCTGTAGAGGGCGATGCCCAACCCAACCGCGACGAGCCACAGCGGCGTCTGGCTGGGTTCCGGTGGTTGTTGTCGTTTCTTCGGCCATCCTTCCGACATCGATTCCTCCGAAATCCAGGGCGCTTTCTCGCCGCAGGGCAAGGTAGGGCGCGGCGTTGGCTTTGGCGATGGGGCCGGCGCCCTCACAGCGTCGCGACGATTAAATCTCTGAGCGCCGGGGTCGCCTCGGGCATCACGCCAAACCAGTCGCGAAATGCCGGGCGCGCCTGATGGATCAGCATGCCGAGGCCGTCGACCGCGACGAGGCCGGCGCGGCGCGCGCTCGCAAGCAGCGGCGTCTCCAGCGGCGCATAGACGATGTCGCTCACGATGGCGGAACGGGGCAGCGAGGCAAGGTCGATCTCGAGCGGCGGCTGGCCGACCATGCCCTGGCTCGTCGTGTTGACGAGCAGCCCCGCGCCCGTGAGGCCCGAATTGCGATCCTCCCAGGCATGCGCATGGACCGCGGCTCCGAAGTCTTCGGCCAGCGCTCGCGCTCGCTCGCGCGTGCGATTGAAGACGCGGATTTCCGTGACGCCCGCGTCAAGCAGACCCGCCACGATCGCGCGCGCGCCGCCGCCGGCGCCAATGACGGCAGCGGGCGCGGTCTTGGCGTCCCAGCCCGGGGCGCTGGCGCGCAGCGCCGCGATGAAGCCGAAGCCGTCGTAATTCTTGCCCGTGAGGCGCCCGTCCTCCCCGACCACGACGCAGTTGATCGCGCCGATACGCGCCGCTGCGTCCTCGACGACGTCGACGAGCTTCAGCGCCGTCTCCTTGTGCGGGATCGTCAGATTGCAGCCGGCCATGCCCAGCGTCGCCAAGGCGCGCAGTGCCGGGCCGAGCTTGCCGGGCTCAATAGCGAAGGGCGCATAGGCGCCCTCGATCCCATGCAGCTTCAGCCAATAATTGTGGATCTTCGGCGAGCGCGAATGAGCGACGGGCCAGCCCATGACGCCGGCGAGATGAAAGCGGTTATGCATGGGGAAGGTCTCGAGAACTTGTCGCAAGGAAGTTACAGGCTCTGTGGTCGGTATGCGAGCCTCCAGGCTCGGATCACCCCTTCGCGCTGTCGCGAAACTTCAACCACTCCTGACCGAGACTCTGCCCATAGGCCTGCCTGAAGGCGTCGTCGAAACTCGCGCCGTCCTGCAGGCTCGTCAGCAGCTTCGCGAAAGCTTCCGGCTGCTCGCGTTTCAGCCAGGCGACGAAGAGGCCGGCCTGCCGGAAGGCCAAATTCTGCCGGTAGTGGAAGAAGTCCGCGCCCTCGCCCTTCGGCTTCGGCTCCTTCTCGAAGGGGATGGAATTGAAATCCCGCCAGATGCCCTTATCCGCGACCTTGATCGCGAAGCCGTCTTTCAACGCCTGCAACGCCTCTTTTTCGTCGACGCCTTCCGCCCCGCCTCCGTCGGAGATCATCACGGCGAGGCCCTCCGAAAACCAGCTCGGCGGACGCTCGGCGATCACGCCGCGCCAGCCAAAGAGATGCGTGTGCGAAAGCTCATGCGTCAGCACTTTCTTGAGCTTCGGTCTGTCTTCATTGCACAGCGCCGGCGAGAGCAGCACGCGGCCCGAGCGCGCCGCGGCGAGGATGCTCGCGTCGTCATAGCCGTTGGAGCGCCCGTAATCGCCATAGGACGTATAGACGACGACGATCGGCTCCTTGTTGAAGGGCCGGCCCTGCGCCTCGGCGACGCGTTTCGTCGCCTCGCCCATCAGCGCCGCGACATCGCGCGCGCAAGCCTCTCCGCCCGGCTGAAAATGCACGCGCGCATCGTCGAGATCGGAAGGCAGAGCGGCGGGATCGGCGAAGAGCGAGAGCGGCGTGAGGCGCTTCACCAAGGAGCCGACCGACTGATAGGCCAGGAAAAGCATCAGCGCGACGCCGACGATTTTGAGGATGTGCCAAATGGTCATCGTTTCAGAGCGCTTTGATGATTTCCTGAGCCCAGGCGGCGACCGCTTCGCTCGCCTTGCCGTAGCGACGTTCGTCGAAGAGAAAAGCGTTGTCGGAAGGTTCGAGATTGATCTCGCAAGTTTGCAGCCCCAGCGCGCGCGCCTCGGCGACGAAGCCCGCGGCGGGATAGACGGAGCCCGAGGTGCCGATCGCGACGAAGCGGTCAGCCTGGACGAGCGCCGCCGATATCTCCTCCATATGCAGCGGGACCTCGCCGAACCAGACGACATGCGGTCGCAGCGCGCCGGGAGCCTTGCAGGCTGGACAGCGATGCTCGCCGCCAAGATCCTCTCGCTGGGGCGCGACGCTATCGCAGCTTAGGCAGCGGGCCTTCAACAGCTCGCCATGCATGTGGATCACGCGCTGCGAGCCGGCGCGCTCATGCAGATCGTCGATGTTTTGCGTCACCAGCGTCAATTCGCCGCCATTTTCCGCCAGCGCCCGCTCGAGCTCCGCCAGGGCGAAATGCGCGCCGTTCGGGCTCGCGCCCTGGAGATTGCGCCGCCGCGCGTCGTAGAAGGCTTGGACGGCGGCGGGATCGCGGGCGAAGGCCTCGGGCGTCGCGAGCTTCATCGGATCGAAGCGCGCCCAGATTCCCTCTCCCTTCTTGTCGCGGAAGGTTCCGAGCCCGCTTTCGGCCGAGACGCCGGCTCCAGTCAGCGCGAAGAGCCGCATGGCTTCATTGCGCTGGCGCGGCCAAAGTGAGGCGAGGCGCCGACTTGGCCTTCGGCGGGTCGGCGAGCTCCCAGGCCTTCTCATGGCCGAGATAGATGAAGGGGCCGAGCACGAAGCCGAAGGCCGAGAGCCACGCCGCCGTCGTCACGTCCCGCACGACGGCGTAATTCGTTGAAAACTCCATGACCGTCCCGATCGTGCGGAAGGTGATGGTCTTGGCGATGGAGCGGTCCACGGCGACGGCGTGTTTCTGCTCTTGCGGCGCGCCGCACTTTTGGCCGAACGCCGGCAATGGAATCGACACGACGCCGTTCTTCACAATACGCGGGCCGAAGCGGTTCCAGCCCGTCTCGTGAATGAAGTAGGAGAAGGGGCCCGCGGCGAGCGAGATGGCGGAGAGCCCCGCCGCCGCCGCGGGATCGCCGAGGATCGCGTAATTCCAGCCGAGATCGCAAGCCGTGATGATGACGCGATAGGTGATCGTCTTCGCCAGCGCCTGCTTGATCTGGAAGCCGGGCAGGGAAATGAATTGCGTCTCGGCGGCGCCGGGCGGCGTCGGCTGAGGCAAAGGAGCGCCTGCGGGCTTTTTGCGCGCGCGAAGACCGCGCCACACCCGCGGCGCGACGGCCGCCGCGCCGCCGACGACAAGCACAAGCGCCGCCGCTTCGACAATGGCGACGCCCGCTCCCACGGCGCCGATCGCCGCCGCGGCCGCGAAAACGCCCGACGGAGCGAGGCCTTGCAGCGGGATTTTCGCGGCGGCGCGTTTCGCCTTTTTGGCGGGGGGATGCGTCATCGACGCATCCTACGGCGTGCGGTTCGGTTGCGCAAACTTTAGCTTTCGCTTCCGGGCGCACGCGACGGGGTGGATCAACTGCAGATGAGCTTCTCGCCGCTGGGCGCTGAGGCCGAGTAGCAGACCCGATCCGGGATCTTTATGAGATGGACGTCCGCAGCGAGACTGACCGCGACCGCAAGCGCGAGGATCGCGGCGAAGGCGAAAGTCGTCACGAGAGTGGCCCCCCAAAGCAGATCGAGCACCCGCTCCGCCGGTCGCCAAATCCAGTCTCTCGGCCTCGAGAAATCGTGGGTGGTCATGAGCCATTCCCCTTTTCAGCCTATTGACTGTATGAAAAAATTAGATAGCGCGCGCCGGCCCCGGAGCGAGGTCAGAGTGGTCAATTTCATGCCCGCATGAGCGACTCAGAGTGGTCAATTTCATGGCCGCATGAGCGACCCCGCCTAAAATCTCTCGACCGCTCGGCTGACGATGAAAATCAGCAGGCCGACGAGGCCGCCGACGAGCGTTCCGTTGATGCGGATGAATTGCAGATCGCGCCCAACGCTCAATTCAAGCTTGTCGACGAGCGTTTGCGAGTCCCATCGGCGGACCACTTCGGAAACATAGGCGCCGATCTCGGCGCGGCGCGGCGGCAGCACTCGTAAGGCCCAAATCCGGATGCGCCGGTTGAGCGCCGCGGCGAGCGCGGGGTCGCTTGAAAGCCAGCGGGCGAAGCCTAAGAGCGTGGCGTTAATCGCCTGCGCGACGTCATCGCCGCGATGACTGATATCGGAGAGCAGGCTCGCTTCGAGCTTCTCCCACAAGAGTTCGGTTTGGCGCAGGAAAACGGGATCGGCGAGGATGCTGGCCTTGAGCGCCTCGCCTTCTTCCCTGAGCTTGGGATCGGTCGCGAGAGACGCGATGTAGCCCTTGACCGATTTCTGCAATTCACGACGCCACGGGTGCTCGGGCTTGCGCAGATTGGACAGCGTTTCGACGAGCCCGCCGACGACCCTCTCGACGAGAAAGGCGTCGACCCATTTCGGCAGCCAGCGCGGCGCCTTCTTGGCCACGCGCCGCTGAATGTCCGCTCGCCGCGCCAGGAGCTGATCGCAGGCTTCGGCGACGGCGCGGTCGAGCAGCGCTTGCGCCTCGCCCCGCGCCCACAGCGTCTCCAAAAGATGCGCGCCGAGCGGCGCGATGGGAACGGATTGCGCGCCCTGGCGCGCCATCTCATGGACGATCTGTCGAATCCGGTCCTTGGGGAGGATTTCCAAGAGCTCGGGCAGCGCCCAGCCGCAAAAGGCGGCGATCCTGGCGGAGTTTCCGGGATCGGCGAGCCACTGCGTCACCGAGCCCGCCGCGTCAACGTTGCGCAGCTTGCGGTCGAGCGTGCGGCGGGTCAGGAAATTCGTCGCAATGAAACGGCCGAGCGCGTCGGCGATGCGTTCCTTATTGGCCGGCACGATCCCTGTGTGTGGGATCGGCAATCCGAGCGGCCGGCGGAACAGCGCCGTCACGGCGAACCAATCGGCGCAGGCTCCGACCATCCCGGCCTCGGCGAAGGCTCGCAGATAGGGAGCCCACGCATAGGCGTCGCCGAGCCGCTTCGTCGCCGCGAAAATGGCGGCCATCAGCAAAAGCAGCAGCGTCGCGACCAAACGCATCCGGGCGAGATCGGCCGCGCGGTCGTCGCGCTGGTTGGCCAACGAGCCATAGGTTGCGAGTGGGTTCCGCATCTCCAAAGTTCAGCCCTTCGCCGGCCGGTCTCTCACCATTTGAGCCAGCGCCGCCCCGCGACATAGCCGACGAGCGTCACAATCGCGATCGCCACTGAATACCATGCGGCGACGAAGAAGGGGCTGTCGTCGACGCAATGCAGCGCATAGAGCGTCGCGCCGACGCCGCTCGCCAGGAGGCCCGCGGACGCGCCGGCAAGGCCGGGATCGGCCGGCGCTCCTCGGCGGAGGACGTGGAGGAGACAGGCGAGCGGCGCCGCCGACAGAAGCGGAATGAGCGTCACGCAAAAAAAGGCGTTATGGCCGACGAGCCGCGCAAGCCAGGAAGACGCGGGCGTCGCCAGCGCCTCCGTGAGCACGCCAAGGCCCAGGACCAGGGGTGCGAGGCCAAGCGCCCAAAGCCAGGGTTTCGCCTCTGCGCCCGGCGTCGCCAGGCGCCAGACGAGGCCGAGGCTCGCCGCGGTGAGGGTCAGCATCGTCGCGAGCTTCAGCCAGAGTCGCGGCGAGGCGAGCTGCGCGCCGAGGTCGGGCCGCAGATGAACGACGAACAGCAGGATCAAGCCGGCCGCCGCCCCGCCGCAGGCGAGCTCCAGGCGCAAGCGCGCGCGGAATCTCAGCTTCGAAGGCTCGAGATCGGCCACAAGCAGATCGATCAGCGCGTCGGTTCTCAAGGCGTCTCTCCGCGAAAGAAGGCGGCGAGCCGCTTGATCGCCCGGTGCAACGCGACGCGAACCGCGCCTTCACTCATATTGAGCGTCGCCGCCGTTTCCCTGACCGAGCGGCCCTCGATCGCGAGCGCGCGCACGAGGCTCTGGTCGCGCTCGCCGAGCCGCGCGATCATCCGCTCGAGATCGAGCCGATCATCATCCTCGTTGGCGCCTGCGGCGCTCAGCAGGTCGGCGAAATCCTCGATGGGAACGATGGTCGCCTTGCCGCGCCGGCGGCGCGCGTCGATGAGCTTGTTGCGCGCGATCGTCATGATCCAGGGACCGATTGGGCGATCGGGCTCCCAGGTGTCCCGCTTCAAATGAATCGCCAGCAGCGTTTCCTGCACCACGTCCTCCGCCTCGCCGGGATCGAGACCGATGCGCCCGCAGTTGCGTCTCACGACGGCGCGCAAGGCCGGCGTCAAGGTAGCCAAGAGGCGCCGGTAGGCCGCACCGTCCCCGACGATCGCCGCGCGCATCAGCGTCTCCCACTCCGCTTCCGCGCGGGCCAAACTCAATGCCCTTCTCCCTATCTCGTTGAAACCCGATCCGACGTTACAAGCGCCTGGCTCCAGCTAGGCGTCCGTCTAGCATCATCTCCGCCGCGCGGCGAGCGGCGGCGGCTCGCCAGCGGGAAGCCGGGCTGTAACACCGGCCGGGAAGCGCGCGAAGACGAGAACGCGGACCGGACGGTTCGCCATGCGAAGTTAATCGGGAGAGCGAAATGAAAATCAACGTCGTTTCTGGCGCGGCCGTGGCGGGCGCGGCCATTGCCCTCGCGCTGAGCGGGGCCGCGACGCCCGCCGTGGCGAAGAAGGCGCCCGTGCATTGCTCAGGGATCAACAGCTGCAAGGGCACGAGCGCCTGCAAGACGGCGAGCAACGCCTGCAAGGGTCAGAACACCTGCAAGGGCCAGGGATGGGTCGAAGTCAAATCTCAAAAGGCCTGCGAAGCCAAAGGCGGCTCGGTCGTCGAATGATCGCTAGCCGGGCGTGCAGTCAGCTTGCACGCCCGGTTTATTGCGCGGCGGCCGCGAGCTGGATCTTTGATTTCGGCTCGTTGGCGTGCCTCGCGGTGAAGGCGTCGAAATCCTTTTGATTTTGCGCCGCGTACAGCATCGCGAAAGAGGCGAGGGCGTCGTCGAAGGCCTCGCTCTTTCCCATGTAGCCGCTCAGCGCCGCGGTGTCGGCGGTGCGGGCGTGCGCGCGGGCGAGCGTGCGCCCGCACAGAATCGCATATTGCGTCAATGCTTTCTCCTCGAGGAGCTCGCTCATAGAGCCGAGGCGACGGTTCTTCAGATGGCGCACATAGAACTGGCGCTTCGAGACGGGGTCCTCCGTGAAACCCAGAAAGGCGTCGGCGGACGACTGCATGATCCGCTGTCCGGCGACGACGCGCGCCCCTTGCTGTCCCCTCCAGGGTTCGAGATTGAGGCGCTCGAGCGCGGAATCCATCGCTTCCTTGAGTTGAAGGAACAGCGGAGCGCCTTCGGGCGTGACGTAGAGGCCGATCGCGCAATAGGTGCCGACGCTGCCGACGCCGACGACCTTCACCGCCGAATCGGCGAGGCGGTAGCGCGAGAGCAGCGCGCCAACTCCGGGCGGCAGCGTTGCGATGACGCTCTCGAAGACCTGCGGCAAATCCACATGGATCGTCGCGTCCTCCGGGTCGTTGTCGTGATAGATCAGCGGCGGATGATCGGCGATGCGCCAGTCGCCCTTCTTGGCGTCGCCGACGAGATGCGGGAAGTTCTTGTCGTCGGAGCGGTCGCCGCCGTGGTGCTCGGCGGCGTCGCGCACCGTCTTCGCCAGCCTGCCGCCGAAGAGATCAGCGGCCTCGCGCTTCAGATCCACGCGCGCATGCCAAGCTTCATAGGGAGAAAGCCCCGCGAGCTCGCCCATGCGCTCGCGATAGGCCTTTACCGCCTCCTTGGCGACGGCGCGCGCCTTTTTCGGCGGGTCGCCTTCGGAAAGCGCGGCGACGGCGTAGCTGGCGGCGAGACGCTTCAGGTCGACGGTGAAATCGACTCCAGGCAGCGTCTCGTCGAAATCATTGATGTCGAAGAGCGCCTCGCCTTCGGGCGACAGAAAGGCGCCGAAATTCATCAGGTGGCAATCGCCGCAGGCCTGCACGGGAAAGCCCGGGGCCCTCTGCGCCGCGAGATCGACGGCCATCAACGCCGCGGCGCCGCGCAGGAAGGCGAAAGGCGACGCGGACATGCGCTGGCGGCGTATCGGGATGAGATTGGGGAGACGACCCTTGTTCGTCTCCGCGAAAATCGCGACGGGATCGCGCGCCGGGGCGGAGAACTCGCCGAGCAACTCGCGCGAGATTTCTGCGCGGCGCTTCTTTCCGCCGTCGTAGCGCGCCTCGAAGGGGAGCCGGGCGGTCGAAGCCGCTTTTCCGGACGCGTCTGTCATGTGAGCCTCCCCGAATGCCTCTATAGGCGCAGGCAACAATACTTAGAGAAAAAGCACTGTCGGTCATCCCCGCCCTCCGCGAGCTAAGGCCTAGCTTGAGAGTCGGGCCTAGTCTATAAGATGAACGCGGCGCGAGCGTGATTCTCGCCTTCTCTGAGTAAGTTGCGTTAGGTCGACTTTTGGAGAGCGGCGTCCATGCCCAAAAATGCTCTGTTCTGGATCCTCGCGGCGCTGGTCGGGATCGGGGGCTATCTGGGCTATCAGCACTGGCGCGCCGCGCAGTCGGCGTTGCCGCCAGGCATCGCCTCCGGCAATGGGCGCATCGAGGCGAAGCTCGTGGACGTCGCGCCCAAGGAGCCGCTGCGCGTCAAGAAGATCCTTGTCGACGAAGGCGATCTCGTCAAGCCGGGCCAAGTGCTCGTGCGGATGGACACGGCCACCTTGCAGGCTCAGCTCGAGGAGGCGCGGCTCAATGTCGCGGCGACCGAGGAAAAGGTCGCGATCAGCAAGGCGACGATCGCGCGCCGGAAGGCGGAGATCGGCCTCGCCAAGACCGAGGTGAAACGCAGCTCGGCTCTGGTCAAGGAGCGCGCCGGCTCTCAGCGCGAGCTCGACGTCCGCAACACGATGCTTCTGACGACCACGGCCGGCCTGGCGGAAGAAGAGGCGAAGCTGCGGACGACCGAGCAGGAAGTTCGCGTCGCGCAAGCGAATGTGGCGACGATCCAGACTCGCATCGACGACGCGACGCTTGTCTCGCCGGTGCGCGGGCGCGTGCTCTATCGGCTGGCGGAGGTCGGCGAAGTCGTGGCGGCTGGCGGCAAGGTGCTGACGCTCGTCAATCTCGATGACGTGTACATGGAGATCTTCCTGCCCTCCGAGGACGCGGCGCGGACGCGGCTCGGCGCGGACGCGCGGATCTCTCTCGACGCGCTGCCCGACATCGCCGTTCCAGGAAACGTCAGTTTCGTCTCGCCGCAGGCGCAGTTCACGCCCAAGCAGGTCGAGACGCGCAGCGAGCGCGACAAGCTGATGTTTCGCGTCAAGATCCGCGTGCCTGAGGAAATCGTCGAAGCCTATCTCGACGTCGTGAAGACCGGCGTGCGCGGCGTGGGTTACGTCAAGCTCGACGATTCCGCCGTCTGGCCGGCGTTCCTGCAGAAGACCATAGCTCCAAAAAAGAATTGACGCGCGGCGGCGGGGAGCCCGTTGCGCGGTCAAAAAGTTGAAGGCGAGGGCGCTGCGCCATGTCCAAAGAAGCATCGTCCGGACTGGAGCCCGCCGCCGTTGTTGCGGTGTCCATCAAGGACGTGACCCATCGCTACGGCAAGACGCTCGCCGTCGATGGCTTGTCTCTCGACATCCCCGCCGGTCGCATGGTCGGCGTCATCGGCCCCGACGGCGTCGGCAAGTCGACACTGCTGGCGCTCGTGGCCGGCTCAAAGAAGATCCAGCAGGGCAAGGTCATCGCGCTCGGGGGCGACATGGCCGACAGGCGGCATCGTCGCGACGCCTGCCCGCGTATCGCCTATATGCCTCAGGGGCTTGGCAAGAACCTCTACTTCGAGCTTAGCGTTGAGGAGAACGTCGACTTCATGGCCCGGCTCTTCGGCCTTTCCGCCAAGGAGCGGCCTGCGAAGATCAAGGAGCTGCTCGACGCGACAGGGCTTGGACCCTTCCCCGGCCGCCCCGCCGGAAAGCTTTCCGGCGGCATGAAGCAGAAGGTCAGCCTCTGCGGCGCGCTGGTGCACGAGCCCGATCTGCTCATTCTCGATGAGCCCACGACAGGCGTCGACCCGCTCTCGCGCCGCCAGTTCTGGACCTTGATCGACGACATTCGCCGCGACCGCCCGAGCATGAGCGTCGTGATCTCCACAGCCTATATGGACGAAGCCCAGCAATGGGACTGGATTGTCGCAATGGACGCCGGCCGCGTGCTCGCAACCGGCACGCCGAAGGAGTTGATGGAGAGGACGGGCACGGCCGATCTCGAAAAATGCTTTATCGCCCTGCTGCCGGAAGAAAAGCGCACCGGCCATGTCGAGCTCGCGATCCCGCCGCGGCCCGAGGGCAGTACCGAGATCGCCATCGACGCCAAGGGACTGACGCGACGTTTCGGTAATTTTACCGCCGTCGATCATGTGACCCTGACCATCGAGCGTGGCGAGATCTTCGGCTTTCTGGGCTCGAACGGCTGCGGCAAGTCGACGACGATGAAGATGCTGACCGGGCTGCTGCCGCCGACGGAAGGAAGCGCGACGCTGTTCGGCCAGTCTGTCGACGCCGGCAGCATGGAGGTGAGACGAATCATCGGGTACATGACGCAGGCGTTCTCGCTCTATGGCGAGCTGACGGTCATGGAGAACCTCGTTCTCGACGCGCGTCTCTATCACCTCGCGCCCGACAAGGCGAAGGCGCGCATCGACGCGCTCGTCGAAAAATTCGGGCTCGGCCCCTATGTCGACTCGCTCGCCGGCGATCTCCCGATGGGCCTACGCCAGCGGCTTTCGCTGGCCGTCGCCGTGCTGCATGAACCGCAGATGCTCATTCTCGACGAGCCGACCTCCGGCGTCGATCCCGTCGCGCGCGACAGTTTCTGGGAATTGCTGATCGATCTCTCGCGCAAAGAAGGCGTGACGATCTTCATCACCACGCATTTCATGAATGAGGCGATGCGTTGCGACCGCATCTCGCTCATGCACGCAGGAAAAGTGCTCGCCGCCGACGCGCCTCAAAAGCTCATCGAAGCGCGCGGCGCCTCTTCGCTGGAGGAAGCGTTCATCGCCTATATGGAGGACGCGATCGGCGAGGCTGCCGGCAAGGAGAGCGCGCAGGCGGCCGTCGCCGCGGCGCCGAAGGGGGCCGGGACCCACGCGGCGCCTTCCGGCCTCTCCTTGCGCCTCGCCCGGCTCACCGCCTACAGCGTCAACGAGACCATGCAGATTCTGCGCGATCCGGTGCGGTTGGCCTTCGCCTTCATTGGTTCGGCGCTGCTGATGTTGATCTTCGGCTTCGGCATCTCCTTCGACGTCGAGCATGTCAGATACGCCAATTTCGACCTCGACCAGACGCCCGAAAGCCGAACCTATCTCGAGCAATTCGCGGGAGCGCCGCGTTGGTTTCGGAAAATGCCGGCGGTGCAGTCCGTCGACAATGGCCTGACTCGCATGCAGTCGGACGCGATTTCGCTCATCCTCGAGGTTCCGCCGGACTTCGGCCGAGACCTGCGCAGGGGATCACGACCCGAGATCCTCGCCATGGCGGATGGCGCGGACCCGTTCCGCGGGGAAACCATCACCCAATATGTCCAAAACGTGCAGGACACGATGCTGCGGGATCCGGCGAACGATCTCCATATCGAGCCGCAGAGATACACCGCCAATTTCCAAGACCGTTATATGTACAACCCGACTTTCGAAAGCGTCTATGCGATGGTGCCGAGCATCCCGCCGATCTTGCTCATTCTCATTCCGGCGATCCTGATGGCGGTCGCGATCGTGCGCGAGAAGGAGCTCGGCTCGATCATCAACTTCTATGTCACGCCGACCGCGCGGATGGAATATCTGCTTGGCAAGCAAATTCCCTACGTCATCATCGGGATGATCAATTATTTCATCATGATCGTGATGGCGGTCACCATCTTCGCCGTGCCGATCAAGGGGAGCTTCCTCACTCTAACCGCATGCACACTTCTCTATCTCGCCGCCACGACCGGCGTAGGCATGCTGATTGCGACCTTCACCAGCAGCCAGGTCGCCGCCGTGTTCATCACCACGGTCCTGACGCTCCTGCCGACGATCCAGTTTTCCGGCTTTTTGCAGCCGATCTCCACGCTGGCCGGCCGCGCGCAGCTCATCGGGACGATCTGGCCGACGACCTATTACATGCATGCGAGCAAAGGCGTATTCACCAAGGGGCTTACCTTCGATCTCCTGTGGCAGGACCTCGTCGTCCTCGCCTGCATGATCCCAGTGCTTTGGACCGTGAGCGTGCTGGCCTTGAGCAAGCAGGAGAAGTAGCGATGAACTCGCTGCTCAACATTCTTTGGCTCGGTTTGAAGGAACTTCGCAGCTTCACAAGCGATATGGTGATGCTGCTCTTCGTCGTTTACTCGTTCAGCGGGGCAATCTACGCGCAGGCGACGGGAACCTCGAGCGAGGTCAACAATGCGTCGATCGCTTTCGCCGACGAGGACAATTCCGCCCTGTCCAAACAGCTTGCGAACGCGTTCTTTCCGCCGCGATTCCAAGAACCGGAAATGATCAACGCTTCGGAAGTCGAGGCCGCGATGGACAGAGGTCGAATTCATGTTTGTCGTCGTCATCCCGCCGCGGTTCGAATCTGATCTGCGCGCGGGCCGGCGCCCCGACATTCAGGTGAACATTGACGCCACGGCGATGCAGCAGGCCTCGATCGGCGGCGGCTACATCAAGAACATCATCAACGAACGCATCTCGAGCTTTTTCACGCGCGCCGACATGAGGGCGCAGCCGCCTATCAATCTGGTTATCCGCCGTCTCTTCAACCCCAATGGCGTGTCCGCATGGTTTTCGAGCGTTGTCGCGATCATCAACCAGATCACGCTGTTGACGGTTGTGCTGACCGGCGCCGCGGTCATTCGTGAACGGGAGCATGGAACTCTCGAGCATCTGCTGGTCATGCCGCTGACCTCGCTCGAGATCGCTCTGGCGAAAGTCTGGGCCAACAGCCTCATCATCCTCATCGCGACGGCGGCGTCGCTTTATTTCATTGTCATGAAGGCGCTGGAGGTGCCCTTCGCGGGATCGATCCCGCTGTGGTTTTCCGGCGTGCTTCTCTACCTATTTTTCGCGACGGCGCTGGGGATGTTTCTCGGCACGATCTCGCGCTCCATGGCGCAATTCGCGCTTTTGATCATTTTCGTGAACGTCATGCTGCAACTGCTCTCGGGCGGTTCGACGCCGATCGACAGTCAGCCAGTCTGGATGCAGTACATGACATTCTTTCTGCCGTCGCGCCACTTTGTGGCTTTCTCGCAAAAGATCATCTACCGCGGTGGCGGCTTCGAGGCGGTCTGGCCGAATTTCGCCGTGGTCGCGGCGATCGGCTTTGCTTTCTTCGCCTACAGTCTGGCGATGTTCAGAAAATCGATCGCCGTCTCGAAGTGAGCGAGGGGGAGACGCAGCGAAAGCGTGGCGTTAATCTGGTTCTGTGGCGAATGTCCCGCTCTGATTCGACTTGCGGGAGAGGCGCGGAGAGTGGCGGCGCCGCTTCGACGCGAGCGGCGGGCTTCATGAGGCGTGCGGTGGAAAGATTGCTGAAGGGAGCGCGACGAGCGGCCGGCGGGGCGGGGCTTCTTGCCCTCGCGCTCCTGCCCGGCTGCGCGGTCGGTCCCGACTTCCTTCCGCCGGAGGTTCCCGTCTCCGAGGCTTGGCGTGAAGGTCACGATTCGCGTGTCTCTCAACGCGCCGATCCGCGGCTTTATTGGTGGAAGGTCTTCAAGGATCCGACACTCGACCGGCTGATCGAGACCGCGTCGGAAGAGAATCTTCCGGTTCAGATCGCGGGGCTGCGCATTCTCGAGGCGCGCGCGCAGCTGGGCGTGGCGGTGGGCGAGCTCTTCCCGCAAGTGCAGGAGGGTTCAGGCGCCGCGCAGGAGAATCTTCTGAGCTCGCAGGTCGCCAACCAAAAAACACTCAGACACCTCTTCCCGCTCTACAATCTCGGCTTCAACGCCGCCTGGGAAATCGACTTCTGGGGAAAATTGCGTCGCAACGTCGAGGCCGCCGACGCCAACCTCCTGACGACCGCGGCCGATTATGACAACGCGCTCGTATCGCTGACCGCCGAGGTCGCGCGCGACTATACGTCGATGCGGACTTTTGAAGAGCTCATCCGGCTCGCTTACGACAACTCCAAGGTCCAAAGGGAGGGGCTCGACGTCGCCGAATCGCGGTTCCGCAACGGCGCCGTCTCCGAGCTCGACGTGACGCAAGCGCGCACGCTGCTCGAGAGCACGCTCGCGACGATCCCCGAGTATCAGGCCGAGTGGCAAAAATCGAAGAACGCGTTGAGCGTGCTGCTCGGGCGCCCGCCGGGAGCCATTGAGGCCCTGCTGCGTCGGCCTGCGGGAATACCTTCGGCGCCGAAGAAAGTAGCGATCGGCTTGCCCGCCAACTTGCTGCGGCGCCGCCCGGACGTGCGCGCCGCCGAGCTCGCCGCCGCGGGCGAATGCGCCCGCATCGGCGTCGCCGAAGCCGAGCTCTATCCGCGATTCGTTCTGCTCGGCGAGGTCAGCGTGCAGGCGAGCGACACCCGCAAGCTCTTTGCGCCGCACAGCCTCGCCTACACCCTCGGACCCAGCTTTTCCTGGCCCATACTGAATTACGGTCAGCTCACCAACAATGTGCGCGCGCAGGATGCGCGCTTCCAAGAGGCGCTCGTGAATTATGAGCAGACCGTGCTCGCCGCGCAGCGGGAGGTCGAGGACGGGTTGATCGGCTATCTCAAGGAGCAGGAGAGCGCCGTCAACTATCAGCGGTCGGTGGAGGCCGCGTTGACCTCGGTCCGCCTTTCGATGATCCAATATCGCGAGGGCGCCACAGATTATCAACGCGTGCTGGATTTGCAGACGCAGTTGCTGCAGCAGAGAAACAGGCTGGCGGAGACACGTTCGTCGATCGCGCTCAATCTGATCGGGGTGTACAAGGCGCTTGGCGGCGGCTGGGAAATTCGCAACGGCAGGCCGGTCGTTCCCCTCGAGATGCAGGCGGATATGGCGACACGAACCAACTGGGGCGATCTGCTTCCGGCGCCCCCGCCGCCGCCAGGCGACGCGCTGCCCTTGCCAACGCCGGCGGGCGTCGCGCCAGCCCCGCGGCCGCCGGATTGGTGAGAAGGAAGGCGAGCGTCGGGACGGCTGAACGGCGCCGCGACGAAGGGCCGCGCCGATGAGCGCCAGCGCCGGCTTGTCGCCCGCGCGCCGGGCGAAATTTGACCCGGCGAGACAAAGTCTCTATTATCGCCGACTTACTGCCGCCCCTCTCGGGGCGGCGGTTTGTTTTTGGGCTCGAGCGCGTCGCCGGCCGTCATCGAAACGACGCGTCGCCAAGGGAGCGAGCTTTGACGTCGGCGCTTTATCCGACCTATGCGCGTGCGGACCTCGCCTTCGAGAGTGGCGAGGGCGCTTGGCTCGTCGCGAACGACGGCAAGCGTTATCTCGATTTTGGCGCGGGCGTCGCGGTCAATTCGCTCGGCCACGCGCATCCGCATCTTGTCGTCGCGCTGCAGCAGGCGTCTACGCGGCCCTGGCACGTCTCCAATCTCTTCCAGATTCCGCAAGCCGAGCGGCTCGCGCGCAGGCTCGTCGAGGCGAGCTTCGCCGACGAGGTGTTCATCTGCAATTCGGGCGCGGAAGCGATCGAATGCGCGATCAAGACGGCGCGTAAGTTTCACGCCGCCAATGGCGAGCCGCAGCGCTATAGGTTGATCACATTCGAAGGCGCCTTCCACGGACGCACGCTGGCGGCGCTTTCGGCTGGCGGCAATCAGAAATATCTCGAGGGCTTTGGGCCGCCGGTTCAAGGTTTCGATCAGGCGCCTTTTGGCGATCTCGCCGCGGTCGAGACTTTGATCGGACCCGAGACGGCGGGCGTGCTGATCGAGCCGATCCAGGGCGAGGGCGGCATTCGCGCCTTTCCTCATGAGTTCCTGCGCGCGCTGCGCGCGCTTTGCGATCGCCGCGGGCTGCTTCTCGTGCTCGACGAGGTGCAGACCGGAGTCGGCCGCCTGGGGAGCTTTCTCGCGATCGAAAGGGTTGGCGTCTCGCCCGACATCGCCGCGCTCGCCAAGGGGCTGGGCGGCGGATTCCCCATCGGCGCCTGCCTCGCGACGAAAGAGGCGGCCAAGGGCATGACGCTCGGCGCGCATGGTTCGACTTTCGGCGGCAATCCGCTGGCGACGAGCGTCGCCAATGCGGTTCTCGACGTCGTTCTCGCCGAGGGCTTTTTCGAGCGCGTCACGCGGCTGGAGCCGCTGCTGCGCCAGCAGCTCGCCGAGCTCGAGGACGAGCATCCGCAAATCATCGAGAGCGTGCGCGGCGCGGGGCTGATGCTCGGCCTCAAGCTGCGCGTCCCCAATCTCGAATTTCTCAAGACGGCCCGCGAGGCGGGGAATCCTTCTAGTTGCGGCGGGCGACAATGTGGTGCGCCTGCTGCCGCCGCTCATCATCGACGAGAGCCATGTGGCGGAGGCGGGGAAGCGCCTGCGCGCCGCCTGTCGTTCGCTCGAGCGCGCGACATTGGTCGGAGCAGCGCAATAATGGCGCGGTCGGCAAACGGCGCGCCGCGCCACTTCCTTGATCTTTCTCAGCTTTCCTCCACCGACCTTCGGGGGATCCTCACGCGTTCGGCCGCGTTGAAGGCTCGCCGGGTCAAGGGCGTTCAGTCGAGCGAACGCCCGCTCGCCGGCAAGTTCCTCGGCATGGTGTTCGACCGGCCCTCGACGCGCACGCGCGTTTCTTTCGACGTGGCGATGCGCGAGCTCGGCGGGGAGACGATCATGCTGACGGGCGCCGAGATGCAGCTCGGTCGAGGCGAGACAATCGCCGATACGGCGCGCGTCTTGTCGCGCTTCCTCGACGCGGTGATGATCCGCATCCTCGATCGCGACGATCTGCTCGAGCTCGCAGAACATGCCGCCGTGCCGATCATCAACGGACTGACGAAACATTCGCATCCCTGCCAGGTTATGGCTGACGTCATGACCTTCGAGGAGCATCGCGGCCCCATCGCCGGGCGCAGGATCGCTTGGAGCGGCGACGCCAATAATGTGCTGACGAGCTGGATCCAGGCGGCGCAGCGCTTTGAGTTCGAGATCAACGTCGCGACGCCGCGGGATTTGCAGCCCGCCAAGGAGCTCCTCGACTGGGCCAAAAAGCATCGCGCCCGGCTCAATCTCTGCCATGATCCTTATGAGGCGGTCGCCGGCGCCGACGCGGTCGTCACCGACTGCTGGGTGTCGATGGGCGACGACGAGGAGGCGCATCGGCACAATCTCCTTGCGCCGTTCCAGGTCGACGAGAAGCTGATGAAGGCGGCGGCCAAGGACGCGATCTTCTTGCACTGCCTGCCGGCGCACCGCGGCGAGGAGGTCACCTCGGCCGTGATCGACGGTCCGCAATCGGTCGTCTTCGACGAGGCCGAAAACCGTTTGCACGCTCAGAAAGGCATCCTGACCTGGTGTCTCGAGGCGACCGCGTCGTGAAGGGCGAGCCGACGAGCCGTCCCGTCTCCCATGAGCCCACCGACGACAGCGTGCTGGCCTTCGCCGTGCCGGCTCTCGATCTGCGCGGGCGCATCGTGCGGCTCGGTCCGGCCGTCGACGAGATCCTGACCAACTACCCTTATCCGGAATCGGTGGCGCGCGCGCTCGGCGAAGGCGTCGCGCTCACCGCGCTTCTCGGCTCGATGATGACCCGGCGCGACCGCTTTCAGCTGCAGACGCGCAGCGACGGCGCGATCGATCTCCTCATCGTCGATTACGACCCGCCGGGGCGGCTACGTGGCTTTGCGCGCTACGAGAGAACCGAGGCGGCGCCCCTCGGTTCGCCCGCCGAGCTTCTGGGGCGCGGTCACATGGCGCTCACGATCGAAAATCCGGAGGAGGACACGCGTCATCAGGGCGTCGTCGCGCTCGAGGGCGAGGGCCTGGCCTTGGCCGCCTTCGAATATTTCCGCCAGTCTGAGCAGATCCCCTCCTTTCTGAGGCTCGCCGTGGCCGAGGTCGTCGAGGGGCAGAAACGGAGCTGGCGCGCCGGCGGAGTCCTGTTGCAGTTTCTGCCTCCGAAAGGCGCGGCGCTCGTTAGCCCCGGCGACGAAGTTCCGGACTCCTGGAACGAAGGCGTCGCGCTCGCGAGCACGATCGCGGATCACGAGCTCGTCGATCCGAGCCTTTCGGCGGAGCGCTTGCTGTTCCGCCTGTTTCACGAGCGCGGCGTCACGGTGGAGACCGCCCGTCCGCTCTTGGCGGGCTGTCGCTGCTCGGACGAGCGCGTCGAGAACATGCTGAAGAGCTTCCCGCGGGAGGACCGCGCCGACATGGTCGGAGACGACGGCCTTATCGTCGTCACCTGCGAATTCTGCAACAAGCGCCGGGAATATGACCCGGCGGCCCTGGATTAGGCGCGGGGCGTTTTCATTAGTCAGAGATATTCGTCTTCGTGCTTGGGCGCTCGCTTGAGGCGGCAATGACTGATTGCTCGGTGGCAGACGGGATTGAGGAAAGAGCCTGCTTCATGGCTTCATCATCTGGCGGAACTGGCTTGCGACGGCTCCAAGCTCCTCCGAGGACATTCGCGGGGTGCTATGAAACGTGACTCTTTCCTCCAAGATATAGCGCCGCGACGTGATGTCCGTCGCGTCGTGCATTGGAACAACATGAGCATGAGCATGTGCGATATCGCCTCCGCTGAACAGGAAGGCGACGCGCGGAACCGCATACACCGCCTTCATGGCGCGGGCCAAACATTGGCCGATTTCCAAAATTCGGCTGGCTGTCGGCCCGTCGAGGTCTTCGAAATAGTCCGCATGGACTCTTGGGATAATTTGCGTGTGAGCAGGCCTGATCGGATGGAGGTCCAGAAATGCCATGACGAGATCGTCTTCGTGGACAAGGTGGCAGCCGAGCTCCTTGCGGGCAATCTTGCAAAACAGGCATGCGGCCATCGCAATCTCCAAAACACGTGACTATAGACTTTGTCATACACCAACTCCTTTGCCCGCGCGGCTGGGGAGTAGGAACTTCGCATTCGCGGCTTCGTTGAAAAATTCACCGACTTAGATATAATAGATAAAAAGGAGAATATGTCATGTCGATCTCCCGCGTAACGGCGAGTGAATTCCAACAGTCCGTGGGCGCGTTCTGCGATCAGGCGCGACGCGAGCCGGTGATTATCACCAAGCACGGCCGCAACTCCCTTGTGGTCATGTCCGCTGAAGAATGGGCGCGCCTCAAGCGCCGCGACCGGCGGGTCGGCCTCACGACTGAGCTTCCAGAGGAATGGGTCGACGCCGTGCGAGAGGCCAGGGTTCAGGAGGAATTCTCCCCGCTCGACGCCGAATTGAAGTGAGCTCCGCGTGGCGCTTCCAAAGCCTGCGCCGGGTCTGGTAATCCGATACAACTATCTCTGGCATCGTGAATATTTGGAAGGTCGCGAGGAAGGCCGGAAGGACCGCCCTTGCGCGATAATCGCCGCTTTGCGCTCGGACGAAGCCGGGCCCACTCGCGTGCTTGTCCTGCCGGTCACGCATAGTCCCCCTGAGCATACGGGTCACGCCGTCGAGATTCCAGCGACCGTCAAGCGGCGCCTCGGGCTCGACGAGGTTCAATCCTGGGTGATCCTCACGGAGTGGAATGAGTTCGTCTGGCCGGGCCCCGACCTTCGGCGCGCGCTCCAGGGCGACAAGTCGACCATCGCTTACGGTTTCCTGCCGCCCGGTCTGTTCTCGTCGATCCGCGACCGCTTTCTTGCGCTCGCGCGTGGGGGTTCGACTCTGCGGACGCCGCGAAGCTGAAAAGGAGCCGCCGCAAACCTTGCGGGCGTCGGCGCTTTCGTGGCACAGCGTGCCCAGGCTTCCTCAGGCGAGAGTCGGCGGTGAACAAGACCGAATTGCGAAAGTTGCAGGCGTTCCTGCGCAAATCCTTCGGCAACGAGGGCGTCATCGTCGGGCTCGATCCCAAGGACGAGGATGCGGCGGCGGTGCGCCTCGGCGAGCGCCAGATCGCCAAGATCACGGTGGACGACGAGGACGGAGACCGCTCCTTCGCCTTCGCGATGAAGATTCCCGTGGGGCGCGAGGTCCTGCAATCCTATCTGCAGAAACTCTTCGAGAACCCGGGCCTGACGCTCGCGGCGCGCGGCCGCAAGGGCGATTTCGTCGAGCTCAACAGTGGCGAGGATTTCCTCGGCGTCATCTCGGCGGACGACGCCAAGGGCTCAAGCTACACGCTGCAGATCGCGATTCTGGATATCGATCTCGACGAGTTTTAGCTCGACGAGGTCATGGCCTCGACTCAAACGCTCGAATTGTCCCCTCCCCAACCCTCCCCCGCTTCGCGGGAGAGGGAGCAGGCGACGGGTTCTCCAGCGGCGTTGATCGTTAGGTTTCCCTCTCCCGCGAAGCGGGGGAGGGATAGGGAGAGGGCTCAGACGAGCCAGCCTGCCACTACTTCACGTCGAGCAGCTCGACGTCGAAGATGAGCGTCGCATTCGGCGGGATGACGCCGCCGGCGCCGCGCGCGCCATAGCCGAGTTCCGCGGGAATGATCAGCGTGCGCTTGCCGCCGACCTTCATCGTCCCGACGCCTTCGTCCCAGCCTGGAATGACCTGACCGACGCCGATCTTGAACTGGAAGGGCTGCCCGCGATCCTTCGAGCTGTCGAATTTCTTGCCCTTCTCGCCCTTCTCGTAGAGCCAGCCCGTGTAATGCACGGTGACGGTCTGCCCGGTCTTGGGCTCGGCGCCGGTCCCGACTTTCGTGTCGATGTTCTTGAGGCCGGAGAGAGTCGTCACCGCCTTGCTCTCGTCGAGCGCCAGCGCGGGCGCAACGGCGGCGCCGAGCAGCGGCAGGGAGAGAAGGAAGCCGGCGAGGGCCGTGGCTGGAAAAAACGTCTTCATGCTGCTGTCTCCGTCGTGGATCGATGTCGGCGTCAGGCGAACAGGCCGTTGTCGCGAGCGAGCTGGCCTAAGTCTCTTTGTGGGCGCGCGCCGAAATGCGAGATGATCTCGGCCGCCGCAAGGGTGCCGAGCCTCGCGCTTCTATCGTGCGGCAGCCCTTGCGTGAAGCCCGCGAGGAAGCCCGCGGCGAAGAGATCGCCGGCGCCGGTCGTGTCGACGATCTCCTCGACTGGGAAGGCCGGCACGCTCACCACACCCGCCGCATCCGCCACGACGGCGCCCTGCGCCGAGCGCGTCACGACGCCGAGCAGCTCTTTCTCTGCTCGCAGCGCCTTGAGCGCCGTATCGAAATCGGCGGTCTGATAAAGCGAATGCAGCTCGCTCTCATTGGCGAAGACGATGTCGACGATCCGGTCGCGGATCAGGCCGAGAAATTCGTCGCGATAGCGGTCGACGCAGAAGGCGTCGGAGAGGCTGAGCGCCACCTTTCGGCCCTTCGCGCGGCTGGCTTTCGCGGCTTTCAGGAAGGCCTCCTTGGCGGCCGGCGGATCCCACAGATAACCTTCGAGATAGAGGACCTTGGCGTCGGCGGCTTGCGCTTCGTCGATGTCGGCGGGGCCAAGCGCCTGACAGGCGCCGAGAAAGGTGTTCATCGTGCGCTGGCCGTCGGGCGTGACGAAGATGAGGCAACGCGCGGTGGCGGCGCCGTCCTTGGCGGAGGGCGTCTCGAAAGCCACGCCGGCCTTGCGGATATCATGGGCGAACTCGCGCCCCGCGTCGTCCTCCTTGACCTTGCCGACGAAGGCGACGCGCCGGCCGAGGCTCGCGAGCCCGGCCATGGTGTTCGCGGCGGAGCCGCCCGAGACGATCGTCGTCGGCCCCATCTCGGCATAGAGCGCGTCGGCTCGCGCCTCGTCTACGAGCTGCATGGCGCCTTTGTGGAGGCCGGCGCGGGCCAGCGCGTCGTCCTCGGCGCGGGCGAGCACGTCGACGATGGCGTTGCCGACGCCGAGCACGTCGAGGGGGGTAGACATTGAGCAAATCCGTGCGTTGCATGGGAAAGCAGCCTCGAGGGTCGAGGCGCGGGCTTCCTAGCGCGCTTTCCGCACGAATGGAACCATTCGTGCGATCAGAAATCCGCCCAGATCAAAAAACGGAAGGGATCGTAACGTCTAACCTTCGGCCTAAGGCGACGCCCCTTCGGACGCGCCCTCGCCGTCTCGCTCAAAGCGGGTCAGACGATCGACAGGCAAGGGCTTTCCGGCCTTATGGGCCTCGATCCACTTGCGAAGTTCAGCCACATGGCCGCTTTCTTCGGCGACGAAGGCCTTTGCGAGCGCTTTGATCTCAGGGTCGCGGGTCGAGTTCAGGATTTGCTGATAGTAATCGAGACCTTCGGCTTCCGCTTCCAGCGCGATCTCGAGGGCCTCCTCCCGGCCAATGAGCGGATCGGCGGCCCATATGGCCGCCGTCTCGGGGCTCTCGAGCCCCTGCCAAACGAAGTCATTCGGCTCCATCGCGGGAACGTCGCGAAATCCCGAACGCGCGCGAGAGACGGCCAAGTGCTTCCTCGAGTAGTCGGCCAGGATTCGAAAGAGCTTGCCGACCTCGCGATTGCCGCAGGAACTCCATCGCGTCGGCCAGCTCGTCGTATCGCGTCGCCGCCTCCTGTTCGAGCTTGATCGAATAGGCGAGAAACTCCTCGACGGATTGCATGGCAATTCCTTCGCTTTGCAGGCTCGCGGCGCGCGCCCTCAGGACGCACGCCGCTCGATGTCGTTTAATTCTCGCCCACGCCAGGCGAATGTTTCGTGTCCCATTCCTCGCGCGTCACCCAGGCCTCGAGGATTTTGACGTGCTCAGCCTCCTCCTTGACGAACTCCTTCGCCAAGGCCTCGACTTCCGGCGTGTTCGTGGTCGCCGCAACGGCGACATAAAACTCATAGCCGCGTCGCTCGCCCTGCAGGGCCGCCTTCAAGGCGTCGAGCCGAGACAGCGACGGATCGGCCGCCCAAACGGATGCTCGCTCCGGCGTCACATGTTCAGGCCAGACGTAATCCGGCGGAACACGCATCTCGATATCGACTGAGCCCGCGCGCGCCTTCGCCTCGGCGAGATGCAGGCGCGAGAAAGCGCCGAGCTGTCGGAACAACGCGCCGACGCGCTGATTTCCGCAGGCGTCCATCTCCGCCGCGAGCCGTTCATAATGGACCGCGGCGTCCTCTTCCACCCGGACCGTGTAGCCGAGAAAATCTTCGATCGTCGATATCTTCGTCCCGCCCGTAAATCGTTTGGCGGCATGGGTCACGTGCGGCCGCTGGGCTGGCATGGTTTCGTCGCCCGGGAACTCGACGAGAATGTCTTCGTTTCGCACGAAATACTGGCAGGCCAATCGATAGCGCGGCGGGATGTCGTTGGTCTCCGCATTCTCGATTTCCGTTTTGGAAATTTTACCAAGCTGCTTTAGCAGCTCCTTCTCTTTCTCTGTCAGAGCAATCCCATATTGCCTGTTTCGGCTGAGATGCTTCACCTCGACGAGGCAGGAGCCGCACTCGCCGTCCTGGCAATCAAAAGGAATTGGGATCTTATGAGCCTTCGCGACAGCCAATAATGTTCCGCGATCGCCTGCCACCGCGTAAACCGTCACGTCTCTCGACATGACGGGTGACGAAAAAGTTACGTTAGCCACGGACGCCCCCGCTTTGTTGCTTTCTGTTTACAGCCCCGCTCGTCGGGGGCCGCGGTGAGGCAACGAGCAACAGATGTGCCAGTTAAAATGCGACACTGTGCTTGATTGAGCCGATGAAAATTCAGTATTTCAAGGCAGTTCACATTATGTTCCCTACAATCTTGTGCTCATATCGACAGGGTTAGTTTCCTTTTCGACGAACATCGACACACAAGTAGGCTTTACGACAAGATCGGTACCGTTTCCTACGTTGCTCTTTTGTGTCGCATTGGCTTAACCCGTTCCGAGGTACATTTTAATCCATATCCACTTCAACAGGAAAGCGCGGTGCCCATGCCAAAATTTTGCAGCGCAAAAGTCTCAAGACGCTTTGCTGCGACACAACATCGCAGCCCAGGCCCCTAATACTTAGGCTCAAGTCAAGGGCGCCAATGAGGTGCGTGGCGGCACGGGAGGCGAGCCGGCGGCGCTCGATGCTCCTCGCGAACTCCTGACGATCAGTCGGCCGTCAGACGGAAGCCCAAGCGTATCTCTTGCGAGATCATGTCCTTGGTGATCGCCGGATTGCCGCTCATGAAGCCGGGGAAGCCCGTGTAGGCGCCGACGTTCAGAAAGCGGTAGTGTAGGTCCAATTTGAGATTTTGCGACAGGTCGTAGCTCACGCCGGCCATGAGGTTCCAAGAGAACTTCCAGGCGGTCTTCTTGAGCGCTTGGCCGATGGAGAGCTGCTGCCAGGGCCAAGCGAAATACGGGTTCAAGTAATTGGCCGCATAGGTATAGAGCGGCGCGCTCGTGGGCGCGGGCGTGATCGGCACGGCGGAAAAGCCATTCGCCGTGATCCAGCCGAGCGGAACGCCGGCGACGCCAAGGTTGGGAGCCCAGAGCTGGCCGTTCCAGCTTTGGTAGAGCGCCTCCGTGCCCGAAGACTGAACATAGGAGAAACCGACGCCGCCGCCGACATAAGGCGTGACACCCCACCAATGGCCGAGATCGATGTAGGCGTTGAACATCGGCGTCCAGCGATCGATGCTGCTCTTGAGCACGGGCGTGCAGGTTTCACGCGGATCGTAAGGATAGCCCGCCGGCTCGCCTGCGCTGGGGCTTGCGACATTGCTCGTCGCGGCGGGCCAATCGACGACCGAGCCGGAAGGGCACCAGACCTGAGCTCCCACGCCGCTTGGACGAAACACCACGCGATCGAGCTCGAAGTCCGTGCGCAGCCAGCTGTTATATTGATAGCCGAAGCCGAGGCCTTCCGAGACGGAGCCTTTCCACGCGAGCGCGTTGACGACATCCGCCACGATCGTCGGCGATTGCGTGTTCGAATAGCCCACGTCGCCGCGCAAATACCAGCCCGCGCCGAACTCGACCGGCGATCGATGGGAGGCGGCGTGACGAAATAGGGCATGTCCGCAGCGGAAGCGCCCCGCGTCGACAGGACGACGGCGAGAACGAAGCCCGCATTTTTTCGAGCGCAGAAGAGATGAAAGACCATGCGAGCTCATCCTTGCTTCACGCCGGCCGCGCGCTCGACGCCCACGGCACGGAGTAAAGCAGGGATGAGGAAGCATGCTTAATGCGTTCTTAAACGTGCAAGGCTCGCGCAAGCGTGCGCTTGAGCGCGACGCCGCCCGCGCGCGGTCTACGATTGTCTACTGTGCGCTAAAACGCGGCTGTGGCGCGCGCATCGCGAGGCTTGCGTGAAACTGAACGCGCGCCTCGCGTTTTTGCTCGCGCCTCAGTGCAGGAGTCTCGCCATGACGAAGTCGAGGATGATGACGATCGCCGCCGCGAAGGAGAAGGCCGGGACCGACCGCAGCTTCGCGTGACGATAGAGGTAGGTGAAGGCGAAGAAGTTCCAGAGGACGAGCGGAAACAGCAGAAAGTTGACGAGACGCTCAGTCGGCAGGGGAGGGGGCAGCGCGACCGCAAACACAAAGTGCAGGACGATCGAGGCGAACGCGATGATGGCGCCGACGCCCGCAAGCGCAATCGTGGTTTGAATGGTCTTCTCGCGCGTGTCGTAGCGCGGCACGAAGAGGAACGTGGAGACGCCGACGAGCGCCGCGCTGCCGAGTCCATAAATGATCGAGCCGCCCCAGCTATGCTCGAGGGAATGATCGATGGCCTGAAGCACGGCATCGGCGCCGAGGCTGCCGCCAAGGAAATTCATATTCACGGGAAGCGCGTTCTGCGCGCCCTCGAGAGCGAGGATGTCATAAAACGCCTTGGGAATTCCGTTCGCCCACTTCGTCCATTCGGCCGGCACAGTGATCGGCATGAGGGTCTTATCCATTTGTTGGAGCGCGCCCTCGATGCCGGCGTCGACGCCAGGAAGGAGGCAGCGCTCGGAGTGATGAAAGGCCATCCGCTCTTAAGCGGAAAATCCGCTTATCCTGGCCGGTCGCGGCTTCTTACCACGGCTCGCGCCGAGCGAAAACAGGCGCTCGTCTTGCCTCAAGTCAATCGGAAGAAGGCTGGCGGCCTTCTTACTTCCGGCCGCTGACATTGAGGACGCGCAGCAAAAACCAAACGGGGATGACCACCGCCGCGCCCGCCGCTACATATTCGATGAGCTCGCGAACGGCGCCGAAGCCCAGCGCATAAATCCGGCGCAGGAAGTTGGCGATGCCGACAAGGATGTCGGCGGGATGGATCTCCAGCCACATCATCAGGGCGCCGACGACGAGCGACATGAGCAGCAGCTTCAAAGCCACTGCGGCAGGCGAGCCGCCGAGAAAGCCCTCCAGCGCATTGGCCGGCTCGGGCGCGGGCTCTTGCGGCGCGCCCGACGGCGCGCGCGACTCCTTCGGCCCTGCGCCGCGCGACGCATCGAGATTCGGCCAGCTGGACAGCGGATTGTCGTTTTGCGCCACGTGAAACGCTCCTTGATGACTTGGCGGGCTAAATACGGTCGCCGGCGCTCTCTTCCTTCAGCACGGGGACCATGCGACGAATGAAGCGTTCAGCGAAAGAGAGCGCGCGCTCGAACTCCTCTTCTTTCGGCAAAGGCGATGCGCCGCTCTGATCGCGGCTCAGCTCTCGTCCGGCCTTCAGCTCGGCATTCTCGCGCTTGAGCTGAGCGACCTCCTTCTCTAGCGTGGCCCGCTCGTCTGGCCCAGCCCGGCAGACGGAGGCGCCGCCTTCCACGGTGCAGAAGGACACAGCGCCGGTTTGCTTGTCGAGCCTCAGAAAGCCTCCGTCCGCCGGCGTCATCGAAAAGCGCTCGACGGGTGCTTCCGCCAGCGGGGGATTCGTTGCTTGCGCGAAAGCCGACGGCGCCGCAAGCGCGGCGGCCGCGAGCCACAACAATGTCCTGCCGGCGACGCGCATCGTCACATCTCTCCAGGAAACGCCAGCGGCGCCGGAAAGGAGATGGTGACCCGCGCGACGAGCTTCAATGGGCGTTTCGACGGGGGAGGGCGTCTCGCTGGCGCTGGAGGTTAAAGTCTCTCACTCGAAGCCCGCGACGCGGAGTTTAGGCATGGGGCTGCGGATGGACCGCCGTTGGCGCCCGCTGCCGCGTGACGTCTCTCGCGGCGACACGGTGGGAACGAGCGGAGTCGGTGGAAGTAAGCGCTCGCGACGCAGGTTGACCGCGAGCCATCGTCGAAATTTCAGCCAATTTCCACTTTTGAGGTAGGACAAGTCCGAGAGCGCTATTAGGACTTTGCATCGACGCAACATTTCCAAACGGAGGAGGCCGTTCGCCCTTCCGATCTTGAGGAGTCGATCAACCATGCGGGATCTCACGCCAGAGGGGCGACGAATTTTGGAGGATATCGCGCGCCGACATGCGGTCAGCCTTGAGGCTGTTGTCAGCATGGTTCGTGCGCTCATCGCGGGCAATGGATCCCAGGCGCAGTTCAATCACCCCGATTTCGGGGGGATGGGACAGTGGTCGCAAGGCGGCATGATCATGGTTGGCGACATGTTCAATCAAGGCCTGAAATTTCGTGTCGACACGCTCTGCAACGAATTGGCGTCGCTGCTTCGCGGCCAGCCGTTCTTCGTCGCCGCTCCGGAGTCCTTTCAATCTCAAAGCCAGAGCGGAGGCGGCGGCGTGAGTTGGTTCGTGGCAGGAGCTGGCGCCTCCTCCAACTGCTGGTGGCCCGCGGATCTCGGCGATCCGGCGTCCACCGGGGCGCAGAATGATTTGCGATACGCCTATTTTCCAAGTCGCCGCCGCCTTGCGATCCAGCAGGCCGATCGGGTCAGAAGTCTATGACACCGGCGAGCACAGGATTACGGGCTTCTCCCAGCAGCAGAGCGGCGATCAATCGCTGACCTTCACAAGCCAACTCGAACTCGTGCGCGTCGCAGACCTGCCGATCGTCTTTCCTGGGGGGAGCCAGGCGGAAGCTCCGTCGGTCGAGATCTTTACGGCGCCGCAGCCGTCGCCAAAACCCACTTCGCCCCCAGCTGCGCCCGAGGCCATGACTCCGACGGCGCCGCCTAAGCCCGGCGCTTCGCCCGCGGTGGAAGAAGTTTTAACGACGATCGAACGTCTCGCTGATCTGCGCCAAAAGAATATTCTGACGGAGGAGGAATTCGCCGCGAAAAAGGTGGAGCTGCTGAGCCGCCTTTAGAGGATTTCAAACAACCTTCTGCGGGAAAGCCGAGCGGCGGCTATTCCGCAGGCGCCGGGCGCGCGGGCGTGGGGCGAGGCGCGGCAGCGAGGCGCGTCGCGATCACGATCGTCGTGATCGTCGCGAGATAGACGAGACCTTGCAGCGCCGAGGGCTGGTCCGCATAGCCGATCAGCGTGCGCAGAATGCGCCCGACGACGCCATTGTCGGGCAGGATCGCCGAAGTGTCCCAGAGCGTCTGCGTGAGCACATTGACCAGGCCCGCCTGCTGCAAAAAGGCGACGCATTGAGAGGCGAGCCCCGCCGCGAGCAGCGTCACGAGCACGGAGGTCGCGCCGAAGAGCTTGCCTGGCGGGATCTTCACGAGCCCGTAAAAGGTCAGAAAGCTCAGGCCCGCGCCGAGCGCGAGTCCCATAAGTCCGCCCGTGATGAGATTGGCCGTCGATTCGCCCGAGATCAAAATGCCGTAGAGAAACAGCGCGACCTCGGCCCCCTCGCGCAGCACGGCGACGCCAACGACGATGGCGAGCGCCAGAAAGCCTTTCTCGCCCGTTGCCACCGAATGGCCCACCGCCGACAATTCGCGCGCGAGCTCGCGTCCATGACGCGCCATCCAGATGTTGTGCCAGGCGAGCATCAGCACGGCGAAGCCGAGCACGCCGGCGTTGAACAGCTCCTGCCCGCGTCCCGCGAGCGCGCCCGAAAGCTGCTCGGTGAAAGCGGCGACGACGAGCGCGCCGAAAAGGCCCGCCGCCGCGCCGGCGAAAATGACGGAGCGCGCGCCCGAGACGCCGCGCGTGACCGCGAGCGCAATCCCGAGGATCAGACCGGCCTCGATGACCTCTCTAAAGACGACGATGAGCGCGCCGAGCATTTTGAACGCCTATTCTATGACGAGCACGCCCTGGGCGGTCTTCTCGTGATAGTCGCCGAAGAAAGCGTATTTGCCTGCGGCGAGCGCCGGAATGCGCACGGTCGCCTGACCCTTGCCGGCCACGACCTTCTCGATGTGCAGCGGCTTGCTCTCGAACTCCTCGGGCGTCGCATCGAGATTCTTGACCGTAAGCACGATGGGCGTACCCGCAGGCGCATGCAACTCGGCTGGCTCGAAACGATGGTCCTTGATCTCGAGACTGAGACTCAAATCTTCAGCGAAGGCTGCGCATACAGAGCAGGCCGCCGCGAGGAGCACGCCAGCGGCGACGAATTTTTTTAAACGTGTCACGAAGCGGTTTTCCCGTGGCTGCAGGTGCAGATGTCGCATTGCAGCGTAGCAGGCCGAATCCCGCGGTCAATCCCGTTGTTCTGGACGAATTCCAAGCTCGCGAGCGCTGAATCGCGCGACCTCGTTGCTGGAACTGTCGCGACGCGGCGCTCCGCGCAGGTCACTCCGGGTAGCCGTGCCGCGCCTTGCTGGCGCGCAGCAGGCTTTGCGCCTTCGCTTCGTCGCCATAGGCGCAGGCGCTCTGCGCCTCGGCGATCTCCTTCTGGATCTGCGCGTAGACGCTCTTGTTGACGTGACCCATCTCGAGGTCGTTCTGCTGGATCGCGCGGTAGCGGGCGGTCGCCGCGGCGCAGCCGGACCCTTCCGGAAGCGGCGCCGCGGGCGCTGCGGTGGGCGGGGGCGGCGGCGCCGAACGCGGGCTGTTGCATCCGGCGGCGAGCGCCGCCACGAAGAGAGCTGCGGTCGGGAAGGCGGCGGTTCGTCGCATCATCGATCTCTCCGATTGCTGGCGCGGTCCCGTTCGAAGGACAAAGGCGCTAGAGCGTCGATGCGAAAAAGTGGAACCGGTTTTTCGCTTGGATCGCGCTCTGAAATTTGAGCATCGCTCACGTCATCTGCGTTTGAGCGATTCCGCTCAGACGCAGCGTGATCTATAGCGAGCGCTGGAAATGCATGACGCCCGGACCCTTGAAGGCCTTAATGATGAGCTGGTCGCCCTTTAGGTCCCAAAAGGGACCGTTGAGAAGAATGGTCCAGAACTGCTGCTCATAGGCCTTTTGCGCCGGGTCGCAGGCCGAACTCGGTGAAGGTCGGCATGGCTCGCGGCCCCAGACGATCCGGACCCACCACGAAAACTCCCGACCAGTTCTTGCAGCCCGACGAGCCGTTGGCGCGCCCGGTCGAAATCGACGCGCAGCCACATTTCTCTGGGCGGCGCCTTCCCGTCGATGTCGACGAGGTTGAAGATCAGATTGTGCGGAAAGGGCGTGTAGCGTGGTGGCGTCTCGGCTTGCGGCTCTTCCTGCTGCTGTTGCTGCTCGTTTTGCGGCTTCTTCTTGGCCGCGGCCGGGGCGACCGCGAGAGCGCAGGCGCAGAAGGCTATAGCGAGCGTGGTTGAAAGGCTTCTCATGCTTCGCGTCCTTTAGATCACGCTGCGTCTGCGCGAACCTCGCAAACGCAGAAAGCGCGATTGATCCTAGTATTTCACAGTGGGCTTGGCGAGAAAACCAGCGTTCGCCTTTCCGCAGGCTGCGCTGCAGGTCCGGAAAGGGAGCGCCGCGTCACAGCATGCTCGGCAGGACTCGATCGGGCGGCCTGTGCCCGTCGATGAAGGTCTTGATGTTCACAATGACCTTCTCGCCCATATCGACGCGGCCCTCGATCGTCGCCGAGCCCATATGGGGAAGCAGCGTCACCTTCCCGGCTTGGGCCATCTTCTGCAGCTTGGGAGAGACAGCCGGCTCATGCTCGAAGACGTCGAGACCGGCTCCGGCGAGCTCATCCGAATTCGAGCATGCGCACGAGCTCATTCTCGTCGACGACCTCGCCGCGCGCGGTGTTCACCAGGATCGCATGCGGCCGCAACTGCTTCAGACGCCGCGCCGAAAGCAGATGATAGGTCGCTGGCGTGTGGGGGCAATGGATCGAAAGAATGTCCACGCGAGCCAGCATCTGGTCGAGGCTTTCCCAATAGGTCGCCTCGAGCTGCTCTTCGATCTCCGCCGGCAGCCTGCGGCGGTTGTGGTAGTGGATCGAAAGGCCAAAAGCATTGGCGCGTCGGGCCAGCGCCTGGCCAATTCGGCCCATGCCGAGGATGCCGAGCCGCTTGCCGGTGATGCGGCGCCCGAGCATCCAAGTGGGGGCCCAGCCGTTCCATGTGCCCGCGCCGATCACATTGGCGCCCTCGACGAGGCGGCGCGCGACGGCCAGAATGAGCGCCATCGTCATGTCGGCCGTGTCCTCGGTCAGCACGCCCGGAGTGTTGGTCACGGTGATCGAGCGGCGCAGCGCGGAGGCCACGTCGATATTGTCCACGCCATTGCCGAAATTGGCGATGAGCTTCATCTGCTCGCCGGCCTGGGCGATGAGGCCGGCGTCGATTCGGTCGGTGATGGTCGGCACGAGCACGTCGGCGGTGCGCATCGCCTCCGCGAGCTCCTCGTGGGTCGGCGGCTTGTCGCTCTCGTTGAGGCGCGCGTCGAACAATTCCCGCATGCGCGTCTCGATCACCTCGGGCAGGCGACGCGTCACCACGACGACGGGCTTCCTTTTGGGCATTTTCGCCTTCGCTCCCAGTCCCGATGCATTATTTTCCTAGCAGGAAAACCGGCCATCGGATACGCCGATCTCGCGGGCGCGCCATGGCAGAGCGGCGACTGGGCGCGCTTGCTGCGGAAGCTGCGCTTCAACTTTCTGTTAACGCCGCTACCTCGAAAATTTGGGCCCGGCGCAGACCGCCCCGGCCCGGCCTTCTAGCAGATGCCGGGCCAAAGACAAGGCGAGCGGCGCGCCAATGCGTTGCATGAAAGGTCACGATGAATGCTCTGGATTTCGCGCTTGTTTAAAACAGGGTCGTCGCCACTGCTCGCCGTCGTTCTCGCCCTCGCCGCGTCCGCCGGCGCCGCCGAGCAGCCGGCGCAACAGGGGCAGGTCGGGCCCGTGTCGAAACTGCCCCTGCCGAGATTTGTGAGCCTCAAGTCGGACCGGGTCAATCTGCACGAGGGCCCGAGCAAAGAGCACCCCACGCGTTGGGTCTATCAGCGCGTCGGCCTGCCGGTGGAGATCACCGCGGAATTCGAGATCTGGCGGCGGATCCGCGATTCGGAAGGCGGCGAGGGATGGGTTCTGCATTCGCTGCTGTCGGGACGCCGCACCGCGATCGTCGCGCCTTGGAAAAAGGAGCCGCTGCTGCTCACGGCCTCCGACCACCAGCAGCCCGTGGCCAAGCTTTCCCCGGGCGTGATCGCGGGGCTCAAGAGCTGTGACGGGCAGTGGTGCCGGCTGCAGGGACCGGGGTTCGACGGCTATATGAAGCAGGAAAATCTTCGGGGCGTCTATCCCGGAGAAAAAATCCAGTAAGGGCGTAAGGGCGCATTTTAAGGCGCCATCCCCGCTGGAAGACGGCGATTGCCCAATTAGTCGTCGTCGCGCCTCAGCCTCACGACGACGTCGATGCGAGCGACCTTCAATCCCGGCGGCGGGGACGGGACATTCGCCACGGCGAGAGCGCCCGCGATGTCCAAGAGCTCCTCTCCGTCCTCGAGCAGAAAATGATGGTGCTCGGCGGTATTGGTGTCGAAATAGACGCGCGCGCCGTCCACCGCGATTTCGCGCAGCAGGCCGGCCGCGGTGAACTGATGCAGCGTATTGTAGACGGTCGCGAGGGATACCGGCATTTGTGCCGTCGTCGCTTCGTCGAAGAGCTTCTCGGCCGTCACGTGCCGGTCGCCCTTGCCAAAGAGCAACTCCGCCAGGGCCACGCGCTGGCGCGTCGGCCGCAGACCCGCCGCTACGAGCCTCTCCGCAAATCCGCCGACGCTCGTCTCCACGAAGGAGTCGTCACTTTGCGCGGCGGCGGAAGGCGTCGTGGTCATGCTCACAATAATATGCATTAGAGACCGCCGACGACAAGAGCAGCCACTGCTGAAGCTGCGGGCGCGCGACGGGCTTCTACTCCACGTCCTCGACCTGCGCCGGTCCGCCGCCATGCACGCGCTGGGCGAGCGAGGACTGCATGAAATCGTCCAGCTCGCCGTCCAGCACATCGTCGGGCGTGCCCGAGGTATGGCCCGTGCGCAGATCTTTGACGAGCTGGTAGGGCTGCAGCACATAGGAGCGGATTTGGTGTCCCCAGCCGATGTCGGTCTTGCTGGCGGCCACGGCGTTGGCCTCCGCCTCCCGGCGCTCGAGCTCCTGTTCATAGAGCCTGGCGCGCAGCATGTTCCAGGCCGTGGCGCGGTTCTTGTGCTGCGAGCGCTCGGCCTGGCAGGCGACGACAATTCCCGACGGAATATGCGTGATTCGGATCGCCGAATCGGTGGTGTTGACGTGCTGGCCGCCCGCGCCCGACGACCGATAGGTGTCGATGCGGCAGTCGCTCTCGTTGATCTCGATGTTGATTCGGTCGTCGACGACGGGATAGACCCAGACCGAGGCGAAACTCGTGTGCCGGCGCGCGTTGGAGTCAAAAGGCGAGATGCGCACGAGCCGATGCACGCCCAATTCGGTCTTGGCCCAGCCATAGGCGTTGTGGCCTTTGATGAGGAGGGTCCCGGACTTCACTCCGGCTTCGTCTCCCGCTGTCTCCTCGATGATCTCGACCTTGAATTTCTTGCGCTCGGCCCAGCGCGCATACATACGGAACAGCATGCGGGCCCAGTCGCAGGACTCGGTGCCGCCCGCGCCGGAATGCACCTCGAGATAGGCGTCGTTGCCGTCGGCTTCCCCGGAGAGGAGCGTCTCCAATTCCAGGCGCTTGGCCTCAGCGAGCAGAGCCTTCAGCGCGGAGACGCCTTCCCTCTCGGTCGCTTCGTCGCCTTCGGCCTCGCCGAGCTCGACGAGAGTCAAGGCGTCGTCGAGCTCGCTCTCGAGCTTCTTTTGCGCCCCGAGCCGCTCCTCAAGCTCGCTACGCTCGCGCATGATCTTCTGCGCGTCCTCGGCGTCGTTCCAGAGATTGGGGTCTTCGATGCGCGCGTTCAGCTCGCCGAGACGACGTGTCGCCGTATCAACGTCAAAGATGCCTCCTCAGCAGTCCCATGGACTGCTCGATCTCTTCTTTCAACGCCAGCGGTTCAGCGCGCATCGTCTCTTTCCCGTTCGGATTGGAGGGCGCAAACTAGGGATGCGCGGCGCGGTTGTAAAGAGTCGGTTCAATGCAGAGAACGCCACCTCGCGCGCGAAAGCGGCTTTCACTTTCCTATAAGGAGCACTAGATTGTCTCCTGCGGCGCTGCGGGGCGCGTGTAGGACCATAATCCCCGGGGCCTTATCGATCTCCTTGGGAGCTGTCCCTGGCCTTGCCCGTGGGCTTGGCCACATGGCGCCCACCTACGTTGTAGGTTCCCGGGATCGACGTCCCACGGCTCTCGTGGCCCGCACCCCTCCCATTCCGATAAAACTCTCATCGCAGCTCGCGCGCGCGTTTTTCGCGGCCCGGCCTTCATCTCTTTTTTCCTCAAACGTGGTCCATGGATAAAGCAAAAAGAAACCGCCCGCGTCGGGGACGCGGGCGGCGATATCTGGTTGCGTCCGACCGCCGATCAGGCGAGCAGCGCGACGCCTTCCTTGCCGATCAGCGCATGCACGCGGCCGAGGATCTGCAGAACCACGCCGAACACGCCCAGAGCCATCCAGCCGAAGAACACGAAGCCCCAATGCAGCGGAGCCACGAACAGCTCTTCCATGAACCAGAAGGTGTGGCCCCACTCGTTGAGACCCACGTTCGGGATGATCATGAACGGGCCGATCGCCACGATCAGGAACGCCAGCGAGTAGCCATGAGCAAAATACGGGATGCGCGTCTTCGCATAGAAGAACGCGCCCACCGCGATCACCGAATAAATCGGGTAGCTCATGTAGAACTCGATGATGTGCGACGGCGTGAAGTCCGTGTCGCGAATCACCGTCATGTGCCAGGTGCCGTCCTGCTCCGTGAAGAAGGAGGCGCCCCAGTAGATGGCGATGCCATAAACCGTCAGCCACTGAACCAGGTTGACGAGACGGCGCATCTCCTCGCGCGGCGCAACCGCGTCGACGTTGCGGTCGCGGGTCTTCCACAGATAGCCGGCAAGGCCGATGCCCGAGACGAGCTCCAGCGGGATCTCCGTCCACAGGATCGACAGCCAGTAGGTCTGGAACTCCGGCGCAAAGGAGTCGAGGCCCGCGCGCCAGCCATAGATCTGCTCGTAGATGCGAACGATCAGATAAAACACGTTCAGCACCACAAGGCCGATCCACATTCCTCTCAGATCGACTACCGTGTCTGTGGCGGCTGCGCCAGCAGCCGTGCTTGTTGTCGAACTCATGCTTGCTCTCCCATATCTAACCCCAGAGCTTCACGCCCTTCGGGACTAATTCACTCTGACTCCATAAGGGGGAATAGTCAGGTGACATGGTCGCCATTTTAACTGCAAATCCCGCCACCCGCTACTAGGTTCTGTGCTGCGACGCACCCAAGGCCCGGGTCGCCCCGGGCCTTTGCGCAAGTGTTTCTTTTTCAGTGGAATCAGGCGGGTTGCGCCTCCGCGCCGCCCAGTCCGGTCTCGCCCCGGTTGGGCGAGGACGGGACGGAACCTCTCGGCTGCGCGGGGGTCGGCGGCTGGTCCTCGCGCGTCGGCACCTTGCCCTCGAGCAGCCCCTTGAGCTCGTCTCCGGTGAGCGTCTCAAACTCGAGCAAGGCGTTGGCGATCACGTCGAGCTGCCGGCGTTTCTCGGTCAATATGCGTTTCGCAGCTTCGTAACCTTCCGACACGAGACGGCGCACCTCGGCGTCGATGGTCTGCTGGGTCTCCTCCGAGAGCGTCACCTGCCGGCCGAGCGAATAGCCGAGGAACTGCTCCTGTTGCGGATCGGCATAGGCCACCGTGCCGAGCTTGTCGGAGTAGCCGAACTGCGTGACCATCGACCGGGCGACCCGGGTGCACATCTGAATGTCGCTCGCCGCGCCCGACGTCACGTTGTCGTGCCCGAAGACGAGCTCCTCGGCGACGCGACCGCCCATGCCCATCGCGAGCATGGCGATGAACTGCTCATAGCTCTGCGAGATCTCGTCGCGGTCGGGCAGCGACTGCACCATGCCGAGCGCGCGTCCGCGCGGAATGATCGTCGCCTTGTGAATTGGCGTCGAGGCCGGCATGAGCAACGACACCAGCGCATGCCCGCCCTCGTGATAGGCGGTGAGGCTCTTCTCCTCATCCGTCATCATCAGCGTGCGCCGCTCCGCGCCCATCATGATCTTGTCGCGCGAATCCTCGAATTCCGCCTTCGTCACGATCCGCTTCGAGCGCCGCGCCGCGAGCAGCGCCGCTTCATTGACGAGATTCATCAGATCCGCGCCCGAAAATCCCGGCGTGCCGCGCGCCACCACTTTCAGGTCCACGTCCGGCGCCAGCGGCACCTTGCGCGCATGCACTTTCAGGATCTTCTCGCGCCCGATGAAATCCGGGTTCGGCACGGTGATCTGGCGATCGAAACGGCCGGGCCGCATCAGCGCCGGATCGAGCACGTCCGGACGGTTCGTCGCGGCGATGAGGATGATGCCCTCATTCGCTTCAAACCCATCCATTTCGACGAGCAGCTGATTGAGCGTCTGCTCGCGCTCGTCATTGCCGCCGCCGAGCCCCGCGCCGCGATGGCGGCCCACCGCGTCGATCTCGTCGACGAAGATGATGCAGGGCGCATTCTTCTTGGCTTGCTCGAACATGTCGCGCACGCGCGAGGCGCCGACGCCCACGAACATCTCGACGAAGTCCGAGCCCGAGATCGTGAAGAAGGGCACATTCGCCTCGCCCGCGATGGCGCGCGCGAGCAGCGTCTTGCCGGTGCCGGGCGGACCGACGAGCAGAACGCCGCGCGGAATGCGGCCGCCGAGCCGCTGGAACTTCTGCGGATCGCGCAGGAACTCGACGATCTCCTGCAGATCCTCCTTGGCCTCGTCGACGCCGGCCACGTCCTCAAACGTCACGCGGCCCTGCAACTCGGTCAAAAGCTTCGCCTTCGACTTGCCAAAGCCCATGGCCCGGCCGCCCATCCCCCCCTGCATCTGACGGGACAGGAAAATCCAGACGCCGAGGAAGGCCAGCAAAGGGAGGCCGTTCACGAGCAGCGTCATCATCCAGCCGCCGCCCTCCCCCAAGGGCCGGGCGCTGATCTGCACATTCTTGCTCTGCAGCCGCTGCACGAGGCCGGGGTCGTTTGGCGCAAAGGTCTGGAAAGGCCGGTTGTCGGCGAAGTGCCCGGTAATCTCATTGCCCGAAATCGTCACGTCATGCACCCGGCCCTGATCGATTTGGGTCAGGAGCTCGCTGAACGTGATGTCGCGGATAGAGGCGTGCTGGCTGGGTTCATGGAAGAGCAGGACGAGCGCTGCGACGAGCAAACCAATAATCGTCCACAGGGCTATGTTGCGAATTTGCGGGTTCATGGCGCGCCTGACGTTGCCTGCGCATCGCCCTGGGATGTCCCTCGCGACGCTTCGATTGATGTTAAATTAAGCGCGCAAGTCACGCTTGCCAAGTGAGCGGCTGACGCCAACGCGCAACCCTCAAGGAGAAGTTCCACCCGTAGAAAGAAGAACCCCTCTTTTTCGCAAGTTGCGGACGCGTCACGCCTAAGTGATCAACCTCGCCGCGGCCTAAATCGGGTTAACGAGATTTAATGTTATGCGCGGCGCCGGGCGATTGTCATCTCCGTTTCCTCGAAGGGCCAATTGGGCGAATGGAGCCAAGCTTCTCTGACGGCGTAGCAAATTTCTTTTGGGCGCGGCGCCGTTTAGTGCATCGGGCGACGGCAAAAGCTCCCGTCACCCTCGTCGCCCGCGCGGCGGCGCGGGGCGAAAGCTCAAGATGGCGGCGTCGACGTCGATCAGCGCTCCGGCAAGGGTCATTCGGGCAGCCTCGCGCGCAGCGAGCGCTCGCCAGACGCGCCGAGACGCGCGCTCGAGCCGATCCAGTCGCGGGGCTTGGCCGAAACGGGCGGTTTGGGTCTCGATCAGCCGCGCCAGAAGCTCCTCCGGCATTCCGCGCAAGGCCTCCGCTGCGAAGCGCGCGGCCGCCGCATCGCTCTCGAGCCGCGCGCTCTGCGCGAGCTCATCGGCGCAATGTCGGAGCGCTGTTTCGGCGCGCGCGGCTCGCCGGCCGAGCCGCAGCAGCCCGTCGCGATCAAGCCCTTGGCAGGCGAGCGTCGAGGCGAGCGCGCGAAGCCGCGCGCGGGCGAAGCGCGGATCGGCGTTGGCGGGATCGGTCACGAAAGGCCGCCCGGCTTCCGTGCAGATCGCCTCGAGGGCCGTCCTGGGCGTATTCAGGAGCGGGCGCAGCAGCTTCAGCCCGTTGAGCGTCGAGACTGCGGACATGCCCGCGAGCCCCGCGACGCCGCTTCCCCGGCACAGCCTAAAGAGAATGGTTTCCGCCTGATCGTCGGCGTGGTGGGCCGTGACGACGGCGCAGCGCGGGTCGATCTCGGCCGCGCAGCCGGCAAGCAAGGCATAGCGCGCTTCCCGCGCCCGCTCCTGCAGGCGGGTCGCGGGCTTCTCGCCTTCCCAGACGAGCAGCCGATGCGGGAAGCCAAGCAACCCGGCCTCTCCGGCCACGAAGAGCGCCTCCTCGCCCGAGGCGGCGCGCAGCCCATGATCCACGGTGGCGACGACGATTTTCATCTTGTCGCGCAGAGACCAGCACGAGGCGAGCAGCAGGAGCGCAACGGAGTCGGGGCCTCCCGACACCGCCAGCAGCAGCGCTCTTTCTTCGGCGAGCGGCGCGAGCAGCGCGTCCGCCGAAGAAAGGCTCAGCATTGGCGCTTTTTGATCTCGCGCAGCGCCGATTGGCGCACTCGCGCCGGCGATCCCGGATAGCTCGCGCCGATATCGCTGAAGGACTGGCAGGCCTCTTCATGCGCGCCGATCTCGGCCAGCGATTGGCCGAGGCGCAGCAGCGCTTCCGGAGTCTGCGCCGATTGCGGGAAGCGCTTCTTGATGTCGAGGAATTTTTCCGCCGCCTCGCGGAAGCGCGACCGCAGAAAGAAGCTTTCGCCAAGCCCGAAGGTCGCGGCGGGCACATATTTGCTCCTGGGATATTTGACGAGAAAGGCCGTAAGCGCGCGCTCGGCCGCCTCATATTGCTGCTGCTGCATCAAGGTGGCGGCCTGCTCATATTCTTCCTTCATCGACGCGGGCGCCGACGCTTCCGCCCCCGTCCGCGGCGCGGAAGGGCCAGCTTGCAGGCCGGGCGGCGTGAGATCCATGGGCGCGCCGGGCTCGCGCGAGCCTGTTCTCGCTGTCTCGGCCGGCGTCAGCGGCGCCGAGGGAGTCGTCTGGCCGAGCGGCCGCGGAGCGCCCGTCGCGGTCGGATTGGCGATCGGGTCGTAGGCGTCGCGCCCTCCGGCGAGCGGGGCCGAGGGCGTGCGGCCCGACGCGGGGGGCGGAAGCGCGGCGGCTTCGGGCGCCCGCGCAATTGCTCCTCGAGCAGCTGTACCTGATGCTGGAGCTCCTCGATTTGACCCGTGGCCTTGCGCAATTCGCGCTCGAGCCGGTCGACGCGCGTCGTGACGCCGGAATCCAGGTCGATCCCAGCGGACGGCTCGCCGGGGTCGAAACCCTCCGGGGGCGGGGCGCGGGTACTGCGCCTCGGCGGTGGGCGGAATGGCGGTGACGCCGAGGAAGATGATGAGAAGCGCGCGAGCCGCGCGAGGAAGGGCCATGGCGGGATCGGATCGGTTCTGGCGCGGCGATGCGCGGAGAGAAGCTTCCCCAAATATAATCGACGTTTCGGCCAAAGTGAGGCGGAGCTTCGCTCCCGCGTGGCTTGCGCGCCGATGATCTTGATCGGCTCCATCACGAGCTTGAGCCTGAGAGAGAGCGCACGCGCCGCGGCGATCCTTGTCACATATTGTCGCAAACCGTGATTAGCCGGAGCGTAGCCACGGCGTTAAAGTTTCCGTCGCATGCGCGGCCAAAGCGGCGCCACACCGGGTTCACCAAAAGGCTCAACGCTTTTCGAGTGAACGCCTGCAGCAGCGACGGGTGGGCGGGCCGAAAGCGCAACGCCAAAACCCTTGGGACAGCCGGCGGATCTTCAGCAAGACCATGACGTCGCTCACGCATCCCCTCTCACAACGCCAGACGACCCTCGCGCGCCGGGTGACGCTCGCGGGGACCGGCGCTCACACAGGTCGCCCGTGCCGCCTCTTTCTTCTGCCGGCGGACGCCTCGAGCGGAATCGTCTTCGCGCAGCGCGACGGCGAGGAGGGCGTCGCCGCCGACTGGCGGCGGGTGCGCGACACGCGGCTGCGCGTCGAGATCGGAGCAGGCCGCGCGCGCGTCTCGACCGTTGAGCATGTGACGGCCGCGCTTTCCGGCCTTGGCGTCGACAATGCGCTTATCGAGGTCGACGGGCCGGAAGCCCCTGCGCTGGACGGATCGGCGCGTCCGATCGTCGAGGCGGTTCTAGAAGCAGGGATGAGGCGGCTCGCCGCGCCGCGGCGCAGGCTACGGATTTTGCAAAAGGTTCGGGTCGAAAACGGGGTGGCCTGGGCGGAGCTCGCCCCGATCGCCGCGCCACGGCTCGAGATCGACGTCGAAATCGACTTCCCCGCGCCAATCGGCCGCCAGCGCGTCAGGCATCGGCTGTCCCCGCAACTCTTCGTTCGGGAGCTCGCATGGGCGCGCAGCTTCGGCTTCCTGCAGGATGCCGAAAAGCTTTGGCGCGAGGGACTTGCGCTCGGCGCCGACCTCGATAACACCGTCGTCTTCGCGGAAGGGCGCGTTCTCAACCCCGACGGGTTGCGCCGCGACGACGAGCCGGCTCGCCACAAGGCGCTCGACGCGCTGGGCGATCTCGCGCTCGCCGGCGCGCCGATCCTCGGCCGATTCCGCTCCTATCGGGGCGGCCATGCGCTCAATGTCGCGCTCGTCGCGCGGCTCATGACCACGCCCGCAGCCTATGGGATAGAGGAGGGAGCGGCTTATTCTCCCGCGCCTCGGGCTGAAGATCGCGTCCTCTCGCCTTAATCTCGCCCGAACAAGCGGCTCTCTAGGACAGCCGTCTCGTCACGGGCGCCCGCGCGCGCCTCGAGGACGGCGGGATTTGTAAAAAACGTCGCGAGAGGCCGTCAGCATGAACGCAATCCTTCGCAAAGTGGGCGCTTTGGCCCCGAGCGTGGCGCTGCTACTCGCCGCGCAGACCGGCCTCGCGCGCGCCGACGTCTCGGATTTTTTCGATCCGGTCACCAGCATGTTCGGCGGGGGCAGCAGGTACAAGACCGAGATCACCCCCGACATCCCCGCCGACGACCTCTATAATCAGGGTTTGGCTAAGCTCAAGGCCAAGGATTACGAGAACGCGACGAAGAAATTTCAGGAGGTGGAGAAGCGTTTTCCCTTCTCGCAGTGGGCGCGCAAGGGCCTGCTGATGACGGTCTACGCCCAATATGAGAAGCCGGCCTATGACGACGCGATCGCCTCGGCCAAGCGCTACATCGAGCTTTATCCGAAGTCGCCCGACACGCCGTACATGTACTATCTGACAGGGATGTCCTATTATAACCAGATCACCAGCGTCATGCAGGATCAGACGAATTCGGAGAGGGCCTATCAGGCCTTCTCGGCGTTGATCGAAAAATTCCCCACCTCCGAATACGCCGCCGACGCCAAAGTCAAAATCAACATCGCGCGCGACCAGATCGCCGCCAAGGAGATGCAGGTCGGCCGTTTCTACCTGACGCGCAAAAATTTCCCGGCGGCGGTGAACAGGTTTCACACTGTGCTCGGCAAGTTCCAGACGACGCGCTACGCGGAGGAGGCGCTCTATCGCCTCACCGAGGCCTATCTGTCGATGGGAATCTCGCAAGAGGCGGAGACCGCGGCGGCAGTTCTGGGTCACAACTACCCGGACTCGCAGTGGTACACGGATGCGGTGGCGCTCTTGAAGACGGGCGGCCTCGCGCCGCAGGAGCACGGCGAGAGCTGGATCTCGAAACTTTCAAAGACGTTCAAGTCCGAGAAACCCGAACGTGGCATCACGCCGCTCACCGCGGAAACCGCTCACTAGCATCGGCGAGCGACATGAGCGGCGGGACCTTTAACCAAGGCCCGCGGCGATGGCATTCCCGACCGCGCTTTCCTAGAGTCTGCGGAGCCGCGGACGATCCCGCGAATACGCCGAGCGGCCAAATCACTCTATCCAACAGGCGGCGAGCTCCGATACGCGCTCAACACCGCGACCGCGCTGCGTGACGAGAGGGGAGACCTCGAGTTCTTCCTTTGCGAAGGCCTCGACATCACCGAGCGCAAGAGATCGCAGCGCGAGCGCGCTAGATCACGCCGCGTTTGAGCGGAATCGCTCAAACGCAGATAATGTGATCGATCCTGAAAGTTCTGAGCGCGATCCGTGCGAAAAACCGGCTTCCATCTTTTTCGCGTCGCGCTCTAGGCCGACTGCGCGAAGCACGGGTCGTCCAACGCCATCGTGACGTGCAGGACATTGCCTTCCTGCCTTGTCGTCATCGGAAGGCCGCTGTGCCTAAACACATGCAACATCAGGCCGTTGTTGCACAGCACCTCGGCGTAAAACTCATGCAGCCCGATCGTCGTCGCGATCTTTGTGAGATGGCGCATCAGCGCGGAGCCGACGCCGTGATCCTGAAAATGCTGCTCGACGGTGAAAGCCACTTCCGCTTCGCGCCGCGCGGCCCCGGGATTGATGACGAAGCAGCTCGCCCCGCGATGACGACCTCGTCTTGCCCCTGGCCGATCGTCGCCAGCAAGACGACCGCGTTTTCGAAATCGGCGTCCGTGAGACGGTGCAGCTCCTGATCGCTGAGCCGCGCTTTTTGGGCGAGGAAACGCATGTAGCGCGTTCTCGAGTTGAGAAGAGAGAAGGCGCGGAGGATTTTCGGCCCATCGTCTTGATGCGCGGCGCGGATGGTGATGCTTTGGCCGCCCGGCAGCCTCTCCACGCAAGCGTAATGTCTCAGGCTCTCGAGCATTCGCCGACTCCTTGTCGCGGCGCCGAGCGCAGGGCTCCTCGGACAGTGTCGTTTCCGTTGGGAAAGGCGTTCGACGCGCAGAAGTCAAGAAAATTCAGCCACGCGAAGCCGCAGCATGTGGCGCGCTGGCGGTTCATCGTGTAGCGAAGCCTCCGAAGGTCCTCGAATTGAACGCGTTTTCGATGGCGTTGCGAAAGCGAGCCGGCTTTGGGGAGGCGCTTCGCGCTTGTTTGCAGCGCCCCCGCGCCTTATAGACCCCTCGGGCGGCCAAGACCCTTGAAGCCCTCGCCGCGGGGCGCGCCAAACCAACGCCGAAATGCTCAGTCCCCTTGAAATCGCTCTCTTCGCCGCAGTCGGCCTCACCTTCGCAGCCGGGCTCATCGTCGTGGCGCGCTGGGGAGGTCGCAATCTCGCCCCTCTCGCGGGCTATGCGCTGCTCGCCGCCTGCTTCATCTATGTCGGCCTCTCTCTCGGATCCGAGAATCCGAACAGCTGGAGCGCCGTGGAAATGACGGCCGTGGCCGTGTTCGGGACGCTGATCTTCCTGGCCCGCTTGACCTCCCCCTGGATTCTCGTGGGGGCCCTTCTTCTCCATCCCGCTTGGCTGATCTATGTCCATTACATTGGCACGGCGGCGCTCTTCACGCCGGCGCCGCTCGTTCTCGCCAACGTCGGCTTCGATATCAGCCTCGCGCTCTACCTCGCCTTCCTCATTCTGCGCGGCGGTCCGGCGCCAGTTCGCGCGCCTGCGCCCAAGGGCAGAAAGGCAAGCTCGCGATGAACGCGCCTGTCGATCTCGAGCTGCGTCGCGACTGGAGCGTTCCGGAGATTGTCGCAATCCACGATTCTCCCCTGCTCGATCTTGTCGCGCGCGCCAGCGCGACGCATAGGCGATTCTTCGACGGTCATGACGTGCAAAAGGCCGCGCTGCTCTCGATCAAGACGGGCGGCTGCCCGGAAGACTGCTCCTACTGCCCGCAATCGGCGCATCATCGCGAGGTCAAGCTCGACCGCCTCGAACTGATGGGCGTCGAGGAGGTGCTCGGCGCGGCGCGGGTCGCGCGCGAGGCGGGTGCCGACCGTTTCTGCATGGGCGCAGCCTGGCGCTCGGCGCCGGAAGGGCCGCGTTTCGAGGCGGTGCTCTCGATGATCAAGGGCGTTCGCGAACTCGGCATGGAGGCCTGCGTCACGCTCGGCATGCTGACGCCCTCGCAGGCCAATCGACTCGCCGAGGCGGGACTGACGGCCTATAACCACAACCTCGACACCGGCCCGGAATTCTATGGCGAGATCATCTCGACAAGGGACTATCGCGACCGGCTCGAGACGCTGAAGTCCGTGCGCGGCGCCGGCATCGAAATGTGCTGCGGCGGCATCATCGGCATGGGTGAGAGCGTCGCGGACCGCGCAGGCATGCTGCAGGTCCTCGCGGGCTTCGATCCGCATCCCGAAAGCGTGCCGATCAACGCGCTCGTCGCCGTTCCCGGCACGCCGCTCGCCGATCGGCCTCCCGTCGATCCGCTCGATCTCGTGCGCATGATCGCGACGGCGCGCATTGTCATGCCGAAATCGCGCGTGCGTCTTTCGGCCGGACGGTCGAGCCTCACGCGCGAGGCGCAGATCCTCTGCCTCGTCGCCGGCGCCAATTCGATCTTCTATGGCGAGAAGTTGCTAACCACCACAAACGCTGACGTCCCGGAGGACGACGCGCTCTTTGCGGCGCTTGCGCCGCGCGCGGAAGTCGCGGGGGACTGCGCCTCGACTGAGACGATCTGAGCCGCGGCGCCGCGCGCTGGCGAAGGAAGGCTGAACGCCATGACCTACTGCTGCGGCATTCTGGTGCGCGAAGGCCTCGTCATGATCGCCGACACGCGCACCAATGCTGGGCTCGACAATGTCTCGACCTTCCGCAAGCTGCATCTCTTCGAGCGGCCGGAGGAAGCGGTGCTGATTCTCGCGACCGCCGGCAATCTCTCGGTGAGCCAGAGCGCGATCCATCTTCTCGAGGAGGGCGTCCCCGATCCCACGGACGAGGAGAGGACGATGCGGTTCGTCGACGCGCCCAGCATGCCTGTCGCAGCCCATCTCGTCGGCGCGGCCATGCGGCGCGCTCGGGTCCAGGCGTCGGAGGGCTTCGAGCAGTCCGGCGTCAACTTCGATGTCTCCTTCCTGCTCGGCGGCCAGATCGGCGGCGGCGCCATGCGCCTCTTCATGGTCTACGCGGCCGGCAATGCGATCGAATGCACGATCGACACGCCCTATTTTCAGATCGGCGAGCACAAATACGGCAAGCCCATCCTCGACCGCGCCATCGGCTTCGACATGGATCTCTATGACGCGCTGAAGATCGGCCTGATCTCGATGGATTCAACGATGCGCTCGAATCTCTCGGTCGGCCTGCCGCTCGATCTCGCGCTGCAGCGGCGCGACGCGCTGAAGCTCGAGCTTTCGATCCGCGTCGATTCCTCTGACGCCTATTTCCGCGACCTGCGCGAGCAATGGTCGAAGGCGCTGAAAGCGGCCCATATCGCCATACCGCGCCCGCCTTATGGCGGCGTGCAGGGCAGATGACGCCAGCCGTGTGGCGACGCGAGCCTGTTCAGCTCTGAGACTGCGCGCGCGCGTCCTCGACGCGCACGACGACCGTCGTTTCCTCGGCGCCTCCGCCGATGCGCGCGCCGCGAACGGGAGCGGCGCCAAGCTGGTCGAGCGCCACGGCGACGCGCACATAGGACTCATTGGGGCAGAGCGCATTGACCGGGTCAAAGCCGACCCATCCGAGCCCCTCAACATGAGCCTCGGCCCAGGTGTGACTGGCGACTTGCGCGGCTTTGCCGTCATCCTGGCGAAGATAGCCGCTCACATAGCGCGATGGAATGCCGAGCGTGCGCGCGCAGGCGATGAAGACATGCGCAAAATCCTCGCTGACGCCGCGACGCTTCGCGAAGGCCTCGCTGGCGTTCGTCGCGGAATGGGTCGCGCTCCGTTCGAGGGCGACGCCATCGCGCAGCGCCGCCATGAGCGCGTGCAGCCGCGCGAGCGTCGTCAACTCGCGCGCCGCGACGTCGCGCGCGAAGCTCGAAAGCGCGGAGTCGGCCCGCGTCAGGGAGAGTCTCCCGCAGGAATAGCGCCAAGGGAACGCGCTCCACGGCGCCGCTCACGACGCCCGCCTGATCGAAGGTTTCCACCTCGCCTTCTACAAGCGTCGTGAGGGTCTGCAGCGGTCCTTCGACGAAGAAGCGGTGCTCGATGTTTCCGAAGGCGTCCTCGCCCGAGGTGAGGGCGCAGTCATGAATGACGTCGATGCGCCATTGTCGAACGTGCTGGCCGTCGTGATTGCGCGGCGTGACCAGAAGACGTTGCATCGCCGACTTAGCCGGCGCTCCGTAGCGGTGGATTGTCTCGTGCCTGATGCGAATGAGCATGGCGAGGGCCTTCAGCGATCGCTAGAGCGCGATACGAAAAAGTGGGAACCGGTTTTTCGCTGCGCGCTCTGCCTCCTTGAGCCGATCACGTCATCTGCCTTCAGGCGCTTCCGCCTGAACGCAGCGCGATCTATGAGAGATATTGCTCGCCAATCAACGCGCCGAGCTGGTTGTTCAAGGAAATGAAGTCCTCCACGAACTCGTGCAGGCCCCCTTGGAACACATTCTCCATCGTCAGCCGCTCCAGCTTGCCAAAGACGGCGCGGCTCTGACGCTGCGCCTCGCCCTGGCGACCATAGGCCTTCGATAAGCGATCCAGATTGTCGACGAGTTCTTCGTAACAGGAGATCAGCGAGCGCGGCATCTCGCGCCTCAGAATGAGAAGATCGGCGACGAGCCAGGGCTTCAGATTGTCGCGATAGACCCAGTGATAGGAGGTGTGCGCGGAGACCGCGCGCAGGATCGCCGCCCATTGGAAATAGTCGAGTGAGCCGCCAATGACCTCCTTCTCGGGCAGCAGCACGTGATACTTCACGTCGAGCAGACGAGCCGTATTGTCGGCGCGTTCGATGAGAAGACCGAGACGCGTGAACCAATAAGCGTCGTTGCGCAGCATCGTCCGATAGGCGCCGCCGTCATAGGCGATCGACAGCTTTTTGACGAATTCGGTGAAGCGGGAAATGGTGGTGCGATCGCAATCGCCGGCCTTGCGCTCGAAGCTCTTCATCTCGAGAAAGCCGTCGTTGATCGCTTCCCACACCTCGGCGGTCAAGGCGGTGCGCACCGCGCGCGCATTGGTGCGCGCGAGCTCGAGACAATTGCGCATCGAGCAAGGATTTTCCGGCGCGAAGGCTAAAAAATGCGTGACATTGCCCTCGTCCACCGTGCGCCGCGTCGCTGCGAAGTCTTCATCGGCGCCCGAGGAGAGCAGCACGCTGGTCCATTCGCTCTCCGCGCCGCCATAGGCCTTGGGTAGAGCGGCAAGCCGCCGAGACGCCTCGATCAGCCGCGCGAGATAGTCGGCGCGCTCCATATAGCGCGCGAGCCAGTAGAGATTGTCGGCGGTTCGCGAAAGCATGACTTATCGCATCGCGCCGAGAGGGAAAAGAACATCAAGACGCCGCAACATCATCGATCACCCATGTGTCCTTTGTGCCGCCGCCCTGGCTCGAGTTGACGACGAGCGAATTCTCAATCATCGCGACGCGGGTGAGGCCCCCCGGCACGACGCGAACCTCCTTCGCGCCCTGCAGCACGAAAGGCCGGAGATCGACGTGGCGCGGCGCAATGCCCGAAGCCACCGAGATCGGACAGGTGGAGAGCGCGAGCGTCGGCTGCGCGATGAAATTCTGCGGCGCGCTCTTCAGCTTGGCGGCGAAGTCCTCGATCTCTCGCTTCGTCGCATGCGGGCCGACGAGCATTCCATATCCGCCCGAGCCCGCCACCTCTTTGACGACCAGTTCCGGGAGATGCTCGAGCACATAAGCGTAAGCCTCCGGCTCGCGACAGCGCCAGGTCGGCACGTTCTTGAGGAGCGGCTCTTCGCCGAGATAGAAGCGGACCGCTTCCGGAATATAGGTATACATCGCTTTATCGTCGGCGACGCCGGTCCCGACTGCATTTGCAAGCGTCACATTGCCCGCTTGGTAGGCGCCCACAAGACCGGCCACTCCCAGCGCCGAGTCCGGCCGGAAGGCGAGCGGGTCGAGAAAATCGTCGTCGATTCTGCGGTAGAGCACGTCGATGCGGCGCGGCCCCTCGGTCGTGCGCATGTAGACGACGTCGTTTTTGACGAAGAGATCGCAGCCTTCGACGAGCTCCACGCCGAGCTTGTCGGCGAGAAAGGAGTGCTCGTAATAGGCGGAATTGAACTGGCCGGGGGTGAGCAGCGCGACGGTCGGCACGCCCGGCGCGTTAGGCGGCGCGACGGAACGCAGCGTCTCGAGCAACTGGTCGGGATAATCCTCGATCGGCGCCACCTTATGCAAAGAGAAAAGGTCCGGGAAGAGCCGCATCATGACTTCCCGGTTCTCGAGCATGTAGGAGACGCCCGAGGGCGTGCGCGCATTGTCCTCGAGCACGTAGAAATCCTGCTCGTCGGTGCGCACGACGTCGACGCCGGTGATATGGACGAAGACGTCGTGGGGAACACGCCGTCCAGCCATCTCGGGGCGGTAGGCGGGATTGCGATAGACGAGCTCGTCGGGAATGATCCCGGCCTTGAGGATTTCTCCCGCGCCGTAAAGATCGGCGAGCAGAAGATTGAGCGTGCGGACGCGTTGCCGCAGGCCGGCCTCCAGCCGCAGCCATTCGGAGCGAGTCAGAATGCGCGGCAGAATGTCGAAGGGAATGAGGCGCTCGAGCGAGGTTTCCGCGCCATAGACGGCGAAAGTGATGCCGATGCGCCGAAACAGATACTCCGCCTGCTGGCGGCGCGTTTCGAGGAGCTCTGGCGATGCGGCGGAAAGCCATTGCGCGAGCGCTGCATAACCCGCTCTCACGGCGCCGTTCGCGCCCCCCATCTCATCGAACTGCATCGTCTTGGAACTCAATGTTTTTTCGATCGGCGTGGCCAGCCGCTCCCTTTGGAGTTCTCCGACTTTGAGAGCATCGAGGCAAGAGCGGCGCCAGCCATATGGCGGACTTTTGGCGCCAGGTTCAATCGGCAGGACGCCGCAGACGCGAATTCTTCCCCGGTGGATTTCGGCGCCGCAGCGGGGCGACGCGGCTCCCCGCTTGACAGCCCGGCGCTTCGCCCCGATGGTGGCGAACAACCCGTTCGATATGCCGAACGAGAGGAATTCGTTTGACCTTCTCGCCTCCGTCTCCCGGCGCTGCCGCGTCAGAAGCGAACGGCGCGCGTACTGGCGCGGCGTCCAACGGCAAGCGCGTCCACTTCTCTTCCGACAGTCCGCTCCTCACGGACGGCGGAGGCCTCATCGCGCCGCTCACGATCGCCTATGAGACCTATGGGGTTTTGAACGAGGCTAGGAGCAACGCCATTCTCCTCTGTCACGCGCTGACGGGGGACCAATATGCCGCGGGCGTGCATCCCGTGACCGGCAAGCCTGGCTGGTGGGAGGTGCTGGTCGGGCCTGGGCGGCCGTTCGACACCGACCGCTTCTTCGTCATCTCGTCGAATGTCGTGGGCGGCTGCATGGGGACGACCGGCCCGGCCTCGATCAATCCCGCTACGGGCCGCTCCTTCGGCCTCGATTTTCCGGTCGTGACGATCCGCGACATGGTGCGCGCGCAGGCCATGCTGATCGACAATCTCGGCATTGAGACGCTGTTTTGCGTCGCCGGCGGCTCGATGGGCGGCATGCAGGCGCTGCAATGGGCGGCGAGCTATCCCGAGCGCGTCTTCGCGGCGATGCCGATCGCCAGCGCGCCGCGCCACTCCTCACAGAACATCGCCTTTCACGAGGTCGGCCGCCAAGCCATCATGGCCGATCCCGACTGGCGCGCGGGGCGCTATCTCGAGGCGGGCGTGCGGCCGGAGAAGGGGCTCGCCGTCGCGCGCATGGCGGCGCACATCACCTATCTCTCAGACACGGCGTTGCAGCGCAAATTTGGCCGCAAGCTCCAGGATCGCGCCGCGCCGACCTTCTCTTTCGACGCCGATTTTCAGATCGAGAGCTATCTGCGCCACCAGGGCCTGGCCTTCGTCGAGCGCTTCGACGCGAACTCCTATCTCTTCGTGACGCGCGCCTGTGACTATTTCGATCTCGCCGCCGATTACGGCGGCTCGCTCGCTTTGGCGTTCAAGGGTTCGCAGACGCGCTTCTGCGTGATCTCGTTCACGTCCGACTGGCTCTACCCGACCTCCGCGTCTCGCGCGATCGTGCATGCGCTCAATGCGGGCGGCGCTTCCGTCTCTTTTGTCGAGATCGACAGCGACAAGGGGCACGACGCCTTTTTGCTGTACGAGCCGGATTTCTTCGCGACGACGCGCGGCTTCCTCGAGGCGGCGGCAAGCGCGCGGGGCATCGCGCCGAGCCGAGCGAAGGCCTCGTGACGGGGCGGGCGCACAAGCGATCAGATCTCGCCGTCGTCGCCGACATGGTGGCGCCGGGAAGCCGCGTCCTCGATGTCGGCTGCGGTGACGGGCTGCTCCTCGAGATGCTGACCCGCGACCGTCAGGCCGACGGCCGCGGAGTCGAGCTTTCGCAGCGGGGCGTCAATGACTGCGTCGCCAAGGGCCTGCCGGTCATTCAGGGCGACGCCGATACGGACCTCGCCGATTATCCCGAAGACAGCTTCGACTACGTCATTCTCTCGCAGACCCTGCAGGCGACGCAGCGCCCGCGGGTGGTGCTGGAGCACATGCTGCGCATCGGCCGGCGCGCCATCGTCTCCTTCCCGAACTTCGGACATTGGCGCGTGCGCATGCAGCTCCTGCTGCACGGCCGCATGCCGCGATCGACGAATTTGCATTACAGCTGGCACGAGACGCCCAATATTCACCTTTGCACGATCAAGGATTTCGTCGATCTCGCGGAAGAGGTGGGCGCCGTCATCGAGCGCGGCATGGCCCTCGATCTTGCCGGCGCGCCTTTCCGAGTCGCCGCGCCTCTGCCGGTCATGAATTTCTTCGGCGCGCAGGCGATCTTTCTGCTCAAGCGGGGCCACGCCCTGGAGGGCTCGGGCACATAAAGGAGCGCAAAAGCCCCTCCAAGAACGGCTGCCGGCTTTCGCGAACGCGTCTTTGGCGTTAGCCTGTGCTTAAGCCGGCCGGTCCGCGTCAGTCGTGGGTTTGAAGCCGAAGCGAAGAAATCCGGGAGGGGGCGTTCCGCTACGCGGCGATGGCGGAACGCAAAGAAGCTGAGCCTGCGCATGTCTGAACCGCCGCCACTGCGAGAATTTCCATTCTTCGCGGACGTCGACGACGCAACCCTGCAACGTCTTGCGGCGGAAGCGAAGGTCGAGGCGATTTAAGGAGGCGCCGTCCTCTTCCGCCAGGGAGAGCGGGTCACCGCGATGAGCTTCGTCGTGCGCGGCTTCGTGAAGCTCACGCGAACGGCCGTCAGCGGCGACGAAACGCTGATCGGCATGCGCACGGATGGCGCGAGCCTCAGCGAGGCCCCCATTGGCGGAGGCGAGACGCACCACTATTCTGCGGAGACGGTTGGGCCGGCGACGGCGCTCAAGATTCCGGCCGGCCGCTTCGCCAGACTCATGCGAGACCACCCTTCTCTCGCTCTGGCGGCGCTCGCCGACGCCAAGCGGACCGTCGATGCGCTCACAGAAGAGATCGAATTGTTGAAGGCGAGAAGCGCGGAGCACAGGCTCGTGCGCTTTCTCATCTCCTTCTGTCCGCCCGAAGAGGATCAATGCCGGTTTCGTCTGCCTTACGACAAGCGGCTCGTCGCGGCCTGTCTCGGGGTGACGCAGGAGACCTTGTCGCGCTCCTTCGCGCGGCTGCGCGCCTATGGCGTGCGCACGGAGGCGCGGGGGATCGGAATCGAGAGCGTGGCGCGGCTGCGCGCCCAGTTCGAGGAGAAGGCCCGCGAGCCGCGCGCTTCCGGCCGCCACGCCGAACCCGTCGTGCGGGGCTCGACCTGAGAGGAGCCCTCGCCACTCACTGGCGAAGCTTGACGAGCCGTGGAACAAGAGACCCGGCGTTGACGTTAGCGCGAGAGGACCATCGGGTGGCGCTGCGCGAGCTCGGCAAGGCCTGGAGACTTTTCATGATAAACAGAAGATCCGCTCTCGCCTTCGCCGCCGTCTGGTTCACGACGAGGGTCGCCGCGCAGCAGGAGCCACACGCCTTTCCGTTGCGCGCCGACGACGGCTCGCCTGTCGTCAACTCGAAGCTTCCCTCGGGACTCGATCCGACGAAGCTTCCCGGCATCGTCTGGAAGGGACCCGCCGACGCAAAGGTCTCGCTGATCGAGTATTTCGACTACAACTGCGGCTATTGTCGCGAGGCAGTCGGCGATCTCGACGCGCTAGCCGCAAGCGAGCCCTCCATGCGCCTGGGTCTCGTCGATTATGCGGTGCTGTCGCCGGAGTTGGCCGAGGCGGCCAAGGTCCATCAGGCGGTGCTGGCGCTCGCCGGACCCAACGCGGCTTACGACTTCCACGTGCGCCTGTTCAAGCGTCGCGGACATGCGAATGGCGCCGCGGCGCTCGCCGTCGCGCAGGAACTCGGACTCGACCCCGCGAAGGTCAAGGAAGTGGCGAACAGCCCCGCCGTCACCGAGGCGCTGGTGAAGCAGGCGCGTTTGGCGCAGCAGCTTCGCCTTGAGGCGACGCCCTCCTTCGTGGTCGGCGGCGCCGCCCTTCTCGGCTGGCCCGGGCCGCGCTCGATCAAGCGCGCCGTCGAAGAGGTCAAGAAGTGCGGGACGGTGGTTTGTCGGTAAGCCTTCCGACTCTCCTCAGCCGCTCAGCTGGATGCGAGTCAACGTGAAGAGCCCCAGGGGCGCGATGCGCCGTCGCTCGACAAGGCGCGCGCCGGCGCGGCTCTCGATCCAGTCGTCGATGACCTTCCAGGGAAAGTGCGGGCGCCATCCGATCTGCGACCCGAAACGTTGCCCAATCCACTTTTCCACGGCGACCAGCGCGGAGGCTTCGGGACTGACGCGGCCGACCACAATGATCTCGCCGCCGGGCCTGAGGACCCGCGCGACCTCGTCCAGGATCGCCGCCGGCCGCGGCGTGACGCTCAGGACATACATGAGCACGGCGCAGCCGAAGCTTTTATCCTTGAACCCGAGCCGGCTGGCGTCCATGCAGGCCAGTCCCTCGACATGCGCAAGCCGCCGCCGCCGGACGCGCTGGTTCGCCCGGTGCAGCATGGGCTCGGAGAGATCGACGCCAACCACGCGGACGGTCGGAGGAAAAAAAGGCAGCTCCAACCCCGTGCCCACACCGACGTCGAGAATGCGCGTGTCGGCTTGCGCGGCGGCGGCGGCGCCGGCGCGCCGCCCCGGCTCCAGCCAGATCGAAAAAATCAGGTCATAGAACGAGGCCCAACGGGCGTAGGCGCCCGCGGCGTCGTAAGGCTCGGCGGCGGCCGGCTTGCTCTTGTCTTGGGGATCCCGGATCTCGCTCATTCATTTCCCTCGTCCATCGAGCGTGGCGCCTGCCCAAATCGCGTCGGACGGAGGCTATAACCTTGTTATCGCGGCTGCCGAAGCGGCTGGCTGCGGTCGCGAGACGGCTTTGCAGGCTCCTTCTTAGCTTGGGGAGGCTCGATCGCTGGCGGGGCCGGCAGCTGCTCCTCGATTCGCGCCGTCAAATAGGGGAAGAACGGATTCGACGACATCCGCAGGAGCGCGTCCAGGCTCACGATGAGCGTTCCTCTTTCGCCGCGCAGCGGCAGGGCTCCGAGATGCATTCCGAAATCTTCCCTGTCGTCGGGGGTCAGCCCGTAAAGCGAGTTGGTGAGGGGGAAGGGAAGCGCGACATGGGAGAGCGAAAACACGCCCTTCGGATAAGCCAGCCCCAAAGCTTTCCTGCGCTCGGTCGCCGTCCCCGGCTCGACGACGCGCTCGACGGCGTCGTCGGTTCCTTCGCCCGCGTTGGTGATGAGCGTCAGCCGGTAGTTTCTCTCTTCGGGCGGCATGAGCCGGGAGAAGGCCGTTTCTGCCGACGGACGGAGCAGCGGGCCGAATTTCGCGTTGCGGTTCACGTCGAAAAGCACGAGTTCGCTACCGTTCGCGGGCAGATGCGAATAGAGTCCAGAAACGACCGCCTGCGTGCTAACCGTGAAATCCATGACCGACTGAAAGGTCAGGATCGGCGCCAAGGTCGTCAGCCGCCCTTCGCGCTCGAGGCGGGCGATCTGCGTCTGCAGCGCCGCGGTCAGGCGATAGGACTGGCGCGCGCCGTTCACAGGAAATGAATTGTATTTGAAAGGATTGAACTCGGGAAGAACGCTGAGCCACGCGGCTTTTGCGAAGGCGGGCAGGAAGGCCGGCAGACCGGCGAGTTCCCGCAAAGCGCGCGAAGCGCGTGATCCCCACCATGGGCGAAACGAGGATCAGACGATCGGGCCGCGCCAGCTCCGTGTTTTCGATGGCGTCGAAGGCGTATTTCAGCGCGAGCGAGCCGCCGTTCGAGAAGCCGACGATATGCAAGGGCAGGGGATGCGGTGCAAGCCTTCGCGCCTCTCGCACCGCGAGCCGCGTCGCAGCGAGCCAGGTCTCCCAATCGGTGCTGACGAGGGCCGCGGGCACCGTGCCATGCGCGGGCGCCCGGATGGCGACGACGTAAAAGCCGCGGTCGCGATAACGGGTTGCGAGGTGACGCAGGCTGTAAGGCGAATCGGTGAGGCCGTGCAGAAGCACGACGGCGCCCGTGGGCTCCTTGCCGGGCGCCAGCGCGTAGGAGCGGTTCCAGTCCTGCGCGAAATGCGTCGGATTGACCGGGCTGTTGGCGTAGTAGCGATTGTAGGGAACCTGATCCTGCGGAGGCAGTTTGTCGGTGACGTTGGCTTGCACCGATTGGAATATCTGCTGCTCCGTTTCGAGATAGTCGCGCCAGTCCGCGCGATCGAGCTCGTCGGCCGTCATCTCGCGCGGCGTGTAGATGTGCCAAGGCTCGAGCGGCAGCCCGCGCTGGGAGTCATAGACGCGAACGCCAAAGAAGGTCAAAAGCGCGGCGCCCGCCAACATCAAAACGGTTTTGACAATTTTTCTTAAGGGAACCCGCATTTGGCCTGTTCGCGCTCCTCAAATCTGCTTCTGCGCCCCGTCGCCGATCGACGGCGGTTCACGCCTAGCAGCCCTATGCGAAACAAATAAAGCCTTGCGACGCGTGGGCGCGTCAAGCCGGTCGGGTCGACAGCATTAAGCAACGGCGAGCGTCGAGCGCGCGGAGAGCTTGACGCGACCGCCTCGAGCGAGGCTTATTGACGCGAGCTTCGAAGCGACGAAGCCCAGTCTTCACCCTGCGCGCGCCGCGGCGATGGCCCGACCCGTGGAAAAGAGGCGCGCATTCCCCGCTGGAGTCGGCTCGTGAAGGTCAATGGCGCTCTGCTCAACACCGCGGTCGCCGCGCATCTCATTTTGATCTTTGCTTTATTCTGCAATTTGGGACAGGCGGTGGTCGAGCCCGTGGTGCTCGGCTTTTTCCTCATCGAGGTCAGCTGGCCCCTGTATCGTTTTCTGAAGGAGAGAATTGGCAAATGGATCGCGACGATCGTCACGATCGGCCTGACGATCGTCTGCGTGCTCGGGCTTTTTTCGGTGATCGTCTGGGGCGGCGGCCAAGTCGCCACATGGCTCGGAGATAATTTCGATCGCATCCACGCCACGCTCGTTAACTCGACCGTTTGGCTCGAGGAGCACGACATCTTCGTTCTCGCGTCGATCGCCGATCAGTTCAACGCCGCCTCGCTCATCGCCTTCTTCAGAACCGTCGCCTTGCGGCTGAACACCATGGCGGCCTTCGCCGCGCTCGTTTTCCTCTACGCCATGATGGGTCTCGCCGAGACCGAGGCGGTTCAAGCGAATATCGCGCGGCTCAAGGATCCAAGCCTGGCGCGGCAGCTTCTCGCCGCTGGACGCGGCATCGGCGAGAAATTCCGCTCCTATCTCTTCGTGCGCGCCATCGCCAGCATCGCCACGGGGCTCGCGATCTGGGGTTTCGTCGCCTATATGCGGCTCGATCTCGCCGGCGCCTGGGGCGTGCTGGCCTTTGCGCTCAACTTCCTGCCCTATATCGGCTCGATCCTCGTCACGATCCTCCTGCCGCTATTCGCGCTGGTTCAAGCCGACACGCCGGCGACAGCCGTTTATGTCCTCGTCGGCGTGTCGCTCATTCAATTCGTGATCGGCAACTTGCTTGAGCCGATATTCTCCGGCTCGGCGCTGTCGATCTCGCCCCCCGCGGTCGTCTTCTCCGTGGTCTTGTGGACCTTCCTCTGGGGCGCGCTCGGCGCCTTCCTTGGCGTGCCCATCACAATCGCAATGCTCACGCTGCTCGAGCAATTTCCTTCGGCACGCTGGCTCTCCGACCTGCTCGCCGGAGGCCCAGGCCTCAAAAAGCTTCAAGCCAATCGGCCCTTGGCGTCTTAGGAGAGTTTTTCCATGCATCATTGGCGAAGTTTCATCTTTGTGTTCATCGTGACCGGCGCGGTCTCCGTTGCGGCGCAGAGCGCCGATTCGCAAGACGCGCCAAAGCCCGCGACGGAGGCGACCAAGGCGGCCAACCGCAAGGTGCTCGAGAGCCTCAATTTCGGCGACCGGGAAGATTTCGAGAACGCCGCCCGTGGCTTCATCGCCAAGCCAGACGCTTTGCGCATCACCAATGCGAAGGGCGCGCCTGTCTGGGACATGGAGAGCTTCAAGGCCTTCATCTCGCTCGACAAGCCCGCCCCCGACACGGTGAACCCCAGCCTGTGGCGCAACGCTCAGCTCGTCATGCAGTATGGACTCTACAAGGTGGCCGACCGGATCTATCAGGTCCGCGGCTACGACCTCTCGAACATCACTTTCATTCAGGGAGCGACCGGCTGGATCGTGTTCGATCCGCTGATCTCCGTTGAGACGGCCAAAGCCGCTCTTGACCTCGTGAACGAGCGTCTCGGCAGGCGCCCGGTCGCGGGCGTCGTCTACAGCCACTCTCATGTCGACCACTTCGGCGGCGTTCGCGGCATCATCGATGAAGCCGACGTCAAAACGAAGAAGGTTCAGATTCTCGCGCCGGAACATTTCACCGAACATGCGATCAGCGAGAATGTGATCGCCGGCAACGCCATGAGCCGTCGCGCGGTCTTCATGTTCGGCGCGCTGCTGCCGCGCGGCGCCGAGGGCTCGGTCGGCGCGGGCCTCGGCCCGACCAATTCGGTGGGAACGGTTTCGCTCATCCTGCCGACGCGCGAGATCAAGCGAACCGGCGAGGCCGTCACCATCGACGGCGTGCGCATGGTGTTTCAGATGACGCCGAACACCGAGGCGCCGGTCGAGATGAACACTTATTTCCCGCAGTTTCGCGCCCTTTGGATGGCCGAGAACGCGACGAACACGATGCACAACATCCTGACGCTGCGCGGCGCACTCGTGCGCGATCCGCTGAACTGGGCGAAATATCTGGACGAAGCCATCACTCTCTATGGTGATAAGTCCGATGTCAAATTCCAGTCGCATCATTGGCCGCTCTGGGGAACGGACAAGATCGTCGACTATCTCAAGAAGCAGCGCGATCTCTACAAATATATGCACGATCAGTCGCTCAACCTGCTCAACAAGGGCTACACGGGGGTCGAGCTCTCCAACATGATCACGCTGCCGCCGGAGCTCCACAAGGCGTGGCCCAATCGCGGCTACTACGGCACGCTCAAGCACAACACGCGCGCTATCTATCAGCGCTATATGGGCTTTTACGACGCGAATCCGTCGTCGCTCGATCCGCTGCCGCCCGAGGACGCCGCGAAGAAATACGTCGAATATATGGGCGGGGCGGCCGCCGTCATCAAACGCGCCAAAGCGGATTACGAGAAAGGCGAGTACCGCTGGGTCGCCGAGGCGCTGCGGCATGTCGTCTTCGCCGAGCCCGACAACAAGGCGGCGAAGGAGCTGCTGGCGGACGCCTATGAGCAGATGGGCTACCAGGCGGAAGCCGGAACCTGGCGCTCCATCTATCTGCAGGGCGCTTTCGAATTGCGCAATGGAACTCCGAACGCCGGCGGCGTCCGCTCGGCGAGCGCCGACGTCATTACGGCGATGCCGCCCGAGATGACCTTCGACTATCTCGCCGTGAAGCTCAACGGGCCGCGGGCGACGGGAAGGAAAATCACGCTCGACGTCAATTTCACGGATTTGAAGAAGCCCTATTCGCTCAAGGTGGAGAACGGAGTCCTGAACTATTCCGCGGGCTTCGCACCAAATGCCGAAGCGAAGCTGTCGCTCGCGAAATCGACGCTCGACCGCATTCAGCTCGGCGAGGTCACGGTCGAGCAGGCCGTCGCATCGGGCGACCTCAAGGTCGAGGGACGTCGCGAGGCCTTTGTGGAATTCGTCAGTCTGCTCGACGTCTTCCCCTTCTGGTTCAACATCGTGACGCCATGAGTCGGCAGGGGGCGGGCATGGGATGCGTGCCGAAGATCGTCGCGCGCATCGGAGCCGTCCTGCTGATTTTGAGTGCTGCGCCGGCTCCTGTTTCGGCTTGCGGTTTTGACGGAGTGATCGGCGCGAGCCTGAGCGCCCAGCACCCGAAATCTCTCGCGGTGGCTTTCGCCCTGCGCGACGCCGTCGACAGCGGGGCGCTTGATCGGACGGCGCTTGCGCCGATCGAGCGCGTCCCCAAGGGCTATTGGCGCGCCGCTGCGCATGTGCAGGAGCTCCAGCGCCGCTTGGCCGGCGCCAAGACGCGCGACGCGGCGCCGAGCCTCGCCTTGCTCTTTATCGAATCGCAGCTCTGGTCGAGGCTGAAGCCGACGGCGACGACATTTGATCTTGAGCTTCATGCGGCGGGCGCCGAGCCGCAGGACGTCGTGATCGTGACCAACGAGACGGTTCTCGCCTCGCTGCTCGACGGCTCTCTTTCCGCCCAAGCGGCGCTCGACCGGGGCCTCGTCGCTTTGGACGGCGAGCCGTCGGCGGTCGCCGTGCTGCGAGAGATATTGCTCGAGAGCATGAGCCGGCCCGCGGATCGCGCGTCGCCGATGAGCCTGCTTCCCTTCACGGGCGCAAAAGCCAAGACTCTGCGCTGAGCGCCGGTTCGCTGGCGCGAGTCCGGGCCTGCGCCTCTCCCCAAGGGGAGAGGTGGCTTCCGCGCTCAGGCGCGCTTGTCGATCGGCGTGTAGTCGCGGCGCTTCTCTCCTGTATAGAGCTGGCGCGGACGGCCGATTTTGGAGCCGGGGTCCTCGATCATCTCCTTCCACTGCGCGATCCAGCCGACCGTGCGGGCGATGGCGAAGAGCACGGTGAACGTCGTGGTCGGGAAGCCCATCGCCTTGAGCGTGATGCCCGAATAGAAATCAATGTTGGGATAGAGCTTCTTCTCGATGAAATAGTCGTCGTGCAGCGCGATGCGCTCGAGCTCGAGCGCGACCTCGAGCAGCTTGTCCTTAACTCCGAGCTCCCGCAGCACCTCGCGCGTCGTCTGCTGCATGAGCTTCGCGCGCGGATCGTAGTTCTTGTAAACGCGGTGGCCGAATCCCATCAGGCGGAAGGCGTCGTTCTTGTCCTTGGCGCGCGCGATGAAATGCGGAATGCGGTCGACGCTCCCGATCTCTTCGAGCATCCTGAGCACCGCTTCATTCGCACCGCCATGCGCCGGTCCCCAGAGCGAGGCGATGCCGGCGGCGATGCAGGCGAAAGGATTGGCGCCCGACGAGCCGGCGAGGCGGACCGTCGAGGTCGAGGCGTTTTGCTCGTGGTCGGCGTGCAGGATGAAGATGCGGTCGAGCGCGCGCGAAACGATCTGGTTGACCTTGTAATCCTCGCAGGGAACCGCGAAGGTCATGCGCAAAAAGTTCGATGTGTAGTCGAGGTCGTTCTTGGGGTAAACGAAGGGGTGGCCGATCGAATATTTATAGGCCATCGCCGCGAGCGTCGGGATTTTGGCGATCATCCGCGTCGAGGCGATCATGCGCTGCGTGGGGTCGGCGATGTTGGTCGAGTCATGATAAAAGGCCGAGAGCGCGCCGACCGACGCCACCATGACGGCCATTGGATGCGCGTCGCGGCGGAACCCCTGGAAGAAGCGCGCCATCTGCTCGTGCACCATCGTGTGGCGCGTGATGCGATAGTCGAAATCGGCTTTCTGGGCCGGGGTGGGCAGCTCTCCGTAAAGCAGCAGATAGCAGGTCTCGAGGAAGTCGCCGTGCTCGGCGAGCTGCTCGATGGGATAGCCGCGATAGAGCAGAACACCCTCATCGCCGTCGATGAAAGTGATCTTCGATTCGCAGCTCGCGGTGGAGGTGAAGCCGGGATCGAAGGTGAACTTCCCCGTCTCGCCATAGAGCGAGCGGATGTCGAGGACGTCCGGCCCGAGCGTACCCGAAATGACCGGCAGCTCGATCGTCTTTCCGCCGGCCGTGAGAGAACCTTTGGCGTCGCTCATCGTAATCTCCCCTGGCTTAGGCGTCCTTGCTCGGCGGCCGTGCAGTTCGCATGCCATGAGCGAGGGCGCATCTCGCGCCGCAACAAGCTATTGTGCAGTGCAAAACGCTATAACAAAGCGTAGCCTTGTCAAGTCATCGTCAGCGCGGTGGGGCGGCGTCACGCTTTCATCTGATCCGAAATCCGAGCGAGGCTCTCCTCGCGGCCCAAAATCTCCAGCACCTCGAAAATCGGCGGGGAGACGCCGCGGCCCGTGAGCGCCGCGCGCAGCGGCTGGGCGAGATCGCCGAGCTTTAGGGAAAGCGCGCTCGCCGCCTCGCGCACGGCGGCTTCCGTCGTCGCGGCGGTCCATTCGGAAAGCGCCTCGAGCCGCTGCGCGAGCGCCGCGAGCCGTTCGCCTCCGGCGCCGGCGAGGAGCGACGCGGCCTTATCGTCGGGGGCGAGCGGTCGCTCGGCGAAGAGGAATCCCGCGCCTTCCAGAAGCTCGTTCAGAGTTTTTGCGCGCGCTTTCAGGCCCGCCATTGCGGCGAGGAGCTGCGCGCGGTTCTTCTCGTTAAGCTTCGCTGCGGCTTCCGGCCCCCCCTTGAGATAGGGCAGCGTATCGATAAGCGCGGCGAGCAGTTCCTCGTCGGCCATCGCCCGCATGAAATGGCCGTTCATGTTCTCGAGCTTGACGAAGTCGAAGCGCGCCGGCGAGCGGTGCACCTGCGCGAGATCGAAGGCTTCGACGAGCTCGTCGGGGGTGAAGAATTCCTTGTCGCCCTGGCTCCAGCCCAGCCGCGCGAGATAGTTGCGCAGCGCGATCGGCAGATAGCCCATGGCCCGATAGGCGTCGACGCCGAGCGCGCCATGGCGCTTCGAGAGCTTCGCGCCGTCGGTGCCGTGGATCAGCGGAATATGCGCGAAGGCCGGAGCCTTCCAGCCCATCGCCTCGTAGATATGCGTCTGCCGCGCGGCGTTGGTGAAATGGTCGTCGCCGCGGATGATTTGAGTGACGCCCATGTCGTGGTCGTCGACGACGACGGCGAGCATGTAGGTCGGCGTGCCGTCGGAGCGAAGCAGCACGAAATCGTCGAGATCCTTATTGGGGAAGGCGACGCGCCCCTGCACGGCGTCATCGACGATCGTCTCGCCTTCGCGCGGCGCCTTGAGGCGAATGACCGAGCTTGCGCCGGCCGGAGCCTCGGCCGGATCGCGGTCGCGCCAGCGCCCGTCATAGCGCGGCGGTCGGCCTTCCGCCCTGGCCTTCTCGCGCATCTCCTCGAGCTCTGCGGGCGTGGCGAAGCAGCGATATGCCTCGCCCTTGGCGAGCAGCTCTTCGGCCACCTCGCGATGGCGCGGCGCGCGCGCGAATTGATAGATCGCATCGCCGTCCCAATCGAGGCCGAGCCAGCGCATGCCGTCGAGGATCGCGTCGATGGCCGTGGTCGTCGATCGCTCGCGATCCGTGTCCTCGATGCGCAGCAGCATTTTTCCGCCGTGCTTGCGCGCATAGAGCCAGTTGAACAGCGCGGTGCGCGCGGAGCCGATGTGGAGAAAACCCGTGGGGGAGGGCGCGAAACGCGTGATGACTTCTGTCGGCATCCGTTGACTGGGGCTCTGGGGAAGAAAGGTGGGACCCCTGTAACATGCGCGCGCGCGCAATTCGACCCGGAGGGGATCGACCGTAAATTCGACCCCCGCCCCACCAAAATCCCTCAAGACAAGCCGCGCCGCCCGCGTTAATCTTTTTCGTCCCATTCGCTAGGGAGCCTCTTCTATTGCGCGTGTTGATTGGGGAAGCCGCGGGCGCGGCGGGACTGCGTCGGTTTCCGAACTTTTCGCTTCTGTCGCTGCGGCTGCGTCGCGCCTTGGGCGTCGCTCTCGAGCGAGAGGTCGCCTTGCGACGGCCCTTTCTCTGGAGCCCGGTCGCGGCGGGCGCCGGCGCGCTGCTTTATTTCGCGGCGGAGCGGGAGCCGTCCTTCTGGGCCTCTTTCGCTCTCTTCCTCGTCGCGGCGGGGCTCGCTTTCAAAGCCCGAGCCCATCCGCGCCTCTTCGCGCCGCTCGTCGTCTTCGCCTGTGTGAGCGGCGGCTTCTTCTCCGCCGCGTGGCGAGCGTCGCGCGTCGAAGCGCCGGTGCTTGCGCATGTCGGCGTCGGCGAGCTCACGGGCTTCGTCGAGGAGCTGGACGTAAGGCGCGAAGGCGCGCGCTTCCTCCTGCGCGTCGCGAGCGCCGAGGGTCTGCCCGGCGACGTGCGGCCGGCGCGCGTGCGTCTCACGCTGCATGGAAAGCCGCAATTTGCCGCCGGCGATTTCGTCGCGCTGAAGGCGCGGCTCATGCCGCCCGCGCAGGCCTCGCTGCCGGCCGGCTATGATTTCGCGCGGGAGGCGTATTTCCATCGGCTTGGCGCCGTGGGTAGCGCGCTCGGGCGTGTCGAGACGATGCCGGCGCCGGATCCCGCACCCTTTGCCCTGCGCTTCTTCGCGGGCGTGGACCGTTTTCGCAATGCGCTCGCCGCGCGCGTCTATGAGCGGCTGCAAGGCGACACGGGCGCCATCGCGGCCGCGATGGTGAGCGGCAAGCGCGACTATCTTTCCGACGACGCCAAGGAGCTCATCCGCAAGGCTGGCATTTTTCACATCGTCACGATCTCCGGGATTCAGATGAGCCTCGTCGCCGGCGTCTTCTTCGTCGGTCTTCGGCGCCTTTTCGCGCTTTCGCGCACGCTGGCGCTCAATTACCCGATCAAGAAATGGGCGGCGGCGCTCGCGCTGCTGGGCGCCGTCGTCTACGATCTCGCGACCGGCTCGCGCGTCGGCACGGAGCGCGCGCTGGTCATGACAATCGTGATGCTCGTCGCGATCCTCTTCGACCGGCCGGCGATGTCGATGCGCAATCTCGCCTTTGCCGCCTTCTTTGTGATTCTCTTCGAGCCCGAGGCGATGCTCGGCGCGAGCTTTCAGCTTTCCTTCGCCGCAGTCGCCGCGCTCATCGCCGTTTACGAGGCGCGTTCCGACGCGCGCCTCTGGGGCCAGGAGGCGGAGCGGCCGAGCATCGGCCCGCCCAGCGCCTGGGCGCGGCTCCGTTCGGGCTTTTCCCGCGTGGGGACGCTCGGGCCCGCGGCGGCGCTCCTCGCCACCTTTTTCGCGACGCTCGCCAGCGCCTCCTTCATGGCGAACGACTTCCACGAATTGAGTCCCTATGTGATGATCGGCAATCCGCTCACCCTCGCGATCATCGAGTTTTTCGCCGTGCCCTGCGCGCTTCTCGGCGCGGCGTTTTATCCGCTCGGCCTCGACGGAGCGCTTTGGATGTATCTCGGCTTCGGCATCGAGCTCGTGCTGAAGATCGCGCATCTCATCGCCGCCGCGCCCGGCGCGGGCCTGCCCGCGAGAAGCTTCGCGCCTTCGGCCATCTTCTTTCTGACGCTGGCGCTGCTATCCGTCGTGCTCTGGCGTAGCGCGCCGATGCGTCTGACCGCCGTTCCCTTCCTGTTGATCGGACTGTTCGGAGCCGCCGCCGAGCCGCCCTTCGACCTTGCTGTCGCGCCCTCCGGCGAAGCGGCGGCGCTGCGGATGGAGAGCGGCGAGCTCGCGCTCATCGGCAAGCGGACAAATGATTTCGCCGCCGAGCAATGGCTGCGCGCCGACGCCGATCCGCGCGCGCCAAGGCAGGCCGGGCGGGCGCTCTGCGACGATCTCGGCTGCGCCGCCATGGCGCGCGGCGGTCAGCGCGTGGCGCTGGTCGCGAAGCCCGAGGCGCTGCTCGAAGATTGTGGAAGGGCCGACGTGCTGATCGCGCCTTTCGAGGCGCCGCCGAGCTGCGCGGCGAAGATCGTCATCGACCGAAGGCGTCTGGCCGAGACCGGCGCGGCGACGCTGCGCTTCACCGAAAGCGGCGTGGAGTGGTCGACGGCGCGCGCGCGCGGCGAGGACCGTCCCTGGTCGCGGGCGCCGAAAGCCCGCCCCGCGCCGCAAAAGAGCGCCATGGCGGAAGAGAAACCAGAGGAAACGGCGGAGGAGTGAAGCGATCCCTCAGGCGGGAAAGCATTTGCCAAACGCCAGCAGCAGCCGAGGCGACGCTTTCAGCCGCAGCACGCCAATGACCAGCGGCCTCAAAATGGAGGTCTCCTTGGTGAGGAAACGCACCCAGCTTGCGCCCTCGGCCGTGACTTTAAGGTCCCACTCACCGTGCGGCCCGTCAGGCCCCCGGACGCGCCGAGCGCATCCGCTTCCCCGAGGCGAGCGCGCGCCGCCTTACTCGGCGAGACCGCGCGCCTGATGCGAGGCGCGTCCCCCTTTAGCTCCCGCTTTTGCGGCGAGCGACGGATCTCGCGCGAAGGAGCGATCGGAGGGGCCCACGGATTGCCCGCCCTTCCGGCCCGCCCGTACGGCGAGGCCCGCGTTCTGCGAGAAGCTGCGTTTCTCCGGCGGCACGCTCATTCCGCCCAGGCGGGCGATCTCGCGCCGCCTTTCCGGGTCCATCGACGCGAACCCGCGTTTGCCTTTGGCCGACTCTTCCATCCCGTTCAATCCATCTGTCATGTTCAGATAATGAATAACAACGCTTTCACCTGCGAGTCGCAATTGTGGAAATTACGAGGACGCTGCGGTTTTTGACCGTTGCGTTCGAAGCAGGCCGCATTTCCTGATAAAACTTATCCGCTTGAGAAGTTTATCGTCTGCTATGGGTTGCGAGGCGAACCCAGCGCCAAACGCAAAAAGGAGATCGGTGAGGCTCGCCGGCTGCTAATAGGGGCGGGCGCAGATCGCGCGCCACCCCCTCCGGCGAGGAACAACGGCGCACCGTGTAAGGCCCCCTGCGGCTACATCTTGAAATCTTCACCGAGATAGATGCGGCGCACGTCGGGGTTGGCGACAATCTCCGCGGGCGCGCCCTCGGTCAGCACATGGCCGTTGTAGATGATATAGGCGCGATCGGTGAGACCCAGGGTCTCGCGCACGCTATGGTCGGTGATCAGCACGCCGATGCCGCGCGCCTTGAGGTGGCGCACGAGATCCTGGATTCCGCCGATCGCGATGGGATCGATGCCCGCGAAGGGTTCGTCGAGCAGCATGAAGGACGGGCGGCCGGCGATCGCGCGCGCGATCTCGCAGCGCCGCCGCTCGCCGCCGGAAAGCGCGATCGCCGGCGTCTTGCGCAGATGCGAGAGGCGGAACTCCTCGAGAAGCCCGTCGAGCTGCTCCCCGCGCTTGTTCCTGTCCGCCTCCACGATCTCGAGGACGGCGCGGATGTTCTCCTCGACCGTAAGACCGCGGAAGACCGACATCTCCTGCGGCAGATAGCCGACGCCGAGGCGCGCGCGTCGATACATCGGCAGGGGCGTCACGTCATAGCCGTCGAGCGTGATTGTGCCTCTGTCCGGCTTCACGAGCCCCGTGATCATGTAGAAAACGGTGGTCTTGCCGGCGCCGTTGGGGCCGAGCAGCCCCACCGCCTCGCCGCGACGCACGTGCAGGCTCACATCCTCGACGACGCGGCGCGCCTTGTAGGACTTGGCGAGATTGTGAATCGCCAGCACGCCCTCGGAATCGTTCTGCGGCCCTTCGGCGATCTCCATCGCCTTCTGCTCATTGGGCTCCGGCCAGAGGTCCTCGAACGCCGGCTGATCGTCTGGATCAGCGTCCGGATCTTGATCCTGACTCCAAACCTCCTCGGCGATTTCGTCGCGCTTCGTCGCCTGAGCGCGCCGCGGGTCCCTCGGGTGCCGGAGAAGCTCGCGCGCCTCTCTCCCGCGCGCGAGGAGGTCGCGCGCGGCGTCGAGGCCGGTCGTAAAGGCTCTGGGCAGACGCAAGCGCGGAGTCCGATCAAAGGGGCCGGCTGGCGTCGGCCGGCGCTTCATTAGCGTGCTTTCCGCTCGAACGGAATTGGTTCGAGCTCAAGGAAGATCAAAAGCTTTAGCGGATTGGGATCGACAAAGTTTGTCAACTTGCGCGCCCGCCGAGAAAAGGCGTTCACGCCCAGGGACGCGCCGCCGCGGCGCGAGCCTCATAGCTCGAGATTTTGTCCACCTTCTGCAGCGTCAGGCCGATCTCGTCCAGGCCCGCGAGCAGGCAGTGCTTGCGGAAGGGGTCGATCTCGAATTTGACGACGCCGCCGTCCGGTCCGCGAATTTCCTGCGCCTGCAGATCGATCGTCAGCACGGCGTTGGCGCCCCGCTCCGCATCGTCCATCAGCTTGTCGAGCTCGTCCTGCGAGACCTTGATCGGCAGAATGCCGTTCTTGAAGCAGTTGTTGTAGAAAATATCCGCGAAGCTCGTGGAGATGACGCAGCGCACGCCGAAGTCCAGCAACGCCCAGGGCGCGTGCTCACGCGACGAGCCGCAGCCGAAATTGTCGCCTGCGATGATGATCTTGGCGCTGCGATAGGCGGGCTTGTTCAAGACGAAGTCGGGATTTTCCGAGCCGTCTTCGCGGTAGCGCATCTCGGAGAACAGGCCCTTGCCGAGCCCCGTGCGCGCGATCGTCTTCAGATATTGCTTCGGGATGATCATGTCCGTGTCGACGTTCATGATCGCGAGGGGCGCCGCGACGCCGGTGAGCGTGTCGAATTTTTCCATCTTGGCCTTGGCCGTCCTCTTGGCGTTTGTGGCCAGCGGCTTAGCAAATGGCGAGGGCCGGCGCAAAGCCGGCGCGGCGCGGCGCGTTCAATGCGCCTTGTCGCCGCAGCCCGCGAGAGCCGTATGGGTCGGCTCCTCGGGGAGACGCTCGCCCTTTTTGATGAGGACAGAGCGGGCTGTTTCGAGCAGGCGGCCATAGGCGGGATTCTCGGGCCACGAGTGCGCCAGGAATTGCGCCTGGCCATAGGCCTCCCTGATCTTGCCTTGATAATAAAGGGCGAAGAACAGACCGTTCTGCGCTTCTTCGAGCGGCTTCTCGCCCTCATTACATTGGGCGGCGCGAAACAGCTCTTCCGCGTTCTTCGCGAGATCGGGCCGGCTGTTCACCCAAAGATGCGCCAGGGCCAGGATCGCCGGAACGTCGTTGGGGTTGAGCTTGAGCGCCGCCATCAAATCCGCGGTTGCGCCTTCCCAAGCGCCGGGATAGTCGAAATTATGGCCCATGCTCTGAAGATAGCCGCGTTCATAGAGAAGCTTCTCATCCTTGGGACGCGAACGTAACTCTGCGTCGAGATCGTTCTTGAGCGCCTCGTATTGCGCCTTCACGGCGCGCGCGCCGGTCTCGCCCTTGATGTCGGCCGGGTAGTGTCCGATGCTGAGCTCGAGAGACCGCAAGCGCTCCTCGAAGGAGGCTGCGGCGAGCGCGCCAGAGCCGAGCCCGACGGAGGCGAAGAAGAGGCCCGCAAGAATCGCCGTGCATCGCCGTTTCGACATGAATGATCTCCATGGTCCGCAAGCGGCGTTTCGAGCGACGCATTGCGCGCGATCCCTAGGGCCGACAAAGGCCGCTGAAGACGGGTTGAAATAGCCCGCGCCTTTATCGTAACCCTCTGCGAAGTCCCGCGTCGGCTCGCGGCGCAGAAAATTCCGAGCCAGGAGCGTCCGATGGTTTCTGAAGAATTCAAACGCCTCCCGAGCGAAAAAAGGGTTCCTGCTTTTTTGCAGCGCGCTCTCGTCGCCTTCGCGCTGGGCGTCGCTACGGCGCTCGCTTCGACGTCCGCTGGCGCGGCAGGGGCGACCAGTTACGTCTTCACGGTCACCTGTCCCGACAAGAGCCGCATCGTCGAACAATGGACGGTCGACGGCGAGGACCCGGGGAAGGAATTCTTCCGCGGCAAGTCGGTGGAGAAGCACCAGGGCTGCTCCGCCGCGGACTATAAGGCCGCGACCGACTCGGCGCTGCTGAAGAACACGCAATTCTTCAACTTGCATCCTAAGGAAAAGAGCTGGTTGCCGGAGATCGGCAATCCCCTTAGCGGTCTTTGGAAATGAGAGCCGCGGGCGCTGTTGTCTCAGAGCTTGTCCACGTCCGGATCGAGCAGCTCGTGCAGATGCACGATGAAATAGCGCATATGCGCGTTGTCGACCGTCGCCTGCGCCTTGGCCTTCCAGGCGGCGAGGGCGCTTTCATTGTCGGGATAGACCCCGACGAGGTCGAGCTTCCTCACGTCGCGGAAATGGACCCCGCCCAGATCCTCGAGCTCTCCGCCGAAGACGAGATGCAACAGCTGCTTGGGTTTCGCATGGGGCGGAAGGGTCGTCGTCATTTTCCTCGTCTCGCGGCGGCTTTGGCCAAGGCTATGCTTTCGCCGAGGAGCGCCTTGGGCGCGGCGACGAGCATGTCGCGGCGCGAATTGGGTCGGTTATAGGCAAGCGCGTCGCCGTCGAGCTCGACCAGCGCGCCGCCCGCCTCGCTTATTATCACGTCGGCCGCCGCTATGTCCCAGTCGCGGGCGTTGGGCTTGGCGATCGCTACATCCGCTTCGCCCATGGCGATCTGGACGATGCGCAAAGCGAGCGACGGCGTGCGTTTGACGAAGCACAGCTCATAGGCGCTGTCGCCCAGAAAGTCCTGATATTCAGTCGGGGCGACGAAGGCCGCCCCCTGCAGGTCCGAGCGGGGCGAGACCGCGATCGCTTCGCCGTTGAGAAAGGCCCCGCCGCCGCTCACGGCGAGAAAAGTCCGCTCCAGCGCCGGCGCATGGACGACCCCGACGATGGGCCGCCCCTTCTCGACGAGCGCCAAAGAGATGGACCAGCGCGGATCGCCGCGCATGAAGGCGGTCGTGCCGTCGATCGGATCGACGACGAAGATCCTCCTCCGCTCCAGACGCTCCGGCGTGTCGGCGCTCTCCTCGGAGAGCCAGCCGGCCTCGGGCGCGAGCGCCTCGGCGCCCTTCTGGAGAAAGCGGTCGACGGCGAGGTCGGCGTCGGTCACCGGCGAGCCGCCCCCCTTGAGTCGGACCGTGGCGCTGGTTTGCTCGCCGGGACGAAAATCGGCCATGGCGATGGCACCGGCCTCGCGCGCCAATTGCTCGAGGCGGCTCGCAAGCTGTCTAAGATCTGCCGGGGAGTCCTGCATGCCTGTCTGGTAGGCGACGCCTGCGCGCGCGGCAAGCCGCGATTTTGCGCATCGCGTTCCAAACGGCCCAAGATCGCTCCCAGAAAAATGCGCGCAATTTTACGCTTCGCCTTTCCCCCCATTTAGCCAAGGGAAGCCAAAGGGGGCTCAATAGCAATGGTTTAAGCCGGATTCACCGATCCTGTTAGCAAATAAGGACGCGCTTCGGCGCAATGATGGTCCCAACGCAGCAAGCAAACCAAGACCTGGAGGCGACCATGTTCGAACGGCAACCGGCGCAAGACCGCTATCAGCCTGGCCAGATCCAGCAGGACCCGCGCGCCGACGGCGGCCGGCGCGTTGTGCGCGTCACCCGCAACGGCGTGCTCATCGAGCGTCGCCTCAAGGGCGTCGCCATGACCATCGGCGTGCCCTTCGCCGCCTATCGCGGCGTGGCCCTCGCCGTGGAGCCGGGGCCGTCTTCCGGCATCGCCGCTTATCGCCTGTCGCTGGCGCACGCCGATCCCGATCTCGAGGTGCTGCTGTGCGAGACCAAGGACAGCGGCGCCGCCGCCGCGGACTGGAAATATTGGTCCTTCTTCCTCGACCTGCCGCGTCTTGCGTCGCATGACGGCGAGGTTTCGCCGCTCCCGGGCGCAAAGCCCGGCGTTGCGCGCCGTCGCGGCGCGGCGATCGCGAAGCGCCGCCCGCGCTTTCTCGCGCGCCGCAAGGCCGGCGAGCCGGCGCGCGTTTCGGAAGTGTTCTACGGCGAGCGCGAGATCGTCTGCTACGAGTGAGGAAGGCGCGCGAGGCTCTCGGCCAAAAGGCCGAAGAACAGCAAGAGACCCGCATCGCGGTTGGCGCGAAAGAGCGCCAGCGCGCGAGGGGTCTCCAGTCCCTCCTTGAGTGGCAGCACCTGCCACAGGAGATGCGCGGCGTAGGCCGCGACGCCGAGATAGGCGAAAAATCCAAGCCCCGCCGTCAGGCAGGCGGCGAGCGTGAAGGCTAGACACAGAGCGTAAAGCGCGCCGACGGCGAACCGCACATGCTCGCCAAAGAGGCGGGCGGTGGAGCGCACGCCGGCCGTGACGTCGTCCCCCACGTCCTGGAGCGCGTAGATCGTGTCATAGCCGATCGTCCAGAAGATCGAGCCGACATAGAGCAACACCGCCGGCAGCCCCAGCGAGCCGAGCATCGCGGTCCAGCCGAGCAAGGCCCCGTACGCGAAGGCTGCGCCGAGGATCGCCTGCGGCCAGGAGGTGAAGCGCTTGGCGAAGGGATAGAGGAGCACGATTAGTGGCGAGAGCAGCGCCAGCGCGATCGTCGGCAGGTTGAACGAGACGAGCACATAGAGCCCGACGAGACATTGCGCGAGGAAAAAGAGCTTTGCGGCCCGCAGCGAGACGCGCCCGCTCGCCAGCGGCCGGCTGCGGGTGCGCTCGACGCGGGCGTCGATCTCGCGGTCGACGATGTCGTTATAGGTCGAGCCTGCGCCGCGCATGGTCACGGCGCCGAGCAGGAAGAGCGCGAGCTGTTTGAGATCGGGAGAGAGGCCATAGGCCGCCGCGGCGAGCAGGCTGCTCTGCCAGCAGGGAAGGACCAGCAGCTGCCAGCCGACGGGCCGATCCAGCCTCGCAAGCTGCAGGAAGGGCTTCGCGGATTGGGGCGCGAGCCGCAGCAGCCAGGATCCCGTGACGGCGTCGGGGAGGGCTTCGACGCTCGACGGCCGTTTGGCGTCGGGCGCAAGGTTTTCGGCGATGTGTTTCACGCGCGCCGCTTTTTCCTCAACCGTCGCGTGCCGTCGTTCTTAGAGCGGACCCGCGGGCAGGCGCGGCGGGCCCCCGCCGGCGGCGGCGCCTTGCTGCTCCTGCATCTTCTTGAAATTCGCGGCGGCCTCGCAGGCCTTCGCGGCGAACAGCTGATCGCGGCCCTGCGCCTCTTTCAGCTGGGCGATGAATTGATCGGGGATTTGGCACCACTCTTTGTTCTTGGTCATATAGGCGAGCAGCTGGCCTTCGGAGGCCGCGAGCGTCTTGGCCACCGGACAGGCCGCCATGGGGTCGATCTTGCCCTTGCCGGCCTTGCCGATCTCATTGAGCTTCGCGATCTGCGCCATGCGCGCCTGCATCATCTTGGGCAGGTCCGCCTGGCAGTCGTCCGCGGCTCGCGCGGGCGCAACCGAGAGCGCGAGCGTCGCCAAGGCGAAAGGCGCGAGCCAAAGCGGGGCTTTCGTCAGCCGAATGATCATCGGTCCTTCCGTAAAATCACGCGCGAAGCGGCGCCAATCACCGGCACTCTGGCCCCAACAAAGCGGCGGCTTGATGGCGGCGCTTCGGGGCCCTGCGACGAAGAGCGGGGCTAGCCTTTCGGCGCCAGCGCGTCTTTGAGCACCAGCGCAATATGCCGCGCCGGTCTTCCCGCGCCATGCTCGATCTGATGGCGGCAGGAGAAGCCATTGGCGATGAGCGGCGCCTGCGGCGCGGCGCGCACGGCCGGAAGCAGCGAAAGCTCCGCCATCCGCATCGAGGTCTCGTAATGCTCGGCCTCGAGCCCGAAGCTGCCGGCCATGCCGCAACAGCTCGTTTCGACGATCTCGCAGGAGAAGCCCGGGATCCAGCCCAGAACCTTGCGCATGGCCTTCATCGCGCCGAAGGCCTTCTGGTGGCAGTGGCCGTGCACCAGCGCGGACGACGCCTCCAGCGGCTTCAGACTCATGCGCAGACCTTTGTTCTGATGCTCGCGCGCCAGAAACTCCTCGAGGAGATAAAGCTGCTTGCCGAGTTCGCCGACCTGCGGTCCGAGCCCGAGGCTGTAGAGCTCGTCGCGCAGCGACAGCAGGCAGGAGGGCTCGAGGCCGATGATCGGCGTCTTCGCGGCGATCTCGTCCTGAAAAGCGGCGAGCACGCGCTTCGCCTCGCCGCGCGCCTTCTCGACGAGACCCGTCGTGAGATAGGTGCGCCCGCAGCAGAGCGGACGATCGGGCTCCGGATCGCTTGTCGCCGGACGCGCGACCCGCACGGCGTAGCCCGCATGTTCGAGGACGGCGATGGCGGCTTCCGCGATCTCCGGCTCGAAATGCTGGCAGAAGGTGTCGACGAAGAGGATCACCGCGCCGCGCTCTCCGCTCGCGCTTTGCCGGGGCGCTGCGAAGGGCTTGGCGGCGGGCTCCGGCAACGGACGGCGCGCCGTGACCCCGATCCAGCGCTCCACGAGCTTCGCCAGCGCGGGAAGGCGATTGTGCGCGCGGATCGCGAGCCGCAGCGGGGTCTTGTAGCGCGCGAGCCACTCCGGCGCGGCCCCGAAGAGCCGCAGCCGCAGCGACGGCGGCCTGATCTGGTGACGCTGCGCCAGATATTCCGTCTTGATGAGCGTCATGTCGACAGCGCTTGGACACTCCTTCTTGCAAGCCTTGCAGGAGACGCAAAGATCCATCGCCTCGTCGAGGCGCGGATCGGCGAAGGCCTCTGCGCCCGAGCCCTCGGTTAAGGCCGCCTTGAAGGCCGCGACGCGCGCCTCGGTCGAATCCTTGGCCTCGCCCGTGACGCGAAAGCTCGGGCACATGACGCCCTTGGCGGTCTTCTGACAGTCGCGGCTGTGCATGCAGACGGCGACGGCCTTGGCGTAATTGCCGCCGGTCGCGGGAATGCCCGAATAAGCGTCGCCGATGCCGTAAGTGTCATAGGCCGACCAGTCGAGAAAGGTTTTCATCAGCGCTCCCCGCGTCGTCCGCGAGGAAGCAAGCTTTGTTCCGGGGGCGGCTGGCGGAGCCTTTGCGGCACGGGCAGGCGGGTCCGATTCCGCTCACTCCGTCCTGTCGATCAGAGGCGGGGAGCGGGGTTCGGACGACTCCGCGCCTGTCCCCTCTCGACTTTCGCTTTCCGAACTCGTGAGCTTCACCATTTTCCTCTCGCTTCGAGAGCGCGTCGGCGATTTCCTGGAGAGCATATTCGAAGATCTCCTGCGCCTCTCGCCGCGATAACGCCGGCACGCGCCTCATAATGGCGGTGGCGATATCGTAACGCGTCAGAGTGCGAGAGGTCTTTTTCTCCGAAGCGCTGTCGGCGGTCTCGGCGGAGCCTCGGCGCACTTTGATGCAATATGCCTCACGGCGGCAGTAATACGTATAAACTCGTAAACGCGGATGCAGTCTAATTGCAAACTACAACTCCCGACGCGCTCTAAGCGCTATTCGAAGGCTGCGGCCTCTTCAGACCTTTGCCAAAGGGATCACCTTTGGCGCATTGCACGCCGTCAACCCGCCCTCGCAATGGCGTCGCAACGAAACTAGCCGCCACAAGCGCTCTTGCTCTAGATAAGCGCTCGACCCCCTCGTGAGGCCACGACGTGCGCAGCATCGATCTCAACGCCGATCTTGGCGAAGGCTTTGGCGTCTGGCGCATGGGCGACGACGAGGCCATGCTGGGGCTCGTCACGAGCGCCAACATCGCCTGCGGCTTTCACGCGGGCGATCCCGAGATCATGGCCCAAAGCTTTCGCGCCGCCAAAGAAGCGGGCGTCGCGGTCGGCGCGCATGTGTCCTTTCCCGATCTTTCGGGCTTCGGCGCCGAGCGCTCGCCATGACGCCGGCCGAGATCGAGCACGCCGTCGCCTATCAGATCGGCGCGGCGCAGGCCCTGGCGCGACTGGCGCAGCACGACATCAGCTATGTGAAGGCGCATGGCGCGCTCGCCAATCTCGCCGAGCGCGACGCCAGGATCGCGCAGGCCATCGCCGACGCCGTCGCCAAGGTCGATGCGAGCCTCACCCTTCTCGCTATCGCGCGAAGCGAGCAGGGGCCGGCTGCGACAAAGGCCGGCCTCGAGGTCGCGCAGGAGATTTTTGCCGACCGCGCCTATGCCGAGGACGGGCGCCTCGCGCCGCGCCGCGAAGCGGGCTCCGTGCTGCATGATTCTCGGGAGATCGTCGCGCGCGCGCTGACCATGCTGGAGGAGGGCGCGATCGTCACGCGCTCCGGCGCAAGGCTCAAGACGCCGATCAACTCGATCTGCGTGCATGGCGACACGCCCGGCGCCGTTTCGATCGCGCGCGCCTTGCGCGAGGCCTTGGAGGCCGCCGGCTGGCGCGTCCAGAGCTTTCAGGCGCCCTGAGATGACGGGCTATGACGCGCCGCGCTTTCTCGACGCCGGCGAAGCCGCGCTCTCGGTCGAATTCGGCGACAGCGTCGACGCGCAAATCAACGCGCGCGTGCTGGCGCTTGACGCGGCCTTGCAAAAGGCTCGGCCGGAAGGGCTGATCGAGACGCTCCCGACCTATCGCGCGCTGCTCGTCTGCTACGAGCCGCTCATGCTTTCACGTGAAAGACTGGTTGCGCTCGTCGAAGCGCAGCTCGCCGAGGCGCCGCTCGCCGCGACCGTTACTACGCCCGCGCGCTGGCGGCTGCCCTGCTGCTATGAGGACGAATGCGGCGAAGACCTTAACGAAGCGGCGGCGCGTCTCGGGCTCACGCCGGCGCGCTTCGTCGAGCTGCACGCCGGGGCGGAATATCGCGCCTACATGTATGGCTTCGCGCCGGGCTGGTGCTACCTCGGCGGACTGCCGCAAGCGCTCGCTCTGCCGCGTCGCGCGACGCCGCGCGGACTGACGCCCCCCGGGGCCGCGCTCATCGGCGGCGGTCTGGCGCTCGTCGCGAGCAATCCAATGCCGACCGGCTGGTATGTCGTCGGCCGCACGCCGGAGCGGCTGTTTTCTCCGAGCCGCGAGCCGCCGCTCTTCATCGCGCCGGGCGATGTCCTGCGCTTTACGCCCGTGGATTTGGAAACCTTCCACGCCCTCGACGCGCGCGCGGCGAAGGGCGAGCGTGTGGCCCTTCGCGAGGCCGCCGCATGAAGTTTCGCATCCTCTCCGCCGGCCCCGGCGTCACGCTGCAGGACGAAGGCCGGCGCGGATTTCTGCGCTATGGCGTGACGCCCGCAGGACCCATGGACGCGGACGCCTTTCTCGCCGCGACGCGCGCGGCCGGCGCCGAGGCCGCGATCGAGGTGTCGCTCGGCGGCGTCGAGCTCGCCGCGGTAGAGGGCGAGATCGGCCTTGCGATCTGCGGGGGCAATTTCGACGTGCGGCTTGACGGACGCCCCTTGCCCGGGGCCTCAGCGCTGACGCTCGCGCCGGGCGCGCGGCTTACGCTGCGCGCCGGAGCTTCCGGCGCCTGGGCCTATGTCGCGCCCTTCGGACGCTTCGATTTGCCGAAGGTCTTGGGCTCGCTTTCGACGCATACGCGTTCGGGGCTCGGAGGGCTCGAAGGCCGCGCGCTCGCGGCGGGCGACGCGCTGAACATTCTTGACGCCCGCGCGGGACCCAAGGGGCCGGTGGCGCTCAGAGCGCCCTGGCTCGGAGCCGTTGCGCATCCGTTTCGCGTTCTTTTAGGTCCGCAACAAAATCATTTTTCAAATGAAACGTTAGCGAAATTTCTGGCTTCGTCCTGGCGGCTCTCGGCTAGGAGCGACCGGATGGCTTACCGGCTCGACGGTCCTCCGCTCGCGCATCGCTTGGGCCACGACATTGTCTCGGACGGCCTCGCCATGGGCGCGATCCAAATCCCCGGCGACGGCGCGCCGCTCGTGCTGATGGCCGACCGCCAGCCGACCGGGGGCTATCCGAAGATCGCGCATGTGATCCGGGCCGACCTGCCGGCGCTGGCGCAGAAGCGGCCTGGCGAGGAGGTCCGCTTTGCGCAGGTGAGCCTGGAGGAGGCGCTCGAAGCCCGCCGCGCCGGAGCGCGCGCCTTGGCCGAGGGCGTGCGGCTCGAGGCGATCACGCCGGAGCTGACGAGCGAGCTTCTGCTGGAGCGCAATCTCGTGGGCGGCGTCATCGGAGACTTTACGCGTCTCGACTGAAGCTAAAGAAGCAGTTCATCCGGCGAATTTATACAATCCGCGACCAGACCTTGTGATCGTTCCCGACTGATTGAGCCTGGAGAGGATCACAGAAAGATTGCCGGGGGTGACCTCGACGCCATATTCTTCGAGCTCGGCTTGCAATTCGCGGATCGTCGCCTCATTCCTCTGGCGCAAGGTGGCGACGATGAGCTCCTGGGCGGCGGAAGACGCTGTGGCGTCCTTCGAGATGAGATGCCCGGCCTCGGCGGGGCGACCGTCGTTTCCGGGGAAAGTTACAACATTACCCGCTCTTGTTGTAACTAACTTTGCCGAGAGCGCGGCGGCCTGCTCCGCGATGCAGGCCTCGATAAGTCGCGGTTCCGCCCGATCTTCCAATTTGAGAATGGCGTAAGCGTGAGCATAAGCCCGCTCGACGGCCTCGGCGAGCTCCTGCTTCAAAATCGCAAGAATCTTCTGATTGCTGAACTCCACGGACGACACGCTTGCCTCCGGCGATTGCTGGCGGGAGCAGGAACTTTCAACAAAACATTACTACGTGTTCAAGAACGAATCAACCGAGCGGCCCCTGGCTAAAAAAAGACCAAGGGAAATGGTAAATTTCCCGCAAATTGAATTGACGAAAGCGCGGGTGTGTTGTAATGTTCTCCAGATAACGGGAATGCGTTGTAATGTTCCCGCAAACGGTGGAGAGTCACATGTCCAACGCTTTGACGTCTGCAGCTCCCACGCTGGCCCTGGCGGCGAGCGCCGTCGGGACGGGGCTTCTGCTGGCTCGCGGCTTCGTGAAGAACCTTGCGGGCGCCGTCTCGCTCTCGGGCGCGGCCCAACGCGTCGGCGACACCAAGGTGTGGGACGGGCTCCTCTCACTCAAGCGCGGCAAGTTGCAGCTCGGGCTCTATCTGACACTCCGCCGCATCGATTGACGGGCGCGAATTGAAGGCGGCGCCTCACCCCACCACAAACTCGCGCATCATGCCCATGTCCTCATGCTCGAGGTTGTGGCAGTGATACATGAAACGGCCCGCATAATCGTCGAAGGGTTTTAGGATGCGCACGCGTTCTCCGGAGAAGACCGCGACCGTGTCCTTGAGCCCGCTCATGACGAAGCCGTCCTTGACTGTCGCATAGGCCTCCTCATCGACCATCTCCGGATCGCGGCTCAGCACCACGAATTGCTGGCCGTGCAGATGGATTGGATGCGCCATGGACATCATGGCGCCCATCCCCATTCCACCCATCCCCATTCCCCCGCGCATGGCCATGTGGCCCATGCCGCCGTGCTGATGGAAAATCTCGAAGAGCTGCCGCGTGTTGAGGGGGATCTTCTCGATCTCCAGCGCATCGTCGAAACTGTAAGGCCGCCCGTTGATCAGCATCGCCATCGGCATTTCGCTGATGGAGATCGGCCGCGGGGCCTGCGGGTTGGCCGCCTCTTCGATCCTGGGGAACGGCGGCTTCGACAGGCGCTTCGGCAATTCGGGGCTCTCGCTCGTCTCGCGCGCGACGCGCAGCGCAAAGAGCGGAAACGCGCCGCCGGCGGGAAGGCCCGAGCCGCCCATCATGCGCTGCATGCGCGTCGCCATCGCCGGCGCGGCGCCGGCAAAGGGCGCGCTGCGCATGACGATCGTCTCGCCGATCTTGCGGCCCGAGAAATCGGCCCAGACGTCGAGCCGCTCGCCCGGCGCGAGCATGACGTAAGGCTTCGTCTCCGGCGCGGCGAGCAGCCCGCCGTCGACGCCGAGCACGACGATCGGCGAGCCGTCATCCCAGGAGAGCTTGTAGATGCGCGCGTTGGAGGCGTTGAGAATCCGCAGGCGATAGGCGCGGCTCGCCACGTCCTGCGCATAGTCCGCCTTGCCGTTGACGAGAATGAGTTCGCCCTGGAAGCCGATCATCCGTTCATGGATGCCGACGTCGTAGACGAGCTGGTTCTCGTCGTTGAACGTGCGGTCCTGCAGCACGATCGGCAGCTCATACTCGCCGGAGGGCAGGCCCAACGCATCCTCCTCCGCGTCATTGACGATGATGCCGCCCGCAAGGCCGCGATAGACTTGGGTCGCCGTCGCCTCATGCGTGTGCGGGTGGAAGAAGTAAAAGCCCGCGCGATTGCGAATCTCGAATTCGTAGACATAGGACTCGCCGGGATCCAGCGCATAGGCGGGATGACCGTCCATTTCGGCCGGCGCATGCAGGCCGTGCCAATGGGCAATGTTGGGTTCGGGCAGCCGATTGCGCAGCGTGATGCGCAGCTGCTGTCCCGTGCGCAGGCGGATAAGCTCCGCGAGATAGGAATCATTGAGGCGCGTCAGCGTCCCTTCCGGCCCTTTGACGAGCCGCGCCGCATAGCGCCACACATTCGTCGGCGCACCGTTGAGGATCTGCGCGCTGACGGGCGCCGCGACGAGCTCGATCTCGACGTCTGGCGTAAAGCTTGGCGACGCCCAGCGCGGCGGTAGCCGCTTCATCGCGCCCATGGAGTGCGTCGCCCGCGCGATCGTGGGAGATGCGACGAAGGCGCTGGCGGCGAGCCCCTCGATCAGGGCGCGGCGGGAAATGCCAACTTCTTCTTCAGCATGGTCGCAGCTCCGGGCGCAGTCTTCTTGTCTGGACCTAGGCGCGGGGTCTGCTCGCGCAACGCGGCGAAAAGGCGCGCGGAGCCGTTTGCTCAACCGCGCCGATCCAGACGCTGCTTGACGAGCAGGCCGAGAGCCAGCGCCGCGGCGAGCCCGAGCAGGACATAGGGGATGTTCGACTGCGGCGAGGGACCGACCAAGAAGGGATAAAGCGCGGTGGAGAAGTCGCCTGAGGCCCGCGCCACGCTGACGACGCCGATGAATTTGCCGCCCTCCGCGAAGCGATGCGCGAGGCTCATGACGCCATTGGGATGCAGCTCCGGAGCCGCCTCGGCAACAAGCGGCCCCTCCACGGGTTCCCTCTCGTCGCCGAGATTTCGCAGGATGCGGAAGCCGATCTTCCTGCGTCGCAGCTCCTCGTCGGGGACATCGAAGACGAAGCTCGTGCTCTCCCCGACGTTCGGCGCGTCCTCGCAGAATTTCTGCTTGCCCGTGCTGTCCTGATAGCCGGAGAAGTAGAGGATGTCCGGGCCGACTTTCACGAGGCAGGCGCCCTGATCGTAGATCAGCGCGCCGCGAGCCTCGGCGCGGGGCGGCGCGATGAAGAGAAGGGCGACGGCGAGCAGCGCCCATCGCCCGGGCAGCGTCAAAGTGTCGCTCATTCGTTTCATAGGCCTCGCCTCGCCGACCCTGACGCCTCGCGGTCCTCGCCCGGCGGCAACGATAGCAAGGCCGAGGCGGCAAGTTAATCGATCTTGCGCGCTGCGGGAATGACCTGAGCGGAGCTTTACGCCAGGGGTGAGAGCGCGAGGCGATGCTTCAATCGCCTTGACAAGGAACAGCGGTTACAATAATGCCAACAACAACTGCAATTCGGAGCCGCGGGCGTCACCTGCGGGAAAAACGGTCCATTCCGCGAGGAAAATGACCGGACGCGATCTGCAGGAACATTGTCTCGGCCCGGGAAGCGAAGTTTATCCCCGAGGCGCTGGACGAAGTGACGCCGCGATCCGCTAACACACGATCGTAGTCAAAGTCGTCGCTCATTGCGAGCGACTGGTAAAGCGTTGGCAGAGACCCTGAACCGGCGCGTTTGGACCTTAAGGAGGAAACAATGGGCGCGATTCTCGAACTCACCACCTATGCCGCCACGCCGTTCGGCATGGTCGCCATCATCGTTCTCGCCGCGCTGGCCTATTTCGCCGCGCGCTGGGTCTTCTCCGACTGAGAAGCCCACGCTTCCTAAGTCGCTTTGCTGCGCGGCGTCTCGGTCAAGCCGGAGCGCCGCGTTTGTTTTTGGCGGCGCCCTTAACCCGAGGGTGGCGCGACGGCAGAGCCGCGATAGTTTAGCCTCTCAGGAGGGAGCGGCGCGCAGAGCCCGCCCCGTTGCGGAGGCCCCTATGACGATTGCCTATAAGACCTCGAGAGCTGAACTCGTTCCTTTGTCCGAGCGCATCGCCGTCTATGCCGACGCTTTGGTGCGGCTGACGGCTGGGCTTCTCCTCATCCCGCACGGCGCGCAAAAGCTCTTCGGGCTCTTCGGCGGGCCGGGGCTCGACGGCGCCCGCGCCATGTTCGAGACGAAGCTCGGATTGCCGCCCTGGCTCGCGGTGGCGGCCGGCGTCATCGAATTGGTCGGCGGCGCGCTGCTGGCGCTCGGACTTGCGACGCGGCCCGTCGCGCTCATCATCGCCGCACAGATGTTCTACATCGTCTTCGCCGTGCATTGGCACGCGGGATTCTTCGCGCAGAAGGGCGGCTTCGAATATCCGCTGCTCTGGGGCGTCGTGGCGCTGTCCTATGCGCTGAAGGGCGGCGGCCACTGCTCGCTCGACACTTTGATCTTCGGCGATAAGGGCAAAGCGTAATCCGAAGCGGCGGCCGCAAACTGTTCCGACCGCCGCTCGCTTTCAGATCACATAGGCTTCAGCGGCGGAAAGCCGTTGAAGCCGACAGAGGAATAGGTCGTCGTATAGGCGCCCGTTCCTTCGATCAGCACCTTGGCGCCGATCTCGAGACGTGATCGGCAGCAGGTAGGGCTCCTTCTCGTAGAGCACATCGACGGAGTCGCAGCTCGGGCCGGCGATCACGCAGGGCGCCACGCGCGCCGTCGTCGACGGCCGTGCGGATGGGATAGCGGATCATCTCGTCCATCGTCTCGGCGAGGCCGTTGAACTTGCCGATGTCGAGATAGACCCAGCGCAGCGCGGTCGTCATCGGACTTGCGCGAGATCAGCACCACCTCGGCCTCGATGATTCCGGCGTTGCCGACCATGCCGCGTCCCGGCTCGATGATCGTCTCCGGAATGCGGTTGCCGAAATGCTTGCGCAGCGCGCGGAAGATCGTCTGGCCGTAGGCGCGCACCGCGCGGCACAGCCTTGAGATAGCGCGTCGGGAAGCCGCCGCCGAGGTTGAGCATCTGCAGCTGGATGCCGCGCTCGGCGAGCTCGCGGAAGATCGCGGCCGAGACCTTCAGCGCGCGGTCCCACATGCGCGGGTTGCGCTGCTGCGAGCCGACATGGAACGACAGGCCATGCGCGACGAGGCCGAGCGCATGGGCGCGCTCGAGCACGCGCGGCCGCCATTTCCGGCGCGCAGCCGAACTTGCGCGACAGCGGCCATTCGGCGCCCGCGCCGTCGCAAAGGATGCGGCAGAACACCTTCGCGCCGGGCGCGGCGCGCGCGATCTTCTCGACCTCGGCCTCGCAGTCGACCGCGAAGAGCCGCACGCCGAGCGCATAGGCGCGCGCGATGTCGCGTCTCCTTCTTGATCGTGTTGCCGAAGCTGATGCGGTCCGGCGTCGCGCCGGCCGCCAGCGCAAGCTCGATCTCGGCGATCGAGGCCGTGTCGAAGCGACGAGCCGAGCGCGGCGAGCAGGCTGAGGATCTCGGGCGCCGGATTGGCCTTGACGGCGTAGAAGACGCGCGTGTCCGGCAGCGCGCGTGGCGAAGATCGCGATAGTTTTCGCGCACGACGTCGAGATCGACGACGAGGCGCGGGTCCGTCCTCGCGCGATTGGCGCGCGAGAAATTCTTTGATACGTTCGCGTCATAGCGGCATCCCCCGTGCGGCGCGGCGTCGCGCCGCCCGAGGGCTTGAACGGATTCGCCGGCGATGCGACCTTCGCCCCGCGCGTTGGAGACGCGAAGCGCGAAGACGTTGACCCGCCGACGCGATCGCACGCGCGCGAGCCGCCGATCAGGCGATGCGCCGATGGCGCAATCAGCGCTGCGCCGTATCTAAAGACGCGCCGAGCGGCGCCGCCGCTTCGATTCACGGATGGCCATCGTTTGGAAGGGAAGATCCCGTCCGCACGCCCGGCAAGATAGACAAGCCTCTTCTGCTCGCCGACCTTTGGAGGGCCGACAGAGACCAAAAAAGCCCGGTCCGTCGTTGCTTCAAGTCGCGTCCCCCGTTGGAGCGGGGTTCGCCGGTTCGCCTCCGGCTGCCGGTCTTTTAAGGGCGGTTAACTGGCCTCTTGTCCAGATCCCCGCCGACCGACACACGACCACAGGCACGTGCGTATTGGGCGAGTCGATAAATGCCGCCATTCGCTGGCGCTGACAAGGGGTTTCTGCGAAGATCGACGCGTCGACTCGAAAATTCCTCAAGACTGTCTCCGATAGGCCACACCTGAGACTCGACGGCGTCCGCCGCGTGACGTTTTGATGTCATGCCGGCAGGTTTCAAGAGCGCAAACATCCCGAGCGTCGCAGACGGCAAAAGGGCAATGCTCATGACTCGATTCGTCGGCGCGATCGACCAAGGCACGACCTCGACGCGTTTCATCGTCTTTGACGACGCCGGCGAAACCGTCGCCATCGACCGCCGCGAACATGCGCAGATTTGTCCAAAACCCGGATGGGTCGAGCATGACCCGGCGGAGATATGGAGAAACACGCTCGCGACGGTCGAGGGCGCGCTGGCCAAGGCTGGTCTCAAAGCCGCCGATCTCGCGGCGGTCGGCGTCACGAACCAGCGCGAAACGACGCTGCTTTGGGACAGAGAGACCGGCGCGCCGCTCTCGAACGCCATTGTGTGGATGGACACGCGCGTCGAGGGGCTCGTCCAGAGATTTGCGCGCGAAGGGGCGGCGCCGCGTCTGCGCGAAAAGACAGGGCTGCCGCTCGCCAGCTATTTCAGCGCGCTGAAGCTCGTCTGGCTCTTCGAGAATCTCCCCGGGGCCAAAGCGCGCGCGGAGCAGGGAAAAGCCCTGTTCGGGACAATTGACTCCTGGCTGATCTGGAACCTCACGGGCGGCCGACATCTCACCGACGCGACCAATGCGTCGCGCACGCTGCTCATGAATCTCGAGACGCTGGAGTGGGACGAGGAACTGCTCAGCCTCTTCGACATTCCGCGCCCCTGCCTGCCGAAGATATGCGCCTCGAGCGAGATCTACGGCGCCTGCGCCGCGCCGCTCGAAGGCGTGCCGCTCGCCGGCGCGCTTGGAGACCAGCAAGCGGCGCTGCTCGGCCAGGCCTGCCTCGCGCCGGGGCAGGCCAAGAATACATATGGCACCGGCTGCTTCCTGCTCATGAACACCGGCGGCGCGCCTCGGGCCTCGCAGCGCGGTCTCGTCACGACGCTCGCCTATAAGCTGGGCGCAGCGCCGCCGGTTTACGCGCTCGAGGGGTCCGTCGCCATCGCCGGCGCGCTGACGCAATGGCTGCGCGACAATCTCGGCTTGATCCAGAGCAGCGCCGAGATCGAGCCGCTCGCGCGAAGCGTTCCGGATAATGGCGGCGTCTATTTCGTGCCGGCCTTCTCGGGTCTCTACGCGCCGCGCTGGAGAAGCGACGCGCGCGGCCTCATCGCCGGGCTGACGCTCCACTCCACCAAAGCGCATATCGCGCGCGCCGCGCTCGAAGCCGCAGCCTTCCAAACCCGGGAGCTCGCTGCGGTAATGGCGGAGGACGCCGGCGCGCCGCTCCTCGAATTGCGCGTTGACGGCGGCATGGCTGCGAACGATCTGCTGATGCAGTTCCAGGCCGACATTCTCGGCGCGCCGCTGGCGCGGCCGCAGAGCCTGGAGACGACAGCGCTCGGCGCGGCCTATGCCGCAGGTCTCGCAGCGGGCTTCTGGAGCGAATCGGACATCTCCGCGCATTGGCGATGCGCCAGACGCTGGAGCCCGCGCATGGACGACGACGAGCGCGCCCGGCTGCTCGAAGGATGGGAAAAAGCCGTCGAACGCTCGCTGGGATGGGAGGCCTGAATCGCACCGTGCGCATTCGCCGCAGCGCGGAGCGCGAAATAGCCGCAGAAATCTCGACAGTCGCAAGAGACTGTTACACCTCCGTCACAATCGACGGAAAGACTGCCTCTCCCCCCACCTCGCAAGAACGCCGCAGAGCCGTGATGTCCAATCGCTCGAGCGCAGAACGCGCCGCTTCCGACCTGCAGAACCTCCTCGACGAGGCGACGGCGCTGCGTGAGGACATTGCGGACCGCAGCCCGATCCTGCTCGCGCAATGGGGCGCGAGCGACGAGGCCGCCGCCAATCTCGCGGATTATCTGATCCTGCGCCAGCATGATCTCGCTGCGCTTCAGTCGCGATTGGCTTCTTATGGCCTCTCCTCGCTCGGCCGCAGCGAAGCGCGCACGCGCAGCGCCCTCGACGCGCTGATCGCGACGCTCAAGCGACTTTGCGGGGAGGGAGACGCGCCCTTCCCCTCGGCTCAGGCCATGCGCGCCGGCCACGACTTGATCCTCGCCCAGTGCGAGGCCATTTTCGGTCCGCCGCGGCCCGGTCCGCATACGCGGGTCATGGCGACGCTGCCGAGCGAAGCGGCGCGCGACCCCGCGCTGATCAAAAGTCTCGTCGCCGCCGGCATGGATTGCGCCCGCATCAATTGCGCTCATGACGATGCGATCGCCTGGGCGGCGATGATCGCCCACGTCAGAGCCGCGGAAAAGGACCTCGGCGTCTCCTGCCGCGTGATGATGGATGTCGCCGGACCCAAATGCCGGATCGAGAATCTGCGCTGCCCCGCCAAATACAAGGCGCACAAGGGCGATCGCCTGAAGCTTCTCGAAAATCTCGCCGCGCAGCCCAGCGGCCGCATCGCGATCGAGCCGAGCTTCCCCGAGATCGTGGAGCTTCTGACGCCGGGCGCGGAGGTCTGGATCGACGACGGCAAGATCGGCGCGCGGGTCGTTTCAAGAGACGCGGGCGAGGCTGAGCTCGAAATCTTCGCCGCGCGCGTCAAGGGCGTGCGGCTGAAGCTCGAGAAAGGTTTGAACTTTCCCTCGACCGAGCTCTCTCTGCCGCCTCTGACGCAAAAGGATCTCGTCGATCTCGACTTCGTCGCGCAGCACGCCGACCTCGTCGGCTACTCCTTTGTGCAGCGGGTCGCGGACGTCGAGCTGCTGCAGGATCAGCTTGCGCGCCGCCGCGGGGACGCGCCGCCGCAGCCGCTCGTTTTAAAGATCGAGACGCCGCTCGCCTTGCGCAATCTCCCGCAGCTGATCGTCCAGTCGGCGAAGCGCCATCCGACCGCGGTCATGATCGCGCGCGGCGATCTCGCCGTCGAGCTCGGCTTCGCGCGCCTCTCGGAGGTTCAGGAAGAGCTGCTTTGGCTCTGCGAGGCCGCGCATGCGCCGGTGATCTGGGCGACGCAGGTGCTGGATCAATTCGTGAAGGAGGGCGTGTTCAGCCGGGCTGAGACCACGGACGCGGCCATGGCGCAGCGCGCCGATTGCGTCATGCTGAACAAGGGGGAGCACCTCGTCGAGGCCGTCGCTTTGCTGCGCGACATTTTGGGGCGCATGGATCGCCACCACGTCAAGAAGTTTGCGCGATTTTCCAGGCTTTCCGCCTGGGGGTGAGGGGTCTTTCGCCTACTCCCCTTCGCAGGCGAGCTTGCGACCGCGCAAGGCGCAGCGAACCAGCACTTGGTCGTGCAGGTCGAATTCGGTCAGGCGCCATTCCTTCTCGCCGCGCTCCAGGAGCGCAAAGCCATAGACGCCCGCCGCGCCGCGGCCGCTCTCCACCGTCGCGTCGCCGACTGTGAGGCCCACGAGCTTCTGGGGCATGGTGTCCAGCTTGTCGCCGCTGGAGCCCGCGACGATCTGCGCGGGCAGGTCCTGCGTGAAGCTCAAGGCCTCGAAGAGATGCAGATGGCCGGAAAGCATGGTTTCAAGATTGGGCGCGAGGACGCCGCGCGCCGCTTCGACGAGCGTCTTGTTGTCCCCGATGCTGACGCCGTCCTTCACGCGAATCGAGCCGTAGATCGGCTTGTGCATAGCAATCCACAGCGGGCCTTTGATGTCGGCGAGCGCTGCGAACTGCTGTTTGAAGAAAGGCGCGAGCGCCCAGTCCACGGCGCGATCCTCCGCGCGCGTCACATCGAGCACGGCGAGCGTCACGCCGCCGAGGTCAACCCGATAGGGCGCCTCCTGGCCGACGCAGTTCGCGGCCGCGTCATAGGGATAAGCGCTAACGAAGCGCCGCCAGCCTTCGCGATTGCGGTTGCAGTCCTCGTGATTGCCGCGCACGAAGACGAAGGGCGCGGTCTCGAGCAGCGCGCGCGCCGGATCGAAGAAGTCGGCCTTCCAAGTCTCCCAATTGTCGCCGTGCGGCGAGCCGGCGCAACCCTTGTCGGAGCGGGGACAGGCATGCTCGCGATAGATCAGGTCGCCGAGATGCAGCACGATGTCCGGCTGCAATTCGGCGGCTTCGTCGGCGACGAGGCGGAAGGGCCAATCGCCCAGGACATTGCAATTCTGCAGGGCCAGGGGGTGCAGGCGACAGCCGGTGTCGCCGATGAGCAGCAGGCGGCTGACGCGTGAAGCGGCCAAGCGGAGCGGACGATCCGCAATCTCGGCTTCCTTGGCGTCGCCGGGAAGGGCGATCGCGCAGACGCGCACCGGAAAGGCGTCGCTTGGAGCCGCGCGCAGCGTCATCTGCGCGGCGCGTCCGTCGATTGCCGCCTTCGGACATTCCGCCTGCTCGGTGATCGCGCGCGCCTCGATGCCTCCGCTTGCGACATATTGCGTCCAGGCGAAGAAGTCGGCCGCGCAAGCCGCGCCGCTCCAAAAAAGCAATCCGGCCGCTAGCGCGCCGCGCAGAGCCCAAAGCGCCGCCGCTGCCCCGGCCGCCCTCATACCCATCATGACAGGCCTCTCGGGGCGGGTTTATTCGGAAGAGAATTTGTCAGCGGCCGGAGCGGCGGGGCCTTTCGAGAAGCCCGTCGCCGCCCCATAGGCCGAGGCGACGCCTTGCTTTGCCGCCTGAGCGGCGGACTGCGCAGCGCCCAGGGCGTTGTCATAGGCCGAGAAAGCTCTGTTCGTGAACGCCGTGCTCTGATTCGCAAAGGCGGAACGCATGAGACTCGCGCGCTCTAGGCCCCAGCCCAGACCCGGGCGGACCGGCTCGGCGTTCCCGACCGACTTCGGTTCGACCGTTGTCTGTTCATCGGCCGCCTTCCGCTCGGCTGCTTTCTGCTCGGCGGCCTTTTGTTCCGCCGCTTTCTGATCCTCGGCCTCGGCGGCGCTGGGGATCGAGGCGTCCGCAGAGCTATAGGCCAGAGCCGCGTCCGCATGGGGCCCAATGCGCTTGTCGCCGCGCCTGACCTTGATCGAGCCGGTGGTCAAGATGATGTCGGCGAGCGCATGGCCTGAGCCGCCATGGGCTTGTGCGAGACCTCTGGGACGAGATGGGGGCAGCGGCGCCGCGGCGGCAATGAGCCCGGCGGGTCGGCGCGGCGGGAGCGGCATCACGCGGTCGTCGGCCTCCGGGCTTTCCGAGTCCGGGGCGGCGCGCTGCGCCTCGTCGTCGCGAGCGGCGGATCTTTCGCTTTGCGGGGGGAGCGCCTCGGACGGCGGCGCGGAGAGCGCCGTCTCGCCGCGCGGCGTGTTGGCGGCCGCCTGGGCGAGTTGGGGCGGAAGACCGCGCGATCCGCTGTCGTCCTCGGTCTCGTAGGAGACGGACCTCAGCTCCGCCTTGGGCTCGCGGGCGGCGAGCTTCGACCATTGCTTGCGTTCCGGAGCGGCGGCGGGCGCGACGTCCTCGCCTTCATCCTCGCCGCCGCCAAAGAGCGCGGCGAACAAAGCGCTGCCCCAGGAACGGCGCGGCTCGACGACGATCGCGCCATTGTTGCGCGCCTCGATCTCCGCCTTGGCCTCGTCGTAGCGCGCGAGCGGCTGGCCATTGGTCGGAATATGCACGGTCTTGCCGTCGGGGAAGAGCCGCGCGAGCTGATCGTAGGTCATACGCGGCCAGTGGCGCACGCCGCCGACGTCGAGATGCACGAAGGGCGTGCCGGCCGTGGGGTAATAGCCCACGCCGCCGCGTTGCATGCGCATGCCGACCTCGCGAATGCGCGACATCGACATGCCCGGCAGGGTGGTGTCCATCGCCTTGCCAAGCATGTGCTGGGAATATTTGGCGACGGCGCGCGAGCGCGCGCGCAGCATCGCGTTCGTCTCGGGCGAGCGATAGGCGGAGACGACCCGGATGGCTTCGTCGCCGGCGCCGGCGGCGCGATAGGCCTCCCAGACGACGTCGAATAGGCGCGGATCCATCTCGGTCGGCTCGTCGCGCCGCCAGTCGCGCAAGAACCAGTTGAGCTGCTTGAGGACAGCCGGATCATAGCGGCCGTTGACGAGATAGGTCGCGGAAATCTGTTCTTGCGTATGCGCGTGGTAGAGATTGATGGTGCGCGTATCGCCATTGGCGATCGCGGTTTCGGTGAAGGAGGGCGCGAGCGTCGTCGCCAGAACGACGAAGGTTCCCGCAAAGAGGGAGAGAGCCGCGAGGAAAGAACGGGCCGCTTCTGTCGGGAGATTCCTTCGCAAACTTCCGCGCTCTCATGCTGACGGCGAAGCCTAAAGGACGCCTTTGCGCCCTCGAGCCATCGCCGGCTCATAAAAAGACGAGCCCCCGCAGGCGCGGAACGCTCGAGGTCGCCTCCGTCAGGGTGACGGCGCGCCGATGCTCGGGAAGAACGGAGACGCGCGAAGAAACTCGCGCCGCGCCCCATTTTTTCGCAGTCCCTCAGTGTGACCGCGCGCCCCTCGCCATCGCAGCTGTGTCTAAGCCATGATCGTGGCGAAAGAATGCCGCCCTGTCCTAAGCCTGCCGCTTCGCACCGCAGCCCAGAGGTAACCATATGCGAAGAATCATTTCCAAAGGCTTGACGCGGGGGCGGGGCGACGCATCCGCGAATTCCCGGCGGGCCATTCTTATGGCAAAGTTGGCGCGCCGCGCGGGGCAGGGCGCGCCGGATTTTCAAGCCAAGGAATGAGGCCATGGATGACATGCGCGCGCTTTTCTTGATCGGACTGGCCGCCGTGATCGCGCCGCTCCTGGGGCGCTTCCCGGCTTTCGCGCGCACGCCGGTCATCGTGCTGGAGGTCGTGCTGGGCGTTTTGATCGGTCCCGGGGCCTTCAATCTCGTCTCGAGCCAAGGCTCCATCGGATTTCTGGGCGAGCTCGGGCTCATTTATCTCTTCTTCCAGGCGGGGCTGGAGTTCAATCCGGAGAAGATTGGCATAGAGCCGCTGCGCCTCGGCGCCATCGGCTGGCTGGTGTCTCTTGGCGTCGCCATCGTATTCGTGGCGCTGCTCTATTCCGTCGGCTTGCTGCGCGCGCCGCTGCTCGTCTGCATCGTTCTGCCCACGACGGCGTTTGGCGTTCTGATCCCCTTGCTTCGCCAAAGCGGCGAGCTCGAAAGCGACTTCGGCCGCTATGTGCTCGGCGCTGCCGCCTGCGGCGAGTTGGGCCCCCTCGTGCTCGCGCCCGTGGCGCTGGCGCAGGCGCATGAGCACCTGCATCAGACGCTGCTCGTCATGCTGTTTCTGCTCGCGGCCATCGGCGCGGCCTGGCTTGCGAGAAGCGCGCGCTCGAACGCCCTGTCGCTCGTCGTGGTCCGATCGATGAACGACGCCGCTGCCCTTCCCCTGCGCATCGCAATCTTCGGGCTCTTGGGTTTCGTCTCGCTGGCGAGCGAGCTCGGCATGGAGGCCGTGCTGGGCGCCTACGCCGCGGGCGTCGTCGTTTCCGCCCTTGTGCGCAGCACGCCGGCGCAGCCGCTCGAGCGCCAACTGGCCGCGGTCGGCTCTGGATTTCTCATTCCCTTGTTCTTCGTGACGAGCGGCATGGAGCTCGATCTCTTCCACTTCATCTCGAGCCCGGCGAGCTTGCTTAAACTGATCCTGTTCCTGCTGGGCTTCCTCTTGGTTCGGGGCGCCCCGGTGTTTCTCTACAGAAACGCGCTGCCGCAAAAGGACCTCACGCCCTTGGCGCTTCTCTCCTCGACGACGCTGTCGCTCGTCATCGCGATCACCTATCTCGGCACGCGCACGGGACAAATGTCGCCCGAGATCGCCGCGGCGCTCGTGGGCGCGGCTGTTCTCTCGGTCGCCGCCTTCCCCGCCCTCGCCTTCTGGCTGCGCGCGCAGCCCGAGGAAACCCGGTCGGATCGCGGCCTCACGCGCGCGCTTTGCGAGTTCGGGGACCGGCTCGCCGCCCAATATGCGCAGCTCGCGGCGCTGATCGCGCCGGGGAGAGTGAGAAAGCCTTAGAATTCTGCAAAATAAAAGCGCGAGACGCGCCTCCCTTGCGGAGAGCAGCGCTCGCGCATGACGCCAAGGACGCCTTCTGCCGGGCTTGCGACGACGGGCCGCTGCTTACCAGCCCCAGCCGGGATAGCCGTAATAGTAGCGCGGCGCCGTTGCGGCCGCGACGCCCGCCGCCACCATGCCGACCGCCGCAGCTCCGAAAATCGCTCCGCTCGGATCGTAGGCGTAGCCATAGCCGCGACGGTAGCCGTAACGATACGGATAACGCCGATAATAGCGGCGGTAGTAGACATCGGCGGTCAGCTCGGGGAGCCGCAGGCCTGCTTGGTTTGGGGCGCTCGGCGGCGCGGCCTGCACCTCGATCGGCGCCGCAAGCACCGAAGCCGCTATGATTCCGCAAAGAGCCGATGTGAAGTTCCCACGCATCTTGGCGTCTCCTCCCGTTTGGAGCCTTCCCGGCGCCGCCGGTGAGGCTGCGACGCCTTCAGCGCCGCCGATGGGAAACTAGAGCGCGAGGGCATGAAGACGAGTCCTTGGCAATGAGACCTTGCGGCCCGGACGGCGAACTGCGCGTCTGCAATCGATAATTTAACTTATTGGCGCTCCCGAGGGGGACTCGAACCCCGGTTTTCGCCGTGAGTGAGGGACAACTAGACCTTTTGCGAACTTCGGCGAACGCGCGCGGGGATAACGTTTGAGGGTCGTCGACATATCCCGATTGCCGAACTTTAGGCATCAATTGCGCCCGAGGCCCGGTGAGTTGTCGTGCTGCGCCTGAGCCGCCATTTAAGAGGAGGCGGGAAGGGAGAGGCCCCTCCTGCAGGGAAAGAAAGATCAGGAGGAGAGGACCATGTCTAGGGCTTCGAAAATCGCGCTCCTAGCCGCGCTCGCTATCGCGGCGGTGGCGACGAGCCAAGCGTTCGCCAAGCACCGGCGCGGTGGCAATGAGGCGCGCGTTGCGGCGATCATTCAACAAATGGACGCCGACCGCAATGGTCGTATCTCCAAGGAGGAATTTATGCAGTACATGTCTTTGGAATTCGACCGCATCGATCGCGACCGCAGCGGCGAGTTGACGAGCGAAGAGGTTTCGCGTTCGCCCCTTCTGACCGGTGGCGGCGCGACGCACACGAACCCGCACCGGTGATCGCGCGGGGTGGCCGTCGGGGATAGCGTGCGCCACTCGGAATTCGACCATTGAGCGAAGCCGACGGCGCGACTTCCGGAGCCGGAGATCATGCGCAAGGCGTGGCGGGACTTCCGCCGCGACGGCGCGCTTTCGCCGATAAGCCGGCGAGGGCGAGAAAGACGAATGCGCCTAGTAGTTGAGGCTGGGATTGTCGTTCCCGAGTTGTAGGGCGCGCATCCCGCTATCGGGATTCACGCTGGAGACCCCTTCAAAGTGGGGTTTTGGACGAATGCTGCGGTCGGCACCCATCCATTTGGCACATTATTGTTAGTCACCCCGCCGATCGTGATCGAATAGTCCCGTTTTCAAAGTCCCATTCGTTAGGAGACTTGCCGCCGCGCGCGCCTCGCCTAGGAGAGTCAGCGTCGCCGAAATGCTCACAACGATGAGTTTTTCAGAATTTCCGACCACCAATTTCATTGGTGCGGCTCCCTCCGAGGATCGAGGGCATGGGGCGGAGAACGAGGGCGCGACCGTCGCTTTCAGCCGCCAAAATTCGCAGGCGTTCGGCAACGCTTATCGGGCAAATGTTGGGCCCAAGCGCGCTGGGCGCAGATTCCTCGTCGAACTTATTGAAATAATTGGCGCTCCCTAGGGGACTCGAACCCCTGTTTTCGCCGTGAGAGGGCGACGTCCTAGACCGCTAGACGAAGGGAGCGTGGGGGGCTCTATAGCGCCCGGCCTGCGACGGAGCAAGCGCCGAAGCGCGGCCTCCGAACCGCGCCAGGCCCGCGACCCGTGATCGAGAAGACGCAATCAGCATCCGCGCCAGATGCGGCAATTTTCCATCTGAACCGTTGTAGCGAGCGACTCCTGGGCAATATAGCCGCTAGGGACGCGTTGAACGCGTCTAGAACTCGAGAATGGGAGGAAGAATCATGCGACGACGTCAGTTTTTGATGGGCGCGATGGCTCTCGCGCTCGGACAAGGGGCGGGCGTTTCGGTCGCGCTCGCTGCCGACGATCATATCGCCCAGGCCATCGATCAGATCACCAAGGCCATACCCTACGGAGAGCAGCCTCATGAGAGCTCCTCTTTCGTGCAGCACATCGACAATGCGATCGACCACGCGATGATGGCCGAGCGGACGCACCCCAGCCGCAACGTGAAAAAGGCGGTCGCCCTCCTGCGCCGCGCGCGCAAGACCGCCTATGGGACGCATCTGCTGAGCTACTCGCGAAGGGCGGCGAGCTATGCGCAAAAGGCGCTCTCCGACCTGCAAAGGGGTTAGAGCGAGCGCCGAGTGAAAACCGCCCGCCTTTCCCAAAGGCGGGCGGAGGTTGGCGGCGCCCCAGGGCTGCTTTTCAAAAGCGATTGCGCTACGGTTCGGATAGTTTCGAGCGCTAGTTTATTGCGCCGGGAACCCTGAACAGCATTATGAAGCAGGCGGGGCTGAAGGAGCGGTCGTGATGCGCTACACCGTGGTGATTGAAAGAGCCGGCGAGAATTTCTCCGCCTATGTTCCGGACCTGCCCGGTTGCATCGCCACCGGCGCAACCCTTTCCGAGACCGAGGGGGAAATTCGCGAGGCGATCCGCTTCCACATCGAAGGGCTCAAAGCGGACGGGCTCCCCATTCCCGAGCCCGCGGCGGTTGCTGAATTTGTAGAGGTGTGACGCGGCGATTTCGCCCGCGCCTGTTCGCGAGACCGTGGATTTCAGGGTTTAACCTTTGCGGTTCCGTTCCGGCAATGAAGGCTTTCCATGATCCACGACGACAAGCCGAAATTGAAGCCGGCCAGGGAGAACCCTTGGTATTTGCTAGCGACCATTCATGGTGAACAGAAAGAGTCGGAGTGGGATTGGGGTTTCGATTATGCGCTTTCCGAGAAAAATCGTTTCGCGTGGAACCGCTGGATCGCATCCGCTCTCGAGCCAGAGCGAAGGAAGCAGTTACTTCAGAATGGTTTCTCCGAGCGGGAATTGACGCCGCTTTGCAAGGAGGAGCGAGAGGAGCACCAGCGGAAGTTTGCGCAGCGCTGTGGAAGTGGGCCTGATTTTTTTCGCCCTCGTTGCGGTCTATTGCGACATGCCGCTGGCGTTCGACGTTGCTGCCGTCCTTAGCGCCACCAATCTAATTTCACTCTTGCCCTTCAGGCCGGATAAGGATATCGCCGAGCGCCTTGCGCCGCTCGCCAAGATCGTCGGCGACGTGCAAGCCATGCTTGGCGTGGTGCTGCTGTTCCTGTTCGGCCTCGGACTGCGCAACCGGTTCCGGATGAAGTGAGCCTTCATCCCGCCGCATGCGCAGCCGCGAGATGCTCCCTGCCTCAATTATCCAAAAAGCTCCTGAGCTTCCTGGACCGCGACGGGTGCTTGAGCTTGCGCAGCGCCTTCGCCTCGATCTGGCGGATGCGCTCGCGCGTCACCGAGAACTGCTGGCCGACTTCCTCCAGCGTGTGGTCGGTGTTCATGCCAATGCCGAAGCGCATGCGCAGCACGCGTTCTTCGCGCGGCGTGAGTGACGCCAGCACGCGCGTGGTCGTCTCGCGCAGATTAGACTGGATCGCCGCCTCGATCGGCAAAATCGCGTTCTTGTCCTCGATGAAATCGCCGAGATGCGAATCCTCCTCGTCACCGATCGGAGTTTCGAGCGAGATCGGCTCCTTGGCGATTTTGAGAACCTTGCGCACCTTCTCGAGCGGCATGGCGAGCTTTTCGGAAAGCTCCTCAGGCGTAGGCTCGCGGCCGATCTCGTGCAGCATCTGGCGCGAGGTGCGCACGATCTTGTTGATCGTCTCGATCATATGCACGGGAATTCGGATCGTCCGCGCCTGATCGGCGATCGAGCGCGTAATCGCCTGCCGAATCCACCAGGTTGCATAGGTCGAGAATTTGTAGCCGCGGCGATATTCGAACTTGTCCACCGCCTTCATGAGGCCGATGTTGCCTTCCTGAATGAGGTCGAGGAACTGCAGGCCGCGGTTCGTGTATTTCTTGGCGATCGAGATCACGAGGCGGAGATTGGCTTCGACCATCTCCTTCTTCGCCTGCCGCGCCTCGCGCTCGCCCTTTTGCACCATCTGCACGATCTTACGGAACTCGGAAATCTCGAGCCCCGTCTCGGTCGCGAGCGCATGGATGTCCGAGCGCAGCTCCTTGATGCGATCCTTCTCCTCAGCGACGAATTCTTTCCAGCCCCGCGAAGCGAGGCGCGCGACGCGCGCCACCCATTTGGGATCGAGCTCCGAGCCGTGGAATTTGTCGAAGAAGTCGTCGCGCCCGACGCCGCGCGCATCGGCCAGCCGAAACAGCTTCGTCTCGAAACCGATGAGCCGTTTGTTGATGTCGTAGAGCTGTTCGACGAGCGCCTCGATGCGGTTCTGGTTCAAGGAGAGCGACTTCACGTCGGCGACGATTTCTTTCTTGAGCGTTTTATATTTACGCTCCTGCGCCGGCGTCAGCGTCTCGTTCTTCAGGCGGTTCTCGACGTTTTGATCCTGCAGTCGGCGGAGCTTCTTATAGGCGTCCGCAACGCGCGCAAAAGTTTCGAGCACCTTGGGCTTGAGCTCGGCCTCCATCGCCGAAAGCGACAGCGAGTTCTCGAGGTCGTCGTCCTCCTCGAAACTCTCGGGACCGGCGGGCGCCTCTTCCTCGAGGCTCGCCGGAGGCGTGCGCGGGGCCGTGGCGGGGGCGAGCGCCGGCCCGCCGGCGACAGGCGCTTCGCCGGGCGCCTTGCCGGTCGCCTTGCCGTCGGGCCCGGCGTAGGTGGCCTCGAGGTCGATGATGTCGCGCAGGAGAACCTTGCCGGCCTCGAGCTCCTCGCGCCAGATGATGATCGCCTGGAAGGTCAGCGGGCTTTCGCAAAGCCCCGCGATCATCGCCTCGCGTCCGGCCTCGATACGCTTGGCGATGGCGATCTCGCCCTCGCGAGACAGCAGCTCCACCGAGCCCATCTCGCGCAGGTACATGCGCACGGGGTCGTCCGTGCGGTCGGCGGGCTCCGAGGTTTTGGTCGCGACGGCGGTGGCGCGGGGCGCCTCTACGAGTTCCCCGCCTTCCGGCTCGTCGGCCTCCGGCTCCTGGCCTTCCTCTTCCTGATCCTCATTGTCGCCTTCCGAGACGGTGATGCCCATCTCGGACAGCATGGAATAGACGTCCTCTATCTGGTCCGACGAGACCTCCTCGGAGGGAAGAACGGCGTTCAGCTCGCTATAGGTGACAAAGCCCCGCTTCTTGGCGAGCTTGATCATCCTCTTCACTGCGGCGTCGTTCAAGTCGAGTAGGGGACCGTCCATCGTCTCCACGACGGGGACACCCTCGACTTCGACCTTTTCCTCGTCTTTCTTGGCCATAAACTGCAGCTCCAAAGGAGTCAGCGACAGGGACACGCCCGCCAAAGCGACCGTTCCAAATACGCTTTTCTATGAGGGCGCTCCGGGCAGGGAAGGCCCCACCCGGGACAACCGCGACGCCGAACACGAGGCCTCGCCCCTCCCCTTACGACGAAAGCCCCGCCCGCTCGCCGATTCGGCGGAGCCAGGCTGATGGGCCTCGGCTTAACGCGGGCTTAAGCACCCCTGCTCGGCAGGGATCAGAGCACTCGGCTCGACCGGCCCGACATTGAGCCAAAACCCTCGAGAGAGGCTTCGGTTCCATCGATCGCCGATAGTTGCGCGCGGATCTCGGCAAGCCGCACTTGATCCTCCTCACAAGGGTCATCGGCAAGACGCCTTTCTACAGCGCGCAACTCCCTATTTAGCGTGGAAACCTTGCGATGCAAGCTCAAAACCTGCTTGAGAGTGACCGCCGCATCCGCCGCCGCCGCCGCCTTGCGGACGCTCCATAAATTGGCGTGGGCGACCATGCCTTCCAGCCGCGAGAGGAAGGCGCCGAGCTTTGCTTTTTCAAGCTCTTCCTCGAGCGGGAGGCCTCCATCCGGGTCGTCGCCCGCAGCGCGGCTCGTCCCGATCTCGACAAGCAATTGCTGTAAAGCTCGCGCTTCGCGCGCCTCGAAGTCGATGGCGACGAGCTCCTCGAGATGGTCCGCGATGAGCGACGGGTGATTGACAAAGATCAATAAGAGCAGACATTCGCGCGGCGACACCGGAGACTTCACGCCGCGAAATAGCGGCGAGCTGGCGAGCGCCGCGCCGACGCTCACGGCGCCGCCGGCGCTGGGCCCCGCAAAAGGCCGCCGGAAGCTCTCGCCGCGACGCCGGGAGGGCAGGGCGGTGCGGCGGTCTCGCCCGTCCAGGAGCTGGCGGAGCCGTTGCTCGAGATCTCTTTCGTAGTGCCGGCGCAGCGCGGGGTCGCGGATCTGCGCCGCGAGCTCCCGTAGACGGCGCTCCAGCGCCGCGCGCCGCTCCGGCGTGTCGAGCGCCTGCCCCTCGGTTTCGCGCCGCCAGAGCATTTCGACGAGCGGCAGGGGCTGGCGCAGCGCCTCGGCCACAGCGGCGGCCCCTCCGGAGCGCAGCAGCTCGTCTGGATCCTGTCCCCCGGTCAGCAGGACGAAGCGCAGGGTCTTGCCCGTCTCGATGAGCGGCAGGGCCGTGTCGATCGCCCGATAGGCCGCCCGAAGCCCCGCCTTGTCGCCGTCGAAGCAGAGGATCGGCTCCTCCGCCATGCGCCAGAGCACACCGCATTGGTCGGGCGTCAGCGCCGTGCCGAGCGGCGCGACGCAGTTCGGAAAGCCCGCGACCGTCATGGCGATCACGTCGACATAGCCCTCGACGGCGATCACGGTCCCGGATTCATGCGCGGCTTTGCGGGCGTTGTGCAGGTTGTATAGCGTCGCGCCCTTATGGAAGAGCGCCGTCTCCGGGGAATTCAGATATTTGGCCTGCGCGTCCTTAGCGAGCGCCCGCCCGCCGAAGGCGATCGCCACGCCCGCGCGGTCGCAGATCGGGAACATCACGCGGTCGCGGAAGCGGTCGTAGGGGACCGTCACCTCCTCGCCGTGAATCAGGAGCCCCGCATCGATCATGAGCTCGACGGAAGCGCCTTTGGCCGCCAGCGCGTCGCGTAGCTCATGGCGGCCGGGCGCCGCAAAGCCGAGCCGAAATTGCGCCTGCGCCGCGGGCGAAATCTCGCGCCGCGCGAGGTAATCGCGCGCTTCGCGTCCCTGCGGGCCTCGGAGCTGCTTTTGGAAGTGCTCGGCGGCCCACTCCAGCACCTCGGTCAGGGTCGCGCGCTTTTTGTCCTTCTCGCGCTCTTCGGGCGTCTCGAGGGGCATCGCGAGGCCCGCCATGGCGGCGAGCTTGGCCACGGCCTCGGGGAAGGAAATCCCCTCCGTCTCCATCAGAAAAGCGAAGCCGTCGCCATGCTTGCCGGAGGAGAAGTCGTGGAAAAATCCCTTGGGATCATTCACATAGAAGGAGGGCGTTTTCTCACTGTTGAAGGGCGAGAGCCCGCGCCACTCGCGTCCCTGCTTCTTGATTGCGACCTTTTGGCGCACGACTTCCGAGACCGGCACGCGAGCCCGGATTTCGTCGAGGAAGGTCGGGGAGAATCTCATGGGACGGCGCACCTTACCGGCGCCGGCGGTCCGCCTCCAGAAGAAAGCGGCTTGGCGCCCGCAATTCACAAGGGTGCTGGCGTATTGTCAGCCGCGCCCGTCTGGGGGAGACTGCGGCTCCGATTGGGCGCTCAGCGGCCAACAAATAATGAAGAAACGCGTTTAGATGAGCGTCAAATCGACGCTTAGCTGCGACGCCTCGCGCCCGGCGACGCGCTGGCCCGGGATTACGGGACGGGGAGCGGACAAGCGACGATCGGACTGCCCGAGCCTCAAAAAATACCAGGCCCAAGAAATGGCGGCCCCGCTCGCCGTGATGGCGGAGGAGCTTGACGCGGCGTGGAGGCTCGAGCCGCCTGCGCGTTCCGCCGTATAGCGGGCGGGGTTGTTTCAGCCCGACTGATGCCCGGGACTTGCCGAGCGCTTGCGCTTCGGCCGAAGCGAATCCCCTCTCCCCGCCGGCGGGGAGAGGGGACGTCCGGGAGGGGCTTCCTTCCGCGCCCGTCTCTGCTAAACCGCCGGCCTCTCTTGAACCGTAAGGGCGCCATGGACCTCTTCTCGCTCTTCCACGACCGCACCGCGGCGATCCTGCGCAAAATCGCCAACTCCGGCCGGCTGCCCGGCTTCGATCCGGCGCGCTTCGTCGTTGAGCCGCCGAAGGACGCGGCCATGGGCGATCTCGCCTGCAACGCGGCAATGGTCTTCGCCAAGGAAGCGAAGGCGCATTTCGCCTCGCCGCGCGTCCTCGCCGACGAGGTCGCGGTCGCGCTCGCGCAAACGCCGGGGGTCGAAAAAGTCGAGGTGGCGGGTCCGGGCTTCATCAACATCAGGCTCGAGCCCTCCTTCTACTACGACGTGTTGCGCAGCGTTCTCGCCGCGCCGCAAAGTTACGGGCGGCCGGAACCGGCGGCGCAAGGCAAGGCGAACATTGAATATGTCTCGGCCAACCCAACCGGCCCGATGCATGTCGGCCATGGGCGGGGCGCCGTGTTCGGCGATGCGCTCGCCAATCTTGTCGAATTCGTAGGCTATGAGGTCGCGCGCGAATATTACGTCAATGACGCGGGCGGGCAGATCGACGTGCTCGCCCAGTCCGCGCACCTGCGATACCGCGAGGCGCTGGGCGAGACGATTGCGATCCCTGAAGGCCTTTATCCCGGCGATTATCTGAAATCGGTCGGCGAGGCGCTCGCCCGCGAGCATAAGGACGCGCTGCTCAAAAAGCCGGAAGCGGAATGGCTGCCGATCGTCAAATCGCGCGCCATCGATCTCATGATGGACCTGATCCGCGACGATCTCGCCGCGCTCAACATCACGCATGAGGTGTTCTTCTCCGAGCGCAGCCTGCACGAGAAGATCGACGGCTTCTCCCCGATCGACCGCTGCATCGAAGCCTTGCGCGCGGCGGGCCTCGTCTATGAGGGACGACTACCGCCACCCAAGGGACAATTGCCCGAGGATTGGGAGGATCGCGAGCAGACGCTGTTTCGTTCGAGCGCCTTCGGCGACGACGGCGACCGCGCGCTGAAGAAATCCGACGGCTCGGAGACTTATTTTTCCGCCGACATCGCCTATCACAAGGACAAGGTCGATCGCGGCTTCAAGACGCTCATCGACGTCTGGGGCGCCGACCATGGCGGCTACGTGAAGCGCATGCAGGCGGCGGTGAGAGCGCTCTCCGGCGGCTCGGTCGATCTCGACGTCAAGCTTTGCCAGCTCGTTCGACTCATGCGGAACGGCGAGCCGGTGAAAATGTCGAAGCGCTCCGGAGATTTCGTGACGCTGCGCGAGGTCGTCGACGAGGTCGGCGTCGACGCCGTGCGCTTCATGATGCTTTATCGCAAGAATGATGCGCCGCTCGACTTCGATCTCGCCAAGGTCGTCGAACAGTCCAAGGACAATCCCGTCTTCTACGTCCAATATGCGCATGCGCGCGGCAAGTCGGTGCTCCGCCAGGCTCTGACGGCCTTCCCGGACATTGACTTGAGCCTCGCCGCATTGCGCGCGGCGCCGCTCGAGCTGTTAAAAGACGAAGGCGAGATCGGCCTGGCGCGAGAAATCTCGCAATATCCGCGTGTCATCGCCGGCGCGGCGGCCGCTCACGAGCCGCATCGAATCGCTTTTTATCTTTACGGACTTGCGAGCTGCTTTCACGCGCATTGGAACCGCGGCAAAGATTGGCCACAATTACGCTTTGTTAATGTAGAAGAGAGAGATTTAACGAGCGCCCGCCTTGCCTTGGTGGTCACATTGACAGTCGTGCTCGCGTCTGGCTTGGCGCTCCTGGGTGTGAATGCGCCCGACGAGATGCGCTGAACGCCGCTTGATCCCTGACGTTCGGGATCGGCGCAGTGAGCGCGGTTCTCCAGAGCGTCCCGATTCGAGAAGCGAGGCGGTCCATGCGTGAAGCGATAAACAGAGGCGCGACCATCGATATCGATGGCTTCGAGCAGCGCCTGCGCAGCCAGGAAGCGCGCCGCGCGGCGCAGGCCGACCCGCTGCGCGAGCTTGCTCGGCTGATGCAAGAGCCGGAGACCGACGCGACGGCGCAACGTTATTCACAGATCTTCGACGATCATCGCAATTCGGGCGAAGAGGCGGAAGCCGACTTCGGCTTCCATCCCGATACGCCGTACGTGACCTCCGAAGCCGCCGCTGCGCAGGAGGACTACGGCGACGTTGGGGATTGGCAGGAGCCGGCCGAGCCCTTCGCGGATGAGGATTTGCCGCCTCCTCTGCGCGGCTCTTTTAGCGACGCTCATGAGCCGCAGGGCGCCGGGCCGGAACGCGTGGACTGGGGGCGTCGGCAGGCTGCGCCGGCGAGCCTGGGCGCGCCGCGCGACCAGGACTTCTATCCCCAGAATGTCCGAGCGGCCGGCTCTTCCAACGCGCAGGCGAAGGAAGCGCCCAGCGCGGATTACGACGCCTACGGCGACGCTGGGCAGGCCCAAGAACATTATTCCGAGGCCCACGGCGGCTATGAGGATTTTCCCTCCGAGCCCTATATCGAGGCGAACGAGGGGGTTGAGCGGGTCAAGCGCGGCTTCCGCGTGAAGCCCTGGCAGGCCGTGGCGGCGGCGGCGATTGTCGGAGCCCTCGGCGTCGGTTGGGGCGTGGCGCGCATCAAGGGCGTCGCGGGGTCTCGCGAGGTCGCGACCATCGCCGCGCCGGCCGGCCCGACGAAAGTGGCGCCGGTCGCCGACGCAGGCCAGACCGCGAAGGAAGATGCGACCGTTCTCGATCGGGGACAAGAGACGCCCGTGCGGAACGTCGGCTCCACGCAGGAGGCTCCGGTCGAGCCCGTGGTGGAGCCGCCGCGTCAGCCGGCGACCACCGAGACTTTTCGCCGCGTGAAGACGGTCGTGATCCGCGAGGATAACGCTGTCAATCCGACCATCGCGCCGCCCGCGGTGGAACGCGCGGCTGCGCCCTTGGCCCCGCCCGCGGCCCCGACCACGACGCCGCAAAACGCTGCGCCGCCCGCGACGACCGCACAGCAGACGGCGCAAAAGGCGCCGCCGCCGCCGCCCAAGAAGAAAGTCGCGAGCCTTCCCGCGGAGCCCGCGGCGCAAGAAGCCGCCGCCCCGTCGGAGCCAGCGGCTGAGGCTCCCGCGAGCGGCTCCGCCTCGGTGCAGTTCGGCGCGGCCCCCAATGAAACCGAGGCGCGCGCGCTCGCCAAGAAGGTCGTGCAGAAATACGGTTCGCGTCTGGGCGGGCACAAGCCGACCTGGAAAATCGCCGAGGTCAGTGGCAATACCGTCTATCGCGTGCGCGTGGGCGGCCTGAGCAAGGAAGCCGCGTCGAGCTTGTGCAAGAGCGTCAAGAGCAACGGCGGCGATTGCTACGTCGCTGGAAACTAAAGTTGAACGGGCAGGGCGACCGCCACAGCCCGCGGAGAGAGTAACCCATGGCTCGCGCCTTCATCTGCGGCCTCGCGGGAGCGAAGCTCGCTCCGGAGGAAATCAGCTTCCTGCGCGAGGCGTGCCCCTGGGGCGTCATTCTGTTTCGCCGCAACGTGGAGTCACGCGCGCAGCTTCTTGCGCTCACCGAGGCGCTTCGTGACGCGCTCGGCGACGATCGCCTCCCCATCCTCGTCGATCAGGAGGGCGGCCGCGTGCAAAGGCTCGCGCCGCCGCAATGGCGCGCCTATCCGAGCGCCGGGTCCTACGAAAGGCTCGGGGCGGATCTGGAGACGGCGGCCCGTCTCGCCTTTCTGGGCGCGCGTCTCATGGCGCATGATCTGCGCGAGGTCGGAACTCTACGATAGACTGCCTCCCCGTGCTCGACACGCCGCAGCCGGACGCGCATCAGGTCATCGGCGATCGCGCCTACAGCGGCGAGCCGGCGCGCGTCGCACGCCTCGGACGCGCGGCGGCGGACGGCCTGCTCGCCGGCGGCGTGCTGCCCGTCATGAAGCACATCCCCGGTCATGGCCGGGCCGGCGCCGACAGCCACTTGGAGCTTCCGCGCGTTTCGGCCTCGCTGCAAGAACTGCGCGACGCTGACTTCCCGCCCTTTGTGGCCAACGCCGATCTGCCGATCGCCATGACCGCCCATGTGGTGTTCGAGGCGATCGACCCCGACCGGCCGGCGAGCCTCTCGGCGGAGGTCATCGAGGAAATCGTGCGCCGCGAAATCGGCTTCGGCGGACTGCTGATGACCGACGATCTGTCGATGAAGGCCCTCTCCGGAGGCTTCCGCGAGCGCGCGGAGCGCGCTTTGGCCGCCGGATGCGACCTGGTCCTGCATTGCAACGGCGACCTTGCCGAAGCGCGTCGCGTCGCCGAGGGTTCGCCGCTTCTCTCTGGCGCGCGCCTCGCGCGGGCCGAGCGCGCCTTGAGCCTTCTCGAGCGCGTCGAGGCTTTCAATCCTGTGGACGGCGAGAGGGAATTCGACGCCGCGCTTGCGAGCGTGGCCTAAAAGGCCCACTCTCGACCGCCCAAGGGACAAGGGGCGGAAATGTCGACGCAATGGGGTATAGAGCAGGTTCGGGCGCCCGACCGGGGCGAGGACGAGCCAGCCTTTCTCGTCGACGTCGATGGTTTTGAAGGGCCGCTCGACCTCCTGCTCGAGCTGGCGCGCCGCCAGAAGGTCGATCTGGCCAAAATCTCCATCCTCGCCTTAGCCGAGCAATATCTCGCCTTTGTCGAGGAGGCCCGTCGGGTGCGGCTCGAGCTCGCCGCCGACTATCTGGTCATGGCCGCCTGGCTCGCCTTCCTCAAGTCGAGGCTGCTGCTGCCCGAGCCGCCCAAGGGCGAGGAGCCTTCGGCGGCCGATCTCGCGAGCGCCTTGGCCGAGCGTCTGCGCCGGCTAGAAGCGATTCGCCGCGCGGCGGACGCTCTGGGCCAGCGCGCCCGCCTCGGCCGAGACATCTTCTTGCGCGGCGCGGCGGAAGGCGTCGAGGTTTCGACGCGTCCCCAATTCGAGGCGAAGCTTTTCGATCTGCTCACCGCCTATGCGCGGCAGCGGCAGAAGACTGCGGTCACGCAGGTGACGCTGCGGCAGCGGACCGTATGGTCGCTCGCCGAGGCGCGCGAGGCTCTGGAGCGGCTCGTCGGCGGGGCGGGGGAATGGATGGCGCTCGACGACTACCTCTTGGAGTTCTGTCTCGAATTCGCCGACGGCTCGCACCGTGCGCGCCTCGGCCTTTTCGGCCTCGCTCGAAATGGCGCGCGAAGGCCGCATCCTCATTCGCCAGGACCGCGCCTTCGCGCCGCTCTGGGTAAAGCGCGGGGAAGCGCCCGTGCTCGCGGCGGACGCTGGCGTGTAGCGACCGGGCGACGCCGCGCCTGTCATTGAAAAAGGAGAAGCGCCTTGTCGCAGATGGCCGCAACGATCGAGCTCTTCGAGGTTTCCGCCGAGGAAGAAACTCTGCGCAGAGAGCAGGGTCTGACGGAAGCCTGCCGCGTCGCTGAAGCGCTGCTGTTCGCGGCCTCCGAGCCGCTGGACGAGTCGGAAATCGCGAGGCGTCTGCCGGATTCGGTCGCCGTGCAGGACGTGCTCGACCAGCTGCGCGCCGATTACGCCCAGCGCGGGGTCAACCTCGCCCGCGCCGGACACAAATGGTTCTTCCGCACGGCTCCGGATCTCGCCTATGTGCTGGCGCGCGAGGAGGTCGAGCAGAAGAAGCTCTCGCGCGCTGCGATGGAGACGCTCGCGATCATCGCCTATCACCAGCCGACGACGCGCGCCGAGATCGAGGAGCTGCGCGGCGTCGCCATCTCCAAGGGCACGATCGACGTGCTGCTGGAGACGGGCTGGGTGCGCCTGCGCGGCCGCCGCAAGGCCCCGGGCCGGCCGATCACCTATGGCACGACCGACCAATTCCTGATGCATTTCGGTCTCGAGCAAATCGGCGATCTGCCCGGGCTGGAGGAGCTCAAGCGCGACGGCCTGTTCGACGGCCGCCTGCCCAAGGACTTCCGCATCCCGGCCCCGAGCGACGATCCCGTGTTGCGCGAGGACGAGGAGCCGCTCGAGGAAAGCGTCGAGCCGCTCGAGATGGAGTTCGGCCTCGAGGAGGAGGAGGGGCCGGAGCCCGCGGAGGAGAGCCCGCTCGAAGATTGACCGGGGCGCAGGGGCCTCCCCGCGGCGAAGGACGTCTACAGGTGCTCGTCGACCCCGAGCGCAAAATCCTCATGCGGGGTCGCCGCGAGGTCGCGCACCATCCGCAGGGTGGTGATCTCGAAGGCGAGGTAGTCGAGGATTCCGAACAGGAGTCGCCCGCCCAGCAGCGCCCAGAACATCCACGTTCCCGCGGGCGCATGTCTGGCAAAGCTGCCCGCCGCAAAATCCGCAACGAACGCGGGGAAGCCGATGATCGTGATCCAGATGAAGAAGGATGCCGGCCGTCGGGAAAAACCGATGAACGCCGAACGGACCGGATGGCGCGCGCCGAGCGAAAGGCAGGGCCGGATGAGCGCCAGCACGGCGAAGGCGATCCAGCGCACCCAGGGAATCGCCGCGCCGCCGAGGGGAATCCACTCCTTCGGCAGCTTGAGCGCCAGCCTGGTCAGCCCCTCGCCGAGGCCGAAAGTGATGAGAACGACGGCCGCGCCGATGGCCATGGCCCAGAATTCGCGGCGGCGGTCCGCCACATAGCGGAAACGGCCGCGATCACGGTTGCGGTCGAAGGGATGCAGCGCCGCCCATTGATGGACTCTCACGGCGATGAAGGCCAGGAGTTCGCCGCTGATAACCTCCCACGCGAGCAGGAGCGCCCTGACCTGGGCGGAGCCGAATTTGATCTGATGGGCGAGCAGGAACTCCAGACCCAAGGAGGCTGCGATAATCAGAGCGATGAGGAAGGTTACGATCCAAAACCGAAGCGGAAAGCGGAAGGCGTCCTGCCAGCCCGAGACCCAATTCTGCACGGGTCGGATGGGCGAATCGATCGCCGTGTAGATCACGGCGCAAAGGAGCCCGATCCAAAAGCTGTAGACAAAGATATCGACGATATCGACCATATCGGTTTCGTCTCTCGCTCGGTGGACGGCCTAGCCCGAGCGCAGCCTGCGCGCTCGAGCCGGGCGGATCGACGTTATTCCTCGACAAACAAAGAGAAGGATCGTTTAGCGCAAGCGCGCCCCCAAGTTCAACGCCTCGCGAGCGCCGCCGGGCGGGGCTGGCGGTCGTGCGTCCGAGGCGATAGAGCGAGGCGATGCAGACGCCGCAGATGTCAGGACCCGAGCCTTTCTCCTTTTTGCCGTTCGCCGTCTCGCCGCTCGTGGTCGAGGCGCTGTGCGTCGAGCGTGGGCGCCGCCTCGTGCTTGAGAACGTCGCTTTCAGCCTCGCCTCGGGCGAATCGCTGCGCGTGATCGGCCGCAACGGCGCGGGCAAATCCACGCTGCTGCGCGCGCTCGCGGGGCTCCTGCCGCTGCGCTCCGGGCGCATCCGCCTCGGCTCAGCCGAGGGTGAGGAAGCTTCGATCGCGACGCACTACCTCGCCCATGCCGACGGCCTGCGCGCCGTGCTGACCGTATCCGAGAACCTTGAGTTCTGGCGGGCGATGCTCGCCGATTTGGGCGGGGCGGACGGCCTTTCGCTCTCGGAGGCCCTGGCGCGCGTCGGCCTCTCGCCGCTCGCGGAAGCGCCGGTCGGCGCGCTCTCGGCTGGCCAGAAGCGCCGGATCGCGCTCGCCCGGCTTTTTGTAGCGCGCCGCCCGCTCTGGCTCCTCGACGAGCCGCTGACCGCGCTCGACAAGCGGGCGCGCGACCAATTTGCCCAGGCGATGCGCGCCCATTGCGAAGCCGGCGGGGTTCTCGTCGCCGCGACGCATGAGCCGCTCGGTTTCGAGACCACGCGGACGCTCGATCTCGACGCGGCAGGGCGCGGATGACCGCCGCCTTCGTAGCCTTGTTCCTGCGCGAGATGCGCATCGCGGGGCGGGTCGGCGGCTCGGCCTCGATGGGTGTGGCCTTCTTCCTGTGCCTCGTCGCCATCACGCCGTTCGCGGTCGGCCCCGACCCCAAGCTCCTAGCCCGCATCGGCCCGGCGATCCTGTGGATTTCAGCTTTGCTCGCAACGCTGCTGGGGCTCGATCGCCTCTTTCAGGCCGACGCCGAGGAAGGCTCGCTCGATCAGCTGTATCTGGCGAGCCTGCCGCTGGAGCTCGCCGTTGTCGCCAAATGCGCCGCGCATTGGGTCAGCGCGGAGCTGCCTCTGGTCCTCGCCGCGCCCTTTCTGGGGCTGATGCTCGATCAGGAAGCGGGAGCGCTGCTCGCCGTGACGGCGAGCCTTCTCGTCGGCTCGCCCGCCCTCACGCTCATTGGCGCAATGGGCGCCGCCGCCACGGTGAGCGTGCGGCGCGGCGGGCTCTTGATGGCGCTGCTCGTGCTGCCCTTGGTCATTCCGGTGCTGATCTTCGGCGTCTCGGCCGCAAGCGTCGCGACGGCGGTCGACGCGCCGCTCGTCGCGCCCTTCGCGATCCTGGCGGCGTTGGCGCTCGCGGCGCTGGCGCTTTGTCCCTTCGCCGCGGCGGCTCTGCTGCGGCAGCTTTGAACCCTTAACAGCCACGCTGCGGTCTTAATTTTGTGCTTACCTCGCGGCTGGAATTTCGCCGGCCGGGGCGACCAAGATGCTACCTTGGCCCCTCGAAGCGCCATCGCGGAGCCGCCATGTCCCTTTCCCTTCCCAAACGGGCGCTCGCGCTACTTTTCGTAAGTCTGGGCGCCGCCGCGCTCGCGGGCTGCGAGGACACGGGTGTCTCGCAGCGCGGCGCCGTCCGATCCCGGCCGAGACCCTGGCTTTGATGGAGCAGGCAGGCGTCTCCAAGGACGCCCCGACGCTCATCCGCGCCTACAAGAAAGAGGCGGAGCTCGAAGTCTGGAAGATGAAGCCGGATGGTCGTTACGCAAAGCTGAAGACCTATCCGATGTGCCGCTGGTCCGGCCAACTCGGCCCGAAAACCCGGGAGGGCGACCGGCAGGTGCCGGAGGGCTTCTATGCGATCGCGCCGGGGCAGCTCAACCCGAACTCCAGCTATTACCTGTCCTTCAACGTCGGCTACCCGAACGCCTATGACCGCGCGCATGCCGCGACCGGCGGCACGATCATGGTGCATGGCGCCTGCTCTTCCGCGGGATGCTTCTCGATGACTGACCGGCAGATCGCCGAGATCTACGCCATCGTCCGCACCTCGCTTAGCAATGGGCAGCACGCGGTGCAGATGCAATCCTATCCCTTTCGCATGACCGCGGAGAACCTCGCCAAGCACCGGCTCGACCCGCATCTCGCCTTCTGGCGGCAGCTCAAGGAAGGGTCAGACCACTTCGAGACCACGCTGCAGGAGCCTTCCGTCGGCGTCTGCGGCCGACGCTATGTCTTCAACGCTCAGGCCGCCAACGGGCGGGATCTCGATCCCGACGCGGCTTGCCCGCCGCTCACGGTCGACCGTCAGACCGCTTCGCTCGTCGCCGAAAAGCAACGCCAGGACGAGGCGCGGATCGCCGAGCTCGCCAAGGACACGCCGGCGGTCCGGCTCGTCTATCGGGACGGCGGGCAGCATCCGAGCTTCGCGGCGAAGGTCGCCGATGTCGGCAGCCCGGAGGCGCTCGTCCCGCCGACAGAGATCGCGCTTGAGGACAAGGGAGTGCGGGCCGGCAAGAAGGGCTCTCGCCTCGCCGGCAGCGACGCGAAGGCGGAACCGGTCACGGACGAGGGCGCCGCTCGTGGCTGGATGGCGCTGCACGGGCAGAGCGACCCTCGGCCGACGGGAACGATAACCCGATAGCTCCCCTGCGGGGAAAACCGCGGCCAGGCCTTTGAGGCGAAAGGTTGGACAGCGGCCGGCGCGCCTGTATAAGCCTGCGATCGCTTTGCGCCGATCGCGCAGGCGCGGGGCGGCTCGGGGCATTCGGCTCTCTGAGCCTCAGGCCCGGCCGCTCTGGGAACGCTCATGCTCGAAAAGCTTGTGGGGTTTTGCCTGCGCTGGCCCTGGCTCGTCGTGGCGGCGACGCTCGCGTTCACGGGCGCCGGCGCCTATCTCACAGCTACGCGTTTCGCGATCGACACCGACACGAACCACCTCTTCTCCTCCGATATTCCCTGGCGCCAGAACGAGATCGAGCTCTATAAGGCCTTTCCGCAGCTCGACAATCTGATCATCGCCGTTATCGACGCCAACTCCCCGGAGGCTGCGGAGGACGCGAGCAAGCGCCTCGGCGCCGCGCTCGCCGGCCAGCCGCTGATTCGCCGCGTCTGGCGTCCGGAGGACGAGGAGTTCTTCAAAAAGAACGGCCTGCTCTATCTCGACCCCTCCGAAGTCCAGAAGATTACGGCGACCTTGATCGCCCAGCGCGATGTGCTGCAGCCGCTCGCGGAAGATCCGACGCTGCGCGGATTGACCACGACCCTCATCGACAACATGCGTCAGCTCGGCAACAGCCCGCGCGGCATGCAGCTCTATCTCGCCGGAGTGAAACGGATCACCGACGTCCTCGATAAGACGCTCGCCGGCGAGCCCGCCAAGCTCGATTGGGAGAAGATGCTCGGCGGCGAGCCGGGCGCGAGCGGGGCGGCGAAGAGCGAGGCTGTCAAAAAGACCGGGGCTTCCGAGCCGCGCCACATCCTGCTGATCAATCCGGTGATCGACTATTCGGAGCTGCAGCCCGGCGCCGCGGCCATCGGCTTCGTGCGCAAGACTGCCGCCGATCTCGGGATCGACGCGGCGCATGGCGACACGCTGCGCCTCACGGGACAGGTGCCGCTGGAGGACGACGAGTTCGCGACGATCTCGGAGAACATGGGCGTCAATCTCAGCGTCACGCTCGCCATTGTGGCGCTGATCCTGTTCGCGGCGCTGCGCTCGCCCTTGCTCATCCTCGCCGTGCTCGTCACGCTGATCGCGGGCCTCGCGATGACGGCTGGGCTCGGCATCGTGCTCATTGGCCGCTTCAATATGATCTCGGTCGCCTTCGCCGCGCTGTTCATCGGGCTCGGCGTCGATTTCGGCATTCAATTCGCGACCCGCTACCGCGAGGAGCGCCACAAGATTTTCGGCAAGGGCGACAGCGTCGACATCGCGCTGCGCAACGCGGCGGGCAGCATCGGCGGCTCGCTGACGCTTGCCGCGGTCTCACTTCTTGCGGGATTCTTCTGCTTCCTGCCCACGGATTTTCGCGGCGTCGCGGAGCTCGGGCTGATCGCCGGCTTCGGCATGATCATCGCCTATGTGGCGACGCTGACGTTCCTGCCGGCGCTGATAAAGCTTCTGCGGCTGAAGCCGGAGGAATCTCCGGTGGAGACCGCCTCGCTCGCCACCATCGATCATTGGATCGCCCGCCATCGCCCCTTCGTCATCGTCGCGGCGATCGCCGTCACGCTCGGAGGGGGGCCGTTTCTTCGGCATTTGAGCTTCAACTCCAATCCAATGAATCTCCGCAACCCGAAGGTGGAGTCGGTTGCGACCTTCCTCGATCTCTCAAAAAATCCTCAGACGGCGCCCAACACGATCGAGATTCTCGAGCCCTCCCTCGACGCCATGCGCGACGTTGCCGCGCGCGCCGCGGCGCTCCCCGAAGTGGATCATGTCGTCGACATCGACACGCTGATTCCGAAGGATCAGGAAGCGAAGCTGCAGGCGATCGAGCATGCCGCCCGGCAATTGCGCGACACGCTCGCGCCCAAGGAGAAGCCCGCGCCGACCGACGCCGAGACCGTGAAGGCGTTGCAAATGGCGACCGGGCTCATGAACGGCGCGATGGACCCGCAGGCGATGTCGGCGGCCGGCGTCGATCCCCGCGCGGCGGCTCAAGCCGCCGCCGGGCGGGATCCGCGCGCCCAGGCGAGGCGCGGGGGCCGGCAGCGCCCGGCCGCCGCTACGCCGCAGTCTCCGGCGGCTCCGCCCGCGCCGCCGCCCGAGATCGCAAGCTTCGCCAGGGCGCTCGACGCGCTCGCCAAGGCCGCTCCTGAGACGCGCGAGCACGCGCAGGAAGCCGTGTTCTCCGACTTCGATCGTCTGCTCAAGGACCTGCGCGTGACGTTGCAGGCGCGCGCGGTCACGCCGGAAACGATGCCCGAGCGCATTCTGCGCGACTGGGTCTCCGAAGGCGGACAATATCGCATCGAGGTCTTCCCGAAGGGCGACAGCAACGACCGTCAAGTCATGACCGCCTTCGCCGACGCTCTGAAGCGCATCGCGCCCGACGCGAGCGGCCCGCCAATCGTCGTCTCGCGCGCTGGCGATAGCGTCGTAAGCGCCTTCGAGCAGGCGGGTCTCTATGCGTTCCTCGCGATCTTCGCCATTCTCGTCGTCGCGCTGCGCAATCCTTGGCACGTCGCGCTCACGCTCGGCCCGCTGGTGCTCGCCGGCATATTGAGCCTCGAGACCGCCGACGCGATCGGCATGTCGCTGAACTTCGCCAACATCATCGCTCTGCCGCTGATGCTCGCGGTCGGCGTCGCCTTCCACATCTATTACGTCATCGCCTGGCGCAAGGGGACCGAGGACATGCTTGCCTCGAGCCTCACCCGCGCGATCTTCTTCTCCTCTCTGACGACCGGAACGGCTTTCGGCAGTCTCATGCTGTCCTCTCACCCCGGCACGGCGAGCATGGGCAAGCTTCTGGCGATTTCGCTGTTCTATACGCTGGTGGCGGCCTTCTTCGTCGTGCCGGCCTTTCTCGGCCCGCCGCCACGCCGCCAGGCGAAAGAGACAGCCGCGCCGGGCGACTGATTTTCGCGTCGCAGCGAGAATGTGATAGGATCGCTCAGATGAATCACCGCCGTCTCGCCAGACATCGCACGCTTTTGGGGCGGCTCAGCCTGAAGGCGGGGAAGCGTCAGCGCGCGCCGGCGGCAAGGCCTGTTTCTCGCGCGCTGCAGGCTCTCGCCGCTCTCGCGCTGCTCGCGGTAGGCCCCGCGCAGGCGACGGAGCCTCCGATCTACGGAGTTCTGGCTTCGCGACGAGCACGACGAGAGGCTTGAATTCTACGACTGCGACGGAAAGCTGTGCGCCCGCGAGGACGCCGTGACCTCGGCCGTGGACGGAGGACCGCCGCAGATCATCCTGCGTTCCGCCGCCAAGACGGGAAACAACCAGTGGAAGGGCGAACTGTTCAACCCCGAGAACGGCAAGACCTATAATGGCAAAATTCATTACAATCCGCCCGATCAGCTGACGCTCACGGGCTGTCTTGTCGCTTTTCTGTGCCAGAGCGAAACCTGGACGCGATCGGACAGGCCACCCGCCAACAGCCCCACGGCGCCTGCAACCCCTCCGCCGCCCGCACAGCCTGCGCACGGCAAGCCCAAATAACCGCAAAGCTTTCTTGAAACCTCAGGCGGCGCCATCGCCCGCGCCTTCGGAGGGCGCGAAGAACAAGCGCAGGATCTGCGGGTCGCCGCTATCCTCGATGGGAATGTGCCAGAATTTCGAATCCATCAGCGGGAATCGCTCGAAAGGCACGTGGATCTCGCAAAGCCGCGACTTATGGCGTAGGCCGCGCGCCATGGCGCGATCGAGGAGATCGAGGAGCTCCTCCTGGTGTTCCGGGGCCGCAGCCACCGTCAGCATCGTCTGATTGGCCAAGGGAAAAGCGCGATCGAACATTTGCTCGCATTGGGATGACGGCATTTTCTTCCCCCAAGAGCCATAACGACCGGCCCGTGACCTCGATCAGGGCCGTGTCCCCGCCAACTCGGGAGCTGAAAGACGCGTCCCCGCCGTTCGCTAAGTAGATCGATTCTCGCCCGATCCCAGGACCGAACCTTAATCTTGAAGGCAAGAAAGTGACGAATTGAAGGCGCCGCCCCCGCCTTTCCCCTCGACCCACCGCCAAGCAAGTGGTGCGCCACCCACCCTCAAATCGCAGGCGGACACTTGAAATTTGTGCGGCAGGCGCTCAACGCGGCCTGCGGACGGTCCATTGTGACGCTTGCCATCAATATTAAGCGCGCGACGTAGCCTCCGTAGACAGTGCATCAGGAGGCCGGGTTATGACGCGGAGGTCGATAGCATTTGCCATATTCCTGTTGATAGCCTCGAATTCCCAGGTCGCCGCGCATGCTTCTCTCCTCGACGCCGCTCCTCAGCCGGGCGCGGTCGTCGCGGGCGACAGCGTTTCTATCGAGCTGCGTTTCGACAGCCGCCTCGACGCGCGTTTCTCCCGCTTGGAGTTGCTCAGACCCGACGGCAATGCCACACCGTTGACGCTGCAGGCGGCAGACTCTCAAAGCCTGCTGAAGGCTAGAGCCGCCGATCTCGACGCGGGACCCTATGTGCTTCGCTGGCGGGTGCTGAGCATCGACGGACACGCCAATCAAGGTGAGATCAAATTTCAAGTCAGGCGGTGAATGATGGAGGCCTTCCTCTCGCTCTATGGAGTGATCGACTGGATTTTGCGCGGCGTGGCGGTAGCGGCGCAGACGCTGGCTATTGGCGGAGCAGCCTATCTCCTGCTCGCCTTGACGCATTCCACGACGGAAAACGTCCGCTCGCCGCTGGTAGGTTTTTGCAGACGTCTGGCGCTTTGGTCGGCTTCAGCATCCTGCGCGAGCCAATTGCTGGCGGCGGTCGCGCTGATCGCCTTTCTCATGGGCTCGACGGGGGCAGGGATCGAGACCGCGGCCAGCGCCGACGCGGTGTCGTTCCATCTCATCTCAGCGGGCGCGGCGCTGGCGCTCGCTTTTGCCGTGGGCGCGCCCCGCCGGTTTGGACGGTGGACGCTCCCTGCATTGGCGTTGCTGCTCGTGGGCGCGCATATCGGGGTCACCCATGCTGCGAGCCGGACGGAGCCGTTTCCTTCTCTTCTCGCGGCCGAGGCGCTGCATCTTTTGGCGCTCGCGACGTGGATCGGGGGCATCCCTTATTTTATCGCCTCTCTGCGCATGATCCAGGACGCCGACGAACGTCGCGCCGTCTCTCGGCGATTTTCCATCACATCGCTGGCGTCTGTCGCCGTGGTCGCCATCACGGGCCTTGTCATGGCGATTCCCTACACGGGCTCGCTCGACGGGCTCTACCAAACGACATATGGACTTCTGCTCAGCACCAAGGGCGTGCTGTTCGTCATGCTGATCTGTCTCGGCGCCATCAACTTCCTCGCGATCCGCAGCCGGCGCCGCGACAAGGATCTTATCGCGAACCGAGTGCCGGCGATCGCGGAAATCGAGGCTGGAATTGGACTTCTCGCAATTCTGTGCGCCGTCGCGCTGGCGTCGTCGCCTCTGGCGGCGGCCACGGAAGCCGAACGGCCGAGCTTGGCCGAAGTGTCGGCGCGTCTCCAGCCTGCTTGGCCGCGTCTCGAAAGCCCCGCCTATGCTCAAATTTCCGCGGGGCAGCCGAATGCCGCGGTTACGGCGAGAGAGTCAGAATTGGCCACGCGCACCGACGCCGACGTCGCTTGGTCGGAAGCCCATCATCACTACGCGGCGCTCGTCGTCGTCACCGCGGGATTCCTGGCGCTTTTGGCGCAGAGCCGCCGGTTGAGGCCGGTCGTCCAGCATTGGCCGCTGCTGCTCCTCGGTCTTGCGGCCTTTCTCGTCGTGACGGCCGATGAAGAGGCCTGGCCTCTGGGGAAAATAGGTTTCTTCGAGAGCCTGACGATTCCTCAGATTGCGCAGCACAAGCTGATGATCGCGCTGATCGCGGTCTTCGCGGTCAGCGAATGGGGCGTGCAGGCCAAGAAGTTTAAGGCGGCGTGGCCGTCCTACGTGTTTCCGCTGACGATCCTTGCGGCGGCGGCGTTCCTGCTCACCCATTACGGCCACACGGGCCAAAAAGGAGGAAGTGCTGATCCAACTCAGCCACGCCCCCATCGCGCTGCTCGGCGTCATCGTTGCGAGCGCGCGCTGGGTCGAGCTGCGCATGCCTGCGCCCGCTGCGGCGCGGCTCGCTGGCGTCCTCTGGCCGATCGCCATGATCGCCGCCGGCGCCTTCCTTCTCCTATATCGAGAAACGGCGTAAGCGCGTCGCAAACTATCGCGAAAGGTGACACGAGGCGCCGACGCATGCCCTGCCGGCTCCACGGAACCGGCAGGAAACCATGGCAGGGTCTTGTCAGTAGCGATCACAGCCCCCCGGAGCCCAGCCGTAACGGCGTCCGCGTTCCCAATAGCGCGGCCCACGGTCCCAGCCGTAACGGCGCCAGTGTTCTGCGCCGTAGCGTGGACCGTGCTCCCAAACGTAGCGGCGCCCGAAGTTGCGCCCGTGCTCCCCGCCGTAGCGGCCGCTGCGGTCCATTCCGGAGCGCATTCCACCGTTCGAATCGCGGTCCATGGCGCCGCGATCTCCCTGATTCGCCGGAGACGCGGACTGGCCGTTGGAGCGGCCCCCGGAGGGGTTTTGCTGATTTGCGGAGGCCCCGGATGGATTCGCGGAGGACCCTCCCTCATTTGTCGCTGGATTCGGCTGGGCAGCGAGGGCGAAGCTCGAGAGCGACAGAACCGCCAAAAGCGTGACGGCAGGCAGTTTTCGCATGGTGCAGACTCCTCTATGGCGACGCGACGATTTCGTCACCGCCTGCGTGAGTCAGTTTGGGCGGGAATTCGCAAGGCGAGCGGAGCAGGGGGATTTCAGGCGGAGGACGGCCCGCGAAGCGGGGCGCTTTGGCAAGACTGTGCGCAAGGCGACAGGGATGCTGTTGAAGAAGTGACTGGAGCCGGGCTCACTTCGCCGGCTTGACGGCGATCTTTATTTCCTTTTGGTCGAGCACGACGTCGAAACGGGCGAGAGAGGACATGCCAAGCAGTCCATCCTCTCCCGGTTGCAGCGGTTTTTCCACCCGGCGTAGACGATCTCGCCAGCCGCGTTTGGGCAATGGCCACCGAAGCCTTCGAGGAGTGCGATGGCGTCTCGGCTGCGGGCCTCGCCCGCGAGCGTAGTGCTGGCCTGATAGATGCTGGTTTTGCTGCAGGGCTCGCGATTGAGCATGGCGAGCTTCTCGGCGACCTTCGGGGCATCCTCCACCTCGCGAGGGAGCGGCTTCATTTCGTAAAGTTCCTAGAGAGAGGCGAAGCGGCTTATGTTCGGCGGTTGCGGCGCGTCTGCAGCCGCCGATCGCGAGAGCGACGACGACGAGCGCCGCCAGCAAAGCCCTTGTGTCACCGCCGTCGGGTTCGACCTTCGGGCGGCTCAAGGGATCAGCTTCCAGCATCCGATTTTTCCCGTGAATCCTCCAAGAGGCAGTGACGACCGCGCGCTTCCATCAATTCAATCAAAGCGAGGCAGGGCCGTTGCCGCGGCTCCCGCGGCAGCTATCGGGAGCCAGATTTTTAAGCGGACCGCCGCTGCTTTTATAACCATCGAGAATGAGAACGCTGGTGCTGCAAGAGAGGATTGAACTCTCGACCTCTCCCTTACCAAGGTAGCTACGTCCGCCGACCAGCGCTTTAAGCTGCTTACCCAGGCTTACTAAGCCATTGTGTTTTTGATAGATGCCCATTACCTTCGTTTACCGGGATAGAACGCGGCTTGCTTCCCCACGCTTCCCCCGCGCTTCCCCAGCGATTTTGGCAGAGGGCCAGCCATGGCTAAGGGAACGATCAAGATCACGAAATCCTAACGATCGGCGGGCTCTGCGCCCCCAGCCGGGGCGAGACACGTTCCTCTGGGATGGCGAGCTAAACGGCTTCGGCGTGCGCATGAAGCCGTCCGGGGCTGCGGCCTTCATCGTCCAATACCGCACGCAGGGCAACTCGACGATTCGCTTCGCCAAGGTCGCAACGCTCACGCCCAAGGAGGCGCGTAAAAAAGCGAAGACCTGGCCGAGCGTCGAAAGGCGGGGATCCTTCCGCGAAACGCCACGAAGCGCGCGAAGCGCTGACAATGGCAGGGCTCTGCGGCCTCTGCATGCAGGCCGCGCGCGCAGGCCTCGTGCAAACGCGGTTCAGACGCGCGAAACGCAAGACGACAGTCGCGATCGATGAGGGGCGCGTCGCCCGACACATCCTGCGCCTCTTGGGGAACAAGCTCGCCGAGGAAGTGACGCGCGCCGATTGCCAGCGGATCATCGATGCGATTCCGCGGGGAGAACTGCCTCGACCCTCAAGACCAAAGCCCGGGGCGTCGCCCGTGTCACAGGGGGCGCGGGCACGGCGTCGCCGTCGCAGGCTTGCTCGGCGGAATATTCACGTGGGCGATCAAAGACGAGCTCGTCAAGGGGCCGAACCCGCGCGCGGGCTGGACAGACGCGCAGACGAGGCCGGGGACCGGGTTCTGTCGCGGGACGAGTTGCGCGGGCTCGGCAAGGCGATGGGGGAGGCCGAGCGAGGATCGCCCATGGCCGTGAACGCCCTGCAACTCATTGCGCTCACGGGGCTGCGCAGGAGCGAGGCCTATGGCCTGCGATGGTCTGAGATCGATTTTACGGCGTCGTGCATCCGGCTGAGCAAAGTCGGAGTCAACCGGGCAGACTACGCGGCCGATCGGCGAGGCCGCGATGGCGCATCTTCGAAGCCTTCCCCGCGTTGACGGCGCTCACGTGTTCGCGGACGCGGAACGGAGCATGCGCGTGTCGAAGACGATCGCGTCCATCTTCGACGCGGCAGGGTTCAGCGACGCGCGCGGGCACGATCTGCGCCGCACGTTCGCGAGCATGGCGGCGGGGCTCGAGTATTCGGATGCGACCATCGGCGAGTTGGCCATGCGCGTCAGGGCGTGACCTCGCGAAATTACATCCGGCGGCCCGATGGCGCGCTCGTCGAGGCGGCGACGCGCACGGCCCGGGCATCGAGAACGCGTCGATGGCGCTGAAGCCGCGGTCGTTGACCTGAGCGAGGTGCGGGGATGAGCACCTTTAGACGGGCACGTTCGCGATTGGCGATTACAGGAACGGCTACGCGACCTCGTGGGAGCATACGAGCACCTTGTCTCGATCGCCGAGGCAGCGGAAGAGGCGAGGCGCGTTGCGCAATGGTATGCCAACATAGCGGCGGCTTATGAGGCGCTCGTTGCGCTTGCCGAGGCGAGGCCCGCGGGTGCGGTCGTCGGAGGTCCCGACCTAATTGCGCTGCGCGTAGAGACCGCGAATGCGCAGAGCGATGCGCGGCTTCACGCGGTCGATAACCCCTCACACCGCCCAGTATGGCGTGGCGACTACCGTAATTGGTTGGCGCGTGAAACTGCGGAGGCGCTCAAACGGCACGAGCCCGGGCTAAAGGGTGAAAAGCTGCTCCAAGCGATCGCGGAGGTGCTGAAGCGCGCCGGCGCGTCGTTCCCCGACCTGCATCAGAACAAGTCGAAGTTCTACAGAATGCTCCGCGCACCCGGCGAAGGCAGCGTGGCAAGGGCCGAGGCGCGCGCGGCGGCGGCCAAAGAGCGCTTCGGCGACCGCCCCATCTAGGGGTAATTAAGCCCCCCGCAAAGCTATCGTAGTAATATACTCTATTTTAGATTGGGGTTGAGGGGTATTTACGGATCACACCCTAGCTAAATGGGAGTGACCTACGTGAGATACCTACGCCGAAAAGGCGCTGCCGCCTATCTTCAAGAAAAATACGGCTTCGGAACATATGGCAGCCTCGCTAAATATGCGACGGTTGGCAGCAGGTCCTGAGTATCAATACTTGGGAGAGCTACCAGTTTACACAGAAGAGGCTCTCGATGCTTGGGCATCGGCGAAGATGTCCGGCCCCGTCCAGCTCGACCAGCTGCCCGCGAAAAGCCGCCACCCCGCACGAGCGCCGCCTGAAAGGCGAAGGGGAGCGACCGGCTTCCCGAGCGCTCCCCCAAACTCAACCGCGCTGTGCAGGCGCGGCGATCCCCCACCGACCAAGGAAGAAGATCATGTCGGCAAAATACTCAGCTTTCGGCGACCACACAAGCCAGCGCCGCCCACCCAGCCGCCGCGCGCCGCCGCGGCCCCCCGCATCCTCGAACTCGACGGAGGGCTGAGCTGTTCACCGGTGGTTTGGTGATCATCTCTCCTGACGAGCAGTCCTACGTAATCGTGCTCGCGCCGAACGAGCGTTCGAGTTGGGCGCTGCGCGCGCTGACCATCATGAAGCCCTTCCCGGGCACAGTGTCACTTGCTGATCTCTTCGTGGGCAGCCGGGCAGGCGATGGGTGGGGGGAGCGCCGATGACCAGCATGCACGATTGGGCGCGCTACTGGTCCGCGCGGGGATATAACGTCGTTCCCCAAGCGGCGGAACTTCGAGAAGCATCCTGGCGTCCGATGGCGGGAGCTACAGAGCAGGCGGGTTACCGAAGCTGAACACTATCGCTGGCGGTTCATGTTCCAGCATGGCGTTGGCTTTATCACCGGCGCTATTAGCGGCGCTGTCGTTGTTGAAAGCGACGGCCCCGGGGGCGAGGCGCTGCTCACTTGAGTTCGAGCGCCTGCACGGCGCGCTCCCCCGAGACACTGATGATCCGCAGCGGGTTCCGGGCGCGGGCTGCATCGCCATTTCCGGCACCCGGCCCGCCGCGTCACGAGCACGCGCAAACCCGGCGATAAAACTTGACGTGAAGGGAGACGGCGGTTTCTGCCGTGTTGCCCCCGAGCCTGCATAGGTCTGCGCGGTCGCTACGAGATCGTTCACGACGCCGCGCCGGCTCCGCTGCCCGAGGAGCTGTGGTAGAGTTCATTGAGATGAAGGCGGCATTGGGCCGGGGTGAATTACCTGGTCGCACGACGGGGTTGCGGCGGAGCCACACGGGCAAGGTGAGCCTCGCGTGCACGCTGGCGAAGGGCGATTACAAATCACCGCCGGTCAATCGCGTGAACTGCGCCCTCGTTCAATCGATGCTGAACGCACTGCCCCTCACCTACGTCGATGATTACGACGCGTGGCGAGATACGGCTTTCGCGGTCCATGGTTTCGACAGCGGCTCGATTGGTCTCGCGCTGTTCGATCGCTTCAGCCGCCGTTACCAAGCGAAGTATGACGCGGCTCGGGTCCCGATAGAAAAATTCTGGTCGGACATATCGCGGGGAGACGAGCCGGGCAGCGCCAAGATCGGCCTTGGGTGGCTCGTTCATGAAGCACAACGTCACGGTTGGACGTGGCCACGCCATTGGGACTTCGAGACGCCGGATGTCCGCGGCAACGCGACAGCGGCCTAAAACGAAGAAACGCGCCGTCCCGGGGCAAGGGGCGACGCGCTCATTGAAGGAGTAAGCAGGTGCAGAACTCGAATAACACGAACGTGGCGGAGGACCAAGTTGAGCTTTTGGGCGCGATCGCGAACGGCGCACTTGAGAGCGACTTGCCCCGGCCTTTGAGCGCTGAGGAGATCGAAGCGCTTGTCGAGGTGCAAGTCAGATGCAGGCGCGGCGTTCGAGCCCGAGATGCTTCAGCGTCTCGTGTCGACGAAGCGGATAGACCTCGCGGGGTTCATGCGTCTGCGCGACCAATTGAAAAAAGCTGGCGTGTTGGTGAGCGCGCTTGCCCGCGCGCTTGGCGAAAGCGAGCGGCATTATGATGATGCGGTAGAAGTGCGGGCCGGCAAGGCGCTTGAGCTATCGTCGCCAGAGCCTTGGGGCGAGCCGGTGGATGGTGCAGCGCTGGTCGCTGAAATGGTCGAGCAGATACAGCGCTACGTCATGCTTCCCCGTGAAGCAGCTATCGCAATCGCGCTGTGGATCGTTCATAGCCATGCCTTCGAGCTGTTCCCGATCAGCCCAAGGCTTTTGATCGAAAGCCCCACCCCGCGCTGTGGTAAGACGAGATTGATTGAAATCTTGCAGCGACTTGTCCCTAAGGCGCTGCGCGCCGACAACATCTCGGCCGCCAGCTTGTTCCGTGTCATCGAAAAGAGCCTGCCCCGTGGTGCTTGATCGACGAAGCCGACAGCTTCCTGAAGGACAGCGAGGACCATCGCAACATCGTGAACAGCGGGCACTCACGCGGCGGCGCGGTTGTGCGGCTTGTCGGCGAGGATTTCGAGCCGACGATCTTCAACATTTGCACCGGTCGCCCTCGCGTCAATCGGCGGCTTGGCGAGCACGATCATGGATCGCAGCATCGTCGCGCAGGATGCGTCGCCGATTGGCGAGCGAGACACGTCTTGCGCTTCCGGTGACCGCGCTAGCCACCTTGACGACCTCGCGCGGAAAGCCGCTCGATGGGTGGGCAGACCATGTGCAACGCTAGGAGAGGCCGACCCCGTTACCTACCCGAGGCGCTTCACGACCGCGCCGCGGACAATTGGCGGCCCCTGCTTGCCATCGCCGATCTTGCGGGAGGCGATTGGCCGGAAACACGCACGCAGCGCGGCGCTGTCGATAGCTGGTGGTCAAGGCGGTTGAGCCTGATGAGCAGTCCCGCGGCCTTAAGCTCCTGAGCGGCATTCGAGCGGTGTTCGCTGAAGAGGCAGGCAAAAGAGTGAGTGCGGACGCGGATCGATCTTTCGTCAACCGATCTTGCTTTTGACGCTTTGCCGTTCTCCCCGACCAGCCATTCGGTTCCTTGGTCCTACGGCAAGCAGATTACCCCCGGTCGCCATCGTGCGCGCCCTCAAGGGTTTTGGGATCGTCCCCAACACGATCAAGCTGCCCGGATGGGAAGCAGCCGAACGGTTACAAGCTTGGCGCAATTTCTGAAGACGCGTTCGATCGGTATCTGTCCACTTCCCCGGATTCCCCACTTCAAAGTTCCCCAAGTTCCCCAACTCCTGCAAATCCGGGCGATTGCCAGGCAAAATCAAAGTTCCCCACGGGGGGTGCGTGGGGAACTTCCAAATCGGGCGCAATCCAGTGAAAAACATGGGCGTGGGGAACTTGGGGAACTTCTAACCCCCCAATCCCGGAGAGTGGACATATCTGCGGCCCAGCGCCGATGACGATCGCGGAGAAGTTCCGGCGTCGCAGAGGGGCAGGCGGCGAACGCCGAAGCGCCCGCGACCGCAACTCCGCCCGCGCCGGGCAACGGAGCCGCTCCCAAAGTCGATCGACGCCATGCTCGACCGCGTGCTCTTCGGCGGCGACGCAACCACACACTGAGGGCATGACCATGCACGAGCAGCTGATCGTCCAGCGCGTCCGCGACTTCCTCCGATGGCACGCCGATTGGTTTGACGACCTCGAAGTGGGAGGCGCGCCCTGCCCGACCCACTCGGCCGGGCGCGATCCGCTGGGGGGACAAGGTGCCGAACGGCTACCGTAGGTTGCAATTCGAGGATGCCTTCGAGCGGTATCTCGACAGCACCGCAGAGCAAGATAAAACGGTCGCATATGCGCTCCCCCTAGGAAAAACCGGTTTCGAGGTTCCTACGTTCCTACAACCCAACAAATCCGGGGATTTGCGGGCGAAAACGGGGTTCCTACAAGGGGAGCGTGTAGGAACCTCAAAATCAGAGAAACCCCTAGAGAAACAAGGGATGTTGGCACGTAGGAACCTAGAAAGCGGGAAATCTAGGGAGAACACATGCTCGACCCCTCCGGAAGGTTCCCGCAGGCCAGTCGGCAATCAGGTCGAGGGGGGTGAGGGGGGAGGAGCAATGCAACTTGAACGTGTGATGACAATCCGCGAGCGCCGCCGGCTCGGCTTGAGCTTTGCCGTTGAGTTGGCCCGAGGCTGAGGAGGGAGACAATATGTTAAAAAATGTCATCATTGAACGCGTGAAGGGCTTCCTAAAATGGAACCCGCACAGGTTTGAAAATCTCGACGACAAGTCGGCCGTCGCGCCTCTCGACCCGTGGGGTTGGCGTCGCAATAGCGAATGGTGGGTTAAGCCGGCGGCATGGGGCGAGATGTGCGGCGACGACCTAGATCCGCAAGAGGTGGCGCGGACGCTGAAAGGGCTCGACCTGTTGCGCGTGCAAGACGACCGGCGTTTTCAAATCGTCGCGAAGGTGGGGAACTCAACGCCGAGGGTCTATGCCGTCAGCGACGCAATTTTCGAATGGAAGCCGCCGGTTTCCTCAGGGGGTTTCGCCAGTTACGCCGGCGCTGTCCCAGGGCAATATGGGCGTGATTTCGAGCCCTCGCAGGGCGGCGCTTCGCCCCTCACGGCGCGGGAAGGCGGCTCCGCCCCGGCCGATCTCGCCACCAAGCTCGAAGCCGCCGTCGGCGTAGCGCTCGACGAGATGCTGCGCGTGCTCGGCCTACGGCTGGACCCCACCGCGCGTGAATTTGGCGCGATCATTCGCGCGAAGTCATCCATCATAAGCACGGCATTGAACACTCAGACCCGTGTCGACGACATGCGTTTGAAAAATGCACAGCGTGGGGATCGACGCGCGGAAATTATGCGGATCGTAAAATCTGAGCGGGAGAAAATACGGCTTCTCGATGCGCAGGCGGGGGTCAGGCAGCCCCCCATCGCGACGCCCGGCGAGGCCGAGTGAGCGCCGATTTTTACGACGGCGCGCGCTTTGGGGGCTTTCGTTCGCGCTCCGGCGGCGGTCTCCGTGACCCTGGGCCTTGTAAAGGCATAAAATTTGAGGAAAGTTGCAACCGAACCGGGGCCTAGTCGGCGAGTCCCGACGTAAGCTCCTCTCGGGGGAGAATCGGATGCGTGCAACCCTTTTAGCTGTTTCGATAGCGGCAGTGGTCTTTTGCTCGCCAGCGCAGGCGAAGGGACCAATCAATCAGATTAAGATTGGGAACTGGTTCGGCGGCAGTTACACGGATGACGCAACGGGAGCGTTTTCGCACTGTGCGGTCTCAGCATCATATCTTAGCGGAATTATGTTGCATGTGGCGGTCACGGCATCAGGCGGCTGGGTGCTAGGCGTCGGCCACCCCCAATGGAATTTGACGCCGGGGAAGGCCGTTCCCGTGGATATAACCTTCGATGGCCGCGAACCGATCCACGTGTACACAATCGCGCGTGCCACTGAGTTTGCTGTAGTAGATATGCCCACGAATGGCGCGCTGGTCCGCGCTTTTCGGAGTGCGCACGTCATGGAGGCGTTCGCGGAAGGCAATCTCTTCAAGTGCCGACTTGGACCAGACGGACAAAATTTTCCCAGCGCTGGTTGAATGCGTCCGAAGTCGCGGCGAGACAACCGTTGCCGCTCCCACGCGTCCCGACACCGACACCCGCTCGGCCAAGCACGCTCAACCAACAGCGCCCACTGTCGGGAGCCGCATACCGCCATGCCCGAACGAAGACGAGAAGGTGGTTTGGAATAGTTGCCAAGGCACCCGCACTTCGCCCGAGGGAGACACATACGTCGGCGAGTGGAAGGACGACATGAGAAACGGTCGAGGCACCCGCACTTGGCCCAATGGAGTGAGATACGTCGGCCAGTGGAAGGAGGCAACAAGAGAAACGGTCGCGGCACCCTCGCTTGGCCGACGGACAAAAATACGTGTGGGTGGATGGAAGGACGACATGAGAAACGGTCAAGGTACTCACATTTGGCCTAATGGAGAGAAATACGTTGGCGAGTGGAAAGAAACTAGGAGAAACGGCCAAGGCACCTTGTACGCCGCTAACGGATCAATTATTTCGTCAGGAATATGGGCTGATGACGCATTTGTGGGTGCCATTGCCCGTGAAAAATCGCTCGCAATGGAAAAAGAGGGTGGTACTCTATGTCGTTCCCGTGCAATTCAATGGCATAATAACGTTAAACGCCGTCATTGATAGCGGAGCCTCCGACGTTAGCATCCCAAATGACGTAGTTTCTACCTTGATTCGCACTAAAACGATATCTGACGGGGACTTTATTGGAGTAGAGACTTATGTGCTCGCCGATGGGACAAAAGTTCCTTCTGCACGCTTCCGCATTCGTTCGCTACAAGTCGGCAACAAAACTCTAGAGAATGTAACAGCCAGCGTCGCCTCGGAGAAGGCGGATATTCTTCTTGGACAGAGCTTCTTGAGCCGATTCAAGTCTTGGTCAATTGACAATGAGCGTCACGTTTTAATGCTCCGATGAGTAGGGTATATTACTGGTGAATTGTCGACAAAATCTCTGCATCGACCAGAAAACCGAGTTCGGTTTGAGCGCCATTCTCTCCGAGAGGTTTGGAAGTCATAGGCCGCACTCAGTTCGTATGAGGGAGGGTAGCGCCATCAGCGAGCCATCGGACCGATTTTTATCTTGGTGCGCAATTCGGATGTGGTCGGACAAAAATGAACGCTGGCCGATTTACGCCCGCTATTCTCCCAAGTTTCCCTTTCGAGGTGAGCCCCCTCCGGGGGTATGGAGCCCCCTCCCCCTGTCGAGGAGAGGCGACGTGAGCTGCTACTCCGCGGCAATCAGAGCAACGTCGCCGGGGCAGGTCGAGCCAGCGCGGTCCGCTGATGCGTGACCGAGGGGGCAGGCGCAGCGCCGCGGGGCGGACATAACGGCGGGACGAGCGTGACAAGGGCAGTAGGGGTGGATCCGGCCGTCGGGCCGCAGCTCGACCGCCTCCCCGCAATAGAGGGGGACGTTGCGCTCGAACTCCGCCAATGGCCATCGGCAGGTCGAGACGGTGAGTTCTTCGATGGTGGCGAGGGGCATGAGAGGCGACCAGAGGCAGGTCGCCCCTCATAGCCCAAAAATCCGCCCGCTGCTTCCCCCGTGCTTCCCCGGCACGGCGGCGATCCGCGCGCTCTTCCGTAAGTCTTTGAGAAGAAT
>CAWEGE010000020.1:0-98048 GCA_963808525.1 uncultured Alphaproteobacteria bacterium
CTCGCGCCGATGCTGTGCGTCCTTGTCGATCCTAACGCGGACCCGCTGCGCTCATTGCAAGCGAGCAAGCGTGACTCCTTCGTCAGCGCTCAGCACAACCACGTGATCGTCGCAGACAACATCGACTATCTGACGCCCGGGCAGAGCGACACGTTCTGCAAGTTGAGCACAAGCGGGCGGCTGCTACGACGGGCGTTCGCTCTACAGCGACGATGACAAGTCCACGCTCGCCGCTATCCGTCCCTGCATCGTTACCAGCGTGCACGACGTTGTAGCGCGGGGCGACTTCGCGTCCCGCGCCTTCATCATCGAGCTGGAGGACGTGCCGGCGCAATACAAGACCGAGGCAGAGCTGTGGGCGGAGTTCGAGCAAGACGCGCCGCTTATTATGGGAGCCCTGCTCGACGCTCTCTCTGTCGGGCTGCGGCGCGTGTGATCGGTGAGCCTTGAGGGGCTGGGGCGCATGGCCGGATGTGCGCGGCCTGGGGCGCGGCCTGTGAGACGGCGTTCTGGCCAGAGGGGACCGTCTCGAAGACGTTGAACGGCAACCGCCGGAGTGCCTCGGCAAGCGTGACGAGCGCCGATCCTGTGGCGCAGGCCGTCATGAGCTTTGCGGAGAAGCTCGGCAGGGGGGAGATATGGGACCCGGCAACCCAACAAAAAGGCGCGCCCGCGGACAAGTGGACGGGAACCGCGACCTCGCTCCTGTCGCTCTTGGCTGGGTGCGCCGACACTCAAACCAGAAGCTCCAAAGCTTGGCCCGGCGGGCCGAACGTGCTGTCGGGGCGATTGAGCTATCTGAAGCAGGCGCTCGCGGACCACGGGGTAGAGGTCACCCGCTCTCGGGACGGTCACGCCCGCGACCGGACCATTACCGTTTGCGCCAAGGTGGAAGTAACGCCTGTGGGATCGTCCGCAACGTCCGCAGAGGAGAAGGTTAATGTCGATCAATATGTTAGCGCGGACGATAGGTATCGTCCGCCTATCGTCGCGCGGACGATACCGTCCGCGGATCGTCCGCAGTATCGTCCGCACGCAACGCATTGAAGGAAAAGGATAAAGCGCCATTTGCGGACGATGGGACGATGCGGACGATCCCGCAGGAGGTGTTTGGGGGTGAGCCAAAAACGAAAGGGCGCGCCGCGCCGCCGACGACGATCAAGGAGCAGCACCGAGCGCGCAGAGAGCGGCAGGCGGCGAGCGCCTCCGCGACTTCTACAAGTCCCTCGCCCGCCACCGCGACGCCGCCCGCGCCGGAAGAGAGCGAGTTCGACCGCCTACTCCGTCAAATCCGTGAAGAGGACGAGGCCGCTGCACGCCTAACAGCGGGCGACGGCGATGGCGCGACTTGGCACTGAGGATTGAGCAATGGAACGCCTGACCGTCGAGTTGCTGCGCATGTTCCTTCGCCTCCGCGGGGGCGACTTCGGCCCCCACACCGTCGCCGGCAACGACGATGGCGGCGTTGGGTGGTGGCGCGGCGAAGGGGAGGTCATCATTGGCTCATCCGCCCCGCCGCCTTCCGCGGCATATACGAGCCGCACGAACTCGACCCTGTGGAGTGCGCAAGGGTGCTGCGCAATGAGGGTGCTCTGACGGGCAAGACAGCGGCGACTCTTTGCAGGGCGTCGTCCAAGTTGGCCGCCCCTCGCGTTCCGTGAGGGCCTACGTCGTCGGCGCGGCGGCGCTGGCCGCTTGGAGGCCCACTACAGGCGAAGCCTACAAGGGTTACAGGGGAGCGGGAGCTGGGCAATACGGGCGGGATTTCGAGCCAAAAACAGCCCTCATCGCCATGCCCAGCGGCCCCGGCGGCTCCGCCCCTGCCGATCTGGCCGCCAAGCTCGAAACTGTCGTCGGCCTCGCGCTCGACGAGGCGCTGTCGGTCCTTCAGACGCGTGTGGGGATGGCGGATAAAAGCTACCAAGCCGTCTTGAGAGCTAAAAGCTCTCTGATAAATACATTTGTAAACGCACAGGTCCGCGTCGACGAGGCAAAACTAAAAGCGCAACAGGCTGACGACCGGCGTGAGCGCATCATGCGCATTTGCGCGGAGGAACGGGAGAAGATAAAAATTATAGAAGCGCAGGCGGCCCGCAGTATCTCGCCGCCTGCGAAACTGGGGAGGCCGAGTGACACGAACGGGCGTGAACTCGGTTTCGGACGCTTGGGCTCCTCGCCCCAGTGGCGGGGCAAAGGGTCGCCACGACGCTCAAGGCTGCCCGCGGTCATAGAAGAGACTCTCCCTCACGAGCGCTTGTTTTCGAGCCATCTTAGGCGCTCGCACGCGAGATGCGCGGCAAAAATGGCAGCGACGCCTATATCAAGGCCGTACCAAGTTCCCCGAGCGAGATGGATCGGGAATATCGGATTAAACAGGATGGCGACGAGGCCAAGGATCGCTGACCAGATTCGCGAGGCCGAACCGCCCTCCCACCCTAAAACGGCGAACAAGGCGGCCAAGCCGCAGACCGTAATTCGTATGAACGTATAGTATCCGTAAGGCATTCTCATGGTTGCGACCAACAACAACACGATTGGAGTAAGCCACAGCCACCACGGAATTGACGTTAACCGCACGCACCCCTCCTGATGCTGAAGGCTTGCGCTGCGGCACTCACATCGCCCGCAGCCGTTTATCTCTCAATAGCATGAAAGCGATCACAATTTGAAAGAGAAGCACCGCCGTCATCGGGATAGAGAATGCAATAGTGCAGTCGAGGATAGACGGATCATCCGCGAATAGTAAGACGCCCATGATTGCAATTGCGCCAACACACGCACCGAAGGCGCTGAGAAGCGAGCCGGTTTCGTTTGAACCTCCTCTCGCAGCCATGTAGCTCCAAGGGCCTGTCGCCATGCCATACGCCCAGAGCAGATACGGCCAGATCGAGCCAGCGTTGTAGTAGCGAAGCACCACGTAGAAACAGCCGACGCACCAGACTGTTATGACGACGAGGGTCCACAGATTGGACGCAAGCACGCAGAGGCCACCAATCACGTGCTCTCCTCGGTCTAGCGCGAGTGTTCCCGGCAAGGCGAGCAGAAATCCGGGCATGAGCACGAACCCTAGACCAAATGACGAGATGAACATCGACGCGAGCCCTAATCCGAGCAAGCCCCACTCGCCGAGTATGACGAGCCAAATCCCTCCGACGATCCAACCAAAGTTTAGGAGCATGACCGGAATTGAAATCAAGCCGAGTATAGCTTGGATCATGGCTTTCATATCCCTCTTGGGGGCTGTTCGCCCCGCATCCTAGGTGATGATCATGAGCGTGTGAAGGAAAGAGAAAGCCGCCGTTTTGCGCCTCACTGACGAAGACCGCCCTGGACAGAGATCGACGCAACGCCGTCGCGGTAAGCCATGGCGGCCAATTTTACGATGGTTCGCGCTTCGAGCATGGGCCTAGAAACTAAAACGCTCGCGCCGTCGAGCCCGAAATTATCCCAAGTTTCTCAATCACTTACGTGACAGGTGTTAGAGCTTATCGCGGTCGTTTGTTTGTCTAGAAGACCGCCGCCTTCTGGAAGCCGAACCGAACTGCAATCCATCTGCAGGAGACCGCCGTCGTCTGCAAGACCGCCACCGAGTTCACCAGCCAGGGGGAGAGCTACATGACCTCCAGCACATGCTCGACCGCGCGCCCCTCGGACTTGGGAGCGGGGGCGCTGCGCTGATGCGTGACTGAGGCGGAGCGCCGCGGTTCGCACATAGGCCAGTCGTGCGTGGCAGGCACAATATGGCCCCGGCTTGCCGTCAGGCCGGCTCTCGACCGGCTCGCCGCAGTAGAGCAAGACGTTGCGCTCGAACTCGGCCAACGGCCATCGGCAGGCGGAGACGGTGAGTTCTTCAATGGTCTTCAGGGACATGGTGGGCGACCGGGAGCGGATCGACCTTCATAGCTGAAAAAAGCGCCCGCTGCTTCCCCCGTGCTTCCCCGGCACGGCGGCGATCCGCGCGCTCTTCCGTAAGTCTTTGAGAATAATGGTGCTGCAAGAGAGGATTGAACTCTCGACCTCTCCCTTACCAAGGGAGTGCTCTACCACTGAGCTACTGCAGCTTCTGCGCTCGGGGCTTGTGCCACAGGCGCGCATGGCAGGCAAGACGCCGAGCAAAGCAAGCGGGCGCAGGCCCGCGAGTCTGGGCTCACTGGAGTGCACGCGCGTGCCGGATTTCAATCGCCGGGCACGCTGGCGCAGAGGCCCCCCGCGTCAATCCCCAGGAAAGTTGTAATTGCAATGTTTACAACTATAGGTAGTATACGAATCAGCTGGGAGGTTGGGAACGCGCGAGGATTTGGCTCCCCCTCTCCGGCTGAACTGAAACCGCATCAACGCTGCGTGCACGCAGGCTTGACGCGCGCTCTTCGGCGCGCGGGCGACGGCGCACGTCATTCGCAAGGAGGATGCTTTGACGGAATATTATCTCACGGACGAGCGGTGGTCGCTGATCGCTTCCCGGGTCCCCGGCAAGCAGGGCGATCCAGGCTGCCATGGACGCGACAATCGCCTCTTCATCGAAGCCGTATTCTGGATCGTTCGCACCGGCTCGCCCTGGCGCAGCCTTCCGCAGCATTTCGGCAAATGGTACACCAATTACACCCGTTTCCGCCGCTGGACGCAAAAGCGCGTCTGGCTGGGCGTATTGGAGGCGCTCGCGGTCGACGACACCTGCGAATTCTTCTACGAGGACGGCATGATCCGCTACGCGCCGCTGCGCAGGCTCGTGACGCAGGAAGCCGCGACAGGGGAGTCGGCAGCCACGGCGAATGAGATCGCCGCCTGAGGCGCAGCGCCGGCGTGGGAGGCCTGCTCGCCGTCCGGTCGGGGGAAGGAGCGCGCCCAAAGCCCTAGCAAAAAATATCGCGACGATGGCGCGTGGCGAAAGCCGCGCGTCAAGCGTTTTTCCCGGGGCGCGAGCACCTTCGGCGCCTTTCAATTTCCTGGGGTGGACAAAATTTGGCGCTCGTGGTTTGGCTACAATCATCGGCGTCGCTCGCATAGTGCGCGCCGGTCACGCCGCCACGAAGAGGCCATGCTCCGTCCCGCTCTCGCCGCCGTCACCGTCTTGTCTTGCCTATGCGCTTTTGACGCTGCGCTGGCGGATTTCCGACTGTGCAACAAGACGTCGGGTCGCGTGAGCGTGGCTCTCGCCTACACGGACGGTCGCAACTGGTTCGTCGAAGGATGGTGGAACCTTCGGCCGACGGGTTGCGAAAATCTGCTACGCGGCCCGCTCGCAGCGCAGTATTACTACGTCTACGCGATGGACGAACGCGGCGGCGAGTGGAAGGGCAAGTCCTTCATGTGCACGCGCGATCGGGAGTTCAAAATCGAGGGGCGCGAGGACTGTTTCGCGCGCGGGTTCGATCGCACGGGGTTCTTCGAGGTCGACACGGGACACGACGCGCGTAGCTGGACAGTGGAGCTGACGGATCCTGCGCAGCCGGCTCCCCACGCGCCCGCCGTCGAGCGTTAGCTCCTTCAAAAACTCCTCGACGAAAGGGATAGGCGATTCCATGAGACGGCTGCGGCGCGTGAAGATCATTGCCACTCTGGGGCCGGCGAGCGTCGACCGTGCGGTCGTCGCCTCTCTCGCCGCCGCCGGCGCCGACCTCTTCCAAATCAACATGAGCCACACGGATCATGCTTCGCTCGCCAATTACGTGCGGATGATTCGTGAGATCGAGGCCGAGCTGTCGCGCGCCGTCGGCGTGCTGGTCGATCTGCAGGGGCCCAAGCTGCGTATCGGCGCCTTCGCCGAGGGCTCCGCTCATTTGCGCAAGGGCGATACGCTGCTCTTCGATCTCGATCCGACGCCGGGCGACGCCAATCGCGTCAGCCTGCCGCATCCCGAGATCCTGGCGGCGGTGAGACCCGGCCATACGGTGCTCATCGACGACGGCAAGGTTCGGCTCAAGGTCGTCGAGGCGACGCAGGACAAGGCCAGGGCGGTCGTCGAGATCGCCGGACGCATCTCCAACCGCAAGGGCGTGAGCCTGCCCGACACGGACATTCCGATCACCTCGATGACGAGCAAGGACCACGCCGATCTTGCCGCCGCCCTGGGCGAGGGGGCCGATTGGATCGCGATCTCCTTCGTCCAGCGTCCCGAGGACGTGCTCGAGGTCACGCGGATCGTGCAGGGTCGGGCGGCGGTGATGGCGAAGATCGAAAAGCCGCAGGCGGTCGCCCGCCTCGAGGAGGTGATCGAGGTCTCCGACGCGCTGATGGTCGCGCGCGGCGATCTCGGCGTGGAGCTGCCCCTGGAGAAGGTGCCGGGGTTACAGAAGCGAATCACGCGCGCAGCCCGGCGCGTCGGCAAGCCCGTGGTCGTCGCGACACAGATGCTCGAGTCGATGATCCTCTCGCCTCTCCCCACGAGGGCTGAGGTCTCGGACGTGGCGACCGCGGTGTTCGAGGGCGCCGACGCCGTCATGCTCTCGGCTGAAAGCGCCGCGGGACAATATCCGCGCGAGGCCGTGGCGACGATGAGCCGGATCGCGGAGGAGGTCGAGACCGACACGGTTTATCGCTCGATCATCAACGCCCAGCGCGCCGAGGCGCCCAATCCGACTGTCGCCGACGCGATCGCGGCCGCCGCGCGCGACGTGGCGCAGACGATCGGCGTGAAGGCGATCTGCGCCTGGACGGACTCCGGCGCCACGGCGCTGCGCATCGCGCGCGAGAGGCCGGCTTCGCCCATTCTCGCGCTCACGCCCAAGCGGGACACGGCCCGGCGGCTTACGCTCGCCTGGGGCGTGCATGCGGTTCAGACGCCGGACCCCTCGAGCGTCGAGGACATGGTGCGCCGCGCCTGCAGCTCGGCGCAGAGCCAGGGCTTTGGCGAGGGAGGCGACCGTGTCGCGATCGTCGCCGGCATGCCCTTCGGCTCGCCAGGCGCGACCAATATGATCCGCATCGCTACGGTCGGCGAGTGACCCGTCTCGCGCCGCGATCAGTCGTCGTGATGATGGTGGTGCTCGTGCTCTGATTCGGCTTCGGCGTTGGCCGGAACCACCACGAGCTGCCCATAGCGCACGCCGCGTTCGCCGATAACGTGCTGCGCGAAATGCTCCACTTCGGCCTTTTGTCCCCGCAACAGCGACACCTCGAGACAGCTCGCCTCGTCGAGATGGACGTGCAGGGTCGCAACCGACATCTCCGCGTGGCTGTGATGGTCGCTCAACAGGCGTTTCGAGAGCTGGCGCGTCTCGTGGTCATAGACATAAACGAGCGCAGCCATGCAGGCGCGCTCGCCGTCGTCGTTCTTGGGCTGGAGCAAGAGGCCGGCGCGCACGAGATCGCGGACGGCCTCGGAACGATTGCAGTGCCCGGAAGCCGCCATATAGCGGTCGAGGCTCTCCATCAGCTCTTCGTCGATCGTCATCGTCACGCGTTGCATCGGCGTCTCCGAGCGCCCGCGGGCGCTCACCCCCTCATAGCCCCCGGCGCCGAGCGCCGCAACGACCCGGGCTCAGTCTTGCCGGGCGGCGCGCCTTCGGCTATGGCGCCCTCACGCTAAAGTTGACGGTCGCAGGAGTGGGCGCCATGAGAAGCTTCCTCGCGGGTTTAACCGCGTTCGCGATCCTCGCGTGCTGCGGCGCGTTGCCCGCCCAGGCGCACACGCCAGACATTTCGACGGCAAAAATCGAAGCCAAAGACAAGGGCTTCGTCGTCGACGTCGGATTTCTCGCGACCGACCTCGAGCGGATGTTCCAGGACTCGATGGCCGAGCGCAAGGAAGTGGACCTTTCGCAGGCCGGCGTTCTGGAGGAGGAGATCGGCAAATTCGTCGAGCGCCGCGTCACGATGCAGGACGCCGCCGGAAAAGCATGCCCCGCCGCCGTCCAGCATGCGGGCGAGGACCCGACCAATCAGGACAGCGCGCTCGTGGTGCTACGTTTCGATTGCGAGGGGCTCGTCACCTACGATGCGACGAAGCTTCTGAAGGCGCAGGGGCCGCGCGGCAGGGAGCTGGTCACGCTGCTGAGCGGTCCCAACGCCGGCGAGATCGTGCTCGATGGGGCGAGCCCGCCGCTCGATCTCACGAAACCGCTCGAGACAACCTCTCAGCTCATGCTGAAATTCGGCAAGGCCGGCGTCGAGCACATCCTCACCGGCTATGACCACATCTGTTTTCTCATCGCCGTGATCCTCTGGGCGACCAGGGTCTGGCCGGTGGTCAAGGTCGTCACGGCCTTCACGATCTCGCATTCGATCACGCTGTCGCTGGCGGCGCTCGACGTCGTGAGCCTGCCGACCACCCTGACGGAATCGGCGATCGCGGCGTCGATCATCTTCGTCGCTGTCGAGAATTTTTTCTCGCGCAACATCGACAGGCGCTGGATCGTCACCTTCCTGTTCGGCTTCATCCACGGCTTCGGCTTCGCGAGCGGGTTGAGGGAGCTCAACGTGCAGAAGGCGACCATCGTGCCGGCTCTGGCGAGCTTCAACATCGGCGTCGAGATCGGCCAGATCGCCATCGTGCTCGCGCTGCTGCCGATCCTTTTGTATATCGACCACCACACCGGCAAGCGGCGGCACGAAAAGCTCGTCTACGGCATCTCGGCGGCGATCGCGCTCGCGGGAACCTATTGGCTGCTGCAGCGGCTCGGCTTTATCCCCGGCTGAAGCAGGAGCGCCTGTCACAATCCCTTTACAATAGCAACATACTGGAAAATTTAGATTTTGCCTGAAGGGAGGCGGGCATTCGCTCTGCGCCCCGCCGGCCTCAAAGCCCTTTCCACGGCAAAACGCAGGCGGTCGTCCCGCGAAAGTCTTGTTTCGGGTTTCCGGGAGGCTGCTGGAACGCCGCACGAAAGAGGAGGGATTGATGGAGTTGACGACGGCGGAGATCGGTAACGAGATAACAAAAATCTCGCTGTCGGGGCGGTTGGACATTGACGGCGCGCTCAAGATTGACGGGCCCTTCATGGACATCGCCAAGGAGAAGAAATTCGTGGCGGTGGACCTTTCCGACGTGGGCTTCCTCGCCTCGCTCGGCATGCGCACGCTGGTTTCGGGCGCGAAGGCGTCTTGGGAGCATGGCGGCAGGATGGTTCTGCTCAAGCCGCAGGAGAATGTCGAAAAAGTTTTAAGGTCGGCGGCTATCGATACCATCATTCCCATCGTTCGCGACATGAGCGAGGCCGAGAGGGTCTTTGGACTTTGAGGCAGGGATGACGACAAGGCTGGGCGTGCATAGTGAGTGGCGTCGAGATTTCTCGGGAGCGATAACCGCGGTCAGCGGGGCAGTCGGCTGGGTCGGATCGATTGCCTCGGATCTGCATCTCCCCGAGGGACAGGCCTACGCCATGCAGCTCTGCCTCGAGGAGCTGATGGCGAATGTCGCGATGCACGGCCGCACGCCTACAGCGCAAAGCGACCAGGCCGAGCCAGCCGATCCTCTAAAGGTTTCCGTCTCGGTCAATGTTTCGAGCGAGAAAATCACCTTGACGGTGGAGGACAACGGGCGACCTTTTGACATCTCCCGCGCTCCTCCCCGTCGCGTCGAGGGGGGGCTGGACGACGTCGCGCCCGGCGGCCTCGGCATTGGCGTGATTCGGAGCTTTGCAGACAGCTTAAAATATTCTCGAACCGAAACAGGTAATTGTGTCACCGCCGAATTTTTCCGCTAGACTGAGATTTCGCGGAATTTGAGCGGTAAGGATAGACATTGGCTGTCGAGGAGGACGCTAGCGAACCGGTCGAGGAGCGAAGGTCGGTCCCTTTAGAAGCGCTCGAAGAGGTTCTCGCCACTTTGCGGCCGATCGATCTCAATCCGGGCGACATTCTCCTGCATCAGGGGGACGAAAGCGATGCCGCCTTCTTTCTGAGAAGCGGGACGCTGCAGGTCTATGCGGAGACTCGCTACGGACCCGTGCCCCTCGCGACCGTCGAGGCGCCCCGGCTCATCGGCGAAATCGGGGCTCTGGCGGGAATGGCGCGCACCGCGAGCGTCAAGGCGGCGAACGCGGCGCAGGTCCTCCTTGTCGACCGCGCAAGACTTTTGGAACTCGGTCGAGGCTCGCCCGAATTCCTCGTCACCATGATCCGCCAATTGGGCGGGCAGATCGACTCGGTCAACAAGGCGCTCGCTCTCTACGCCAATGCGCTCGAGGCCTTGGAAGCGCAGAGCTTCGACGACGAGATTCTGAAGGACTTGACGCACGCCTCGCCGCATCTTGCTGAATTCTCGGCGGCGTTCCGCCGCTTCGCCAATCACATTGTGAAGAACCGGCGTCGACAGGAGGAGATGGCGAGCGCTGCCCTCATCCAGCGCTCCTTTCTTCCCGACGATTCGAAGATCAACTTCGCCCGTGACGAGGTGGAGCTGCGCGCCGCCATGCGCCCTGCGCGCGATGTCGGCGGAGATTTCTACGATTTCATTCCGCTCGATTCGAACAGGCTCGCCCTGGTCCTCGGCGACGTTTGCGGGAAGGGTATGCCCGCGAGCCTGTTCATGAGCGTCGTCGTGACCGTGCTCCGCATGGCCGCAAGGGAAGAGCAGAACGCGGCGTCCGCGATTTCCCGGGCGAACGCTTTGCTTTGTCAGGACAATAAGGCGTCGATGTTCGCGACCGGCTTTTTCGCCGTGCTCCATCTCAGCGAGGGCGTCCTCGAATATTGCAACTGCGGTCACAACGCGCCGATCCATTTGTCGGCTGCGGGGCAGGTGACCCGGCTGGAGGCGACCGGCTTGCCGCTTGCGATGCTCGCTGATCGCCCCGCCAGGGCCGCAAATGTTCGCTTCGGACCGGGGGACGCTCTCTTCGTGTTTTCCGACGGCGTCACGGAGGCCGTCAACGCCGCCAAGGAGGAGTTCGGCGACGCGCTCCTCCTCGAGACTTTGGAGAAGCGGCATGGCGCGAGCGTAGCGGACCTCGTTTCGAGCGTCTTCGACGCCGTCGACGCCTTCGCCGGCGGGGAGCCCCAGGCGGACGACATCACCTGCATCGCCGTGCGGCGGCGTGTTAAGCCGGATTTCCCGCCTGCAACCACCGATCGCGACGCGGTGTGACCGGGGCTTGCTCGGCCTTGGCCGTCTCGGCCTGCTTGATGTGTGTTTGAGGGTGGAATTTACGTTGGGCGCCGCTGGCGCGCCGGCTGTTCCATTGGAGCTTCATGGCCGTGGAGCATGATCCCCCAGCCGACCCGAAACGGCTGCAGTCGATTGAAGGCACGGCCGATGCGAACGCGCCTCTGCGAAAGCGGGCGCGGTCGCTCATTCACGCCTTGACCTCGCGCGGGGCGGGGCTGTGTTCCACTTTTGAGCACAAGCGCATCGCCATCGGCCTTTCGACCGGCCTTCTCGCCGGCCTTCTCGCTCTTGTGTCTTCGGTCACCTCGACGCTCTTCATTTTTGCAGGCCCGCTGCAGGACTCTTTCCCCGTGGGCCTTGCGATGACCTTGATGTCTTCCGTGATCTTTGCGGGGGTGAGCGCGGCGTCGGGCTCGAAGCCCTTCGCCATCTTGCGCACTCAGGAGGTGGCGATCGCCAATCTGGGCGTGATGGCACTGGCGCTGCGCGCCGCGATGGCGAACACGCGCAGCTATGCGGAGATCGAGGCCACGGTGATCGCGCTATGTTGCCTCGGCGCGGCCTTCGTCGGGCTGGGGCTGTTCGTAATCGGTCGCTTTTCCCTGACCCGCTATCTACGCTACGTGCCCGATTGCGTTATCAGCGGCTATCTCGCGAGCGTCGGCTTTCTTCTCCTGAAGAGCGGCGTCCTGACGCTCATCGGCGCTGACGGCTTTGACGCGCCGCTTTCCCTTTCTGATTCCGTCTCGCGCCTGATGGCGGGAATCGCGCTCGCGCTGCTGCTGCTGCTCGTCGAATCCAGATTTCGATCGCGCATAGCCGTGCCCTTGCTGATCTTAGCTGCGATCGGCTTCTTCCAAGCCGTCATTCATTCAACCGGGCTATCGATCACGGCGCTCGAGCGCCATGGCTGGATCGTCGCCTCGGCCCCGAGGGAGGTCCAGAATCTCCTCCTGCTGCCGCCCGCGCGGTTGCGTGAGGTCGATTGGATGGCCCTTCTCGGTCAGGCTCCTTCCATGGTCTTCCTCGTGCTAACGAGCGCGCTGGGCGAGATGCTGGCGCTCGCGGGCATCGAACGCGCCTCGCCCCACGAGCAAAGCGTCGATGCGGAATTCAAGAATGCGGGCATGGCGAATTTTCTCGTGGCGCCCTTCGGCGCCGTGCCCGGGTTTCACTCGACGGTCCACACGCTGCTAGCGCTGCGCTTCCACGCTCCGCGACGGATCATCGCAACCGTGACAGCGCTTGTTTGCCTGATGGGCCTCGTGAGCGGAAAGCCGTTCCTGCAGCTCATGCCCTGGCCGCTCTTCGGCGGCATGCTGCTCTGGATGGGGGCCGCCGCCCTGAAGGATTGGTTTTTCCGCGGCCTGCTGGAGATGAAGCGCGGTCACGCAATCGTGAAGGCCCTCATTCTTGTCGTCGTCGTCACTTTGGGCTTTTATCAGGGCATGGTCTTTGGCGCGCTTGCCGGAGCGTTTCTGTTCATCCTCGAATATGCGCGCACCGGCGTCGTGCGTCTGCAGATCAGCGGACGCGACTACCACTCCTCGCTGACGCAGCACGATGATCGGCGCCTCGCCGCGATCCAGGAGGTTGGCGAGGCGATCGTCATCTTGCGGCTGAAAGGCTACGTGTTCTTCGGATCCGCGCACGGCCTGCGCGAGCGCGTGCATGAGGCGCTGGCCAGCGATCCTGGGCTCGAATGCATCGTCATCGATTTCGAGGAAGTTGCCGGCGTGGACGGCGCCGCGGTGATGACGCTCGAAGCCGTGGGACGCGAGGCGCGCGCGGCCGGGGCCGAAATCGTGCTCTGCGGTCTTTCGGAGGAGAATCGGCGCTCGATGGCGGGGCTCGGACTCGACCTTACGTCCGAATTCCAGTTTTTCGCCAATCTGGATCAGGGCCTTCGCTACGCCGAGGATGCGGTCTTCTTGCGACACAGGCCCTCCGTCGTGGCGCAGGAGCCCGTTTCCGTCTTCGCCTGGCTGCGGGAAGCCACGGGCTCCGACGCTCTCGCCGCGCGGCTTGCGAAGGCCGGCCAGTCCCTGCGCTTCGCGCCCGGGGAAGCCGTTATTCTCGAGGGGCAGCAATCCGATGAGCTCTATGTCGTGGCTCACGGCGAGGCGAGCGTCGAGATCACCTCGTCGGGAGGCGGGCTGGTGCAACTTGCCATACTCGGCCCGGGGGCGCTCTTTGGTGAACTCGCCTATCTTTTGCGAACGCCACGCTCCGCCACAGTGCGCGCGAAGACAGATCTCGAAGTCTGGCAGCTTTCGAGAAGCGCGCTTGAGGCGCTCGGCGAGGAAGCGCCCGCGGCTGCGCTCGCCTTCCAACAGCACCTGGCGGCGCGCCTCGCCGACCGGGTTCTCGGCGCCAATCGGCTTGTGCGCTATCTTTCCCGGTGACGCCGGCAATTCCTTCAAGCTGAGCCCTTGCGTCGTTTGCGCTAAAAAATTGAGAAAAATCAATAAACTAGAAGGGCTTTGAAAGCGAAAATCTGTCGACTTGCGGCTTCATCTGCTCTAGCGACGCGCGGTAATGATCGGGGGGCGGATGTGCGCAAGCGCACATCGGTAAAGCGTCGTTTCGGGCGACTCCTTTCCTGGGAGCCGCCATCCCTTCGGATCGCAGGCCGAATTCCCAGCACGCTCTCGCCCGGGGCCGCACCCGGAGGACTGAAAAAGGACCGACATGCTGGCGCTACCCGCACTGCTCTCCACCCGCTGGCTGATCATTGGCCTCTCCGCCTTTCTCGCCAAGCAGTTCGTCGCGGACTTTCTTCTGCAGAGCCAATGGATGGCCTTTGGCAAGGAGCGCGCCGACCGCTGGATCGCGCCGCTTCTCGCGCATGCAAGCATTCACGCCGCCTCGACCGCTGTCATCTTCGCGTTCCTCGCGCCAAGCCTTGCCTGGCTCGCTGGCGTGGACTTCTTCGTCCATCTTTCCATCGATCGCGCCAAGGGCGTCATCGGCCGGCGATTCGGCCTTACCTCCAAGAGCACCTACTTTTGGTGGGTGCTCGGATTCGACCAGTTCCTGCACCACGCCACCCATGCCGTGTTTGTCGTGATGCTCGCCGCCGCTCGAAGCGCTCCGGAGTTGAGCTGACAAGCTCAGCGAGCTCTCGCGATCGAGATTTCCCTGTTTCCCGCGAGATTCAATTTGTTTTCCCTCGAACGATTTCGTTCAAGGGACAAGCGCGCTAAGATTAGGACGATCGCGCCATGCGCCGATCAGCCCACTTCGCTGGCGCGAAGAGAGCAGCCAATGGAGTCGTCTGAGCAGGTGCGTGGATGAAGCGACGGCGACTGATTTTCCTTCTCTCCGCGTTGTTCGCGGCGTTAATCGTCCTTCCCTGGGGTCTGGTCCAGCCGTCCTTTCTTGAGGACATGCGCAATCTTGTCTTCGATCGCTTCCAACGTCTCTCGCCGCGCGTCTATGACCGCGACGCGCCGGTCAGAATCGTCGCCGTGGACGAGGAGAGTCTGAAGCTCCTGGGCCAGTGGCCATGGCCGCGCGACAAATGGGCAGAACTCTTGGGCAGGCTGACGAAGCTCGGCGCGGCCTCGATCGCCATCGACGTGCTTTTCGCGGAGCCGGACAGGCTGAGCTTCGAAAAGGTGCTCGCTTCGATCCCGAGCAAGAACGCGCAAAAGGAGCTGTCCAAATCCTTGGCGAAGACCGCCACCAACGACCAGCTTTTCGCCAAGGCGATCGAGGCCGCCCCTGTCGTTCTCGGGATGACGCTCGTCTCCAAGGGCGGCGTGCAGAGCCACCCGCAAAAGGCCGGATTGGTCTTGGCCGGCGACGACCCGACGCCCTTCCTGGCGAGTTTCCGCGGCGTGGTGACGCCGATCGCCATCCTCGGGGAGCCGGCGCGCGGCATGGGCGTGACGAACTGGCTGCCCGACCACGACCAGATCGTGCGCCGAGTGCCTGTGTTCGCGGCCGATCCCTCCGGCCCCGTTCCCTCCCTCGCGCTCGAGGCGTTGCGCGTCGCGCAGAACGAGACGACCTATGTCATTCGCTCGTCGAACGCGAGCGGAGAGCAGGCCGGCGGCGCCAGGACCGGCGTCAATGCGATCGCCGTAGGCGCAATCGAGGTCGGCACGGGCCCCAGCGCCGACGTTCGCCCGCGCTATGCGCATTCCAGTCCCGACCGGGTGATCTCGGTGGCCTCCGTGATGCGCGGCGAGGTCGACCGCAAGGAGATCGAGGGCCGCATCGTCTTTATCGGCGAGGTGGCGGCCGGACTTGGCGACGTGCGCGCGACGCCGCTGGAAGCCAGCGTGCCGGGAGTTGAGATCCATGCGCAGATCATCGAAGCTTTGCTCTCCGGTCAGCTGCTCTCCCGCCCGGATTGGGCTCCCGGAGCAGAATTTGCGACGGCCGCCGGCCTTCTCCTGATTTTGACCGCATTGAGCCTTTTCGCGCCGCCGCTCCTTTCGACGCTTTTCGTCTTCCTGACGATAGGTGGTCTCTTCTACGCGTCTTTCTGGATTTTCAAGCAGGATGGCCTGCTCCTCGATCCATTCTATCCCAGCGCGGCGCTGGCCGTCGCCTATACGATCGGCGCCATCACCTTGTGGCAGTTCGAGCGCGCGGCCAAGCAGCACGTGCATCAGGCGTTCGGCAAGTTCCTTTCGCCCTCGGTCGTCGAGCGATTGGCGGAGAACCCCGACCGGCTCGTGTTGGGCGGTGAAACGCGCGAGCTCACGGTGCTCTTCTCCGATCTGCGCAATTTCTCCACCCTCTCTGAGGGCATGAGCGCACAGGAGCTCACGAATTTCATGAACGAATATCTAACCCCGATGACCGACTGCATCCTCGATCGCGACGGAACGGTGGATAAATATATCGGCGATGCGATCATGGCGTTTTGGAACGCCCCGCTTGATGTCCCCGAGCATAGCAAGAAAGCCGTCAGCGCTGCGCTCGCCATGCGTCAGGCGATGATTTCCTTCAACGCTTCGCGTGAAGAGAAGGCGCGCGGCGCCGGCGTCGCGTATCGGCCGGCCGCGATGGGGGTGGGCGTCAACATCGGCCCCTGCAGCGTGGGCAATATGGGCTCGACCCGACGCTTCGATTATTCCGTGCTTGGCGACGCCGTGAATCTCGCGTCTCGTCTCGAGGGCGCGAGCAAAATTCTCAAGGTCGACATCGTTGTCTCGGGCGGCGTGCGTGACGCCGCGCCCGACTTCGCTTGGCTCGACCTCGGCGCCATCGTGGTGGTGGGACGGGAGGCCCCAACCCCCGTCGCAACGATCGCCGGCGATCAAGCCTTCGCCAAGAGCGCAGAATTCGCGACATGGGCGGCGCGGCACGAGGAGATGTTCGGAGAATATCGGGAGCGGCGTTTCAACGCGGCGGCGGCGCTTGCGAACCGGCTGGTGCTCGAAGCGCCGGAGCGCTGGCGCGGTCTCTACCAGTTGCTGGAATCGCGTTACCGCGCCCTTTCCGAGCAGAAGTTGCCTGAGGACTGGTCGCCCGCCTGGGTGATGGAGAGCAAGTCAGGCGAAGAAAAAGCGAAGCCCAGCGCCGAGCAGAAGAAGCGGGAGGTGGTGGCGTAGACGGAATTCCGCTCATGCTCATAGGCCCTCCTGCGAATGGTAATTCGCTTCGGGGCCGGTTCACAGGGCGCGGAATACGCCTTCTCGACACACTTTTCGGCGCTAGGGCGATGCCGCCTGAACGCGACGCAATCGGGCCGGAGCCCTTCGCCATCAAGCGCGGGCTGGGAGGATAGGGTGGGCGAGGCTCGCACGATCGAACGTCGCCAAGATGCAGAGGCAAGACGATGACGCTTAATTTCGTCGGCTATCTCTTCGGCCTTCTGGCCTGGCTCCAGGAGGAGAGCACACACGGCGTTCCCCTTTACCTCTCCAATCTCTTCAGCTGGGCCGAGGTCGCGATGTCGATTGCGGCGGCATTCGCGACGCGAATGATTCCGTTGCGCTATACCTCAATGCTCAGCAATGTGGCGGGCCTCGCCTATGGACTGGTGACCGGCTACGTCCCGTCAATCGTCGAGCACGGCGTCAACCTGCCGCTCAACGCTTCGCGGGCGCGTCAGATGCAAAAGCTCATCGTCGCGGTGCGCCAGGCCGCCGAGACCGATCTCAACATCGAATGGCTCAAGCCCTTTGCGCATTCTCGCAGCTTCAAGGCGGGAGACATCATTTTCCGCAAGGGTGACAAGGCTTCGGAAGCTTTCATCGTCATCGAGGGTGAGGTGGAGATTCCAGAAGCCGGAGCGCAACTGCGCCTGGGCGACATCTTCGGCGAGATGGCGCTCTTCACCCATGACGGCGCCCGCCTCGCCTCCGCCGTCTGCAGGACGAATGTCGAGCTGCTGTACATCACCTATGAGGAATTCGAGCAGCACTACTTCCAGAACCCGGAGTTCGGGCTCTTTCTCGTGCGCCTGATCGTGCGCCGCCTCGAAAGGAACCAGCGCCGGGCTCTGACCGTGCTGGAGGCGGGTTAAGGCGAGCGAAGGGCTGCAGTTGTTCCTGCCGCTTTCCTTTCAGCCGGCGGCTTTGCGGCAGGCCGCTTCGCAAGTCGCCGCAGCTGCAGCCAACGTCGCGCATTCGGCGATGTTGGGGAGTTTCTTGCAGTCCTTGCGGGCGGCGGCGCAAAGATCGGCGACTGTCCGCGCAAAGCCAAAAGCGAAGGAGGCGTCGCTGGCGGCGAGCGCCGTCAGCGCATCGCAGGCGGCAACCATCTCGGCGCCCGAGGCGGCGCAATCGGCGAGCGCCGCGTCCCTGGCGCCAAGGCGCGGCATGGCGAACCTCAAGAACTCCCGCGCGGCGGCGGCGCTTTGCGCCGCTGCGCCGGCAAGCTCGACCAGATCGGCGTGCGGGCTCGATGGCGTCGTTGGCGCCGCGCGGCTCGCCGCCGGGCCGGCGAGGGCTGCGAAACCCAACGTCTTGAAGAAGGACCGTCGAAGCATCATCGCCTGTGTCTCGATGCGGGCCGGAGCGCGGGCGTCGCACCGTCGTCGCTTTTCCTTTGCAGGATAGTTCCTTCTGACCGATGCGTCAGCCCGCGAGGCCGTCAAATATGCTGTCTTTGTTGAATTTCAGCCTGCCGGGATTCGAGAAGACGGTTCTCGCGTTCTTCGTCGCTCTGGCGCTTGGCGCGGTGATTGGCGCCGAGCGGCAGTGGCGTCAGCGCACGGCAGGGCTGCGCACCAATGCGCTCGTGGCCCTGGGCGCCGCGGCCTTCGTCGATTTGGCGACTAGGCTCAACGGCAATCTCGGCGGGGTGCAGGTGCTGGCCTACATCGCCTCGGGCGTGGGCTTTTTGGGAGCTGGGGTGATCCTCAAGGACGGCGCGAATATTCGCGGTCTCAACACCGCAGCGACGATCTGGTGCTCGGCCGTCACGGGCGGCTTCGCGGGCGCGGGCTTTCCCGTCGAGGCGGTCACGCTTGCCGTCTTCGTGCTCGGGGGCAACACGTTTTTGCGACCCCTCGTCACGCTGATCGAGCGCGCGCCCATCGATGAACGCGCCGCCGAAGGCGTTTACGACATGCGCCTGACGGTCACGCCCGCGCGGCGCGATGCCTTGCGGGACCTGCTGGTCGAGCGGCTCGAACAAGCGAAATACCCGGTGCGGGGCGTCGAAGAGATGGAGCGCGACGACGAGGTCGAGCTCATCGCGACGCTCGCCGCGACGAGCGTCAATCCGACCGAGCTCGACGCGCTCACGGCGGAATTGGAGCGCGTCGCCGGGGTGCGGCACGCCACCTGGGGCTCGCGCAGCGAGGATTGAGGGCGAGGGGGAGAAGTCCCGGCGCGGGGACCATGTGGCGGAGGAAATTGCGGCCTCCGCGGCTCTGGACAAGCCAGGCAGGGGCGCCTATAAGCCACTCCTTCGCGAAAAGGCGAAGACGCCCGGGTAGCTCAGTTGGTAGAGCATGCGACTGAAAATCGCAGTGTCGGTGGTTCGATTCCGCCCCCGGGCACCATCCATTCGCGCCGCAAGTCGCCCTAATCTGCCGGTGATCGGGGCGTTGCTAGACCGCTTCCAGTCGAATTCCAGGGCGATACGCCCACCCGCGCGTTTCCGCTCCATAAATCAAATATCTCAGCAGAAGTCGGCTTATTCCAGATTTGCGTCTCTTACGATTTTCGGTCGCAATTTGTGTAGTGACGTCTCTGCGCTTCCCGGGCTGTTTCGCTCGTGCTCACGCTGCTCGAATGCTCCCCTCAGAAAGAACGAACTTGAGCTGCTTGGTCTGGTCGACGCGGGACTACGGCAGCCTTCGAATTCTACCGCGTAGCCCGTCACCTTATCCCGGAAGAGGCGAGATCGCCTCCGCCAGAGAGCCGGGGCGACGCTCCTCAAGGATAAGGGGCGCCGCCTAACGCCGTGTCGCTCCAGCCTTGCTTCCGCTCGCCTAACGTCTTGCGCCGCGCGGGAAAGCTCGTCTACAAACTCTCGTCACACAGGACGCGTTAGGAGGCCGCATGAATGCTCTGGTCGCTTTGGGGGTCAAATATCCCTTCGTGCCCGTGGGGCTGACGATCGCGATCATCGTGCTCGCGGCGGGGGCCGCCGCCTATTACGACCTGAAGCTGCGGCGAAAGCGCAAGATTCGGCCGCTCGATTGGCTGTCGCGCCTCATTTTTCCCTATCTGCTGCCGGCGCTCGTCATTGCGGCGGTCGTCGCCTATTCCTTCTCGACTTTCGTGATCATTCCCTATTATCCGGGCTCCACGGAACTCTGCCACTTGCATGATCCGGAATGCCGCGCGCGCATCGATCCGGTGGGCAATCAGCTCTACTCCATGCTCGGCCTCGCCTTGGCCCTTGTGCCGTCCTTGCTCTATCTCGCTCTGGTGGTCTGGCGCAGGGTCTTGAACCGGCCCTATTCCGTTTACTAACGACGCAACCCCGCCTCTCAGAAGGAGGGAATTCTGCCGCCCCGAGAAATGCGCTAAGCTCCGCTCTGTTTCTCGAGATGGAGCGTGCATGACCCAAGGCGAGCCCAAAACTCCGTCCGCGGCCGACGCCGGGGCGCGGCCGCCGCATGGGCGGGTCCTCTCTCTCGTGGCGCCGACGGCCGCCGGCAAGGGCTCACGCTCGGTCGTCGCGCCGAGCGGGACCTCGGACCGTGCGCCAAAAGCACCGCGCCGCGAGTTCGAAGAGGACTCCTTCGCCGCGACGGCCTTAAGCGACGTCATCGATCGCAGCCTGCACGCTTCGCTCGCTTATTTCACCCTCGGACTCTCGCCGGCGGCTCTCAGCAGCGCCTATCTGGATTGGGCGACGCATCTTGCGGCGAGCCCCGGCAAGCAGGCGCAGCTTGCCGTGAAGGCGTCACGCAAGGCGTTGCGCCTTGCGCGCTGGGTTGGTCAATGCGCGCTGGAAGGCGGAACGAGCGAGCCCTGCATCGAGCCGTTGCCGCAAGACCATCGCTTCGTGGGGGAGGCGTGGCGGCGCTGGCCTTACAACCTGCTCTATCAAAGCTTCCTGCTGCAGCAGCAATGGTGGCACAATGCGACGACGAGCGTGCGCGGCGTCACGACGCAGCATGAAAACGCCGTCGACTTCATGGCCCGCCAAGTGTTGGATATGGTCTCGCCGTTCAACTATCTGCCGACGAATCCGGAGCTGATGCATCAGACGCTGCGGGAAGGCGGCTGGAACCTCGTGCGCGGAGCCCGCAACTTTGCCGAGGACTGGACGCGCGCGATCAACGGAAAAGCGCCCATCGGCGCCGAGGACTTCGCGGCCGGAAGGAACGTCGCCGTCACGCGCGGCAAGGTCGTGTTCCGCAATCGGCTGATCGAGCTCATTCAATACGCGCCCACGACCGCAAAGACGCGCCCCGAGCCGGTGTTGATCGTGCCGGCCTGGATCATGAAATATTACATTCTCGATCTATCGCCGGAGAATTCCCTCGTCAAATATCTCGTCGACCAGGGTTTTACGGTCTTCATGATCTCATGGAAGAATCCCGATCCGCAGGATCGCGATCTCTGCATGGAGGACTATCGCAAGCTCGGCGTAATGGCGGCGCTCGATGCGGCGGCGGCGATTGTCCCCGGCGAGCAAGTGCATAGCGTCGGCTATTGCATCGGCGGAACGCTGCTCTCGATCGCGGCGGCGGCGATGGCGCGCGACGACGACGAGCGCTTGAAGTCCGTCACGCTTTTCGCCGCGCAGACCGACTTCGACGAGGCCGGCGAGCTCATGCTCTTCATCAACGAAAGTCAGATCGCCTTTCTTGAAGATATGATGTGGGAGAAGGGCTATCTCGACGCCAAGCAGATGGCCGGCGCCTTTCAAATGCTGCGCTCCAACGATCTCATCTGGTCGAAGCTCGTGCGTGACTATTTGATGGGCGAGCGGCAGAATATGACCGATCTGATGGCTTGGAACGCCGACGCGACCCGCATGCCCTACCGCATGCATTCGGAGTATCTGCGCCGTCTCTTCCTCAATGACGAACTCGCCGAGGGTCACTATCTCGTCGACGGAAAACCCGTGGTGCTCAGCGACATCCGCGTCCCGATATTCGTTGTCGGCGCGTCGCGCGATCATGTCGCACCCTGGCGTTCCGTCTTCAAGATTCATCTGCTGACCGAGACCGAGACGACCTTCCTGCTCACCTCGGGGGGGCACAATGTCGGCATCGTCTCCCCGCCGACGCACGGCGTCGCGAGCTATCAGGTCGCGACGCGAGAACTCGGAGGCCATTATCACGATCCCGACTCTTGGATCGCTCTCGCGCCGCAAAAACCGGGCTCCTGGTGGCCGGAGTGGTCAAGGTGGCTGCAGGCGCGTTCGGGAGACGCGAGCGCTCCGCCGCCGATGGGCGCGCCCGAGAAGGGATACGCCCCGATCGCGGAAGCGCCTGGTCTCTATGTGTTGCAGTCTTGAGCCAAAGCGGAGCCGCGCCGGCCGCCACCACAGAGCGACTTGCGGCAATGAGCGAAGAATTTCGCATCGCGACCTTCAATCTGGAGAACCTCGATTGGACGGCCGCCAGCGAGCGCGCGTTCGAGCGCCGCGTCGCGGCACTGCGGCCGCTCCTCATCGATCTGCGCGCAGACGTCCTTTGCCTGCAGGAAATCGCCGGCCGAAAGAGCGAGAAGCACGGTCCGCGTCGCCTCATCGCCCTCGACCGGTTGCTCGAGAAGACGCCCTATTCCGCCTATTTCCGTGCGAGCAGCACGCGTCCGGGTACTGAGGCTCCCGCCGACGTTCACAACCTAGCGATTCTGAGTCGCTGGCCCTTCGCCGCGACGCGGCAGTTTCATCATGACCTCGTCGCAAAGTGGCGATGGGGTCCTCTCGGCGACGAGTGCGACCCCATCGAGATCGTTTTCGATCGTCCGTTTCTTTATGCGGCGATCGAGGCGCCGGGGGCAGGGCCGCTGCATCTGATCAATCTGCATCTGCGCGCGCCGCGCCCTGTGCCTTTGCCGGGCGGCTCCGATTCGAGCCGCAAGCGCGTGGAGGGCCTCTTCCTCGCTGCGCAAAAGCGCGAGCGTCAGGCGCTCGAAGCGAGGTTCTGCGTCGAAAACATCTTCGACACCGATGAAGGGGCGGCGATCGCGTTGTGTGGCGATCTCAACGTCGATGAGCATGACGCGGCGTCGACGATTCTCGAAGCGAACTTCAACGGCGGCGCTCGGGCTTTAGAGCCGTTGGAGACGCGCGTCCCGATCGATCGCCGCTATAGCGTTCTGCATGCCGGCGAGCCGCGCCTCATCGATCACATCCTCGCCTCGGTCTCGCTGGCTCGGCGCTGCGTCAGCGTGGACATCTTCAACGCGAGCCTGCCGGATGAAGCCTATGCGCAGGACCCGATCGAAGGCTCGCTGCACGCGCCCGTCGTCGCGACCCTTCGCGCGTCTTGATGCGTTCTGTTTTTTGCCGGAGCGCCACGGTCGTCGATGCGAGCGAAGCGAAGCAATCCAGACAAGGCCGCTCATGTCAAAGAATATAACATGAGTTCTATTTCGCGAGCCAGTGCGCGATGCGCGGCCATTCCTCCGACAGAGTTCGGCGTCCCATGAACAGCGCCAGGTGACCGCATGGCGCGAGCGCCGTCTCGACCTCGAGTTCCGCCGCGATGTGCGGAATGAGCGCGAAAAGCTGCGGGGGTGGGGCGACATCATCCTCGGCTCCCGCCAGCAGGGAGAGCGGGCAGGCGAGGGCGCCAAGATCGACGGCGTGGCCGAGCGCCGGGAAGCTTCCCGCGATCAGCCGGTTCTCGCGATAGAGCCAAGCCGCGACCTCTAGGTAATAGACTCCTGGCAGATCGAGCAGGCGATGATCCCAACGCTCGAATTTCTCAGTGAGCCGCCGCTCTTCCGGCGTCGCCGGAGCCTCGGAAATCTGCAGGAAATCCGCGCGGCGCCGTCCCTCGTCGGTCGTGCCGGGCCAAAGTCGCGATAGATGTCGTCCGAGCACGAGACCGTCGCCGAGCCGCAGCAATTGCGCCTCGAACGCTTCGTTGAGCGGCGTACCCCGCCCGTCGATCGCGGAAGGCGCCGCCTGCGTGTCGATCGGCGCGCCGGCGAGAACGAGCTTGCGGACCTTGCCCGGAAAACGCGCCGCATAGACGAGCGAGAGCCAGCCGCCCTGGCAGACCCCGATGAGATCGGCGGGCGCGCCGATCTCATCGATGGCGACATTGAGCAGAGCAAGCTGAGCGTCGATCCCCTGACCGCGCATGCTTGGCGTCGCCCGCTTCCACTCGATGAGCGAGACGCGATCGCAACCGTTTAATTTGAAGGTCTCGACGAGGCTGTGGCCGGGCGCGAGATCGAGGAAGCCGGCGTCGTGAAGCGCGCGGGGCGCGACGATGAGGAGCGGAGTCTCCCCTCCCTTGGGTTTGGAGAATTGGCGCAGCCGCAGCGCGTCGAGGTCGAGCCGCACGCTATTAGGGGTGAGCCATTCGATCTCGCCTTCGCTCGGGCCTCCTCGTGCGGCTTCCCCCGGCGCGCTCGCCTGACCGAGCGCGTCGAGCAGCCGCTGGTAAAACTCGAAAGAGGTCGTCCAGGGCCATGTCCAGAGCGCATAGGGATTCATGGGGCGAGGCCTTGATGAAGGCATTTCATCTTGAACGCGCTCTGCATGTTATCGGTTGACCCGCGTCTTCTCCAAACATTGTTTCGCAGTGATTGAGAAACCCCTTCACCCGCTAGGCGCGCTCCTCACGAGCTCGATAATCTCCTCCGTGATCTCCGCTTGTCGCTGTCGACGATGCCGGGCCTCGAGTTCTTGCAGCGATTTTTGCACATTGCCGCGCGCCGCGATCATCGCCTGCATCCGCGCCTCGTTCTCCGCGGCGAAGGACAAGGCCGCCGCCGCGCAAAGCTCGGCGAAGACATATTCCTGCGCGAGGCTCTCGATCAACGCCGCCCGCGGCAGATTGACGAGCGGGGGAGAGCGGCGCGACGGGGGAAAGCGCGACAGGTCGAGCGGGATCAGCGGCCTCTCGACGATCGTGAAGCCTGTTGCGCCGTCCGGCGCGCCGTGGACGAGAGTGACGCGCGCCACGCGATTGGCGCCCAGCGCCTCGTAAAGGGCCGCTGCGATCCGATCCGCGAGCGTCGGCATTTCATCGACATGCGCCGCCATCGGCGTCGTCCACGCCAGCCGCAGTCCTCTCTCTTCTGCGAGGGTCGCACCGCGCTCGCCGACGAGATAGAGCGCCGTGCGTCCTGCCGGCGGCGCCGCGAATATTTTTTTCACCGCCGCAAGGACGCGTTCGTTGAAGGCGCCGACGAAGCCCTGCGCGGAACAGAAGGCGAGCAGAATATGGCCTGGATGGCGCTTTTCCTGCTCGGCGATCGGCGCCGCGCGCTCGCCGAGCTGCAGCGACAACGCTGCGCCGATCGCCTCGCCCAAGGTCTCCGCATAGGCGCGCACGCCCTCGAGCCGCGACTGCGCCTCGCGCGCTCGCGCAGCGGCCACGCCGCGCATCGCGGTTATCACGGTCTCCAATTGGCGCGTCGCGACGATATGGGCGCGGATGTCGCTTAAGCGCTCGCTCATGGCCGCCGAGCCTGGAGTTCTTTGACGAGATCGCGGACCTTGGCCACGAGCGTCTCGCGCAGCGCGTCATCGAGCGGCGCGCCGCCCGTGAGCGCCGTGACGCTTTGGGGCGCGCAGGCGTCGAGATGGGCGGGAAGCTTCGTCCTCACCTCCGCGACGACCTCCAAGGGCGCCGCGTCCAGCACGCCGGCTTCGAGCGCCGCGAGCAACGCGACCTGATCGGCGAGCCGCAGCGGCGCATAGCGCGACTGGATCAGCAGGGCGCGGATGCGCTCGCCGCGAACGAGTTCGTTCTTGATGCGCGCGCTGGACATGCCGCCGAAGCGCGTGAACATTTCGAGCTCGAGAAACTGCGTGTATTGGAGCCGCAATCGCCCCGAGACGGCTCGCAGCGAGGCCGGTTGCGCCTTGCCGCCGACGCGGCTGACGGACAAGCCCACGTCGACGGCCGGACGGCGGTTGGCCGCGAAGAGACGTTGGTCCAAAACGATCTGTCCGTCGGTGATCGAGATCAGATTTGTGGGGATATAGGCCGAGAGATTGCCCGCATCGGTTTCGGCGATGGGCAGCGCCGTAAGCGAGCCGCCGCCGAATTCTTTCGAGAGCTTGGCGGCGCGCTCTAAGAGCCGCGCATGCAGATAGAAGATGTCGCCGGGATAGGCCTCGCGTCCGGGCGGCTCATGCGTCAGCAGCGCAAGCTCGCGGTGCGTCGCGGCGTGCTTGCTCAGATCGTCGATCACGACGAGCGCGTCGCCGCCGCGGTCGCGGAAATATTCGGCCATGGTGAAACCGGCGAAGGGCGCGATCCATTGCAGGCCGGCGGGCGCCGCGGCGGCGGCGACGACGAAGATGGTCCGCTCGAAGGCGCCGTTGGCGCGCACGGCTTCAATGGCGCGCTCAATGGCCGTAGCGCGCTGCCCGACGGCGACATAGATGCAAAAAATATCCGAGCGCCGCTGATTGATGATGACGTCGATCGCCATCGACGTCTTGCCGGTGGCGCGGTCGCCGATGATGAGCTCGCGCTGGCCGCGTCCCAGCGCAAACATCGAGTCGATGACCAATAGGCCCGTCGCGACCGCCTCGCTGACCCGGTCGCGCGCGATGATGGCGGGCGCGTCGCGTTCGATCGCGTGAAAGGCCTCCGCGACGACCGCTTCGCCGCCGTCGAGCGCACGCCCCAGCGGATCGACGATGCGGCCGAGGAGTCCGGGGCCGACCGGCGCGCGCGCAACCTCGCCGGTTCCAAAGACGCGCTCGCCGGCTTCGATGACCCTGCCCGCATCGAGCAGGATGACGCCGATGCGATTGACTTCGAGCGAGAGCGCAAAGCCGAGCTCGCCATGCTCGAATCTCAAAAGTTCGTTGAGCTCGACCTGCGGCAAGCCGGAGACGAAGGCGACGCCGTCGGCGAAGCTCTCGACGCGCCCCACGGTTTCGATCCTTGGGCCGAGCTCGGCCTCGCCTAAGGCCTCGCGTCCGCGCGCGAGCCAATCGGACCCAGCGCCGAGAGCGTCGTCATCCATGGTCCCGCTCCTTGCGGAGCGCGGCCGAGATGCGCTCCAGATCCGTGCGCAGGCTGTTTCGAATGCTCGTGTGCTCATTCTCGAGCTCCAGGCCCGCGAGAAGCGAAGGGTCGGCGCGCAGAGAGAAGCTCACAGGGCCTCCGAAGGCCTTCGCCAGCGCGTCGCGCAGCAGCGCCTCCTCCTCGTTGGTGAGCGGCCGCGGGGCGGAAAGGACTGCGTCGGCGCGCCGGCGAAACTCCGTGCGCGTCTCTTCGGAAAGTGCGCCGATCGCTCCCAGAAGGCCATCGAGAAAGCCGGCCACCTGCGCGGCCGGCGGCAGCCGCTCGAGCAGGCGGCGGGCGATGTCGAGCGAAAGGAGATTGGCCCGCTCGCATTGCGCCCGCGCCTCCGACTTTTTGAGGCGTTCGATTTCCGCCTGCGTATTGGCGCGCAGGCGTTCGGCTTCCGCATGGGCGGCATCGAGTAGAACGCGCCGCGCCTCCTCCGCTTCGGTCGTCGCGGCGCGCACCGAGGCCGCGCGATCGGCGGCCAGCGCGTCGAGCGCCGCCTGCGCTTTCGCCTCTAACGCGAGGGCTGAGGCATCTTTTGCGGCGGCGTCCTCCAGGAGGCGCGCCGCCGCCGCACGCCGCTCAGCGAGGATCGATGCGATGGGGCGGAACAGAAAGCGCGAGAGCAGCCAGATGAGGACAAGGGCGTTGACCGTTTGCAGGCCGAGCGTCCACCAATCGATCTGCATGCGGCCCTACCGCCTTATTTGGTGATGAAGGGGTTGGCGAAGAGGAGCAGCAGCGCGATGACGAGACAGTAGATCGCCATCGTCTCGATCATCGCGAGGCCCACGAAGAGCGTGCGCGAGAGAACCCCAGCGGCCTCCGGCTGGCGCGCGATGGCCTCCATGGCCGCGGCGACGGCTTTCCCCTCGGCGAGCGCCGGGCCCAGCGCGCCGAAAGAGACGGCGATGGCGGCGCAAATGACGCTAAGGCTTTCAATGTCGTACATCCCGGGGCCCTTCCTTGCGCGCTCAGAACTCATGTCCATCGACCGCCGAGCCAATAAACACCGTCGCGAGCGTCGCGAAAATATAGGCTTGCACAGCGCCTGTGAGCAAATCGAGCGCCATTAGCGGGATCGGCACGAGCAGGCCCGCGATGGACAAGATAATGCCGACAACGAAGACGCCGCTCATGATGTTGCCGAACAGGCGCACGATCAGCGAGAAGCTGCGCGTGAGCTGCTCGACGAGATTGAGCGGGACCATGATGACGCTCGGCTCCGCGAAAGTCTTCAAATAGCCGAGGACGCCGCGCGTGCGCAGCCCGTGATAAATCGTCGAGAAAAAGACGATGAACGCCAGCGCCGCATCCGTTTCGAGGCGCGCCGTCGGCGGCTCGACGCCCGGAATGAGCGACGACCAGTTGGCGAGAAGCACGAAGATGAAGATTGTTCCGATCAGCGCGCGATAGGGCGCCGGATCGGCGCGTAACGTGTCCCGAATTTGCGCGTCGAGCGTCTCGATGAAGAGCTCCAACGCCGACTGTCCCGCGTGCGGCGAGAGCGACAATCGTCGCGTCAGCAGCGCGCTCACGAGCACGAGCGCCGCCATGAGGCCCCAGGTGACGATGACGGGCTTGCTGATCGGGATGGGGCCGAGCTGAAAGCCGGGCCCTAGAGCGAGCGGGGAGGCCTTCACTTGAGCCCTCCGAGACGGCGCAACGTGGCGCGCCGCGCCGCGAGCAATCCCAAGGCCGCGGCGAGCAGGGCGGGCGCGCCGACTTTCGCGAGCGCGATGAAGAGCGCGGCGAGCAGCGCGAAGCGCGCCAAGAGGAGCAGGATCGCGCCCGGCGTCGCGCCGCGCTCGAAGAGATCGACGTTCCAGCGCAAGGCTGTGAAGTAGGCGAAGCCAGCCGCGGCGCCCGCGACGACCCCGAGCGCAGCCTGAAAAGCGAGCCAGGGAAGCGCGGCGATCATTGACGCGCCATCCATTTCCAGGCGAGCCAAAAGCCGACGCCGGCGCCGATCATGACGAGCGGCGCGGAGAAAAACACGCCCGAAGCATAAGTCTTGTCAAACCAGCGGCCAAGAAAGAGGCCGGCGAGCGCGGGCAGCACGATCGCCCAGCCCAAGACGCCGATCTGGCCGAGGCGTCGCCCGAGCGAAGGTTCGGCGTCTAAGCGCCGCATCGCATCGCGTTCGGCGGCGAGACGCGAGGCTTCGGCCAGGGGGTCGTCGGGCTTGCGTGAATCTCTCTCAGGCATGGGCCTCATTCGTTAGCATGGAACGCGACTTGTTTCGAAATGAACAGGGGAAGCGCGCGATCAGCGGGCCTGCGGCCAAGTTGCTGCGCGTGATCGCCAAGGAGCCGGGGGCCGTCAAGCGGGCGTTCGTCGCGTGAGCCTTCGAGTGCTCGTAAGGTTCCCGCGCTTCCGACAAGCCTCACAACCCCTCCTTCTCGCTGAACAGCACCGCCTCGGGGACCGCGCCGGAAGGATGCAGATAGCGGATGAGCTGGCGCACCGTGCGCGCATGCAGCTGGGTCTGCTCGACCTTTGCGCGCGCCGCCGCATCAAGTCGCTCGGCGCGGGCTTGGCGCGCCTCGGCTTCGAGCTTTTGCAGATCCTGGCCCAAGACGCCCTGCCGACAGGCGATCGACACGCGCTCGCCGCGACTCGCGGTCAAGACGCCGCCGCGCAGGGCGCAATAGGCCTCGAGCCCCGCCGCGCTCCGCCAGCGCACGACGCAGGCCGGCAGCACGGTCAGGAACTCAGCGTGACCTGGCAAGATGCCGAAGCCGCCCGTCTCGTCCTCGGCGCGCACGGACTGCACGCCTTCCTCATCGACGAGCAGGAAGTTCGGCGTCGTGATGGTGAGCCGCAAGAAAGGCGAGCCTCCAGGCTCGCGTCGATCAGCCTCCTGCGTCATGCCGCCTCTTCCTTGCGCCGTGCATCCTCGAGCGAGCCCACCATATAAAGCGAGCTTTCGCGCCACTCGTCGCAGGCGCCCGACAGGATCGCGCGGCAGCCCTCCAGCGTGTCGGCGAGCGCCACCGAGCGGCCGGGAGTCCCGGTGAAAGCCTCAGTGACGACGAAGGGCTGCGTGAGGAAGCGTTGCAGGCGCCGCGCGCGGTCGACGAGCTTGCGGTCCTCGGCGCCGAGCTCCTCGACGCCGAGCAGCGCGATGACGTCCTGCAGCTCCCGATAGCGCTCGATGACGCGGCGCACCTCGGTCGCGACGCGCGCATGCTCCTCGCCCACGACGAGCGGATCGAGCAGCACAGAGGAGGAGGCGATGGGGTCGATCGCCGGATACATGCCTTCCGCGGCCATCTGCCGCGACAGCACCACCATGCTGTCGACGTGGGCGGCGATCGTCGTCACGGCGGGATCGGTGAAGTCGTCGGCGGGAACATAGACGGCCTCGATCGCCGTCACGGCGACGCCGCCGGCCGAGGCGATGCGCTCGTGCAGCGCCGCCACCTCGCTTGCGAGCGTCGGCTGATAACCGACGCGCGACGGCAGACGGCCAAGGAGCCCGGAAACCTCCGCCCCCGCCTGCACGAAGCGAAAGACATTGTCCATGAGCAGCAGGACGTTGCGACGCTTCTCGTCGCGGAAATATTCCGCGATGGTCAAGGCGGTGAGCGGGACGAGCCAGCGCGCGCCGGGCGGCTCGTTCATCTGGCCATAGACGAGCACGGTGCGGTCCAGCACGCCGGACTGGCGCATGTCGACGAGCATTTCATGACCCTCGCGCGAGCGCTCGCCGACGCCCGCGAAGACCGAGACGCCCTGATAGCCCGAAACCATGGCCTGGATCAGCTCCATGACGAGCACAGTCTTGCCGACCCCCGCGCCGCCGAACATCGCCGCCTTGCCGCCCTGGGCGATGGGCGTGAGCAGGTCGACGATCTTGATCCCCGTCTGGAAGATGCCGGCGTCGCTCGGCCGCTGGGCGAGGGGCGGCGGGCTGCGATGGATCGCGCGTCGAGGCGCGTCCTGTGGCAGGGGAGGCCCATTGTCGCCGACTTGGCCCACCACGTCGATGACCCGCCCGAGCGTCGCGTCGCCGACGGGAATCTCGATTGGGCCGCCTGTCCTGCGGACCCAACGCCCGCGCGACAGTCCGACGGTCGACTGCAGGGCCAGGGCGCGCACATTGTTGCGGTCGAGATGCGCCTGAACCTCAGCGTAGATTTCCTCGCCTCCGTCCTTCTCGACGATGAGAGCCTCCTCGATCGCCGGCAACTCGCCCGAGAGGAAATGCGCGTCGATCACCGCGCCGCGCACGGCGCTCACGCGCCCCGCGGCGCCCGCGTCGGGGCGGAGAGGCTCAACCTTGGACCACGTCTCTTCCGGCATGTTCTCGCTTAAGCTGCAGGGAACTCTGGGACTGCGCTAGGGCCGCGAAGGGCAGGACGGCGTATGAGCCTTGAATGAGACGCCGGCAAGGACAGAGTCTTAAAATTGGGCGCCAGCGGCGCTTGCAAAAGGGCGCTTCTCGGCGCGGCGGCAAATGTTCGACACGGGACGATTTTGTCCGAACTGCGCTAGGGTGGTGGAGTCAGGGCGTCCTGGCCGGCGGCGGCGCGTTTCGGCGCGAGGTCGGCCCGCGCAGCGAATCAGGGAGTTTATGAATTGGCGATCAAGGATCTTCTGTTTCACCTGGCGCCCGACGAGACGCGTCCCGCGGGAAGCGAATTTGCGGTTTCGCTGGCTCAAGGGCATGGCGCGCATTTGACGGCGGCGAGCATTGCAATCGACTATCCGCCGCAGCTCGCAAATGGCGGAACCTTCGCCGGCGGGCTCGAATGGAGCGTCGCGGAAAATTTCGTCGAGCTGACGGAACAGAACCGCAAGGCTGCGCGGGAGGCCTATGATCGTCTCGCCCAATCCTTTCCAGCCGGACTCGTCTCGGAGTTCGTGACGATCGAAACCTTTCCGCAGCTCGCCAGCGACGAGTTCGGGAGGCTCTCGCGACGCTTCGACGTCGTTGTCATCGCGCAAGGGTCGGCCCTGGCCCCGGACATTATCACCGGCGCGCTTTTTGGCTCGGGCCGGCCGACCTTCGCGCTGCCTTCGGGCTTCTCGGGACCCGCGCGGCTCACGAAGGCCATGGTCTGCTGGGACGGCGGCGCGCCGGCGGCCAGGGCCTTGGCCGAGTCGCTTCCCTTGTTGGCGCGGGCCGAGAAAGTCGACATCGTCTGCGTGAAGGATGAGGGAAAGCTGCCCGGCCGTCCCTCCGGCCTCGACATCCTTCGGCACCTTGAACGGCATGGCGTTTTGGGTACACTGTCGGAGCTACCGGCGTCGGACCACGAGGGCGCGGCTCTCCTTTCACATGCGGCCGAAAGCCGCGCCGACTTCATCGTGATGGGCGCCTATGGCCATTGGCGGCTGCGCGAGCTGATTTTCGGCGGAACGACGCAGAAAATTCTCGGTCAAAGCCAGCTGCCGCTCTTTATGGCGCATTGAAGCGCGGTGAGCGAGGCGGCGGGGTGGCCTTGTCGAAGGCTGCAAGCTCCAGGAAAGACGCTGCAGCCGCGACGCCCGACATGCTGGAATTGCCGACGCCCGCCAGGCAGACTTGGCGGGCGTCTCGATTCGCGGCGAGTCTTCCCGAATGGCTCTGCCGCAGCTTTGCTCCCTGCCCGAGGCGCTTGCTCTGGAGAGACCCGCTCTTTGACACGGACGCTTCTGATTCTCGCGCTCTTGGCCACGGCCTCGATCGCCCATGCCGCGAGCCTTCCGCTCAATTCCGACGTCACGCAGGAAACCATTGAGGCGACGATTTGCGTGCGCGGCTGGACGAAGACCGTCCGGCCGCCCTTCACGGTCACGAACGCGATCAAGGTCGCGAAGCTTCGAGAACGCGGACTGACGGAAGCGGACAAAAGCCGCTTCGAGCTCGACCATGTCATCCCGCTCGCGCTCGGGGGCGCGCCCGGCGACCCGCGCAATCTGAGGCTCGAGCCGTGGGCCGAAGCCGACAGGAAGGACGGCGTCGAGGCCTGTCTTGCGCGCGCCGTCTGCGACGGCCGCATCTCGTTGAGCGAAGCGCGCCGCCGCATCTGGAAAGACTGGCGAGGGGCGGCGAGGGCGTGCAGCCCAAGACGTTCTGAGCGGCAAGCGCGTACGTGGATGCAACAATCGCGGCGCAGCCTCGACCGGCCTTGAACAACCGCGCCGTGCTCTATTTTCCAAACTAATGGCGAAGCATGAGCCCGCCTGACGAGGCTGCAACCCTTATAAGGCGCAGGAGGGAAAGTCGTGGCGGGAAAGGAGCGACACAGGCGCGAGGCATTGTCTTCCATCGACAAATCGCCGACGGGAGTCAGCGGTTTGGATGAAGTCACCCAAGGCGGCCTTCCGCAGGCCCGGCCCACGTTGCTCTGCGGCTCCGCCGGCTGCGGTAAGACACTTCTCGGCATGACTTTCCTTTACAATGGGGCCGTCCAATACAACGAGCCCGGCGTCTTCATCGCCTTCGAGGAGCAGCCCGAGGACCTCATCAAGAACGTCGGCTCGCTCGCTTACGACATCGAGGCGCTTATCGCTCAGAACAAGCTCGTCATCGACCATGTGGAGATCCAGCGCTCCAAGATCGCCGAAGCGGGCGAGTACGATCTGGAAGGCCTTTTCATCCGCCTCGGCTTCGCCATCGACTCGATCGGCGCCAAACGCATCGTGATCGACACGATCGAGACGCTGTTCGGCGTTCTGCAGGACGAGTCGGTGCTCCGCTCCGAATTGCGCCGGCTCTTCGAGTGGCTGAAATCGAAGGAGGTCACCGCCATTATCACGGCCGAGCGCGGCGACGGCACGCTGACGCGTTATGGACTCGAAGAATACGTCGCCGATTGTGTCATTCTGCTCGACAACCGGGTGCATGATCAGCTTTCGACGCGTCGCCTGCGCATCGTCAAATATCGCGGCTCCGCCCACGGCACCAACGAATACCCGTTTCTCATCGACGAGAAGGGCTTCACTGTGATGCCGATCACCTCGAGCGGCCTCGCGCATGAGGCCCCGACGGAGCGGCATACGAGCGGCGTACCCGATCTCGACGAGATGTTGGAAGGCAAGGGCTATTACAAGGGCTCCAGCATTCTGGTGTCCGGCTCGGCCGGCAGCGGTAAAACGACCCTGGCGGCGCATTTTGTCGATGCGACTTGCTCGACCGGCCAACGTTGCATCTATTTTGCGATGGAAGAATCGCCGCGTCAGATCATCCGCAACATGCGCTCGATCGGCATCGACCTGCAAAAATGGCAGGACAAGCAGCTTATGCGATTTAGCGCTCGTCGCCCGAGCCTCTTTGGGCTCGAAACCCATTTGGCGACGATGTACCGCGATGTGACGGATTTTCGCCCTGCAGCCGTCGTCATCGATCCCATGTCAGCATTGCTGGGCGCGGGCGCGACGGGGGACGTGCATTGGATGGTGCTTCGTCTTGTCGATTTTCTCAAAGCCAACTGCGTCACGGCGCTATTCACCAATCTTGGCGTCGTTTCGGGGGAAAGCGCTGCGACAGAAATTCAAATTTCATCGGTGATGGACACTTGGCTGTTGCTCTACAACCGCGAAAGCAACGGCGAGCACAACCGCCAGCTCTATCTTTTGAAGTCGCGCGGAATGGCCCACAGCAATCAGGTCCGCGAATTCCTCATGTCGTCCGATGGCATCAAGTTGCGCGAGGCCTATCTTGGGCCGGAAGGCGTGCTGACGGGTTCGGCGCGGCTTGCTCAAGAGGCCAAGGACAGAGCCGCGGTTCTCGCTCGCGAGCAAGAGCTCGAGCGGCGCAGCCGCGAGCTGGAGCGAATGCGGCGAGAGACAGCCGCGCAGATCGAGATGCTGCAGGCCCAGCTGGCCAGCCAAGAGGCGGAAGTGGCTCTCGTCAACTGCGAGGGAGAATCTCGGGAGAAGCAGTTGACGGCCGATCGCACCGCCATGGGCGTGAGTTGCCATGCCGGAGGGAAGCTTCCAGAACCGGCCAAGCCGGCCGGTCGACAGAAGAACTAACTGGACTGTGCCATGACCGAACACGACGGATACAATCTTCGGCTCTATGTGGCGGGTCAAACGCCGAAATCGATCGCCGCCATCGCCAATTTGAAGAAGATCTGCGAGCAGCATCTTCAGGGACGATACGAGATCGAGATCATCGACCTGATGAAGGATCCCGCGCTCGCCATGCGGCATCAGATCGTGGCCATTCCCACTTTGATCCGCCAGCTGCCCGAGCCGTTGAAGCGCATCATCGGCGATCTGTCCGATACGGAAAAGGTGCTGGTCGGATTGGACATCCGGCCGAACTGATCCGGCGTCCTTTCTGTGCAGGGCTTGAGCATGTCAGATTCCAAGCGAGACTTGAAAGCATCGCCGCTCAAAGACGCTCAGGAAACCGTCGAGGCCATTCATCGGGGTGACATCGACGCGATTGTCGTGATGCGGGCCCTGGAAGGTCCGCAAGTGGTGCTGCTGCACGGCGCCGAGGAGCCTTATCGCGTCCTGGTCGAGCAAATGAGCGACGGCGCGCTGACCGCCGGGCCGGACGGCGTCATTCTCTATGTTAACGACCGGCTGTGCGAGCTGACGGGCCTCCCATCCGGGGACCTCGTCGGCCGCGATTTCCTCTCGCTGTTCGAAGGAGAGGCGCCGAAGCTCCTCCCTGAGGTCACGGCGAAGGCGAGCCTTTTCTGCAATGGCGTCGACGCCATGCCCGTCGCCGTCTGGTCGCGGCCGATCTCGATTGGCGAGACTGAGGCCACTCTGATTCGGCTCGTCGATCTCTCGATTTACCGCCGCGCCGAACAGATCGCCGCCGCCGAGCGTTTTGCACGATCCGTCCTCGAGCAGGCGACCGAGGCGGTTGTCGTGCTGTCGCCGGACGGGCATATTACGCATGCGAGCTGGCGAGCCGAGCAGCTCGCCGAGCGGCCGCCCGTGGGCTGCACCTTTTCGGAAGCGTTTCCTCTCGTCGCCCAGAATAGTGAGGGCGCGGGAATGCTCGCGCGTGTTTCCGCCGACATCCTCGACACGATGTTGGCGACCCGGCCCTTTCACGGAGTTGAGGTCAAGTTGCGCGGCGAACGCCACGCGCAAACCGCCTACTACCTGCTCAATGCGGGGCCTCTGATCGACGACAATATGACGAATGTCGGCTCGATCGTGACGCTGACCGACATGACCGAACGCAAGCGCGTCGAAGAGCGGCAGACCATGATGGTCGCGGAGCTCAATCACCGCGTGAAGAACATTCTGGCGATCGTCCAGGCGGTGGCGACGCAGACGATGCGGTCGTCGCGCTCGCTCGAGGACTTCACGGAAGCCTTCACGGGGCGTCTCAAAGCGTTGGCTGTCGCGCATGACATTCTGACCAAGACGCGATGGATCGGTGTTGGGCTGAGCGAGCTTCTGGCCGCGGTGCTGGCGCCCTATCGCTCGGGCGACGAGGCGCGACTGACCATTTTGGGACCGCCTCTACTGCTGCCGGCCCCCGCGGTCATGCCTTTGTCGATGGCGCTGCACGAGATGACGACCAACGCCGTCAAATACGGAGCGCTATCGAACCGACGCGGCGCCATCAATGTCACATGGCGGGTGAGCGATGGCGCCAATCCAATGGTCGAGCTGGTCTGGCAGGAGAGCGGGGGCCCGAAGGTGAAGGCCAAAACCGTGGAGGGTTTCGGCGCAAAGCTCATCGCTCAAGTCATCGGACACGATCTCGGCGGCAAGACCGCGATCGATTTCGCCGCCGCTGGCGCGCGGGTGACGCTCACATTTCCGGTGGAAGCACGTGCGGGCGGGCATGCGGCGAGGCCCGGCGCGCTGAGCGCTTGAGGCGGGGCTCGCCTAACTCGGACGAGCCCTTCCCGCCGCCGGACGCGCGGACGAAGGTCCTCTCGCAAATAGTGAGCAGCTCTCTCTCACTGAAGGGCTTCGCCACGCGCGGGATCGCGCGGTAGGCGGGCGGAAAAAGCGTCGCGTCGTCGTAACCCGATGCGAGAATGATTTGCAGTCCGACCTTCTGCAGCGCCGGAAGGATCTCGAAAATCTGCCGGCTGCGGAGATTGACGTCGAGCAGCGCGCCATCGAAGCGCGCATGCAGCGCGTTGTCCAGCACTTCGTCGAGGCTGCCGAACGGCCCCACCGCCTCGCAGCCGAAATCCTCCAAAATCCGCTTGAGATGAAATCCGATCAAGGATTCATCCTCGGCGAGGAGGATGCGGAGACCCGCCAGGGTCCCTATCGGCTCTTTAAGAGCGCCTGCGGGACGGGCGGCGACAGAATTGCCTGAACCCATGGATTTCTCCCCCGATCAATAGTCCGTGCGTGCGGTAACTGCCACGATACACCCTAAAATGGGCGTTGAGGCAGAAAATTTCCAGCTTAGAATGAGACTTCAAGCGCCAGCTTTCGCGTCCGGGGTGGGCTGGCTCCTGGGCCGGAGAAAGCCGTAATGGATCAGGGCGCGATCCATATCACTGATGAGAGCAGCAATCTGCGGTTCGCTCTTCCGGTGTTGCCAAAATATCACGCCATGGAAAATTATCGCGAGAAGGCAGGAAACGATGAACCGTCGCCTTGACTGTACAATCGCCATCGCCGATTTTCTCACCACGTTAGAAGCGTCCAGATCTACTCATCTGTGCGGCGCTGAGTGAGGAAGCCGTATGATTAAGCGTCGATTGATTGGCTCTTTGCTCTTGGCCGGCGCAACGATGTGGCTCAAGCCGCCTCTCGCCTCGGCCGCTGACTTGCTACCCTCGACCAAGGCTCCCCCGGTCGTAGCGCCCGCGCCTTTCACCTGGACGGGGTTCTATGTGGGAAGCAATTTCACCTACACTTGGACCGACGATCGTTGGATCGACGTGGCGTCAGCGAACGTTTTCGATGGAACTCGATTTCGTTGGGGAGCGCCGTCGGCGCTCGGCGCCACGGGCGTGGCGGGCGCGCGCTTCGACGGCTTCCTGAGCGGGATCAGCGCGGGCTACAATTGGGAATTCGCCGATCGGGTCGTCGGGGGCTTCGAGTCGGACATCGCGGGCGCCGGAGTGCGCGGCGGCGGAGGGATCGACAATATCCTCGCCAATCCCACGAGTGGTATCCTCGCCAACTTCGCGCGCGCTGGCCGCTACGTGGTCACGGGCTCGAAACTCGACCGCAATCTGGAATATCTCGGAACGATACGGGCGCGCCTCGGCTATGCCTTCACGCCGAAGCTTCTCACCTATGCGACGGGCGGCTTCGCCTATGGCGGCGTCAATGAAAGCGTCACGATCGGACAGAATTTGACGCCTTCACTGCTCTTGAGCAATACAGCCAAAGGCAATGTTTTCGAGAACCGCATTGGCTGGACGGCTGGCGCAGGCCTCGAATATGCGCTCACGCCCAGCCTGAGCGCAAAGCTCGAATATCTCTATTACGATCTCGGCTCGATCGGCATGACCAATGCGAGCATCAGCCCGCTCGCTTTTCGCGGCTTCCTGCTTGGACGGCAGGTCACCGACGCCAGCGCCGCCTGGACGCGTTACGACGGCCATAGCGTGCGGGTCGGCGCGAACTACCGGTTCGACTGGAGCGTGCCGAACGCTTCTCCGGAAGGCGCCTCGCCGCTCCTCGCCTCGCCGCGCGTCGTCGCGCAGGAGCGCCCGAGCTTCGGCGATTGGAGCTTCTCGGCGACCACTTACAACTGGGCGATCGGCATCAACGGAGATGCGATCGCCGCCAATCAGACGATCGGCCTGGACGCCTCCTTCATCGACTTCCTGTCGAAGAGCAGCGCGTTTCCGCTGCAATTCGCCGGACGCGTCGAGGCGAGCGACGGGCCGCTCTCCATCTACGGCGACGTGATCTGGATGCAGCTGCGCGCGTCGGGATCGCTGATGCAACTTCGTTCGCCCTTCGCCGACATCGGCATCGCGGCAAACGCCGACGCGCATATGAGAATGACGATGACGGTCGGAGAGGCCGGCGGCGCCTATGAGCTCGCGCGCTGGAAGCTGACCGACACGCCGGGGGCCTTCACGGCCTTAGACGGCTACGCAGGCATCCGTTACATGTATGTCGGCGTTGACGCGAACCTCGACGCGATCGGCGTGGTTAATTCGGAGGCGCTCGGCCTGGAGCAGATCGGGGCCAAGGCGATCGCGTCGTCCGGGGCGATGAAGTGGGTCGATCCGACGGTCGGACTCCGCGTGCGGCACGACATCGCGCCGGGGCAGGAGTTCCAGTTCCGCGGCGACATCGGCGGCTTCGGCGCGGGCAGCAAGTTCGCCTGGGAAGCCTATGGCGGCTACAGCTATGATTTCAACGTCGTCGGGCGAACGCTCACGGGCACGCTCGGCTACCGCGCCTTAGGCGTCGATTATGTGCAGCAGAACAACAACGGTCGCCCGTCGGGAATCAACGCGATCCTGCATGGGCCGGTGATTGGCTTCTCCTCGCGATTTTGAAGGCTCCCGGACAAAGCGTCGCGGCGCGTTCGGACCAAGAAGCCTGAGCCTTGCCATGGATAACGCCTCCCGCTAAAAGCGCGACGAGGTCTTCCGGTCGGTTGCGGAATGGCCTGGCTATGCGCGCCCCCTGCGCATTCATCTGGAAAAGGATATCTGATGAGAAAAACCTTGCTCATGACCGTGGCGCTTGCCGCGGGCCTTGCGACGAGCGCCTATGCTAACGAGGAGCTGAACAAATACGCCAACGCCGAGGGCTACATCGACGTGCAGGCCATCACCTGCGCCGAGCTCGCCAATACCTTCCAGGAAGACGCAAACTACCTGACGGCTTGGTACAGCGGCTGGTACAACGGCCTGGGCCATAAGCACTTCGCGAACATTCCGCGCAGCAAGGAAATCGAGCATGAGGTCATCGTCTACTGCAAGGAGCATCCGGGTGATGAAAAAGTCATCAAGGTCATGAGCCGCGTTTTCGACGAATACCGAAAAAAGAACGGTATCGAAATCAACAAGTGATGCGATTCATCTGAAGAACGGTGCGAGAGCGCGTTTCGGAAACGGAGGGCGCTCTTTTTCGCAATTGATTTACGAAATATTTTCTCAAAGTGCGTAGTGGGCCACCAAGGCGGCGTCGCGAACCGTTTCGTGAACGCGTTGAGGGCGGGGGTCGCAACGGAACATCCGCGCCTTCGGTTCGAAACCGTCGATACGCCCGACCTCGCGGCGAGCGCCAAGGCCATCGAACGTCGACCGCCGATCTCGCGGTGATCCGCGCCGACCCGTTCCCTCAAGTCGGAGATGGAGGCGCCGGACACGGAGAAGAAAAGCGACATTCTTCCAGTTCATCTCGGCGTCGTGGCCCATCTCGGAAACGGCGAGAAGAGTTTCTTCAACGAGTTCCAAAACTACCTCTATCCCGCCGGTCTGGCGCTCGCCTCGTTGCGGAACATTATCGCAAGCCCGGGGTTTATAACAGCAGCTGAACTCCTGCCCGTAGGTGACAAATGAAAGCTCCGCTCATGTTAGCCGCCCTCCTGAGCGGCGCGCTTGTGGCGTCAGGGCCCGCGCATGCGCGCGGCTGTCTCAAAGGCGCTTTGGTCGGCGGAACTCACGGGCCACTACCTGGGCCATCATGGATTTTTGGGCGCGGCCGCCGGCTGCCTCATCGGTCGACACGAAGCGCAAAAGTCCGCTCAGCACCACAGTCCTGACCGGCCTTACGACGGCCAGCGAAGCTGATCGACGCTAAGTGAGCCGGGACGGGCCCTCGGCTCAGGCCTGTCGAACAGAGCGCGCTTTTGCGTCTCTTCCGGCAGCCCGAGATTGAGATTTGATTCATTGAGCCTTTGAATAGGCCAGAGGCGCCACCGCCTTGCAGGGGCCGTTTGGTCGGAAGGGCTCGCATCGCGTCTATTGGACATCACGGGCGGCTTGCAACAATCGTTTGCGAAACGGCGCCAGCCCCTGCTCGTGTCGCCGCCATTTTCCAATCGATGACGCGTAGATGGGGCGGCGCACCTGAACCGCGCTCGCCGTCGCCGACGGGGCGCGGCTTTCGTGAAAGCGCAGCACCTGATCCTCCCAGGGCAAACCCAAAAATTCGATGATGCGGCGGCTTTCGCGTTCTTGCCCGAGGACGACGTCCTCATAGGCGACATCGAGGAAGGACTGCGCTGGCAATGTTTTTCGCCAATGCGCCGCCAGCCGGCCATAGGCCAGGCAGTAATCGGCCAGCTCCACGAGGTCGTAGGAGAAGGCGAAGCCCTGTTGAAAATGCGCCTTGTACAACGCCCAACCGGCGTCGAGCGGATCGCGTCGGACGAGGAGGATCTTGGCGAGAGGGAGCGCGGCGTGGATGACGCCGCAATAGAGGTAGTTTTGCAGCGTCTTGTCGACGAAGCGCACGCCGCCGGGCCGATGGATGCGCTCGACGGCCGCGGCGTAACGGTGCCCGAGCTCTCGAAAGTCGTAACTCTTCCGCGAGGCGGCGTCCCCAGAGATATCGTCCGCCAGTCGCGCGAAGATATTCGTTTCGCCGACCAAGGTCATTGTGCTGTGACTTCCGACGATGCGCTCGACGAGCGTGGTGCCCGTTCTCGGCAGCCCGACAACGAAAACGGGGGCGCAAGCGCGATCGCCCTCCTGCGCAGCATTGAGCCAATCCTTGGTTTGACTGCGAATGATTTCGTCAATCCGCGCAACTTCCATGGCGCCGTCGCTTTTCACGAAGCGCTTGTGCAGTTCGGCGCCCGTGCGCGCTTGCGCGAAGGCTCCGGTGTCGTCCTCGAGATCTTCGAGCTCCTTGGCGAGCGCATAGTGAAGCATGACCTTCGCCCGCCAATCCGTGCCGGCGGCCGCGATGGCGGCCTCAAGATCGGCGATGTTGTTGCGCTCTCGGGTCTGAATGCGCAGGTCCGAGCGAATGTAATGGGCGCGCGCGAAATGCCCATCGCAAGCGATCGCCCGATCGCACTGCTCTAACGCCTCTTCCAGGCGACCGAGCATGCGCAGCGTCGCCGCAAGGTTATAATGAAATTGCGCGACGCCCGGGCGCGCCACGACCGCCCGGCCGCACAGGCGCAGAGCGTCTTCGTGACGTCCGAGCAGTCCCATCATGGCTCCAACAGCGTCATCGATCTGCGGCGATGATGCGGGCAGGCTCGCCGCCTTCTCCAGGGCGTCTAAAGCCCCGACGAGATCGCACTGCGCGAAGCGCGCCTTCGCGAGCATGAGATGGGCGGTTGAGTCTTGCGGGGCGCCTTCGACGGCGCGCGCCGCGCAAACGAGCGCAGCGTCGATGCGTCCGCGAAGCAGCGCCGTCTCGGTGAGCAGCGCGAAGGCCCGGCCGTTTCCGCTATCGATGCGGATGAGGCGGGCGCAAATCTGCTCTGCTGTCGCAATGTCGCCGCGCGCCAGCGCCGCTTGAGCGGCCTCTGTCGTCGCCTCGCATTCTATTGGCGCCGCTCCGCGCATAGAGTTCCGAATTTGACCTCCCAAGAGAGGCTCTCAAGGTAGCGGAAGGGCCGGGCTTGCGCCCGGCCCTTATTTTTCGATGGGCGTCAGCCCATGAAGACGGGCTTCTCGGCCCCCTTAGTCCATCTCATGTTTGAAGCCGTTCCAGCGGCCGAAGTCGAAGGCGCTCCACAGATCGGAGATCGCCGGGCGATTTTCTGGGACGTAGGGGTTCCACTCGTGCGTGATGGGATTGGGCAGGTTGTCGCGCGCGCGGTTCGACACATGCGGGAGATCCCAGTTCCGCTCGATGAACTTCACGATCGACGCGTGATCGGAATATTGATGCGCGATGTGGCCGCCCTTGGAGAAGGGCGACACAATGAGCAGCGGGATGCGCGTCCCATCACCGAAGTAGTCGACCGGCTGCACATAGCCCGAGTTGTAATATCCGCCGCCTTCGTCGACCGTCACGAAGACCGCCGTCGACGCCCAAAGGTCGCTGGCCTGCAAATGCTGGATGATGTCCTTCGTGAAGGCTTCGAAGAGCGAGAACTTCGACGAGGCCGGGTGGCCGTCGACGAAAGTGCTCGGCTTGACATAGGACACTGCCGGAAGGTTTCCGCTCGCGATCGCGTCGTAGAGATCGGTGGTGTCCTTGAGATGCGCATCGCGCTCCGACTCGTTCGTCATCGTCGAGGTCGAGTAGAGGAACGGGTTGCAGATATTGCAATAGAGATAGGCCGCCGGATCGATGGCGCCGTAGTTAGCGCCCAGGCCAGGAGCCGTCTTGAAGTCGTTCCAGCGGTCGCCGAAATACGCCCAGGAGACATGCTTTGCCGAAAGCACATCGCCGATGTGAGGCTGCTTGATCACCGGCGGCAGCGTGAAGGGACCGTTATTTGTCGGGTCCGTCGCGCCGCTGCCAATATAGGCGGGCACATAGTTGTTGAGCAGATAATAGGCTCCCGACTGGCAATTCGGGCTCACGTTGATCGCCTTGAGATAATTGGTGATTGGGGCGACGGCTGGCTGGGTTGTGTCGGAGCAGTTGGTGTAGCTGCCGCCGCTATAGCCGTCCTGCGTGTACCAGTTGTTCGTGTTCGTTAGCGGATTGGGATTTTCGATCTGATTGGTCGGCGGGACCGCCGGATCGCCGTTCGCATCGGCGTAATAAAGCGCGTCGGCGTAGCCGAGCACCATGGAGTTCGCGAAAGTGCCGCCCATCACCGGCTGATGATAATTGTCGAGGAGCGTGTATTCATTCGCGAGCTCGGTGAAATAGGGCGCGTCGCCGTTGGCGACGTTGAAGAAGCCCAGGGCGATGTCGCCTTCGGTGAGCGCATGCGGCTGGCCGCCATTGCTGCCCGAGGAGATCGTCATTTCAACCCAGGGGAAAAGGTCGGCCCGGCATCCCGAGGGGTTTCAATTCGTCGCCTTGTTCGCATCGCAGTCGAGTTCCTGCCACATCTGGTAGAAGCGGTGCACCGGGCTGCCGCCGTAAGTATCGTAGAGGCTCTGGCCGGCGGTGCAGACGGGGACATTGTTGAGCGTCGGCGCGTTGGGGCCGCAGACGAGCGGATAGACACCGCTCGGAAGACCGTTCGGGGGGTAGTTGTTGGTGATGCGCGTGTCGGGCGAACCCCCCGGGATGCCGGTTGAGCCCGTCGTGAGCAGCGCCAAGTCTTGCGGCAACAAGCAGCAGCCCGTGTGCGGTTGCCCGCTCAGTTGCGGCAATCCGCCTTCCGCCTGCTGGGGAAGCGTATATGTCTGGCTCGTGGGAAAAACGACATTCTGAACCGCGCCGGGGCCGTTGGTCGCGGCGCCGGAGTTGGGATCGTAGATGTTGGGATAGGGCTGCTGGGGAGCATAGGAGGTCCCCGGCGGCTGCAGCGGATTGGTCGACGTGCCGTAGGCCACCTTGCCGCCGGGGCTGATCAGATAGGTCGTCGTATCTTGGGCCGAGAACTGAGTGGTGACCCCATAATTTGGCCCGGGCTTGCCATTGATGTCGATGATGCCCTTCGACAGCAGGTTGTCGACATGGTGGCCACGAGGAGATTGGTAGGTCGCAAAAATGTGATCGAAGGTGCGATTCTCGCCGACGATGACGATGACGTGCTTGATCGGGCTGTCCGTGTGCCTGTCGTTGTCGTTGCCGCCGAAGCTCTGCGGCCCAGCCAGCGCAAAGGACACATCGTAGCTGAGGATCGAAAGCGCCGCCGCGCTGACGAAAACATTCTGAAGCAGTCGTTTCTTCAACTGGTTAGTCATCGTGCCCCCCGCCTGATTTGAATGTCAACCAAAGCGAGCGATAGCCGGCCACTGTGAAGCTCACGTAACTGGCCGATGACGCTTTCGTCATGAATGTGTTTGATCCAAGCGCGTCATCGTTTGACGCGACGGGGAAGAGCGCTGAATTCTTTAAGCGCAGGTGGCGCTACATCGCCGGTGAGGAGCCACGGCGAAAGGTGCAGCCTGAAATCGCAGGTTGCATGCCCACTTCGGTTCGATACCCTCCAATCTCGTCGGAAATTTTGGAAAAGCTGGGAATTGTGGCTATGGGTCTCGAACCTCTTTCCATGATCCCGCAGACGACACACTTGATCAATCCTATTTTATAGATATGATTTATCCGTCGCCGAGCTCGCCGATGGAAGCTCCGCGACCGCTGCGAGGCTCGGGTCTTCGAGCCTTTACGTTCCGGGTTTTGGCAGAGAGGTGATCAATGGCCTTGGTCAACAAGCTTCTGGTCGGCGAGCCGCTGGTCGCGAGACATGCCTTTGCAAACAAGACCTCTTTTGGAAACAAAAGGTGAGGGGGCATGAACGCCATTCTCACCCTCACGCATCGATGGGCGGGCGTGGCGCTGGCCCTCTTCATGCTCGGCTGGATTTCGTCGGGCCTGCTCATCGCCTTTGTCGAAACTCCGTCCATCGGCGAGAGCTTGAGACTTTCGCGCGCGCAAAGCCTTACGCCGCGCAACGGATGGCTGTCTTTGGGAGAGGCTTTGCAACGGAGCGCTGCGGCGCGCGTCGCGACGCCCTCAAACGGGCGGGCTCATTCGGAGCATCCCTCGCAGGGCCTTGCGAGCGCTGCGCCGTCGCAGGACGCTGTCAGCTTTGCGGAGGCCCGACTGCGGCGCGTCGACGAGACCCCTGCCTGGATCGTCGAGGAGGACGGGGGCCGGCGATTTGCGATTTCCGCGATCGACGGCGGTTTGATCGACGTGACGCCACAGCGCGCAGAACGCATCGCCAACGCTTGGCTGGAGCACGAATCTGAGGGAGGGTTCGACCTCTCCTATCTCGACACGATCGACGCCCCGGTCGGCCTGCGCAACGCCGAGTCGCTGAAACCCTTCCACCGATTCGCGGTCGATGACGACGCCGGCTCGAATATCCTCGTCTCGCAGCGCACCGGCGAGGTCGTGCAGCGCTTGTCGCGCGGGCAGCGCGTGCTGGCCTATGCCGGAAACTGGCTGCATCTCTTTCATTGGCTCGACGCCCTCGGCGCCGGCGACTATCGGCGCGACGCGTTGAGCTGGGTGGGCTTCCTCGCCGCCACGAGCGCGTTCACCGGTCTTATCGTCGGTTGGATCCGCTGGCGTCCAGGGTTTTTCGGGCGGTCGACCTATCTCGGCGGCCGCACGCAGCCGTTTCGAGAATTCTGGCTCAAATATCACTTCTGGGCGGGACTCGTCGGCGGAGCCTTCGCCTTCGCATGGGCCGCGAGCGGCTTCCTATCGACCAACCCGGGACAGGCGTTCTCGCCCGCGACGGCGAGCCGCGAGGAGCTTGTCCGCTTTCGGGGCGGGAAGGCGCCGGCGGTCGTCACGGACTGGGCGCCCGATGCTTCGTCCGGCGTTAGCGACGACGTCGTGGAGCTGCAATGGAGCCGTCTCGGCGACGAAGCGAAACTGGTCGCCGTGACGCGCCGGGGAGAGCGACGACGACTCAATCTCGCGGGAACGAAGCCCTTCTATGACGAAGCAGCGCTCCTTTCGGCGGCGCAGCGCGTCGCTGGCGAAACGAAAATCGCCGCTCATGAGCAATTGGACCGGTACGACGATTACTATTTCGCGAGTCGTCGACAGACCCGCGATGACAAGCCTCTTCCCGTGTTTCGCGTGGATTTGGCGGACGCGCGTCACACGTCTCTTTATGTCGATCCCGCGCAAGCGCGACTTCTCGCCAAATTCGACGACAGCAGCCGCTGGCGGCGCTGGCTTTATTCGGCCGTCCACCACTGGGATTTCGGTTGGTTTCGCAACGCCTTTGTGTGGAGCGTCTGGATGGCGACAGGGATCGGAATCGTCCTCGTGCTCGCGCTCAGCGCCGTCGTGCTCGGCTGGCGGCGACTGCGACGGAGCCTTAGGCCTCTCGCGGCTGCGGCGATCAACGCCCTCAGGCTCGCTCGAAGCGCTAAGGCGACGGAACAGGCCTCTTCGTGAGGCGAGAAATCGACGCCAATCGTTCAGTTGGGGAGAGGGACGTCTTGCCGGATCGCATCGTGAGGTTCTTCGTCGAAGGTCAGGTGCAACGCGTCGGCTATCGCGTGTTTGTTGCGCGCGAGGCGGGGCGACTGCATCTCGACGGATGGGTGAGAAACCGTCGCGACGGCTCCGTCGAGACACTCGTGGCCGGCGAGGCCTCTGTTGTCGAAGAATTCCTGCGCCTCGCGCAAAAGGGCCCGGCCACCGCGCGCATCGACGCCTTTCGCCTTGAGGAGGCGGACGACGCCGCCCTGCGGGAGGGCGGAGGCGGGCACGGCTTTGTCGCGGCCCCGGACGTCTGATTTTCCTTCGGTGCACAGATGAGGGGCGCCTGGGGATCGCAATCCAAAGGGCATGAAAGGGGATTTTCGATGATCGCGCTCTACCTTCTTTCCGTCCTCCTCCCGACAGCGGCTTTGGCGGCTCTGAGCGCTCCACGCCCCGTCCGCTGCAGGCGGCGTTCGGACATAAACTGAGATTTGAACGCGCCTGATTCGCTCGAGATCGGCCGACATCATCGCTTTGGCGCCGTCTCCAGGCGCGATTCCGCTAGATCAAATAATATGTGAGCTGACTGTCGCTTAGATTCGGCCATTCGCGAAACGCGTCGCCGCGCGCGCGCCTTGCCGCCAGGCCATAGGCGTGACGGACCGCGTTGAGCGTCGCGGAAAAATCTTTCTCCTCCTCGCGAAAGATGAGCTCCGGCGGATGTCGCTTCGTGATGCCTACTCTAGCCAGAGAATCCTCGAGAGACGGTCGTAGACCCGCGAGGATGATCGTCAAGCCGCTTTCGTGCGAATCTTTGAGAAAGTGGTCGAGAATTTCCAAAGCGACGGCGTCGGGGTTGCGGACGCGCTTTAGGCGCAGCACCAGAAATCTTATGTCATTGGCCTTAGCTTCGTCCGCGGCCTGCAGAAGATAGCGTTCGAAATCGGGAGCTGCGGCGAAGAACAGATCGCCCTCGAAGTCGTATATCAAAACGCCCTGCGGCGGCGGGTCGGAGGCGATCCGCGCGCGGACGACCCGGTCCGGCGCGACCACGAGCTCGCGCACGTCGAGCTTGGCGGCGCGCAACACATACCAAGCGACGGAAAGCGCCGCGCCGATCAGGATCGAGAGTTCGACGCCGATCGCCAGGGCGGAGATCGCCGTGACGGCGAGAAGGATCGCGTCGTAACGGGAGGCGACGGCCATGTAGCGCAGCCGCTCGAGGTCGAAGAGTCTGCGCCGCGGCCACGATGAGAAGCCCAGCCAGCACCGCTTTGGGGATGAAGGCGGTAAGCGGCGCCAGGGCGAGCACCGCCGCGGCGATGACCAAAGCGGCGAAGACGCCGGAAAACCGTGTCTGCGCGCCCGCCTGGTAGTTGATCGCCGTGCGAGTCAGCGAGCCTGATCCCGGCATGCAGCGGAAGAAGCCGCCCACCAGATTGCCCAGCCCTTCAGCAAGACATTGTTGATTGTAGTCGAGGGTCTGACGGGACTTATGCGCGATCGCCTTGGCGATGGCGAGCGCTTCCAGGAGCCCCAATACGCCTATGGCGAAGGCCGACGAGGAAAGCTCAAGCGCCCATTCAAATCGGATTTCCGGAATGTGGGGCGAGGGAAGGGCGGCGGGCACGGCCTCGATCAGCGGAATGGCGGGCTTGCCGCCCGCCGGCGCCACGGACCAGCCGAGAAGATAGGCGACGATTGAAGTCGCCAGAACGGCGGACAGCATATCGATTTGCGGCAGGCGGTAGCGTTTCACCAGACGTCGGAAGGTCAGCGCGACAGCGACGGCGCCTAAGCTCAGGGCGACGGCTTTGAGGTTGAATGGCCCGGGCTGCGTCAGCGTCAGATAGAGGCGGTAGAGGACGTGTTGATGCCCAGTTCCCTGAGCCTTTAGCCCGAGCGCGTTGGCGACCTGGCCGACGATCGTCAGTAAGGCTGCGCCGGCGACAAACCCCGACACGACCGACTCGGAGATGTAGCGCGTGACGTCGCCGAGTCGTGTCACCGCAATGGCGATTTGAACGAAGCCAACCATGACGGCGAGCAGGAACATTGCTTCATAGGAGTCCAACCGGGCTTCGGGATCGATGAAGGCGAGCGCGCTGAAGACGACGAGGGACACTGCCCCTGTCGGACCGTTGACGAGATGGTTGGACGAGCCGAAAAGGCCGGCGACCGTCGTGAAAACGATCGCGGTATAGAGCCCGTAGCGGGGGTCCACGCCCGCGATGAGCGCATAGGCCATGCTCTGCGGCAGCGAGATCGCCGCGACCGTCAGTCCGGCGATGAAATCCTGGCGCAGGCTCCTGAGCCACGGGGTGGCTGCCCAGGCTTGAAGGCTGATGCTTTGCTGCGGCGCAAGCTCGCTCACTTCGTTTGCTCCTTAGACGCCGGTTGCTTGCGGCTGGACGTCATCACTCGGCTCGAGGTTTGGGCCTATATACAGCGTCGATGATCCCGCCCTCGCCAAAAAATTGGCGCTGCGCATCCGCCCAGTCCCGCGCGATGCGCTCGATCGGGAACAGCTCTATAGGCGGCAGCCGCTTCGAATGGCGACGCGTGGCAGCCTCGTCGATCGGCCTAAATCCATTGCGCGCGATGATCTCCTGCGCCTGGTCGCTGAACAAAAATTCGAGATAAGCGCGCGAGAGGCGCTCGCTCTGATGCTTTTCGACATTGGCGTCGACCCAGGCGACAGTGGGCTCGGCGAGAATGCTGAGTGGAGGATAGACGATCTCGAGCGCGCCTCGAGAAGTTTCCACCTCGCGTAGGGCCTCATTCTCCCATGCGATGTGGACGTCGCCCTTTCCTTCTAGCGCGAAGGCCTCACCCGCGGCGCGCGCGGCGGGGAGAAGGAAAGGCGTATGCGCATAGAAAGCGCGCAGGTACTCTTTGGCTTGGCTCTCCGACGCGCCGCGCAGTTTCGCGGCGCCCCAGGCGCCGAGAGCGGCAAGCTTGCCGTTTCCCGAAGTTTTGGGATCTGGAACGATCACTGAAATCTCGCCATTGACGAGATCTGGCCAATCGCGGACGCCGTGCGGATTGCCTTTACGAACGACGAAGACGATCGTCGAATAATAGGGGCGAGCCTGGTTGGGTAGGCGCTCGCGCCAATTCTGCGCGATGAGGCCACGGTTTTGAATGAGCATCACGTCGGAGGGAAGGCCGAGCGTCACGACGTCGGGGCTTTCTTCGCCCGAGGCTGCGCGTCGGGCCTGGACCGACGATCCGCCATGGCTTTGACGGACTGCGACGCTCGACCCGTGCTCTTCCTCGTATTTGGCTTCGAATAGGGGATTGAGCTCGCGATAGAGTTCTCGGGTGGGGTCGTAAGAGGCGTTGGAAAGATAATGCGCCGCCGGACGTTTGACGTTGGCGACGACGATGAGGCTCCCGGCGAGAACCGAAGCAAGGACAGCCAAAGCGTTGATCCACTTCGAGCGCATATTGATACTGCTGTTGGCGCCTCCGACTGACACCTTCCCAGATGGCGGACAGCGCGCGATGGCTAAGTAGTTGTTGCAGTCTATAGAGTAAGTTGAATATTAAAGCGCTGTCAATGTTCCGAGCTTTCGTCCACATTGCGCCGGCTTCGCCCCACGCGGGCGCATCAAAAAAGAACGGCCGCGCGAGCGGCCGTCAAGTCAGAGGAAGGTAAGAAGAGAGAGGGCTATGGGGCGGTCAAGTCCGTTCCCAGAGCAGATAGCCGACAAATTCTCACTTCAAACGGGCCTGAATTTTCTGAAGCCCGGCCAAGGCGTATTGCTCGTCTTTCTCGGAACCGCGCGCACCGCCAACTCCGATCACGCCGACGATCTCGCCATTGACCTTGATGAGAACGGCGCCCGCCCGAGCGACGTAATTTGGGTTGGCGGCGACCTTTTCGGCGAGGCCCTTGTCGCTCTTCACCTGCTCTGCGAGCTGTCCGGACAACTCCTTGAACGCGAGCGCGGCCTGCGCCTTGAAATTGCTGTTTTGAACGGCGCGCGGGCCGACGCCATCCGAGACGAGCACGGCTTTCAACACACCAGCCGAGTCGATGACGCTCACCGCGATCTTCTGGTCGCCGGCCTTGCTGGCTTCGAGCGCCGCCTGAGCCGCTTCAAGCGCGAGGTCGAGCGCGGGCCCGCGCGGCGGCGGGGCGGATTCTGCTGCGGGGCGGCGGCGCCTCTGTTGTCGGCGCCGCCGGCGGTCTGCGCCATCGCTCCCGTGCTCGCGATGAGAAGCAGAGCGGAGAGGCCGATTTGAGAGAAGCGCGTCTTGTTCAGGATCGAGGACATTGCATTCCTTTTTGCTCTAGAGGAAAGAGAAAAGGACTAAGCCTTCAGTGCTGCGCTCAGGCTGTCATTGCTGTTCTGAGCCTGTTTTCGCGCGCTCCAGCGCGATGATCGCGCTGCAAGCCTCATCGGCGTCGTCGAAGAGACTGGCTTCAAGACAGGCGAAGGTGTTGTTGAACGCGAGGAAGCGATATCCGTCGTCGCTCTGCGTGACGATCCCGATCGGATTCTGGTCGATCTCGACGAGATGAACGTAAAACTGTGCGCTCAGATTCGCGATCACGTCACTTCTCCTTGGCCAGCAGGTGGTAGCTCGTGTTGTCTGGAGGCACGACGGCGATCTCGGCGTGCGGCGTTCCCGCGGGCGCCCAGTCGTAGGAGACAGGCTCGGCGCGATACACGCCGTAGTTGACGCTAGTCTTCCCGGTCTCCGCATCCTTACTCCGACGTGGGTAGGGGTTCACATATTCCCACACGATCTCGCCAGTCGGCGTCACTTGGAAGAATCGTCCGATCTGTCCTTCGTCGATGAAGGTGTTGCCGTTGGGGAGGCGCCGCGCGCTGCTGATATGCGTGCTTCGGAACGTCCAGCCTGCGTTCCCCGAATTTGCCTGCTGAATATTGCCAGACCACCTGCTGCGTGACCGGATTGATCTCGAGAACGCGGGATCCGCCCGTCAGCGTCGTCGCGGCGGGCGGATAGCCAGCCGCGCCCTGATTGTCGAAGACCAGAAGATTGCCGGCGCCCGGAAGGCCCTTGGGGATGATCTGCGCGTCGTGCTGACCGGAAATTTGATCGACCGGACGCGGGACCTTGCGCGACTGGCCACCGTTGTCCGCTGCGACCGGCGGAAAATGCGGACCGAGGGTCCAGGCGATCTTGCGGGTATTGCGGTCGATGATTGCGATAAAATTCGCGTTGCGCGAAGTTGAAGAGGAGATTATCCGGAGCGAAGCGCTGATCGCCCTCGTCGAACCAGTGGTTTGGGCCCACCGGCTTCAGATTGTTGACGTGCAGATAGTCCGCGCTCTTCGACGCCTTGAGAAGCTTGAACTCATCCGGCGTGAAGCCGATCTCGTCGATATGGTCGGAAGCGGCCCAGGTCCAGACGATGTCGCCCTCCGGATTCACTTCATAGGCGAGATCGTCGAGCACTTGCGGGGCGGTGAAGCCGGGGAGCGGATAAACGATGTTGGAGAGAACCAGCGTGTTGCCGTTGGGCAGGCGGGCGATGTCGTGATGCTGTTGCGCGCGGCCGCCCGGAGCCGACTTGCCGAATCGCCACACCGGCTTGCCGTCCCAGTCGACCTCGCCGACCGTCTTGGTGATGCGGGTTTGCACGCGGCCGGGAACGAGGTCCGTTCCCTTGCCTTCCTCGGTTTCGAGCGTCACGAAAATATGCCCGCGCGCGCCGCCGATCAGCGCCGGATCGATATAGGCGGCCGGCTGCCCGGTAAACTTCCAATCATGGACGACGTTGCCGTTAAGATCGATCAATCGCGAGACGCCGTCGCCAGCGGCGAAGAGGACGTAGGAATTGAAGGCTCGAGCCGGATCGTAAATCGTCGTCCCGGTGGGAAATACGCTGGGTTCGGCCTTCGCTCCCTTCATGGCGCAGAAGCCGGCAAGCGACAGCACAAGGGCGCTCGCGCTCAAGCGGCGCATTCCACTGCGGGGCAAAAAATCCGGCGCGCGCATTTTTCCTCCTCCTTGCATGCTCGAGTTCTGTCCCTGGGGCGCTCAAGCTCGGGGTATTATAAGCATACCTTGTAAGTATGATAAAGCGAAAAGTTAACGAGGCGCGCACGGGCGTTCGCGACGGCGAAGACCGTGGCGCGCAGCCCGTCCTTAATTGACAGAACGTGAATAGAATCTTTGCTTTGCGAGGCAGCCAGTTTCGCAGGGGCCGGAGCGCCACCGCACGTGTTGTGAATGCGCGTGGGTCTCTTGGAGGCGGAAAAAAATAATTTGATTGATAGGAAAGATGGATTATAACTCCGCCATCATCGCTTCTAAAATGCGAGGCCCCGTTCGTGTCCAATCGTCGACTACCGAATTCCGCGGGCCAGATCGACGTCGAGCGCGGGATCGCCGAAGTCCGCGCAGGCCGTCCCGCGGTGCTGCGCGCTGGCGCCGAACGGCTCGTCGTCGCGGCGGCCGAAGCCGTCGATGAGGCGCTTGCGACAGATCTGGAATATGCGGCGCCGGGCTCGGCTCGCCTCGTGCTCGCAGGGTCGCGCCTGAGACGCCTGGGCCTCAACCGAACCGAAGGCGGTTTCATCGCGCTGCCACAGATCGAGCTGACGCGTCTTCACGCGCTCGCCTTTGGCGTCGACGCCCGTATCGACGCGCCGGTCGCGCCGCTGACGCCCTCGTATGAAGGCGCATTGGAGCTGATGCGTCTTGCGCAGCTGCTGCCCGCGGCGATCGTCCTCGCGGCGCCCGGCGCGGAAGCGTTGTTGCCGAGCCTTCTCTCCGTGTCGCTCGACAATCTCCTGAAATATCGTGCCGCGCGCCGCGCTGCGCTGCGGTCGGTGAGCCGCGCAAATGTTCCGCTCGAAGGCGCTTCCGCTTGCGAGTTCGTCGTTTTTCGGGGCGGAGAAGGGCTGCGCGATCAGATTGCGGTCGTGATCGGCAAGCCGGATTTCTCGCAGCCCGTGACAGTGCGGCTGCATTCCGCCTGCCTCACGGGCGATCTTTTCGGCAGCCTCAAATGCGATTGCGGCGACCAGTTGCGCCATACCGTGCGCACGATGGCGGAAGAGGGCGGCGGCGTGCTGCTTTATCTCGATCAGGAAGGGCGCGGCAACGGGCTCTCGACGAAGATCCGCGCCTATGATCTGCAAGCGCAGGGCTTCGACACTTTCGACGCCGACGAGGCGCTCGGCTATGGACACGATCAGCGCGACTTCGCCTTCGCCGCCGACATGCTGATCAAGCTCGGCGTCAAGCGCGTGCGCCTGATGACCAACAATCCCGTCAAGATCGCTGCGCTGGGAGACGCCGGTCTCGAGGTGGTGTCCGAGCATCGCGTCACCGGAAGGCGTAACGCCCATAATCTGCGCTATTTGGCCGCAAAGCGCGACCGGGCTGGTCATCTGCTCGAGTTGGACAACTAGAGCCTGTCGTTCCGCCCGGCGGATCATCCAAGATCTTTTCTTCTAGGAGAAGCGCTTCATGACGAAGCCGACGCCCCCTCTGGTTCCTCTGGCCATTGTTGCTTTGTGCAGCGTGGCGACCGGCGCGGGCGCCGCAAGTTTGGTCGAGATCGACGCGGATGACATCGGCGGCGTGGTGCAAAGCCGCGTCGGACCGGAGGCGGGAGTTTGGGTCATCGCCGAGACGAGCGAGCTTGGAACGCGCTTCGCGAAGATCGTCGTGACCGACGAGCAGGGCCGCTATGTGATCCCCGACTTGCCGAAGGCCAAATATCGTCTCTGGGTGCGCGGCTACGGTCTCGTCGACTTGGCCAAGAGCGACGCGAGCCCAGGCGAGATCCACGATCTCACGGCCATCGTTGCGCCCGGTCTGGCGGCGGCCGCGCAATATTATCCGCCGATCTATTGGCTTTCACTGCTGAACGTCCCGGGGCGAGAGAAATTTCCCGGCACGGGAGCGGGCGGCAATGGCGTTCCCGACAGCTTCAAGTCGCAAGAGCAATGGCTCGATCCCGTCAAGACCAACGGCTGCGGAACATGCCATCAGCTTGGGAATCTCGCGACGCGCGCCCTGCCGCCGGCGCTGGGTCATTTCGATTCCTCGGTCGACGCTTGGCGCCGAAGGCTGCAATCGGGCCAGGCCGGCACGGCGATGATCAACGCGATCTCACGGCTTGACTCCGCTGATGGCGGACAGCTCGCCCTATTCGCCGAGTGGACCGACCGCATCGCCGCCGGCTCCCTGCCGAACGAAACGCCGCCGCGCCCCTCAGGCGTCGAACGCAATCTCGTCGTAACCGTGCGCGACTTCGCCGATCCGAAGCATTATCTTCATGATCTCGCGCTGACCGACAAGCGTAAGCCGACGGTGAACGCCAATGGGCTCATCTATGGAGCGACCGAGCTCGGTAGCGACGACATCCCCGTGCTCGATCCGATCAAGAATGCGAAGACTTTGCTGCCGGCGCAGCTGCGCGACGCCGATGCCCCGAGCGCGCTGCTCGCCAATCCGGTCATCGAGCCCTCGCCCTATTTCGGCAAGGAGGCGCTGTGGAACAGCCGCTTCAACGCGCACACGCCCACGATGGATGCGGAAGGGCGCATCTATTTTGCGGCGCAGACTTGCTCTCCTAAGAACGTGCCGGACTATTGCGGGAGGAATTCGCCGATCCGCTCGGCGCAGCTTTATCCGCTGGACACCAAGTTGGGCGGCTTCGTCGGCAACGCCCGTCAGGTGTCGGTGTATGACCCGAAGGCCAAGAATTGGTCGTTCATCGACACCTGTTTCGGCTCGCATCATCTCAACTTCGCCGCCGACGCGAACGACCGTCTCTTTTTGAATATCCCGACGACAGGGGACCAAGCCGTGCTCGGCTGGGTCGACACGAAGACCTTTTGGGCGACGGGGGACTTGGCCAAGTCGCAGGGTTGGACAGCGCTCGTAGTCGACACCAATGGCGACGGCAAGCGCGGCGCCGAATACAACGAGCCCGGCAAACCAGTCGACCCTAGGAAGGACACGCGCGTTCCTTTCGGCTTCTACAGCGTCTCCTGGAGTTCCGGCGGACGGTTCGGTGCGGGGCTCGCATTTGACCTTCCCGGGCTATGCGGTGCGCGTCGCACTCGGCGACAATCCGCCGCAGACGGCGCTAACCGAGGTCTACAAAGTGCCACCGCCGGGATATGGCATTCGCCGGCGCCGACGTCGGCGGAGACGGGGTATTCTGGGCGGCGCTCGGCAGCGGCCATCTCGCGAGCTTCGACCGCCGTAAATGCAAGGGGCCATTGAGCGGTCCGGGCGCCGAGAAGGGCGAGAAGTGCCCGGAGGGATGGAGCTTTTATCCCCTGCCGGGTCCCGGCTTCGCCGGCGCGCCGGGGTCGGCGGAAACGCCCTATTACGCCTGGGTCGACCGCTTCGACATCCTCGGCCTCGGCGCCAACACGCCCTTCGCGACCGGCAACCAGTCCGATTCTCTTCACGCGCTGGTCGGCGGTCGCATCGTCGAATTGCGCGTGCCCTATCCGATGGGCTTCTACGCCAAGGGGATCGACGGCCGCATCGACGACGCCGCGGCGGGATGGAAAGGACGCGGACTTTGGGCCGTCTCGGGCAATCGCACGCCCTTCCATATCGAAGCCGTGGACGCCCCCGCGCCGGGGGCGCTGGGGGCCACGCCCGAGACCTATTCGAACCCGCTTGTCGTGAACTTCCAGCTGCGGCCCGATCCCTTGGCGCATTGAGGCGCGACGCTCGAGCGCCAGTCGTCGCTACCTCAACCCGCGCACATCGCGGTTGCCGCGGCCGCGCAGCGAGGCGATGCTGGTTCGGTCGAGGATCAGAGCGATCGCCTCGCGCACGTCCAGCATCACGTCGTGGATTGCGCAGGCGTCCTCATCCGGACAGTCGGAGCAGCGCTGGTAGGCGGTCTTGCTCGCGCAGGGAATGGGCGCCAGCGGACCGTCGAGGATGCGGATGATCTGCCCGACGGTGATGTTTTCCGGCGGGCGGGCCAGGCGGTGGCCGCCCCCCTTGCCCTTGCGGCTGTTCACGATGCCAGCGTTGCGCAGCTCCACCATGATGGCGTCGAGAAACTTGCGAGGGATGTTGTTGTCTTTGGCGATGTCGCTCGCAAGGCACTGGTCTTCGGCGCCAGCGAGGTGGATCAGCGCCTTGAGGCCGTATTTCGCCTTGTTGGACAGCATCGAAGGGAAGGCTCCCCGCCGGCGCCGGCCGCTCGAATTCGCGGGAGGTCGCTTTGGCGCGGCGGACCATAAAGCGTGTTCGGGTCATTTCCTATCGGAAAAGACGCCTCCCCGCCCGCCGGATCGGCGGAACGGGGAGGATCGGGGACGAGACCAGGAATACGGCGCGAGCCGGGGAGGTCATGACGCGCCGCGTCTCGTCTCCACCCCTCAGCGGCTTGGGGTCGCCGGTCCGCCGCTTTTTTCCGAGACGAGCGCGACCTTGGCGTAGCCGGCCGCGTTGATCGCCCCCATCGCCTCCGCAACTCTGCCATAGGACACGGATTTGTCGGCCCGGACGTGCACCCGCCGGTCGCGGTCGTTCTCGCTTCGCTCCTGCAGCGCCTTGAGCAGACCCTGAACGTCGTCCGCTCCGGCCTTGTCGACGAAGAAGCCGCCGCCCGCGTCCACGCTCACGACGATCGGCGGTTGCTGATCGTTGAGCTGCTTGGCCGCGGTCTTCGGCAGATCGACGGGAATGCCGGCCGTCATCAGGGGGGCGGCGACCATGAAGACGATCAGAAGCACGAGCATCACGTCGACGAGCGGGGTCACATTGATGTCGGCGATGGGCGGCGAGTTCGAATTCGGAGTTGTGTTTACGCAGCGCGAAGGCCATTGCGGTCTCCCTTCTTGGAAAGTTGGCGGGAAAGCTCCACCTCGAACACGCCAATGAATGACGTAAGCCGCCTGCCGTAGGCGGCGATGTCGCCGCTGATGCGGTTGTAGAAAATCACGGCGGGGATAGCGGCGACGAGACCGAGGGCCGTGGCGAACAAGGCCTCGGCGATGCCCGGCGCGACGACGGCGAGGCTCGTATTGTTGGAGGCGGCGATGCCCTGGAAGGAATTCATGATGCCCCAAACCGTGCCGAACAGGCCGACGAAAGGCGCGACGGCGCCGATCGTCGCTAGGCTCGGTAAACGGTCCTGAAGGTGATGCAGAGCCGCGGAGCTCGCGAGCTGCGCCACGCGATGCACGCGCTCCTGAAGGCTGTCCCGCTGGCCGTCGGTGTGCGACAGTTCTTGCGAGCGCTGATACTCGTCGACCATGGCGTAATAGACTTGCACGAGCGGATCGTCCTTCGGTTCGGAAGCGAAGCCTTGGGCGACGCTCGCGACCGGCAATCCATTCCGGATGCTCTCAAAAAGACGGTCGGCCCGACGGCGCAGAATGGTGAGGCGGACCAGTTTCTCCGCCGTCACGCCCAGGCCCCAGGCCGCCGCGAGGATCAGGACGACCACGACCGACTTCACGATCGTATCGGCCTGCAGGAAGAGCTCGACGGGCGTCAGTGTATGCGCCAGGGCCGCCGAGGCGGTGGTTGCTGCGTCACTCATGCGATAGCCTTTCGTTTCTTGATGAGAGGATCAGGGGCCGCTGAAGGAGATTCCGCCCGAGAGCGTTCCCGCGCGGCCCGGCGCCGGCACGGAGACGCACCGCGCCCCGATGCGGTTGGCGATGGCGTCGAGCGCCGCATTTCCGGAGGAGGAGATCGAGAAGGAGGTGACCGAACCCGACGCGCTGATCGAGGCGTGATAGGACACGTGTCCGGAGCGCGGAGCGTCGATACTTGAAGCGGCGCGTTGCAGACAGGAGTGCAAGGCGTTGGCCGCCGCCGACATGGTTGCGCCGGGTTTCGCTTCCGACGCCGGAGCATGTGATGGCGTCGCGCCCGCTGGGCTGCGCTCAGCGTGTTCGTGCCGGGCGGGCTTGTCGGAAGCGGGGCGCGCCTCATGCGCCGGCTTGTGCTCGACGGGCTTCTCGACCTTCTTCATCGGCTTCGGCTTCTCAACGGGCTTCTGTTCGACCGGAGCGATCGGCTGCAGGGCCGGCGGCGGCGGAAGCTCGTCGAGCTGCATCGTCTCGGGCGGAGGCGGAATATCCTCTGGCGGCGTTTCCTCCTCAGAGGGCAGCGGCGCCAGCTCGACGACCTGGAGTTCCTCGACCGGCGCATCATTGGCGTGAAAGCCGACGGTAAGAATGGCCGCAATAAGCGCGAGATAAACGACAACGGCGCTGATGCGTGCGACATGGTGCTGAGGCGGAGCGGGGAGATGCAGCAGCGAGTGTGCGCCGGCCTCCGACTCGAGTTCTGCCGGGATAGGGTCTTCAAGGGGCGCATCGAATCTCGGCGCGGCGGCTAGCGTCATCTCTCGGCGTCCCTCTTAAAAAAAGGCTACGTCAGCGGAGTTAACACTATTAATCCGATAGACTCAATATAAAAATAATGAGCGAATGCGATTTCGCTCACGGCGCGCCGATACGGCGGCCGAGAGCGGAATCTTGCGGCGCTTGCGCCGTCAGTCGATGAACTGATCGATCTTCTCGAGGTTGAAGACCTTCGGCGCGCCGCCCCATTTGATGTGGTAGTTCACGCCGATGCGCACGACGCTGCCGTCGAAGCGCGCGTTGGATCGCGCCGTCGTCAGCGCGGCCACGTTCCCGGACTTGTAATTGAGCTGCACGCCCGTCGTCTGGATCGAGCCGAGATTGTAGTAGAGATATTCGGCCTTGAGGGTCCATTTCGGCAGGAACTGCCACTCGGCTCCGCCCCCGACGGAAAAGCCGGTGAGGGTTTGCGTCTGATAGTCGTTAAGCTGCAGCGTAATCGGCTGCTTTGGGTTTGTCGAAGGCCAGATGCCGTAATAACTGGCCGAGAGCGTTCCCTGCCCATAGGCGAAACCGCCCGTGCCGTAGATCAGGAACAGCGGGTTGACGAGATAGCCCAGCCGGGCTCTGACCGTGCCAAGAGATCCCTGGCTCTTCGAGAAGGACGTCGCTGAGTTGGTCGACACCAGGTTGGCGGTTCCGGCGCCTCCCGCCAGACCCTGAATGTCCGCCTCGAAGCCGAGAAGGAGATGCTTGCCCCACTGATAATTCCATCCGACCTGTCCGCCGCCGATGAATTCGTGCGTGCGGACGGATTGGAGGCCGGGAATGTTGCCAAGCGCCGCCTGGGTCGCAAAACCGCCCGGCAGCGTTTCGAGATAGGTTTGCTGGATCGTGTTGGTGATGGACCAGTCGTAGCCCGCGTTGCCGCCGAGATAAAAGCCTGTCCATTCTGGTGGCGGCGGAGGCAGTTCGGGCGCGGCCTTGACCGACGGAAGATCCGCCGCGTGGGCTGAAGACGCGAGCGACGCCACGAAGGCGGCGGTAGCGATGAATAGCTTTTTCATTGTCACACCTCGTTACGGTTACATTTGGCGCCGCCAGGCGCAGAGCTGTCGTCGGACTTGTGCTATGACCACTTTCGCGCAGTTTAGACCATTTATCAACTCAATCTACTATGATACTGGACTTCCGCTTTCTCTTTTTTGAGCGCTGTTGCAGCCGGGCCACAGTTTGTTCATCGCGCTGCGCGTCAACGGGCATTCAGGATCGCCACGGAGAGGCTGGGGGCCGCATGACGCGGGCTTTAGCCGCGGGCCCGAGGAGGAGAATCTCGGGCCCGCTAAAGAACGAAGGAAGCTTGCGCCTCTTCGTTCTGTCAGTAGAGCTTCACGCTGAGCGTGCCGCCAAAGGTGCGCGGATTGCTGGGGCCGAAAGTGACGGTCCCCGGCGAGGTGGCGTTACCGATGCCCGCCCCGATGATATAGCGCGCGTCCGCCAAATTCTTGACCCAGAGGTTTGCGCTGTATTTCCCGTCGTCGGTCTTCAAGCCGACGCCGGCGTTGATGATCGAGTAGGAGGGCTGCTCAATGTAGTAAATCGAAAGCGGCTCGGAGAGCTGGCTTCGATAATACCAGGAGAGATTGGCGTAGCCGAATGCGGAAATCGGCAACGCATAGCCGTAATCCTTCAAGGCCGCCCCGAGTGGATGCTCGTAATTGGCGCCGATGTTGAACGAATAAGGCGAGAAGGGCGCGTTGCCGCTGACGCCGGAGGTGACGCGCTGGCCGGAGAGATTGACGAAGAGCGGCGCGGCGATTTCATTGACATTGCCCGACCCCGGCCAGAGCCAGTCGTTAGAGGGCGCGGCCTGCGGGAAGCTGACATAGCGCAGATCCGTGGCCTGGCCCGAGAAGTTGATCCACAGGCGGTCGATCGGACTATAACGCGTGTCGAACTCGAAGCCGCGCGCGCGAACCTGCGGAATGTTGCCGAGATAGGTCTTACGCAGCGGCACCCCCGTCACGTCGAGATACCCGGCGTTCACGAGCACTGCCTGGAAGTCATAGATGTCGTTCCAGAAGACGTTGAGGTTTACGATGAGCCTGTTGTCGAGCCAGTTCGTCTTTACGCCGAGTTCATAGTCCCACGAGACTTCGGGATGGGTCAGCACCGGCTGAAACCCTAAGAAATTTCCCTTGCTGTCGAGGAGCGGAAGCGCGTTGGTATCGACTGCGCCGGATTTTTCGCCGCGCGCGACGGAGGTATAAGCGAGAATGTTCTCGTTGAAGCGATAGGAAGGGTTGATCAGTCCCGAGAGCGAATTGGTGCGCTGCGTTTGGCCGCCGGTGTCGTAGAAGCTGTAACCGCCGAGCGAGGTTTGCACGGCGCTGATCCCGGCGGCGGTCGTATTGCCATTGACCCAGCCGAAATCCGATCCCTCGCGGATTTCGTATGTGTTGCGCAGGCCCGTCGTGAGCGTCCATTGCTCATCCAGATGCCAGGACGTCTGAGCGAAGGCCGCCGCGCTGAAAGTGCGCGCGATGCCGTCTTGATGGGACGTCGTGCCCCAAAGGGTCGCCGGACTCTGCGCCAGGATTGTTGAGGAACCATGCCGCCGCCTGAGGCCCATTTTGCTCGCGGTCTTGAGAATCGACCTGTTCTCTCAGAAGATAGGTGCCGACGGTCCATTCGAGCGTTTCGTCCTTGGGTGAGGCTAGGCGGTTCTCGAGTGAATATTGATTGACGTAAACGTCATAGCCGGTCGATTGGATGTCCAATCCATTGCCCCAAGTCGAGTTGTCGGCATTCCGCGGATGCAGGATGAATTGGCGCCAGGCGGCGATCGAGGTGAAGGTATCGTCTCCCCACGGATGGTTGATCTCATTCGAGAGACCCGTCGTGCGCTGGTCTAGATTGCGCAAGTTCGTCAATAGCGGGCTGTAGGGATCGAAGGTCGTCGGCAGCGCGCCGAGGCGGTAGTTCATAACCGGGATGAAACCGGAGCTCTTCGATCCGTTCCATATATTGACGGGCGAGCCGTTCGCATAGAAGGGGAAGTTGTTGGCGTCCACGGCGCTGTAATTGTTGTATTCGTCCGATCGCAGGCGGTCGAAGATAAGGCGATCCGTCAACTCCTCACCCGTGTAATAGAGCTGACCGCGCACGCCCCAACGGTTGTTGTCGAGAAGGCCCGCGCCGGAAACCTGGTCGTTGATCCATCCGTCGCTTTTATCCAGATAGAAGGTCGCGCGCGCGGCGAGCGTCTCGGGAATGATGGGCCCCGTGACATTCAAGCGCTCGATGATGTGATCATAATTGCCGAAAGAGGTTTCGAACGTCGCCGACGGTTCGAAGGATGGCAGCTGCGTGTGGATGATCACTGCGCCCACGGTCGTGTTCTTGCCGAGAAGTGTGCCTTGCGGACCGCGCGCCACCTCGAAGGACTGAAGATCGACGTAATTCGCCCATTGGAAGCCGACATGGGTGAAGAACACATTGTCTACGATGAAGCCTGTCGCAGATTCGGAGCCGTCGGCGCCGCCGGAAATGCCGGTGATGCCGCGGATCGCAATGGCCGAGGTGCGCGGATTGGTAATGTAGGGTACGAAGTTCGGGACCTTGGTGGCGAGGTCCTGCAGGCGGTCGAGAAGCTGCACGTCAGCGGTCTTGCCGCCGACGACGCTCACCGGCAACGGCACGTCCTGCGCCTTCTCCTCGCGCAGTCGCGCCGTCACCGTCACCTCCTCGACCGTCGCGCTCGAGGGACCGCTCGACGCCGCGACAGCGGGCGCTTGCGCCTGAGCAGGCTGAGATTGACCCTGAGCGGCCACCTGCGGCTTCGACGCCGCCGGTTTCGGCTTTTCTGCGGAAGCGGCGGGCTTTGCAGTCGTGGTCGGAGCGCTCTGCTCTTGCGCCTGCGTTGACTGCGCCAGAGCGTGCGGCGCTCCATATCCGATGAAGGAAACGGCTCCAATCAGCAACAGTGAGGGCGGCGTCGAGTTCCTCAGAAGACGCGAACGAAGGGACGGCACATCACGACGCATTTCAAGCTCCTCACGGTCCGCCCGCCGATGCTGCGGGGCGCCGGCCCCTGTCTCGAGACGTTGGGCGGCAAATTTCAATGCTACACAGTATGTAGGTAAATAAGGCCGGATCAAGCCGCGAATGCCCTTTGATAGCTTCAACTATGCAGATTCTCATTGGGTGTTGTAGAAGTGCAACAGTAGGATTTAGCCCCAAGGGTGCGTCAGGGACTATTGCGGCGCGTCTGACACGCCGTCGCTGTCAGAGAAAAGCGCCGCAAGGCCGCGCGCCGCAGCCTTCGCTTCGAGCGGGGAAAGGGCGTCGTTTGCTCGGGTTTTAAAGCCCGGCCGAGTTCAACTCAGTCGGCGGCGCGAAATGCAGCAGCAGCGCTAAGCCGAGACCGATCACGAGAAGGAGCGCGAGGGCGCGCAATCCGCGCGAGGATCTGATCTCTTCGTGCCTTTCGACGAGATGCGCCGACTTCTTGCCGGTGATCATCGCTGCGATGAAATTCTCGCCTTTCACACGCCAGTGCCAGAGCACCGCGCCGATATGCAGCGCCGCGGCGCCGGCGATCACATAAAAAAGCTTGCGATGCAGCGAGGTGAGATCGAGGCTAACGGTCTTGGAAACGATACTGGCAAAGGGCCCCGCCTCGAGTATTTCGTCATTGGCGAAGAGCCCGAAGGCCGCTTGCGCCGCCAGCAAGGAGAGCAGCAGCAGCACCATGAGCGCGCCGAGAGGATTGTGGCCCGCGTGCCGCGTTGCCCAGCCGCGTCCGTTTGCGTGGATGTAGCGCAGGACTGCCAGGGGACCCTTGACGAAAGCGGCGAAGCGCGCGTGTCGCGGACCGACGAAGCCCCACAGCACGCGAAACACGACGAGCACAAGCACCGAATAGCCGAAGAATGCGTGATAGGTGAAATAGCTGACGCCCAGCCGATTGGTGATGTAAGCGCCCAGTATCGATACGACCAAGCCCCAATGGAAGACGCGAACAGGCCAGTCCCACACAAGCCGACTCGTCGGGGCTGCTTCAGTTTCCGGGGCGGCGGCGCGGCCGCGTTCAATGGCGGTCATTGCGATACCTTCAGATCATGACAAGTTCGATGCGGAGCGTCCCATCTCACGCTAGAGGAGAGAAGGCGCAAACGGGACGCCCCGCCACGCGTCGAGAGACGCGCGATCATTTAACCCTGTATTGATCGTGGCAGCCCTTGCAGTCCTGCGCGAGCGAGGCGACGGCGGCCTTCAACGCGTCCGTCGCGCCCTTCTCCTTCGCGTTGACCTCGACCAGATTGGCGGCGTGAGCCTCGAAGTCCTTCAGCTTCTTGTCGAAGTCCGCTCTCGAGCTCCAAATGTCCGCCTTCGCCTTGCTGTCGGGCTCTCCGACATTCGAGCCTTCCGGGAAGCTTTCCCCAGGGATCGTGGCGAGCAGCGCGATCCTAGCGGCGCGCTTCGAGGCCTCGGCTTCGTCATAGAGAGTCGTTCCTTTGGCGACCGCGCCGAAATAGCGGAAGGAATTGCCGATGAGCTGATAGGCGGCGCGCCGATTCTCGACCGCGATTTGCGTGGGCGACGGCGCCGCTGCAGGAGCCGGAGCCGCAGTTGGAGCCGGCGCGCTCTGAGTCCAGGCGCTTGCGAGCGGCAGCAGGCTGAAAAAGGCGACAGCGCTCGCTTGCCGGAGGCGAAGTTGGACAGGGGAATTACGCTTCATTCTCTATGGCTCCATTCGGGGGTTTCGCGGCGCGGCGCGCCGGCGGTGTCGGATCTCAATGCGGGTGCTCGCTCTTCCAATGGCGGACGAATTCGAGCGCGCTTTGAACGTGGTTGACGGGATTGGCATCGACGAGCGCGAAGACGATCTTCCCATCAGCGATGACATAGGAGATGCGGTCGGCAACCTCCGCCCCGCTCGCGCCGGGCTTGTCGCGGCGCGCGTCATAGGCCTTGATCGTCGAAAGCGACGGATCGGCGCCGACGGAGAATTTGTCGCGACACTCCTTCGACGAGAATTCTTTTTGGACGTCGATGGGATCGCTCGAAACACCCAGAACCGAAGCGCCGGCGGCAGCGAAGTCATCCTGATGGTCGGCGAATTCATGCGCCTCGATGGTGCAGCCGCGCGTGAAGGATTTGGGATAGAAGTAAAGGACGACAGGTCCTTTCTCGAGCGCGCGCGACAGAGAAAAGTCGAACTCCTTCCCCCCGAGCGCAGCGGGTAGCGAGAAATTCGGCGCAGCGTCGCCGACCTTCAGCGTCGCCTGCGCGGCGTTCATTGACAGGCAGAGCATTGCGGCGAGGGCCGCCCCGATCCATTTCGTTCTGCGCATGGCGTGCGCTCCTCAAGTTGGAGAAGGGATCAGGGCTTGGCCGGCGCGCCCGCGGGCGCCCCAGTCTGGGCCTGCTGCGCGCCTTCCGCATTCGCGGCGACCTTCGGCGAAGGCGGCTGCAGTTTGGTGAGGACGCCGCCCTCGTCCTGATAGTCGAGAACGCCGATCGCGCCGACGACATGGAAGCCGAGCCCGGCGAGAATGTCGCCGACCGCTCCGGCTCGATGCGCGCGGTTGGAGACGAGCACAATGAGCCGGTCGCGCGGAATGAGCGACAGGCTTCGCTGCACGTCGGAAGGTTGAAGGCTGAAGTAGACCGGGAACCCGCCGTTCTTCGTCAGCTCGTCGGGACGACGCAGATCGATGATGAGCAACTGTTCCGGCCGGGCGTTCAGCGCATCGAAGGCTGCGCGATTGAGCCGAAGCGTCTTGTATGTGTATGCCGGATCGTTGGCGGGCGTGACGGCGGCCGTAGGCGCGCCGCCGGCTGGCGGCGGGCTCGCTTGCTGGGCCAAGGTCGTCGAGGCCGATGTAGCGAGCGCAGTGGCGAGAAGGATCGAAGCGATTCTCATGAGTTTGGACTCCAGCGTGGTCTTGTCGCGCGATGTCAGCCGCGCAGATGCTTGTTGAAGAAGTCGACCGTGCGGCCCCAGGCGAGCTTCGCGGCGGCCTCGTCGTAGCGAGGAGTGGTGTCGTTGTTGAAGCCGTGCTGTACGCCGGGATAGATGAAGGCCTCGTAGTCGATCTTGGCCGCCTTGAGCGCAGCCTCGTAAGCGGGCCAGCCGGCGTTGATGCGATCGTCGGCGCCCGCGAACTGCAAAAGCAGCGGCGCTTTGATGTTGGCGACGTCCTCCGCCGGCGGCGCCGCGCCGTAGAAGGGCACGCCCGCGCCGAGATCCGGGCGCTTCGTCGCCAGGAAGTTCACGATGCCGCCGCCATAGCAGAAGCCCACCGCGCCGACCTTGCCATTGCCGATAGGACAGGTCTTCAACACATTGACGGCCGTCAGAAAATCATTGCGGGTTTTCGGCTGATCGAGCTTCGTGAACAGCTCGCGCGCCTTGTCCTCATCGTCGGGATAGCCGCCGAGCGGTGCGAGGGCGTCAGGCGCGAAAACGACGAAGTTGTCGAGCGCGAGACGCCGCGCAATGTCCTCGACGTGCGGGTTGAGACCGCGATTCTCGTGAATGACGAGAATGGTCGGAAGCTTGCCCGACACATTCGCAGGCTGGACGAAATAGCCTTTGACCGTTCCGTAGCCCTCCGGCGAGGGGGCCTCGAGCGTCTTGCTCTTGATGCGTGAATCATCGGGCTTGACCTGCTGTGCTTCGGCGAAGCGGGGCGAGAGCGCTTCGAGAAAAGCTGCGCCGCCCGATGCGCCGACGGCGAATTTCTTCGCGCCCTCCAGGAAGCCGCGCCGATCGATGAAACCGTGGACGAAAAGATCGAAAAGCTTCAGCGCTTGGGGCGGAAAGTCGGCGGCGGTCTTGCGCGTCATTCTTGCTTCTCCTTCAGCGATAACGGTAAAGGCTCAGCGCGCGAGGCGCGGCTTGTAGATTTCGTGGCAGGACTTGCAGATGGCGGTCGCTTCGCGCGCCGTCGCAGCGGCGGCTTCGAAATCGGATTTGCCGATCAACTCGCGCGCCTCGGCGATGAGCTTGCCGCCCCTGCGTGAAATTTCGACCGCGTCGTCGGCTCCGGGCTTCTTGCGGAAGTAGTCCTCCGTGTACCGGAAGCCGCCCGCGAGCATCTCGGCGTCTTCCAACGCCGCATCGGCGTTCTGCGCCGTGATGTCGGGCTCGAAATATTTCACCGTGCGCTCGAGATCGCGCATCAGATCGTCGTCGTAGTCGCGATAGTCCGGAAGCGGAGTGGCGGCGGCCGCGCCAGCGAAAATCCCCAAACCCAAAGCCCATCCCATCTTGCGCCTCTGTATTCTCACAACCGAACCCTATTTGCTCTTCGTCGCCGCCGGCTCATGGCGTCATGACGATCGCAGCCGTCATGGACCCATGCACGCCGCAACAAATTACCATCTCGCCCGGTCGATCCATGACGACGGAGTAGGCTTCGTCCTGATCCATCTGCTCATTCGAGCGGAAGACCTCAGTTTCTCCCCGCTGGCCCACGACCGAATGCGGAAGCTCGTCGTGATTGATGAAGCTCACCCGCTCCCCGACGGAAACCGTGAGCGTCGGCGGGTCGAAGGCGAATTTTTTGATCGCCATCGACTCCGATTGGTCCGCGCCAGCACACTGCGGCACTGTGACGATCGCCAGCGCGATCGTCGCGGCAGAGACATGCAAATGTGCTGAGCATCTGCGCTTGCAAGTTTAAGCCAGAATGTCCTTGACCACCTTGCCGTAGACAACGGTCGGGCGTTCGGAACGGCCCGCGCGAAGGTAAATCGTCTTGAGGTGATCGAGGCCGAGGAGCTGCAGCACGGTGGCGTGCACGTCATAGGTGTCCACGGGATTTTCCGCCGTCTTCAAGCCGATCTCGTCGGTAGAGCCATAGGTGAAGCCGTGCTTGAGGCCGCCGCCCGCGAGCCATTGCGTATAGCCCCAAGGGTTATGATCGCGGCCGTCTCCACTCTGGCCGTATGGCGTCCGCCCGAACTCCGACGTCCAGACGACGAGCGTCTGATCGAGCAGGCCACGCTGCGCGAGGTCGGCGAGCAGGCCCGCGACGGGCTTGTCGATCGCCCTGGAGTGAGCCTCGTGATTCTTCTCGAGCGCGCGATGCGCGTCCCAGCTCGCATCGTCGCCCTGACCGAGAATATTGATCGGGCCGGAGACGACATGGACGAAGCGAACATTACGCTCGACGAGACGGCGCGCGCGCAGCAGCACCGTTCCCATATCCTTGGAACCTTCGTCGTTGAGGCCGTAGAGCGCCTTGGTGGCGTCGGTCTCCTTGGAGAGATCGACGGCTTCTGGCGCTGTCGCCTCCATGCGGTAGGCGAGGTCGTAGGAGCGCGTGCGCGCGGCGAGCTCGCTGTCGTCAGGATGCGCCGCGGCGTTGATGTCGTTCAGCTTCTTTAACAGGTCCAGACTGTCGCGTTGCTGCTTCTGCGCCACGAGCTCGGGCGGCGCCTGGTAAAGGATCGGCTCCGCGGTCGGACGGAAGGCGGTGCCCTGATAGACCGCCGGCAGGAAGCCGGAGCTCCAGTTGACCGAGCCGGCGCGCGGCTCGCGCTGACCGCCATAGAGCACGACATAGGGCGGCAGATCGGGATTGGCCGAGCCCAGCGCATAGACGACCCAGGCGCCGAGCGACGGCCGGCCGGGGCTCACGTCCCCGGTGTTGAGCTTCAGGATCGAGATGTCATGCGTGGCCCCGACGGTCACGCTCGATTTGATGAAGGTGAGCTTGTCCGCATGCTGGGCGATGTTGGGCAGCCAGTCCGAGAACCAGGCGCCGCTCTCTCCGAACTGCTTCCATGTGCGCTTCGAGGCGAAGAGCTTGCCGACGCCGCCCTGCGTGCTGGTCTTGATGCCTTTGAGGAAGGACTCGGGCACTTCCTGGCCTGCGAGGCGGACGAGCTCCGGCTTGTAGTCGTATAGGTCCAAGCTGCTGGGCGCGCCGTCCATGTGCAGCCAGATGACGGATTTCACTTTCGGCGCGAAATGAGGAGCCTTCGGCGCCAGCGGATCGACGAAATCCGCGGCGTTGGCGAGCGGCGCGCCGAACCAGCCGCCGCCGGGCATGAGGCCGCTTACGGCATATCCGCCCACACCATAGGCTGCGCCCCGCAGCCATTCGCGTCGCGATGATTTGATGAGCATGACTATATTCCTTTTGAGGTCGGTAGCGTGTCAGTTCAGAAGCGATAGACGAACTCGTTGGAGTTCACGACGGTGTGCACGAGGTCCACAAATGCCGAGGCCTTTAGTGGATCTTCCGGCTTCGTCTTGATCCCGGCGGGAATGGCGAGCGCGAGCTTGCCGTCGTCAGCCTTTTCGATGAGCGTCTTTTGGTGCTGCGTCAGGAAGGTTTTAAGCGCAGACTTCTCCTCTTCCTTCGGCTTGCGCGCGAAGAGAATTTGATAGAGGCGATCGAGCTGCGCGTCCTCGTCCCAACCCACTTCATTGACGATGCGGCCAGCAAGCGCCTGCGACCAGCCGAAGACGATGTCGCTGTTGACGAGCGTCAGAGCCTGCAACGGAGTCGTCGTCACATCGCGCTTGCTGTGGATCTGCTGCGCGTTCGCCATGTCGAAGGTTTCGAGCAAGGGATAGGGCAGGCTGCGCCGCGTGAAGATGTAGAGGCTGCGGCGCGTGTAGTCTTTGGGGTCTTTCGAGGTCGTCCAGGCGGGGTCCTGATTGAAGTTGCCGCCGCCCGTGAGGTTACCCGGAACCGGCGGGAAGACGCTCGGGCCGCCGAGTTGCTCGTTGAGCTTGCCAGAGGCGACGAGGATCGAGTTCGCGAATTTCCTCCGCCTCGAGGCGCTTGCGCGGGAAGACCGCGAGGAGCTTGCCCTCGGGGTCCGCCTTCGCGACCTCCTCGCGGCGATCCGAGGATTGGCGATAGGTGGAGGAGAGCAGGACCTGACGGTGCAGGTTTTTGACGCTCCAACCGTCCTTCACGAAATTATAGGCGAGGTAGTCGAGAAGCTCCTGATTGGTCGGCTTGTCGCCCGCCTTGCCGAAGTCGCTGACCGTGGCGACTATGCCCTTGCCGAAATACTGGTTCCAGATGCGGTTCACGAAGACGCGGGCCGTCAGCGGATTGTTCGGGCTGACCAGCCAGTTCGCGAGCGTCGTGCGTCGGCCAGACGACGTCTCCGTGGGCTTGATGTCGGGCTGCTCGCTCGTGATGGCCTCGGGGAAGGCGGGCTGCACCTCATCGAGCGGACGCTCGTGGTTGCCGCCAAAGAAGATGAAGGTCTTCGGCGAGTCCGGGTGACCGAGCTCGGTCGCTGTCGTGTAGGTGTCTGAGCCGCGCGTCGGCTTCTTATTCGCCAGCTTGCGCAGCTCCTGGTTGAGCTTATCGTATTGCTCCCACTTCTTGACGATCTCGTCGCTGTGCTCGGGCGCCTCTTTGTCATCGGCGGCGTAGCGCAGGAAGGCGGAAAGCGCGGCATCGTCGGTCACCACGTTGAGACGGTGATTGACCCAGCGGTCCAGGGCGTTCCACTGATCCTTGGGCTTGAAGATCGACTCGCGGCTGTCGGTGAGATAGCGCTCCTTGTGATATTTCAGCGCCGCGTCGCGCACCGAGTTGATGATCGCCTTCTGCTTCTCGCGTATGTCCTTCGCGGCTTCGTCGTAGATCGCCTGCGCCTTCAGATATTGCGCCTCCTGCTCGCCCTTGGCGGCGGGGGCCTTTTCGTCGAAAGCGGTGTTGGCGAAGAAGGCCTGCAGCGAATAATAGTCCTTCTGCGAGAACTTGTCGGTCTTGTGGTTGTGGCAGCGGGCGCAGCCGACCGTCGTGCCAAGCACGGCCTGGCCGATTGTGTCCACGATATCGGTGGTGATTTGATATTTGCGCTGAACAAGATCGCGCGAGTTCGAATTGTCCGGATATCCCGCGAGGAAGCCTGTCGCGACGCGGATGTTCTGATCGTTCGGCGCGAGCTCGTCGCCGGCGATCTGCTCCTGAATGAAGCGCGAGTATGGCTTATCCTCGTTGAAGGCGTTGATCACATAATCGCGATAGCGGAAGAGATTGGGACGGGTGGAGTCGTTTTGGAATCCCGAGCTGTCCGCGTAGCGCGCTAAATCGAGCCACAAGCGCGCTTGCCGCTCGCCGTAGCGGGGCGACGCGAGCAGACGATCGACGAGCTTTTCGTAAGCGTCGGGCGACGCGTCGTTGACGAAGGCCGCAACTTCCTCAGGAGACGGGATAACGCCCCACACGTCCAGCGTCGCCCGCCGAATGAAGGTCGCGCGATCGGCTTCCGCCGAGGGCGTTAGGCCTTTCGCCTCGATCTTGCTCAAAACGAAGGCGTCAAGCGGCTTGCGCACCCATTCCTTCTTGGCGACGACCGGCTGGAACTGCTCCTGGACAGGCTGCCACGACCACAGCGGCTTGGAGACGGGCTTCGGGGCGGCGTCCGCCGGCGCCGCAGAGGCGAATGCAGGAGCGGGGGACGGCGATGCCGGCTTCTCGTCGCCAGCTGCCGCAAGGGCCGCGAGCGAGACGGTCGTCAGAAGCGTCGCTAAACCAAATCCGATCGTTTTTCTCATTTCCCCAGGCCTTTGTTGGCGCTCGAGCGCGCGAGGTCGCGTTGAGCCACACGGTTAATCATACCATTCAGGTCATGTTAACGGAGGCGCAGATGTATGTCTATCGATATAATAGATAAAAATTGACGCAGACAAACTGTAGCAAAAATCCGCCTAAGGGCGGCCCGTCGAGAGCGACTCGGGCGTCCGCAGGCTCTTGAAATATACAAGATAAATATGATAACCGTTAGGCGGTAAGAGGGGCGTCGTCCGCGCCGCTTTTTCATTGAGGGAAGAGGATCGTGAGGATCGAAGCAAAAGCGCTACTCGTTTCAGGCGTGCTCGCGGCCTGCGCTCTCCATCTCGTGCTCAATGCGCATGCGGCTCAGGACGCTCAGGGCTTCGTGCGTCTCGACCCCGAGGAGGTGCATTTCAAGAGTCCTCTCGGCGTGGGTCCGGAAAGCGTCGTGTTGTATGGCGACCCGTCGAAGCCCGGCGTTTACGTCGTGCGCAACAGGTTCCCGCCGGGCGCGCATTCATCCCCGCATTTCCATTCGCAGGACCGTCATGCGACGGTCATCAAGGGCGTGTGGTGGACCGGAACGGGTCCCGAACTCAACTACAAGAAGGCCGTCCCGTTGAAGGCTGGCGCCTACATGCTGCATCCCGCGGGCGCCGTGCATTGGGACGGGGCAGGCGACGAAGAGGTGATCGTGCAAATTATCGGAGTGGGTCCGGTCGAGACGACGCAAGTCGGTCCAGCCGGCGCTCCACAGGGCTTCTGGCCCAAGCCGCAATAGTTTCTCACTCGTCTCGATCCACGTGCTGCGGCGTTCTGCAACAAATGATGGCCGGCCCGGTTATTGGGGCTCCGTCGCGTCTCAGTCCAAGCCGCCGCGCGTTTCATAGGACATCACGAGATAGAGCGTGGCCGACACAACGCCGAGATTGCGATAGCTGTGCGGCACATCCGCGAGAAAGTCGGCTGCGTCGCCTTCATCCAATTGCACGGCGGGTTCCCTTCCGACGACGACCTCTACGGAACCGGTGGCGACGACAATCGTTTCCTTTGTTCCAGGGGGATGGGCCTCGCAGCGTTCGAGGTGCGAAGGCGCAATCTTGACGTGGTAAAACTCGACGGGGCGCTGACAGTCGTAGGGGTAAAGCGCGCGCGACACGAAGCCCCCGTCGCCAGAGCGCAGGGCTGGCGTCTCAATCTTGCGCATGACCAGCAGGCCTGCGCTTTCCTTTGATGCGATCAAGCTCCCGAAAGGGACGCCGAGCGCATTGGCGATGCGCCACAAATGCGCGATCGTCGGCGGCTCTTCGCCGCGGCCGATCCGGCGTAACTCGCTGACGTCAATGCCGCTGAGATCGGCGATTTTCTCATAAGTGCGCCCCTTGCGGTTGATGAGGCGCTGCAAGCGTTCGGCGACGATCGCTCCGAGTTTCTCTATGGGCGGTCGTCGGACGCCGGGGCGCGGCTCGGAGGCTTTGACGGATGTTTGCGGAGCCATTTTAGTTTACCTATCGTCTAAGACGATAAATATGGGCTTCTGCGTGCGGCGTCAAGTCACGCCGGTTACGAGGGGTCTCCGCGTCTATCGAATTAAAATAAATCAAAACAGTTAGTTATGCAACAATCGTGCGGTCTAGGGAAGGAGCGTCGAGGCTGGAACAAAAATATTTATACTACATACTAAATATGCATATAACCCCGGTGTCGCTTCCTCCCTAACCCTCAGAGGCATGTCAGTATGCTCCTAAAATCTCTCGCCACGGTCTGCTCCGCCCTTGCCTTCCTCTCCACGCCAGCCCGGGCCGAACTCGCGACACAAAAAGTCCTGACAACTCCAATTGCGCTGACGATCGCTCAGACGGCTTATGAAGCCTGCACGCAGCAGGGCTATAAGGTCTCGGTCACGGTCGTTGGTCTGGAGGGTCAAGTTCTCGCGGCCTTGCGCGGCGATGGCGCTTCTCCGCACACGCTGGAGAACAGCCAACGCAAGGCCTATACCGCTCGAACCTTCCGCATCCCCTCGGGCGAGTTCGCGCAGCGGGTGAAGGATAACCCGACCTCCGGCCAGGCAAATCTGTCGGGCGTGATCGCCATTCAAGGCGGCTTGCCGATCAAGCTCGGGGACGTCGTGCTCGGCGCCGTCGGCGTTTCCGGCGCGCCGGGAGGCGAGAAGGACGAGGCTTGCTCCAAAGCCGGCATCGACAAGGTCGCCGATCAGCTCAAGTGAGGGATTCAGCGAGGGCCTGCAGACTGCAGGCCCTCGTTACAGAAACGGCGCGGGGCTTCGCCGGCGCTCAGTATTTTGCGGCAACTGCGGGCGGCGCGCTCCATCCCAGGCGATAATTCAACCCGACGCGTACGAGATTGAGGTTCGCGTGCTGGTTGTTCCCGCTGCTCCACGCCCAATTCCCATTCGAGGCGCTGCCGAAGTCGGTGAACAAATATTCGATCTTGGCGGTCCACTTCGAGTTCGGGAGGAAGGACCACTCTGCGCCGCCGCCCGCGGTCCAGCCCGCGCGCGTGTTGCTAACGTTGAAAGCCGTCACATCGCCATAGGCGAAGCCCGCCGTGCCATAGATTACCAACGTCGGAGCGAAGTTATATCCGATTCGGCCGCGCACCGTGCCGAACCAGTTCAAGCCGACATTATACCCGCTGCTCGCCGCCAGCGGCGTCAAGATTTCCGCCGCCCGGCTTAAAGGGGCTCGGATAGAAGCTCGCGAGATTGCCCTGATTGCTGCCGGAGACGATTCCGCCCTGAAAGTCGGCTTCGGCGCCCAGTAGGAATTTGGAGGCGACGACGAAATTATAGCCGATCTGCCCGCCGCCCAGAGCTCCGCCCTGATTGCCCGTGGGAGAGGAAAGGCTTGCCGGCAAATAGAGGAAATTCGCCAGGGCGCCGCCGTTGGGATGGCTCAGAACCCCATATCTCGGGTCGAGATAGGGAATATAGGGGATGCTCCCGACTCCGTTGATCCACCCGCCGCCGGCATTGAGCCCGAGGTAGAATCCGTCCCAGGCGGGGGGCGGCGGTGGCGCCAAAACCGGCGCTTTTGCTGAAGAAAGATCGGCGGCGACGGCGGCCGTTGCCGAGAGCGCGAACAGGAGTGCGGATAGGAGACGCTTGTTCATGGGTGCCGTCCTTTGCGATACAAGCGGCACAACTCCATACCGCTTTACTATGATTCAAGGATAGGCATAGGAGGCGGCCATGGACAAGCGGACCAGCGTGTTTTTGCGGGAGCGAGCAGCGATTTCTCGACGACTGTTGCAAATCGATCACAGTGCCTGATCACATTGCTGCGAATGGCCCGATTGGAATTATCGCCAATCACTCGATGCGTTTGATTGCGCCTGCGTTCCGCCGAGGGTCGCCGGCATGACCAAATTTCGTGTCAAAGCTCGGCGCCTGAGGTCCTTCAGTCTCGCCGCGCCGGGAAAATAAATTCCGCAAAGCCTTCGCGAAGCGCCAGCGTTCGGGCGCCAGCGAAATGTTGCTGCGCCTCGACCTCCGAGACGAAGCTCGGACAAGTGACGGAGCCGAAGCGGAAGCGATGCAAATTTTCGAGCTCGTCTCGGTAAGCGTTCACGCTTTCGCTCTCCGCGACGTTGGCTTCGCGCACGGCGTCATGAACGAAGACTTTCGTGCCCCCAAGCAGCCCTTGCGTGAAGCAATAGCCGAATTGAGCCGCTGCCGGAGTGACAAGAGACGCGAGGGCGACGATCAGAAGCGTCGCCCTCGCGACCGACTTTGCCTCGGTTCGCGCGGGCCGAGACGCGCCATTGAGCCAAATTCTCATCGCAAATGCGCCGGCGGTTGCGGATTATTCGCCGGGTTGGTGTCGTGCTTCGTCAATGCGATAAGAACGCCCGCGTCGAGGAGGGGACGCAAATCCCGTTCGAGAGCATTCGCAGCGCTCTCGTCGTAGACTTCTTCGCCTTTGACATAGATGGCGAAGGCCGTGGAGTGCTTGGCTTTCTTCGCTGGATCGTCAATCGTCGCCTTCGTCCATCGGTAGAGAGGAAAGTGCTCGACGCCGTTCTTTTCGGCTTCGGCCACATAATTCGCGAAGGCGTCGAACTGGCTGATGGCGGTCGCGCCGTGTCGCGCCAGCACATCCGCCACCGGCTTGTAACCGCTGTTGGCGTCGCCCGTGCGCGCACTCTCGGCGAGTTCCGGGGCGAGCTTGAATCGGAGCTGATATTCCCATTGTTCAGCCATGACGAACTCCTCGCTTGAGAGTGAAGATGGAACGAGACTTTTTACACCCGCGTCTGGCGTGACCTTCAGACCGTCACGTTCCAACCCGATACTTAGAGCGTTCTAGACCGCGGTCTCCTGCCAAAGCCAGACAAGGCGCGTGCGATTTCTGCCGCAGCGAGCCCGTTCCGCGCGCGGCTGAGCGTTGCCCGGTCGCGTGCGCGGGGAGGTTCGAGGACTTGCGAAGTTAAGCACATAAAAAGGGTATGATTAACCTCAGCCAGCTGTCAATGCTCAAGCGGTCCCGCGTCTTGCCGAAATCTGCGGCTGGCGCTTCTACACCGCTTCCTTAACGCCGAACCACAGCACATAGAGAGCGGGCGTGACGATGAGCGTCAGCACCGTCGCCACCAGCAGTCCGCCCATGACGGCGAAAGCCATGGGACCCCAAAAGACCGTCGGCGCGATGGGAATGAGGCCGAGCACGGTCGATACGGCCGTCAGCACGATGGGCCGAAATCGCGAGACTGTCGCGTCCACCACCGCTTTCCATGGATGAGGCTGTTGGCCGCGCTCGATCTCGATCTGCTCCACCAGAATCACCGCGTTGCGCGCGATCATCCCGAGCAGCGACAAGATGCCGAGGATCGCAACGAAACCCAGCGGCTTGTTGGCGATGAGCAGCGCAGCGATGATGCCGATGAGGCCCATCGGCACGATCGCCAAAACAAGAAACATTCTGCTGAAGCTCTGCAGCTGGATCATCAGGAATGTGGTCATGAGGAAGAGCATCAGCGGAATACGCGCGAAGACGGAGCCCTGCGACTCGGCGCTCTCCTCGACCGTTCCGCCTGTCGCGATGTGATAAGAAGGGAGCAGGCTCGCATTAAGAGCCGCGACGGCGGGCGCGAGCGCCGCGACCGCTGTTTCCGGCGTCAGGCCCGGCGCGGGATCGGCCTGCACGGTCAGCGTCGGCATGCGGTCGCGTCGCCAGATCAACGGCCGCTCCAGACCGAACTCGAATGTCGCGATCTGGCTCAAGGGCGCAACACCGCCGTCCGGGAGCGGGAGCTGTAAGGACTGCAGCGTGTCGAGCGACATCCTCTGCTCGTCCTTCGCGCGCGCCACGACATCGACGAGATAAATGTCGTCACGAACCTGCGTGACCGTTTGGCCCGTCGCCACGCCTTGCAGCGCGTTTGCAACGGCCTGCGAGCTCAATCCGAGTAGACGAGCCTTATCCTGATCGATTTTCACATGCACCGCGCGAGCCGGCTCGATCCAGTCGAAATTAATGCGCGTGACCGATGGGCTTTCGCCCATGGTCTTGGCGAGGCTGAGAGCAAGATCGCGCACTTTCTCCTCGTCGGGCCCGCTCACCCTGTATTGCACGGGCCAGCCCACGGGCGGCCCGAGCTCGAGCGGCGCGATTCGCGTCACGACGCCAGGAAAGTGGTCGGCCAGAAGCGTCGCCAGCTTTTTGTGGAGCCGTTCTCGCGCCGCCACGTCTTTTGCGATGATCACGAATTGCGAGAAGAAGTCGTGCGCGAGCTGCACATTGAGCGGCAGGTAAAAGCGGATGGCGCCGCGGCCGACATAGGCGCTCCAGCTCGTGACGTCGGGATCGCCCTTCAAGAATCCCTCGAGCCGTTCGACGGTCTCCTGGCTTGCCGTGATCGAAGCGTTCTGTCGCAAAGAGAGGTCCACGACGAGCTCGGGACGGTCGGAGGCGGGGAAAAACTGCCGGGGAACGAGCGGGGAGAGCAGAAGCGCAAAGACGAAACACGCGAGCGTCGCGCCGATTGTTATCCCGGGATTGCGCATGGAGCGCAGAAGGATGTCGCGGAAGGCGCGCATGACCGGGCCTTCCTGCGCCGGCGCGGTCGATTTCAGGTTTTTTGAGCAGGAAGACGCCGACGAGCGGCGTGAAGAGCACAGCGACGAACCAGGAGACGATGAGCGCGATCGACACCACCGCAAAGATCGAAAAGGTGTATTCGCCCGCCGAGCTCTTCGCCAGGCCGATTGGCACGAAGCCCGCTGCGGAAACGAAGGAGCCCGTCAGCATCGCCATCGCCACGCTGTCATAAGCGTAACTCGCCGCCGCCTCCTTGTCGTCGCCAGCCGCGAGGCGCGAGGTCATCACATCGACGGTCGTCATCGCGTCGTCGACGAGCAGTCCAAGCGCGATGATCAGCGCGCCGAGCGATATTCTCTGCAGATCGATGCCCGCCATTTGCATGATCGGGAAAATGATGGCGAGGGTCAGAGGAATGGAGATGGCGACGACGGCGCCGGCGCGAATCCCGAGGCTCACAAAGCTCACGCCCATGATGATTGCGATCGCTTGCCACAGGGAGCTCATGAAGTCGCTGATGGCGTGATCCACGATCTTGGGCTGATTGGCGACGAGGATCGGCTCGATTCCGACCGGCAGATCGGCCGTCGCCTCCTTCATGGCTTTTGCGATGTTTCGACCCAGCGCGAGCACGTCGCCGCCCGGGCGCATGGCGATGGCCAATCCAATCGCCGGATGCCCGTTGACGCGGAACATGGGCTGTGGCGGATCGACGAAGCCCCGCCTGATCTCGGCGATGTCGCGCAGTCGGATCAGGCGGCCGTTCGCCAGAATATTGACGGAGAGGAGATCCTTCTCGGAGTTCGAACCCGCCGGAAACGCGAAGCGAAACCTTCTCGTCTCCGGTCTGCAGCAACCCCGAGGGGCTGATCGCGTTCTGCTGCTGCAGCGCAGCTATGACCTGAGACCGATCGATGCCGAGCCCCGCCAGCTGCCGCGTCGAAAACTCAACGAAGATTTGTTCATCCTGCGCGCCGAGCATCTCGATCTTCGACACGTCGGGAACGGACAGCAGCTTTGTGCGTACGGTCTCGACATAGTCGCGCAATTCGCGCTGCGTGAAGCCGTCGGTCGTGAAGCCATAGATAATGCCGAACGTGTCGCCGAAGTCGTCGTTAAAGCCGGGGCCGACGACGCCGGCGGGAAGCGTGTGGCGAATGTCGCCGATGTTCTTGCGCACCTGATACCAGATGTCGGGCACTTGCGAGGGCGGCGTCGCGCCCTTCAGATTGACGAAGATCGTCGTGGAGCCGGCCGTCGTATAGCTGCGAATGAAGTCGAGGCTCTTCGTCTCCTGCAGCTTGCGCTCGATGCGCTCCGTCACCTGCTTGAGCGTTTCCTCAACGGTCGCGCCCGGCCATCCCGCCTGCACGACCATGGTGCGGAAGGTGAAATTGGGATCCTCATCGCGCCCCAGGCTGAAATAGGAGCTCAGTCCCGCGACGACGACGGCGATCATGCAATAGAGCATGAAGGAGCGATGCCGAAGCGCCCAAACAGAAGGGTTGAAGCCGCTCATTGCGCCGCGTCCAGCAATCGGACTTTCTGGCCGGGATGCAGCGCTTGCACTCCCGCTGTCACGATCATGTCCTCGGGCCTGAGCCCCTCCGTGACGACGACCGCCTCGCTGGAGAAGCGCGCGACCTTGATGTTGCGGAGCGATACGGTCAGCGTCGCGGGATCGACGATCCAGACGCTCGGGCGCCCGTCGGTTTCGGACAGGGCGGCGGCAGGAATCGTGATCCCGGCTGACGCATCCAGGTGAATTCGGCCGATAAGCGTGTCGCCGAGGCGCATCGCCGAGGGTGGAGAAAGGATGCTCACGCGCACGCGAAAGCTCCGCGTCGCGGGGTCGGCCTGCGGATCGACCTGACGAACGCGGCCGATCGCGGTCACCCTGGGGTCGTCGGTCAAGGCCAGATCCACCCGCGCGTCGCGCGGCGCCACGCGCAGGAGACGCGCGGGAACGTCGAAGACCGCGTCCCATCCGCCGGTTCGGGCAAGGCGGAAGATCACCTGGCCGGCCTGAACCACCTCGCCCGCCTCCGCCGCGCGCGCGACGATCGTCCCCGCCGCGTCCGGCCTGAGCTCCGTGTAGCTCAAATTGTCCTGCGCGATCTTCAGCCGCGCGGTCGAGTTTTCAATGTCCGACTCCGCCGTCTGGACGGCGGTCTGAGCCTGGTCGAAGTTCGTTTGCGTCGTGTAGCGTCGCGGCAGCAGCGCGCTCTCGCGCGCGAAGGCGTTGCGCGCCTCCCGCAATCGCCCTTGCGCCGCCGTGAGGCGCGCCTGAGCAGAGCGCAGAGAATTCAATTCATTTTGCGGATCGAGCCGTGCGAGAAGCTGGCCCGCTTGGACGGCGTCGCCGGTCCCCACGAAGCGTTCGGTCATTCGGCCGCCAATGCGAAACGAGAGGGCCGCCTCGTTCTCCGGCTGAATGTTGCCGGTGAGCTCGACGATTTCGCCGAGCTTGCTCTTCTCCACGACAAGAGCGCGAACGGGTCGAGGATCGCGCGCCTCCTCGCTCGTGTCGCGACCGCAGCCCGCCAGCGCAAGGATAAGCGTCAGCGCCGCCCCGCAGGAGCATCTCGAGATCGATCTCACCGCTTTGTCCCCGACATGAGTCTTCAACCCAGGCGAGAGGCTAACAGAAAAATAGGAACGCTTCGCATTCGCTATCTCAGAAAGAGCCGAATGCGGAGCCCAAGACGATGACCGCAATCAGGGCGAGAATCGCGCTCAGGATCGCGACGACAACGATGTCGAGATAGCTTTCCTTGTGCGTGCAGCCGCAGACGGCGAGCAAAGTGACGATCGCCCCATTGTGGGGGAGACTGTCGAGCGTTCCCGCGCCAATGACCGCTACGCGGTGCAAGAGCGCCGGATCGATGCCGCGCTGCTCGGCGATGCGCAGATAGGTCGCGCCGAGCGTATCCAAGGCGATCGTGAGCCCGCCGGAAGCCGAACCAGTCAAGGAAGCCAGCACATTGGTGGCGACGGCGAGCGAAACGAGCGGACCGCCGCCGATCCCGAGCACCCAGTTCCGCACTCCTTCGAAAGCCGGCATGGCGGCCACGACGGCGCCGAAACCCACGAGGCTCGCGACGCTGAGCAGCGGCAGCACGGAGGCCGTCACGCCGGCGTCGACGCTTTCGCGGATTTCGGTGAGGCGGCGCCGGTTCAAGAAGATGAGCGTCACGATCGCGACGGCCAGCGCCACAATGACCGACCAGACGCCTCCGACGGCGGCGAGCGTCGTATATCCCCAGCGCTCCTCGGCGAGAAAGGAGTCGTCCATTCGCGGAATAAGGCCAAGCGACATGACCAGATTGACGCCGACGACCACGATGAGGGGCAGGGCGGCCCGGAGAATGCTAGGGGCGCCGCCGCGATGGCCGTGCGGTAGTTCGGCGAGATCGAATTCCGTTGCGAGCGCCGCGCGCTCGCGGATCGGCTGATCTTCCGTCACATCGACGTGGACGCTCGGCTCGTCGCCATATCCCTCGCCCCGTTTGCGCGCCGCGTTTTCTGCGCGCGCCAGCCACCACATCCCGAAACCGAGCATGATGAGCGCGGCGATGACGCCCAGTCCTGGGGCTGCGAAAGCCGTTGTTCCGAAGAACGGCATGGGGATGGCGTTCTGAATCGCCGGCGTTCCCGGTAAGGCCGACATTGTGAACGTCGAGGTTCCTAAAGCAATGGCCGCAGGAGCGAGGCGACGCGGCGTGCCGGCCTTGCGAAACAGCTCTTGCGCCATCGGCGCGAGCACGAAGAAAGCGACAAAGAGGCTCACGCCGCCGTAGGTGACGAAAGCGCCGGCGAGAACGACGGAGAGAATCGCCCGGCGCGGCCCGAGCTTCTCGGCCATGAAATGCGCGATCGCGGTGACCGAGCCGCTGTCGTCCATCAGCTTTCCAAACAGCGCCCCGAGCAGGAAGATGGGAAAAAACTGCGCCACGAAGCGTGCGGCGCCCTCCATGAAGGTCACTGTCCAATGGGCGAGCAGGGGCTCGCGAGCAAAGGCGGCGGCGACAAGCGCAGCCGCAGGCGCCAGCAGCAGGACGCTCCACCCTCGGTAGGCCAGCCAGATGAGAGCGCCTAGAGCAACGAGAATTCCGAAGAGGCCCATTCGTTCAGGTTCCTTCGAGCAAAGCGTCGAGGTCGAGCGTCGAGCGCGCTCCGATATCCGCCCGATGCCGATCGAAAAACTCTTCCGCCGCGCGGCGTCCCTCGTCGCGCAATATGCAAAGAAAATCCCATTCCGCGAGGAGCTTCGAGGAAGCGCTGAGGGCGGTCGTCATCTCGCTCGAGATGCGATGGATCCGCATCCCCGCCCATCGGGCCCCTTCCCGATCCCCCGGATTGGCGGCCTGGCGCAGCAGCGCGATCATGCGCAGCTCTTTCATCAGCACTGCATTGAACGACACCTCATTGAGGCGGTTGGCGATCTCTGTCGCCGAACGCGGTTGCTCCTTGCGCACGATCGGGTTGATCTGAACGAGAAGCGTATCCCTCGAGACACATTCGCACACGAGCGGCGTGATCGTCGGATTGCCGGAATAGCCGCCATCCCAATAGAGCTCCCCGTCGATCTCGATGGCGCGGAACATCGTTGGAAGGCATGCCGAGGCGAGAAGCGCGTCGGGCGAAACTTCGGCGTTGCGAAAAACGCGTGCGCGGCCGGTCGAAACGCTCGTCGCCGTGACGAATATCTTGATCGGCGCGCGAGCCAGCTTCTCGAAGTCGATAACTTCGGCAAGGATGCGCCGCAGCGGATTGACGTCCATCGGATGGAGATCGTAGGGGGAGAGAAGTCGCGATATCAGATCCGTGGCGACGAAGATAGGAGAGCTGTCGAGCGTCCAGCGGCCGAGCAGAACATCCACAGGACTGCGCTGCAAGGGGCTGTAGCGCGCGGCTTCCGAGACGCGGCGCCAAAATAGCTCGAGCGATTCACGCGCGCCTTGCGCGCCTCCGGAAACGTAACCGCTGATGAACGCCGCTGCGTTCATCGCTCCCGCCGAAGTGCCGGAGACGCCCTCGACCTTCAGCCACTCTTCCTCAAGAAGGCGGTCCAGCACGCCCCAAGTAAAGGCCCCGTGCGCCCCACCGCCCTGCAAGGCGAGGTCGATGGAGATCGTCTCGCGCGTCATCTGGTTTCTTTCATTCTCCGGCATCGGCCTGACGCCAAGGGCGCTTCGGAGGTAGCCAAATTCGAGAAGATGCGCAATTGCTTGGTTCAATATCGTCGATGCGATGTCTGCTCAACAACACGGCACGCTCTTTTTGCCTCTTGTCGAAGCCTGTGTGAAGACGCTGATCAAGCGGTGGGCGTCCTGTCACTCGGCGAGGCAGCGGTTGCAGATTGTTCTGGTTTGCTTCGACCCCTAACGGCGGGGTATCTGGGTGCGCCGTTCAGGGCGAGTCTGCATCTTGCCCCTTGCTCGCCCTTTCACCCGAGCCTTGCGGGTTGGATGCGCCCGGCGGTTCGGATCCCTCCACAGTCCTCGTGATGTGGCATGGCGAGCGCTTGATCCTGCGCTTCCGCTAAACCCTGGATTCGTCGCCTTTTCCACCAGCCTCCCCGAAGGAGTGGCGCAAGGCCTTTTCGCCGCTCTCGCGGCATTGCAGCCGGGATCGCTGCCGGTCCGCTCGAGCGCGTGCGGCCAGTGTTCTTGCCGCCGATTCCGGGCCGCTGGTGTTGGACCAAATGCTTTTCCCGGCGGTTTTCGTGCTCGATCGGCCGAGCGCCCTGCTTCTCGGCGTAAGCGCGCTTCTTTGGATCACCGCGGGATGTTTCGCGATCGCCAGCATGCGACAGGAATTGGAGAATGGCTGGGTTACATCCTGCTGGCTGCTGACGCTTCTGGGCAATCTTGGAGTTTTCTCCGCAGCTGACGTCGCTGAGTTCCTACAGGCTCTATGCTTCGCTCGACGCGGCGGGAACGTTGGGCCTTCGGGCGTTCTCTCTCGTCTGCATGGGGGCTGGCTGCTCCCGACAGCGTTACGCGACGGGCGGGACTGAGGCCGGCGTCAAAATTTGATGCTTGTTCTCAACCCAATGATGAAAGCGTTTGGAATCGCGCGCCTTCCTGTGGGATCATCGGGAATGGGAATATGTCCCCCTGGATGGATCACGTATTGAATATTCGGCTGAAGCTTGAATCCTGGAAGGACGCTGAAACTATAGGTGGCCTCCGCCGAGGCTTCGTAGTCGCGGACCGGCCCAGAGGCGCCTTCGATTAGATTCATGTCCAAATCCGCGCCCCTGACGCTCCCCGATATTTTCGAGAAGGAGTAGGCGATGCCGAAGGAATCATCGGGCCTCTCGTTCACCATGCTCTGAAAGTTCAGACCGGCGTCGGTATAGAGATCAACCAGATTGCGATCCGGCGGCGCCAAGGCGAGACGCGCAAAGGCGTAGACGCCGGGGCCCGCGTCCGCTTCTTTGCGAAAAATTTGCTGGTCGATCAGCCCGTAAACCCCGTAGTCGCCTTGATGCTGCCGCGGCAACCCGACGCTCTCGGGGTCGGCCAAGGGCAGCCCGTCCAATCCGAAGCGCAGGTCGTCGAAGCGCCCGAAATGCCTCCATCCGCCCAGCTTGATCGTGCCGCCGAGACCGTCGCCCTTGGCGTCGCGCCCATATTTGAATTGCAATTCGCTTATCAAAAATGGCGGATCGCTCATCCTGAAGTTGACCCCGTAACGGTTGCGCCGCTGCGGGTCGCCTGGGCCGGGGCCAGCCGGATCGCCGTTGAACACAGCGGCGAGAATCGCGAGATTGTCGGTCGGCTCAAATTTCCAGCGCACGGCCGGCGTTGCGAAGGGGTAGGCAGGCCCTCCGCTCGGCAGGTTCGCGGAAAAAGCCGGGTGCCAGCCGAAAGCCCCGCCAATGATCAATTCCAACGACGGACTTGTCGAGAATTCCACGTCGGCGGCGATCTGCCCGACGCGAAGGCTCGCTCGGTCGTTCAGCAGCTTCTGCTCCAACCAGACTTCATCAAGGCGAGTTGTGGGCAGCGCCTCGACGTCGCTTTCGAAGGCGACGTCTCCGATGAAGTTTTCCGACGGCCCATTGCCATGGATCTGATAGGCGCCGGCATGAAATGTCATGCCCTTCAGAGCGAGCGTCTTTTCGAGATCAGCCTCCACGACCGCCTCGAAGCGGCCAGCATAGGGCGCGCCCTGCTTCAGCCCCCCGCTGACGACACCGATCGTGTCGCCAAGGTAGTTCATCTCCAAAGAGACGCCTTCATCCGCGAGGATCGGCCGCAAACCCCCGAGACTTCGCAAGGGTTCCACGGAGATCCGGGCGGCGGCGTCCGCCGTTGTCTGCGCCAGAGTAGGCGCGGACAGCAAGAGCCCCGTGGCGATCAGGGCCCCATGTCCAAGGAGTTGGGGGCGCCGGAGGCATGGCTTGGAATTCCCAACGATTGACGGACCGGCGGGGTCCGATTGGCCGCGGTCTGGAAAAGGGCGGTCGCCGGTCGGCGACGGGTGCTCGACGGAACCAGCCCATTCTTCCTGCTGCGATTGACTTTTTTACGACAGGCGTCTGGCGAAGGATATCGGGTGTTTCGCTTTCGAAGCGTCTGGAGCCTCCCGAGGCGGGCCACGGATCTGTCATAAAATGTTGATCGCCGCCCAATAGCAAATTTTTGGAGCAAGCTATGATTACGATTTACTCGCAAACCGCGACAGCCTCGACGCCATCGACACCCTCGCAGGGGCCACAGATCGCCTCACGCCCCTTGGGACCGCGCGAAGCCATAACGTCTAACCCGCTCTGGATCGATCTTTATAGGCCGACGGGGGAAGAAGACAGCAAGTGTGAAACGCACCTCGGCATCGACATCCCCACGCGTTCCGACATCAACTACGTCGAGCCTGCCGGCTCTCTCTATGCGAGCCAAGGTTCGCGATATCTGAGCGCAAAGATGATCCACGACGCCGAGGGCTCGACATCGAGCTCTTCGGTGATTTTTATTCTGACCTCGACGGCCATCGTCACGGTCCGCTATCACGATTATGTCGCGTTCAATCTGTTTGCGCGTCGGTTAGCCGACGCTGATGCCGAGAGCATCTCACCGGAAGCCATACTTGCCGGCCTGATCAACACGCTCGTGGATTGGACAGCGCAGCAGATCGACCTTTCCGGTCACCAACTCGATGAGGTCTCGACGAAAATCTTCGGCATCAACGACACCTCGAGAAATCACAACTCGCTGTTCAAAGCTGCGCTGGGGGAACTCGGCCAGCAGAGCAAGCGCATCTCCGACATAAGGGAAAGCCTCGTTTCGCTCGAGCGCGTGTTGCTGTTTCTTGCCCCCGATTATCAGAGTTCCCGCGTGCCCGCCCAGCTTCGTGACGACGTGCGCGCCACCCTGCGCGATCTCCAGTCTCTCGAGGAACATGCGACCTTTCAGACGCAAAAGGTGCAGTTCCTGCTCGACACCACAATGGGTCTAATCAATCTCGAGCAGAGCCACATCATCAAGCTGTTCTCTGTTTTGGCGGTGATTTTCATGCCGCCGACGCTGATCGCTTCCATCTATGGAATGAATTTCAAAAACCTTCCGGAACTGGACTGGAGCTATGGCTATCCCATAGCGCTCGCCTTGATGGCGGCTTCCTCGGGTTTGCTTTACCTCTATTTTCGTCGGAAACGCTGGCTTTGAGACGCGTGTCCGACGTCGCATGGATTGGCGCCGGCAGATATTTGAGGCCCTAGTGGAGCGCCCGCGTATGCTGCGTGCTCACGCGACGTTGTGAAGGCCTGCGTCGACGTAAATCGTGTCCCCCGACATGCCCGAGGCGGCGCCGCTCACAAGAAAGGCCACGACGCGACCCACTTCCGCGATGTCGACGAGGCGGCGGCCGGGACTGCGGGAGACCGCCGTTTCGATGAGCTCGTCGAAATGAGCGATTCCGCTCGCCGCGCGGGTGTTCAGAGGGCCGGGAGAGACGGCGAATACGCGTATGTTCTTTTCGCCGAGCTCAGCGGACAGATAGCGCGTCGTCGCTTCAAGCGCCGCTTTAACGGGGCCCATGATGTTATAATGATTGACGACCTTGTCCGCGCCGTAATAGCTCATCGTCAGCAGCGCGCCGCCCTCCGTCATCAACGGCTCAGCATGTCTTGCGAGATCGATGAATGAATAGCAGGAAATGCGCATCGCCTGCTGAAAGCCCTCGAGCGAGCAATCGACCACACGCCCATGGAGATCGTCGCGTGGAGCGAACGCAACGGAGTGAATGACAAAATCGAGCCGTCCCCAGTCGGTGCGGATGCGTTCGAACACCGCGTCAACCTCTTCAGGATTCTCGACATTCATCGGCAGCAGGAAATCCGCTTGGATGTGCTTCGCGAGAGGCTGCACGAAGCGCTTCGCCTTTTCATTGCCGTAGGTCAAACCAATCTCCGCGCCGAAGGCCCGCAGCTTCGACGCGCAGCCGAACGCAATGCTCTGCTCATTGGCGACGCCGACGACGAGCCCGCGCTTGCCGAGCAGCATCTCACCGATACGCAGGTTGGGGTCCCAGACCTTGGGTAGGGCATCCCTTGGCTTGTCGTCGTGAACCATGGTCATCGGCCTTGCTCCGTCTCGGCGGCTCTCCTTGGGAAGCTTAAACGCTGCGATGACGCCGTCGTGAAGGCGCGGCGCGGCACAAAGCCGCATGGGGCGTAGCGGACCCAAACTTGGGGCAAAGCCGGCTGATGTCGATTGGGACGTAAGACCCCGTTTGGTTCGAAAGTCGCAAGAGCTGACGTTCACCCGTGAGCAAAACGCTACAGCGCCTGAGTTTCTCCTTGCGTAACCTCCCCCGCTGACGTCCTTCACACCGCTGTCAAATCGGAGGTCCACAGTCAACGGCAGCTCTTATGACGGTAGGCATGGCTAAAGTCGCCGGTCTAAAGGCGAGCGGGAGCGGTTTCAATGAAGTCGAAAAACGCAATCCGCAATGTCACATGGGATGAATTACAGGTCGGCGCGACGGCGCGAATCGAACGGATTTGCGACGCGGACGATCTCGTGCTCTTCGCTCACGCCTCTGGCAACGTAAATCCCTTGACCCTGCCATCGCGGGCGGGTGAAGGCGGCGACCATCCTGTTGCGCCCTCCCTCTGGGTGGGGTCGCTGGTTTCAGCCGTTCTCGGCAATATTCTTCCCGGCGCCGGGACGATGTATCTTTCGCAGAATTTCCGCTTCGGCGCGCGCGTCCATCCCGGCGACGCGTTGTCCGTGGAAGTTCGCTGCTTGGAGCTTCGCGAAAAGCCGGTGGCTATTTTCGAGGTGCGCGTTTGGAAGGGCGATGGTGAGATGGCCTGCGAAGGCGTCGCGGAAGTCGCGGCTCCCATTCAGACCATCGTTTCCAGTCGTGAAGAACTTCCCGCGTTGTTTCTGGACCGCCATGATCATTTCGCCAAGCTCCTCGCCCGCGCCGCGACGCTCGAGCCATTGCGCACGGCCGTGGTGTGGCCGGACGACCGCCACTCGCTGGCGGGCGCGCTTCTCGCCGAGAGCCATGGACTGATCGAGCCCATCCTGATCGGCCCGCGCGCCCAAATCGTCGAGCTCGCGGCCTCGGAGTCTCTGGCTCTGAAGGATAGCTGGATCGTAGACGCGGCGGATCATCGTGAGGCTTGCGCGCGTGCGGTCGAGATGACGCGCAATGGCGAGGCGCGCGCCATCATGAAGGGAAATATTCATTCGGACCTAATTCTAGGCGCAGTATTGCGCAAGGAAGCCGGTCTTCGCGGCGAGCGGCGCATCAGCCATGTGTTCGCCATGGACGCGCCGACGCTCGATCGTCTTCTCTTCATCTCCGACGCGGCGGTGAATATCGCGCCGGACTTGTCCGTCAAAGTCGACATTGTTCAGAACGCCATCGACCTTGCGCGCGCGTGCCTGGTTGAAACGCCTAAGGTCGGCGTGCTGTCGGCGGTTGAGACCGTTAATATCGCAATCCCCTCGACCCTCGACGCTGCGATTCTTTCGAAGATGGCGGAGCGCGGCCAGATCAGAGGGGGAATCGTTGACGGTCCGCTGGCGATGGACAACGCAGTCGACGCCGGCGCTGCGGGCACCAAGGGCATTGCGTCGCTCGTCGCGGGCCACGCCGATATTCTCATCGCGCCCAATATCGAAGCCGGCAATATGCTCGCCAAAGAGCTGACCTTTGTGGCGCGGGCGGAAGCGGCGGGGCTCGTGATCGGGGCCAAAGTCCCCATCATGCTGACCAGCCGCGCCGACAATGAACGGGCGCGCTTGGCGTCGAGCGCGCTTGCGGCGCTCTACGACCATTGGCTCAGAACAGGATCGGCTGTTCAGGACGCGCCGAAAATGTCCGAGGCGGCGGAGTAACGCGAGTGTCCGAGTTGGTCCTCACCCTAAACGCCGGCTCCTCCTCGATTAAATTTGCGCTCTTTGCTTTGGAGCCGGTGGGGCCCGCCCTCGTCGCGAAGGGGCAAGCGGAGGGTCTTGGGGCGCAGCCTCGCTTTCGTGTTCGGAGCGGCGGGAGGGAATGGCGCGAATGGCCTCTGCAAGATGCGGGTCACGCTGAGGCCCTCCACTCGATCGTCGACTGGATAGAAGACGAATTTCCGCGCGCCGTCGTCGCTGGCGTCGGCCATCGCGTCGTCCACGGAGGCGTCGCCTTCGGAGCGCCGGTCATCGTCGATGAGGATATTCTCGCGGCGCTGGAGGCGTTGACGCCGCTTGCGCCCTTGCATCAGGCCCACAATATCGCTGGGTTGCGTGCGGCGCGTGACGCCTTTCACGGCGTTCCGCAGGTCGCGTGCTTTGACACGGCCTTTCATCGCGGACATGACTTCGTGAATGATTGCTATGCGCTGCCGCGCGCCTATTTCGACCGTGGGCTGCGTCGTTTCGGCTTTCACGGGCTTTCCTACGAATATGTGTCGCATCGGCTTCGCGAGCTTGATCCCGTCATCGCCGCTGGACGCGTCGTCGTTGCTCATCTGGGCAACGGGGCTTCGCTGTGCGCTCTCCACAACGGCCGCTCCAAGGCGTCGACAATGGGGTTTTCTGCGCTTGAAGGACTTCCGATGGGGACTCGCTGCGGTCGCATCGATCCCGGGCTGCTCCTTTACCTTCTCGAGCACGACAAATTGTCGCTCGAGCAACTGACGGATCTGCTGTACCGGGAATCCGGGCTTCTCGGACTTTCTGGGCTCTCGCAAGACATGAGAACGCTGGAAGCGTCGGATTCGCAAGAGGCGCGCGACGCGATCCACTATTTCACGCATCAGATCCGGATCGAGATCGCCAGTCTTACTGCGATTTTAGGGGGGGTCGACGCTCTCGTCTTCACCGGCGGCATCGGTGAGCATTCGGCGCGCGTTCGCCACGACGTCGTGTCCAAGCTGTCTTGGCTCGGCTTGCAACTCGACGAGGAGGCGAATGGGCGCAGCGGATCGCGCATTTCCACCGAAGAGTCCTGCGCTCCGATTTATGTCGTCGCGACAGATGAAGAACTGATGATCGCGCGGCACGCGATCGTTGCCGCCGGGCTCATACGTGCTGCGGCCTGATCAGATTTGGAGAGAAAGATGGAGCCGACGTTCAGCCCCTTGGACCTGCCTACACAATTCGCAGAGTCCGGGATCGTCACCGGGGAGCAGGCGGAACACGCGCTCGTCGCGAGCGCACGCCACCTCGAGCGGATCGGTCGGACGCATGGCGAGCGGATCCAAGCCTTCTGGCGGGATTTCTCCCATCTCGTCTCCGCTTTCAACGCCGTTCATGCGCGGGGTGGACTCGAGAAGGCCGCGAGCGCCTATCTGCAGGACGCGGGGCGCAGAGCAATTCTGACACTGGACGTTCTGCGAGAGCGCGCAGAAAACGATGCGGCCCACGAGAAGGCCGGCTCGCCGGCGGTGCTCTCCTATGAATCTGAACTCATCGTTGACGGTCGCAGCCTGCCGCATCCGGTAAATTATCAGCTGGTGAGCATTGTTCCGGCCTCCGGCGTCGAAACCTTCGAGTGGAAGCGCCCCTATTTGATCATCGATCCGCGCGCCGGCCACGGCGCCGGCATCGGCGGATTCAAGTCGGACAGTCAGGTCGGCGTGGCGCTGAACGATGGACATCCCGTCTATTTCCTCGTTTTCCGTCCGCACCCCGAGCCCGCCCAGACGCTGGCCGACGTCATGCGCGCCGAGGCCGCGTTTGTCCGCGAAATCGGTAAGCGTCACCCGAAGTCGTCGAAACCGATCATCGTCGGCAATTGTCAGGGCGGATGGGCGACGATGGTTCTTGCCGCCGCAAACCCAGACATTACGGGGCCGCTCGTCATCAATGGTTCGCCTCTCGCCTATTGGTCGGGGCGGCTCGGCGAGAACCCTATGCGTTACAATGGGGGGCTGCTCGGAGGGCTGGCGAGCGTTCTGTTGCTCGCGGATCTCGGACATGGCGAATTCGACGGCGCCCACCTTGTTTCGAATTTCGAGCTGCTCAATCCCAGCCGCAATTTCTTCGGCAAATATTACGATTTGTTCGCCGACGTCGATGCGGGTCGCGAACGTTTTCTGGAGTTCGAACGCTGGTGGGGCGGCTTCCACTATATGACCGAAGCCGAAATTCGCTGGATCGTCGAGCAGCTTTTTGTCGGCAACAAGCTGTCCCGCGGCGAGGCGCGGATCGAGCGCGGGCGTCGGATTGATTTCAAAGCGATCCAATCTCCGATCATCGTTTTCGCGAGTTGGGGCGACAACATCACCCCCCCGCAGCAGGCGCTCAACTGGATCGTCGATACTTATGCCGACGAGCATGAGATCAAGATCTGCGGCCAGCGCATCGTCTACATGGTCCACGAAAAAGTCGGGCACCTCGGAATTTTCGTTTCCTCCTCCGTCGCCAAGAAGGAACATGCGGAGGTCACCTCGACGATGAAGACGATCGAGGCGCTCGCGCCCGGTCTCTACGAGATGAAGATCGAGGAAGAGGCGGGAGAAGGCGTGCATAAGCGCTTCAGCGTCAGTTTCGCCGAGCGCCGGATGTCAGATATCCTCGCCATCGACGAAGGTGATCGCACCGAGGAACCCGCCTTCGCTGCGGTGGCGCGCGTGTCGCAATTGAATGCCGACGCTTATGATCTGTTCCTGCGGCCGTTCATTCAGTCGATGGTCACACCGCAATCGGCCGCGTTGATGCGCGAACTGCATCCCGCCAGGGTGCAGCGACGCATGTTCTCTGCCGAGCAAAATCCGATGATGGCTTGGCTTCCGGCCGCTGCAGCGAGCGCCGCTGCGCGGGGCGCAGCGCCTGCCGACGCGGTAAATCCTTTTGTCCTCGGAGAACGGCTTTGGGCCGCGGCCATCGAGCAGAGCCTCGATTTTTGGCGCGACGTGCGGGACGCCTCCTACGAGGTAGCCTTCTTTGGCCTTTACGGCGGACCCTTCATGCGCTGGGCCGGGCGTTTCAACAATTTCGTCCGCACGCACAAAGACGCAGCCGAGCTCGAACTCATGCCGCAGGCGCAGGCGGCGTTGATGAACATCAGCCGAGGCGGCTTTGCGGAAGCGGTCATCCGTATGCTGCTGCTGCTGAGCGAAGCGCGGGGTTCCGTGCGGCGCGACCGGCTCGAGCGCTCGGCGCACATGCTGAGTTGCGACGAGCCTTTCGCTTCCCTGGGAGCGCACCGACGGTCGCAACTTATTCATGAACAATCGATCATCGTCGAATTCGCGCGCGACGAGGCGATCGATACGCTTGCGATCTTGCTGCCAGCGGCGGACGAACGCTCCAAAGCGGTCGGCGCGGTGGAATATGTCGCGGGCTCGATCGAGGAGATGGAGCCGCACACCCTGCATATGCTGCAGTCGATCCGCAAGGCGCTCGGACTTGAACCGATTGCAACCAATCTGGCTGCGGGGAACCCGCTCATTGAAGTCGACATCGCCGCCGACGCGGCTTGAGCAAAGAGGGTGGCCGCCCCTTCTGTCATCCGACTGACAAGCTAAAGGCTTAACAAACTGTAATCGAAGATCGAGCGCCGCGCGACGAAGTCAATGGGCGCTCCTTCCCAAGTCCTCGGCCTCGTTCTGCCTGCGCAGAGCGGGTCATTGCGGCCGTTTGTGTGGTCTGGAGAGTGGAGTCGTTGATGAGATCACCCATGCCGGTCGCCATTGTAGCTGTCGTCATTGTGGCCTGCTCGTTTGGGTCGGCCTTCGCCGCTGATCTTCGGCTCATTGGCGCCGGGGCGAGCTTTCCTTTCCCGCTCTACTCCGCTTGGTTCAAGGATTTCAGCCGTAAGACGCCGGGCGTCACCGTCGACTTCCAGGCCAAGGGCAGCGGCGCCGGCATTCAGGATTTGATCAACAAAACGGTGGATTTCGCCGCGAGCGACGCAGCGATGACGCCCGAGCAGATCGCGCAGGTGCCGGGAGGAGTCGTGCTTCTGCCGATGACGGCGGGCGAGATCGTCCTCGCTTACAATCTCCCCGGCCTGGATAAGCCGCTCAGATTGTCGCGCGACGTCTACCCCGATATTTTCCTAGGGAAGATCACCAATTGGTCGGACCCGCGCATTGCGGCCGCCAATCCTGGCGTCAAACTGCCCAATCTTCCAATCACTGTCGTAAGGCGCTCCGACGCCAGCGGGACGACCTTCGTCTTCACAAAGCATTTGGCGGCGATCAGCCCCGCCTTCCGTGAGGCGGTTGGTTTCGGCACAACCGTGCCCTGGCCAAACAGCGACAAGATCGTCGCGGCGCCGAAGAACGATGGCGTCACCGCCACCATCAAGCAGACTCCAGGGGCGATCGGCTACATCGAATATGGCTATGCGAAACTGACCCGCGCCGCGACGGCCCTGCTGCAAAACAAGGCGGGGCAATTCGTGGCTCCGGGCGACGCCTCGGGCGCGGCCGCGCTCGCCAGCGCTGAGCTTCCCGAGGATCTCATCGCCTGGATCGACGACCCCAAGTCGCCCGAGTCCTATCCGATCGTCAGCTTCACCTGGCTGCTGGCGTACAAGAAACAAGATCCGGCCAAGGCGGAAGCGCTGCGCAAGCTCGTCGCCTATGGACTGACCGGAGGTCAGAAGCTTGCCGATCGCATGGGCTACATCCCGCTGCCGCAGAATGTGATCGAGAAGGTGTCCGCCGCCTCCTCCAAGAATTCAATAAGGCTGCCGCACCACCGACGCTTCATCAGCGTCGCGTCCGTCGCACAAGAAGTCGTGGAGTGAGAAGAGTCATGGCGGTCGATCTGGAGGCTCTGCAAGGCGACAGTTCTCTTGCCCGTCCGCCATCTCCCCTTGCGATTGTCATTGATCGGCTGTTTTTCGCCCTGGCGACTTTTGCCGCCTTGGCGATCATCGCTCTCGTCGCCTTCATTCTTTATGAGATCGCGCGTCAGGCGGCGCCCGCGATCTCCGCCTATGGAGCGCGATTCCTGAGCGATCTGAACTGGGATGTGCAGAAGAGCCAGTTCGGCATTCTCCCGCAGATTTGGGGCACGCTCTACAGCTCCTTGCTGGCTTTGCTGATCGGCGGATTCGTCGGCGTCACGATCGCAATTGTTCTCACGCAAGATTTCCTGCCGCCGCAATTCGCGGTAGCCTTTCGCACCTTGATCGAAATGCTCGCCGCGATCCCGAGCGTCGTCTTCGGCCTCTGGGGCATTTTCGTCGTCATTCCCTTCCTTCGCCCGCCGGCGGCATGGCTACACGAGCATCTTGGCGGGACTCCATTCTTCTCCACCTCGCTCAGCGGGCCGGGACTGCTGCCGGCGGCGATCGTCCTCGCCATCATGATCCTGCCGACGGTGGCGGCGATCTCCCAGGATGCGATCAGTCTCGTGCCCTACAAAATCAAAGAGGCGGCCTATGGCCTAGGGACGACGCGCTGGGAAGCGATCCTAAAGGTAATCGTTCCGACGGCCGCGGCCGGAATCTCCAGCGCTCTGGTGCTGGGCTTTGGCCGCGCTCTCGGAGAGACGATGGCCCTCGCCATGTTGATCGGCAACGCCAATCAGCTCTCGCTGTCGCTCTTTTCTCCCGCCAATACGCTGGCGGCGTTGCTCGCGTCGAACTTTCCGGAAGCCGCACAGACCGAACGGCAAGCGTTGATGTATGCGGCGCTGGTGCTGCTCGCGATAACGCTCATCGTCAATGTCATCGGCACTCTGATCCTGGCGTGGACCTCGCGAAAGATGGGGAAGGCTTGATGTCCCTCGCGAATGCACAGACGCCGCTCGCGCTCGGCAGGACATTGCCGGCTCGAACAATCAATCTCAGCAAAAATCCGTTCGAGGCGCGCTCTCTCTTCAACGTGCTGCTGACTATTGGCGCCTGGCTCGTCGCTTTGCTCGGGGCCGTGCCGCTGTTTTCGGTGGTCTATATGCTCGTCGCGAAGGGCGGCGCGCGGCTCGGACTCGAGCTTTTCACCGGTCTGCCGCCTGCGGGCTTCGAAGAGGGCGGCGGCATCGGCAATGCAATTCAAGGCACGCTCGTGACGGTCGGCATCGCCTCGCTGATCAGCATACCGGTCTCGCTTTTCGCTGCGATTTATCTCTCCGAAATGCGGCCCGATGGGCGCCTCGCCAAATTGACCCGTTTCCTCGCCAAGGTACTGACGGGCTTTCCGTCAATTCTCGCCGGCGTCTTCGTCTATGCAGCGGTCGTTCTGGCGATGGGTGGCTACTCCGCCTTGGCTGGCGGCGTGGCGCTCGCCGTGCTGATGCTCCCAACAGTGACGCTCACCGCCGAAGGCGCGATGAGCATGGTCCCGCAGAGAATGAGGGACGCCGCCATCGGCATGGGTTGCACGAACGCCCAGGTTGTTTGGAGCGTCACCCTGCCGACGGCGCTGCCGAGCGTGCTGACCGAAATCATTCTCTCCGTCGCACGCGTCGCTGGCGAATCCGCGCCGCTGCTGTTTACCGCACTCTTCAGCAACTATTGGCTGCGCAGCGTGACGGAGCCCGTCGCGTCGCTTTCCATCCTCATCTACAATTTTTCAAGCATGCCTTTCGACAATCAGATCGAGCTCGCCTGGGCGGCCTCGCTCGTGCTTGTCATCATCGTGCTCGGCTTCAACGTTCTCAGTCGCTTCATCGGACGTCCCAAGGTCTAAGGAGCTCCTCATGTCTCTCGCCGAAACCCTCAGTCCGCCGCCAGCGCCCGTCAGCGCGTCGGACATTGTGATCGACTGCAGGGTGCAGAAGATCATGTATGGCTCCTTCCTCGCCGTTCGCGACAGCGTGGTTCCCATCGAGCGCGGGAAGATCACCGGCTTCATCGGCCCTTCGGGATGCGGCAAGAGCACGGTGCTGCGCAGCCTCAATCGCATGAATGACCTCATCAAGGGCTTTCGTCTCGAAGGGGCTGTGCATTTCCTTGGCCACAACGTCTACGAGAAGCACATCGATCCGGTCGTCGTGCGGCGCTTCATCGGCATGGTGTTCCAGCAACCCAATCCGTTCTCGATGAGCATCTTCGACAATGTGGCATTCGGGCTGCGCCTCAATCGCTACAAGGGGAACCTCAAAGAGAAGGTTGAACAGTCCCTGCGCCGGGCCGCATTGTGGGACGAGGTGAAGGACAAGCTCAAAGAGAGCGGCTTGTCTCTCTCCGGGGGGCAGCAACAGCGGCTCTGCATTGCGCGCGCCATCGCTCCGGAGCCGAGCGTGCTGCTGATGGACGAGCCCTGCTCCGCGCTCGATCCGATCGCGACGCGCCGCATCGAAGAATTGATGCTGGAACTCAAGAAGGATTACACGATTGCGCTCGTCACGCACAACATGCAGCAGGCGCGTCGCGTGGCTGACGTGACCGCCTTCTTTTCGGTCGACATCTCGCATGGCGGAAGAACCGGTTATTTGGTCGAGATGGGTGAAACGGATCAGGTGTTCGACGGGCCGCGCGAGCAGCTGACGAAAGAATACATCCGCGGCGAATTCAGCTGATTTCCGCAGACAGAGGGTTGCATGATGTTGCTCGCTTTGAGAAATCCTCCAACGCGCGGAGTTCTTGGCCTCGTGAGAACGCTTCCATTTGCCGCCGCTGCAATCGTTCTGCTGGGAGCCGGCGTCGCCAAGGCGGTCGAGCTTCACGGCGCCGGCTCGACCTTCATCGCGCCGCTCATGGACGGTTGGATCAACTATTTCGATCAGTCGCAGCCCGACATCGTCATTCGTTATGACGCGATCGGCTCGGGCCAAGGCGTCGCCCGCTTTCAGTCGGGCGCGATCGATTTCGGGGCGACCGACAATTATGTTCCGGCGGCCGAGGCCCCCGGGAGGGAGCGTGGAACCGTCGAGTTGCCGAGCGCCGCCGGCATGATCGTTCTCGCTTACAACTTGCCGGGCCTGAAGGGTCGGCTGAACTTGCCTCGCGACGTCTACGTCGACATTTTCCGCGGAAAAATCCGGACCTGGGACGATCCCAGAATCGTCGCCGCGAATGCAGGTCTCAAACTTCCGCCGATCAGCATCGCCACCGTGGTTCGGCAGGATTCCAGTGGCACGACTTACGCTTTCACCGATCATCTCGCCGCCATCAGCACGGAGTGGGCGGCGAAGCCAGGAGTCGGCAAGACGATCGAATGGCCGCATGTCGCAATGCTCGCCAGAGGCAATGAGGGCGTCGCATCCAAGATCAGAATATCGCAGGGAGCCATCGGCTATATCGAATATAGCTTTGCGCTTCGCCTCGGCTTGGCGATGGCGGCTCTCGAAAACAAGGCTGGCAAGTTTGTTGCGCCGACGCCGCTGTCAGGAGCGGCGGCGCTTGAGCCTTCATCGACCGCAGACCTCGACACGCTCGACAAGTCCACCCTCGATCCCACGGGCGCGAAGGCCTATCCGATCGTCACCTATAGCTGGTTCTTGTTCCATCGCAGCTATCCCAAGGAGCAGGGGGCCGGCGCCGCGGCGTTTTTGGATTTCGCATTGGACGAAGGTCAGAGCTACGCCCCATTCTTCGGCTATTTGCCATTGCCCGCGCCGGTCGCCGAACGCGCGAAAGCGGTGGTCGGGCAGGTCTGGGCGGCCAATGGAGTCCAGGCGGCTGCCCCGTCTCCGGGAGCCCCGGTGACGGACGCGTCTCCCGCCAAAGCCTCGGCGGAGACCGCTCCCCGCGGTTCCGTTGCGCCGCCTCGATCCCCGGCGCCGGCGAGCGCCTATACCGTCGGCGGCGGAGAAACCCTGCAGGCCATCGCGATGAAGCTCTATCGCGACCCGGCGCGTTGGCGCGACATTGTGGCGGCGAACCCCGGTGTGGACCTCCGTCACTTGCACGCCGGCCAGGTGATCAAGCTGCCGGTCGCCATTGGCGCAGACCGAGCGCCTTGAGCCTTCGGAGCGACGCCGCCGCTTGACAGAGACAGAAGAAAAGCCCCCGGCCCTCCGTTAAATCGAGGCCGCTTCGGGCGCTTTATTACCCGGAGTCGATCCAGGGGGCAGTTGTTGACGGCGAAGCGGCGGCAAGCGTGAAAACGCTGGCACAGCGGAATGGCTGAAGACCGCGAGTTATACCAGACCCCGACGACCGACCAATGCGATCGCCTTCCCACAGGTTCGCTTCGTGGGTCGGTGGGCGCGTAATCAGCATCGAAGAGACGGCGGCGACCATCGAGCAACTGGCCAACCAGATGGCAAATCTGGGCTGTCACCTGTGTCTTCGGGCCGGACAATCAAAAAA
>CAWEGE010000021.1:0-64103 GCA_963808525.1 uncultured Alphaproteobacteria bacterium
CGCTGTCTATCGCCGAAAAGGCCGTCTCGACGATGATCAACTACAGTGGCGTCAACGACCTCTATCGCATGTATCTCGAGACGCAGCGCGCCAAGGCCGCGTATAACGTCGCTTATATCGGCGAGGACTTCCGCGCGCCGCACCCCTTCGAGTTCGACCCCGGTTATATGCGGGCGCTCTATCGTTACGCCTATGACAAAGCCGCAAAGGGATATCCCTGGCGTCACGCCCCCCGGGCTTTGAGGGCGCGAAGCGGTGAAGGAGTTTTGAAAGTCGCGGGGTCCGGAAACGCTGGCGCTCCTGCCGTTCGCGCGGAATCCCGCCAGCAGAAGCAGTCTCTCGCGCGACCGCTCTCAGTCGCTGCGAGACGGTCCATGTCTGTGGAGCGGAGGAGTGCAGTTTAATTTGATGAGCTCGTTTTCGGAGGCTGCTTCTTCACGACGCAGGGCGAGATCGATGGGTTCTCCGATTGCATTCGCCGCTTTGTACAGGGCTTCCGCGATATTTGCGAAGCAAAATACAGATTTTCCTTGAATTTCTTCGAAATTACAGCCTCTAAATACTTCCATGCTCTTCCCATTGTCTTTGAAAGAAGCTTCCCTATACGCGTCAAATGCGGCTGTTAGGCACTGGTCCATGATCCTGAATAGCCCATCAGTCTGAGGCGTCGGGGTTTCATCCTTGGAAATCCGACTACACTCCTCTTCATCTTCTAGCTGATCCAGCCGATTAGCCAATATTAGGCTGTCTATGTAAAATTCGTAACGTGAGCGCGGCCATTTTGTGTCCTTGCGAATGCGCCTGCACGACCAATGAAGCCCGCCTCTTAGCCTTAACGTGTCTCCGGGAAGCTTCACATTCCAGCGGAGGGCCGCTTCATCATAGGCTATCTTGCGAGCGCTGACCTCGGCCTCTGGAGCTTTTCGCTTGATCGCGGCGTACACAAAGTTCGCGCGCGCACGCCGTTCGTTCACTAAGTCGGAAATATCTGTGACCGCCAGAATGGCGCTATCCCGGAGAGAGGTTTCTCGATCATGCAAGTGATCCCGGTTATTCAACCACCAAGTAAGAGTTCCCCCGAGTATGCCTGTCAGGACGAATCCAAAAAATGTTACGACCAATGGGTGCTTTGAGAGCGCCAAAAGTCGTGAGGATGACCTCTTTTCCGAACGTTGCTCCGAATTATCGAGATCGGTTAGTTTTGAGCTTTTCTCCTCTGAAACACGCCGATCAGGCGGAGGAGGGTCATCCGCGATTTCTGGCATGAAAATTACTCCCGCTCGATGCGGATCACCTGCGCAGGCGCGTCGATCGTGCCGTCGGCGAGGATTGCGTCGAGCGCCTCGCGCACCAGATGCTCGCTTGTGGCGTGCGTGATGAGAATCACGCCAACCGCATTGGCGCCAGAGGCCTTCGCCCGCGGCTTCTCGACGCGCCGCGCGCCCAAGGGGCGGCTGAGCGGCGGGCCGTCCTTTTTGGACGGGCTGTGCTGCATGATGCTTTCGAGCGAAATGTCGCGCTCCGCCATGCGGGTCGCAATCTTTGCGAAGGCCCCGGGAACGTCGGGAACGGACAAGCGGATGTAATAGCCGCCCTCGTGCTGGCGCAGAGGGGCGCGCGTGAGCTTTTCCAGCGTCGCAGTCGGCAGGCCGAAGGGGGCGGAGCGCACGCCCCGCGCGATATCGGCGATGTCGGCGACGACGGCGGAGGCCGTGGCTTCGCCGCCGGCGCCGGGGCCTACCAGCGTCAGCTCGCGCACCGCGTCCGCGTCGATCGTCACCGCGTTCAACACGCCCATCGTCTGCGCGATCGAGGTCGTCTTGCGCACCATCGTCGGATGCACGCGCTGCTCCACCCCTTCAGCCGTGCGCTGAGCGACTCCGAGCAGCTTTATGCGAAAGCCGAGCTCGTCGGCCGCCTCGATGTCGGCGAGCGTCACGCGTTCGATGCCCTCGATGTCTATGGCCTCGGGCGCGATCGCCACGCCGAAGGCCAGCGAGGTCAGGATCGCGAGCTTATGCGCCGTGTCGAAGCCGCCGATGTCGAAAGTCGGATCGGCTTCGGCGTAGCCGAGCCGCTGCGCCTCCTTGAGGCACTCCTCGAAGGAGAGCCCTTCGAGCTCCATGCGGGAGAGAATGTAGTTGCAGGTGCCGTTCAGATTCCGTAGACGCGGTCGATCGAGTTGCCGGCGAGCCCTTCGCGCAGGGTTTTCACGATCGGAATGCCGCCGGCGACCGAGGCCTCGAAGGCGAGCGCGACATGTTTCTTCTCGGCGAGCGCGGCGAGCTTTAGCCCATGCGCGGCGAGCAGCGCCTTGTTGGCGGTGACGACGGACTTTCCCGTTTGAAGCGCAGTCTCGACGCTTTCACGCGCGGCGCCCACCGCGCCGCCGATGAGCTCCACGAAGAGATCGATCTTGTCGGAGGCGGCAAGCGCGACGGGGTCGGAGAAGAACTCCACGTCGGAAAGATCGGCGTCGCGCTTCTTGCCGGCGTCGCGAACGGAGATGGCGGTCACGACGATCTTGCGTCCGGTGCGCGAGGCGAGCGCCTGGCTCTGGCGCTTCAACAGTCGCGCCACGGCGGCGCCCACCGTGCCGACGCCGGCGACGCCGACCCGCAGAATTTCGCTCATCTCGTTCTTTCGCAAGTCAAAACAAGGCGCCGCCGCACGACGCGACCGCAGCGACGGTTCTGCCCGATTCCGGGGGGAGGATCAAGAATAAGCGCATCTTGGCCAGGCGCGCGGGGTTGCAGGGATCCCGGGGAGAGGGCAGGGTGGGCCGAGAGCTTCTCCATCCATGTTCGCTCGCCCTTTTGTGTCCAAAATTCTGGACGGGATGAGCCGACGAGGAACGTCCCATGCGCGCTTCGCTCCTGCTTGGATTCCTTCTCCCGCTCCTGATTTTGCCGCCCGCCGTAGCGGCGGAGAGTCCCGTTGAAGAAGGGCAGGCCATTGTGAAGGCCAATTGCAGCCGCTGTCACGCGATCGGCCCTACGGGCGAGAGCCCCAATCCCAAGTCGCCGCCCTTCCGCACGCTTTCGAAGAAATATCCGGTGCAGAATCTCGAGGAGGCTCTGGCCGAAGGCATCATCGTCGGCCATGAGAACGAGCAGATGCCGTCCTTCCAGTTCTCGCCCTCGCAGGTCGAGGCGATCGTCGCCTATCTGGAGTCGTTGCAGGCGAAGTAGAGGCAGTCATAGCAGCCGGGCGCTTCGAATGAGCCTTCTCCCGCGACGTTCGTCGGCAAGCAGTCGTTAACCGTGTAGTGCCTTCCAGCTGAAGCGCCTTCGATTGTTATCATCCCGCTCAATGATTCTGTGGTTTCCCTGTCTGATGCCGCTGATGGGAAGCCGCGATGATCACCCGCTCTATGTTCTCCCGTCTCATTCTCACGCTTGCTATGCTCATGGTCTGCGCCACTCTGGCGTTGGCCTGGCGTGCGCCGAAGCTCAGCAAGCAGCCCACGGACACTGTCGCCTGGCTCTCCCGCTAGGGAAGCGTTGAAGGCAAGTCGCCGCCATTTTCCGGCGGGGGCGATTTCCGACGTCCTCTAAAGATAAGACGGGCTCACGCCCAATTTTCCGGGCAAGCGCGGGGCCATTTTTGGCTCTGTGCAACGCACTCCGGCTTCGCCGATAAAATAAAATTGGTCAAAGTCACGCCAAAAATTCAGCAGATAAACACGATTTCGATCTTATAGGTTTCAATCATCGAAAATTCTGCAGCTATTTTATTTTTAAACGATAGCTGGTAGAGGGGCTTTTGGTCGTCAGAGGGAGTCCAATCTTCAAATGCAGGAGCAAGACATGCGCAATTACATCTTCGCTACAGCCCTCTTGGTCGCGATGGGGTTAGTGTGGCCTGCAGATTCCGCGCGTGCTGCTGTCTACACTTACGAATTCCAATCCCTTCCTGGCCAGCCCGCCGAAACGATGACCGGCACGCTGACCGTGGTGAATGGCGAGGTCACAAGGATGACCGGTACGCTCTCGGGCACCATCAACGACACTATTTCCCAGGTTTATCTTAATACTAATTTTCCAAATGCATCGTATAGCCCCGACGGTCTATGGATTTATGATAACCAGTACAATGCTACTAGCGCTACTTTGTTGACGTATCCCGGCATTTTATTTACAAGCGACGGAAATATTTCTAGGGGGAACCCGCTTGGTTACTGGAATCTGTATAGCATCGGGCCCAACGAGTACATGCTGGGTGAGTCGGTCTTGGGAAAGTATGCATTCTTTGCGGCCGGGCAATTCTCCGACCCCCCGGCCTCGCCTAGCCCCCTCCCCGGCGCGGGCCTAGGGGGTCTTGCCGCTCTGGCGCTTGCCGGCCTGTATGCGAGAATACGCCGCTCCTGAGCGCTTCCTCTGAAGCTTTGGTCGTCATCCTCCTGCGGGTGGCGGCTTAATTTTGTAGCCGAGGCGCATGCCCGTCAGGAAAGGGTCGGCTCTCCTCCGGCCCCTTGCGCCGCCCGCCCGCATTTGCCAAATAACCCGCGGGAGGTTGGCGGTGGACGTTCCACTCGCCAACCGGGTCAGGTCCGGAAGGAAGCAGCCCTAACGAGAATCGGGCGGGTCTTCGTCCAACCTCCCACCTCTTCGCGCGCTCCTCGGCCCCGGCGGCCTACTCGTGCGGAATTCTCCAACGGGCCTCAAGCTGAGCGGATGGACGAAGGGCTCTTCCCACCTCCTTCCGCGCCGTCGGCCTATCGCGTGCTCGCGCGCAAATATCGGCCGTCGAGTTTCGCCGACCTTATCGGCCAGGAGCCGATGGTGCGCACGCTCGAAAACGCCTTCCGGCTCGAGCGCATTCATCAGGCCTATCTGCTCACGGGCGTGCGCGGCGTCGGCAAGACCACGACGGCGCGCATCTTGGCGCGCGCCTTCAATTACGAGCTCGCCACCAAGGACGGCCGGCCCGCCGTCAGCCGCCCGACGATCGAGATGGATGAGATTGGCGTCCATTGCCAGGCGATCATGGAGTCGCGCCACCCGGACGTGCTGGAGATGGACGCGGCCTCGCACACGAGCATCGACGACGTGCGCGAGATCATCGACAATGCGCGCTACCGCCCGGTCATGGCGCGCATGAAGGTCTATATCATCGACGAAGTGCACATGCTCTCGAAGTCGGCGTTCAACGGTCTGTTGAAGACGCTGGAGGAGCCGCCGGAACATGTGAAATTCGTGTTTGCGACGACCGAGATCGAGAAGGTTCCGGTCACGGTCCGCTCGCGCTGTCAGCGCTTCGATCTGCGCCGCGTCGACGCCGCGCCTTCTCGCCGAGCATCTGCGCAAGATTTGCGCGCTGGAGAAGGTGAAGATCGAGCCGGACGCGCTCGCGGTGATCGCGCGCGCGGCGGAGGGCTCGGTGCGCGACGCGCTTTCGCTGCTCGACCAGGCGATGGCGCATGGCGCGGCGGGCGAGGGGGCCGAAATCCTGGCCGAAGATCTGCGCGCCATGCTCGGCGTCGCCGACCGCGCCCGCGTGATCGAGCTTTTCGAGGCCGTCATGGCCGGCCGCATCGCCGACGCGCTCGCGCTCTTTGAGGACCAATACAACGCCGGCGCCGATCCCGCGCAGATGCTGATCGAGCTCGCTGAGTTCACCCATCTCGTGACGCGCATCAAGGTCGCGCCGCAGACCGCCCAATCGAGCGCGCTGACGCCGGAGGAGAGCCGCCGCGGCGCGGCGCTCTCTGGAGAGCTATCGTTGCCGGCGCTCTCGCGCGCCTGGCAGATTCTCGCCAAGGGCATAGAGGAGCTGCGCGCGTCGGAGACGCCCTTCGCCGCGGCCGACATGGTGTTGGTGCGGCTCGCCCACGCAGCGGAACTGCCGACGCCGGACGAGGCCCTGCGCAAGCTCGGCTTTGGCTCTGGCGCGCCCGCGCAACCCCTTGAGCAGCGGAGCGCGCCGCGCGGATCGCCGGCCCCTGTCGCGACGAGCGTCGCTTCGACGCCGGCCGCAAGCGGGGCATCTTCCACGCCGCGGCGCGGAGGGGCCGTCGCGCCTCAATCTGCGCCGGCTCCGAGCCAAGGCCCGGTCCTGCGGGATTTCCCGGCGCTCGTCGCGCTCGCTGGCGAGAAGCGCGATATGTTGCTCAAATTGCAGCTTGAGCAATATGTGCGCCTCGTGCGCTTCGAGCCGCTGCGTCTCGAATTCGCGCTCGCGCCCGGCGCGCCGCCGCAGCTGCCGCAGATCCTGACGCAGCGGCTGCAAAGCTGGACCGGCGAGCGCTGGCTCGTCTCGACGGTCGCCTCGGGCGGCAAGCCCACGCTCGACGAGGAGCGGGAAGCGCGCGAAAACGAGCGGAGAAGCGACATCGCGCGCGATCCGGTCGTCGCCGCGGCGCTCGCCTGCTTTCCGGGCGCAGAGATCGTCGCGGTGCGCGGAAGAGCCGAGGAGACGCGCGCGCCCGAAGCCGAGATCGCCTACACAGACGGCGCGGAGCCGGACGAGGACTAAAAGCGAGCGCTAAGGGAGCCGACAATGGATTTCATGGGCATGATCAAGCAGGCGCAAGCCATGCAAGCGAAGATGCAGGAGATGCAGGCGGAGCTCGAGACGACCGTCGTCGAGGGAGAAGCCGGCGGCGGCGTCGTGAAGGTGGCGCTCACGGCCAAGGGCGCGCTGCAGAAAATCTCGATCGACCCGAGCCTGCTCAAGCCGGAGGACGGCGAGATGCTCGAGGATCTGATCGTTTCGGCGCACGCCCAGGCGCGCGGCAAGGCGGAGGCCGCGATGGCCGAGAAAATGAAGGCGATCACCGGCGGCCTGCAATTGCCGCCCGGCCTTAAGCTGCCGTTCTGAACCGATGGCCGAACGCGTCGTCGGACCCGAGATCGAAAGGCTGATCCAGCTCCTGGCCCGCCTGCCTGGGCTCGGGCCGCGCTCGGCGCGGCGCGCGGCGCTGCATCTCATGCGAAAGCGCGAGGAACTGCTCGGGCCGCTCGCCGAGGCCATGCGGGTCGCCTATGAGCGCATCGTCGTCTGCTCGCTTTGCGGCAATATCGATACAGCTGAACCTTGCGCGATCTGCGCGGATAAGCGGCGCGACTCCTCGACGCTCATCGTCGTCGAGACCGTCGGCGATCTCTGGGCGCTCGAGCGCGCGCAGTCCTCGCGCGCGCGCTATCACGTGCTTGGCGGCGTGCTGTCGCCGCTCGACGGCGTCGGTCCCGACGATCTCAACCTCGCCAAGCTCATCGAGAAAGCCAAGGGCGGCGACATTCGCGAGGTGATCCTCGCCGTCAACGCGACGGTCGACGGCCAGACGACAGCCCATTACATCGCCGATCTGCTCGCCCCGACGGGCGTCAGGACGACGCGTCTGGCCCACGGCGTCCCGGTCGGGGGCGAGCTCGACTATCTCGACGAGGGTACGCTCGCCGCCGCGCTCGAGCGCCGCACGGCGCTCTGAAGCCGCTCTTCCGCTTATGACGCCTCGCGGCCCGTCCAGAGGCGGGCGCGCTGCATCAATTGCTCAAGCAGAGTAGGACGCGGATTGTCGGCGACGAGCGTGACCGTCTCGCGCTGGCGCTTTGGCTCGCCCTTATAGACAGACGAAGCGCCGCCGCGCCGCGTGATAGGCCGGATCGGGACCCCAGAAATTCTCGCGCATGAGCGCGAGCTCCTCGGCGCGATAGGCGGCGAGCGGCTTGGCGCGCTCATCCGCAAGACGCCGCTCGTGCTTAGCGCGCAGCAATTGCCACGCCCTCTCCCTCTATATTCGCCAGTCGATTGAGATCTTATCCGGCAGTCGTGCGGGGTGACGCTCAGGATGCGCTGAAAGGCGGGCTGGGTCGGGCTCGTTATAGCGCCCGTGGCCCTGCAGCGTGTTGTTGGCCTGTTAACGCCTTAAGCTCGGCTCGGTTCCCTCCCTCGCGCTTGCGGCTCGCCCTCGGCCGGCCCGGCGGTTTCCGGGTCGGGGATGATTGCCAAGGTCTCGATCCTTCTCTACTGCACCGACAGATTCTCCCCGAAAGGCTCTTCCCTTGACTAGACATGTCGCCGTGCTCATGGGCGGTCTCTCCGCCGAACGCGAGGTTTCGCTGCGCTCGGGAGAGGCCTGCGCGCGGGCGCTCGAATCCGAAGGCTTTTTGGTGACCCGTCTGGACGTCGGCCTGGACGCCCCGCAAAGGCTCGCCGAATTGAAGCCCGACGCGGCTTTCAACGCGCTGCACGGGCGCTTCGGCGAGGACGGCGCCATCCAGGGCGTCCTGGAGCTCCTGCGCATCCCCTACACCCATTCCGGCGTGCTGGCCTCGGCGGCGGCGATGAACAAGCAGGTCGCCAAGACCATTCTCGCCGCGGCGGGCGTGCCGGTCCCGCAGGGCAGGGTGCTCTCGCGGCGCGAAGCGGCGCTTCAGCACGCGCTGCCGCGCCCTTATGTGCTGAAGCCCGTCTCGGAAGGCTCCTCCTTCGGCGTCTTCATCGTCCGCGAAGACCAGGAAAATCCGCCCCAGGAGCTTTCGCGCGACGACTGGAGCCACGGCGAGGAGATGTTGGCGGAGCCTTTCATCCCCGGGCGGGAGCTCACCTGCGCCGTGATGGGCGACAGGGCTTTGGACGTGACCGAGATCGTCGCCGCCGGCGGCGGCTGGTACGACTACGAGGCGAAATACGCCAAAGGCGGATCAAAACACATTCTTCCCGCTGATCTTAAACCGAATGTTTACCAAAAGGTTCAAGAGTTAGCGCTCGAGGCTCATCGGGCGCTCGGCTGCCGCGGCGTCAGTCGCGCGGACTTCCGCTACGACGACAGGCCCGACGGTTCGGGCGCGCTCGTCGTGTTGGAAGTCAACACCCAGCCGGGAATGACCGAGACCTCGCTCGTGCCTGAAATGGCGGCCTATCTGGGACTCTCGTTTGGCGAGCTCGTGCGATGGATGGTGGAGGACGCTTCCTGCGATCGATGAGGGCGCGACCCTTCGCGCCTCTTGCGCTGCCGCGCCCGCACGCTCCCGCCTTCGCCTTCTCCGCCGCCGTCCCCCTCGAAACCGCTTTTTCTGAGCAGAATTTCGCGCGCGGCTTCGAGGCGCAGCGCCCCGCGCCTGTTTGGACCGGCCGCCGGACCCACCCTCTGGCCCGGACCGGGGTCGGCTCCTTCGTCCCTGTTTGTCGCCGTTTGCGCCACCCTCGCGGCGGGACTTGTCCATAGCGGCGATTACGCGGCTTTCGTCGCGCACAACGGCGCGCCGCACGAGACGCTGGCGCAACTCTTCGGCTTCCCGATCGAGTCTGTGACGATTTCGGGCCAAGTGCGGCTGCGCGAGAACGAAATCATCGCCGCGACGGGCGTCGACGCCCACAGCTCGCTCCTCTTCCTCGACGCCGCCGAAACGCGGCGCAGGCTCATGGAGCTTCCCCTCGTTCAGTCGGCGCGCGTGCTCAAGCTCTTTCCCAACCGCCTCGTCGTCGCCATCGAGGAGCGGCAGCCCGCGGCGCTCTGGCAGCGCGACGGCAGGATCAAGGTGATTTCCGCCGACGGCACGCCCATCGCCGACCTCAACGACCCCCGCTTTCTCGGGCTTCCCTTCGTTGTGGGGCCGGGCGCCGAAAAAAGGCTCCCCGAATATACGGCTCTGCTGCGAGATCTCGGCGATCTCGCGCCGCGCGTGCGCGCAGGGTCGCTGGTGTCGGGACGCCGCTGGTCCCTGATCATGACAAATGGTGTCGAGATCAAGCTTCCCGAGGTCGATCCCGGCGCGGCGGTCGGCGTGCTGCTGCGGGCGCAACGCGAGGCGCGTCTCCTCGACAAGGATATTCGATCGATCGATCTGCGGCTTCCCGATCGCATCGCGGTGCGTCTCACGGAGCAGGGCGCCGAGACGCGGGAGAACGCTGCGGCCAAGAAAAAGGCCCCAAAAAATGGAGCGCGCACATGAGCCGCGACCCGAGCCGAAGCCTGAAGCCGCTCTCGCCGCGCCGTGGCGCGACGGTGGCGGCGCTCGACGTGGGCACCTCCAAGGTCGTCTGCCTGATCGCGCAACTCGATCCGCTGCGCGGAGAGGGCAAGGGCTGGCGCACGCATCGCGCGCGCGTCCTCGGCATCGGACATCAGCGCTCACGCGGGGTGAAGGCGGGCCTCGTCGTGGACATGGCGGAGGCGGAGCTCGCCATCCGCCAATGCGTCGACGCGGCGGAGCGGATGGCTGGCGTCCAGGTGGACCGCATCCTCGTCACCGCCGCCGGGGGCCGGCTCGATTCGCAGCGCTTCTGGGCGACGACGCCCGTCGGCGGACGCGAGGTCGAAGCCGCCGACGTGCGACTGGCGCTCGACGCCGCCGCAGCGCAACCCGCGGCGCCGGGACGCTTCGTCGTGCATTCCTTGCCCGTCTCCTTCTCGCTGGATGGGGCCGTGAGCGTGCGCGAGCCGAGTCACATGATCGGCGAGGAGCTCGGAGCGGAGCTGCATGTCGTGAGCGCCGACAAGACGGCGGGGCGCAACCTCGTCACGGCCGTCGAGCGCGGACATCTCAGCGTCGATGCGATCGTCGCCGCTCCTCTCGCGGCCGGATTGGGCGTGCTAGAGCCGGACGAGGCCGAGCTGGGGGCGGTGCTCATCGAGATGGGAGCGGGAGCCACCTCGCTCGCCGTTTTCGCCGGAGGCTCGCTCATCCACCTCGAATTCGATCTCGCTGGGCGGTGGCCACGTCACGATGGACATCGCGCGCGTGCTCAACATGCGCCTTTCCGATGCGGAACGGCTGAAGACCCATCATGGCGCGGCCATCGCCTCGCCCTCGGACGAGCGCGAGATCCTCAGTTACGACCAGGCGGGCGAAAGCAGCGAGACGCCGGCGCATGCGCCGAAGTCGCATCTCGTGCGCGTGATCCGTCCGCGCTTCGAAGAAACTCTCGAAATGCTGCGCGATCGCCTGGCCCGGTCCGGGCGCGGCTCGACCGCGGGCAAGCGCATCGTGCTCTCGGGCGGAGCGAGCCAGCTCGCGGGCGCCCCCGAGGCCGTTCGGCGCATTCTCGGTGGCCAAGTGCGGCTGGCGCGGCCGCTGGCGCTCGAGGGCTTGCCCGACGCCGCCGCGGGTCCCGCCTTCGCGGTCGCCGCCGGCCTGCTCGTCTATCCGCAGATGGCGGCGAGAGAACATTTCCACTCCCCGGGCGCGGAGGTGCGCGCGACGGGAACGGACGGATACTTCACGCGTGTCGGACGCTGGCTCAAGGACAGCTTCTGATGCGGAATAAATTTAACGAAGGGCGCGCCGACCCCTCGTTAGCAACGGAAAAGCAAGGCGAGGACGGTAAATAGGGGAGAAATTCTCCCGCGCATCGAAAGGCCTGGTTATGACGATCACTCTAAAAGCTCCCGAGCTGCGCGAGTTGAAGCCGCGCATCATCGTTTGCGGCGTCGGCGGCGGCGGCTGCAACGCGGTCAACAACATGATTACCTCCGGCCTCTCGGGTGTCGACTTTTTGGTCGCCAACACCGACGCGCAGGCGCTCACCTCCACGCACGCAGAGCGCGTGGTGCAGATGGGCCTGCAGGTCACCGAGGGCCTCGGAGCCGGCGCGCAGCCCGAGATCGGCCGGGCGGCCGCGGAAGAGGCGCGCGAGGAAATCCGCGAGCATCTTACCGGCGCGCATATGTGCTTCGTCACCGCCGGCATGGGCGGCGGCACCGGCACGGGCGCGGCCCCCGTGATCGCGATGATCGCTCGCGAAATGGGCATCCTCACCGTCGGCGTGGTCACGAAGCCTTTCGACTTCGAGGGTCAGCGCCGTAAGCGGATCGCCGACTCGGGCATCGGCGAGCTCTCCAAATGCGTCGACACGCTGATCGTCATCCCGAATCAGAACCTCTTCAGGATCGCGACCGAGAAGACCACCTTCGCCGACGCCTTCGCGATGGCCGACCAGGTGCTGTTCTCGGGCGTCGCCTCCGTCACCGATCTGATGGTCAAGGAAGGCCTGATCAATCTCGACTTCGCCGACGTGCGCTCGATCATGCGCAACATGGGCAAGGCGATGATGGGCACGGGCGAGGCCTCCGGAGAGCGCCGCGCGATTCTCTCGGCTGAGGCCGCGATCGCCAATCCCCTGCTCGACGAAGTGTCGATGAAGGGCGCGCACGGCCTCCTGATCTCGATCACGGGCGGCCACGATCTGACCCTCTATGAGGTCGACGAGGCCGCGAGCCGAATTCGTCAGGAAGTCGACGAGGACGCCAACATCATCCTCGGCGCTACTTTCAACTCTTCGCTCGAAGGGGTGATTCGCGTCTCGGTCGTGGCGACGGGAATCGACAATGAGTCGATGTATGCGGCGCAAGCCGGCGAGGTCGAAGCGCGGGCGGCGGAAATCGCCGTGGAGCGCCTTCGCGCGCAGCTTGCCCAGCAGACCCAGAGGATCGCGCAGGAGCGCGCCGCGCCCGCCATCGTGCGCGCGGCTGTCGGCCCGGCTCCCGCCCCCGTACCGGCTCCGGCTCCGGTCGTCTCGGAGACTTACGCCGACGCTCCCGAGCCGCTCGACGCCTATGAGGATTATGCGCAGGAAGAGCCGGCTCACGTTGTCGAGGAGGAGCAGGACTACCCCTATGACGCCCAGGAGGCCGTCGCGGCCGCCCCGGCCTTTGTCGCGCCGTCTCGCGAGGCCGCGCAGCGGGTCGTGAGGGCAGACGCCTACCCGAGCGCCTACGCAGCCGACGCGCCCGCGCCACGGCCCCCGCGGATGCCGACGATCGAAGAACTGCCGCGTCCGGCGCAGGAGCAGTTGCGCCAGGCGCGTGGAGAGACGAATCAGGCCGAGGCGCGACGCCGGTCGCTCTTCGAGAGGATCGCGGCCTTCGGGGCGAGCCGGCAGGAGGAGGCCTATGAGGCCCCCGTCGCGCAACCGGCCCCGACGCGTCCGGTCCGCAGCCAGCAGCCTCAGGCGCCGCAGCCCTCGCCGACGCACGCCGAATACGCCAAGCGCGTCAGCGCGCAATCCAACGCCGCCGCCATGCGCCCCGGCGCGGATCCTCACGCAAGAAGGCCCGCGCCGCCCCGCAACGTCGAAGAGGACAATCTGGAGATTCCCGGCTTTTCTCCGCCGGCAGGCGCACCGCTGAGAGCTCTCCAAACGCCCGAAATTGCAGAAGGCCCGCTTTGGCGGGCCTTTTCGAGTCAGGAAGCCTCGTTGGAGGGGTGCGGCTCACCGTCCGCAAATCAGCCGCGTTTCTTGCCCGCGCAGCCCGTAGCCTTCGTCGACCGTGATCGTTTCCTCGCGGCACTGCGCGGCGGCGGGCGATTTCTGCGGCGGCTCCTCCATGCGAGCCGCGATGGTCGCCTGAGCGTGGGCCGGCTCGCTTGCCGGGTGGAGGATGACGCCGTCGAAAAGCGCCGCCTGCGTGGCGAAGAGAAGCAAGCCGAGCTTGGCGGCTCCGGAAAGGCGGAACCTACCGAGCGCCAGTCCTAAAAAAAATAATGCGGACATGAAATCCTCCCCCTCCTCTGGACCGCCTTCGCGATTGTCTCCCTCAGTCCCATCGCCGAGCGGCGCACTCTTTAAAGCTCAACATTGAGCGAAAAGCCGTGCGGATTCGCACGCCGCGTAACTCGATGAGCAAAGGCCGAGAGCCAAGAGATGGCCGCGGGCCCGGCTAGCTGCTTGTCCTGGGAATTGCTTTTCGATAGGGTCTGACGTCTCCTGAAAAGCGGCCGTGCAGGAGATCAACCCTGCGCGCGAGCGGGGACCACGCTCAGGCGACGACGGAGCGCTCAAGGAGGAGCCGACGGTGACGTTCGCCGGAATCCCTTTCTTCGAGGATTTGGCGCCTCAGAAGGCCGAGCTGTATGGGCGTAGCAGCCTTCGCCGCCGTTACGGAGAAGGCGAGCTGGTGCTCGACTTCGACGACGACTCGAGCGATGTCTATTTCGTCGTGCATGGCGAGGTCCGGGTCCTGATTCGCACCGCCGCGGGGCGCGAGATGATTCTCTGCGAATTGGGGCCGGGTCGCTGCTTTGGCGAGATGGCGGCGATCGACGGGCTGACGCGCTCCGCCAATGTCACGGCCCTCACCAACACCGAGCTCTGCGTCGTGCCGGCGGCGATCTTTCTCGAGATTGTGCTCGGGGAGCCGAAGATTTGTCACCGCCTGTTGCGGCTGCTCACCTTGCGGGTGCGCGAACTCGATACGCGCCTCGTCGAGCACAGCATGCTCGACCTGCGCCATCGGCTTTACGCCGAGCTGCTCCGGCTCTCGGCCCCCAGGCATGGGGCGGCCGGTCAATCGATCGTGTCTCCGCCGCCTCGCCAGCAGGATCTGGCCGCGCGCATCGGTTGCCGTCGCGAGCAGGTGAGCCGGGAGCTCACCTCCATGCTGGAAGAGGGGCTGGTGGAAAAGACCAAGGGAGGCTTGATCTTGCCCCACCCCGAGACGCTGCGCACAAGGGTGCAGCGCATGCTGGACGGGACGTGATCACGTTCGGCGCGTGCGCGGCCACACAGCCGCCAAGGCTCTGTCTGCCCTAAAACTGGACATTGAAGTCGGGGGTTCAAAGCTCCTCGCTTCGATGACCGGATGGGGGAGACCATGCAATCTCTATCGCCGCTTTCGCGTTGCGCGCGCATCTGCGGCCTCACCTCCCAGGAATTGATCGTCGGCGCGAGCCCGCGACCCGAGCACGAGCTCCTGGCGACCCGCTATCTCCGCAGCTCGAAGGCCGGCAAGGCGACGATGCGCAGCGCAATGGTCGCGGCCATCCGAGCCGCGCTCCAGGCCTGCCTGCCGCGCTCGGCCGCAGATATCCTGGTCGCCTTGCGCCTGATGCTTGCGAAACGACCAAGTCCTTCCGGCGCTCAGTGGCGGAGCCATTCCCGAGCGCGGCGCCGCCGCCGCTGCTGCTTTTATGCGAGCCGCCGCCCGGTCCAGCTTCAGCACCTCCGCGCTGCGCCCTGTGAAAAGCGCGGCGCGGCGAGCGCGGACATCATCATTCTCGCCGAGCGCTGCGCCGCCCTATCGTCAAGGCTTGTCAGGGAGTGACGGTCCGGATCGCCGCCGCCAGCGTCGTTGCACGATCGATTTGCCAAATATCCCGGCCCTCGGGAACCTCGCCATTGCTTGAAGCGCGTCTAGCTGGCATATCGCGGCTAAATGCGCGTGCGGGCCTGACGGCCCGCGCCCGGCTCGTTTCTTGCGGGGCTGGGCGTCGAGCGAGCTGGGATGACGATGAGCTTGATCAATCACGTAACGGTCAATCACATCAGGAAGGTCTTCCTGGATTACTTCGCGCGTTTCGATCATGAGATCGCGCCGTCTTCGTCCCTGGTGCCGCATAACGATCCGACCTTGATGTTCACCAACGCCGGCATGGTGCAGTTCAAGAGCGTCTTCACCGGGGTCGAAAGACGTAACCGGCCGCGTGCGGCTACCGCGCAAAAATGCGTGCGCGCTGGCGGCAAGCACAATGACCTCGACAATGTCGGATATACCGCGCGGCATCTGACCTTCTTCGAGATGCTCGGCAATTTCTCCTTCGGCGACTATTTCAAGGAGGGTGCGATCGAGCTCGCCTGGGGCCTCATCACCAAGGACCTCGCGCTTGACAAGAACCGCCTGCTCATCACCGTCTATCACGACGACGATGCGGCTGCGGAGCTGTGGAAGAAGATCGCCGGATTCTCGGACGACAAGATTATCCGCATCGCGACGAAGGACAATTTCTGGAGCATGGGCGACACCGGCCCCTGTGGGCCTTCGTCGGAAATCTTTTACGATCAGGGCGAGAAATTCGCCGGCGGCCCTCCCGGGAGCCCCGATGAGGATGGCGACCGCTTTATCGAGTTCTGGAACCTCGTGTTCATGCAATATGATCAAGTCACGCCGGAACAGCGCATACCGTTGCCGCGTCCGTCGATCGACACGGGCATGGGGCTCGAGCGCATGGCGGCGCTCATGCAGGGCGTCGGCTCCGTCTTCGATACGGATCTCTTCGTTGCGCTCATCGAAGCCGTCGCGGAGCTCACACATGTCTCGCCGACCGGTTCGCAGGCGGCGAGTCATCGCGTTATCGCCGACCATCTGCGCACTTCCTCTTTCCTCGTCGCCGACGGCGTGACGCCTTCCAACGAAGGGCGCGGCTACGTGCTGCGTCGCATCATGCGCCGCGCCATGCGCCATGCGCAAATGCTCGGCGCGGCGGAGCCGCTGATGTGGCGCCTCGTGCCGGCGCTTGTCGAGGAGATGGGCCACGCCTATCCCGAATTGCAGCGCGCCGAGTCGCTTATCAGCGACACTCTGTTGACCGAGGAGACGCGCTTCCGCACGACCCTTGCCCGCGGCCTCGCGATCCTTGACGAAGAAACGGCGTCGCTCGCTTCCGGCGATCGGCTGCCCGGCGAAACGGCGTTCAAGCTCTACGACACTTATGGCTTTCCGCTCGATCTGACGGAGGACGCGCTGCGCCCTCGAGGCATCGGCGTCGAGAAGGAAGGCTTCGAGACAGCCATGGCGCGCCAGCGCGCCGAAGCGCGCAAGGCCTGGGCGGGCAGCGGCGAGACGGCCACGGAGGCGGTATGGTTCGCGCTCAAGGAGCGCGTCGGCGCGACCGAATTTCTGGGCTATGAAGCGGAAAAGAGCGAGGGCGTGGTGACTGCCCTTTTGAAGGACGGCGTCGAGACTTTCGCTCTCAAGAAGGGCGACCGCGGCGCTGTCGTGCTCAACCAGACGCCCTTCTACGGAGAATCTGGCGGTCAGGTCGGCGACACCGGCGAGCTCAAGGGGCCGGGGCTGCTGTTTCGCGTCGAGTTCGACTCACAAGAAGCTCGGCGATCTGATCGTCCATGAGGGCGTGCTGGAAGAGGCGGGCGAGGCGGGCCTAGCCGAGGGGGTCACCCTCGTCCTCGAGGTCGACCATGCGCGGCGCCGCGCGACGCGCGCCAATCACTCTGCGACGCACATCCTGCATGAGGCGCTGCGGCGCGTGTTGGGTGATCACGTGCAGCAGAAGGGCTCGCTCGTGGCGCCGGATCGGCTGCGTTTCGACTTCACGCATCCAAAGCCGATGACTCCCGAGGAGATCGCCGAGGTCGAGCGGCTCAGCAACGAGATCGTGCAGGACAACGCGTCCGTCGAGACGCGCCTCATGGCGCAGGACGAGGCGATCGCCTCCGGCGCCCGCGCGCTGTTTGGCGAAAAATATGGCGACGAGGTCCGCGTCGTCGCTATGGGCCGCAGGGAGGCGACTTCGGGTCACGCCTTCTCCGTGGAGCTTTGCGGCGGCACCCATGTGCGGCGCACGGGAGACATCGGCCTGCTCAGCATCGTGTCGCAGGGCGCCGTCGCTTCGGGGGTGCGTCGAATCGAGGCGCGCACCGCGGAAGGGGCGCGCGCGGAGCTCGTCGCGCAGTCGAAAGCGCTGGCCGAGATCGCCGCGCTGATGCGCGCGCCGGCCGACGAAGCGCCGGCGCGGCTCGCGGAGCTGCTGGAGGAGCGCAAGCGGCTGGAGCGCGAGCTCTCCGACGCGAAACGTAAGCTCGCCATGGGCGGCGGGTCGGAGGGGAGCCAGCCGGTCACCGACGTCGCCGGGATCAAGCTCTTTGCGCGCGCGGTCAGCGGGGTCGACTCGAAGGACTTGAAGGGGCTCGTCGACGAGGCGAAGAAATCGATCGGCTCGGGCGTCGTCGCGATTGCGAACAGCTCCGCCGATGGCAAGGCCGGCGTCGTCGTCGGCGTGACCGACGATCTGACGGGCCGCTTCAGCGCCGTCGATTTCGTCCGCCTAGCCGCCGAGAAGCTCGGAGGAAAAGGCGGTGGCGGCCGACCCGATCTCGCGCAGGCGGGCGGGCCCGACGCTTCGGCGATCGACGCGGCGTTGGCCGCGATCGGCGAAGCGTTGCGGGTCAAAGCGGCGCAGTGAGCCGCTTTCGTCCGCTCGCGACGAGTGTGGCGAAATTGCAACAGTCGCCGAGGAAACGACTCCCTTGCGGCTAACCACTATTGCGCCGGTGAACGCGCTGAGTGATTAATCGCGCTTGTCGCAAATGGCGTCGATTCTATCGCGTCGCGCGCGACGTCACGCTTTACACGAAGGATGGGGGCGGACATGCGTCGGCTCGGATGGAAACTGCTTTGCATCATTGGCTTGCTGGTTGTGTCGGGCGACGCTCTCGCACGTCGTAAGCCCGCTGCGCCGCCGCCGCCGCCTCCTGAAACCAATCCCTTCTCTTTCCTCTTCAATTTCGCGCCTGCCGGCGGGGGCGAATATCGTCCGCAGGCGAGCGCCATTCCGCGCGAGGTCATCAGCTATTCGGTTGGTCATCCGGCCGGCACCATCGTGATCAGCACCTCGGAGCGCCGTCTCTATTACGTCCTCGGCAACGGTCAGGCGATCCGCTATGGCGTCGGCGTCGGCCGTCCGGGCTTCGAATGGTCCGGAGCGCGTCGCATCGCGGCCAAGCGCGCTTGGCCAGACTGGACTCCGCCCGTGGAGATGCTGCACCGGCGTCCCGATCTGCCCCGCCATATGGCCGGCGGGATCAACAATCCGCTCGGCGCGCGCGCCATGTATCTCGGCGGAACCATGTATCGCATCCACGGCTCCAACGAGCCGGAGACCATCGGCCATGCGGTCTCGTCGGGCTGCATCCGAATGACGAATGACGACGTCGTCGATCTTTATAATCGGGTACACGTCGGCACGCCGGTGATCGTGCAGCGCTAACGCGCTTTTTGCTCGAACTCCGGCGCAACGCGCCGCGGCCTCCCTCGATCCCCGCCCAGCCGGTCTGGGCGGGGATTTGCATTTCAAGTTGACAATATTCTCGCTGGCGCAAGCCAAAGCGCGCTGTGTATCCGGGAGCCGCCGGCGCCATGGGCGAAGATGTCGGCAAAGCACTCTCTCTCGTCGATGCGGCCTTGCCGACGGGGTATTGCGTCCACCCCCGACGCAGCTCTTACGTCATCGCTTTGGTCAGGCCGCCGTCATGACTGTCTGGGCGCTCCGCTTCCGGTGTTAGCAATTGCGCAGCGGCGAGCGTTGCGAAGCGACCGCCCTGCCGCACGAGCTCGTCGAAGGAGCCGCTCTCGACGATCTCGCCGTGGTCGAAGACGAGAATGCGGTCGGCGTTTCGCACGGTGGCGAGGCGATGCGCGATGACGAAGGTGGTGCGGCCCTGGGTCGCCGCCGCGAGCGCCTTTTGGATCTGCTTCTCCGTCGTCGCGTCGAGCGCGCTCGTCGCCTCGTCGAACACCATGATCGGCGGGTCCTTGAGCAGCGCGCGCGCGATCGACAGGCGTTGACGCTCGCCGCCCGAGAGGCTGCGGCCCCGCTCGCCGATGATCGTTTCGAGCCCCTGGCTCTGGCGCGCGACGAAGCCCTGGGCCTGCGCCAGCTCTAGCGCCGTGTCGATCTCCGCGGCCGTCGCGTCGGTCTTGCCGATGCGCAGGTTTTCCTGGATCGAGCGCGCGAAGAGCATCGGCTCCTGAAACACGACCCCGATGTTGCGCCTGAGCGCTTCGAGCTGGATGTCGCGAATGTCGTGACCGTCGATGGTCACGCAGCCTTCGAGCGGGTCGAAGACCCGGTGCAAAAGCCCGAGTGTCGTAGACTTACCCGACCCCGTGGCGCCCACGAGCGCGATCGTCTCGCCGGGCTTGGCCGAAAAGCTTACGTTTTTCACGGCCATACGGTTGCCGTCATAGGAATAGCACACGTGCTCGAAGGCGACTGCGCCGGTGAGCCTGCCCGGATCTACGGCGTTCGGTCGATCGTCGACCTGGGGCCGCGTGTCGAGCGTGGCGTAAAACTCCCTTAGCCGCGCCGATTGCGCAAACAGGAAATTGACGAAGCCGACCGCCTGCTCGAGCCGCCCGATGAGCATGGTTGCGAAGTTGATGAAGGTCACGATCTCGCCGACCGTGACGAGGCCCTCCGAATGGAGATAGGCGCCATAGAGAAAGATCGCGAGCACGGTTAGCGTCGCCGCGGCTCGGCTCGCGACGACGACCATGGCCCACCAGGAGAGCACCGGCAACTGCGCCGCGAGCAGATCGTCGCTGATGTTCTTCAGCGCCTGGGACTCATTATGGACGCGCGTAAAACTCTGGACGACCGGGACATTGCCGAAGGCGTCCCCGGCGTGGCTCGCGAGCGCCGCATTGTGGCGCTCGACGACAGCTTGCAACTCGTCGGTGCGGCGCAGCACGAAGGCGGTGACGACATAAAAAATGCCAACCATGACGATGAGAAGGCTCGCCAGACGCCAATTGTAGAAAAGCGTCGCCGGCAGCAGGATGAACAGCGCGATGAAGGAGGCGCAGTTCTCACGGAAGAAGGAGAGCCACAGGCTGAACATCGCGGAGGCGCCCTCGAGCATCGATTGCAGGAGGCGCCCGGAGTGGACATTGGCGTGAAAGCTCAGCGGCAGGTTCAGCACGTGATCGAAGTAGCGCGACATCACGACCAGCCGGGCGCGATGCGCGAGCCGATCGGCATTGAGCCCCACCACCATCGAGGCGACGATCGAGAAAAGCCCGAACCCCGCCCAGGCCGCGACGGTCGGCCAGATCTCGCGCAGGCCGACGGGTGCGCCGTTCGGCTGCTCGTGCGTCATCAGGTCGATGATCTTGCCGAAGAGCATGGGCTCGGCGAATTGCGCCGCGGCCAGAATGAGATTGGCGACGACGAGCCCGTATGCGAGCTTCGCATGGCCGCGCAGCTCGGTAAGAACGCGCCAGTAAAGCGAAAAGACCGACATGGCGAGGGCTTTGCTTTGAGGTGGAGGTCAAGCGATACAGGCGGCGAGCCGAGGGCGCAAGGGCAGAGGCGGCTGCTAGAAACCCGGGAAAGCTCCCTCTCCGGAACCCCTCGACCGCTTAACGGGGGAAGACGCGTTCGCGCCACTCCGGGAACTCTCGCAAGCCTCTCTCCCTTAACCCTCTCCCCGCTCGCGGCGGGGTGAGGGAGCTTGCTCCAAGCGCGCAAATTCCTCCCGCACCCGCTCCGCCCCATAAATTCGCTCCAGCCGCCGCAGCATGAAATGCCCGCGCGCGATCTTCTGAAAATGGTTCATGAAGGCGACGTTGACCGCCGCGGCGCTGGCGGCGCTGGCGAGCGGCACGGCGCTTACCGCGATCTTCTCATAGACGACGACACCGAAGCGCGAGGCGATCTCTTTCGAAAAGGCGGCGACCACCGGGGCCGAGACATTCGTCGCGCTGCGGTGTGCCAGGAGTGTCGCCGCCTCCGAGGTCAGTCTTCCAAGCATCGCGCGCGTGGCGTAATAGCCGACGTCGGCGCGCTTTTCCGCGCCATGGGCGAAGACCTCGACGCAGGCGAGCCGCCCCTCGATCTTGGAAAGGTCCTCGCCATGATGCCGGGCGATCTCGGCGATGGAGCGCAGCATCAGGATTGTCGTCAGCGGCAGCTCCAAGGGCAGGGCCGCAGCCCCGAACGCCCCGGCGAAGCCGCCGGCCACGCCGGCCCAAGTGGAGGCGAGCCGAGTCTGCGGGCGGCGCTTCGGAACCTCATTGAGGGAGCGGATCGCCAGCTTGAGGCAGGCGAGGATCGCGCGCTCAATCGTCTGGTCCACGCCCTTCCTCAAAGGGGGCGGCGCCTGCTTCAGCGCGCGTTGCACCGGCCCGCCAGCGTAATCGGAAATGCGCGCGGCGAGGCTCGTCGAGGCGAGTAGCTTTTGCGCACGCGCAAGCTGTTGTAGATGCTCTCGGGAGAGTTCGCGCGGGGGCGCGCTCATCGCCCTTTCAGCAACGGGCGCATGCCGTTGACGCTCGCCAGGATCGCCGAGCCGTTGCTGAGCAACGCCGTGAACGACGGGCTGATGAGGCCGCTCGGCAAAGCGAGGCCCAATGCGAGCGTGTTGAGCGCGATGACGATCCCGTAGTTCTGCTTGATGAGGCCGACGGAGCCGCGGGAGATTTCGATCGCCTCGACCATCTTCCAGAGCGAATCCTCCATCAGCACGACGTCGGCCAATTCCTGCGTCACTTCCGCGCCGTGCTTCATCGCAATGCCGATGTCGGCGAAGCTCAGCGCTGGGGAGTCGTTGATCCCGTCGCCGACCATCGCGACGACGCGACCCTCGCGCTGGAGTTGTTTGACGATGTCCGCTTTGTCGGAGGGCATCATGTCGGCGTATTGCCGCGTGAGGCCGAGCTCTTCGCCGACGGCTTTCGCGACTACGGCGTTGTCGCCCGTCATCATGATCGCGTCCTTGATCCCGAGCGCATAGAGCCTCTCGACGATCGTCGCCGCCTCGGGACGGATCTGATCGGCGTAGGGCAGAAGCGCCGAGAGCTTGCCGTCGATCGCGACATAGAGGCAGGAACAACCCTTGACCTCGTAACGAATGCGGTCGCCCGCCGCTTTCTTAACGTCGATGCTGTTCTCGCGCAGGAAGCGCTCGCTGCCGACGTGGATGTAATGGCCGTCGACCTCGCCCTCGACGCCCAGCCCCAGCCGATAGCGGGGCTCCTGGCACATGGGCACGTCGGCGGAGAACTCCTCCGCCTTGGCGCGCACGGCGTCGGCGACCGGATGGGTGAGACGGCTTTCCGCCGCCGCGGCGAGACCGATCAGGCGGCGTTCGTCGATGCGTCGCTGATAGTTGACGATTTCTACGACTTCCGGATGGCCGCGCGTGAGCGTGCCGGTCTTGTCGAAAAGAATGGTGTCGGCCTCGGCCAGTCGCTCCATATGTCGGCCGCTCTTGACGATGATGCCGCGCCGCGCCGCGAGCGTCATCGAGGAGAGCATGGCCGTCGGCGCGGCGACGCGGATTCCGGTGCCGTAGTCGACGATGATGAGCGACAGGAAGCGGTTGAAGTCGGCGGTGAGCGCAGCGGTTCCGACAGCGACGCCCAGCGTCGGAGCGACCAGCCGGTCGGCGAGCTTCTCGGCGTGGTTCTGCATGCGCGTGTCGCCGATCGGCGCGGAGTTGATGAGCCGCACGATCTGCCCGGCGGTCGTGTCGGAGCCGACGCGGGTCGCCTTGATCGTGATCTGTCCCTCGCGCGTCACCGTCGCCGCGAAGGCCGCCTCGCCGACGCCACGCGCCACGGGAAGGCCTTCGCCGGTGATCGTCTTCTGGTCGATCATGGCGAGACCCTCGACGATCTCGCCATCGACCGGGATCATCTCCCCTGGATAGACGATCACATGATCGCCGACCTGCACGTCGCGCGCGGGGATCGAGACGACGCTGCCGTCATGCAGGATCCAAGCCGTCTTCGACTGGAACTCGAGAAGGTCGCCGATGGCGCGCTTCGAGCCGGCGGCGGTGAGGTCGCGGATCCAGTCGCCCAGCTTGATGAGCCAGGTGATGAGCGAGCCGGCAACGTGATTCCCCTGTGCGAGCGATGCAAGGATCGCCAGCGTGTCGAGGAAATCAACGTTGAGACGGCGCTCGTCGCGGACGACGCGGAGGGCTCGCGCGGCGATTGGATACCCGTTCCAGAGCATCAACGGAATGTTGACCGCCATGGCGATCGGATTGGCGAAAAAGGCGAGGCCCAGCGAAACCGTCGGCATCAGCAGCGGATGGCGCTTGGGCTCCTCGGCGGGCTCGACCTTGGCGATCAACTCCTTGGCTAGGTGCTGGCCATGATCCATGTGCGTCGCGGCGAGTTGCGTCAATTCGCGCACGTCTTCGAGCGACATCAGCCGCAGCTGCCCGAGTAGCATTCGGAACATTGGCTCGTGCGCGACGTCGTATTCGACGACGAGGCTCGCGCAAGCGTAGTTGATGCGCGCCGAGATCACCGCGCTCTGGGCGCGCAGCCACGCGAGCGTCTCCTCAGCCAGCATGCGCTCGTAGCACAGCGACGGGACGGCAAGGCGCACGCGCCCCGGCATGAAGTGGCGGATCGCGAACTGCATGGGAAGCGGTTTTCCTCGCTCAGGCGGGGGGCGGCGACGTCTTGTCCTTGTCGCCCTTGAGGATTATGGGCGCCTGCCTGTCGACCTTCTCCTCCAAGGCGTGGTGCCGTTGCAACTCCACGAAATGGTTGAGCGTGAACACGCCGAGCGTGAGCCACACGGGCGTCGCCGCCGTGGCGCCAATCTCAAGGATCGACAGGCCGACGATCGCCCCGGCGAGGCCGATCTTGAGATCGGCGACGTTGTGCGTACGAAGCTTGATTTCACGATCGAGGCGCTTGCAAATATGGACGATCGTTCTTGCCGTATGCGAATGCTCCGCCAAGAACTCCGCCTCGCGCTCGATCTTGCTCGCAAGCTCGTCGATCTGCGTCGGCGGCGGCTCGTAAGCGTCTTCACCCATATGCCCGCGCAAATGGCGGTGCACGCTTTCGTGTTTTCCGCGGTCGTAGTGGAGGACGAGGCTGCCCGTCGTCGGATTGGCGGTGACGCGCTCTATGCCGGGAATCCCGGCGAAGGTCTCGCCGATCTGCTGCAAGAGCTCGGCGTTGCCCTTGCCAGCGGGAACCTTCATGCGCACGCGGCCAGCCGTCTGATGCTCGACCTTCATGCCGAGCTTCAGTTTCTTTTTCTTCTTTTTCTTGGCGGTGGAGCCGCCGTCTTCATCCGCGACCGCCTCGGAAGCGATCGCGATAGGCGGGGCGTGTTCCTTCTCCGCTGCCGGGGGTGGCGTCGGGCTTGGAGGAGACGAGGCCTCGAAGGCCTGGGCCGGCGTGTCTTGCATCGGCGTCAGGCGCTCGGCGCCGTGTCCTTGACGGGCTCGGCGGCCTTGCCCTTCGCCTCGGCGTCGACCTCGGCGACGATATCCTGCACGTGCTCATTGGCCTCGGCCACGAATTCCTTCGTCTTCTGGCCGAGCTTATAGGCGCCGCGCACCGTCGATTTGAACATCGGTCCGAGCGCTTCGCCAAGCTTGGGCACGAATTTTGGCGCGAGAATCGCGGCGACGCCGAGCGCGACGCCGGGCAGCAGCGCGGCTTCCAGCACCGCTACTCCGACACCCACCACGCCGACGGTCGCAACCGTCGCAACGAGGTCGGTTTCCTCCCGGCTCAATTCCTCATCAGCCTCATGCTCGGGCGCGGTGTCGATCTCCTCCTCGAGATTGGCGTGAGACTCTTCGACCGGCTTGTGCATGCGATTGCTCCTGGCGACTGCAAAAAGTCCTGGAAATTCAAGGACAGGACCGCTTGTATCATTGAACGCTGTCGATGACAAAGGCATGACATTTTGCCTTCGGAAGCACGGCAAGACTGGGAGTTTAGACCTTTTGCCGCACCGCGGCCTCGAGCCACTGCTCTTCGGCCGCCGCCAGCGCCTCGGCCAGTTCGGAGCGCTGCGCCGCGAGCTGCGCCGCCTCCTTTGGTTTTTTCGCGAAGGTCTCCGGATGGGCGAGCCTGGCGTCGACCCGCGCGAGCAGGCCCGTAAGCTTCTCGACCTTCTCCTCTGCGGCGGCGAGACGGCGGCGCAGCGCGCCGGCGTCGGCGGTTCGCGGCTCTTTCTCGGGTGGCCGCGCCGGCTCGGTTTTCGCGGGATCGCGCCCCCCGGCGCCGGTCCGCGCCAGAGCCTGACGCGCATATTCGTCGAGATCGCCGTCGAAGACGCGAACGCCGCCCTTCTCCACGACCCAGAGCCGATCGGCGCAGGCTTCCAGCAGACGGCGATCGTGCGAGACCAGCACGACCGCGCCCTCGTACTCATTGATGGCCTCGACCAGCGCCGCCCGGCTGTCGATGTCGAGGTGGTTCGTCGGCTCGTCGAGGATAAGCATATGGGGCGCGTCGAAGGAGGCTATTCCCAAAAGCAGACGCGCCTTTTCGCCGCCCGAGAGGCGCTCGATCTTCGTGTCGGCGCGCGCGCCCGAGAATCCGCAGCGCGCCGCGGCGGCGCGCGCTGTGGCTTGCGGGGCGTTCGGCATGAGCCTCGCGAAGACTTCATAGGGCGTGGCGTTGACGTCGAGATCGTCGAGCTGATGCTGCGCAAAGAAGCCGACCGTGAGCTTTGCTGCGCGCACGGCGTTGCCGGCTGATGGCTCGAGCCTGCCGGCGAGAAGCCTGGCGAAGGTCGTCTTGCCGTTGCCGTTCGCGCCGAGGAGCCCGATCCGATCATCCTCGGAGAGCGAGAGGGAAAGCCGCGACAAAATGGTGCGCTGGCCATAGCCGACGCTCGCGTTTTCGAGCGCAATAATGGGCGGCGAGAGCGGTCGCTCGGGTGAGGGGAGCTCGATCGGCAGAACCTCGGCGTCGACGATCGGCTCCGCCGTCTCCATCTTGGAGAGCAGCTTCAGGCGCGACTGCGCCTGGCGCGCCTTGGTCGCCTTGGCGCGGAAGCGGTCGACGAAGGCCTGCAGGCGCTTGCGCCGTTCCTCGTCCTTCTTCCCGGCCTTGGCGGCAAGCGCCTGCGCCTCGCGCCGCTGCTTCTCGAAGGAAGAGTAATTCCCGCGATAGAGGCTCAGACGGGCCCGGTCGAGATGGATGATATGCGTCGCCGCCGCATCGAGCAGATCGCGGTCATGGCTGATGACGATCGCGCTGGAGGGATAGCGCGAGAGATAATCGACGAGCCACAGCGTACCCTCGAGGTCGAGGTAATTCGTGGGCTCGTCGAGGAGGAGCAGGTCCGGACGCGAGAACAGCACGGCGGCGAGCGCGACGCGCATGCGCCAGCCGCCCGAAAATTCGGACAGCGGGCGGCGCTGCGCCTCCGCGTCGAAGCCCAGGCCGTCAAGGATGGCGGCGCCGCGCGCCGGGGCTGAATGGCTGTCAATGTCCGTGAGCCGCGCATGGATCTCGGCGATGACATGGGCGTCGTGGGCCGTTTCCGCCTGCTCGAGCAACGTGGCGCGCTCGCGGTCGGCCGCCAGAACGAAGTCGATCAGGGCCTCGGGTCCACCTGGCGCCTCCTGCTCGACGCGTCCGAGCTGCGCGCGCAAAGGCAGGGAGATCGTCCCGCTTTCCGCGGCGATCTCCCCCGCGATCAGCCGGAAGAGAGTCGTCTTGCCGGCGCCGTTGCGCCCGACGAAGCCCGCGCGCGCCCGCTGCGGCAAGGCGAGGGAGGCCTTGTCGAAAAGGATCCGGTCGCCGAGCCGGTAGGTGAGGGCTTCGATGGTGATCATGGCGCGCAGGGCCGAGGCCGGCCGGGAAAGGGAACCGGAATGGCTTTAGGCCATTTGGACGCGACCGCGCAAACCGCTCCGCTTCGAGGAGTCGCGCCGGCGCTTGTCACGGGAACGCGCCGCCTCTATAGATCGGTCACCGCGACCGCGGCGGCCCCGCGCCCATCGTCTAGAGGCCTAGGACGTCGCCCTTTCACGGCGAAAACAGGGGTTCGAATCCCCTTGGGCGCGCCAAATTGATCGAGATAGTTCAGTTCGACCGGTCGCCGGTGGCCTGCCGCTCGGCGTTGGCGAGCTTGCCGACCTCGGCGAGCTCATCGACGTTCCCCGGCGGGACAGGCAACGCCAGAAAATGGCCCAACGTGTCGACTGCCCTATCGAGCTTCGAGCCGAGCTTGCGCTTGGCTCCGTCATAGCGCGCGCAGGCCACTCTCTGGCGTCGAGCGCAAGGGGCGGCTATCGATAATGGCTGCGGTGGCTCAGCGCCCCATCCCGACGTCAAGCGCAACACCGCGCGCAAATCCAGGGTGAGCGTTTCGAACACGCCGGCCGCCAGCCAACACTGCGCCTACTGATAGACGGCAAACCACAGCGGCAAATCGTTGGGCATCGCGCGCCAGGCGATGCCGTAACGGATGACGTAGCGCAGGCGCGCCAGGCCGATGAGGCCAAGCGTGAGTGGATTTAGTCTGCCTTGCCGAAGCTTCGCGCCTGCCGCGACGCGCGGCCGCCCTTGGCTCCCGCTTCTGCGGCGAGCGAGGGATTCCTGGTGAAGGAGCGATCGCCCGGCCCGACGGACTGGCCTCCCTTGCGACCCGCCTGCACGGCGAGGCCAGCGTTTTGGGAGAAGCTGCGTTTTTCCGGCGGGACGCTCTTTCCGCCCATGCGGGCGATCTCGCGCCGCCTTTCCGGGTCCATCGAGGCGAAGCCGCGTTTGCTCTTGGCCGTGTTTTCCATTCCCCTGAGTCCATTCCTTTTTGATCGGTTGGGGAATTACAGCGCTTCCGCTTACCAGCCGCAATTGTGGAAACCACGAGGGTCGAGTTTCCGATCGGCTCCTCATTGCTTCCTTATGAATTGAGAACTCTTACTGTGCTCCTTTTGGGAACGCGCAACGGCTATGCTGCATTCCAAAAAAGAGCTGGGGATTCGACGTGGAAGCAGCGGATTTTGACGTGATCATCGCCGGGGCGGGCGTCGTCGGCCTCGCGGTCGCGCGCGCCATCGGGGACGCCGACCTCTCGGTCTTGGTGATCGAATTCGCCCCGAGAATAGGCCAGGGCGTCAGCGCGCGCAGTTCCGAGGTCGTTCACGCTGGCCTCTATTACCCGCCCGGCTCGCGCAAGGCGACCCTCTGCCGACGCGGCGCCGACATGCTCTATCGCTATTGCGCGACGCGCGGCGTCGAAGCCAGGCGCGTCGGCAAGCTCGTCGTCGCCACCGATGCAGATCAAGAAGAAAAGCTCAAGGCGATCTCGCGCAATGCTCAGACGAACGGCGTGCAGGACCTCGTGCGGTTGAGCGAATCAGAGGCGCGCGAGCTCGAGCCCGATCTGCGCTGCCGCAGCGCGCTGCTTTCGCCCTCCACGGGCATCGTCGACAGCCGCGGGCTCATGCTGGCGCTGCAGGGCGACGCCGAGGCGGGAGGGGTGGGCTTCGCGTTCAACGCCAGGATCGAGGGCGGCGCGCTCAACAATGGCGGCGTCGTCCTTCATATCCGCGATCGCGAGAGCGCGGAAGCGCTTTCCCTGCAAACGAGGGTTTTCGTCAACGCCGCCGGCCTCGGCGCGGTCGCCATCGCGCGGGAGATCGAAGGCTTTCCGCAAGGGGCGGTTCCGCCGTTCCATCTCGCGCGCGGATGCTATTTCGCGCTTGCGGGTCCCGCGCCCTTTCGTCGGCTGATTTATCCGATTCCCGTCGCCGGCGGTCTCGGGGTGCATCTGACGCTCGATCTCGGCGGGCAGGCGCGGTTCGGACCCGATGTGGAGTGGGTGCGCGAGGAAAGCTACGAGGTCGATCCCCGCCGCGCCGACGTGTTCTATGCCGAGATTCGCCGCTACTGGCCGCAGCTTGCCGAGGGCTCGCTCGTCCCCGCCTACGCGGGGATCAGGCCGAAGATCACGGGACCTGGAGAACCCGCCGCCGATTTTCGCATCGACGGCCCGCGTGAGCACGGCGTCGCCGGCGTGGTCAATCTCTTTGGGATCGAGAGCCCGGGGCTCACCTCGTCTCTCGCGATCGGCGAGCTCGTCCAAAATCGTGTCCGAGAGATGCTGTAGAAGCTCGGGCGTCGCCGGCGTGGGCGCGTCAGACCTGCCAAAGCCAGTTGCCAACATTGGTGAAAGTCTGCCCTTAAGAGCTTCCACAGGCTCAACTTTCCGGCGCCTCTAGCTCAACGTCACTCGGAGTCCCAGGGGCTAGCCAAGGGCAAACTGATTGAATAGTGTGCGCTCCACGAGCGGCTAAAAGGCTTAGGAGTTGGGATTCCCAACACGCACCACCGCGCGGCTACCAAAACCGACGGAACACGAGGAGCAGGCTAGTTGCAATGGGCTATATCTTGGGACTTTCCTTCAATTTTCACAACTCGGCAGCCGCACTGCTCAAAGACGGCGTCGTCATTGCGGCCGGGATTGAGGAGAGATTCTAGAATTCAAACACGATTCGAGTTTTCCTCGGAATGCTGTTAACTTTTGCTTGAAAATGGCAGGGATATCGTCCGCTGATATAGAAGAGGCGGCTTACTACGAAATTCCACTGCTTAAATTCGATCGGATCTTGTGGAGCTACGAAGCTGCCGGACAACGGAACTCTGACTATTTGAGCCGAGCGGTATCGTCGTGGCTGAGATATCGCAAATTCGAGGTTCGCGATCGTATTTTTGAGGAGCTCGGAATCCCGAAGGAAAGGATTTTCTACGTAGATCACCATCTATCGCACATGAGCGCAGCATTTCTATGCTCTGGATTCGATGTGGCGACTATCGTTACCATGGACGGTGTAGGAGAGTATGAAACGACGTCCTGGGGCGTTGGAAACGGTACCAATATAGAGAAGCTTGGAGTGGCCTCTCTGCCAAACTCTATTGGTCTTTTCTATAGCGCTATGACGGCTTTTCTTGGCTTTGAAGTTAACGAAGGCGAGTATAAGGTAATGGGTATGGCCGCCTTCGGAGAGCCTATATTTTACGACAGCTTGCGACCCATGTTTCACCTTGAGGAAAGCGGCGCATTTTCGATTGACACAGCATACTTTGAATTCTTAACTCCGAATGACCTCCCCTATACGGATGCGCTTGTCAACCTTCTGGGACAGCCGCGCAATCCGAAGCAGCATTTTGCGACCCTGGAAGAGGACCTCCCGACAGGGATCGCCGGTGCGGAAGCCGATGCGATTCTTCTCTCTAGCAAACGATATGCGGACATTGCCGCTAGTGTGCAGAAGGTTACCGAAGACGTCATCTTCCACGTCGTCGATACGGCGGTTACAGCGACCGGAATAAAGCAGGTGTGCTTGGCCGGCGGCGTGGCGCTCAACTCGCTCGCCAATGGTCGATTGATACGCGAGAGAGGGTATTCCCTTTATATCCACCCAGCAGCGGGAGATTCAGGCAGCGCAATGGGCGCAGCGCTTTGGCGTGCTTGTCAAGGAGCTGGTAAGCGTTCAGCGGCGCTCACCTCCGCCTATCTCGGTTCACAGTGTCCGCCCGACCAGGAGATCGACGAGGCGATTTTCAACTCCGGCTTTCAGTTGCATGGAACATTTCCACCTGATCAGTTGACCTCCGAGGTTGCGCGGCTCCTGGCCGAAGGAAACGTTATTGGATGGTTTCAGGGCAATGCTGAATGGGGTCCACGAGCGCTAGGCAATCGCAGTATTCTAGCTGACCCCACCAGAGCGGACATGAAAAAAATCGTTAATGAACGAATAAAGTTCCGGGAACCGTTCCGTCCCTTTGCACCCTCAGTGATGATAGAAGAAGTTTACAAATATTTCGAGTGTCCTGAACTTCAGAGTTGCATGAGCCCGGAATATTTTATGTTGGCGGTGCATCATGTTGTTCCGAAATACCGATCTGTGCTTCCCGCGATTACGCATGCTGATGGCACCGCACGCTTACAGGTTGTCGACTCTAAGTCAAATCCGATTTTCTACGGGCTGCTGAAAGAGTTCAAAGCTTTAAGGGGTGTTGGAGTGTTGCTGAATACGTCATATAACTTAAAAGGAGAGCCTATCGTCGATACGCCTGCCGATGCTTTGCGAACGTTTTCATACAGTGGGCTCGACTATGTCGTCCTCAACAATCGCATTGTGTCCAAGGACTTTGAGCTATGACGCAACTGGATTTGGAGGCACGGACCGCAGTCATCTTCAATCCACCTGCCAACATACCCCACCCGACGTCCAGGCAGATCTCGGAGGCCTTTCGGTTTCATTCGTCAGGCGTCAAGAATGTGACCGTGGTGGCGCCCGCCCAGGCGCTGCGGTGGCTCGCGATTTTTCTGCCCGATGTCGCCGCAGTGGATCCTAAGGTTTTGAGGTCTGACAACTTCCAATCGATCGTGTTCGTGCACCCTTTCGGCGACCCGAAATTCTATATTCCCCCATTCGAGCCCCGGCGCCCCTCCGAAACGCGCGTTCGGTTTTACGCGATAGATGTAAATGGCCGTCTGATGCCCGCAGGTCGTGAGTATGACGATCAAGATGCGGGGAATATGGACGCCCACATTTTTAACCGGCTTTCCAAACCGGCAGGCGAGCAATTCTACTATTTCCCCTATGGTTACCTCTTCCGCTACCCAGGAGTTGGACGCCTCAACCAATTTGGATTTCGGGCGCCAGACGATCTGTCCGCTTTGAAGAACAGAGAACCGGAACATAAATTGGTTATATGCTACGGAGGCTCCTCTGGTTTCAGCATGTTTACGCTTCCTCACCAAATGTATACTTCCATCATGGAACGAAGCTTGAATGAAAAGGCATCTAAGTCGGGCTCTGCGTTGCAATTCACGGTTCTGAATTTCGGGCAGCATGCGCATGTCGTGATAAATTCAATACTTACTTATGTTCTCTTCAACTTTCAGCTAAAGCCGGATTTTGTTGTTGCAAATGACGGTTGGAACGACTTAATCTACGGAATGGCGCAAGATCCGCGCCTCCTCAAAAGTGGTAATTTCGCTTATCAGGTTCAGCTTGAGGCGTGGTCGCAAATCCTCCAGGGGACCACGCACTTGCAGCAAACTCAAACGCAAACCCCCTTCCGCGCACAAAGCGCCGCACCGGCGGTGCTTGGACAGTATTTCACGCGCAAGCGCCAGTTCGAGTCGATGGTTCGCGCGAATGGCGCCGAATTTATCTGGGGACTTCAACCCAATGCGTTGAACAAGAGCCACCTACACCCATTGGAAGCGGCAAATTGGGATGCTTTTGAGAGTAAAAATGTTCATATTGACCTCGTTCGACTGGCTATACCGTTATTTGAGAGAGCGTCACAGCAATTAGAAAAGATGGATGTACTCAAAATGGACGCTTATAAGGCGTTCGCAAAATATGGCAAGGATGATTATCTGTATGTAGATCCAGTTCACCTTAGCCCTGACGGCGATGAAATTTTAGGTATGAACTATGCGAACGTCATCGCCGGGCAGTGCGGTCTAAGCTAAGAAAGAGGGGTTCGACGGTGAAAAAGTCGGATGATATAGTTAGCTCGAACAAGAGAGGGCGCCTCGTGCTGGAAAATTACCTGCGCCTGAGATTTCGGGAGTTCTATTGGACGCTTTGCACTCTGGTTGGACTCAGGCATCTGCATGACGGATCGCAAGCTGAGGTTTCCCTCACGGAGAAGCCTGTCGCCTTGGAGGCTGAGATTTCACAGGTTAAGGCGGAGGAACAGGAGCGGATTAGCCGCCTGATAGACGAGGCCACGAAGTTAGGTCTCTCTCGAACGTCGGAATATCTGCTCAGCCATCAAGCGGATTTGGTGCTGGTCGCGGTCCGCGAACGCACTACTCCGGAGCCGTCAAAGCTGCCTTCGCCATTTGTTTACGCTATGCAATAGAGCGCGGCGCAGCCGCCAGGGTCGATCGCATGCGATCGAAAGCCCTGCGGGAGTTTGGCTTCGCTGGCGATGGCAACTCGTCTGCGAGTGTTTACGCGGTAATCAGGTAAGCGAGGCTCTGGCGCGCCTCAAAACTCCCATAGCCGCTGACCCACGTTCGAGAAGATTTTCTCCAACGCTTTGCCGAGGGTAAAAAATATTTCCGCTACTGGCTTCAGCCAGGGACGCGGGTGAGCCTGCGGAACCGGTTCATGAGGCGCGATCGGCCCCGCCATCTCGTCGAAGATCCGCCGCGCTTTTTCGATATTCTCGTCGAGCGTGTTCTCGAGGCGCGCACAATCCTCTTTCAAGCTCGCAATGAAAGCCGCGGGCTCTGGCGGGAACATCTGCAAAGCGTCGAGGGGAATAAATTCGCAGGAGGCGCGCACAGTGTCGAAAAGCTTCCGCTGAAAGACTTCGACGAAACGGCTGCCGATCGCCGCGGTTCGAAATTGCGCAAACAGTCGCTCATCCGTTTCATAGGGCAATGCCAGCGCCCGAAGTTTTTTCTCGACCAATGCAACACGGCGAATATGCTGTTCGTCGCTCGCGGAACCACTGTAGGTCGTCGCAGCGACGCGTGCGACGGCTACCGACGCATCGATGAAGACGGCTCCGTGCAGGGCGGCCAAGGCGTGGTTGAGGAAGTAATCGGCTTGCGGACCGAGCGCGTCGTCGTAACCGCCAAGCTTCGTCAGCCCTGCGCGTTTCAAAATCACCGAACATCCGGGAATGAACATGTGATGAGAAACGAATTGCGTCAGCGCTTCTTGCGGCCCGATGAACCAAGTGGGAGCGCCCGCGGTGTCGTCCTTGGCTTCGCCATGATTGCGCCGACTCGGAATGTATGAGCCCATCACGCCGATTTGCTGGCCCTTGTCCCCGTCAATGATTTCGGCGCGAGCATAGGCGATCGCCGCTTGCGGGAAACGTTGGAGCGCGGCCACGGCAAGCTCAAAGAAGCGGGCATTCGAAAGATAGTCGTCTGCGGCCGCGGGGTAGAGCAATTCGCCCGTAGAAAGCTCGAATCCGCGCCGGAGGGTCGCGTTGACGCCGCGATTCTGCGGAGCCTTCTCAGCGACGATACGGGGGTCGCGCTCGCGATACCTTTGTATAATCGACCAGCTGTCGTCGGTAGAGCCATCATCGACGAGGCAAAGCTCCCAATCTTGATGGGTCTGCGCGCGAATGCCGTCAATGGCTCGCGCGATGAAGGCGCTGTGATTGTAATTGGGGAGGATTACCGAAATTTTCATGTCCTGGTCCTAATTCTCATGTTATGGTCCTCGAGAGGGGAGGCATCTTCATCTACTGATTCTGGGATTGGACCAGGACGCCGCGCACGACTTCGAACATATGTTTCTCCAAGACTTCACTTCCGTATCTGGTGGGATGAGCGTCAAATGCATACCACATTTTATCGAGATCGTTGCGAGACCGCAGCTTTTGCGCCAGCAGGATAGCCTTGGTGTGCGTGCTATCCGCAATCTTGTCGACGAATTCGTCAGGCGCATTTGAGTTAGCAGGAGCGAGAGCATATCCCATTCGACCCAAGTTACTTTTAGTTTCTGTTGGAAAATATGCTCCATGAGGCATAGACAATAAAATTAAAGTGCCGCCATTTGCTGCAACCAATAATTTAATTTCACGTACAATCAAAGAAATGCGCTCGCCAAGCCAGGGGGCATTATCTTGCTCGTAAGGCGCTACGTACTCATCGGGGAAGTCTGCGGCGTTAGCTATCAATGCGGGATTTATATTTCCTGTTTCGATAAGTTTTTGCAAATCATGAGGTAGCAGCGCAAACGTCTCACCAAATCTCTTAAACAATGCGCTGTGCTCTAGTCTGAACCTGACATCGGCTTCCCAGGTTGACGTCGCCATGATCCCGGGATGGTGAATAAACCTCGATGTTGCCACGAGCCCAGGGAAATATCTCTCGATAGTTCCGCTTGTCGTTTGAGACATTGGAATAACCTCTTGGCTATCTCCGTCTCTGATACGTTTCTGAAGAAGCTGGGCTAGATCTTCGCCTTGCAGAAGTGACACAAGCAAAACTTTCGGCCGAAGCACCGGAATATATGTGCGAGCGATATCAAGATAGTCGTCCGGGTCTGCTCCCGGACGGCCTAAGTTATAAACATCGAATGGCGTACCGGACTTCGAGAGGTCGTCCTGGAGCTTCTTTGGCCAGGTTTCATCGTCAGGGAGGCCCCAACCAAACGCAAAAGAATCTCCAATCACAACGACTTGACCAGGCAACAATCGGGTCTCGGCGCCACGAAATCCGAAGCGATTTATGTTTGCGACAGAATCGAACTCAATCGTTTTATATATAGCTCGTGAGTATTCTGGGAAAAGTTTGTGGACAGACAGCGGGCTGCTCATGGCTATCCTCGCAATGAACTCGGCGACTGCCAGCAACAATGCCGTAGCAAATAGGATTGCCAAGCCAGCCGAAAGCTTCAACAGCAGCTTCCTGGTAGTCGATGTCTCCAGTGTCATTCTGCCGCCGATCGATTTCATTAGGCTTTCCTACGCTTACGGACTTCGGTCAAGCTCGCGCCGTTGGATCTATATCAACTCAGCCCAAGACTTATGTTCCCATATCGGGTGCCGAGGGAGCAAGGGTCCGCCGGTTCGGGAAACGTTTGAGCAGCGTGAAAATCCCGCGTTGTCGACGTCTGCGCTGCGGCTTCGCAAAATGTTGGGTGAGCGCGGAGACGATGACGCCGTCGCCGCCGTCGCCGATGACGCAAAAAGCGGATTGAGTCTTGCCGAAGCGCGATCAAATTTGTCACCCCCGTCATGCAGACCTTTGCGATAAAGCCCTGGCGTTCGAGCGCCCCCTATAGCCTCCGGGCCCACGCTCGACCTCGTAGGCGGAATTCATTAACCATGACATGGCACAATCATTGTTCCCTCAATTGCGCGCCGGTCCGCGCGCCCTGCCACATTTGGGGAATAGAACGTGGCTCGACATGGGCTCGGCCTATAGGATGGAGCGCTTTTCGACACTGTCGATTAATCCAGGCTAGATAAGTATAAAAGGCTAAAGTGGGTGTCAAAACTTCTCATTATCACCGACAATGTCGATCATGGAGGCACGGCGCGTCTGGCGCAACGCTTGGCCTCAGGATTACGCAAGCACTTTGCGGTCCAATTCGCTTGTGCATTCGATCCCGCGGACCCCTGGTTGGCCTCTCTAAAAGCTGAGGCCGTACCGATAAAGCATTTCCCCGGGTATCCCATCAGTCGAGCCTGTTACGATGTCGGACTTGCAGCTCAGCTCTTGGAGGAGTGCGCTCCGGACTGCATTTTATTTAGCGACTGCCAATTATCTTCTCTTCAAGGGCTGAAAGCGGTCGCCGTGAGCCGCGGCATCCCCTACGTGAAAATCGTTAACATAACGCCTGAAGTTGAAGAGGAGTCATTGATCCGCAGCAAGGATGTCGTGGATGGTTTGCGAGGTTCCTCTGCTCTCGTTTTCGTTTCTGAGGCAAACCGTCGACATTTCGAGGCGTTCTTCCCTGATATCGATGTTCGCTCCGCCACAATCGCCAATAGTTGCCCGGAAGAATACTTTATTCAGAGAGACCAACCCAAGAGGAATGCGGTCCGGGCTGCGCTGGGCATCGCCGATAGAGATCTCATGTGCCTGACAGCCGCCCGCCTAGACCCCCGCAAAGGGCAGGCGCTTGTTTTGCAAGCTCTCGCAAGACTGGAAGCTATGGGCCGGCGCCGAGGCATTCGAAATCGTTCTGGCTGGCCAGGAAGCGAGTGATAGGCCTCGCCTATTGAAAGACCGTCTGGATCTGCAAGATCACGTGCTAATCCTGGGCGAACGCGACGACATACCCGACCTGCTAGAGGCGAGCGACCTGTTCCTTCTCGCTTCCTACGCAGAAGGCATGCCCCTCTGCATCAGCGAAGCCTTGGCGAAAGGCGTTCCCGTCGTCGCGAGCGCCGTGGACGGCATTCCCGAGCAGGTTGATGGCTCTTGCGGCGTGTTGCTGCCTCCGCCATCAGAGAATGAGGAGGCGTGCATAGTGGCGATTGCTGAGACGCTCGACCGTCTGAACTCCCGTCGTGACGTGCTTCCGGTCATGGCTTCGGCTGCCAATGAGCGCGCGCGCCGGCTCTTTGCGCCGGAAATTATGCTGAACAAATACAGGACCCTCATCAACGAGATTCTGGTGCAAAAGACGGCTATCCCGCAAATTCAGGCGATCGGACGGTCGACATCGCAAGTGCGCGAGCTGAAGGATGCGGGTGCGATTTCTGCAATCGATTTCACCCGGCCTCTTCAAGTTTGGCGTCACCTGGGCGAAGGTTGGTCGGTTTCAGAGCCCGACGGAATTTGGACAGAAGGGGAATTGTCGACGCTACGAATGCGTCTGAGGGGGGAAAGCAGCGGCGTGCGTCTCGTATTCCGTCTTCGCCCGCTCATAACCGCGGCCTGGAAGGCCTACGCGACCGACGTTTACGTGAATGGGAAGCTTACGGCTTGCTGGCGCTTCCGAGACGGGGGCGCCCAGAAGGCGACTGTCGACTTCACTGCCCCAGAATGTGAGACCGAGATTGAGCTACGTTTCGTGCATCATCACGCCAAATCGCTCACTGAACTCGGTATTGGCGATGATCCTCGCCGACTCTCACTGTTTTTCTCGCGCGTTGAGGTCCTTGAAAAGGGGTTTCTCGGTACACCTTTGGGCTCGAGGGTTAGGAGTTTGATGAAAACACTGCCGAGAGCTGTGGCGTCCGCGGCGAATGCATGATGAGGCCCGTCTCTACGATCCGTGACATTTTCCGGCCAAGGGATCTGTTCTGGAGGACAACAGTCAAGCCAGTACCGCGGTCCGAAGGAGAGCGTCTCGTTGAGCGCCGTTATGCGATCTCCGGCGTTACCTTTTTCGCTCGCCGGTTTCAGAGGCCCTATTTTCGCGTCGCGCTTCTCGTCGACGAATTTTTCGGTGGATGGGACACCGCAATCGGCGGCTATGGCGCCCTCGCTCGAAAGTATATTTGCGCCTTCATCCCTGACCACACCATCGTGGTCGATGTGCTGTTGGATTGCCATGGAGGGCAGTGCGTCTTTAAAGAAGTCGTTGATAGAACAGCGCTATATCGCTTGCCCACCGACCCCGTTGAGCGCCAAAGGTGGTTAGACCGGCAAGCTTACAATTTGTTCCTTTCGATCGAGATGACGGAGTCCTCTTTCAGTATCGTTAGTAAATATGTATCGGATACTCCCTTGTTATACTGGATCCAAGATCCGCGCGAACTGGAGATGTACCAGCCGCGCCTAAAGACCGTTAGCAAGTTGAAAGATGGTGACTGGGCATACATTTCCGAGGTGGAGTCATGGATACAAGACTTAATCGAGAATCGACGAGTGATTTTCATTTCACAGGCGCCATCCCTTTCGACGATCGCACGCAGGATGTACAAAATCCCTCATAATTTTCCGATCGCGGACTTGCCGAATCCCGTGGAAATCGATTTTAGCTACACTCTCGACGAGCCGAAAATCCCGAATAAGATCATATTTCTAGCGCGTCTGGAGGCGCAAAAGAGAGCATGGATTTTTTGTGAGCTTGCGAAACATATGCCCCAGTATCAGTTTTATGTCCTGGGTGAGATCGGTCGCGGAAGAGACGAGATAGGAAACACAAAAACTCTCGAGCCCTACCGCAACGGCGATGGCTCTTCAAAGATTAAGAATCTGCATTTCCTGGGACACGTAGAGGGAGACTTCAAAAACGCGCACATAAAATCAGCGAAGCTGATGATCAACACCTCTATTTGGGAGGGTGTACCCATATCATGGCTTGAAGTGCTATCTTACGGCACGCTGATCGTCTCCTCTTTTGACCGTGACGACCTCGTAGCAAGATTTGGCTCCTATGTCGGGGAGGTGCTTGGTGACGGAGTTGATGAAGCTTCGCTCAGCAGATATGCGCGAGCCATTGAATATTGGATGACCCATGATGTCGAACGCCTAGCCACGGCTCAAAAGGCGATTGATTACATTCGTGAACGCCATTCTATTGAGACGTTCACAACGCGATTGCGAGACAGGATCATCGAGTCCATCAGGTAGTAAGGCGCTTTGCGGTTTCGCCCAAGCTCCATGTAGCTCCGTTTGTGGTGGAGAAAGAGCGAGGGGCAGTCTCTCGCCCACCGCGAACCGAAACGAGCATCATTCAAAAAAGATAAACTCGTGGTCGCCCGTGTAGCCCGTCGATGTCATCACGAAGGCCCATTCCTCGGGGGTGTGGAAGGCGCGGCAGGTGAGCTGCCAATACATCAAATTCACCTTCTCGCGCTCGTTGCGATAGGCCTCGACGCAGATGTATTTCGCGCCGCGCGAGACGCGCTCGATCTCGCGGAACGCCGACCAGAGGTCGTAATTATAGAGATTGTGCAGCGTGTTGATCGAGACGACGAGGTCGAAGTGCTTGTCAGGGAAGGGGAGCTTCTTGGCGTCGGCGATCTGCACGAAAGGCTTCACGTCCTCCATCGTGTGCTCGATCCCGTAGCGTGAAATATCGATCCCTGCGACCTCGACGCCGGGGCAGGCGGTGAGGAAATCATGCAGCAGAAAGCCTTTGCCCGATCCGACGTCCAGAATGCGCATGCCCGGACGAATCCCATAGGTCTTGACCATCGCCTCGGCGACCTTCAGCCAGCGCCCGTCATAGCGATAGCCGCCATAACCGGTCTCGCGGCTGCCGTCCCAGTAATCATAGTCATACTGGATCGCGAGCTCGGCGACCTCCGCCTTGTCGCGCTGCGTCACGCGCGCAACATAGTCCCGCTTCGTGGATTTATGGATCAGGCCGACGAATTCCTGGTAGGACATTTGGTCGTTCTCCTTGGGTTTTCAGGTGTTGAGCGCGAGCGCGTCGAGGCGCCTGCGCGCCAGCGCAAGCTGCCGCAGCCGACGCTGCTCTTGATCCTCGAGCTTTGCGAAGTCGCGCCGCTCTCCGCCGACGGCGAGGAAGTCGTTGAGGATGATCGCGATCCATTTGATGCGGTAGCCGTCGAGAAGAACGCTCACGCGGGCGCGATGGTGCGCGAGGTCGAGTTTGTCGAGCGCCTGCGCAAGAAAGAGCTCGTGATGCGCAAGCGCGACCGGAAGCTCCGGCTGGCAGAAAAAATCGCAGACGAGCTTCGCCGGGTCGTCGCGCCCGGCATATTCAAAATCCAGAAAGACGAGGCCCTGCGGGGTGCGCAGCGCGTTGTGGAAGCCGAAGTCGGAGGGCGAAGCGATGATGTCTGCGTCACCAATCCGGCGTTCGGGATCAAGTCCCAAGGCTCGGCACGCTTTCCAGATCCCGTCTCTCACGCGCTCCCAGGCGGGACGCACGGTCTCTGTCACGAAATGCGCCGCGTCGCGCGTCCCCGGCGCTTGCGCGTCGATCGTCTCGAGACGCCGCACGCGGCGATCGACCGCGGCGACATGCTCGCTGATGGAGAAGCAGGCTTCCGAGGCGACGCGCAAATGTTTCGCGGCTCCGGGCGACGCCACCTTGCGGATGAACTCCGCGGCGGTCTCGACGGCCGAAGCATCGACTAGCTCAGGCGGAAGGCGGCGCCCTTCGACAAAGCCGTAGAGCGCGGCGCCGGCTTCAGCGTCTCGCGCCAATGCCTTCGGCGTAAAGCCCGCCGCCAAGCGGCGCGCATGTTCGAGGAACTCCCACTCGGCGCCGAGCCGATCGCGCCTATCGTCGGGATGACGGAAATAAATCTTAAGCGCCGCGCTTCGCTCATCCGCAAGCGCGAGACGGAAGACCCGATTGTTGCGACCGCCGGGCAGCGGCTCGGCGGAGAGGGCAGGGGGCAGCCCCGCTGCCTCTGCGAGACGCGCGCCGAGTGCGAGCGGACCCTCCGTCACGTCCGTGGGCCGGAGCGCGCGAGCAACGCCGCCTGCAGAGCGGACCAGCTCGCATAGCGTGCGATGTGGCGCGGGCTTACGCCGTCCGCCGCAAAGCGTTCGTCGGGATCGAAGAGAAGGGGCGCCGTGCGCGCGGGAAAACCGGGCATGACGAGGATTTCCGGCAGATCGTCGATGAAGACGTCGAGATCGAGCGCAGCGATGCGCGCGATCTTAAGCTCCTTCGTCTCCTCGAAGAACAGGCTGTCCGGCGGCACAGCGGCGTTGGCGCCGACGACGCCTTGCGCCTCCAGAAAACCACGAGCCGAAGCGTGAAGGTCATAGGGCTCGCCGCGCATCGGACGAGGCGTCTTGTGGCTGACGATGAAGAGCGCGTGTCCCCCTGCGCGCGCGGCGGCGAGAAAATCTACGACGCCCGGATAGAGCGAGGCCAGGTCCATGCGCGCGCCATAGACATAGCCCTGAAGTTCGGTGAACTCCGCGCCGCGCCCCGAGGCGTTGAGATAATCGCGCACGTCATTCTTGCCGGACGGAAGGTCTGGCGGAATCAGCCCACGCTCCAGCGCGGCGCGATGGAACACGCCGTCGTAGCAAACCAGCGTGTTGTCGAAGTCGACGCCGATCCGCATGCGAAGCGTCACGCCAAGGACATGTCGATGAGCGGCCGTCCCGTCACGCCGTCGGCGATCGCCTGGAGGGCGTTGGTCGCCTCGCTGAGCTTATAGGGCTTGGACAACAGATCGCGCACTTGAAAGCGGCCGGCGCCGAGCAGGCGTCCGAAGCGCGGAAAATCGCGTTCCGGCTCGCTGTCGCCGCCCCAGGTGCCGAGCAAGGATTTGCCCTGGTTGAAGGTCCCGGCGTCGATCGAAACCGTCGCGCCTGCACGGGCGTTGCCGACGACGACGGCGCGTCCCCCCTGCGCGCGCGTCGCGTGCATCGCGGCGGCCATCACTTCCGGCAGGCCCGAGGCTTCCACCGCCACATCCACGCCCCCCGCAACGATCGCGCGGATTTGCTCCTGCGGATCGCCCTCTATCGGATCGATGACATGGGTCGCGCCGTAGAGCTTGGCGAGGGTGCGGCGGAAGGGGCTCGGATCGATTCCGATGATCGTGGTCGCGCCGGAAAAAGCGGCGGCCATGAGCGCGTTGAGCCCGACGCCGCCCGTCCCGAAGACGGCGATGGAATCGCCGGGACGCACCTTGAGGACGTTCAGCACGGCGCCCATGCCGGTCGGCGCGGCGCAGCCGAGCATCGTCGCGACGTCCATGGGCAGCCCTTCGGGAAGCTTGCTCAGCCGGTTCTCGCTGACCAAGGCGTGGCGCTGAAACGTCGTCACGCCGCCGGCGTTCACGCGCCGCCCCTCCCAGTCATAGACGGCGCCGCCGGCCTCGGCGCCGCTCCCCTTTGAGCCAGGAAAGCACGACCTTGTCCGCGGGCTTCACCTTGGTCACGCCCGGGCCGATCTCCAGCACGCTTCCCGTCGCCTCATGGCCCATGCAATGCGGCAGCCATTTGTCCTCGCCCTTCTTGCCCAGCCACTCGTTGACCTGAGTGCCGCACACGCCCGAATAGGCGATCTCGACGAGCACCTGGCCCGCGCGCAGTGCGGGAATCCCTAAGGAGACCACTTCCAGCGGCTTATTCAGTTCGACGAGGATGGCGGCTTCGGTTTTCATGAGGCGGACAGCCTTTCCTTGATGCGGGAAGCGATCTGCTCCCCCGTGAAGTCCGAGTTTCGCGCGCGCGTATTCCTGCTCGCCCGCGAGCTTGAAAAAGGCGTCCGGCGTTCCAAAGCGCAGAAAGGCGCGCGGCGAGAGGGCGGCATCGACGAGCCATTCGGCGACCGCCGAACCAAAGCCGCCTATGAGGCTGTGTTCCTCGATCGTCGCGACGAGTTTGAACGCCGCGAAGGCGTCTCGCAGCCTAGCGGTGTCGAGCGGTTTCACCGTATGGAAGGACACGACCTGCGCCGAGACCCCATCCTCGGCGAGCGCCTCTGCCGCGTGCAGCGCCTCCGGCAGGATGGTTCCCGTTGCAAGCAAGCATACGTCGCGGCCCTCGCGAACCGTAAGAGCCTTGCCGATCGCAAAATCCGTGGGCGTCTCGGCGTGAACCTTCGGCTCGCCCTTCTTGCCGAGACGCAGATAGGTCGGATGATCGGCCAGCAGCGCGGCGCGCAAGGCGGCGCGAAGTCTCGAGGGAATCGCACGGACACACCACCGCGAGACCCGGCAGCGCGCGCAGAAGGGCGATGTCCTCGCAGGAGTGATGCGTCGGTCCCAATCCCGCATAGGAAAGGCCGGAGCCAACGCCCACGATAATGACGGGCGCCTCGTGATAGCACACGTCTGTTCGGATCTGCTCCAGACAGCGCGTCGTCACGAAGGGCGTGATCGTGTAGGCGATCGGCCGATAACCCGTCAGCGCCAACCCGGCCGCGAGGCCCATCATGTTCTGCTCGGCGACCCCGCAATTGAAGAAGCGGTCGCCATGCGCGGCGCGGAACTTGTCGAACAGCCGGTTCCCGATGTCGCCCGAAAGCATAACGAGGCGCGGGTCTTCGTTCCCAAGCTTGGTCAGCTCGTCTGCGAATGCGTTTCTCATGCGAGGCCGAGTTCCGCACGCGCGAGGCGAACTTCCTCGGCGGTGGGCGCGCGATAGTGCCAGTTGTTGTCGTCCTCCATGAAAGACACGCCCTTGCCCTTGATCGTGTGCGCGATGAGCGCGACGGGCCGTCCCGAGCCATTCGGCACGTTCGCCATCGCTCGGGCGAGGGCGTTCACGTCATGGCCATCGATCTCATGTGCGTCCCAGCCGAAGCTTTGCCATTTCTCGCGCAAAGGTGAGAGCGCCAGCGTCTCGTTTGAGCGCGCCGTCGCCTGCCACTTGTTGTAGTCCACGATCACGCAGAGACGGGTCAGTTTCTGCGCGGCGGCGAACATGGCTGCCTCCCAAACGGAGCCCTCATTGTTCTCGCCATCGGAGAGAAGCGCGAAAACGCGAAAGGCCGCTCCCGAGAGCCTTGCCGCGATCGCCATGCCGACGCCGAGCGGGAGCCCGTGCCCGAGCGAGCCCGTCGCCGCCTCGACGCCGGGCAGCAGATTGGCGGGCGGATGCTCGGCGAGCAGCGCGCCGTCACGCGTATAGGTCTCGAGCAGCGCCGGGGCGAAAAAGCCTTTGAACGCCAGAGCGGCGTAAAGCGCCGTCGCCGCATGGCCTTTTGAAAGGATGAAATCGGTCGCGGTTCGCGGCCTTCGGATTGGCGGGATCAATTTTCAGCACGCGCCAATAGGCGGCGGCGACGATGTCACAGCAAGAGAGCGACGAGCCGAGATGCGCGGTCTTCGCCTGATGCGACATCTCGATGACCTGGCCACGGAGTGTTGCGGCGACTTTTTCCAGAGCCTCGACATTCGACGGGCCCGGCGATTGGGACATTGGCTTCATGAAATCCTCGCGGGCGAAGGGCCTAGCCCTCACGCCTTGTGGATATATTGGAGCGGAAGCTCGGACAAGGCCGGGCCGAAACGCTCGGCCCAGCCGATCGTATCGTTGATTCCCTCTTCGAGAGAAATGCGGTCGCGCCAGCCAAGCTCTGTTCGCAGCTTGAAGGAATCCAGCATGTAGGTCGTATCCTTGCCCGGCCGCTCCGGGCCGAGCTCGACGCAAGCGTCGAAACTTTTGCCAAGACGCGCCAGGATCGCTTCGACAAGGTCGCGGATGGAGACGAGCTCATAGCCTGAGATGTGATAGCTCTCGCCCGGACGCCCCTTGAGCGCAATGCGAAGCGTCGCGTCCGACACGTCGCGCATGTGAATGAAGACGCGCGTCGAGGCGCCGCCGCCGTCCAACCGGAGCTTCTGGCCTGAAAGCGCAGCGAGGATCGTGCGCGGCACGATGCGGTAAAGCGGCTGACCCGGCCCATAGACATTGGCGGCGCGGGTGAAGACGACAGGAAACCCGTAATTGTGGAAATAAGCGGACAAAGCCATGTCCCCCGCCGCACGCGAGACCGCATAAGGCGTCGAGGGGTTGTACCGGTTGAACTCGTTCACCCACCCATCCGTCGAGCCATAGGCTTCCGGCGTCGTGACGTGAACGTAGCGCTCGAGAAATTCGCAGCGCCGCAAGAGCTCCATGAGGCGCACGGTGGAGACGACATTGGTCGTCATCCAATGGTCCGGATGCGCCCAGCTCTCCGCGACCATGCTTTGCGCGGCGAAATTTACGACATGCGTCGGCCGCTCGGCGCGCAATAGCTCCGCAAGCGCCTCAAGATCATGATTGATGTCGATGCGTTGAAACCGCACCACGCCCTCGCGCCGTTCCCACCTGTAGGGCAGGAGAGCGACATGCGCCTCCTCGGAACGGCTCGTCGCGAGCACGTCATAGCCAGCCTGCGCCAGAAAGTCGCAGAAGGTCGCGCCGGAAAAGGAGTTCGACCCCAAAACAAGGAAACGAGCAGCGCCCGACATCGCGTCAGATTTCGTCGCGGAAGGTCATAAGCCACTGAACAAGCATATGACCCGTGATGAGCTGCATGTCTTCGGCGATCTGCATGTCGTCAATCTCGAAATGGATCGCATTGTCGGCCAGCGCCTTCGCCGCGCCGCCCGAGTAGCCGAGAAGGGCGTAAGTCTTCAAGCCTATGCGCTTGCCCTCCGTGAGGGCTTTCAGAATATTCGGGGAATTGCCCGAACCCGAGAAGACGATGAGGACGTCGCCGGCCCGGGCTTGCACGGCGAGCTGCAGCGCGAAGATGCTCTCATACCCCTCGTCATTCGCGAGGCAGGTGAGAATGGCGGGATTGGCGGGCAAGGCGTCTACGCACAGGCCCGAGCCCGGCCGCTTCGACATCGCGTAGAGGAAATCATTGGCGAGATGCACGGCGTTGCCGGCGCTGCCGCCATTGCCTGCGATAAAAACCCTGCGCCTTTCGCGCCAGCATTCCTTGAGCTCGGCGGCGAGCTGTGCGAGCGCGGCGCAATCCAGAGCTTCAATGACACGCGCCAGCCGCATGCCGTAGTTACGGAAATGCTCCTGGGCGGCTTGGCTCTCGTCGAAACTCATGACGCCTTGCCCGCTTGCATCCATTTCAAGTTATATGAACGGTCCTCGTTCTTCAGGGCGCCTTGCCGATACAATCCGACGAGCTCGTTGATGGCGTCGTTCACGGTTTTCTTGGGTCGAAAGCCGGTGGCGAGGAGGCGGTCCGAATTGATCCGGTAGGAGCGCGGATCGTTCGAGGGCGTGACCTTGACCGTAGCCGGAACGGCGCTGACGACCTTTTCGGCGATCTCGCGGATTGCGAGATTCTCGAAGCCGGCGTTGAACACGCCCGTGTGCTCCGGGTGGTCGAGCAGGAAAATGTAAAGGTCGGTAATGTCGTCGATATGGATGTTGGGACGCGTCTGCTCGCCTCCGAAGACCGTGATCTCGCCACGGTCCAGCGCCTGCATCGTCAGCATGTTCACCGACACGTCGAGGCGCATGCGCGGTGAATAGCCGCAGACCGTCGCGGGCCTGACGATCTGCACAGCCATGTCGTCCTTGTAGGACAGCAGAATGCGCTCGGCGCACATCTTGGTCTTGTTATACTCGGAGATCGGAAACAGCTCGAGGTCCTCGGTCACCTGGTCCGCGTCCGAGACGCCGTAGACGCTGCCCGAGGAGGCGTAGATGAAGCGACGAACACCCGTTCGCTTGGCGCGATCCGCTAGCTGCATCGTCGCAAGACAGCTGATTTCCCAGGTGAGCTTCGGATCGAGATCCCCGCAAGGATCGTTGGCGACGCTGGAAAGGTGAATGATAGCGTCTATGTCCGAAAGGTCGATCTCCGCTGCGTCGCGAACGTCGCCCCTCACCACCTCGACCGCGGGATGTGGACGCAAGAAATTTCCAAACCATTGGATGTCGAAGGCGCGCACGCGGTGTCCGCGCTCCACAAGCTTCGGAACGAGAACAGAGCCCTTAAAGCCGCAAGCCCCTGTGACGAGTATGTGCATCCGTCCTCCGCAAACGTCGCCCGGATCGAATCCCGCAGGATCGCGAAGGCTCTTAGCTCAGTCGGAGGTGCGCCGCAAGAATTCAGGTCACATTGACAATCTTTGGGGTGGATGGCAGGAGGCTCGCAAGCAGTATTGCCATTGATCAAGCGCCTGAGACGTGCGCAAAGCAAAGCCCAAAACCTGCGAGGAGAGGCCAGCGACCGCATACGCTTTCGCGTTCAGCTCCCTCCTGAACTCTCCATGAGCTAAATATGAACGGCAAATCCACAAATTATGGAGAGGCGGTCAAGTCGATCCGCGCGGCGGCCGGCGCCAAAGCTCGCATTGCCTTTGTAGCCGGCAATTTCAACATCGTTCATCCTGGTCACCTCCGCTTGCTGAAGTTTGCGCGCGAGCAGGCGGAGTTTCTCGTCGTTGGCGTTTACCCCGACAGCAATCCCGGTGTCAGCCTGCCGCTCGAATTGCGCGTCGACGGGGTGTCCGCCCTTTCCTATGTCGACTTCGTCGTCCGCCTCGAAGGCGGCGCCTTCGGGTTCATAGAGGCGTTGCAACCCGATATTGTCGTGAAAGGAAACGAATTCGCCGAGCGCGTGAACGAGGAGGAGCAGCTTCTCGCGAACTGGAACGGCAAGCTCGTCTTCGGCTCGGGCGAGGTGCGCTTTGTGTCGCTCGGGCTGCTAAGAAAAGAATATCTCGAGACGAATTTCTCAACCATCCGCAAGCCGCGGGACTATCCAGCGCGACACGGCTTCGAGATGGCCGAGTTGACCGAGATGCTCGGCAGGTTCAACGCCCTGCGCGTGCTCGTCATCGGCGACGTCATCGTGGACGAATATATCAATTGCGATCCGCTCGGCATGTCGCAGGAAGATCCAACGATCGTCATCACGCCGATCGAGGCCACCAAATTTCTGGGCGGCGTCGAATCGTGGCCGCGCATGCGCGGGGGCTCGGCGCGTCTGTGATGTTTGTATCGGTCGTCGGCGACGACGCCAACGCAGATTTTGCGCGCGAGAGGCTTGAGAGCTTCGGCGTCGAGGCCGAGCTCGTCACCGACGATACGCGTCCGACGACCCTGAAGCAGCGGTTTCGAGCGCTCGGAAAGACGCTGCTGCGCGTCAACCATCTGCGCCAGCACGCCGTTTCACAAGGCGTTTCCGCGCAGATGCTGGCGTCGATACGGCGCGGGCTGGAGCGCGCCGATCTCGTGGTTCTCGCGGACTTCAATTACGGCTGCCTGCCGCAGGGGCTGGTCGACGCCGTTTGCGCCCTCGCGCGCAGCAAAGGCGTCATGGTGGTGGCCGACAGCCAGGCCTCCTCGCAATATTCCGATATCTCCCGGTTCAAGGACATGGCGCTGATCACGCCGACGGAGCGCGAAGCGCGACTTGCGCTGCAGGATTTCGACGCCGGCCTCGCCTTCGTCGCCGAGAAGCTGCGAAACGTGTCGAGAGCGCAGAACGTCATCGTGACGCTCGGGGCGGAAGGGCTCTTCGTGCGCGGTCTCAAGGAAGGGCAGGAGCTCGCCGATCGGCTGCCGGCGTTCAACACCGCCCCCAAGGACGTGGCCGGCGCGGGAGACTCGCTTTTCGCCTGCTCCTCGCTCGCGCTCTGCGCCGGCGCAGACATTTGGCGCGCCGCCTATCTCGGCTCGATCGCCTCCGCCTGTCAGACGACGCGGGTCGGCAACACGCCGCTCACCCGGGCCGACGTGGAATCCGAGATTTTCTATCCCGAATGAGAGAGGCAGGCATGCGCGCGCTCCTTCTTGCCGCAGGCTTAGGAACCAGGCTGCGCCCGCTGACGGACCACACCCCCAAATGCCTCGTCGATGTGAAGGGGCGGCCGCTCATCGATTATTGGTTCGATCAATTGTTCAGTGCGGGCGCCGAGCGGGTTCTGGTCAATACGCATCATCTCGCCGAGCAAGTCTCGGCGCATATCGCCGCGTCGCCGTATCGCGATCGCGTCGATCTCGTTCACGAAGAGGTGCTGCTCGGGACTGGCGGAACCATGCTCGCCAACCGCGACTGGGCGGGCGATAAAGCGCTTTTCGTCGCGCACGCCGACAATCTGAGCAGCTTTCCCATTCGCGAATTTCTCGACGCGCATGAGCGGAGGCCTCCCGGCGTTCTCGTGTCGATGCTCGTCTTCCGCACCGACGACCCGCGTTCCTGCGGCATATTGGAGCTCGACTGGAAGGGTCTGGTTCTGGCTTTTCATGAAAAGGTCGCCGATCCGCCGGGCAATCTCGCCAACGCCGCCGTGTACATGATTGAGCCGGAGGTCATGGAGCTGATGGCGGGTTTTGGCAGGACGACGATCGATTTTTCGACGGAGGTGCTGCCTTCGTTGATGAGGCGCATCCAGGCAGTGGAGATCGCCCGCTACCATCGAGACATTGGAACGGCGGCCTCCCTCGCCAGGGCGCAGGTCGAGTTCCCGTTCTGAAGCGCCTGTCAGCGTCCGGCGTGAGCGATCGCCCAGACATAGGCGGCGACGGCGTCGACGTCCCGCGGCGTCAGCGGCGCGCCGCCGAGCGGCGGCATCGCGCCCTGATACTGCTTGGGCTGGAGAACGCCCTTCTCGATCGTGGATTTGATCCCGGCAAGGCTTCCGTCGCTCCACAGCCAGCCCCCTTTCGTGAAGGGCGGGCCCTGCGGCGTGCCGCCGCCTTCTGACCCGTGACAGCCGCCGCAGGTTCCGTCGGCCGCCTCGCCGTGAAACACTCGGTCGCCGAGCGCCACGAGCTCGGCGCTCGATCCGGGCGGAACCGGAAGCGAGCGCGCCGCCCGTCCGGCGTCGGGATGCAGGCCCTCCGGCGGCTGAGCGGAGCCCACGGACAAGGCTTCGCGCGCCGGCGCCGAGGCGACCTTGTCGGAGCCGTCTCCCACATAGGCGATGCGCCAGATCCGACCGTGCACGTCATCAGCAACGTAAAGCGCGCCGTCGGGGCCTTCCGCCAATCCGGTCGGCCGGAAGGCCGCCTTTTCGGGTGTTTTATCCGCGCCGGCGAATCCGTCCGCGAACACGACATAGGGGCCTGAAGTCTTCGCCTGCCCCCAGCGGCTGGAAGACGACCTCATAGCCTTGCTGGGGCAGGGGAGCGCGATTCCAGGAGCCGTGGAAGGCGATGAACGCGCCGCCTCGGTAGCCGTCCGGGAACGCCGTCCCGCGGTAGATCAGCAGATCGTTGGGCGCCCAATGTCCTGGGAAAGCCGCTACGGGCGGCTTACGGTCAGCGCAAGGGCCTACGATCTTGCCGTTGCCCCCATATTCGGGCGCTAGCACGAGTTTGCCCTGGAACTGGTCGAAGTAGCACTCGGGCCAGCCATAGTCCGCGCCCTTTTCGAGCAGCACGATCTCCTCGGCCGGAAGCTCCGCGCTCTGTTGCGGCGTGTAGAGATCCGGCCAGCTTTGGAACAGCTGATCGCGACCGTGCTGCGTCGCGAACAGGCGGCCGTCCGAGTTGAACGCGAAACCCTCTCCGTTTCGAATCCCGCTCGCATAGCGCTCCGCCGGCGAAAACTTCTGGTCGGTCTTATCGCCGTCGAACTTCCACGTTCCGGCGCGAGTTTCCTTTTCGGCGCAAGGCGTCTGCCCGGGAGAGCGCGGACTGCGATTTTTTCTCTCGCAGGCGTTGGTAGCCGATCCTTACATCGACGAAGAGCGAGCCCTGCTTGTCGATGACGAATGGATGCATGGGATGGTCGCCGGTGAGCGGCAGGCCGGAGACGACGACGCTCGGCGGCCCCATGGGAACCAGGGCGCCGTCTGCGAGCGGATAGCGCATGATCTTGTCGCTCTCCTCGGCGTAGAGCCCGCCGTTGTAGAGGGCGACGCCGCTGCCTCCCGCGCCGCCCCGAGCGGGCGTCGCGCCGAAGCGCGCGATGACGTCGGCGTGGCCGGACTGCTTCGTGTCCCTCAAGGCGATGAGAAAGCCCACCGGCTGCGGCGGAGATTTGGGAAAATATCGCCCACTCCATGTGTTGGCGTAGAGCGTGTTGTCCGGCGCGACGACCATGTGACGGACGTGGCCGAGATTGTCGGCGAACACCGTCGCGCAAAAGCCGGGCGCGAGGGAGAGGCCGCCGTTGTCGGCGTCGCAAGCCCGGATCTCGGCGCGCGCCCTTTGCGCGCAGAGCGCGACCGCAACGGCGATGGCTAAAGTGGCGCTTCGCCCAAGAACGCGCATCTCCATCGGACCTCCCAACGCGAGCAAAATGCGGCTTCCGGGCAACTATCGACGGCGGAGTTGTCGTCAAGCGTGGCGGCGCCGAGCTGTGCGTGGCGCGGCTTTTGGGACCGTCGTCATTTTTTGCGCGACATATTTCTCTTTAGGGCGCCGTCGATCGAATAGTCGGGCGGCGCTTCGATGACCCCGTTCTTGCGCACATAGTCGGTGTACGCGTTCTGCAGCGTCTCCACCAGCTCCGGGCTCTCGGCGGAAATGTCCTTTGTCTCGGCGGGATCGCGCTTGATGTCATAGAGGCGCCATTTGAAATCGCCCAAGGGCGGCGCATTGCGCACGAGCTTGTAGTCGCCCTGGAACACCGCCGAGCCGCCCGCGACCTCCTGCGCCACGACGCCGCCGTCGTGCAGCTTGCTGGACCGGCCCATGATCAGCGGAAGCATGCTTATTCCAGGGAGCGGCGTGCCGGCGCGCGAGGGCAACACCCCGGCGAAGTCGAGGATCGTTGGGACGAGGTCGACGACCGAGGCGAGCTTGTCGGTGGTCTGGTCGATCGGAATGGACCGCGGATAGCGAATGACGAGGGGCGCGCGAATGCCGCCTTCCGACGCCGAGCCCTTGTAGTTTGCGAGCGGAATGATCGAAACGCCGGCCCAGCCCGGCCCATATTCGGAATATGAGCCCTTCAGGCCGATGCGATCGTAGGAAAGGTCGAAATTCTTCTGATAATAGCCCGGAAACATCTTCTGCAGCTCGGCGCTCTCGCCGCCGTTGTCGCTGAGGAAAATAATGACCGTATTGTCGAGAAGACCCTTCTCCTTGAGCCGGTCGACGATCCGGCCGACGCTCATGTCCATATATTCGACCATGCCGGCATAGGCCGCCATGCGGCGGGACGAGACTTTCTTCTCTTCCGGGGAGAGCGCGTTCCAATTGGGTTGGCCGGCGGCGTTCAGATCGAGGCCGGCGGGCATGATCCCGAGCTCCACCTGTCGCTGATAACGGATGTCGCGAATAGCCGGCCAGCCCGCATCGTAAGTGTGCGCGTAGCGCTGGATGAAATTCTCGGGCGCCTGGTGCGGCTGATGCACGGCCTGAAACGCCAGATAGGCAAAGAACGGTTTTTTGTCGCTGGCGTTCTTAGCGATGTAGCCGAGGAGCTTGTCCGTGTAGAATTTTGTCGAGTAGAAATCCTCTGGCGGGTCGATCTCATTCGTCCCTTCGTAGAAATGCACGCTGGCGTAGCCGGGGGTGTAGGATTTCTTCTCGAAGTTATCGGCGCCGCCCTCGGCGAGAACGACCGACTCCTCGAAGCCTTGCGAGGCGGGGAGCTTGTCCTTGCTCTTTCCCAAATGCCATTTGCCGGCCATGTAAGTGTGATAGCCAGCCTTGCTCAAGGTGGTCGCGACGGTCGGGGCGCGCCCGTTGAGCGAGCCTTCATATCCCGGCTTGCCAATCTGATTGTCGGCAAGCAGTTCGGTCATATTGCCGAGGCCGACGACGTGATTATCCGCGCCGGTCATCAGCATGCTCCGCGTCGGCGCGCAATAGGCCGACGTGTGGAAATTGGTGAAGCGCACGCCTTGCGCCGCGAGACGGTCGATGCTCGGCGTGTAAATTTCCCCGCCATAGGCGCCGACATCAGAATAGCCCATATCGTCGGCGAGGATCAGCAGGATGTTGGGTCTTTGCGACCGCGGTGCGGCGTCCGCCGGGGCGCCGAGAAAAGCCGAGGCCAGAGAGGCGAGAATTCCCATGCGAAGCGGTGGCGCCCATTTGCGCATGTCGTGTTCTCCTGGCGAGTTGCTTTTTCGAATGGCTGCAGGGCGCTCGCGGCAAGCGCCGATCCAAGCCTATGATCATTCACGATCTGCTTTGGCAAGGCCAAAGCTCGGCTGACACAAAGTTTTTCCGTCAACAAACGCGCCATGCAAATCGGCTTCATCGGTTGAATGCGAAAACAAAAGCGCCCCGCCGGTCCATCCGCGGTCGGGGCGCTTCCGTGCGACAGCCGGAGCCGTCGTCGCTGGTTGCGCCAAGTAAGCCAGCGCTTTCAGGCTTTCAAGAGCCAGCGCGACGCGGGCCGGCTTGCGCGAGTTCCTATCGTTGAGGTCGGGTAAGCGTCTAGCGTCGAGCAGAGGCCAGCAAAAGCTTATCCAGTTCTCAGAATGAAGCAAAGCTCACGTAATCACTAAGCATGACCTCAACGATTACACGTATTTTATCGCGTGCGCTCGATCAAGTCGCCAACTGCTCCATTTGATCACGAAGAGGATCCTCGAACGCGAAGGCTTACGTCGAGGTAAAGACTGGGAGGGTTGGCATGATCTTGACGAAATTCGGAGCCGGCGCGGCTGTTATCGTGGCTTTGACCGGCCCGGCGGTGGCCGTGGCCATAAACACGGAGACCCCTTGCTGCGCGGATTTGGGCTGGCAGGCCTATCGGTCAGTCCAGGCTCGCCATCCTCTGCCTGCGCCTGCGCTCAAGCTGCATCTTGGCTCTTACGGGGCCTATTGGGCCGGCGGTCAGGCGGAACGCGTCACGCCGGAGAATTGAGACTGAAAGATCGAGCTTCCGTGGAAGCTCCGGTCGGCGCAAGCGCTTCGCGCGCGGCCTTGCCGACGCGCTTGGGCCGACTACCTCAGTCATGGCCCGAGCGAAAAGTACCAAAAAAGTACCAAACGGAATCCATGCGCGCAGCGACCGTCGCTTTGAACCCACGCTCTCTAACGGCTCTGACGGTTCTCGCGGCGCAGCGGGAGCTCTCCGGCCAGAACGGCGGCGCACGCGCCTCGCTCCTCTTTGCCGGTCCGGCGGTGATCGCCTCGATCGCTTACATGGACCCCGGCAATGTTGCGACGAATATCCAGGCGGGCGCGAAATACGGCTACGGGCTGCTATGGGTCGTGCTGCTGGCCAATTTGACCGCGATGCTGTTTCAGGCGCTCTCCGCGAAGCTCGGCATTGCAACCGGCAAAAATCTCGCCGAGCTCTGCCGCGATCATTTTGCGGCTCCCGTCGTCTGGACGCTTTGGGGCGTGAGCGAGATCGCCGCCATGGCGACCGATCTCGCCGAGCTTCTCGGCGGCGCCATCGGTCTCTCGCTGTTGCTGCATATGCCGCTCATGGTCGGCATGGCGGTCACGGCCGCGATTTCATACGGGATGCTGATGTTCGAGGGCCTGGGCTTTCGGCCGCTTGAGCTCGTGATCGGCGCCTTCGTCGGGCTCATCGGCCTGTGTTACCTCGCCGAGCTGTTCATGACTCCCGTCAATTGGGCGCAGGCGGCTTCGCATGCGGTGACGCCGCAAATCGCGGACGCCGGCGCGCTGCTGCTCGCGGTCGGCCTCGTCGGAGCGACGGTGATGCCGCACGCGCTCTATCTGCATTCCGGTCTCACGCAAGCGCGAACCCCGCCGCGCAACAACCAGGAACGGCGCCGTCTGCTGCGCTATTCGAACCGCGAGGTCGTGGTCGCGCTGACGATCGCCGGCCTGGTGAATGTCGGGATGGTCATCATGGCCGCCGGCGCCTTTCACCTCGGCCATAGCGAGGTCGCCGAGATCGAGACCGCCTACAATACGTTGACGCCGCTGCTCGGCGCCGGAGCGGCCGGCGTGTTCCTGCTGTCGCTGGTCGCCTCGGGCCTTTCCAGCACGACCGTTGGAACCATGGCCGGACAGATGATCATGCAGGGCTTCGTGGGCTTCAAAATTCCCGTTTGGGCGCGTCGGGTCCTCACAATGGCCCCGGCTTTCGTCGTCGTCTCGCTCGGCGTCAACGCGACCAACGCCCTGGTCCTCAGTCAGGTGGTGTTGAGTCTCGCCTTGCCGGCGCCGATGATCTCTCTCATCCTCTTCACCGGTCGCGCCGACATCATGGGCGGTTTCGCCAATAGCCGCACGATACAGGTCGCGGCGACGGCCGCCGCCTGCGTGGTGCTGTCGCTCAACGCTTTTCTGATTGCGCAGGCTCTGGGTCTGATCCTGCCGGGCGGAGTTGGCCAAGCGGGCTGAATTAATCCCGGGCGATGCTCGAGCAAGAGAGCGAAGCGTGACGGAAACGACAGGCGCACAGGCGGATCCGCTTCGCTGGGAATGGCGCGCCTTCGCCGCGAGCCTCGCCGAGCTTGAGGCGAAGATCGGCCCCGCGGCGCAGACGCCTCCGCACCGCAGCGAAGAATTCTGTCTCGCGAACGGGCGCTCGCCGCACAACGCCAAAATCCGCGATGAACGTCTCGATATGAAGCGGATCAAAAAGACCGCAAGCTCGGGTGTCGAGCTCTGGGAAGCCTTGCCAAATCTCGGTTTCCCCCTGTCCGCGCCAAAGATCGCCGCCTTCTACGCCGCGCTGGATCTGCCGACCCCCGACTTGCGGCGCACGGCCTTTTCCAAGGACGAATTCCTCACGGACGTCATTGGCGGCGATCCGAGCTTTCGAACCTTTCGGGTCGCAAAGGCGCGGCGCGTCTTTTCGCTTGGCGGAAGCCGCGCGGAGTTCACCCGGCTCTCGATTGGCGGCGCGAAGCAGGAGAGCTTCTGCATCGAGGATGAAAACGCCGAGCGCGTTGACGCGGCGCTCAGAGACCTGGGCTTGGACCCCGCAGCCAACATGAATTATCCGAATTTCTTCAAACGTCTCGCGTCGCTGGAGGGGTAGTCGCGCCGAGCCGCGCTATCGGTTGAATTGCGTTTCGTATACGTCAACGCGGCGCGCATAGGCGCGTTTCTCTTCCGGCGGCAGAAACGCCCCATGGAAGGAGTTGCGCGCGAGATCTGCGAGATGGGTGTTGGAGAGGCGCAACGCCTTCTGAACGGCCTCGTAATTTTCGTTGATGTAGCCGCCGAAATAGGCGGGGTCGTCAGAGTTCACTGTGACGCGCAAGCCCTTCTCCAGCATCATTCGCAAAGGGTGGCGGCTCAGGTCGTCGACGACGCGCAGGCGCAGGTTCGAAAGCGGGCATAAGGTGAGCGGCGTCGCTTCGCGGGCGAGACGCTCCAAGAGGGCAGGGTCGTCCGCGGCTTGGTTGCCGTGGTCGATGCGCGCGACATGCAGCAGATCGAGCGCCTCGCGCACATAGTCAGCGGGGCCTTCCTCGCCCGCGTGGGCGACCGTCAGCATACCCTCGCTTCGAGCCCTGTCGAAGACCTCTTTGAACTTCGCGGGCGGATTGCCTCTCTCCGCCGAGTTAAGCCCTATGGCGACGATCCGATCGCGGTGGCGAAGCACATCGTCCAATGTGGCCATGGCTTCCGCAGCCTCGCGGTCGCGCAGGAAGCAGGCGATGAGCCGGAAGCTGCAGCCAAGGCGCTCGCGCCCCTGTTCCAGCGCGCGCCAGATTCCGTCCAACGCGGTCTCGAAGGCGACGCCGCGGCTCGTGTGGCCTTGTGGGTCGAAGAATATTTCTGCGTGCAGCACGCCTTGCGCGCGCGCCTTTTCGAGATAGGCCCAGGTGACGTCGTAAAAATCCTCCCGCTTTTGCAAGACAGCCATACCCTGGTAGTAGAGATCGAGGAAGTCTTGAAGGTTTTCGAAACTATAGGCGGCGCGCAGCGCCTCGACGCTATCGTAGGGCAAGGCGACGCCATTGCGGGCGGCCAGCCGGAACATTGTCTCGGGCTCGATCGTCCCTTCAATGTGCAAGTGTAACTCGGCCTTCGGCAGACCGTCGATGAAGCCTGTCATATTTCTCTCCTAGGATGAACGGCTGAGCGAAAGCCTAGCGCGCGCGAAACTTGACAGACTTCTACGAAAAGAATCCGCTCCAGATTTCAGACTGGCGCGATTTCCGCTCAAAGAGCGCGCAATCGATCGGAGATGCAGAGACGATGAGCGGCCTACGCATTCTTCTCAGCGAAGCGGAGATCGCGGCGCGCGTCGAAACGCTCGCCGCTGAGATAGCTTCGACACTGCCTGCGGATTTCATCATCGTTGGCTTGCTCAAGGGCGCCTTTGTCTTCGTCGCCGATCTCGCGCGCGCCTTGGATCGCGCCGGCGCGCAGCCCGAGATCGAATTCATGCGGCTCTCGAGTTACGGTCTCGCCGCGGTGAGCCGCGGCGAGGTCCGCCTCTTGGCCGACGCGCCGAGCGATGTCGAAGGCCGGAACATTCTGCTCATCGACGACATTGTCGACACCGGCCGGTCTATCGCCTTTGCCGCCGACTCGCTGCGCCAGCGCAAGATCGGCGGACTTTGGACCTGCGCGCTGCTCGACAAGCCGCAGCGGCGGGAAGTCGAGGCGCCGATCAATTTTGTCGGCTTTCGCATCGAGGACGTCTTCGTCGCCGGCTATGGCATAGACCACGCGGAGAAGCATCGTCATCTGCCCTATATCGGCGTCGTCGATTGAGGGCGGTCGCTTTGCGCTAGGCGGCGACCTTGTGACACTCCTCCGCGCAGGCTTGACAGGCCTCGCCGCAAGCCTTGCACTCCGAATATTGCGGGAACTTGTCGCATTCCTTCTTGCACGCGATGCAGATGTCGGCGACCGTCTTGGCCAGCGCCGGCGTAAAATTGGAATTGACGGCTGCAAGCGTTTCCAGCGCGCGACATGCGGCGATGAGATCGAAGGACGCCTTGGTGCATTCCGCCATGCTCGAATCATTCATCGACAGCATGCCGAAACAGTGACGTAGACAGTTGTCGCCCTCGAGCACGCATTTTCCCGATGCGTCGCTCAAAGCCTTGTATTTGGGCGGATGCATGTGCTGCGCGCCCATCGCTGCGGTTTGCGCCAGTGCCGGCGCGGCCGACAGCAGGGCTGCGGAGGCGCAGACGCTCGTCATGAATTCGCGACGTTCCATCAGAGTTCTCCTACTTTTCCGCCCCCGCCGCGACGCGTTCCACGAGGCCCCCAGCTCAAAATAGGCTTCTCGTTCTCATGGACAACCACGCCGTCACGCCCCAGAATCTTTTGGTAGGCGCCCGATATCCATTTGAAAATTGGGATTACGAGCGCAAGCTAGAGGCAGCAATGGTTTCCGTGAGACAAGTCAAAGCCGCGCGCGCCTTGCTGGCGTGGTCGCAAGGCGCTTTGGCCGAGGCCTCGGGCCTGTCCGAGTCAATCGTCGCCCGTTTGGAGGCGCAAGACGGCGAGATCGACGGGCGCGCGGACGGCGGAGCCAAGCTCCTCATGGCGCTGAAATCGGCGGGCGTCGTTTTCCTCGCCGAGAATGGCGAAGGCCAGGGCGTGAGGCTTCACAGGCCGCTGGGCTCCCTGCCGTCTTCGATCCCCGTGGAAGATTTGAACGCCGAAAACGACGAGTGATAATCCTTTCGATCTTGAGCGTGTCGGGACCACCTTGGAATCGGCGGCGCCCACACTAACTCTTGTTTAAACCTCCTTAGGTGACCTCGAGCCCGACCGGGATGCGGTCGGGCTGTTTTTTTTCGTGACGGCCGCGGGGTTCACTTCGAAAGGCGGGAGAGACTCTTGCGCACGCTTCTCTGGTAGACGCTCAGGGCGCGCTTGGGCGCCAGATGCGCCTTCCCCGTGAGGATCGCCGTCGCCGCGGAGACATTAGCGTCCTGCGCCGCCTCGAGCTTTTCCTCGACCATAAGGCGGCTTTCCGCCTCTGCGTCCGGACCGCCCCAAGCGAGCTTGGAGAGCCGTAGGGCGATAACGAGATTGGCATTGAGGCCGAGCGTCATCGAGTCGGCAAAAAGCCGGGGCCAATCGGGACTTTTCTTTGACACTCGGCTTCCTTTCTTCCTTTTGCGCCTTCTCAGGCCTTAGGCGGCAAAGTTCCGGTTGGCGTCGACTTGTCGACGGCGGTCGGCAGATGCTTCGCGAGATAATCGGCGGCCTGATCGATCGGCACACCCGTGGACGCAGCGATCTGCTTCAGTTTTTCCGAGCCGAGCGCTTTCTTCACATCCTCGGCGCTGATCGGCAGATTGGTGCCGTCGCCGATCCAGGATTTCACCTGCTGTCCGTACCCCGTCTTCTCGAATTCCGCGACGACGCCCTCGAGCCCGCCGTGGCTGTCGAGATATTTCTGCACGACCGCAAGAGCTCCTGCGCCGACGACGCCGCCGAGAATTCCATCCAACAGTCCCATGTTTCCGCTCCCTGAGTTGTCGTTTGTTAGAGTCATGATGCGCGCGTCGCGCGGTTTCGAAAAGCTCCGCGTCCCCGAACAATTCGTGAGGGCGCTGGCGAAAGCCGGTTCAGGCGCGCAGAAGGCCCCACGGGCGTCCGAGGGGACGCGCGTGGGGCTCGAAAAGGGCCAAGAGCTTGTTCAGGCCGCCTTTTTCATGAGGCTGTTCTTGATCAGGCCGACGATTACCGTGACGATGGCGCCGGTCACGCCGCCGCCCACCGCTTGACCGGCCGCGGCCGCGATGTCGAAGCCGCCGCCCGCCGCCGACGCTGCGCCACCGGCAAGCGCGGGGATCACCGCTTGCAGGAGCTGCCCGCCAATGCCGCCGCCGACGGCGCCGCTGATGGTCTTGGCGATGGGACCGAGATCGATGTTCTTCAGCAACCCGCCCGCGGCGTTGCCGCCGAGCGCGCCAGAGATGGCCTGGATGATGAGATTGATGATTACAGAAGACATTTGGTCCCTTTCGTTGCGAGGGAACGGCAAGAGTCCCTCAACTGCGTTCAGGAAAATGACCGCGCATCATGATAGCTGCGTGACTTTCAAGATCAACCCCCTTCAATACATCGCCCGGCCAATGGAGGCTCGAGCCCAGGCACGGCGCAAGCAAACTTTCCTTTACCGGCTCGGAAGCGCCGGCCTTTCATGCGGGAGGCCGCTATCGTCGATATCGAAATCGGGATCGAGGATCGTTTTGCCCTGCGCCCCGAGAAATGCTGGCTGCGCCTTGAGCCACTCGCTCATCTTCTGCTGTTTCGCGTAGCCCTCGAGGCGCGTTTCGAGGTCGTGAACAATGTCGGAGTGTTCGCCTGCGACATTGGTCGTCTCGCCCGGATCGCTGCGCAGATTGAAAAGTTCCGTTTTGCCCGGCAACAGCGCGATTTTCACGAGCTTCCAGTCGCCCTTGCGGACGGCGCCGCGGAAGGCTTCGACGTTGATGAGAATGTCGTCGTTGGGCGAAGGCGCGCCCTCGCTGATCGTCGTCCACATGTCTTTGCCGTCGAGCGGGTGCGCGGGATCCGCCTTCGCCCCCGCGAGGGCCAGAAGAGTGGGCATCACATCCACCATGTGAAGCGGCGCGTCGACAACGCGCGGCGCTAGCTTGCCCGGCCAATTCGCGAAGGCGACCACTCGGACGCCGCCCTCATGCAGCTCCCCCTTTCCGCCCCGAAATGGCGCATTGGATGGGGGTGGCGTCGCGCCCATCGACAGTCCGCCCGCCTGATGGGTTCGCTCCTCTTCCGAGCGCGCACCCGTCGCGAAGAGCCCCTTTGTGGGGCCGCCGTTATCGCTGGCGAAAAGAATGATCGTATTCTCGCGAAGCTTCTTCTTGTCGAGAGCAGCGACGATCCTGCCGATCTGGACGTCGAGCGCGTCGATCATCGCCGCATAGCTTTGACGGTTGGGGTCGGCGATGGACTTGTATTTGTCCTTGTCGGCCTGCGGCGCCTGATAGGGAGCGTGGGGCGCGAGCGAAGCGAAATAAAGGAAGAAGGGCTTTGCGGGATTCTGTTGTTCGATGAGCTTCACGGCCTCGTCGCCGATGAGGTCGGTAAAGTAGCCCGGCTCTTTGAGGAAGCGGCCGTCGCGCTGCCAATCGATGACGCCGCCGCGGTCCTTCGAGAAATAGTCGACCTCGCCGACGAGGTTCCCATAGAAATGCTCGAAGCCCCGGTTCTGCGGCCAATACTTTTTGTCTGCGTGACCCAGGTGCCACTTGCCGACGATATAGGTGTCGTAGCCAACTTCCTTGAGCGCCTGCGGCAAGGTGCGCTCGTCGACCGGCAGGCCATAGGTGTGGCTCGGAAAGATCACGAGCGTCTGCAAGCCGTAGCGCATGGGGTAGCGCCCCGTCATGAGCGCGGCGCGCGCGGGCGTGCAGACCGGCTCGCCATAGAACGATTCCAACCGCACGCCTTCCTTCGCGAGCCCGTCGATATGCGGCGTCCGAATGTCGCTGCCGCGATAGCCGAGGTCCGCGTTGCCCAGGTCGTCGGCCATGATGAAAATAATGTTCGGCCGGACCGTCGGGTTCTCGGCCGAGGACGGCGACGCAAAGAGCCAAAGAGCGAAGGCGATGAAAATATTGATCCTCGACATTAGATCGCCTCCTCGAGTCGCCTCCGCAGACGATCGCCGCCAGAGCCCACGTTATCATAGCTTGGGGCAGCGCTGGGCCCGCGCCTACGAATTCCGTGGAGCGAAAAAGGCCCGGCCGAACGCGCCCCTCTCGAACGGAACGCCCCCGCCGCGAGACACAGCGGAGGGCGCTCCAGGTCTGCGCGGTTGGGTCGGGGCGAACTAGGCCTCCAGCGGCCGGGTCGCGAAGACTTTGCGCAAAGCGCCCGCGATCACGCTCGTCCTGGCGCTCGCGCCCGCAAGGACGAGAACGCCGAGGCTTAGGAGTCCCGCGCCCGGAGCCGGCCCAGGGCTCGCCAGCTCCACCGTCACAGCGTCCACATTGGAGACCCAGCGGCCGAGTTTGTGGCCCGCCGTGGAGTTGGGCAAGGGAATGATGGCGCGCGCGAATCCCGCCGAGCCCGGCAGGTTCGGGCCCAGATAGGAGAGAATATCGTTTGGATGCTCCTCCAGCTCCGCCAGAGAGAAGGCCACGGTGTAACCGTCGGTCGCCGTCACCCGGACAACTTGGCTGTTGATGGAGCTCGTCAGGCTCGGGTTGACGAAAGTGGAGAAGGACACGCCGGTATAGCTTGAGTTGGGGGTGGTGTTGTACGTGGTCACCAATGTGGACGGGAGAGCCTGCAGCGCGGAGGAGTTATAGGCGCCGGCGCTGTTCGTCAGACCGGAGAGGTTCACGACCGACGACTGGCCGCCGGGCCCCGTCGCTGCGGCGACCCAGCCGATGACCAGGCTCTGCAGATTCGTCACATCGCGCGAGGGATCGGCAGTGTCGACGAGCGAGTAGCTGCTCCCCGTCACCGAGATTGATGGGAAGGCGCCCGCCGTCGTGCTTCCGCCGAAGCTCGGGTTGAGCTCCCCGAGCGAGAAGACGGATTCGGTCCCGCCGCCGTAAGCGATCACATAGGCGCGCAGTCCGGAATTCTTAGCGTCCAAGCCCGGAGCGGTGGGAATAGCGTTGAAGGACCCGCTCACGATGCTCCACAGGCTCTCGCCGTTCGTCGGCGTGATGGAACTGGGCAGCCCCGGACCCGACACCGCCAATTGAGCGTGAGCGGGCAGGACGACCATGCAAAAGGCGGTGACAGCCAGCGCGGCAGGCAGAGCCCGCGCCGGCGAGCGTAAGCTTTGGGAAATTTTACCAGTCATTTCCGGCTCCATTGCGCGATGCGCGCCGCCGGGGGGCGCGGCCGGCATCGCTCCAACATCGTGGTCGCTTACCCCCTGACGGCGCCCAGGCAGAAGGCGCTATATTTTTGAATTATATAGTTAGTGACAGTGTCGTCAATAGAGCTTATTCAATATTTGAAGTATTATCATGGAATCGTAAAGGACAATAGCACGGCGATAGCAGCAATCCTCGCCGCGCTGGCGAGCCTAGGAGGCGAGGGCGCGCGCAGCATCCTTCGGCGGCTGGTCGCGGCGGGTATGGATAGAAATGCACAGAACTACAGCGCAGTCCTCGCGACAGACGCCCGCACGACGACTCGCGTCACGGCGCGACGCTGAGTCGCGATACAGGCTTCGCGCGTTTGCGATCTAAACAGGCTCTATACGGCGTCAAAAGTAGACGAACTGCGGCTACGGACAAGCTCAAAGATTACGCACGGCCGCTTCTTTTGCGCGCTTTCGCAAAATGGGCCCCGCTCAGACCGTGCCGAGCTGCGCCAAAAAAAAGAGCCCGGCGGGGTGCCGGGCCAAGTTGACTTTACGGGAGGGATTGAGACGAAACTTATCGCCTGGGCTGGTGCAGGACAGCGACGACGCGGACAAATCCCGGACGATTTTCGCCATTGCGGCTCAGTCATAGAGAAAGGCGACGACGCGGGCGGGCGCGGCGGAAGCGCCCTTGAGACGCAGCGGAAAGACGGCGACGTCGAAGCCGTGGCTGCTCGACGGCAATTCGATGGAGACCGCCTTGTCCTCAACGAACTCGACCGTCACCGTCGCATTTTCCACGAGATAATTCTTGTCGTTGCCGACCAGCTCTGCCGCGAGCGTGACCGTTTCGTAATTTTCCGGGTTGGTGAAAACAAAGTCGGTGCCGTCCTTGTAGCTGAACTCCATCTTGCGTCGTGATCATCGGCACCGGCTCGATTTTTCGGTCGAGCTGAAACGCACATCGGATGATTTGCCGGTGCGGATGCTGCGGAGCGTCGCCTGCACGAACGCGCGCAGGTTGCCGGTGCGCGCTGCATGTCCAGCACCACGAAATGTCGCCGTTGTAATTGATCGCCATGCCGCGGCGAAGGTCGTTTGCGGTTGCCATAAAAATAAGATTTCTTTTGCGCGGAAATTTTCCCCAGACGCGAGCTGGAGATAATAGCCGGAATTTTGATGAAGGCAAGCGCTTTCACTTGAAGAGTTGGCCATAAATCCTTGGCGTCCGTATTGTGAATAACATCCCATTGACACCGCAAAATGCTGTGTGTTACAAACATGCCTACCACAATTAGCAGTGGTGGAAGTGGTTTTATGCGTTGTCCAGAGTCAGTTGACAGGAAGATAAGGTCATCGTTTCCGCCAGCCTCCCGGGAAGGCGCGACCATCCGCCGCCGCCGCGAATGCGCCAGTTGCGGGCATCGCTTCACCACTTACGAGGAAGTCGAGCACGAGGGCTTGATGGTGCTGAAGCGCGACGGACG